>CAVXNH010000001.1:0-7525 GCA_963762885.1 uncultured Alphaproteobacteria bacterium
CAACGCATTGGCTTAGCGTTGTGCCTCGATCGGCGTCGTATTGCGTCCAGGGGGAATCGCACCATGCTTCCATCACCCGTGCAGGAATAACTGTCATGTCCACTGCAATTCACCCGTTGGCGAGCCCCGCCGCGTTCCGCACTGCGTGGCCCGCCACCCAGGCGCGTGCTTGTGCCGGCCGCCCTGTTCGCGGCCCTGGCCGCCGCGTACGCCACTTTCAAGCCCGATGTCTGGGAAGCCACGCAGCCCTTTGCCTTTCGCAACGAGGCCGCCGGCAACACCGACTCTCTCGGCAAATTCCGCTATCCCGAGGAGCTGAAAACCAAGCACGAAACAATTCTCGAAATGGGCAAGAGCAACGGCGTCCTGTCCGCGGCCTTGGCTCAGGTCGGTCCGCCCCGGGACAATCGCGATCCGTCGGCCTACCCCACGCCGCAGGACGTCGTTGATTTCCGCCGCGAAGTCAAAGTGTCGCCCCCCAAGGGCGTGGAAGTCGGCGCGACCGAAATGTTCTACATCAAGGTCAAATCCACGGACCGCGATCGGGCCGAAAAGCTCGCCGCCGCCGTCGCCGATCAATTGCAAATCGCGCTCAAGCATTCCGCGCCATCGCGCCAGAGCATGATTGACGAGCTCACGAAGGCCGTCGACCTCAACGAGGAAGACCTCAATACCGCCACCGATCGCCTCGCCGAGTTGGAGAAATCGGTCGGCGAGGATCTTTCCGAGCTGCGACCTGCAGGAACTCCCCTCGGGCGACAGCGATATCCGCCGCCGCACGGTGGAAATCGAAAACGAGCTGCGGCACGCCGAAACGGCCGAACGCAGCGACCGCGGCCTGCTGAAATTGCTCAGCGACTCGGCCGACGATCCCCAAAAGCTGATGGCCACGCCGAACCGTCTGCTCGATTCGCAACCCGCCCTGCGCCGACTGAAAGAGGGGCTGGTCGACGCCCAGTTGAAATCCGCCGACCTGGTGGGCCGGCTGGCCGAGGAACATCCGCTAGCCAAGGCCGCCCGCCATTCTGGAGCAGGAAATCCGCCACAACCTGTACGACGAAATCGCCAGCGCACGCCACGGCGTCGAAGTCGATCTGCAACTCGCCTCGGCCCAGGTCCAGGCGTTGAAAGATCGTTTGGCCGCCGAACGCGAGCGACTCCAGCGGCTGGCCGCGGTGCGCGGGCGATACGCCAACCTGTCGGCCGCGGTGAAAAGCCGGACCCTGTTGCTCGAAGTCGCGAGCGACCTGACCGCCGCCCGCGGCGCCAAAGCCGCGGCCGAAACGGCCAGCGTCATCACCCCCATCGACACGCCCGACGCCGGCGTACGAGCCGATCGGCCCAAGCCGCGCCATGTTGATCCTGGCCGGCATCGCCGGAGGGTTGGTCTTCGGACTCGCGGTGCTGTTCCTTACGATACCTCCGTCGCAACCCGCTGCGCCGGCACATTCGGCCCGCCTGAAAGACCTCGAAAGCGCCGCGCGCCGCCGCCAGAAAGTCGGCCGCGAACGTGGAGAGGCCTATCCTTTAGCGAGCCGGGCCCGCGAAACGACGAACCCGTCGGCTCCGCCACGACTAACGCGCACGTCGCCGACCAATACGTCACGGGTGAAATCGGCGACCGTCGCGCATCGAGAGCACGACGGTCGCCGCTCCTTTTTTGATCAACAATCTCGCCGAGCCAGCCTTCGTATGCTTGACCTGATCATGATCCTGGGTGTCGTGGGCCTGCTGTGGGGCGGGATCTTCCTCGTGCGCGGCTCGCTGCACGCCGGCTGCCTGATCTACCTGCTCAGCGCGGCCTGCTTCGGCTATTACTTCGCCAGCTTTCATCTTGGTCCGCTGCCACTGACGGTGGATCGTATCGCCATGGTCGTGTTGTGCGCGGCCTTCGTCCTGCAATGGCGCTTCGGGCGCGTGCCGCTCAAGCCGATCGAGACCGGCGACATCCTGGCCTTCAGCCTGTTGGCCCTGTTCGCCGTCAGTTTCCTGATGTCGATGGGCGAGGCCAGCCCCAAGCAGCAATTGGTGTCCGCCTTCCGCTTGCTGGGGGGCTATGCCATGCCGATCGCGGTTTACTGGATCGGCCGGCAAACTCCCTTGACCGAAAACGCCTCGCGACGCATTCAAATCGCGTTCGCGGCTTTTGGCGTCTACCTGGCCGTGACCGCCATCCTCGAAGTCTCGGCCCAATGGGGCCTCGTCTTTCCCAAGCAAATTGCCGATCCCAAGTTGGGTCTGCACTTCGGCCGCGCCCGCGGACCGATGCTGCAATCGGTCAGCATGGGCCTGACCTTGGGCATCTGCACGCTCATGGCCGCACTGGCACTGTGGCCCAGGCTCTCTCGCCCGGGCCAGTTGCTCGTGGCCCTGTTGTTGCCCCTGTACGGCGTCGGCATCTTCTTGACCTACACGCGCAGCGTGTGGATGGGGGTCGGGCTGGGCATGCTGACCGTGCTGGGACTGCTGCTGGCGCGTCCCTGCGAAAATGGGTCCTGGTCGGGGCCGCCACGATCGCTGTTGTCGTGGGCGCGACGAAATTCGAGAAAATCCTGGCCTTCGACCGCGAATTCTCGGCCGCCGGCACCAAGGAATCGGCCGAGGCCCGCGTCAGTTTCGTGTACGTCTCGTGGATGATGTTTGTCGATCATCCTCTGTTGGGGGCCGGCTTTGGCCGCTTCGAAGAGGCCAAACTCCCGTATCTCGACGATCGCGAGACCGACCTCAAGCTGCAAACCATTCGCACCTGGTCGCACCACAACACCCTGCTCAGCCTGCTCACCGAGACCGGCATCGTGGGCCTCGCCTTGTTCCTGGCCCTAATCGCCTGGTGGGCTCGCCAGGCCTGGCGGCTGTACCACGACCGCACTCCGTTCCCTGGGTCAAAGAACAGGCTGCCTTGTTGCTCGGCGTGCTCCCGTTGTACCTCGTGCAATCCGTGTTTCACGAGCTTTCGTACACGCCGATCGATAATTCGCTCTTGTTCTACATCGCCGGCATCACGTGCGGGCTGGTGGCCGTCGACGGCCGGCATGGCCCTGCCGCTGCGCCGACGCCGCATGGCCCTGAGCACTGGACACTAAGTCCGCCGCCGGTCGCCACGGCCGCCGCAGACATGCGAGTCGCGGACTTCCTCTACGCGATACTCCCGTTCGTCGCGCCACGGCCATCTTGGCCGTGCCCTTCCGTAGCGCAGCCCGGCCGGAGCACGGCAGAATACAGCCCATGAATTTCGGGCATTACCACCTTGCCCGGCAGTGCCGACCAAAGCTCACGCGCGCGCATCGCGCCGCGAGCAAATGCGAGCGCACAATCGCAACGTTCGGCACAACCGCTGCGCAGCTCCTGGAGCCGGCTGTCGCCCATCGCGCAGCTTGCCTCTCGCCCGCGTTGCTGGCCGGCAACATCGTGCTACCCAGAAATGTTGCCCCTGGGCAACAGCGCCGCGGATGGAACCCTTCGCGGCTTGGTTTCTCCGCGCGTCTAAACACTGGCGCTTATCGGGTTGCCGCGCGACTGTGCCATTCATAGTCCGCCGGGCATGGGCCTTGCTTTTCTCGCTTGCCCAACACCATTTGTCGCGCGAACAACGCTCTCGATCCTGCGCACCCACCAGGCATGGCACCAAGGAACGCTTCATATGTCTCTTGACCAGATGTCGTCGGCGTTCGAGCCCGCAACGGACACCCTGACTTGGCACGATACGGCCACGACCAGCACTGCCCGACATCCTTCCACCACCGTCTGGGCCCCCCGCGACAAGACCAACCCCTATCACCGGCCCCCGGGGGTAACGATCGTTTCCCGCCCGGTCGACGATTTTTCCGACCTGCGGCCGGGCGGCAATCGCCGGGTGGGCTATTTATTGATTAAGGGCGGCGATAGACGTCGTGGGCGCCATAGTGGCCCTGGTGCTCTTTTTCGCCCGTGATGCTCACGGCGCTGGTCGTGCTCGTGTTCACAACGCGCGGCCGGCCGCTGTTTTGGCAAGAGCGGATTGGCCAGTGCGGCCGCCGCTTCAAGCTTTACAAGTTTCGCACCATGCGACTCGACGCCGACCAGTTGCAGCACCTGGTGAAAAACGAAAAGGACGGACCCATTTTCAAGAATCGCCGCGATCCGCGCGTCACCCGCTGCGGCCGCTTCCTGCGCTCGTTCAGCATTGACGAGATGCCGCAGTTGTGGAACGTGCTGCGAGGCGAAATGTCGCTGGTCGGGCCCCGCCCCTTGCCCACCGCCGAAGCTATGAAATGCCGCGGCCGTGCGGTTGCGTTTCGCCCTCAAGCCCGGCCTGACCTGCCTGTGGCAGGTCAGCGGTCGCAGCGACGTCGCCTTCCATGACCTGGTGCGCATGGACCTGTGGTACTTCCGCCGCCAAAGCCTGCGCCACCGACCTGGTGCTGCTGGCGCACGCCAATGTCGGTTTTGAGCTGCAAGGGAGCCTACTAATGAGCTTCTCGGGTGCTGAGGGAACCGCCGCGATCGCGGACCAGCTCGATGCAGTGCTGGCCACGACGGCTGCGCTGCTCGAGACGCCGCCGGCCCCCCGCACCGGGCCCCCAGCAAGTCGCCCGATCCGCGTTCTGCACGTCATCAATGGCGAGCATTACGCCGGCGCCGAACGCGTGCAAGACCTGCTCGCCCTCAGCCTGCCCGAGCAAGGCTATCAGGTCGGTTTCGCCTGCCTGAAACCCGGACGCTTCGCCGCGGCCCGCCTGTCGCAACAGGCCCCGCTGTACGACGTGGCCATGCGCTCCCGTTTTGATCTTCGGCCCGTCGGCCAATTGGCCCGCCTGATCAACAGCGACGGGTACGACCTGATCCACACGCACACGTCGCGTTCGGCACTGCTGGGCGCAATTGTCGCTGCCAAGACCGGCGTGCCCCTGGTGCATCACATTCACAGCGCCGCCACCCCCGACACGCTGCGCGACCTGCGCCATCGTATTAGCGGGCAGGTCGAGCGCGTCGCCTTTCGCCGCGCGGACGCGGTGATCGCGGTATCGACAGCCATCGCCGACTATGCCCGGCGCGGCGGCGTCAAACCCGCCGCGCCTCACGGTCGTACCCAACGGCGTGCCGACCGTCGCGAGCTCAGCCGTAAACCCGTGCCCGCCGGTCCGTGGACCGTGGGCATCGTGGCACTCTTGTCGCAGCGCAAAGGGCTCGAGGTGCTTCTCGAGGCCGGCGCCCGCCTGCACGCGCAACAAATCCCGCTGCGGCTGCAAATCGTCGGGCCGTTCGAGACCCCCGAGTACCAGGCTCGCATGCACGCCCTGGCCCAGCGGCTGGGCATCGCGTCGCTCGTCGATTGGCGCGGCTTCCGCTCCGACGTATCGGCCGAGCTATCGACGATGGATATCTTCGTCATGCCCAGCGTCCTGCGCGAGGGATTGCCGATGGTGCTGCTCGAGGCCATGGCCGCCGGCGTGCCGATCGTGGGGAGCCGTGTCGAAGGCATCCCCGAGGTCATTCGCGATCGCGAGGATGGCCTGCTCTTTACGCCCGGCGACGCCGCCGATCTGGCCCGCGCCGTCGCGCGGCTGGTTGACGGCGACGCGGATCGCGATGCATTGCGCAAAGCGCTTATCGCCGGCAAGTCAGCCGTTACTCAGACCGCAGCATGGCCGCCGGCGTCGCGCCAGGTTTATGCCCACGTCCTGGCCGGCCGCGCGCGCCGACCGTGCAATAAATCTCATCACGCCATCCTTGACTTGTTTCGAGGGCCAACCATGTCACAGGTAATCACTGACGAGACTCCCGAAGTGCTCGAAGCAGCGCCGCAGGATGTCGCCCGCGACGCGCGCCGCGCGTGCTGTCGATCCTGGGCGTCGACGTGACGGACGTGAGCAAGCCGCACGCTTTCGAACTCATGGAGGAGATGCTGGCGCGAAAACGACGGCCGCTGCCGCTCGCTCTACCTGGTCAATGCCCACACGCTGAACGAAGCCACGGACGACCCCCAATACCGCGACGTGCTCAACTCGGCCGATTATGTCTTTAACGACGGCACCGGCGTGCGCTGGGCAGCCCGCCAACGCGGCTACGAGCTGCGCGACAACCTGTGCGGCACCGACCTGGTGCCCGAGTTCCTGCAGGCCACGGCCGACCGCGGATATCGGTACTTCCTGCTGGGCGCGGCCCGCGACACGATCCTGGGCGCCGCCGGCTACGCCCGCGCCCGCTTCCCCGGCTGGACGCTGGCCGGCTATCACGACGGCTATGTACACGCCGACGGCAGCGACGCGGTGGTCGAGCAAATCAACGCCGCCGAAGTCGACTTGCTGTTGGTCGGGATGGGCAACCCGGTGCAGGAGCAATGGATCCTGCGCAATAAACCCCCGTCTCGACGTGCGCCTGGCCATCGGCGTCGGCGGCCTGTTCGATCATTGGGTCGACAAGCCGCGCCGCGCCCCCCTGTGGGTGCGCCGCCGGCTGCGAATGGATGCACAAGCTGCTGCTGCAACCGCACAAGTGGCGCCGCTACATCCTGGGCAATCCCAAATTCATCTACCGCATGACCCCGCCCTAGACATGGACCTGCTGCGCATGGGAGCCCAGCAAGAACGTGCCCAATCCAACTCATTCGCCGCCAACCACTAACCGGCAGTGCGGGCACTGATAGGCATGGAACTTCCCCTCGCTCGCACGTCGGGCTAGTGGAAACCCCTCTCCCTGCGGGAGAGGGTGGCGAGCGCCGCAGCGAGCCGGGTGAGCGAGGCCCAGCTTACGCCAGCAGCCCGTCGACCACGCCGCCCGTGCACGTCGGTCAGCCGATAGTCGCGGCCGCTGTGGCGATATGTCAAACGCTCGTGATCCAGCCCCATCAGGTGCAGGATCGTGGCGTGGAAATCGTGTACGTGTACCGGATCGTCGCCACGCCGCACGCCGTATTCGTCCGTCTCGCCGTAGACGATCCCCCCTTTTACCCCCCGCCGGCCAGCCACGAGCTGAACGCCCAGTTGTGATGCTCGCGCCCCTTCGCCTCGGCCGAGTTATTAAAGGGGGTCCGGCCGAATTCCGTGGTCCACACGACCAGCGTCTCGTCCAGCAGGCCCCGCGGCTTCAGGTCCCGCAGCAGCCCGGCGATCGGCCGATCGACATTCGGCGCCAGCCGGGCATGGTCCATCATGTCGCCGTGCGAATCCCAATTGCCGCTCGAGCCGGTATCCACCAGCTCGACAAATCTCACGCCCCGCTCGATCAGCCGCCGGGCCACCAGGCATTGCCAGGCGTAACCTTCTGTGCTGCCGCGCTCTAGCCCATAAAGATCCAGCGTGGCCTGCGTCTCGCCGGATAGATCAAACACCTCGGGCACCGCCATTTGCATGCCGAAGGCCGTCTCGAACGACTTGATCCGCGCCGCCAGCGCCCATCGTGCGGCCGAGAGGCCAGATGCCGGCGATTCATTTTCTCGAGCGCCGCCAGCTCCAGCTCCTGCCGCGCTCGCGGCACGCGCGGCGTGATGTTGGCCACCGGCTCGTCCCCCGGCACGACCAGCGTCCCTTGATGCGGCCCGGCAGAA
>CAVXNH010000002.1:0-48226 GCA_963762885.1 uncultured Alphaproteobacteria bacterium
GGCGATTGTAATTCTGTCGATAATCCTTGGTTCACTCTCGCCGTTTACCATTGGATCGTGATGCCAGCGCTATTGACGGCGAAGGCCAAGCTCAGGCGCGAAGCGAGATCGAAGGCTGAAGCAAATCTGGACGCCGGAGCTGACCATGCTCGGGATAATCTTTATAGTCTTGGAAAGCCCAAGCGTGACAAAGACAAGCTGTTTTTTGGCGATCATCTCATCAACGGGAACAACGACATCGTCGATAAAATCAAGGAGCGTTTTGCCGGCGTCGCGACGATCTTCCTGGGCGACAAAAAAGTCGCAACCAACGTCCTTCTATCCGACGGAACGCGAGCGATCGGCACTCCATTGGCGCATGGCCCTGCCTACGATGCCATATTCGAGTTCGGCGCGGTATATCGCGGCGAAGTCATGCTTTTCGGCCGGCCTATTCTGGCAATCTACGAACCAATTATTAGAGATAGTAAGGTGATCGGCATTATTTTTGCGGGCGTTGAAGTGCGCTATTCTCATTTAACCCCAATTGCTATCCTTCACGCCATATTGAAACGGCATAGCTGAACGGCGTTTCTGCTCGCCGTTCCAAGTGTTGGTCACGGAACTTCGCGGCGGCGCAGGCGGCGCGGGGAAAGATGACGGAGAACCAGGGGTAGCACTGCTGTCAAGTTATGAAACGTCAAATCACGTCCCGTCATTGCGAGCGACGCGAAGCAATCCAGGGCAAGGCACCGCGGAATGGATTACTTCGCGTCGCTCGCAATGACGAAGTTCAACAACGACGGCTTCGGCCTTTGGGATTACGCACCCGCTTCCCCACGGAAAAATCCCCCGTCCCGCTTGCGCCGGTAAAACTTTCGCGCACGTTAAATTCATGCGGTTCAGCAAGCTTCGCTCGATCCGCAACGCGCGGTGACCGTACCCGACAGACCGCTCCCCGGACGAGGCACCGGGGCTCGCGTTGGCCGGCGCTCGTCCGGCAAGGGCAGATCAGCGCAATCGTCACTGCCCAGCCACCGCTTTGGCCGCGGTAATCTTATTTCCAGCCGGATTTTTATCGCAGGCTGCCATTTCCGCCGGGGGTGGGTCTTTTCCCAAGCCGTGATCGACAGAGTTTCGTTCGACGACATCTTGTTGTTCATGCACGAGCAATATGCGGCGACCACGGCCGCCGTTGCACCTTCTCTCTTATTGTCGTCGACGCATTTCTTGATCCAAGCGGCATCATCCGCATCGGCATGGGCTGGCGTAACGGCAGAGGCAAAGCCCAAGCCGCTAAGGACGACGAGTAAACGTTAAGATTGCTTTCATTGGTGCAGACCCTCCAAACTCGCGCCACGACCTGTCGCGTCCGGCTAGGGGCCGGCAGATTATTTAACTTTGCATAGCGCCTTGTTCAAGCGACACGAATGAATACAGGCTGAATTAGGGCGGTGGGGTTCCGAGTTTTTCGACAGCATCTCCAATTTTTGCACGAACTCGTAGGGCTGGCCTAAACGCATATTCAAACACTTCTCGCCCTTCCCCCACAGAAATTTCCGCCGTCCCGCTTGCGCCGGTAAAATCTGTCGCGCACGTCAGAATTCATGCAATTCAGCAAGCTACGCTTGACCGGCTTCAAAAGCTTCGTCGAGCACACAGAATTTCATATTCAGCCGGGACTGACCGGCGTGATCGGACCCAATGGGTGCGGCAAGTCGAATTTGTCGAGGCGCTGCGCTGGGTGATGGGCGAAAACTCCTACAAGAGCATGCCGCGTCCAGCATGGACGATGTGATTTTCGCCGGCGGCGGCGATCGCCCGGCCCGCAACATGGCCGAGGTCGGGCTGGTTCTGGACAATGCCGGGCGCACCGCGCCGGCCCAGTGCGATGCCACCGACATTATCGAAGTGACCCGCCGGATCAAGCGCGACTCTGGGTCGACCTACCGGATCAACGGCCGCGAGGTGCGTGCCCGCGACGTGCAAATTCTGTTCGCCGACGCCTCCTCGGGCTCGCGCTCGCCGGCGCTTGTCCGGCAAGGGCAGATCAGCGAAATCATCGCGGCTAAACCGCAAGCGCGCCGGCAAATCCTGGAAGAAGCGGCGGGCGTCGCCGGCCTGCACACAAGGCGGCATGAAGCCGAACTGCGGCTCAAAGGCGCCGAGGACAACCTCACCCGCATCGACGACGTGTTGACGCAGATTTCAGCGCAAGGCGACGGCCTGCGGCGGCAAGCCCGCCAGGCGCAGCGGTACCGCGAACTGCAAGCCGAAATCCGGCGCTTGCACGCTTTGTCCGTGCTGATCGAATATGACGAAGCCTTGGCCGAAGTCGAAGGCGCGCGCGAAAAGCTCGTAGCCGATTCCACAAGGGTCGTGGAATCCACGCGCCACCAGGCCGAGACGGCGCGTCACCAGGCCATCGCCGCCCATGCCCTGCCCGCTCTGCGCGAGGCCGAAACCGAAGCGGAACCGCTTTGCAACGCCTGATCGTAGCGCGCGAAACGCTGGACGGCGAAGAACGCCGTGCCAAGGGCCGGCTCGCCGAGATCGAGCGCCGCATCCAAGAGATGATGGCCGATCTCGCCCGCGGCCGCGCCGCCCTCGACGATGCCTCCGGCGTGCTCGCCCGGCTCGATGCCGAAGAAGAGGATCTCGGCTCGCAAACCTCCGCTGGCGAGGCGGAACTCGACCTGCGGGAAGCCATCGCCGAGGCCGAAATGCTGCGGACCGAGGCCGAGCCGGAACTGGCGGAGTTGCAGACCGCCAAGGCAAAATCCGAGGCTCAGCGCGGCGCGCTCGGCGGCAGGCTGCGGGACGAGACCGCCCGTCTCGACCGGCTCGAGCGCGAACTGTCTTCAGCCCGCAAGGCACGGGAGAGCTTACGCGCCAGCCTGGAAGAGGCGGACGGGTTCGAGGCCTCCGCCGAGCGGCTGGAAATCGCGGCGGAAAGCGCCGAGATCGCCGATCAAGAAAGCCACGAAGCGGACCGGGCGCTGTCCCAGGCGCGCGAGGCGGAAGCGGGCCTGCGCGGCCCGTTGGCCGAGGCGGACCGAGCGGCGCAGCGGCTCGAAACCGAGGTTCGCACCCTCACCAAGCTGCTCAAATCCGCAAGCGGCTCGAAATGGCCGGCGGTGACGGATTCGGATCGAGGAAACGGCAGGCCAAGGGCTACGAAGCCGCGCTCGGCGCTGCCCTGGGGGACGATCTCGATGCGTCCATCGATCCCGCCGCCCCGGCTCATACGGGCGGAAACGTTACTGGCCAGGACGGCGCTCTTCCCGGTGGCGCCGAACCGCTGCTGCGCCATGTCCAGGCGCCGCCCGCCTTGCGCCGCGCGCTGGCGCAAATCGGCGTGGTGGAGCGCTCGCAAGGGTCCGCGCTCCGGGCATCGCTCAAAACCGGACAACGGCTCGTCTCGCGCGAGGGGGATATTTGGCGCTGGGACGGGTTCACTCAAGCCGCCGAGGCCCCGACGCCGGCCGCCCGCCGCCTGGTCGAGCGCAACCGTCTCGCGGAATTGCGGCTCGACGCTGCCGAGGCCGCGCGGGAAAAGGCGGAGACGCCTCAGAGCCTCGGCCGACGCCGCCCAAGCGGCGCTACGCGAGGCAAGCAGCCGGGAAACCGCCGCCCGGGCGATACAACGAATCCCGCCGCGACGCGCCTTGGATGCCGCGCGCGAGCAACATGCGCCGCCGAACGCCGCCGCAGCGAGAGTAGCTCGCGGCTAGCGGCGTTGGAGGCCGCCGAGGCCGGCACGATTGCCGCGCGCGACGAGGCGGCGCAGGCGCGAGCTGCGCTCGAAGCGGCCCTCGCGGGCCTGGCCCCGGCCACGAACTTGGGCGAACGCCTGGACGAAGCCCGCGCGAGGGCGACGCAATACCGGGCGGCCGAGACCGAGGCGCGTTCCGCCTTGCAATCTCTGGCGCGCGAGCGCGAAAGCCGCGACAAGCGCCTCGCCTCCATCGCCGCGGAGCGCCAATCCTGGCTGACGCGGCGCGAGCAGGCGGACGAACATCGCGACGATATCGGCGAGCGCCTGCAAGAGGCGATCGCCGAGCGCGACGAACTGGCCGATGCGCCAAACCGGTTCATCCTGGCGCGGCGCTCGATCCTCGGCGATATCGAGGTCGCGGAAGCGGATTTGCGCAACGCCTCGGACGCCCGTCAGAACGGCGAGACCCTACTGGCCACCGCCGACCGCGAAGCGCGCGCGGCGATCGAGGCCATGAGCATCACGCAGGAAGACAAAGCCCGCGCCGAAACGCGGGTCGAGGTCGCCTCCGTCCGGTTGGAGAGCGTGGTCAAGACCGCCGTCACCGATCTCGAATGCGAACCGGCGGGCCTCGCGGCTCTGGCCGGCGTCAAACCCAAGGACGAACGGCCGCCCGCCGCCCACACGGCCGCGAAACTCGAATCCCTACGCGCCGACCGAGAGCGTTAGAGTGCCGTCAATCTGCACGCCGAGGAAGAGCTCGCGGCCATCGAGGAGCAGCGCAGCACCCTCGACAAGGAGCGCGAAGACCTCACCGAGGCGATCCGGCGTCTGCGTCAAGCCATCAACAGCCTGAACAAAGAGGGCCGCGAGCGCTTGCTCGCCGCGTTTACGGCCGTCGAACACCCATTTCAAGGATCTGTTCACCACCCTGTTCGGCGGCGGCAATGCCGAGCTGCAACTCGTCAATCCGACGATCCCTTGGAAGCCGGGCTCGAAATTCTGGCGCGCCCGCCGGGCAAAAAGCCACAAGTGATGACGTTGCTCTCCGGCGGCGAGCAAGCCCTGACGGCGCTATCACTGATCTTCGCGGTGTTCTTGACCAATCCCTCGCCGATCTGCGTGCTCGACGAATGCGATGCCCCGCTCGACAACGCCAACGTCGAACGTTTTTGCGATCTGCTCGACGAAATGCGCACCAAAACCGATACGCGCTTCATCACCATCACCCACAACCCCATTACCATGGCCCGCATGGACAGGTTGTTCGGCGTGACCCAAGCCGAGCGCGGAATCTCGCAGCTGGTATCGGTGAACCTGACCGAAGCGGAGCAGTTGCTGGAGGCGGTGTGAAGGGGGAATTCCTTCTCCCATACATGGGAGAAGGTGGTCCTTGCGTCAGCAAGGATCGGATGAGGGCCTGCATCGCCGCAGCCGGAACGATGGGCGCGAGGCGCGGCTAGCGAAGTTTGAGAACTCCTCCGGAAGGGCCCTCATCCGTCACGGCTTCGCCGCGACACCTTCTCCCACGCGATTTGGGAGAAGAAGGCTAGCCTCGGCGAGCGCATCAGCCTGATGTCCAAGTCCCGGATCTTCTTGCGCAGCGTATTCCTATTCAGGCCCAGAAGCTCGGCGGCCTTGATCTGGTTGCCGCGCGTGGCGCCGAGAGCCCGCCGAGATCAACGGCTGTTCCAGCTCGCGCAGCACGCGGTGGTAAAGCCCCGGAGGCGGCAAGGAATCGCCGGTGGGCCATGAACAGCTTGGCAGAGGTGGCGTTCAGAAGCGGCGACGGGCGATCGGGCGGCGTGCTCTTCGCCGTCACCGGCAGCTTGCGTGGAGGAGCCGTTCACGGTCGACGCGAGCGAGGGCTGGAGAGGCGCCGGAATCGGCGGCCAATTCGGCATCGACCAGTGACTCCGAAATCGTCTCTTGCGGATAGAGCGCGGCCAAGCGGCGGGATGAAATTTCTCGAGCTCGCGGATATTGCCGGGCCAGCGGTGGCGCTTCATCCGCTCCAACGCGCCGGGTTCGAGCTGCTTCACCGGCAGCCCTTCGGCGGCGGCGATATTGAAGAAATGCTGTGCGAGATCGGCGGACATCCTCGATCCGCTCGCGCAACGGCGGCAAGCGCAGCGGCACGACGTTGAGGCGGAAGAACAGATCCTCGCGGAACAGCCCCTGCCCGATCAGGATGCCGCAAATCCTTGTTGGTGGCGGCGATGATCCGCACGTTGGTCTTGATCGGCGTGCGCCCGCCCACCGTGGTATATTCGCCCTGCTGGAGGACGCGGAACAGCCGCGTCTGCGCTTCCATCGGCATGTCGCCGATTTCGTCGAGAAACAGCGTGCCGCCCTCGGCCTGCTCGAAGCGGCCGGCCGAGCGCTGATTGGCGCCGGTAAAGGCCCCCTTCTCATGGCCGAACAGCTCGCTCTCGATCAGGTCGCGCGGGATCGCCGCCATATTGATGGCGACGAAGGGCCCTTTCTTGCGCTTGCCGTAATCGTGCAGCGCGCGCGCGACGAGTTCCTTGCCGGTGCCGAACTCGCCGGTGATCATCACGGTGAGATCGGTCTGCATCAGGCGCGCCAGCGACGCGGTAGATCTCCTGCATCGCGGGCGAGCGGCCGACCAGCGGCATGCCGTCGAGATCGCTCGGCAGCGCGTGCAGCCGGTTCTTCGGCTCGCTCATCGCGCGCCCGACGATCGACACGAATTCGCGCAAATCGAAGGGCTTCGGCAGATAATCGTAGGCGCCGCGCTCGGACGCCTTGATCGCCGTCATGAACGTATTTTGCGCGCTCATGACGATGATCGGCAGATTCGGGCCGGAGCTTCTTCATCCGCGGCAAAAGCTCGAAGGCGTTTTCATCCGGCATGACCACGTCGGTGATGACGAGATCGCCGTCGCCCGCTTGCACCCAACGCCCAAAGCGTCGCCGCGGTTCCCGTGGTGCGAACCTCATATCCGGCGCGCGACAAGAGCCTGGCTGAGCACCGTGCGGATCGCGGCAGTCGTCATCGGCAACGAGAATATTTCCGTCAATCCATCGTCCGAATTCTCCGCCGGAGGCGTGCTTACTGAATCCGAAGCCAAATCGACTGGCTATCGGCCATCGCGGGCCGCGATACATGGGCATGAGAACTTGGAATATCGTTCGCCGCGGATGCGATTCGCATTCGACGATCCCGCCATGATCGCCGATGATCTTAGCAACCAAGTGCAAGTCCAAGGCCAGTTCCCGTCGCCTTGGTGGTGACGAAGGGATCGAAGAGATGTCGGGCAGATTTCGTCGGGGACAGCCGGGACCGTTATCCCGCACGCAAAATTCGAGCGGCAGGCTGACCGGTACTACCGAGCCGATGGTCTTCAAGCGGACGCCCGGCCGGAACGCCGTCGACAGTTCGATCTCGCCCTCGTCTGCCGTCTCGCCGATGGCTTCGGCGGCGTTCTTCACGAGATTAAGGAAGACCTGAACGAGCTGATCGCGGTTGCCGAGAACCGGCGGCAAGCGACGGATCGTAGGTCTCGATGAAACGGATATGCCTGGCGAACCCCGCCTGGCGAGACTTTCTTCACGTAATCGAGGACCGCGTGGATATTGACGCTTTCCCGCGTCGACCGGGCGCTCGTCGGAAAAGGCGCCCATGCGGTCGACGAGCTTCACGATCCGATCGGTCTCGTCGCAGATCAAGCGCGTCAGCGCGCGGTCGCTGTCGGCTGGCTTCGGCCTCGAGCAATTGCGCCGCGCCGCGAATGCCCGACAGCGGATTTTTGATCTCATGCGCCAGCATGGAGGCCAGCGCCGAAACCGAGCGCGCCGCGCCCTTGCGGCGTGGCCTGGCGATCCATCTTCTCGGTCATCGTGCGCTCGTGCAGCATGATGACAACGCCTCGTGCCTTCGGCCAGCGGCGAGACGAAAATGTCGACGATCCGCTCGCCCGGCGCCCAGGCAGGCCCAGATCGACGCGATATTCGCTGATGGCAGCGCCGCGTGTCATGACCTGATCGATCAAGGAAAACAGCGGCGATCCTGGGGAAGCAGGCGCGAGGCTTTGATGGCGCAAGGTCGCGCGGCTGATGCCGAAGAAGGATTCCGCCGCCGCATTCACGCCTCGAGATGGTGCCATCGAGCGCCAGCGAGAGGATCGGATGCGGCAAGGCATCGAGAACCTGAAGCGCATCGAGCCCATCTACGGATGGTCTGCCTGGGCGACATGCCGCTGGTGACGGGACGCATGATCGACCGGCTGCTGGCGGCGTACGATCCGGACGAGGGACGCCTGATCGTGCTGCCCGTTTTCCACGGCAAGCAGGGCAACCCGATGCTGTGGGACCGGCGGTTCTTCCCGGAGATCCTGGGGATATCAGGCAATTCCGGCGCCCGCTTCCTGGTCGGCAAGCACATGGAAGCGGTCGCCGAGGTGGAAATGGCCGACGACGCCGTGCTGCGCGATTTCGACACGACGGAGTCGCTGGCAACGTTGCCACCTCGGATGCGCCCTGCCGGTGTCGCCTGACCGCAGGGCAGCACCCGGCTACCGGCTTGCGTCTTCCACCAAAAGCAACGCGATAAGCAGCGCCGGTCGCAGGCGGCGATCGGCATCCGGCTGTGCCGTGAGAGGTCATCCTATACCGACCCGCGGAAAGAGCGACCCATGTGTCATGGCCGGGCTTGGCCCGGCCACCCGCGACTTTTGTAGTTGCCACGGGCAAAGTCGTGGGTGGCCGGCCCACAAGGTCAAGCCCGGTGGCATGCTTCGCCGGCCATGACACGAGAGGGGCGGCATCTACGCTGGTTGGCGTTATGTGATAGTTATCTCTATAACTAGGAATATTTTGCTTGACACGCCGCGTCGTACTGTCGTAAAGCTGGCGGCCGATGCGCGACACCCTCTCCCCTCCGGCCGAAGCCTACGCCCCCGATGCAGATCGGGTCGGTCCGGAGGAAATCGCGCAGATGCCGGACTGGCTGGTCCATTGTCTCGCCCTGCTGATTCTCTTCATTCTGGAGCACTTGCTTGCCGGGCGCCGGCATTGCTCGCGCCGGCCGCCGTGGTGGCTGGACCAGAGCCGGACGGACTTGCCGGCAGGTTCAGCGCAGGCTGAGGCCGCGTCGTACCGCGGCCAGTTCGGGCGCTCGATCGCCTGGATGTGCCGCCGCCGCGGCATCGGACCGGGGCATGCGGACTGGCCGGAGCTATCGCGCGCCATCGTGGCGTTTGGCGGCAGCGTCAAGGGATTCCGTGCCGGCGCCCCGGCGCTCGGGCTGCATTGGTGGGAAAACCCTCGGGTTGTGCCCGGGATGATCGGGCAAACCGCGGCGGCTCCTTCGGCCGCCGCAATCGCATTGCAAATGGCGCGGCAGACCAACGGCGACACACTGCCGCCAGTGCCGAACGCCGTTGCGGCCGAAGCCCGGCATGTCTTGTTGAGCGCGGCGTTGCCTTTGGCATGGATGGCCGCGTCGCGGCGGGCCTTTGTGCGTCCCGGCACCAGTCCGCCGACCGGGCCTCCGGCTGCCTGGGTTCGCTGTCTGAGACTACCAACGCTGTTATGTCTGACGCACGGGGCCGGTACACGGCTGGCCCCGCTGTAATGATTCGTGCCGAGCGAATTTCTGTACAACGCTGGACGCGGCATAGGCATCCTGTCTGCCAGTCTCCCCGACTTTTCTTCGCGCCGTGATACCAGCCATCCTTGATGGTGTCCCACGGACGACATCATTCGACCCCAGCGCGTAGCGTGACAGTGACCTGTATTGTTACGGCTGATCGATCAGGGCCCGCACCTTCCTGCCAAACTCAGCCACCACGAACGGCTTGGTGATCACCGCCATCCCCGCTTGCAAACCGCTATTCCGGACGACAGCGTTCTCGGCATAGCCGGTGATGAACAGAACCTTCAGCCCGGGACATGTCGTCCGCGCGGCGTCGGCGAGTTGCCGGCCGTTCATCCCGCCCGGAAGACCCACGTCGGTGATCAGCAGATCCAGCCTAACGTCGGATTGGATAACCCGCAGGCCGCTCGGCCCATCCTCGGCCTCCAGCACCCGGTAGCCTTGCTCGCCCAACATCTCGCCGACGAGCATCCGGATGGTGGGCTCGTCATCGACCAGCAGGATCGTCTCGCCGTCGCCTAGATCCGCCGCCGCATGCTCTGCGTCCTGCTCCACATCCTCGGCCCCACCGGCGTGACGCGGCAGATACAGTGACATAGTCGTGCCCTTCCCGACTTCTGAGCGGATATGGATCTGCCCCTCGGACTGGCGGACGAACCCGTAGATCATCGACAATCCCAATCCGGTTCCCTGGCCCAGCGGCTTGGTGGTGAAGAACGGGTCGAACGCGCGCTCGATCACCCCGGGTTCCATGCCGCAGCCCGTATCCGTCACGCTGAGCGACACGTATGGCCCGGGCGGCAGTTCGCATTCCCGCGCCGCATATTCGTCCAGCCACACATTGGCGGTCTCGATCGTCACCCGCCCGCCGTCCGGCGCCATGGCGTCCCGCGCGTTGATGCAGAGATTGAGCAGGGAATTTTCGAGCTGTGAGGGATCGACGCGGGTCAGCCAGAGATCGCTCGCGCCGGCCACTGCGACCTCGATGTCGGGGCCGACGCTCCGGCGGATCAGATCCGCCATCTCGGCGATCAACCGGTTCACGTCGACCGGCCGCGGATCCAGCGTCTGCCGCCGCGAGAACGCCAGCAACCGCTGGGTCAGCGTGGCAGCACGCCGCGCAGCCCCCTGGGCCGCGGCGATATAGCGCCCGGCTCCCTCGAGGTTGCCTGCTGCCATCCGCCGGTCCAGCAATTCGAGGCTGCCGCTGATGCCCGCCAACAGATTGTTGAAGTCGTGCGCGATGCCGCCGGTGAGCTGTCCGACCGCCTCCATCTTCTGGGATTGGCGCAGCGCTTCCTGGGCCCTGGCCAGTTCCGCCTCGGCCAGCTTCTCCTCGGTGATATCACGGCCGCTGCAATAGACCATGCCCTCTTCCGGAACGCCGACCCAGGAGATCCAGCGGTAGCTGCCGTCCTTGCACCGGTAGCGATTGGGGAAACGGATTGCCGGCTGGCCTAGCTGCGTCAGCTCGAACCCCGCCCGCGTTCGCTCCACGTCGTCGGGATGCAGCATCTCGAAGATCGACATGCTGGCGACCTCCTCCTCCGACCAGCCGAGCACCGTCTTCCAGGCGGGATTCGAGGTTTCGAAGTAGCCCTGCGAATTCAGTGCACCCAGCAGGTCCGGACTGACCTGCCAGGTTCGGCCGCGCGCCTGGGTGCGCTCGATGACCCGCCGCTCCAGGTCCGCGTTAAGCTGACGCAGCCGGGCTTCGCTCTGGCGCAACGCTGTCTCGGCTCGGTGGGTTTCGGTGACGTCGAAGCCGTCGCAGAACACCCCGGTAACCGCGCCAGTCTCGTCGGTGATGGGGGCGTAGATGAAGGTGAAGTAGCGCACCTCTTCCGGACCGTCGGCGGTGCGGCGGTAGCGCACTTCGGCGCCCTCGGCCTGGAAAGCCTCCCCGGTCGCGTAAACCTCGTCGAGCTTTTCGAAAAAGCCCTGGCCGGCAATGCTCGGGAACGCTTCGCGGATAGGCTTGCCAAGCCAGCCGGCGCTGCCGAACACCCGGCGATGGGTGTTGTTGACGAAGTCGACGACGTGAAACGGCCCGTGCATCGCGATGATGAACCCCGGCGCTTGCTCGAACTGCCGCCGCTGGCGCGCGGTGGCGTCGGCCTGGCGGCGCTCGGCCAGCACGCGCTCGGTGGTCTCGACGACGATGGCGATGACGCCGCCCGGCCGTCCGCTCTCGTCGATCACCGGCGAGTAGTCGAGGTTCATCCACACTTGCTCGGGCTTGCCAGACCGGTACAGCGTCAGCTCCTGGTCCTTGTAGGCTAGCGTGCCGCCAGCCAGGCCGACCTTCATGACTTTGTCGTTGAACGCCGCGACTTCCGGCCAGCCTTCGCGGACCTTGCTGCCGAGCAAACGCGGATGCCGGCCGCCCGCGAAGATGGAGTAGGCGTCATTGTAGATCATGATGCCGTCCTCGCCCCACAACAGCGCCATCGGCACCGGCGAATGGACCAGCAACCCCACCGTCGTCCGGAGGCTTCCGGGCCAGGAGGAAATCGGATCCAGCGAGGCGGACCAGTCATGCGCCGCGATGCGCCTGGCCATCTCGCCGCCACCGCCCAGGAAGGCGACTGCACCGCCGGTCACCGTGTCCTGGCCCGCATCGGTTGGCCTGGATCCGAATGACTGTTTTTCACCGGGTTCAGACATTCAACCGGATCCACTGCCTGTCATCGCTTTCGCCGAGCTCTGGCGAAACTTGCGAGTTGACCACCAGCCGGCGGCGGCCGGCCCGGCAGGAATGAAACTGCGGCGGTCGCCGGGGGGCAAGATACTCCCCCTCGTCTTGTGGGAGGGGGTTGGGGGGAGGGGCTCGTGCCGCTTCGAACCCCTCCCCCCAACCCCCTCCCACAAGGGGAGGACCTTGTTTTTTGCCAGGATCGTGCCGCGGCCGCTTGCCGGGCCTCCGCATCAATGCCCCGCATGGCCCCCGGAAAAATCCGGCTCCGTCAGCCCGGACATCTCCAACTGCCGTACCAGCGCCGCCTTCAACCGCTCCAGACCCGCCGCGTCCTTCGCCTCGGCACGCGCCACCAGCACTGCCTGCGTGTTCGAAGCCCGCAGCAGCCACCAGCCATCCTCGGTCAGCACCCGCACGCCATCGGTCTCCGACACCTGCGCGCCCTCGGCCCGCAACCGCGCCGCAACGTCCTCGATCACCGCGAACTTGCGCCGATCGTCGCAGTCGAAGCGCACCTCCGGCGTATTCACCACATGCGGGAGACGACCTCGCACAGCGGACAGTTTTTCGCCGCCCATCCGTGCCAGGATGCCCAGCGTGCGCACCGCCGCGTACAGCGCGTCGTCAAAGCCATACCAATGGTCGGCGAAGAAGATATGACCCGACATCTCGCCCGCCAGCGGAGAGCCGGTCTCAGCCATCTTCGCCTTGATCAGCGAATGCCCGGTCCGCCACATCAGCGGCGTGCCGCCGGCGCGGGCGATCTCGTCGAACAGCACCTGGCTTGCCTTCACGTCGGCAATGATCGTGGCACGAGGCCGAGCCCGCAGCACGTCGCGCGCCAGCAGCACCATCAACTGGTCGCCGAACATGATCTGGCCGGTGTCGTCGACGATCCCGATACGGTCAGCGTCGCCATCGAACGCGATGCCGATATCGGCGCCCCGCACCGTCACCTCGGTAATCAACTGCTGCAAGTTCGCCGGAACCGTCGGATCCGGATGATGCGCCGGGAACGTGCCGTCGATCGGCCCGTTCAGCACCACATGCTCGCCCGGCAGGCCCGCCAGCAACTTGGTCAGCACGTCGCCAGCCGAGCCGTTGCCGTTGTCCCACACCACCTTCAGAGATCGGTCGCCGCCGTCCCAATCCTTCAGCAACCGTGCGACATAGTCGCCGGAGACATCGACGGTCCGCTCGACCGCCTCATTCTCCTCCACTACGTCCCCATCCCGCGCCATCTGCCCCAGCCTGCGGATTTGCTCGCCGTAGAACGGCTTGCCCTGGAACATCATCTTGAAGCCGTTGTAGTCGGGCGGGTTGTGGCTGCCGGTGACCATGATCGCGCCGCCGGTCTTCAGCGTGGCCGCCGCATAGTACAACATCGGGGTGGGGCCGACGCCGATACAGATCGCCTTCACGTTGCTGGCGCGAATGCCGCGCATCAACTTTATCGCCAACTCCGGACTGGACAGTCTTCCATCGTAGCCGACCGCAACCGTCGACCCTCCGGCGCGCGCCACCATTGAGCCGAACACCCGGCCAATAGCGAATGCGTCGTCCACCGTCAGGCCACGCCCCACGATGCCCCGGATGTCGTATTCACGCAGCGTGGTGGGATCGAACTTATGCGAGAACGACATCAGCGCGGTCACCTTTCAGCTATATTTCTTCAGGAACGCAATCACGGCATCTGCGAGGTCCGGCCGCTTCAGTGCATACGCGATTTGCGCTTCCAAAAACCCTACCTTGTCGCCGCAGTCAAACCGGCGCCCCTCGTAGCGCAGCCCGTGGAACGGTTGCGTGCCGATCAGCCGCGCCATCCCGTCCGTCAACTGCACCTCGCCGCCAGCCCCGCGCTCCATCTTGCTCAGATAGCCGATCACCTCCGGCATCAGCACGTAGCGCCCGATGATCGAGAGGTTGGACGGCGCGTCCTTCGGGTCCGGCTTCTCCACCAGCCCGAGCACTTCGACCAGCCGTCCGTCGTCCTTGCCGGTCTTCAGAATGCCATAGCGGTTGGTATGCTCTTTCGGAACTTCCGTCACCGCAACGACGTTGCCGCCGGTGTCGCGATACACATCGGCCAGTTGCCGCAGGCACGGCGTGTCCGCCAGCACCAGGTCGTCCGGCAGCAGGATGGCGAACGGATCGTCGCCGATGAACGCCCGCGCGCACCAGATGGCATGCCCCAGCCCGAGCGGCACCTGCTGGCGCACCGTCACCATCGAGCCGGGCTCGACCATGGTGCCGCGCAATTGCTCCAGCGCCTCGGTCTTGTTGCGTTCACGCAGAGTCGCCTCGAGTTCGAAGGCGATGTCGAAATGTTCCACCAGCGCGGTCTTGCCGCGCCCGGTCACCATGCAGAATTGCTCGATGCCCGCCGCGCGCGCCTCCTCGATTGCATACTGGATCAGGGGTTTGTCAACGACGGGCAGCATTTCCTTGGCGGTCGCCTTGGTGGCGGGCAGAAACCGCGTCCCCAAGCCGGCGACGGGCAGGACGGCTTTACGAAGAACCTTGGTCAAATGAAGCCTCCCCCTGTGAGTCGGCACAGCCGACCATGGGCAACGGGCCGAAATGTGGCATCGCAGGACAACAGCCAGCGACACGTGGCGGTGAGAAGCATCACGAAAGCGCGCTGCCGGTTGCCGACGATCCCGGATGCCTCACGCATGATGCGAACCGAGCAACACATCGCGAGCCATGTTGACCCGCGCAGCCAGCCAGTCGGAGCCACCGGCGTCAGGATGCGCGGTGCGCATCAGCCGATGGTGGGCGGCGCGAATATCGACTTCGCTGGCGCCAGGGGCGAGACCCAGGACCTCGTACGCCTCTTGCCGCGTCATGTTTCCACCGCGTGGCCTGGGTCTCGCCGCCGGCGCTGGGACCGGTGTTGGGTGCGCCGCCGCCGCGCGCACTTGATCCCAGGCCGCCGAGATGGGCCGCGCGCCAGCGGTTCCAGATCAGCGGCCCGAACAGCGTCGCCGCACCCAGGGCAATGCCACCACGACCCGTCAGCACCAGCAGCAGCACCAGGCTGAGGATCGCCAGGATGCCGATCCATACCACCAGTGCCTTCACCGTGGTGACCGACGCGTGCTCGAAGGCCCGCAGACCTCCGATGAACAGGAACAGAGCCAATCCGCCAAGTGCGAGCCAGAGCATGACCCTAATCTGCGCGGGCGCGGTGCCGTCCGCAACCAGTGGTTGGGCCACCGGGTGAAAGAAGCAAGGCCAGGGCGCTGCCCTGGCCTTGCCTCCTTCACTCAGCCGCCCCAGCCGCCGTTACGGCCAGCGCGCTCAGGTTGACGATGCCCCTGGCCGTCACGCTTGGCACCAGCACATGGATCGGCCTCGACATGCCCAGCAGGATTGGCCCGACCGCCAGCCCATCCGCAGCCGCCTTCAGCAAGGTGAAGGCGATATTCGCAGCATCGAGGCTGGGCATGATCAGCAGGTTCGCCGCTCCATGCAGTTGCGAATCCGGCACCGCCTGGTTGCGGATCGCCTCGACCAGCGCCGCGTCGGCATGCATTTCGCCATCGATCTCCAGGTCCGGATCGCGCGCGCGGATCATCGCCAGCGCGCGCCGCATCTTGCGCGCCGACTCGGTGTCGCTGGCGCCGAAGTTGGAGTGCGACAGCAGCGCCGCCTTCGGTGCGATGCCGAACCCCCGCACCGCCTCCGCCGCCAACAGCGTCATCTCAGTGATTTGCTCCGCGGTCGGATCGACCACCATGTGGCTGTCGCCGATGAACAGCGCGCCGCTCGGCAGGATCAACGCCGACAGGGCATAAACCCGGTTCACCCCCGGCCGCCGCGGAATGATCGGCAGCACGTACTGGATCTGCCGCCACCAGTTGCCGGTGCCGCCGCAGATTGCCGCGTCCGCCAGCCCGGCATGCAGCATCATCGCCGCGGCGACCGAGGGCCGCGTCGGGATGCGCCGCGCCGCAACCTCCAGCGGCGCTCCGCGCCGTCCGGCGAGGCGCTGGTACTCCGGGATCAGCGGCCCGAACACATCGTGGTCCTCGGCCGGGTCCAGCACGCGCACGCCGTCTGCCAGGTCGATCCGCAGCCCCATGTCGTGCACCTTGCGCGAGATGACCTCGCGCCGTCCCAGCAGGATGGGTGACGCGATGCCGTCGTCCACCAGCATCTGCGCGGCCCGCAGGACGCGGTCGTCCTCGCCCTCGGCAAAGACGATGCGGCGTTTCGGCGCCTGCGTCGCCGCTTCGAACACCGGCCGCATAAGCTGCCCGGAGCGGAACACGAAGCGTTCCAGGTCGCGGCGGTAGGCGGAGAAGTCCGCGATCGGCCGGCGCGCCACGCCACTATCCATCGCCGCGCGTGCCACCGCCGGTGCGACTTCCAGGATCAGCCGCGGATCGAAGGGCTTGGGTATGATGTATTCGGGACCGAACACCGGCGCGGCGCCGCCATAGGCCGCGGCCACCACCTCGCTCGCTTCCATCCGCGCCAGGCCGGCGATCGCCTCGACCGCGGCGATCTTCATCGCCTCGTTGATCGTGGTGGCGGACACGTCGAGCGCACCGCGGAAAATGAACGGGAAGCACAGCACGTTGTTGACCTGGTTTGGATAGTCGCTGCGGCCGGTGGCGATGATGGCGTCCGGCCGGGCGGCGCGCGCGAGGTCGGGCGAGATCTCCGGATCGGGATTGGCCAGCGCCAGGATGAATGGATTGGCGGCGAGTTTCGGTAGCCATTCGGGCTTCAGCACGCCCGGCGCCGAAAGGCCGAGGAATACGTCGGCGCCGTCCAGCACCTCGGCCAGGGTCGTGGCATTCGTATCGCGGGCATAACGCGCCATGTTGGGCAGCATGCCGGGGCGGTCGCTGCGCACCACGCCGGCGATGTCGGTCAGCGTCACGTTTTCCGGCCGCAGCCCCATGGCGACCAGCAGATCGACGCAAGCAAGCGCCGCGGCGCCGGCGCCCGACGTGACCAGCCGCACCTGCTGGACGGTTTTACCTTGCAGCAGCAGCCCGTTACGCACCGCGGCGGCGACCGTGATGGCGGTGCCGTGCTGGTCGTCGTGGAACACCGGGATGCACATGCGGGCGCGCAAGGCGGCCTCGATGGCGAAGCATTCGGGGGCCTTGATGTCCTCCAGGTTGATCGCGCCGAAGGTGGGTTCCAGCGCAGCAACCACATCGCAGAAACGATCGGGGTCCTGCGCATCCACCTCGATGTCGAACACGTCGATCCCGGCGAATTTCTTGAACAGGACGGCCTTGCCCTCCATCACCGGCTTGCCGGCCAGGGCGCCGATATTGCCGAGGCCGAGCACGGCGGTGCCGTTGGAGATGACGCCGACCAGGTTGCCGCGCGCGGTGTAGTCGTACGCCTTGTCCGGGTCGGCCTTGATCTCCATGCAAGGCGCGGCGACGCCCGGGGTGTAGGCGAGCCCGAGGTCACGCTGGGTGGCCATGCGCTTGGTCGGCTCGATCGCGAGTTTCCCCGGGCGGGGAAGCCGGTGGTAGTCCAGCGCCGCCTGGCGGAATGCGTCTTCCATGTCGTTTCCCCTGGTTTCCGGCTGCCGGGGTCATAGGGGAGCAGACGGGAGGGCGCCAGACGGGCGGGGGTGGTGGCGAGGGTGGGGTGGAATTCCGGGATTAGCTGCAGGCAATGTCGCCGCCTGTATAGCGAAGGGGTCAGGCTCTATGTCCCGATGACGTTGCAGGCGCAGCGTGGAGGCTAAATATGATATAACACATGGGATGCGGTTCCGATGGACGACCGGAGAGAAGGAGATTTCGGTGGGGCAGCTTGATCGTATCACTCAACAGCCTGACGTGATGGGCGGCAAGGCCTGCATTCGTGGCATTAGGGTCACGGTAGGTATGATCGTCGGACAGATCGGCGCTGGTCGCGGGATCGATGATATTATGGCTGACTATCCTTACCTGGAACGCGAGGATATCTTCCAGGCATTACGGTATACCGCCTGGCTGGCGGAAGAGCGCGAGGTTGTGCTGGCCCGCGCATGAGACTGCTGATCGATATGAACCCTTCACCGCGCTGGGTGAATGCACTGACGGGCGCCGGCTTCGAGGCAGTGCACTGGTCGGCGCTTGGCCCGGCCAACTCACCGGATTCAGAGATTATGGCTTACGCCCGGGTCAACGGCTACGTGGTGCTCACGCATGATCTGGATTTCGGAGCGATCCTGGCCGCTACGCACGGGGACAAGCCGAGCGTGGTTCAAATCCGCGCCGACAATATCAGTCCGCAAGCGATCGGCGAACTGGTGATCGATGCCTAGCGGCAATTGGTCGCCGATCTCGACGACGGTGCGCTGCTGACGATCGAGCCAAACCGGACGCGATTGCGTGTTCTGCCACTTCATACGGGCCGCTCCCGGCCACCCAGACACGATTAACATCACCGCGAAAATGGGCCCCGGACTACGGATCGATCTCGCGATCCTTCTTCGGAATCAGGTCGTAAGGCAGCGCGAACCCAGGCAACGCTTTCAGCCGTTGTGACCAAGCCTCGACGTTCGGCCATTTGGCGATATCCATGCCGCCCTCGGCCATGAACACCATGCGGCCCCAGCAGCCGATATCGGCGATGGTGGGTCCGTCGCCGACCAGCCATTCACGGCCTTCGAGCGCCTTGTCCACGAAGCCGACCGCCGCGTCGGCCAACGGACGGAAGTAGTCCATTACCGCCGGATCGACCGAGCGGAACCGCGAGTAGTGCCGCACCTTCGCGACATTGGTGATATTATCCGCTTCCCACGACAGCCACTCGCGCGCCGTCCATTGTTCTTGCTCGGTGCGGCCGGCGAAATGCCCCGTCGTGCGGCCCAGATAATCGAGGATGACGTTCGACTGCACGATGGTCAGCCCGCGATGGCGCAGCGCCGGCACCTGGCCGTAGCGGTTCACCGCCAGATATTCGGCGTGTTTCTGCACGCCGAATTTCAAATTCACCGTGCGGAAGCTGAACGGCAACCGAGCCAGCGACAGATACAGCATCGGCTTGTAGCTGGAACTCGACGTGAAGCTGCCATACAGCGTCAGCCGCTCGGGCGGATTGGGCGCGGTGTTGGTAACGGGGAGGGTCTGTGCGGTATCGTTCATAGCGGGATCGCCAGCAATGTATCGAAACGCGAACTGTCGCAGATCACCAGACGTTCGGCAAAACGCAACGTGCCGTCGGTATCTTCGCGCACGCGATCAAGATAGACGCCGGCGGCAAACAGATCCATGCGGCCGTCGCGCATGGTGCGCACCACCAGGAACGGCGTCTCGGCTCTGGTCTCGCCGTTCTGTGTCGCACCGACCGACGGCATGCCGACGATGTGCCGGTAGTTCTGTCGCTCGTAGATATTGGCCTGGCGCAGCGCAGAGACGCGATCGTGCAGCATATTGCGGGAATCGGCATATACCACTCCCGCAGCGTAACCGCGCTTGTGATTATCCGCGGTGGTGATCTTGTACAGACAGCTTTCGAGGAAAAACCCCGGCCAGTCCTCCAACCGATCCGCATCGATGCAGGCGGCATAGGCCGTGTTCAGCGTCGCCAGCCGCAGCAGTATTTCGGGCCCGGTCATCGGGGTCATACCTCCATCAGCCGGCGCCATTCTTTCCAGAAGCCGCGCACCGCGGCTTCCGTGGCACGCGTGGTCTGGGTTTCCGCGCCGGAACCGCCCATTTCCACTACCGACTCTTCATCCTCAGCCGCGGCGGTGCCACGCCGCACGAAGCCGCCGACGCAGCCGTCTTCCATCGAAACGAACCCGGCGGGGCCGACCAGGTTGCACTGCTTCAACCGCAGTGCGCGCATGTCCGGCGTGTCGTCGGCAAAGCCGAGATAGGTCCAGTGCAGATCCATCGCATCGACGCCGCGCGGCACGATCTGGCGCACCGCCAGGCAGTTGTGGATCTGCTGCAGGATGAAGCCGGGGAACACGCTGAGGATCTGCAACTGGATACCGTCGCCCCACTCGTCGCGGATTTCCAGCAACCCCGGATCGGCGAGGCGGAAACTTTCATTGTCCGAGCGGAGGCCAGCATCGCGATAGGTGCTGTCGGGCGCCTGCGCTGGGGCCAGCGTCGTCGATGCGTGGTGGGCGCCGCTTTCGCTGACCAGCACGCCGCCGCCCTGGCTCAGCCTGGTGATGCGGAACGTGGCGAAAAACAAATGCAGCAGACTGGCGTGGTAGGTGTCTTTGACGTTCTCCATGTAGAGCTTCCAGTTGTTCGGTAGCGGCTGCACGAAGCGGCCGATGACCTCGACTGGCTTTTTCAGCACGCGGCGAATTCGGCCGACGATCGCCTCGCCGAGGTAGTCCTCGATGGCGGGTGTCGCTTCCGACAGCGTGCCGAACACCAGGCCGCAGAACACCGTGGTGCGCAGCTTGCGCGGCCCGATCGAGCCCATGTCGAAGTCCTTCGCCATGCCGCCCTGGCCATTCACGCCGTGGCGGAACGCCACCGAGGTCAGGTTGCCGCACAGGTCGTATCGCCAGGCGTGATAGACGCAGGTGAAATCCTTGGCCGAGCCGGCGTCTTCCAGGCAGATCAGCGCGCCACGATGCGCGCAGCGGTTTTCGAACGCGTGCACCGCGCCGTTGTCGCCGCGCACCACCACGACAGGCATCTCGCCCACGAAGGTGGTGCGGAAGTCGCCGGGGTCGGGAATGTCCACGTCCAGGCACAGGAAGTTCCACGTCGGGCCCTGGAAGATGCGGGCCTGTTCCTGGCGGGCGATGTCGCGCTCCTGGTAAACCCAGAACGGCACGCGGGTGAGGCCCGGCGGCCAGGCATGGGTGGCGTTGCCGAGTCCGGGTTGTACGCTGGTACCGTCCATTTGCGCCCTCCCTGGGGTTGGTTGGGGGGTAGCCTACACGAAGTTCGTTCCGCCGTTTAGCTGCACCGTCTGGCCGGTCATGTATGGGTTGCCGAGCACCAGCAGCACTGCCTGCGCCACTTCGTCCGGCGTGCCCATGCGTCCGAGCGGGATACGCTTCGCGTAGTCGTCCCGCCGCGCCGCCATCATGTCGGTGTCGATCAGCGACGGCGCCACCGCATTGACCGTGATGCCTTCGGTCACCAACCGCGCAGCATAGCCTCGCGTCAGCCCCTCCATGCCGGCCTTGGAGGCGTTGTAGTGCACCCCGATCCCGCCTGCGCCGCGCGCGGCACCAGAGGAGATGTTCACAATCCGTCCCCAGCGTTGTGCGCGCATGTGTGGCAGGACCGCCTGGGTAGCAAAGGAAAGCGGATTTCAAATTCACCGTCATGGTGGTGTCGAAGTCCGCTTCGGTCAGGTCGTCGACCGTGCGGATCAGCGCGATGCCGGCGTTGTTGACCAGCACGTCCACCGGACCAAGCTGCGCCGCGATCTCCTGCATCATACCGGCGACGGCGCCGCTATCGGACACGTCGGCGCCGACGGCGATGGCGCTCCGGCCGGTGGCACGGATCGTGTCCGCTACCGCTCGCGCATCCTCGGCACGCTCTCGGTAGTTCACCGCGACGCCGGCGCCCGCCTCGGCGAGCGCCAGCGCAATGGCGCGGCCAATGCCGCGCGAGCCGCCGGTGACCAAGGCGATGCGGTTGGTCAGTTCGGGGAGACGGGACATGAGCACATCCTCTCATTGCGACGGGCATGGCGACGAAGCGATGCCGTGCCCGACGAGGCAGCAGTTGGCTCGTCAGGCAGGAGATTGCTGCGTCGCCACGCTTCTCGCAATGACCGGTAGGTCGCTACGAATTCCCCAAGATGACAGGTTGGACGCTACGATCGTCGCACCGGTGCGATGTTCGATGCAGGCCCGTAGGTCTTGAACCGCTCCTGCGCGGCCTGCATCTGGTCCGCCGTCAGCAGCCGCACGGTGCCGGCACTACGAGCCAGCAGATACTGCCGGCACAAAGTCTCCAGCAACACTGCGCAAGCCAGTGCGTCATCGGCGCTGCGCCCGTGCACGATCATGCCGTGGTTGGCCAGCAAGCACGCGCTGCGGCCCTGCATCGCCGCTACTGCGACACGCGCGAGGTCCGGCGTGCCGAACGTCATGTAGGGCGCGCAGCGCACGTCATCGCCTCCGAAGCGCGTGACCATGTAGTGGAAGCCGGGCAGTCCTTCGTTCAGGCACGCAAGAGCAGGTACAGGCATCGGCGTGGGTGTGCACCTGCCACGCGGCCGCCGGATACCCCTGGTAGATCGCGGCGTGCATCGACCACTCGGACGATGGGGTTGCATCGCCGTGCACCGTTCCGTCCAGCGACATCGCTACCAGGCCGGACTCGCGCAGCGTTGCGGCGGAACAGCCGGAGGGCGTAATCAGCATGCCGTCCGGTGTGCGGGCGCTGACGTTGCCGGAACTGCCGGTGTTCATGCCGCGTTGCGCCAACTCGCGGTAGAGGGCGACGAGCGCACGGCGTATTGGGGGGCGGCGCGGCGGAGGCATCAGTGGGGGGATGCTGCGAGAGGAAGAGGGCAGTGTGCCGACCCGATCATCCTCACCCTCGGTGCTATGCGCCTCGACCTCTCCCGCTCCCGTGGGAGAGGTGTGCTAACCAGCTTCATCCAGGTCGGCGCCCCACATCTTTTCCAGTGCGTACATCGTCCGCGCCTCCGGCTTGAACAGATGCACGACGATGTCGCCGGCGTCGATCAGCACCCAATCCGAGCCGCTGGCGCCCTCCACCTGCACGCGCTTCAATCCGGCCTTATGCAGCTTCTCGCTCAGGTGCTGCGCCATCGCGGCGATCTGCCGGTCGGCCAGCCCCGTCGCGATTACCATGCGATCGCAGAACATCGCCTTGCCCTCCAGATCGAGCGTGACGACGTTCTCCGCCTTGTCATCGTCCAGGCTGCCGACGATGACCGATTGCAGCCGCTCCAACGCGGACGGCTCCGCCACCTTGCGCCGGGAGCGCGGTGCCGCCTTCGGCCCGGCGGCAATGGTCTTTTTGCGCAGCGTCCCCGGCGTCTTGTCGGCCGCCGGCATGGGCGGCTTGGGCCGTTTGCGGGCGGTGGGTTTATGACGCGCAGGTGACGCAGGCGGCGACGGTTTGGCTATGGCACTGCTCCTTTGGCGCCAGCGCGAATCGCGGTGGCGGAAACTTTACTCTGAGGCACGGTCAGCAAAACCCATCCCGGCGCCTCACCAGGCAACGTCATCGCGGCATGTTCCCGGCGCCGCGCATGCCGCATCCATTGTGACGCCTGACCGGCCAGCGCACGCCTTGTATAGCCCGGACGCGGCAACACCGCGACCGGAATACAACGCAGCATCTGCCCCCAGCGCCGCCACTGCGGCAACTGTGACAAAATATCGGCGCCCATCAACCAGACGAAGCGTACCCGAGGGAACCGCCGCCACAGCAGCCGCAGTGTATCGATGGTGAAGCGCGTGCCCAGCGTCGCCTCGATTGCGGTGGCCACCACGCGGCGTCCATCGGCGATGCCGCGCGCAGACGCAAACCGCACCGCCAACGGCGCCATGCCGTCGCGCGGCTTCAGCGGATTGCCCGGCGACACCAGCAGCCACACCTGGTCCAGCCGCAACCGCCGCAGCGCCAGATCCGCCACGTGGCGATGCCCCGCATGCGCCGGATTGAACGAACCGCCGAGCAAGCCGACCCGCATGCGCCGCCGATCGCCAAAACGCGGCAGCGTATCGACCAGCGGCGTGTTCAGGGACGCACCTGGCCGGTGCCGCGCACGACGTAGCGATAGGTCGTCAATTGCTCCAGTCCTACCGGTCCGCGCGCATGGATGCGCCCGGTGGCGATACCGATTTCGGCGCCGAACCCAAACTCGCCCCCGTCGCAGAACTGCGTCGAGGCGTTCCATAACGCCACGGCTAAATCCAGTCCTGCAAGGAAACGTTCCGCTGCCAGGACATCGTCAGTGACGATCGCGTCGGTGTGCTCGCTGCCATGCCGGGCGATATGCGCCAACGCGGCATCCACGCCGTCCACAACGGCAACGGACAACACGGCATCCAGCCACTCGGTGTCGAAATCCGCGTCGTTCGCCGCCGGCAGGTCCGGCACGATGTTACGTGCCGCGGCATCGGCGCGAAACTCGCAGCCCAGAGCCCGCAGATCGGCGACGATCGACGGCAGCAACGCGGGGGCAACATCGCGATCGATCAGCAAAGTCTCGGTGGCGCCGCAGATGCCGGTGCGGCGCATCTTCGCGTTGGCGACGATCTTGCGAGCCATCGCGTAGTCCGCCGCCGCGTGCACGTAGGTGTGGCAGAGCCCCTCGGCATGCGCCAACACAGGCACCCGCGCCTCGCGCTGCACGCGCTCCACCAGAGACTTTCCGCCGCGCGGCACGATCAGGTCGAGCAAGCCGGCACTCGCCAGCATGGCGGCGACGTAAGCGCGATCGGCACTCGGCGCCACCTGCACGCAGGCTTCCGGCAGACCAGCCCGGCGCAGTCCGGCCACCAGCGCCGTGTTGATCGCCTGCGCGCTGCGTACGCTTTCCGACCCGCCACGCAGGATCACCGCGTTGCCCGACTTGAGGCACAGCGCGGCGGCATCGGCGCCGACATTCGGACGGCTCTCATAGATCATGCCGATGACGCCGATCGGCGTGGCGATGCGCTGGATGCGCAAGCCGTTCGGCCGGGTCCAATCGGCGAGTACGCGGTCCAGCGGATCCGGCAGCGCGGCAACATCCTCGAGGCCGCGCGCCATCGCTGCGACCCGGGCCTCGTTCAGCGCCAGCCGGTCGCGGAATGCGGCGGTGGCGTTCGACGCGGCGACGTCGGCGGCATTGGCAGCCAGAATGGCCGGCGCCTGCGCGCGCAACGCCGCGGCCATGGCGCCCAGCGCGTCGTTGCGCTGGGCCGCGCTGCTGCGAGCAAGCACGTGCGATGCGGAACGGGCGGCTTGTGCGGCGTGGTGAAGGTGCTTGGTTGCGTCGGTCTCGGTATCCATGGGGCGGGTCCCTTCGCCCGCAGTTTGGCGCTATCGGGCGTTGGTTTCCAGGGGCGCTGGCAAGAGTGCTGTCATGCGTCCCCACTGTCATTGCAAGGATAAGGAGCCTCCCCTTCCCCTTGAGGGAGGGGGAGGCTCCTTATCTTCCCACGCAGCTTCCCCCCTCGCCTTCCCGGCCCAACCCGCTACCATCCCCTCGGATGTCCGGCCATGCCGAGCGTTCCGACAAGAAAATAGGGAGAGTCGACCATGCCAGATGCAGCGCCCGCTGCCGGACTGACCCACGAGATTACCGACATGGAACGCCAGACCATGGCCCGCGTCACGCGCCGGCTGCTGCCGTTGCTGATCGCGTGCTACTTCATCGCCTATCTCGACCGCGTGAACGTCGGTTTCGCCTCCCTCACCATGAACAAGGCGCTGGGGTTCACCTCGGCGGTCTATGGTTTCGGCGGCGGTATCTTCTTCCTCGGCTACTTCATCTTCGAAGTGCCCAGCAACATCCTGCTCTCCAAGGTCGGCGCCCGCGTGTGGATCGCGCGCATCCTGATTACCTGGGGCATCATCTCCGCCTGCACCGCCTTCATCGTCGGCCCGGTGTCGTTCTATTCGATCCGCTTCCTGCTCGGTATCGCCGAGGCTGGCTTCTTCCCCGGCATCATCCTGTATCTGACCTGGTGGTTCCCGTCCTACTACCGCTCCCGCATCGTCGGCATCTTCATGGCGGCAATCCCGCTCTCGAATATCCTGGGCTCGCTGGTTTCCGGCTTCATCCTCGATCTCGACGGCTGGCTGGGCATCGCCGGCTGGCAATGGCTGTTCATCATCGAGGCCGCGCCGGCGGTCATTCTGGGCGTGGTATTCTGGATCTACATGACCGACTGGCCGTCGCACGCGCACTGGTTGGCGCCCGAGCAACGCGACTGGCTGATGACAAGGCTCGACGCCGAGCGGTCTCAGCGCGAGGCCATCCGGCACTACAGCCTGAAACAGGCCTTGCTCGACAAGCGCGTGCTGTTGCTCTGGCTGGTCTATTTCGGCGGCACCTTCTCCGGTTACGGAATCGCGCTGTTCCAGCCACAGATCGTGCATCGCCTGGCCGAGGGCTTCGGCATGACCGGCATCATCAATGCCATCCCCTACGTGTTCGGCGCCTGCGCCATGGTGCTGTGGGGCCGCCATTCCGACCACACCGGAGAACGCCCGCGCCATGTCGCCATCGCCTACTATACTGCCGCGACAGGGTTGATCGCCACGGCACTGATGACCGATCCGTTCCTGACCATGACGATGTTGGTGATCGCCTCGATGGGCGGCTCCTCCACCGGCCCGACGTTCTGGACGTTGCCGACAGCCATGCTGTCCGGCACGGCGGCGGCCGGCGGCATCGCATTGATCAACGCGCTGGGCAACCTTGGAGGATTCTTCGGGCCCTACCTGTTCGGCCTGATCAAGGACGCCACCGGCGGGAGCTTCATGTTCGGACTGATGGCGCTCGCATTGGGCCCGATCATGTCCGCCTCGCTCGTGCTGATGCTTGGGCATGACCGGCGGCTGGAACACATCCCGATGCGGCAGCCGGTGGCGGGGCAGTAGAAGTCCAACTCGAATCTCAAGCCCAACGAGCCAGCCTCCTGGCGAGCAGCATAACGCAAGCGGCGTGGAGGAAGGCTGTGGCCGATGCGATGGTGGCTTCGAAATCCTTGGCAAGGCGGCGGTTGCGATTGATCCAGGCAAAGAACCGCTCGACCACCCAACGCCGCGGCAGCAGCTTGAAGCCAACCTGGTTGGGTAGCTTGCGGACAATCTCCACCACAATGGATGTCGCATTGGCGACCCGTTCGCCGGCATAGACGCTGTCGGCAAATACTTTCTGGATCGAGGGGAACCGGGCGTGAGCGGCTTGCAACACCGCCGGAGCGCCATCACGGTCCTGCACTGACGCCGGGTGCACCTGCAATTCCAGGCTGCGCCCGTCGGTGTCCACCAGAGCATGTCGCTTGCGGCCGTTGATCTTCTTGCCGGCATCATACCCTGCTCGGGCCGCCGGCTTCGGTGGTTTTGACGCTCTGCGTGTCGATGACCGCGGCAGTGGGACCCGCCGCGCGGCCGACCCGCTGACGATCCTGCGCCACCAACTGATGGTCCAGGCGTTCCATGTTCCGTCATCGCGGAAGCGGGTGAACCAGCGATACGCCGTCTGGTGCGGTGGGAAATGCTCCGGCAGCATACGCCACGGACAACCGCCGCGCAGCACGTAGAACATGGCATTCATGATCTCGCGCATCGTCCAGGACCGTTTGCGGCCGGTTTTCGCTGGCGGCGGCAGCAACGGCGCGAGCACCTGCCATTCGGCATCGGTCAGATCGCTGGGGTAGCGCAGATCATCACGGTCGTGCTCTGCGCGGGTTTCGCGGGTCCACATAGGAGGCTCCAGGTGCCAGGGGGCCTCCTAGATTCCATCGAACTCTTGCGGTTTCAACCCCCCACCGGCAAGTTTCGAGACGGCCTCTAAGGAATTGCCCGCCGCATTCTGGCAGGCCCTTGGGTCAAGCGCCCGTGGGCCGGCCAGAACCAGGTCGCGGCTGGTCTCACCGAGTGGTGGTGGTCGTCGTGCTGGTGGTCGGAACTGGTGGCGACCGGCGGTGGCATGGTTTGCGTGGTCCGCGTGGTGGTGGAGTCGTCCGCGACGCCGTTTTCGTTCCGGTAGGTCGTCCGCCTGGAGTCGGTCTCCGTGCCTCTGCCATCGTCAGTCCGCTGGTACCGCGTGGTGCTCAGCGTGCCCGATTGCGGCGAGACCACCACAGGAGCGCCCGTGGACGTGGTCGTGGTCTCCGACGACGTGGTCTGCGCCGCGGCGATGCCGCTCATCAGGGCAAACGCTGCCGCGCCCGCCAGTAGATATCGTGTCATGGCTTGGTCCCCACAAACAGTTCACCGTCGCGTCGCGACCGGTGGCGTCTACGCAGAAATGGGGGGCCGGAAGCACGCAACCAGCTTCGGAATCTACCTACATCGACGGACCGGCCCTTTGGCGCTACAGATTGCGGCAGGACAGCGCCGAGCCCACCGCCACGACAGGTCCGCACGCAACACGCACCGGGCCGAGGGGAGAATTCCAATGATCACCAAATTCGATAGCTCCTATGCCGGCCATATCGACATGGAGGACCTCGGCTACGGTGGCACGCCGGTCAACGACCGGTTCTATTCGAACGACAAGCTGGTCACCACGCTGTACAAGGCCGAGGCGATGGCGAAGCTGATGGATCGCGTCGGCTTCAATGCCTTCTGGATGGCCGAACACCACTTCCAGCCCGAGGGCTACGAAGGCATCCCCAACGTCATCATGATGGCGCTGCACCTGGCGCACGTGACGCAGCGCCTGAAGATCCATTGCGGCTTCAACATCACTCCGATGTGGCATCCGCTGCGCCTCGCCGAGGATTACGCGATGGCCGACATCCTCAGCAATGGCCGTGTCGTGTTCGGCGTCGGCCGCGGCTACCACACGCGCGAGGTGGAAACCTTCGGTGCGCCTTTGCTCGACCAGGCCGCGAACCGCGAGCTGTTCGAAGAGCAGGTGGATGTAGTTTTCAAGGCGTTCAACAACGAGTCGTTCAGTCATAAGGGCAAGTACTACACGCTGCCGCCCGAGGTGCCGTATCGCGGCTATACGCTGAAGGAACTGACCCTGGTGCCCCGGCCGCTGCGCCTGCCGGTGGAATGCTGGCAGCCGATCCAGAGCGGCTCGGACCGCGCGTTCGACTTCATGGCGAAGCACGGCATTGGCGGCGTGATCGGCGGCGGCTCGGCCGAGGGCGGCGCGGTGGATCGCCACATGGTGGCGTTCCAGGCCGCCTATGCGCGCGCCGGCAAGCACATCGAGTTGGGGGAGCGGCTGTCGCTCGGCTACCAGTTCTATATCGCCGAAAGCCGTGAGGCCGGCATTCGCGCCGCGGCGAAATACTACGAAGAGAACATGAAGATGTTCGGCGAGCTGCGCCTGGTGAAGGCGATGACCGACGAACAGATCGAGACGATGCGCGATCCGAAGCGAGCGCCGTTCGCCAAGCTGCCACGCATCGAGGATGCGGTGAAAGCCGGCGGCTTCCTCACCGGCACGGCAGAGGACATCGTCGAACAATTGAAGGCAGTGGAGAAGCGTTATCCGGGGCTGGACAGGGTGACGTGCAGCATGTCGATCGGCGTGCCGCTGAATGTGGCGCTGGAGCAATTGCAGCAGTTCGCCGAGCAAGTGATCCCGGCGTTCAAGGCAGCGAAGGCGGCAGCTCCGGCTTTGGCGAAGTAACGCGGTCGCGCATCGACACGTCTCTCACCGCCGCGCTACGCGGAGAGAACGTCTTGCCGTGCTGCGCTGCCAGCAGGCTGAGGGTGTTGAGCCGATCCACCGCTGGGTCGACCGAGGCGCCGCTGGCCCGCAGCCGCGCCAGCATGCGCGCCGCCGGATCATCCTGCGCAGCGTCATGCTCGTCGGGTTTGGTTAGCGGCGGCAGCGGGTGCGCTGTCACAGCCGCGCTGGCAAACACCAGCGTGTCCTTGGTTCCCCCCGCCGCTGCCACATGCTCTGGCTTGCGTCGTGCGCGCGAAGGCTCCGGCGGCGAAGCGGCGGGAGGCAGGGCTGCCAGGACCTTTGGCTTGGCATCGAGGGCGGGCTCCGCCGCGACCGCCGGTGGCGCTGCGGCCGGCAGTGGCGCAATCGCCGGTATCGATGTCACGACCGGTGCTGCGACGGGCGGTGCTGCCACGACGGTAGCGGCGGCCATCGTCGGTTGGGACGCTGGGACTGCCGGCGGCGACGGCGCGACCAGCGACGCTGCGGTCACAGGCGTCGTGGGAAACTCCGCGACAGCCAATGCTGTCTCCGAATTTGCCGGCGCTGGCGCAGTGCTCGGCTGCATCGCGGCGACTGGTGTTGGTGCCCCCGGTTCGGGCATCGTGACAGCTGGCACGGCCAGGGGTTCCGATGCCATGGCAAGAGCCGAATGCGGTGTCACGGCCGGAGCCGCTGGCGCGGCAGGCGTCGCGGGATGTAACGCCACGTTCGGCAAGGTCGCCACGACGGTTGGTGCGTTAACATCGGACACGTCCTCGGCACGGGCCGGCGATGATACGACGGCGGGATGCGTCTCGTTCGGCAGGCTTGCCGTCGGCAATACCGGCGCGGCTACCACGGCCGGTGACACGGCGACAGCCAATGATTGCGGGGTTGGCAAGGCCGCCGGAACAACCGGTGGCGGAGCCGGTTGGCTCGCCGCCACCGGCGTCGCCGCAGCCGAGGGCGCGGCTGCTCTGGCGGCAGATCGGACAACCTCAGGCTCGGTGGCCACAGCCAGCCTTGCTGCGGACGCCTGAACCACGCGTGCAGGAGCCACGGGCGCAGAAGCTGCGATCGCCAGTGTCGGCACGACGCTTGCCTGCGAAGCAGCCGGAGCGACGCTGGGCTCGGTCACCGGGTCGGGCTTGTCCGAGGCCCGCCGCACGCCTGACTTCGTCTCGCCCGGCCGCGCAGCCGCTGCGGAGGCCACAGGCCCTGGCCCAATCTCGGCGGCCGGAGTTGGGGGCGCCCGATCGGCCACAGGATGGATCTCCGCGCCCGCCGTTGGCCCGGACGCCGCAGCCGGAGCAATCGCGTCGGCTACGCGAAGAGGCGTCGGCGCAACCACCGGACCGTGCGTGCCGGGGGCTCGCGGCAGGCCCTCGACCGTAGGCGACAAAGACCGATACACTGGATCGCCCGCCAACAGCGCGACCGCCGCGACCGCCGCCACCACAGTCGCGCGCCGCCACCGTTCGCCCACTGCGTCCCGCGGCTCTTCGTTATCTAGCGCCGCGTCTGGATCGGGTTCCTCGTCGATCGGCATAGGCACCAGGATCGCCGGCAAAGCGTCTTCGCGCACAGGCGCCACGTCAGCCCCGCGCTTCTCCGGCAGCCGGCCTACATGTCACTATCGGCAAGTCTTCGTCGCTCGGCAGTAACACTCCGCCCGTCAGTGCGACCGGCGGCCAGCCATCGCGAATCGTCCGCTGCTCACTTTCCCGGATCAGCGACAACGCATCCTCGGGAGCCAAAAGCTGCCGCGGGCGTTCATCGTGCTTCACCCGCAACACGGTCGGCCGCGCCGGCGGCAATTGCGGTTCGCGCATCGGCGGCCATTGGCGCTGATAGATTTCCGGCAGTTTGAAATCCCGCAACGTCGGCGGCAGCGGTGCGACGGGATAGTCCAACGCCATCCGCGCGATCGTCGCCTGTAGCCGGCCGCGGATTATCTCTCGCCGGTCGATATCGTCCTGCCGCCGCCGCGCCGCGATCGTCTCCAGCCGCCAGCGTTCGATCCCGGCCGGCGTCGCCACGAAACTTGAACCATCCGACGACTGCCGGCGGATGTACCCGCACCGGAGCAGGCGAACGAGCAAGTACGGCTCGATGTCGTCCTGCGTCAGCCCGTCGTCCTGGCTGTCCACTATGCGCCCAAGCAATCCGATCAACTCTCGCCCGAGATGGGGCTGCCGGACAATCAAGTCTCCCATGGCTGAAGTTCTCCGAAGGCACCGGGCGGTGTCGAACATCAGGATGCGCAACCGCCGCCGTTCCGGCCAGTAAATCACCCGCGACGTGGCATTGCCGTCTGCCGCGTCTGCGCTTAGACGACGCGGGTTTCCGGAGATATATCGATGCCGAATGAACAGAGTGTGATCGCCCGGCGCGACGGCCGGGCTGGCCGCATCCTGCTGAACCGTCCAAAAGCGCTGAACGCGCTGGACCTGGAGATGATCCGCGCGCTGACGCGGGTGCTGACCGAATGGCACGACGATCCGCACGTCCACGTGATCGTCATCGAGGGCGCCGGCGATCGCGCCTTCTGCGCCGGCGGCGACATTCGGGCGCTGCGCGACGCCCAGCTTACCGGCAATCGCCCCGCAGCGGACGCGTTCTTCAGCGAGGAATACGCACTCAACCGAATGATCGCGACCTATCCGAAGCCCTATGTCGCGCTGATCGACGGCATCTGCATGGGCGGGGGCATCGGCGTGTCGGTGCACGCACCGTACCGCGTCGCGACAGAGCACGCGATGTTCGCCATGCCGGAAACGGCGATCGGGTTCTTTCCCGATATTGGCGCGACGTTCTTCCTGCCGCGCCTCCCGGGGCGCATCGGGGTTTATCTCGGGCTGACCGGGGCGCGCGTGCACGGCGCTGACGCGGTGCATGCGGGCCTGGGAACGCATTTTTGCCCCCGCGCGCAGATTGCCTCGCTATCCAACGCGCTGGCCGTGGACGGCGCCGGGGCGCTGGCGGAATTCGCCGTGCCACTGCCGGCGTTTTCTTTGGCGGAGCAGCGTGCGGCGGTGGACCATTGCTTCGGTGCAGACACGGTTCCGGAGATCGTGCATCGCCTGGAAGCCGACGGCAGCGACTGGGCAAAACGCACGCTGGATATGCTGCGAGGGGTGTCGCCGTCGGCGCTGTGCTGGACGCTGCGTGCGCTGCAACGCGGAGCAAACCAGACGCTGCCGCAAGCGTTGGATGACGAGTTCGCGCTGACCCACACGACGATGCGGCACCCAGACTTCGCCGAAGGCGTCCGCGCGATGGTGGTAGACAAGGACCGCCGGCCGCGCTGGCAGCCGGCGCGGATCGAGGACGTGGAACCAGCGGCGATTGACGCGCTGTTCGAATAGCTCCAAATCATTCTCCCCTTCCCCTCGAGGGAGGGGGGGAACAACACACCGACCGCCCTCCAGGAGGCACGCATGCCCGCTTTCATCTGCACCACCTGCGGCACGCAATATCCTGACAGCGCGCAGCAGCCGGAAGGCTGCACGATCTGCCAGGAAGAGCGGCAATATGTAAACCTGCTGGGCCAAGCCTGGACCACGCTGACCGCCTTGCGGCGCACCCATTTCAACGCATTTCGCCAGCATGAGCCCGACCTGATCGGCATCGGCACGACGCCCGCTTTCGCCATCGCCCAGCGAGCCCTGCTGTTGCGCACCGACATCGGCAACATCCTGTGGGACTGCATCAGCTTCATCGACGACGCGACTGAAGAGATCGTGCGTGCGCTAGGCGGCATCGCTGCGATCGCCATTTCGCACCCGCACTATTATTCCTCGATGGTCGAATGGAGCCACGCCTTCGCGAACGCGCCGATCTGGCTGCACGCGGCGGACCGGCAATGGGTGATGCGCCCCGATCCGGCAGTGACCTTCTGGGAGGGTGAAACCGGGGAACTCGCGCCCGGAGTGACGCTGATCCGCTGCGGCGGCCACTTCGCCGGCGGCACCGTGCTGCATTGGGCAAAAGGCGCCGGCGGCAAAGGCGCGCTGCTGTCAGGCGATATCGTGCAGGTGGGCCCCGACAAGAAGGTCAGCTTCATGCGCAGCTATCCCGACCTGATCCCGCTCGACGCCGGCTCGGTGCAGCGCATCGCCGACATTCTGGAACCCTGGTCGTTCGACCCGATCTATGGCGCTTGGTGGGACCGGGTGATCGCCACCGGCGGCAAACAGGCAATGGCCTACTCGGTCCGCCGCTATATCGACGCGGTCACCCGCCCGCCGAAAGACTGAAGCGGCGCGGTTCCCCAACTTCCCACAACCCGTCTCTCTGGAAACGTAATGCAGCAGAGCGTCCTGATCCTTGGAATGCACCGCAGCGGCACATCCGCCATCGCCGGCATCAGTCACCTGCTGGGCGCCGTGGCACCCGCCACCATGATGGAGCCCGCCTTCGACAATCCGACCGGGTTTTGGGAATCCGAGGCGATCACCATTGTCAATCAAGCGATCCTCGCAACCTTGGGCGGCAACTGGTACGATTGTTTGGCGCTCGATCCGGCCGCCATCGACGCGACGACGCGGCAAGAGATCCTGACCCACTGTGCATCCGCCGTGACCAGCGAGTTCGGTGACGCGCCGCTGTTCGTGATGAAGGACCCGCGGTTTTCCATCCTCATGGAGTTCTGGCTGCCGGCCTTCGCCGCGCTGAACGTCGCCGTCGCCCCACTGCTCGCGCTGCGGCATCCCGCCGAGGCCATCGCATCGATCCGCCGCCGCGACGGCATGCCGGCCGAGGTGTCCGCACCGTTATGGCTGCATTACACACTGGAAGCCGAACGCCACACCCGCGGTCGCCCGCGCGCCGTGCTGTCCTATGACAAATTCATGCAGGATTGGCGCGGCAGCCTGACCCGCGTTACCGCCGAGGCTGGCATCGCCTGGCCGGTCCCACTCGATTCCGCTGCCGCGGCCATCGACGAATTTCTGCGGCCGCGGCTTCGCCATCATTACGCGGCAGCCAACAAGGTGATCGCCGGCCGGCCGCCGGTCTCCGACTGGATCGCGGAAACCTATGACGCACTGCGACGCATCGAAGCCGGCGACGACCACGCTCAGTACGCGCGATTGGACCGGGTCCGCGAGCAATTCGCCGCCTGGCGTGCCCGTGCGCCGCGCGTTAGCCTAGCCGACGCCACCAAGCTTCAACTCCCCAGGACGATCAGCAGCACGCCGCCGACGACCAGCGCCAGCCCAGCCACGTCGCCGGACCGGAGCGTCTCCTTCAGGTAGAACCGGCTGAACAACAGGGTAAACACGATTTCCACCTGACCGATGGCGCGCACCAGGGCGACGTCGGCCATGGCGAACGCCGTGAACCAGCAGGCCGAGCCGGCCGCCGACAGCGTGCCGGCCCAGGCCGAGCTGCGCCACGTGGTGAACGCCTTGCGCAGCTCCTGCGGCTCGCGCCACGCAAGCCAGCAGCCTTGCATCACGATTTGCAACGTATTGGTCACCACCAGTGCGAGCAATGCGCGCAACACCAGGCTCGGACTGCTCAATGCCTGGTTGGCGAGTTTGATGAACACCGTGGTCAGAGCGAACAGGAATCCCGCGCCCAGCCCGCATAGCGCAGCCGGCTGCATTGTCGCCGCAAGCAAGTCTCGCGGGTGCAGGCCACGGCCGGCCAACGACAATGTCATCACGCCGCAAAGGCCCAACCCAATGCCGGCCCAGGCCAGCGGACGCAGCACCTCATGCAAAACGATCAACGCGATGACCGCACTCTGCACGACGTCGGTCTTGGAGTAGGCTGTGCCTACGGCGAAGTTACGGAAGCCGAACGCCATGATCAGCAGGTTGGTCCCCAGGATCTGCGTCAGGCCGCCGGCGACGCACGCCAACACGAAGCGCATATTGGGAACCGGCAGCGGCGATCCGGTCACTTGCAGAGTCAGCAGCAACAGCAGCAGAGCAGTTGGCGCGCCATAGAGAAACCGGACGAAGCCGGCGCCGTTGACCGACAGCAGGTGGCGCAGCTTCTGTTGCAATGCGGTGCGCCAACACTGGAACAGCGCCGCCGCGAACGTGACGGGAATCCACAAGGGCACGGCCGGGCGCAACAAGGTAGGACAGCGTCACGCCGCGTCAATCCGCTTGCTCGCCACTGCCGGGACCGGCAGGGTGATCCGGGCAAGATACACGGGAGTCGCCACGGATGCTCCGTCACATCGCCGCCGGTTTGCTTTGCACATCATGGTTCGTCACGCCGCCGGCACGGGCGGATACGCTGCTGCATTTGGCGGACACCGAAACGGTTACCGTTGCGCCTGACGAACTGGCGGCGTCCTTGCGGGTCGAGGTCAGCAGTGCCTCGCCCGCCGACGCGCAACAACGCGTCAATGCGGCAATGACCGATGCCTTGGGGCACGCGCGGAACGTTGCCGGGGTGACCGCCAGCACCGGCGCCTACTCGGTTTGGCATGTCGGTCCCACGCCACAGGACAAGACCGAACGATGGCAGGCGAGCCAGTCGCTGGAACTCACCAGCCATGACAGCGTGGCGTTGCTGACCCTGGTTGGCACGCTGCAACATAATGGCCTGGCAATCGGCGAACTGGGCTGGCGGCTGTCCCGCGAAGCGCAGCGCAAGGCGCACGACGAAGCGACCCGTCAGGCCATCGCTGCGTTGCAAGGCAAGGCACAGGAAGCCGCCGTCTTGCTGGGCCTGCGCTTCGGATCGTTCAAGGAGGTGCGACTCGACAGCGCGACGCCGATGCCGACGCCACGCTTCGCCGGCGCGATAGCCGCCATGGCAGCGCCGGCCGAGCCCAACGCAGTGGCCACGGATGTGCCGGTCAACGCCACCGCCGAAGCCGAGGTGATCCTGCTGCCGAAGTAAGCAGCCTCTCCCCGCCGTGGGCCGAAGACGTTTCGCTAAGGATTCGCGGGGAATAATTGCTGCAGTTGGTTGCGCTGCAATGTTCTGTGTCATGGCCGGCCTTGGCCCGGCCACCCACGTCTTTTCTTGTCGCCACCGGCAAAGCCGTGGGTGGCCGGCCGGAGCCTGGCCTTGGGCGCTTGACCCGAGAGCCGGACATGACACGGGGCGCAGAGATCCGCCCGCCGATGATTCGGTTATGTCTCGGCGAGTCCTGAGTATCGTGTCTTGTAAGTTTGGTGACGTATTCCGGCAATGTGATGGCCAGAATCGAGGTGAAACGAATGAACGACGTGCCACCACCGACCGCAGGTGCCTTACGATTCACCAATTCTTTCGCACGGAGGAAGAACGGAGGACCACGGTGATCACGGAGTCGGAGGGGCCCCGCGGCCATTGGACCCCTCCGACTCCGTGATCACCGTGGTCCTCCGTTCTTCCTCCGCGCGAAAGGAAATGATCCTAGTCTCACAATTGGTCAGCTTTTCGCTCGGTCCAATGCACATCCTCCTATTCTGCAACGTGGGTGCTTGATCCTGTACCTGCATGAATTCAGTGACATGGCTTGGCGCGCTACCGATAACAATATTCTGGTTCCTCATGCTCGGTTGTGCGCGGGTGCGCCTTCGTGCCTGCCATCTTTGCATCATGCTACTTGCTCAACCCGCGAGGGTAAGACGCTCAGTTCCTATATAGTGCTCCGCTGCAATACGTCACCATAATTACGAATCCTGCAGTACTAAGCCTGCGCCAGCTTGATCAGATCCGGCCGGAACAGCTCCGGAAACTTCGCCCAGACCCCGGTACAGACCGTGCGGAACGACTCCACATCGACGTCGAGGTTCAGCTCCATCCCTTTGTCCTTCAGAAATGCGAACGATGCCTCCTCATCCTTCTGGGTATAATCCCGTAAATACTTCGTCGCATCGTCGCACGCGGCAACAAATGCCCCCTGCTCCGGCGGCGAGAGTGCGTCGAACGCCGCCGGGTTGGCCACTGCATATGCCGACGTCAGAATGTGGTTGGTACGGGCCAGGTACTTCTGTACCTCGTAGTATTTGTTCGACTTGATAACCGATGGCGGCGTCTCCTGCCCGTCCGCCACGCCTTGGCGCAACGCCAGATACAATTCCGACAGATCGACGGTCACAATGGATGCGCCGGTCGCCTGCATCATGGCAATATACGACTTCGAATCTGGCACCCGCATCTTCAGATCGCGCATGTCCGCGACCTTGCCGATCTGGTGCTTGTTGTTGGTCATCACGCGATAGCCGAGATCAGTCCACCCGCTCAGCCGGAAACCCTGTGCCAGCGAGCGGCGCTTCAGTTCGTTGCCCAGCGCCCCGTCCAGCGCGGCATAGGCCTGCGGCCGCGTCGGAAACAGGAACGGCGCGTCGGTGATGGACATGTCGGGCACCCAGTTCATCAGCGCAACGCCGACCGCACCCATCTCCAGCGCGCCGACGCGGACCGCCTGGGCGATGTCGCGTTCTGTCCCCATCTGCGCATTTGGATAGATAACGACTTGTATTTTTCCTTCAGTCCGCTGCTCCAGAGATTGCTTGAACTGCACGCCCCAGATGTGCCAGCCATGGGCCACAGGTGCCGAATGGGCGTAGCGGATGCGCTTGACGTCGGCCGCGGCGGCGCTTCCCAGCATCGGTGCGGACAGTGCTACGGAGGCGGCCGCAACGCGCAATAGCGAACGCCGCGTCGGCGCCCCGAACATTCCAGGCATGGCTTGTTTCCCCTCGGACTGGTCGCGTTATGCGCTGTTATCCCGCCATGTGAAATGCCACCGGCAGCACCAGCGTGATCCACGGCACCGCGACCACCAACAGCAGACCCAGCACCAGCACCGCGAGGAACGACAACAGCGGGCGCGTCGTGCTGTCAATGTCGCTGCCGCAGATCGCACACGCGATGTACAGCGCCAGGCCGACCGGAGGAATGATCGAGCCGATGCCGAACGCTTCGATCAGCACCACGCCGAATTGCAGCGGATCGACACCCAGCACCATGGCAACGGGCAGCAGCAACGGGCCAAGAATGACGACGGTGACGACGCTTTCCAACAACGCGCCCAGCACCACGGTGATGGCGATTACCGCCGGCAGAAAGCCGCCTCGTCCGAGGTCGCCCAGCGCGCCGGCAATCGCATCCGGCACTCCGCCCAGCGTAAGTGCCCAGGAAAACAACGTCGCGCCGGCGAAGGTGAAGAAAATCATGCCGCTCAGCAGTGCCGATTCCGTCAACACCTCCCAAAGTCCGCGCAGGTCGAGTTGGCGATACAGCAGCGTGCCCACCGCAAGTCCGTAGATCACCGCGAACGAGGATACCTCGGTCGGCGTGCCGGTGCCGGCGACAATGCCGCCCACCAGGACCACCGGCATCAGCAGCGGCACGATCGCAGCGACACCACGGCGAACCATTGTCCGGATCGGTGCGCGGGCGCCGGGCTGCAGCCCCGCCAGCCGGGCGCGCAGATACACCAGCAGCATCAGGCCCAGCCCGATCGTCGCCGCAGGCAGCAGTCCAGCGAGGAACAGCGCACCCGTCAGATCGACGTCACCGAACCCAAGGCCAGGATGGCGATGCTCGGCGGAATTGATTCGCCCATCGCGGCCGAGGCGGCGATGACCGTTGCGCTTTCGGCCGGCGCGTGGCCTGCCTCGCCCAGCATGCGCCGCATTGGAATGCCGACTGCCGCCATGTCAGCCGCTTTCGATCCGGAGATGCTGGATACCACGTACATGCCGACGATCAGCACCAACAGCAGCCCGCCGCGCACGTGGCCGAGCAGGGCGACGAGGAAGTTCACGATGCGCGCGCCAATGCCGCCGCGGTCCATGATGAAGCCGGCGAGGATGAAGAACGGCAGCGCAAGAAAAATGAAACCGCCCGTGCCACGCTGGGCATTCATCGCGATCGCCAGCACGGGCGCGGCGCCGGTGGTGGTGACGAAGCTGATGCCGATCGCGGCCAATACGAAGCCGACCGGTACGCCAAGCGCGATCCCACCCAGGAACATCGCCGCCAGACCCAGTCGCAAGCCGGCGCTATCCGGATCAACCGTTCCCCCGGTCGCAGCAATGCCACCCACCAGCACGCCGATCGGGATCGCCGCAGCGAGCACCGCCCAGAAGCTGTGACGCAGCAGTGCCTGGCCCGCATGGGCAACGAACAACGCCGCGCCCACCGTCATCGGCGCGGTCATCCAGACATAGCCGATGCTCAGGATGGTCGTATGCTCTGCGGCATTGACGATCTGCAACGGAATTGACGACAGGCCGATGATCAGCGCAACGGCGATCACCACCCAGGCAACGGCCGCCGTCGCGACCTCGCACGCCGCCGGGGGCAATCGCGCCAGCAGCACGGTCACCGCCATGAACCGGCCGCGTCCGTACGCCACTGCACCGCCGAGGAAGGCGATCAGGATCAGCAGCAAACGCGACGTTTCCTCCACGCCGGGCATCAGGAGAATGTTGAGTGCGGCACGGACGACGGTATTGCAGAAAACGATCAGCACCTCGGCCAGCAGCGCGGCGTTCAGCAACAGGATGACGGCGGAGTCCATCGCGGCCAGCCAGCGCGGCGGGGAAATTGACTTCTCGGTTGGCTGGCACCGGCCGCTCCCCACGTCACGGCCGGACTTGGGCCGGCCATCCACCGCGGCACCGTGCCGCGATAGATGGCGGGGTCAAGCCCCATACGTGTCAGCATAAACTGCTGGCCGCAGAACAAACGTGTCATGGCCGACGCAGGCCGGCCACCCACGTCTTTCCTTGCTGCCCGCAGCAACGACGTGGGCGGCCGGCCTCCGCCGGCCATGACACGTTTGTTCTGCCGCCATGACGATCGGCGGACATTACGCGTCCAGATCGGGAATTTCCGCCGTCCAACGTACGTCTTCTCCAAAAGAAGTGACGAACCTGGGCAACCCTGGTGGAGGAACCCAGGTTCTTCCGCACATAATCGGCGACAAGGTCGCGGGCGGCGGCCGACACCGTGGCATCGTCCGCCTCGCCCTTCGTCCACAGCGCGAACAGAAACGGCGCTGCGTTCTTGTGCCGGGCGACGAACTCGACGGCAAATCGCTTGCGATCGCCGGCGAACTCCCGATAGCCCTCGCGGAACAGCGAACCCAGGCGTTGCGCCGAACGATCGAGGCCAAGGTTCACCGCACCGCTGAACGCATCCAGCTTTTCCGCCAGGTCGCCGGCAATGAACGGCTTCACGTCATCCGTCCCGTCGCTCAGCACCAAGGCGAGGACGTCCTTCTCCTGCACCAACCCCGCAAGTGCCCGATGGAACCGGAGATATTCGGCGGTCTTCGCCTTGTACCGTTCGCCGGTCGCGAACGCGACGACCTCGCCCTCGATCCCCGTCAACGCGATCAGTTCGCTGCGATAGGCGACGTGGTCGGTCACGTTCCCCGGCACCCGTTCGATGCACGGCACGCCGTGCGAATGCGCGTAAGCTTCCACCTCGTCCTGCGCCGAGTAGCGCCCGCTCTCGTTCTCGCGCACCGCCAGCATGACCAGCCTCGCCTCCGGATAGTCCAGGATGATGCGTTGCGCCTCCGAAGAGCACCATTCGAATAGCGGCGTGACGCCAAGCGACGCCGCATCCAGCGCCAAGCGACGATATCCGCTTTGCTCCTGCACGAACCCCTCGACCGGCGCGCTGACTTTGGTCACCCCCATCTTGCTCGACCAGCGCACCTTGTCGCCGAATACCAGCGGCGTCATCAGCGAGCCGTCCGCTTTCACCAGGCGCACATGCGGCCGCGTCCAATCGATCAGATGCGGCTGGGTTTCCAGGCGTTCGCCGAGATTGAAGAACTTATGAAACTTGCGCGCGATCACCCGGCCGGTGCGAGCATCGAACGTGATACCGCGGCACTCGCGCACCAGCGCACGGCGCCGCGCCTCACGCGGATCGATGCCCGCCTCGCCGGGGTCCGGAAACGTGTCCGCCATGGCATAGCGGTAAAGCACCGAAACGAAGCCGAGTTCCTGGTTGCGATGGACGAAGAACTCCTCGCGCCCGTCGATGGCGGCGAGGACCTCGTCAAGATGTTCGATATCCGGAAAGATCGCGGTCATTCATCCACGGTTTCCGGCGCCACGCGGCGGAAGCGGGCGCGATGCGCCGACGGCGAACCGTATAGCGGCACCAGCACCATCGCCTTGCGCAGGAACAGGCCGATATCGTAGGCGTCGGTGTACCCGACGCCACCGTGCAACTGGATACAGGTGCGCGTCACCACCATCGCCGCATCCGAGGCTCGGATCTTGGCACGCGATACCGCCCCCTGTCGCGCCTGCAGCGACCGTTCATGATCCACCGCCGCGGCCGCGCTTTTGACCACCGCCCGCGTCAGCGACAACTGGATCTGCATGTCGGCTGCACGATGTTGCAGTGCCTGGAAGCTGCCAATCTTGTGTCCGAATTGCTCGCGCGTCTTGATATAGTCGAGCGTGATGGTGAACGCGCGATCCATCAGGCCGAACAAATAGGCGGCACTGGCCATGATGGTTTGTTCCAGCGCGTCGGTCGCGTCACCCGCGATCGGTTCGGCGGGCGCGTCATCGAAGATCAGCGTCCCGAAATTGCCGCCGTCCTGCGTCTCCTGGATCTCGATGTGCATGCCTGGCGCGTTGCGCTCCACCAGCGCCAGCCCGCCTGGCACCGTCACGAGGAAAGCGTCGGCCCCGGCCGCCATCGGCACGAACAGCTTGCGCCCGTTCAGTCGGCCCTCGCGCAGTTCCGTCGCGCCGGTCATGGCGAGGCTGTTCGCTTGCTCCTGCCAGGCCGGCAGAACGATGCGCTCGCCCGACAGCACATCGGGCAGATAATCCGCTGGCAACAGCACGGCTGCCATCGCCGCCGGAATCAGCGGCTCGGGCACCAGGCCGGCACCAAGTTCCTCGGCCAGGCTGCACAATTCCCGCACGCCGAGGCCGGAACCCCCGTCATCTTCCGGCACGCGTAAGCCGAGCCAACCCATCTCGCACATCTTCTGCCACATGGCGCGATCGAAACCGGGCATGGTAAACCGCAATGCCCGAATACGCTTCAGGTCGCCCCGGCGCGGTGCGATGCCTGCCGCGCTGTCCTTCAGCATCTGCATATGCTCGAGCGGATCCATCATGGGCGCCTCCTTTGCTGCGAAGAACGTCGCGCCCTGACCGATCACGGTCAAGTCGAACGCAACATCGTCGCGATAGGCGGCGACCGTAGCGACAAGTTGCGCGGTCCCGCCAATCCCCGTCATAAACGCGCAACAACAACAGCCGATGCGACTGCGCGGCCGCACTGGAGGGAGATATGCCGTACCGCCGTCATGTCTCCTGACACACCCACGATATTGCTCTTCGGTACGATCCTGCTGACATTCGTCGGCGTGTTGCAGCTCTGGCTGTGGCGGTAGGATCTTCTCCGGCTGGTGCTGGCTTTGCTATGCCGCGCATTGCTGGCCGGGTCGGGACACGCCAATCGAGTCCTGCCGCAGGACGCCTATATCTGGCAGCGCCATTGGACGCCCTCGCTCACCGCTGCTTTGCAGCAATCGGCTAGCCTGATGCGTGCGTGGCGCATCCTCGCGGCGCAGATCGACACATCGGGCAACCTGTATCGCGTCGATGCCGACTGGTCCGCCGTAGCACGCAGCCACCGGCCGGTGATCCTTGTAGTCCGTATGGACGGCCGGAGGCTTCTCCCGAACACGGGCGCCATCTTCGGATTTCTCGATGCGGCGTTGCGCGATCTGCACGCGGCCTCGGTGCCGGTCGCCGGCATCGAGATCGACCATGACTGTGCGACGACCGGCCTCGGCGATTATGCGCGCCGGCTGGCGCAACTGCGCGCCCGGGCGTATCCGGTGCTGCCATTGTCCATCACCACGTTGCCGACCTGGTCGTCGTCGCCCGATCTGCCGGCGCGACGCGGCGGCGTTTGCTCTGGGTGCGGCTTTGCCAGCCGCCCTGCGACTTTTTACGGTCGGCGCCGTCGATTTCCGCCAGGACGACAAGGCGCACGCCGCCGCGCGCTTCACTGCCGTGCTGCAATTGCCGGCGGCCGATGCACGGGATTACGACACCGGGGTGGGGCAGGCGAACCTCGACGGCGCCCTTATCACAACCAACGAGAAAGCGCGGTTTGCGACAAGCGTGGCGCGGCCCAACCTGCGCTTCCATTATCGGTTCCTCGCGGTCGATGAGGCGACCCATGCGGCTGACCTGCTACCACCCCGCTCCCAGGCGTTTGCCGCCGTCTAGTGCCAAGCCGCCGGATGGATGGCGAGCACGCGCGAGAAGCTGGACCCCGACGAATGGCCGCGAATCAAGCTGAACGAGGCCGATCGGCAAGTGGCCGCGCTGTATCGGCGCTATGTGCAGCAAGGCGCGCATGTGGCTTGGGCGACGCATTTCGGCCACGTCTGCTCGGAGCCCGATTTCGCCGCCGCGGCGCGTTTCAACCGCCAGCAACTGCTACGCGGTACCCGGCACGTCACCAGCCGCCATCGATGGGCGCTGAGTCTCGGCGTTATCGGCCTGCTGGGCGTCGTGACAACGTGGCTGTCGCCGCGACGGCGTGCTGCGTTGTAGCGACCGCCGCTCAGCCGGGCAGATGCAGCTTCGCCTCGGTCCGCGCCTGCAAGGCGTCGAGCGTGACGCCCGGCGCCATGTCGAGCACGACGAAGCCGCGATCGGTGACGTCGAGCACCGCCAGGTTGGTATAGACGCGCTTCACTGCGCCGACCGCGGTCAGCGGATACGAACAGCGCTGTACCAGTTTTGGCGTGCCGTCCTTGGTGGTGTGCTCCATCATCACCCACAGCCGCTTGGCGCCGGCGGCGAGATCCATCGCTCCGCCGACCGCAGGCGCGGTGTCGTTCTCGCTGGTGGCCCAGTTGGCGATGTCGCCGTTATCCGCCACCTGGAATGCGCCGAGCACGCAAAGATCCAGGTGCCCACCGCGGATCATCGAGAAGCTGTCGGCGTGATGGCAGAAGCTGCCGCCGGAGCGCAGCGTCACGTATTGCTTGCCGGCGTTGATCAACCACGGATCGATCTGATCCTTCGGCGGCGCCGGCCCCATGCCGAGCACGCCATTTTCCGAGTGGAAAATTACCTCGCGATCCAGCGGCACGTGGTCGGCGACCGCGGTGGGAATGCCGATACCCAGGTTGACGTACCACCCTTCCGGGATGTCGCGCGCCACGCGGGCGGCCATCTGGGTGCGGGTCATCGGCTTGATGTCGGCGATGGCGGTATCGGGCATGGGTTTCTTCTCCTCCCCCGCGCGTGGGCTGGGCCTGGGCATTCCGGATTATGGTTTAACGCGGTTCGGGGGTGGGGCCAACTCGATTGGAGGCATGGGTTAGAGCAAACTGGTTGCCACGCCCGGGCGGACATTCTGGCTTCAGCTACGCGAAGCGGCGGCGGCGCGTGCCGGGCAGCGGCCATTTCATCGATGCATCGCGGAAGCACGCTAATGCCCGCTGCTCATCCAGGCTGATCGGCACATAAGTGCGAATGGTCGGCGTTGCGTCGTAGTCCGGCAACTTCGGGCTCTGGTCGATCCATGCCGTGCTTTTGGATAATGCCTCGAACATCGTCACCGGCTCTTGCGCATGCAGCGAAACGCGCAAGTTCTTGTCAATCGTGTCGTGCTCCGCCGTCCCGCCACCCATCACGTGGACCTGACCGTCCACCAGTTCGTACCGTGGTGGCTGACGCGCCTCACAATCGAGGCATGATTCCCAGGTCCAGTACGTTGGCCGCCTTGCCTGCGGCATGTTGCCCTTCCGGGCGCCATCCTGGCACCAAGCCCGCGTGCGCGGCACGGTCAAATGGCGCGTCAACCAAATCGGGTCGGGAGACGCCTCGCGGCGCCCCCCTCTCCCACCGCCCGGCATAAGGATTGCCAAGTCCGGTCCTTCACCCGGTTCGCCTTGGGCTACGACGACCTCTGCTGACGTCTCCTGTTCCATCACAGGCCGTTGCCGCCCCCCTGCTCCGATCGTCTGGAGAGACCGACAGATCTCCCCGCAATGACCGGGTTGGCCGCTGTCCGGCGTCAGTGCGAAGCCGTCGTTCCAGGGGCAAACATCTGCATGACATTTGCCATCCCGGGAATCATCGAACTCATGCCACCACCATTGCACCCCGCTGCGGGATCGCCCGCAGTGGCGCACGGGGCGGCCGAGGATGTTGGCGTGGCCGCAAGCTCCATCAGCGGCAACGCGACGCAGCCGCCCAGGGCGGCCAACAGCGGCACCAGGATGACGACGGCACGCGGAAATCTCGAAGACCGATCGGTGGCGGACATACCACAGAATCCTTTCAGGATTTGCGCCGGGCCCGCCTTGATGCAGCCCAATCGGAAAGCGCGAGAGATGCAGCGCCTTCGCCCGTTTTCAGCAAAGGATGAGATCGATAGTTTGCACGCGGGAACTGAATGTCCGGTTAACGCCCCGTGATCGCATCGATCGACGGTTGCGGCGTTCCGAACTCGCCCCACACGTCACCGCGGAGGCGGCGCCACGGGTGCCAGGATCTGCATGAACGTCATCACGCCTTGCACGATTGCGCCGCCGGACCCGGCATTGCAGTCCGGCATGCCCTCGCGGCGAATGCCGGGGCCACAGCCTTCGGCGCGCATATGCGGCCCGCCCGGCAATAGATTTTGCAAAGGGCCCGGCAGGCCCGGGATCATCGAGCGCGAAACAGCGGGAGTGCAACCGGTCACGGCCGCGCCGGGCACGCAAGGCGCCGCCGGGGTCACCGGCACGGTGGGCGACAAAGGTGCGTGGGGGGGCGCCGAGGCGCCCGCGACCTTCGGCCCCGTAGCGCCGGCATCGCAGCCGGGAGGCAGAACACCGGAAACACCAGGCGTGCAAGGTGCCGCCCGAACTGCCGGCGCCGCCGAGAGCAATATCAGCGCGAGGACGCTCCCGCCCAAAGCAAACCTCGCGGCGGAACGTGGGAATTTGAATGTCCGATCGATGGCTGGCATGCGACGCGTCCTTTGCGGGACTGGCGCAGGGTTTGCGTTGATGCTGCCCGGCACGGTGGGCGCGGCTGCTGCCGCGACGTCGCCTGTTTTTTGGCGCTTACTGATTGCGGCAGCTTGCGCGCAGAAGTTGAAGGTTTCGTTAACGATCGGCGGTTATATTGCCCGCATCGCCGACGCTCGCAGCATCGGTTGCCGGTACGGGCCACGCCAACGCGGGTTCCCGAAAGAACATGCGAACCGTTGGGGGTGAGCAATCTTGGTTTGTTCCACTGCACCGATGTTGCTAGCTAGTCAATGTGTCCGGTTTTCGTAGCTCGTGATCTGTCCGCTTCGTTCATGTTCTGTGCCTGGCTATTGGCGACACGGAACGCCGTGATGGAAGCGTGTCATCCGGCTTGGTTTCGCTGCAGGCGGGGCCACCGGCGCCCGCGGCACCGCAAATGCGTTCGCAGCGGCCGTCACGGCGTGATGTCACTGCCCTGAGCCAGCAATAGTCTGAACGCTTCGGCTGATGCTGCGCCTGTGGAGTTGTGGGCAACGCTCTTCGCGTTGTCCACAAATCCATAGGCGGCCTCTGCGACAGTGGCCCCGCTGCGGCCAACCGCATCGAGCGGCTTGGCGCCCCGGCCCTGCCTGGCATTCCGTTACGTAACGGAATGCAATGGGCGACCGCCCTGGGCGCAGGCCGCCACCGATGCGATAGCTCCGCCGCAAGCTCAATCCGCATGGCTGGTCGCGATCCTCGCCGCGGCCTCGGCTGCCGGCTGGATCAGCGCGCCGTCCGGCGCATAGTCGGCCAGTCGATGCGGCCCCCAATATACCGCCAACGCGCCATCCGGATATTCATGCACCCGCACCGTCGCCTTGACGAAGTGTGGCCGCAGCCGGCTCGGCGGCAATTGCAGGCTGCGCCGCTCCCACTTCACGGTGTTGTCGTTGCCCACCGTCCGATCCTCCTGGATGCACAGGATCTCGCGCCATGCCTCCATCGCATCCGGCACGAATGCCGAACCCTCCTGCTCGGCAGCAATCGCGAACCGCGCGTTGTGCTCCGCGATGTAGAAATCGTTGAGCCAGCGGTTGGCCGCCTCGACCGTGCCGATCCCGGCCAGCTTCAGTTCCTTCGGCAGGCGATCCTGCAACGTCTCGAACGCGCGCTCCGATCGGCCGCGTGCCTGCGGCGAATAGGCTGCGATGTGCTGGATGCCGAGCTGCTTCAGCGCGCGGCCGAACTGCGTCAGCACGGTCTTCGATACCGGCCCGCCGCCCTCGGGCGTAAAGAAGTAGTGGCTGCCCCTGTCAGTATAGAGTGAACAGAACAGGCCGTGCTCGGCCACCACGTCGCGCACACCGCGAAGGCTCGACGCGGTGCCCTCCTGATCCACCAGGAACGCCGAGTAGATCGCGCTCGTTGCGTCCTCCATAGTGACAACGAGATCGTGCTTGCCGGCACCGTCCGGCAGCCAGGCGTGCGTCGAGGCGTCCTGATGCAGCATCATGCCCACCATCGGACGCCGCGGCCGCTTCTTGCGATGCGCCGAGCGCTTGGTCGCCACCTGCACCAGACCCGCGCGATGCAGGTGCAGCTTGGTCACCGTGTAGCCCAGCGTGTAATTGTGCCGCTTGCCGAGCTGCTCGTGGAAATGCTTCACCGTGAAGCCGCGATAGAGGTCGCGGTAAAGCCCAAGCATCCGCTCGATCTCGGCCGCCGGTGCTCGCCGCAGCGACGCTCCGAAACGGCGGTCGGCCAGGCCCACCTCGCCCATCTCTTGCTGGCGGTCACGCCAGCGGCGGAATGTCCGTTCGCTGATGCCCAATAGCTCCGCTGCCTCCAGTTGGCTCAGTTCGGACCGCTCCGTGCGGCCAAGAACGTCCGTGAAACGCATCCGGCGGATCCCCTCGTGAATGCGTGCCCGGTCCATGCAATACCCCCATTCTTGGGGGACAAAGGACCGGACACTTCACGAGCTACAAAACCCGGACAGATCACGAGCTAGCC
>CAVXNH010000003.1:0-8300 GCA_963762885.1 uncultured Alphaproteobacteria bacterium
TCGCGGCGGTGTTGCACAATTTTGCGCTGGCGACGTTCTATCGCTTCGCGTCGTCGAGCAGTTGCCTGGAGATCTCGGTCCGCTCACCGACGCTTCCGCCGCAGGCGCCGGGCTTGAACGACAGCGCTTCCGCCAAAGCCATCGAGGCGCGCCATGATGCCTGGAAGGTTCGTTTGCCAAAGGAGGAGGGCGGCCTATGGGATGCCCTGATCCAGCTCGACGGCCCCGAGCAAGCGGACTTGTTCGCGCATTGCGCCTCGTTCGGCGTCAATGCGCTCTACGAGCCGGCCAATCGCTATAGTGACGGCCGGGTCTCCGCGCATGGCGTTCGCCGCCGGCTCGACCAGGCTGACGTCCTGGCACGCGCGGTCGGCCTCGACATGGTCGCGGCAGGCTGGAGGACGAGCGTCGACAATTATCTGGGGCGGGTGACAAAACCCCGCATTCTCGAAGCGGTGCGCGAGGCCAAAGGCGAGTCGTCGGCGCAGCTGATCGACCACCTCAAGAAGGGCGACATGGCCCGCGAGGCCGAACGCCTGCTGGAGGGGACGGGCTGGCTGCCCGAGCCGCTTCGGCTTACGGATAGCCGAGGCCGCCAGCGACGCGGCGAACGGCGAAGCGGAGGCTTTGCCGGATTTCCTCGCCGAGGACGACGAGGCCGACGCTGAGGCCGACGAAGACCAGCCGCACGGTGTCGCGGCCGAATAATCCACTGACCGCGGAGCGGCGACAGCCGCTCCGCACGCCTTTGTCCCCATCAAATCCCCATCCCCAGTCCCGGCCCCCGCGATGACGGGGACAAGCCGGGCCTTGATCTTTTCAGGAGAACATTCATGTCTGCTCAACTGATCTACGACAATGCGTCCCGCTCGGCTCGCTCATCCGATACTCCGACGGTACGCCAAAGCCTCCCGCGCGATTCAACAAGAAGCTCGCCGCGTGGCAGAATCGCAACGGCGTTGGCCGCCTGGTCCGCAAGGAACCGCCGCGCGATCGGCCAACCCACACGTCGCCGGCCAGCATCACCCTTCACGAGGGCGATGTCGCCAGCGGTGGTGTCGTGCTGGTGACACTCATGCGGACCCATTCCGTCGAAAGCGATCTCCGCTTCGAGGTCATCGAGCGACCCGCTTTCGGCGCCGTGCGTATCCTCCAGGGTCACGCCGACCAAACCGAACTGCTGCTTCATCTTGCCGAGAGCCGTGATGCCGCCGAAGCCTGGTTGGTGCAAAATCGCTATTCCAACGTGCGTCTCGAAGACGTCACGGAGGAGGAAGTCGGTGCGGAGGCCGTCGAGGGCCGTGCCGCCTAAGTTGGCGTCCTGTCATCGCTTGCCCCGTCCACCGTTTTGAGCCTGGCGCGCCGCGCCGGGCTCATTCCCTTTCAGGAGAGCCATCATGGCTGACGATGCCGCCGCAACGGCGCGCAGCGAGAGGCAGAGGCGGCCGGGAGGGGTTTGAGCCGGCGGGGTCAAGAGAGAGCGCCTTGCGGCTCGACCCGTTCCCGCTCTCCCGAGGCCTGCTTCATGACGACATCATCCTCATCCGTGGCCGCCATCTCGGCCGCGCGATCCTCCGTTTCAGCCGCCAGCGCCGATCCCGCCGCTCGCATCGTTGCGGCCGCGCGGCTCATCCTCCCCCACCTCGAACGCGGCTGCCGCGTCGACGCCGCCACGCTCCGTATCGCCATGGACTCCGCCTTTGGCGGGTCCGATGCGGAAGGCGCGTGGGATTGGAAGACCGCCTACGATGCTTGCGAGGCCGCGACGGTCCTTTTTCTTCGCAAATTCGGCGGAGCGATGCGCTCGCGCGCCGGGTCGCCCAGCGCCATGCTGCCGATGCTGGCGAAGATCGCGGGCCTTCTCCCCACCCACACGCGACGCTCGGAGGAGAGCGAAACGCTCCAGCAATTCAGCACGCCGATCGTTCTCGGACTTGCAGTTTCCGCGGCGGCAGCGATCGCGCCTTCAGACATCGTGCTTGAGCCGTCGGCCGGTACCGGCCTTCTGGCCGTATTCGCGGAATTGTCCGGCGCTGAACTCGTCCTCAACGAACTCGCCGATCACCCGCGCCGGGCTGCTCTCGCATCTCTTTCCCGCCGTCTCCGGTGACCCGCTTCGACGCCGCGCATATCGACGATCATCTCGACGCCGGCATCACCCCGAGCGTCGTGCTGATGAACCCGCCATTCTCGGCGGTCGCCAATGTCGATCGCCGCATGGCCGACGCGGCACTGCGCCACATTTCGTCGGCGCTGGCTCGGCTCGCTGAGGGTGGCCGTCTCGTCGCGATCACGGGAGCGAATTGTGCGCCCGACAATCCGGCCTGGCGTGACGCGTTCGTCAGCCTGCAGGAACGCGGGCGGATCGTGTTTTCGGCTGGGATCGATGGGGCGGTCTATGCCAGGCATGGCACCACCATCGACACCCGCCTGACCGTGATCGACAAACGCGCGGCCGACGATCCGGCCACGTTTCCGGTATCACCGGGCATGGCACCCGACGTTGCCACGCTGCTCGGCTGGATCGCGGAATCCGTGCCGCCGCGGCTGCCGGTCTCCCTTCCGCTGCGCTAGCCCGAGCGCCGTGCGACCGGTGATCGCTCGGGCCCCGAGGGCGATCCCCGCGCGATCGTCGTCCATTCCGGCAAAAGCGCCCGAGCCGGAGGCGATCGAACTCGCCTATGAGACCATCGACTGGAAGCCGGCCGAGGGCGGCAGGATCACCGACGCGCTGTACGAAGCCTATGGATTGCAATCCATTCGTATTCCCGGCGCGCACCCTCATCCCACCAAACTGGTGCAATCGGCGGCCATGGCCTCGGTCGCGCCGCCGAAGCCGAGCTATCGCCCGCATCTTCCCGCCGATGTCGTCGAAAACGGTCTTCTGTCCGATGCCCAGCTTGAAAGCGTCATCGCAGCCGGCGAAGCCCATTCCCGGTTCCTCGCGGGATCGTGGACCGTTGACGCGACCTTTGATGTCGTCGCGGCCGCGCGCGACGAGGCCGAGACCGCCGTCCGCTTCCGGCTCGGCTTCATGCTCGGCGATGGCACGGGCGCCGGCAAGGGCCGGCAAGCCGCGGGCATCCTGCTCGACAACTGGCTCAAGGGACGGCGCAAGGCCGTCTGGATCAGCAAGTCCGACAAGCTGATCGAGGACGCCCAGCGCGACTGGTCCGCGCTCGGACAGGAACGGCTCCTGGTGACGCCGCTGTCGCGCTTTCGCCAGGGGACGCCGATCCGTCTGGAGCAAGGCATCCTTTTTACCACCTACGCCACGCTGCGGTCCGATGCGCGCGACGAGAAGATATCGCGGGTCAAGCAGATCGTGGAATGGCTGGGCGCCGACCCCGGCTCGCAGGCCGGGGCAGGTTTCGACGGCGTGATCATCTTCGACGAGTCTCACGCGATGCAGAACGCGGCTGGCGGCAAGGGCGAGCGCGGCGAGCAGGCTCCTTCGCAGCAGGGCCGCGCAGGCCTTCGCCTGCAACATGCCCTGCCGAACGCGCGCGTCGTCTATGTCTCGGCGACCGGCGCCACCACGGTGCATAATCTGGCCTATGCCCAGCGCCTCGGGCTCTGGGGCGGCGATGACTTCCCCTTCGCCACCCGCGCCGAATTCGTCGAGGCGATCGAGGCCGGCGGCGTGGCGGCGATGGAAGTCCTGGCGCGCGATCTCAAGGCGCTCGGCCTCTATACGGCCCGCTCCCTTTCCTATGAGGGCGTCGAGTACGAGCTGGTCGAGCACCGCCTCACCGACGAGCAGATCCGGATCTATGACGCCTATGCCGGCGCCTTCGGCATCATCCATAACAATCTCGATGCCGCCATGCGGGCGGCGAACATCACCGGCGCAACGGGAACGCTGAACGCGCAGGCCAAGTCCGCCGCCAGGTCCGCGTTCGAATCCGCCAAGCAGCGCTTCTTCAACCACCTCATCACCGCGATGAAGACCCCGTCGCTGATCGCCTCTGTCGAGCGCGATCTGAAAGACGGCCATGCCGCCGTGATCCAGATCGTCTCGACCGGCGAGGCGTTGATGGAACGCCGGCTTGCCGAAATCCCGACCGAGGAATGGGGTGACGTCCAGGTCGACATCACGCCCCGCGAATATGTGCTGGATTATCTGGCGCACAGCTTCCCGACCCAACTCTACGAGCCGTTTACCGATAGCGAAGGTAACCTGTCGTCGCGGCCCGTCTGCCGGGATGGCCAACCCGTGCAATGCCGGGACGCCGTCGCGCGCCGCGACCGGTTGATCGAACAGCTCGCCTCGCTGCCGGCGGTGCATGGCGCGCTCGACCAGATCGTCCAGCGTTTTGGCACGGACCTGGTGGCGGAAGTGACCGGCCGCTCGCGGCGCATCATCCGCAAGACGGGCGCCGACGGCGTCGATCGTCTCGTGGTCGAGAACCGCGCCGGCTCCGCCAATCTCGGGGAAACCCAGGCGTTCATGGATGACGTCAAACGCATCCTCGTCTTCTCCGACGCCGGCGGCACCGGCCGCTCCTATCACGCGGAGCTTTCGGCCAGGAACCGGCGCTTGCGCATCCATTACCTGCTGGAAGCCGGCTGGAAGGCCGATGCCGCCATCCAGGGATTGGGCCGGACAAACCGCACCAATCAGGCGCAGCCGCCGCTGTTCCGGCCGATCGCGACCAATGTGAAGGCCGAGAAGCGCTTCCTCTCGACCATCGCGCGGCGTCTGGACACGCTGGGCGCCATCACCAAGGGCCAGCGCCAGACCGGCGGGCAGGGCCTGTTCCGCCCCGAAGACAATCTCGAAAGTCACTACGCCCGCGATGCCCTGCGCCAGCTCTATTCTCTTCTCGTTTCCGGCAAGGTCAGCGGATTGCTCGCTTCAGGCGTTCGAGGATGCGACCGGATTGAAGCTGACGGACTCTGGCGGCATCAGGGATGACTTGCCGCCGATCACCACGTTCCTCAATCGCCTGCTGGCTCTGACCATCGACCTGCAGAACATCCTGTTCACGGCCTTCGAGCAATTGCTGACCGCCCGCATCGAGGGAGCCATTGCCAGCGGTACCTATGATGTCGGTCTGGAGACGCTGACGGCCGAGAGCTTTGTCGTGACCGCCCGGCAGACGATTTACACCCACCCGGGCACCTCCGCCGAGACGCGGCTGCTCACCATCACGCAGCGCGAGCGCAACCGGCCGGTGACGCTCGACGAGGCCCTGGAGCGTCTATCCGACCCGCGCGCCGTGCTGCTGGTCAACACGCAGTCCGGCCGCGCCGCCGTGCAGGTACCGGCCCGCAGCGTCATGACTCGACGACGGCGAGGTCGAACGTCGCGTCCGGCTGATCCGGCCGATGGAGCATCCCACCATGCCCCTGGCGGCGATGCCGCAGACCCAGTGGCGGGAAGCCGATCGCGACACCTTCGCCGGCGCCTGGGTGGCCGAAGTCGCCGAGGTGCCGGAGTTCAGGGATAGCGAGATCCACATCGTCGCAGGCCTCTTGCTGCCGATCTGGAAGCGGCTGCCGAACGAGTTGACACGGGTCTATCGGCTGCAGACCGACACCGGCGAGCGGATCATCGGCCGCAAGGTTTCGCCGGCGTGGGTGGCGACCGTGACCGACACCGGCGCCTCGACCATCTCCCCCGAGGCCGCCTTCACGGCCTTGCTGGATGGCAAGACCATCATCGATCTCGCCGAGGGACTTCAGGTCAGGCGCGTCCGGGTGATGAGCGCGAACCGGATCGAATTGACCGGTTTCACCGAGACCATGCGTGACCGGCTGCGCGCTTACGGTCTGTTCAGCGAGATCATCTCCTGGAAGCTGCGGTTCTTTGTGCCCGTCGATGCGACCGGCGCGGCCGTCCTCGCCAAGGTGCTGGAGCGCTATCCGGTGGTGCGGGTCTCCGATCGCGCGGTGGCGTGAGATGGGGGGCGGGGCTGCGGACCTGGCACATCGTCTCGCGCGCGAGGCCGAGGCGGTGTGCCGACACTATCTCTCCAACGGCCGCCGCGTCGGCAATTACTGGCAGGTCGGCGATATCAGGAATACCGCGGGCCGATCGATGTTCGTCCGCCTGAAAGACAGCGGCGGGCGGCCGGCAGGCAAATTTACCGACGCGGCAACGGCCGAGCACGGCGACCTGCTCGACATCATCCGTGCAACCTGTGGCCTGGTCGATTTCCACGATGTCACTGAGGAAGCGCGACGCTTCCTGAGCCTGCCACGATCCGAACCGGGGACGGACATTCCGTCACATCCGCCGCCGGTACCGACGGGCTCGCCGGAATCGGCACGGCGTCTGTTCGCCATGTCGAAGCCGATCGCTGGGACGCTTGTCGAGATCTACCTGCGCCAACGCGGCATCACCGAGCTCCATGACATCGGCAGCCTACGCTTCCATCCGCGCTGCTACTATCGCCCCGACGCAGACGCTGCGACCGAAACCTGGCCGGCCATGATCGCGGCTGTTACCGATCTGCAAGGCCACATCACCGGCGTACACCGCACCTGGCTCGATCCGTCCGGGTGCGACAAGGCGCCGGTCGATACGCCACGCCGGGCGATGGGGCACCTTCTCGGCCACGCCGTTCGTTTCGGTCCGGCTGGCGACGTCATGGCGGCGGGCGAGGGCATCGAGACCATGCTGTCGCTCCGATGCGTCATGCCCGCCATGCCGATGGTCGCAGCACTCTCGGCCGCGCATCTCGGAGCCATCCTGTTCCCGGCAACATTGCGCCGCCTCTATATCGTCCGCGACAACGATCGGGCCGGCGATGGCGCGATGAAGGGCCTGATCGACCGAACCCGGACGGCCGGGATCGAGGCGATCGCGCTGTCGCCGCAGTGTGGAGATTTCAACGAGGACCTGCGGAACTTCGACATCAACGCGCTACGTGCAGCGTTGCGAATCCAGCTCGCCTCTGAAGACGTCGTGCGGTTCCTGAATACGAGCGTCTGGCCGGAGCCGGGGACGAGGTTGGTGCGCCGCTCTGACGATGCGCAGTCGATCCCAAGGCCTCTCCTGTCGCCGGAGAGGACCGCGCTCACGGCCTTCTTGAGAGGGCGACCCTGCGGCAAGCGGTCCGGCCACGCAATGGCGTCCGCCGACTATTTTCCGTCGCGCCTCTAACCCACCCCATCGCGCAGAGCGCGACGGGGACCCCGAGGCCGGCGCTTTACATCGCGAAGCAAAATAGCCGGCTCCCGCCATCCTCCGCTTTGCTCCGGCCGCTTCGCTTTCGCTCCGCGGTGCAGGTCCGGACCGCCCGCCGCCTTTCGTCGCCATGAAGGCCGCGATGAGCGCGACCAATCCGACCGAAGGAAAGCCACCATGACGATCGAGCACAACGAGACAGACCACGAGCCGCCGCACGCCACATCCCCAACCGATCACCTGCTCACCGAACTCCAGCTCCACGGCTATCGTCCCTTCCAGGACGAGCCCGACCCGAGACCGCTCCCCGAAGGCCGTATCGTCGCTGCCGCCGTCGCCGATATCTTCGACGCCCTCATCGCCACCTTAAGCGACACGCGCCTCGAACCCGACCTTCCGGACTTGCTGTGGTCGACCGTCAATCTCTTCCACCGCGCCACCGAGCGCATCGAACGCGAACTCGACGACAACGAACAGGCGCAGAAGCGCAGCCAGCGCGACCAGGATGGCTCCGAGATCCGCTCGGTCGAACTGGAACGCCTCACCGCCGAGGGCATGACTCTCATCGAGCGACGCAACGCCCTGGAATACTTCCGCGACCAGGCGGCCGACCACTTTGCCCGCCACACCGGGTCACACTGGCATCCGCGCAACGGCTCACTGGTGAACCACCGCGCCCTGACCTCGGCCGTCATCGACAGCCGCGACTTCCTTGCCGCCAAACGCCGGGCCGAGACCGAGGTGCTATTGCCGGCCGGGCCGAAGATCGCCTTCACCGGCGGCCTCGACTTCAACGATGTCAGCCTGATCTGGGACAGGCTCGACCAGGTCCATGCCAGGCATCCCGACATGGTACTGCTGCACGGCGGTTCACCGAAGGGCGCCGAGCGTATCGCCGCCCGCTGGGCCGATCATCGCAAGGTTCCGCAGATCGCCTTCAAGCCGGACTGGACCAGACACGCCAAGGCAGCACCCTTCAAGCGCAACGATCAAATGCTGGACGTCTTGCCGATCGGCGTCCTGGTTTTCCCCGGCACCGGCATTCAGGAAAACCTGGCCGACAAGGCGCGCAAGCTCGGCATCCCCGTCTGGAAATTCGGCAACGGCGGCGCGTAAGCGCCGCATCGCCAGCTCCGGCGCTCGCCTGGATCCAGGAGGCCGCTAC
>CAVXNH010000004.1:0-55521 GCA_963762885.1 uncultured Alphaproteobacteria bacterium
TTATGTACTGTCGCAACTCGTTCAGTTACGTATTGCTATGGCTGGGAGGACGGAGCGCTCGTATTCGACAAGGCGACCGGCGAGTATTTCGACGAAGCGAAAATGCATGTGCTCAATCACCAGGGCCGGTTCTTCAAGGTACAAGGTCCGTTGAACGTTGCGGGGATGCCGCAGGGCCATCCGGTGATCGTGCAGGCGGGCGCTTCCGAACAAGGACGCGAGTTGGGCGCCGCGACCGCCGAGGTGATCTACGCGATTCATAACTCGCTCGACAGCGCGCGGAGTTATTATGCCGATGTGAAAGCGCGCATGGCGAAATATGGCCGTGAGGCAGACGACCTGAAAATCATGCCGGCGTTTTGTCCGGTCGTGGCTCGCACGCGCGGAGGCGCAGGCCAAGTAGACGAGCTACAGGCGCTGATCGACCCGTTGGCCGGCCTGGGTTCGCTCTACGGTGCATTTGGCGACCTGTCTGGCTTTCCGTTGGATAGTCCGGTGCCGGACGATGCGCTGGGCGCCCAGGAGCACCGTAGCCTCAGCGTTCAGCTTGTCGAGCGGGTGCGCCGTGAGAAGCCGACGATCCGCAGGCTTTCTATTGCGTTCCGGCCTAACCGGCTCCGCACGGATCGGCACGCCCGCCGATATTGCCGATACGATGCAGGAGTGGTTTGAAGCCTCCGCATGCGATGGTTTCAACATCACGCCGGCGACTTTGCCCGGCGGCGGCGAGGATTTCGTCGCGATGGTGGTTCCCGAACTCCAGCGCCGCGGACTGTTCCGGTCTGAGTATGAGGGCAGGACGCTGCGCGAAAACCTTGGGTTGAGGCCCGCGATCAACCGTTATAGTGCAAATCGCCGGGCCGCGGAGTGACGGACAGCGTGAAGGCCGGAGCGTAACCCGAGCGGCTATGGCAGTTATATTGGAGTCCTCCCCTGCCCCGGACATCGGGGGCTGCGCGCGTCCCGAAGTCGTGGCCAGTTCCCAATTTTCGGAAGCGGTTTGGGTTTCGGGTGCAATTTCCCTGCCCTGGCCGCGTCTCCGACCGGAAACGGAAACGACAATTTTTACCTGACATCTGCGGGACCAAAATCCACACCCAATGCCCCTTGACGATCCCGCGATCAGAAGGAACTAAAATTGGGACAGGCCACCTTCTTGTTACTAATCCTGAGATTGGCGGGACGGATTAGGCAGGTTCCGGAACCTCCCGCTCCCGAGACCAATCCGTGTTGCATGCTACGGTTGACATATTATCCGCCGCAGACCATATACCGCCCCGCGATCGGGTAGAGATCGCAGGCACGACATTGGAGTCCCCAACATGGAACACACCGTTTTTGGGAGATACCCGAGTGATCAAATCGATCTCAGGCGCTCGCACAAACCAGTTCGTGAGGGATGGAAAATCAAAGTTCCCGGGCATGGACGAAGACCTGGCGAAGCAACGCCTTAACGAAGTGCATGCCGCGCCATCACTCGCCGCGTTTGGCAAGCTGAACAGCGTTGGCCTTCACAAGCTCAAAGGGGCGCTGCGAGAGTTCTGGTCAATCGACATTAACGGACGGTGGCGGATCATCTTCAAATTCCGCCACGGTGACGTGTACGACGTGGAGATTACAGACACGCACGAGGGGTGACCCGTGCGACGCGCGAGGAGATCCCGTGCAGATGAATAACGAGGTTTTCGAGTATCCCGGCGGCGTTTCATTACCGCCGATCCATCCTGGCCGCACCCTGGCGGCCGAGCTTGTGGCGCGCGAGCTAACCGCGAACGCGCTCGCGCTCAAGCTGCGCGTACCTGCAAACCGTCTATCTGACATCGTGCGTGGACGTCGCGCGATCTCAGCAGAAACTGCCCTGCGGCTGGGCCGCTATTTCGGCACCGGCGCGGAGTTCTGGATGAACTTGCAGGCAAACTATGATCTGGCGCTCGCAAGACAGGAACTCGGCGCAACCATTGACCGCGAAGTCGAAGCGGCCTGATCGCTATGCCACTTCCTCGCCAAGCCTGGGCAACCCGTTCTTGCGAAACCAATCCTCCAGCGCCTTGGTCATAATGTCCTAAACGCTGCGGCCCATGGTCACAGCGGTCACGCGCAGTTGCGTCGATGCGCCGGGCTCAACCCGGAACGCGACCCGCTTCTCACCCCGCTGGGCGGGCGATCGTTTGCTGTTCTCCACCAGCGCCGGCGGCGGCAAAGCTTGGCTCGGCCGGCTGATGCAGGCGTCGGTCAAGGAAGGGCGGCGGGCCATTACACTGTCTCCCGTGTTGACGTGTTGACGTGTCCACACGTTTGCACGTAGAGCGCGGCAACCTTCTCGGCTGCTGCCCCGCCCGGCTCGAATTCACGCGCGACTTCGCCATCCACCAGGACTGGCACAGCGCCACGCGCTCGCGGATCAGCAGCGGAAGGACCTCGCCCCGAGCTTGGCCACGGCCTCGCCGAATTTCCCGAACCACAGGACCGTCCGGCCCGACGTGAGCCAGGGAATGGCCCCCCTGCCCTACGCTTCCGCGACCACCGCCTCGCGGCTGGCGCGAATTTTGGAGACGCGGCGGCCGTCCATCTCCAGCACCTCGAACCGCCAGCCGGCGAACACGATGCGGTCGCCGGCGCGTGGCAACCGGCGCAGCAGCGCCAGAAGCAGGCCCGCCAGGGTGTGGTAGGTGCCCTCGGCCGGCAGGTCGGGCAGTTGCAGGCGCACCTTCGCTTCGTCCACCGGCATCAGGCCATCGAGCACCAGGGCTCCCCTCCCCGGCCGCGCTGCCGTCTCCTGGCTGCTGCGCCACGTCGGTAGGTTCGCCGACGATCGCCTCCAGCACGTCGGCCGCGGTCACCACGCCTTCCAGGCTGCCGTACTCGTCCATCACCAGCGCCATGCCAAGCAAGTCCGCGCTCAGCCGTTCCAGAGCGTCCAGCGCGGTCACCGTGTCGGGGATGACGATCGCCTGGCGCAGGCCGGCGCGACCGACAGCTCGCCGCCGTCCAGGATGCGGTCCAGCAGGTCCTTCGCCTGCACCACGCCGACGACGTTGTCGACCGAGCCGTCGCACACCACGAAGCGCGAGTGCGGCGCGGACTTCAGCGTGGCGACGATCTCCGGCGCGGGGTCGCTGCGGTCGATCCATGCCAGCTCGGTGCGCGGCGTCATGATCGCGCGCACCGGCTTGTCGGCCAGGCGGAGGATGCGCTCGATCATGTCGCGCTCCTCGGTTTCCAGCACGCCGGCTTGCGCGCCCTCGGCCAGCAGCGCCTTGAGTTCCTCTTCGGTCACCGCCTGCGGCGCGGCCCGCTGCAGGCCGAACAGCCGCAGCACCAGCGCGGAGGATTTGCCCAGCAGCCAGACCGATCGGCCCGGCGAGCGCGCGCCAGCCAGGCGATCGGCGCGGCAAGCCGGGCTGCGATGTGCTCTGGGCGGCGCAGCGCGAGCTGCTTCGGCACCAGTTCCCCCAGCACCAGCGTCAGGTAGGTGGTGACGACGACGACGACGCCGAGCGCCAGGCCCGGCGACCGGCGCCAGCTTCGGGAAGGGCGCCAGCCAGAGTTCGAGGTGGGAGGCGATCTGGGCGCCGCCGAACACGCCGGTGAACACACTGACCAGGGTGATGCCGACCTGGACGGTGGGCAGGAAACGTTGCGGGTCGTCGGCCAGCAGGCGCGCCAGGGCCGCGCCGGCGACGCCCTTGCGCTCCAGGACGGCGAGGCGGGCACGGCGTGCCGAGATCAGGGCCAGCTCGCTCATGCGCGAAGACGCCGTTCAGCAGGATCAGCAGCAGGACGAGCAGAATTTGCAGGGCGATGACCATGGGATGCGGGCGCTGCTCTCCTCGTGCGAGACGTTGCGCGGCGGTCATAGCACGCCGAGGCGCGCGGGGGCGCGCGTCATCGGGAAACACGTTGTCAGCGCGGCGCGGGGCGCTCATCGTTACACCCACCGCCCGGAGCGCCGCCGCCATGCCCGCGTCTGCCATATTGCTCAGCATCCTCGGCCTGGTGCCGTTTGTCGGCTGCGGCCTGGCGGCGTTGGGGCCGGATGCGGCGATGGCGGACCGGATGCTGACGGCGCTGATCGCATGGGGTGCGCTGGTGCTGGCATTTCTCGGGGGCGTGCACTGGGGGCTGGTGCTGCGAGAGCCGGAGACGGAGCTGCCGGTGGCGCCGGGAGACAAGCCGAAGCTCGGGCGCCATGCGCGGATCGGACTGGCCGTGCTGCCGTTGGTCCTGGGCTGGGTGGCGTTGCTGCTGCCGCTGGTCGCCGCGACGTGGCTGGCGTTGCTGCTACTGATCGGGGCGTATGTCGCTGCGCTGGTGGCGGAACACCATGCGGCGCGGCAGTTTGTGCTGCCATCGCACTACCTGTGGCTGCGCTGGGGGTTCACGGTGGTTGCGGTGGCGATGCTGACGACGGTGCTGACTCTGCGGTTGCTGGGACAGACGATCGTATTATGAAACAAATCTCTGGAATTCGACCGCGATTCATGGTTTATTAAGTCTTGGCCGAACGAGGAGCGTGTGTCGCATGTCCGCTGAGATCATCCCGTTCCCCACCGTCGTCCCTCCATCCGCGCCTGCGACCCAGGCAGACTCGGTGACCACCGCCAACGATCGGTTGCAGCGGGCACTAGCGGCACTGGATGACGCGGTGGCGCGCCAGCGGGATGCGGTGGCGGCGTGGCGGCGGTCGCTGGAGCAATTGGGCACCACGATGCATGGGCTGGGCGCCAGCCTGGGGCGGTATCGCGACAGCCTGGCTGACCTGGAGGGTAAGGTGGGTGCGCTGAACGGCGAGGCGGTGGCGCTGGAGCAGTGGGCCGATCGCGCGATGTCGGCAGAGCAGGGCTGAGACTGACGGGGTGGGCCCTGCGGTGCGGGTAGCCGTGCGGTCCCGTTTCCGGCTCAAACCTGCGCAGGGACGTCATCCCAACCGCCCGTGAGACCGACCCACGAATTGTCCGCACGGACCGCCCCAACCGTCATGGCCGGGCTTGACCCTGCCATCGATCGCGGCACCCTGTTGCATAGATGGCCGGGTCAAGCCCAGCCATGACGGTTGGGGCCGCCAGTGCCGGCATCGGGGCCCGTCGCGGGACGATCAGCGCACCTGCTCGATGCCAAGGCACCTCGTGAGGCAGTGGCCGAAAGCTTGGCACGAGATGCCGAGCATCTGAACACAGGCCAATCACATATATTGGCATTATATAACTACGCCACGAATATCCATTAGACGGTTATGTTCTGAATGAAAAACTAGGTGCTGACGCGCGGATTTCGTATATTTCCGACGATCCGATGCCAAACGACATCTCTAAAAGTGGGTGATGCAAAGCCGAGCAGTGGCGCCCCCGGTTAGGTCCGCTGCGTCTATCCCGGCGTCTCTCATGGACAAGCGCGCCATCCCGACTGCCGATTTGGATGGTTTCGAACCTCTCATTCGACCTTGGATGGCAACCAACGCCACCCGGATACGTCCACTATGTCCGCTATATAGTGGCACGGCGCTTGCTCCTTCTATCTCGTGACCGAACCAAGAGTAGAGGGACGCACCTGCATGCCGTTCGAACAACTCGAACTGGGGAAGCTTATCGGCGGCACATTATTGGCGTTTGCGTTGGGCGGCATTCACCTCGCATCGGCGCAGACCGCAGGTATCACCACTATATCGATCGCCGGCACTTACATAGGTACGGCGCAATCCAACCCGGCCGACGGGTCGTTCAATGCGACCATCAGCACCGTACCCGCCGCATCGGACAAGCACATGATGCTGGTTCCGACCGTGCAGGGCCGGCTGAGCAATACAGGTCTGGTGGCCGAGTACGGCACACGGGGGCGCCGCTACCTGCTCGAAGCTACCCGTTCATGAGCTGAAACTGCTGCGGCCGAAGGGAACGACACCTGCGAACAGCAGCAGTCGTTACCGCAGACCCTGACGAACTCCGACTTCCAGAAACGCGAAACAACCGGGGGTTTTCGATGCGACTTACGCTTTTTGCCGCCACTCTGTTGGGTGGGGTGTTCGCTCTCGCCTTGCCGGATGCCATCGCGCAACCGGCACCGCCTGCGCCCGCCGCCGTCGTGCCGGCGGCGGCCACGACGGCACCGACCAATTGCGATACCGGGCCAGTCGATCCGTATACCAACTACACCTGCCTCGATAAGTATTTGGGCACCAACCCGTTCGATCGGCTGTACAACTACTACAAGCTCGAGTGGGGACAGGCCGGACCGCCAGCCGATCCGAATGCGCCCCCCGCGGAACGCGCCGGCTGGCCGCAGACGCCGGAGACAACGCCGCCGATGCCATTCACCGAATGGCCGCACGGCGCCACTACGCCGATCGGGGTGACCCGCACCGGCTCGGTGGACAGCCCGTTGATGGTGGCGATCGCCAACACCTCCGTCGGGCAATTCTTTACCGACACCGGCATCCAGGTTTATGGCTGGGTCGATCCGGGCTTCAACTTCAGCAGCAACACGATCCGGAAGCCGGGCGGCAATGCCCCGATCGCTTACGCGTATATCCCGAACTCGGTGGATCTGGATCAGGCGGTGATCTACGTCGATCGCTTTCCGGATACCGTGCAAACCGACCACATCGACTGGGGCCTGCGTCTGTCCGCCATCTACGGCGAGAACTATCGCTATACGACGTCGTATGGCATCGCCAGTTACCAGCTCCTGAAATACAACTCCGTCAATGGCTACGACTTCCCGATGCTGTATGGCGAGTTGTACATCCCGCAGGTCGCCGAGGGGCTGCTGATCCGTGTCGGACGCTATATCTCGATCCCGGACATCGAAGCGCAGCTCGCGCCGAACAACTACATGTATACGCACTCGCTGGTCTACAGCTACGACAACTACACCAATGAGGGCATCGTCGCCTCATTGGCGATCACCAAGAACATCCTGCTCCAATTGGGCGTCAACGACGGCACCGAGGCGGTGATCTCGATGTATCACCAGACGCTGCCCAATCCGGCCACGACCGTCACTATGCCCAACGGTTCGGTAGTGACAAACCCGCTCTATGGCAGCACGTTCTACAAGAACCCCGGAGTCGAGCCGTCGTTCACCGGTTGTCTTCGGGTCAACTGGAACGACGGAAAGGACACCGTCTATCCGTGCTTCGACGGCATCAATGCCGGCCAATGGGGCTACAACAATCTGCAGTGGTACGGCTTCACCTACTATCACAAGTTCGACGACCACTGGCACCTCTCGTTCGAGTTCTACGACTTGCATCAGAACGGCGTTCCGAACCTGAAGAACCCGGTCGTGCAAGCCCTCAACGCCACCGCACCCGGCGATTACGGTACGCCGTTCGGCTGGCCATACATCACGAAGAACGCCCCCAACGAAGCGCAGTGCGCCAATGCCACAGTGGTCCGGTGCAACGCCTATGCGCTCGGCAGCGTGTTCTACCTCAACTACTCGCCCGAGCCGCTGGACAACTTTTCGCTGCGGCCGGAGGTCTATGACGACGCGCAGGGCCAGCGGACAGGAACGGCGGCGACCTATTGGGAGGTCTCGCTCGGCTGGCAGCATTGGTTCTCGCCGCAGCTCGAGATGCGGCCGGAGATCGGCTACTACCACTCAAACGGCGCAAATGCCTTCAACGTCGGGACCAGGAACTGGACGTTGTTCGGTGCGTCGGATCTGATCTTCCACTTCTGACCCTGCGGCGGTGGGACCCAGCGCGGGTCCCACCGGTTTTTGCCTGGCAGCACGCCCCTTGGGGCGTGCTTTTTTTGTGTCCGAGCCGACCGTGAAAAACGACCGCCGAACGCACCGCCTGGACGAACCGACGAGTCGATGGGCGAAAGCCCGGCATGAAATGCCATGTCCGTGATCAGGATCGAGCACATATATCATGAATATATAGTTTTCCGGTTTTGCGATCTCTTCACGACAACATCGCGGGCAATTCTACCGCTCGTATAGTCGTTTCTTATATTTCCATCTGTCCGTTGCCGAATGGATTTACTATGCCTGCCTGATGCAAACCCGGGCAGCACCAACCGGGAATGCAAGATGGTAACGAGAATCGGGTGTCCCGAGCCCGCCGCGACAACGGCAATCGGATCGTTTCCAGGATTTTCGTACCTACAACACAACCTGGGATGGTGACTGCGCGCCGCAGCCACAGCGTGAATGCGATTCAAAGCGTCTCGAAGGTTGGCATGGCGGTTGCTCTAGGTGATTCGATAACCGCTCCATATCTCCGAAAGGAATATAAAAAATGCTATGCGCACGGCCAGGATGGGGAAAGCTTGCCACAGGGGCATTGCTGGCGTTGACACTGGGAAGTTTGAACTCTGCATCGGCCCAGCCTGGCGCCGCCTCATCGTTTACCGGTACTTATGCAGGTATAACCCAGGGCGCCGCCGGCAATGATCCAAGCTGCGCACCCGGCACAAGCGTGACGCTCAACGTGCAAAACGGGCGGTTCCGTCTGGCCTGGCATGAACCGCAGGCGTTCGACGTTCGCATCGCGGCCGACGGATCGTTCTACGCGACCAGCACCACCATACCGGCACAGGCGGACAAGCACATGATGCTGGTCCCTACGATGCAGGGCCGCCTTAGCGGTACAAACCTCGTGGCCGACTATGGCACACGCTGGTGCCATTACCGGCTTGAGGCGACGCGATCATAAGGCATCCGCACCCGAGTTGAATTAGCCGCGAGCAGGATAAGGCCGGTCGCTGCAAGCGTCCGGGCGGTGATTTGCGGCTTCAACCACGACGACCAGAAACGCGAAAGAACCGGGGGTTTCAATGCGACTTGCGCTTTTTGCCGCCACCCTTGTGGGTGGGGTGCTCACTTACGGCCTGCCGGGCGCATTCGCGCAGCCGGCAGCGCCACCCGAGCCGGTACCGGCCGCGGTACCGGCGGCCGCGCCCGCGGTGTCGATACCGACGAATTGCGATACCGGGCCGGTCGATCCCTATACCAACTACACCTGCCTCGATAAGTATCTCGGCAGCAATCCGTTCGAGCGCTTGTACAACTACTACAAGCTGGAATGGGGCCAGTCCGGGCCGCCAACCGACCCGAATGCGCCACCGTCCGCCCGACAAGGTTGGCCCAGAACACCGCAAACGACCCCGCCGATGCCGTTCACCGAATGGCCGTATGGCGGCTCGACGGCAATCGGCGTGACGCGCACCGGTTCGGTCGACAGCCCGTTCATGGCCTCGATCGCCAATACCACCCTCGGCCAGTGGATGAACGAGCTTGGCTTTCAGGTCTACGGCTGGGTAGACCCGGGCTTCAACTTCAGCACCAACCAACTGCGCAAGCCCGGCGGTAACGCGCCGGTCGCTTACGCATATATCCCGAACACTGCGCAACTCGACCAGGCCGTCATCTACCTCGATCGTTTCCCGGACACCGTGCAGACCGACCACGTCGACTGGGGTCTGCGGCTTTCGGCGATTTATGGCGAAAACTACCGCTACACGACGTCCTACAACCTCGCCAGCTACCAGTTGCTGAAATACAACGCGGTCAACGGCTACGACTTCCCGATGCTGTATGGTGAATTGTACATTCCACAGGTTCTCGATGGTCTGATGCTCCGGGTCGGACGTTACATCTCGGTGCCGGATATCGAGGCGCAGTTGGCGCCGAACAACTATATGTACACCCACTCGCTGACCTATTCCTACGATAACTATACGAACGAAGGCCTCATCGGCACGCTGTTCATCACCAAAAACCTCTCAATCCAGGCGGGTATTGAAATTGGCACCGAAGCGACGTTTACGAATGCGTGGAAAATAATTCCCAATCCCAACCCGAACACCGCGGCGTTGCCGAACCCGCTGTATCCCGGCTCGACGTTCTCGAAGGATCCGGGCGCTGTGCCATCGTACACCTTCTGCGCGCGCTACACCTGGAACGATGGCTGGGACGATATCAATCCCTGCGCGAACGGCATCAATGGTGGCCAGTGGGGCTATAACAACCTGCAATGGTACGGCTTTACCTACTACCATAAGTTCGACGATCACTGGCATGTCTCGTTCGAGTTCTATGACGAGCATGAGAATGGTGTGCCGAACCTGAAGAACCCGACGGTGCAGAACCTCAATGCCACGCTCGGCTCCGACGGCGGAACCATGTTTGGCTCGCCATATATCAGCCACAACGCTCCGAACGAAGCGTACTGCGCTTCGTCCGCGGCGATTCGCTGTAACGCTTATGCGATAGGGACCACCGCCTACATCAACTACTCGCCGGAACCGTTGGATAACTTCTCGTTCCGGCCGGAAATCTACTATGACCCGCAAGGACAGCGCACCGGAACCGCGGCTACCTATTGGGAGATCTCGCTCGGCTGGCAACATTGGTTCTCGCCGCAGGTCGAGATGCGTCCGGAGATTGGCTACTACCGCTCGAATGGAGCGAACGCCTTCAACGGCGGCACCAGGGACTACACGTTCATCTTTGCCGGGGACCTGATCTGGCACTTCTAGCAGCCGGAACGGTGGGCCCGTTCTTTGGGCCCACCGCCCATCTTGATGAAGGCACGCCGTTCGCGGTGTGCCTTTCACCAAGGTGAATATAGGAAGTCGATGTACATTTCATGTCGGGAAGTATAAATCTCATAAAAAGCGCTGGATTCCGACGCTCGGTGAGTTACCAGCAGCGATTATCTTCGCTAAACGCCCAACCATAAGGCAACAGTGCAACCACGATGGAGGCGGGACATGCATCTTCCTAAGCGATCGTGCATCGCGGCGCCTGCAACACCAGGCTTACTTCGCGATCCCAGGCAAGGCCGCAATGCCAACGCGATGGCATGGCGGTTGCTTGTGGACTACCGCAAGCCAAACGCGTTGCCTGTACGCAAACTCGTTAGCGCAAGCTGACGACGCGGCGAATGCGACCTGACGTCAGCGATTGACTCGAACGAGGTGACAATGGACCTGCACGAACACGTCGAAACGCAGACCCACGCTCGCACGGAACACGACCACACCAGCCATGGTCACGGAAGCCACCACCATCCGGATCCGGAGCTCGGCAGGCGCCTTCCGCGCAAGGCCCAGTTCGTCACGCTTGCCTGCATCGTGGCGCTGATCATTGGCGGGTTCATCGTCAGCCCCGCGGTGATGCAGTTGGCCGGTTTGTCCAAACCGGACGAAAAACCGGCCGAGACAGCCCAAGCCACCGAAGGAACAGCGTTCAAGGTGACCGACCGGCAGTGGGCGACGCTGAACGTGAAGCCGGTCGAAGAGCAGGTGTTTCAGGATGCGTCGGAAACGGATGGCAAGATCGCCATCGACGACGATCTGGTGACGCCGGTCTTCTCGCCGTACACCGGCCGCGTCACCAAGTTGATCGCGCGCGCGGGCGACACCGTCGCGCGCGGCGATCCGCTGTTCACCATTCAGGCAAGCGAGCTGGCGCAGGCGCAGAACGACCTGGTCACCGCGGCGGCGAATCTGCGAACCGCGAAGGCGCAGCTTAATCTCGCAACGACCAACGAAAAGCGGCAGCACGACCTGTTCGCCGCGCAAGGCGCCGCACTGAAGGACTGGCAACAGTCGCAGCTAGACCTGGCGACCGCACAAGGCGGCATGAACGGCGCGTCGATCGCCTTGGCCGCGGTGCGCAACCGGTTGCGCATTTTCGGCAAGTCGGACAAAGACATCGACCAGATTGAGGCGACTCCCGACTTGCTCAAATTGGAAGCCGATACCGTGGTCAGCGCACCGATCTCCGGCACCGTCGTGCAGCGACAGATCGGCCTTGGCCAGAACATCGTCAGTGCGTCGTCCGGCGCCTCCAATCCGGTGTTCCTGATCGGCGATCTGTCGAAGGTCTGGCTGATTGCCAATGCCCGCGAAGAAGACGCGGCCTATCTGCACAAGGGCGATCCGGTCGAGGTTGTCGTGTTCGCCTATCCGGATCGGGTGTTCAAGGCGAAGCTGACCTACGTCGCATCCTCGATCGATCCGACGACGCATCGCCTGTCGGTGCGCGCCGAGGTGGAGAACCCGAAAGGCGAGCTGAAGCCGGAAATGTTCGCCAGCTTCCGGATCATCACCGGCGAGGATGCCGCCGCGCCGGCGGTACCGGAATCGGCAGTGGTATACGAAGCCGACGCCGCGCATGTGTGGGTGGCGGACGACAAAGCGAAGAGCCTGGAAATCCGCCCGATCAAGATCGGCCGTTCGCGCGGCGGCATGATCGAGGCGCTGAACGGACTGAAGCCGGGCGACAAGATCGTGACCTCCGGCTCGGTGTTCATCGATCGCGCCGTATCCGGCGACTGAAAGCAAGAGGCCGCCATGGGCGCACTAATCACTACCGCGCTCAAGCAGCGCATCCTGATGTTCGTGCTGATGATCGCCGTGTTCGCCGGTGGCGGCATTGCGTTCATGAAGCTGAACATCGAGGCGTATCCGGATCCGGTGCCGCCGCTGGTGGACATCATCGTCCAGAGCTCCGGTCAGTCTGCCGAGGAGATGGAGCGCTACATCACCATCCCGGTCGAGATCCAGATGGCCGGCATCCCGAACGTCAACGCGATCCGCACCATCTCGTTATTCGGATTGTCCGATATCAAGGTGCAGTTCACCTATGACTTCACCTATCAGCAGGCCGAGCAATGGGTGATCAACCGGCTATCGCAGTTGCCGCCGCTACCCAACGGAGTCACGCCACAGATCTCGCCGACCAGCCCGATCGGCGAGATCATGCGCTATCGCGTGGTCGGGCCGCCCGGGTATTCGGTGACCGACCTGAAGACGATCGAGGACTGGATGCTGGAACGCCGCTTCAAGGCGGTGCCCGGCGTGATCGATGTGAACGGTTGGGGTGGCAAGACCAAGACCTATGAAGTCACCATCGACCAGAACAAGCTGTTGCACTATGGCCTGACCATCCCGCAGGTGTTGACGGCGCTGAACAACGCCAACATCAATGTCGGCGGCCAGACGGTGAATTTTGGCGCCCAGGCGGCGGTGGTGCGCGGCATCGGCCTGATCCGCTCATTGGACGACATCCGCAACACCATGCTTGCGCAGAACAACGGGTCGCCGGTACTGGTGCACGACGTGGCCACGGTGAGCGTGGAAAACCAGCCCCGCCTCGGCATCGCCGGCCAGGACGGCGACGACGACATCGTCATGGGTATCGTGCTGATGCGACGCGGCGCGGAAAGCCTGCCGACCATCAAGCGGGTGGAGGCGCTGATCGACCAGATCAATCATTCCAACATCCTGCCGCCCGGCGTGCGTATCGAGCGCATCTATGACCGCTCCGACCTGATCAATGTCACCACCCACACCGTGCTGCACAACATGATGGAAGGCATGTTGCTGATCTTCGTGCTGCAATGGGTGTTCCTGGGCAATTTGCGGGCGGCGTTCATCACCTCGGCGACCATTCCGTTCGCGCTGTCGTTCGCCATTGGATTAATGCTGTTACTTGGGGAATCCGCCAACCTGCTGTCGGTGGGCGCCATCGATTTCGGCCTCGTGGTCGATGCGACGGTGATCATGGTGGAGAACATCATCCGAAGATTGTCGCAACCGCCCGGCCAGCGGTTCCAACGTTCGCCCCTGGTGCAGCGTATGCGCACCTCAGCGGAATTGCGCGGCAAGTTCGCGGTCATTGCCAATGCGGCGACGGAGGTGAACAAGAGCATCTTCTTCTCGGCCGCGATCATCATCGCCGGCTTCGTACCGCTGTTCACCATGAGCGGCATTGAGGGCCATATCTTCGGTCCGATGGCCAAAACCTACGCCTATGCCATCGCCGGCGGCTTGCTCGCCACCTTCACCGTCACCCCGGCCCTGTGTGGGCTGTTCATGCACGACCAGGAAAGCGAGCGCGACACCTGGCTGGTTCGCATGATGCACAAGGTCTACCACCCCATGGTCGGCTTCGCGCTGGCCAACCGGGTGCTGACCCTGGGCTTCCTGGTGGTGCTGCTGGTGTTCGCCGGCCTGGCGGTGCGCACTCTGGGACTGGAATTCCTGCCGAAGCTTGAAGAGGGCAATTTCTGGGTCCGCGCGACCATGCCGACCTCCATCTCACTCGATGGCGGCAATGCCTATGTCGATCGGATGCGCAACATCATCAAGAGTTATCCGGAGGTCGTCACCGTCGTCTCGCAGCACGGCAGGCCGGACGACGGCACCGACGCCACGGGCTTCTTCAATGCCGAATTCTTCGTTCCGTTGAAGCCGTTCGACGCCTGGCCGGCTGGCATGGACAAGGACAAGCTGACCGCGGAGATGACGGAGAAACTGAGCGCGGAATTTCCCGGCGTGGACTTCAACTTCTCCCAGTACATCGAGGACAACGTGGAGGAGGCGGCGTCCGGCGTGAAGGGCGAGAACTCGGTCAAGCTGTTCGGTGGCGACCTGGAAGTGCTGGAGAAGACGGCGAACAAGATCAAGGACGTCATGGCAACGGTGCCGGGCGTCACCGACCTCGGCGTCTTCGCCTCGTTGGGCCAGCCGACCGTGCGCATCGACGTGGACCGCGCGCGCGCCGCCCGCTATGGCCTCGCCCCCGGCGACGTCAATTCCACGGTGGCGGCGGCGGTTGGCGGCCAGGCCGCCGGCAATCTTTACGAGGACGGCTCCGACCGCAACTTCCCAATCGTCGTCCGCCTGGCGCCGGAATACCGCAAAAGCCTCGACGCCATACGCCACATCGTCATCGGTGCGCCAAATCCCAACGGCAGCGGCGTGGTGCCGATCCCGTTGACCGATGTCGCCAAGGTCAGCCTGACGTCCGGCGCCTCGTTCATCTATCGCGAAGGCCAGGAACGCTACATTCCGATCAAGTTCAGCGTGCGCGGCCGCGACCTGGGCACCACCGTGCTGGAAGCACAAAAGAAGGTGGAGGAGGCGGTGACGATCCCGGGCGGCTACCACCTGGAATGGGTCGGAGAGTTCGGCAATCTGGAGGACGCGATCGCGCGGCTCGCGGTCGTCGTGCCGCTGGCCATCGTGCTGATCTGCCTGCTGCTGTTCGTCAATTTCGGCTCGCTGGTGGACATGCTGCTGGCGGCCAGTGTCATCCCCATGGCGTTGATCGGCGGCATCTTTGCACTGTATGCCACCGGCACGCCGTTCAGCGTCTCGGCAGCGATCGGTTTCGTCGCCCTGTTCGGGATCGCGGCCATGGATGGGATCATTGTGCTGACTTTCTACAACTCCGCCATCGAGGGCGGCCTGGACCGAACGGCCGCCATTCTGCGCACCTGCCAGGTGCAGATGCGGCCGGTGATGATGACCTGTATCGTCGCTTGCGTCGGGTTGCTCCCCGCCGCGGTGTCGAACGGCATCGGCTCGCAGGTGCAGAAGCCGCTGGCGCTGGTCGTGGTCGGCGGCATCCTGCTGGCGCCCATATTGATCCTGATCATCCTGCCCGTGCTGATCGACGTGTTCTCGAAACGCGCAGCCGCAAGGGACCTTGCGGAAGAAGCACTGGAGCCGGCCGAATGACGATTGACGCACGAACGCTGCGTGCACTGAGTTGCGTGACGCCACTGCTGATCGCCGGCTGCGCGGTCGGTCCGGACTTCGAACGTCCGGCGCCGCCAGCGGTGGAGGGCTATACGCCCGAACCGTTAGCCCCCGTCACCGCTGCCGCCAACGATCCGTTCGGCGGCGCCCAGCACTTCGACACCGGCAAGGACATCGAAGGTGAGTGGTGGCACTTGCTGCACTCTCAACCGCTCGACGACCTGGTGACAGAGGCGCTCAAGCACAATCCCACCCTGACGGCAGCGCAGGCGGCGCTGCGACAGGCGCAGGAGAACGTTGCCGCGCAGCGCGGCCAGTATTTTCCGCAGGTTTCGGCGGGACTTTCGGCCAGCCGCAACCTGACGCCGGTTGCCGCGCTGTCGCCGGCTTCCGCTTCCGGCAATCCGTACTACAGCCTGATCACGCCGCAATTGAACGTGTCGTTCGTGCCGGATGTATTCGGCGCCAATCGCCGCACGGTGGAATCGCTGGAAGCGCAGGCCGAGAACCAGCAGTTCCAGCTTGAGGCGACCTACCTGACGCTCACCTCCAACGTGGTCGCCGCCGCGGTCCAGGAAGCGTCGTTGCGCGGGCAGATTGCGGCCAACCAGGAGATCGTCAGGGAAGAAACCGATCTGCTGAAGATCCTGCGGCGGCAGCTCGACCTCGGCCAGGTGGCCGGCAGCGACGTCGCCGCCCAGGAAGCGGCGTTGGCGCAGGCCCAACAGGCCCTGCCGCCGCTGCAAAAGCAGTTGGCGCAGCAGCGCGACCTGTTGACCGCATTGGCCGGCCGTTACCCGAGCCAGGAGGTGGCAGAGCATTTCGATCTGGCCGGGCTGCAGCTTCCGCTCGACCTGCCCGTCAGCCTGCCCGGCAAGCTGATCGAACAACGGCCCGACGTGCGCGCGGCAGAGGCGAGCATGCACAGTGCCAGCGCGCTGATCGGAGTCGCCGTGGCCGCGCGGCTGCCGCAGATCACGCTGACCGCCAGCGCCGGCAACAGCGCCAGCACCGCCGCGAACATGTTCACGCCAGGCACGAATTTCTGGACCATCGCGGGTGGCCTTACGACGCCGATCTTCGATTTCGGCACGTTGCTGCACAAGCAACGCGCCGCCCAGGCAGCGTTCGACCAGGCGGCGGCGCAATACACCAGCACGGCCATGACAGCGTTCCAGAACGTGGCGGATTCGTTGCGCGCGCTGCAAGCCGACGCCGATGCGCTCAACGCCGCGGTTGCGTCGGAACGCGCAGCATCGCGCAGCCTGGACATCGTGCGGCGACAGCTTGATCTCGGTCAGGTCGCGTATCTTTTGTTGCTGAATGCGGAGAACGCCTATCAGCAGACGCGCGTGGCGCTGGTGCAGGCCGAAGCGAACCGGCTGGCCGATACCGCGGCACTGTTCCAGGCGCTCGGCGGCGGATGGTGGAACCGCACCGACGTCGCAACAGCCAGTAACCAACCGGGGGCGGACGCACCGAGGTGACCCGCCTGGCTTCACTCCGCCAATGCTGAACCATCCGCGGATCCTGGTTGCGGATGCCGATCCGGGCATTTGCCGGCTCCTGCGACGGCATTTCGGTGCGGCAAGCTACGTCGTGGTTACCGCGGAAACCGGCCGCGAAGCGCTCGATCTTATCCGGCGCACGCCCCCGGATCTGGCCATCCTGTCCACCGAGATGGACGATATCTCCGGTGTGGAACTGATCCGGCGCGTTCGCGACCTGTGCTCTGCGCCGATCATGGCTTTGATGCGGGCGGGAGGCTCGATCACGCCGACGCAGGTCCTGGATGGAGGCGCCGACGACTGCATCGACGAGCCGTTCCTGCTGCCTGAACTGGCCGCCCGAGTACGGCGGCTGTTGCAGCGCATAGGCGCCTGGCAAGGACCCAGCGTGCTGGCGACCGGTCTCGGTCCGATCGAGGTGGATACGCTGGAACGCAGGGTTCGCATCGGCGGCAAGCTGGTCGCGCTGACCCGTAAGGAATTCGATTTGCTCGCGCTGCTGGTCGGCGCGAGAGGGGGAACCCTGTCGCACGACGAGATCGTGCAGCGCGTATGGGGCCGCGGCTATAGCGGCTCGCGGCAGAACCTGCGCCGGACCATCAGCAGCCTGCGCCACAAGATCGAGCCGGACTCCGCCCATCCAGCGCACTTGCTCAGTGTGCGCGGCAGTGGCTACCGGCTGAGGGTGCGCCCCGGCTCCATCGCGGACGCCGACGCATCGGCAAGCACAGCCGCGGCAACCGCTGACTCGGGGACGCGCAACCGGTAGCCCACGCCTGGTTCGGTAACCAGCAATGTCGGCCGTTCCGGCTCCTGCTCCAGCTTCTGACGCAGCGCACGGATATAGATTCGCAGGTATTGCACGTCGGTGCCGATGCCCCAGACATGCCGCAAGATGAAGCTGTGGGTGAGGACTTTGCCCGCATGCGTTGCAAGCAATTGCAGCAAGGTAAATTCGCGCGGCGACAGGCGAACCTCGGTGCCGCGGATGGTCGCGGTGCGGTGAATGACGTCGAGCCGCAATTCGCCGGCTTCGATGACCGACTGATCGGTGGCCGGCTGCACCCGGTGACGCTGCAACACGCGGATGCGCGCCAGCAGTTCCTCGATGCCGAATGGCTTGGTGACGAAGTCGTCCGCCCCCAGGTCGAGCGCGGCGACCTTGGCCCCTTCGTCGCCGCGGTTCGACAAGACGATGATGGGAACATCCGACTGTGCATAGCGGATGCGCTTGATCACCTCGAGGCCGTCGACGTCCGGCAGGCCGAGATCCAGCACGATCAGGTCGGTGTCGCGACGGCGAACGGCCTCCAGCGCACCCATGCCCCGGTCGGTTTCGGACACGACATACCCGTCCGGGCCCAGACCCAGCCGCAGCAATCGCCGCATCGCCGGCTCATCGTCAACGATCAGTATGCGTGGAGGAGGCGGCGACACTTTCATGATATTTCAAGCTCGCGGATGGCCTGTTGAGGGGCGATTGGAAGTGAGATAGCAACTACCGTGCCATGCCGGTCGTCACGATTGGCAACTTCGATTCTGCCACGCATCGCCTCGATAAAGCCGCGGCAGATGGCCAGCCCAAGGCCGGTGCCGTTCTGTCGCGCCACATTGTTGGCCCGGTAGAATTTCTCGAGCACCAGTTCAAGTTCCGCTTCGGGAATTCCCGGGCCTTCATCCGTCACGCGGATCTGCAAATCCTGCTCCTGTGAGCGGACGGTGATGCGGATCAGCGAACTCGGAAGGCGAGTATTTCGCGGCATTTTCGATGACGTTATAGAGCGCCTGCTGCAACAAGGCGGCGTCCGCTTCCACCATTGGCAGGTCGGCAGGCAGATCCAGCACCAGCCGGTGATCGGCGAGCACACGTGTGGCCTGGTTCACCGCCGCGCCGACCGCCTCGGACAGATAAAGGACGTCGCGGCGCGGTTTCACGACGCCCGCCTCGATGCGCGTGATGTCGAGCATATTGGCGATGAACACGTCCAATCGCTCCGCTTCCGATCGGATGGTCTGAACCAGGGCGATCTTTTCGTCGTCCGGAAGTCTGTTCCATTGCCGTTCCAACCCGCTGGACGAACCGACAATGTATGCGAGCGGGTTGCGCAGATCGTGCGAGATCGAGGCAAGCAAGGTTGAGCGCAGCCGCTCCGCCTCGGCTTGCAGGCGGGCATCTTCAAGGTGCTCACGCAAGGCGAGGCGTTCGATCGCCAGCGCGGTTTGCTCTACCAGTGCCTCGAGCAGTGGATCGGCGTCGCTATCGGTCTGGCTGTGCGGGAGCTGAAGGCCCACCGCACCGATCGGGTGATCCGACGTTTGCAGGGGATGGAATTGCCAGGTTCCCCAGGCAATCATCTGGCGGTCCGCGCCGAAAGTTGGCATCGCCAACCAGTTGCCGATGGCTTGCAGGCATGCGGCATCCGGCCCCGGGGCGTGAGGGGATTGCGACTTGATGGCGGCCTCGCCGGCTTGCAGAAAAATCAGCGTCGCGGGTCGGTGGAGCAGCGAGGCCATCTGTTCTGTCGCGGTATCCAGGACCTCCTGCAATGTCACGCCGGAGGAAACCCGGCGGTTGAACGCCGCGAGCTTTTCGGCGGTCAGCGCACGCTTGTCGGCTGCCACCGCATAGCGCCGGACACGCGCCGCCAGGGTGCTGACGACCACCGCGGTGAGCGCGAACAAGACCAGGTTGACCACGTCCTCGGTGGACGACACCGATAGGGAGTAGATCGGCGGGATGAAGAAGAAGTCGTAGATAAGCACGCTGATCAGGCTCGCGAACAGCGAGGGCCACAGACCGTAGGTGACGGCGGTGATCAGAACGGCGACCAGGAAGACGCGTGAAAGACTGGCCTGGTCGAGCAGTAGATTGATCGGGAGCGCTACCACGAATGCGGCGAGGGCGAGGCATAGTGCCCCGGCGATCGGATGCAGGTGAACTCGCCGGTGCGGCCAGGTCACGCGCCACCCGCTCATGGTAGGTAGCGGTTGGGTGGGGATGAGAATGTGTGGCTGCCACATCGGCGGCGTCCCGGCGTCCAACGTGTCTCTCCAGCGGACTGACTAACCGAGCGTGAGAACGACATGCCGATGGTTCTGCCTAATTCGCGGTCACCCGTGACCCTCATACGGCAGAGGATATCAGCTCGTAGATATCAGTTCGATGCCCAAAGTCAGAATACTCATAGATACTTTATATAATCCGTCGATTTTTTCAGCGTTTTGCGCACTCGGGACTCAGTCATGCGATGGCCGGGTCAGCAGACATCACTATCGGAGTCATTTTATATAAAAACAAGTATTCTACTGTCCGATCTTGATATATACGCCATATAGAAGCCTGCCGTCGGAACCGGTCCCGACCAATTCCAGACGCCCTTCATGGCATGCCGGGAATAGCCCGCTGGACGCCCTGCGCGCGGCGGCTCACGTTAGGCCGCAATCAGCACCGGGGGAAACGATGCAACACAATCCATTGAGCCGCCGCGCCGTCCTGGCGGGCGGCGCCGCAACGGCAGGCCTCGCTTTCACGCAAACCGCTGGCGCGCAGCAGCAGGTGAAGTGGTCGACCGGAACCGAACGGCCGACGCTGAAGGCGCCACCGAATGCCACCGACTGCCATCACCACATCTACGACTCGCGGTTTCCGGTCGATCCGACCGCGACGCTCCGGCCGGGCGACGCCACCGTCGCGGATTACCGGCTGCTGCAACAGCGCATCGGCACGACGCGCCACGTCGTCGTGCAGCCCTCCACCTACGGCGTCGACAACCGCTGCTTGCTCGATGCCCTGGGGCAATTCGGCAAGGCGACCGCGCGCGGCGTGGCGGTGGTCAACACCGGCGTGACCGACGCGGAGTTGCACAAACTGCAAGCCGCCGGGGTGCGTGGCATCCGGTTCAATATCGCCCAGGCCGGCGCGACGACGATCGAGATGATCGAGCCGCTGTCGCGACGCGTGCACCGGTTGGGCTGGCACATCCAGATCAACATGACGTCCGAGAAGATCCTGGCGAACAAGGATTTGTGGGACCGCGTGCCGACGCCGATCGTGTTCGACCACCTGGCGCATCTGAACGAGCCGGCCGGGGTGAATGACCCGACCTTTGCGGTGGTCAGTGCATTGCTGACGAAGGGCAAGGGCTGGGTGAAGCTGTCCGGCGCCTATGCCGACACGAAGGTGGGACCGCCGACCTATGCCGACAGCACGGCGGTGGCGCAGGCCTATGTGAAGCTGGCGCCGCAACGCCTGGTCTGGGGCAGCGACTGGCCGCATCCGACCGAGAAGGACACGAACAAACCGGACGACGCGCTGCTGTTCGACCTGCTGGCGGTATGGGCGCCGGATGAGAAGACGCGCCATCGCATCCTGGTGGAGAACCCGGGCCGGCTGTACGGGTTCGCTTGAAGTGACGTGGTGAACCTCTCCCGCGGGAGCGGGAGAGGTCGGCGAGCGTAGCGAGCCGGGTGAGGGTGATCGGGTCGGCACGCTCTACCTGCTACCTGCCGACCCGATCACCCTCACCCTCGACGCTCACGCGTCTCGACCTCTCCCGCTCCCGCGGGAGAGGTTTTTTGTGTGCTTGACCCAGATCAATGCGATCTCCAACCGATAAGAGCAGATGGAGAAACATCCGAGTGCGCCCGGTGCGCACTGCTGACCCTACGCCGCCGCCCTCATTCCAAGGAGGCCGCCGTGAACATCAAACGGACTGTCGAAAAGCTACCCGGCGGCATGATGATCGTGCCGCTGTTCCTGGGGGCGTGCCTGAACACGTTCGCTCCAAACACCGGCAAGTTCTTCGGCTCGTTCACCAACGGCATGATCACCGGCACCTTGCCGATCCTGTCGGTGTGGTTCTTCTGCATGGGCGCCAGCATCAGCCTGAAGGCGGCGCCGATCGTGCTGCGTAAGAGCGGCGTGCTGGTCGCGGTGAAGGTGCTCACCGCCGCCGTCGTCGCCATGCTCGCGGCCCACTTCATACCGTCGGGCAGCATCGATAGCGGGTTCTTCGCCGGGCTTTCGGTGCTGGCGATCATGGCGTCGATGAACGACACCAATGGCGGCCTCTACATGGCGCTGATGCAGCAGTTCGGCACCAAGGAGGAAGCCAGCGCGTTCTGCTTGATGTCGCTGGAATCCGGGCCATTCATGACGATGTGCACGCTCGGCCTGACCGGGCTGGCGGCGTTTCCGTGGCAGAGCCTGGTCGGCGCGCTGCTGCCGTTCCTGATCGGCTTCGCGCTGGGCAACCTCGACAAGGACCTGCGCGCCTTCTTCAGCCAGGGCGTCAACGTGATGGTGCCGTTCTTCGCCTTCGCACTTGGCAACGGCCTGAACTTCACGGTCATCCTGAACACCGGCCTGCTGGGCATCCTGCTGGGCCTGTCGGTGATCGCGATCACCGGCACCATGCTGGTGCTGGCCGACATCCTGCTTGGCAAGGGTAATGGCACCGCCGGCGTCGCGGCCGGCTCGACCGCCGGCGCCGCCGTCACGGTTCCGGCGGTGATCGCGTCGCTGGCGCCGCAATACGTGCCGATCGCGCCTTCGGCCACGGCGTTGATCGCCACATCGGTGGTCGTCACCGCCATGCTGACGCCGTTCCTGACGGCGTGGTGGGCCGGCCACTTCGGCATGAACTCCAAGCGCTACCAACTGCGCCAGGCGGCGGCCGCCGCCCACGAACCAATCCATGGAGCAGTGTGATGGACACCAGGCAAGCGATCCACTCCGCCCACGCCCGCACGCTCGATACCGAAGGGCTCCGCTCGCAGTTCCTGGTGCCGGAGGTGTTCCGCCCGGACGAACTGACAATGACCTACAGCCATATCGACCGCATCGTCCTCGGCGGAATAAGCCCCGTGCGTGCGCCGGTCGTGCTGCCGGCCGAACTCGGCAAGGCCTACGGGGTCGATTTCTTCCTGCAACGCCGCGAGATGGGGTTGATCAATATCGGCGGGCCGGGCTGGGCGAAAATCGACGGCGTGACCACCGAGGTGGGCGCGGAAGACGCGCTGTATGTCGGCCAGGGTGCGTGTGAGCTGAGCTTCGGCAGCTTCGATCCGGCCAATCCGGCGAAGTTCTATTACAACTCGGCACCGGCGCACCGGTCGTACCCGACACGCAAGGTCACGCTGGGGCAGGCGCTGCACAGCACGCTGGGCGATCCACTTACGTCGAACCGGCGCACCATCAACAAGTTCTTCGATCCGGCGGTGCTGCTGACCTGCCAGCTCGCGATGGGCATGACCAAGCTGGAGCCGGGCAGCCTGTGGAACACCATGCCGTGCCACACGCATGAGCGCCGCATGGAGGTCTATTTCTATTTCCGCCTGCCGCCGGACGGCTGCGTCTTCCACATCATGGGGGAGCCGCAAGAGACGCGGCACATCGTGGTGCGGAATGAGCAAGCGGTGATCAACCCGAGCTGGTCGGTCCATACCGGGGTGGGGACGCAAGCGTACACCTTCATCTGGGGCATGGTCGGCGAGAACCAGACATTCGACGACATGGATCAGGTGCGCACAGCCGATCTGCGCTGACCGGCAGGGAGACAGGGCATGTTCAATCTGAGCGGCAAGGTTGCCGTGGTGACCGGCTGCGACACCGGATTGGGCCAGGGCATGGCATTGGCCCTGGCGCAGGAAGGCTGCGACATCGTCGGCGTGAACCTGGTGCAGCCGAGCGAAACCTCGGCGGCGGTGCATCGCATGGGGCGGCGGTTTCAGGACGTCGGCGCCGACCTGGCCACGGCGTCGGCCGAGGACGTCATCAACCATGCGGCCGAGGCGTTCGGACGCATCGACATCCTGGTGAACAACGCCGGCATCATCCGCCGGGCCGACGCTCTGGAGTTCACCGAAAAGGACTGGGACGACGTGATGGCGGTGAACCTGAAGGCGGTGTTCTTCCTCTCCCAGGCGGCTGCGCGGCAGTTCATCCGGCAGCGGACGGCGGGACGGATCATCAACGTTGCCTCGTTGCTGTCGTTCCAGGGCGGCATCCGCGTGCCGTCCTACACCGCGGCCAAGAGCGGCGTGGCGGGGCTGACCCGGCTGATGGCGAATGAGTGGGCGAAACACAGCATCACGGTGAATGCGATCGCTCCCGGCTACATGGCGACCAACAACACCGCGCCGCTGCGGGCCGATCCGGTGCGTAGCGCGGAGATCCTCGCACGGATTCCGTTGGGGCGGTGGGGGCTGGCGACGGACCTTGCGGGGCCGGTGGTGTTTCTCGCCTCGGACGCTGCTTCTTATGTCACGGGGCACGTGCTGGCGGTGGATGGGGGTTGGCTGGCTCGCTGAGGCGGTGGGATGGCGCGTGGGGTCAGGTGAAGCGCCCCCCGGGCGGTGGCGTGTTGCTGCCAGTCTCGTCCGCCTCCGGGCATGCGGGCTGACGTTGTTAGCGTGATCGTGCAGACACGGGCATCACCGCTCGCCTTCCAGCGGACGATCTCTCCGGTCCTGAAGTTCCCGATGGAGCCGGCCAACAGCCCGTTGCGGTGATCAACATAGGCGCCGGATTTCGTGCCGCGACGATCGTCTACTCAGTGAGCGTGCCTGGGCGTAGGTTGCTATGGACGGGAGCCCGGTGCCGGCATTGACCGGTGGCGAGGAACGCAGGAGGGGCGCTGCCTGTGAAACGAATATCGGGCCGCGCCGCGCCGCGTAAGGCAGTGCGGCAGGATTCTGCACCTCTTCCGGCGCCAGGCTTGCGCCTCGTCCCCAGCGTGCCGCCCGATTTCGGCATCGCCCGGAAATCGGCCACGCCGAGCGACGGTATCGCACCTGCAACTGCCCGATCAGGCGAAGATCCTCGGCGCAAGATCACCTATTTCTGGGACGAGGCGAGCTTCACGACGCACGGCCAGTTGCGGATTCTCGGCTGGGCATTTTGCGAACTCGGCCTCACCGAAGTGGTTGTCGATCTTGACGGGGAGGTCGTTGGCAACGCCGAGCTTGCCCTGCCACGACCCGATGTCGGCGGTGCATTTCCCTTGAATCCGGCCGCGGGTTTCTCCGGTTTCCGTTTCGAGCAGCAGATCCCCGGTCTCTCGGCAGGCGAGCATCATATCGGCCTCGTTTTGCGTAGTGCGCTGGATGAAGAGCGGTCTCCAGGCAAGCGGATATTCGCCCCTGTCCAGGCCGCCGCAACGGCGACCAACGCGCTAGCTGCCTCTGCTGATCTTGCGGAATTCCGCTTCCAACTCGATAGCCCGCAGGTGGTCAGCGGTGTCGTGATCGGGCCAATCACCGAACGTCTGACCATCGAGGGCTGGGTTGTCGCCCGCTCCGGCGTGGCCGAGATCAACGTGTCGCTCGATGACATTCTCCTTGGCGAGGCACATTATGGTCTTGCGCGTCAGGATGTCGGTTCTGCGCTGCCGGACTGGGACAACGCGCTGCGCAGCGGTTACGCGTTTCACTGTCCGCCGCGCGCGCTGAACAACGGCGCCCACCTGATAACGCTAACGGTCCGTGCCCGCAACGGCCAGGAGCTGATCGATCGCTTCCGGATCGAAGTGAAGAAATCCGCGGATGTCGACGAACTGTTCAGCATCCGCCGGCGCATACCCGAAGTCGAGGTGGCGATTTTGGCCGCCGCGCTCGATCAGATGAGCCATCGCTCCAATTTCCATCTGCTGCTTCGCCAGCCGGCCATGATCGTGCCGGATTTGCTGCGTACCACTTTGGATTCGTTGCGGAGCCAGGCGTACGACGGGTGGCGGCTGACCGTGCTGATGGATCATCCTGGTGCTCGCCCTGCCATCAATGAACTGCTGGCGGATTACCAACTGGCGGCGCGGGTGGCTGTGGTGGATCCGGCGGAGCCCGGGGTCGACCCGATATCGGCTGCGGCCCATGGCGCAGGCACACTTTATGGCGCGCTCTGTCCGGGCGATCGCCTGGGTTGCGACGCGTTGGCTGAAATCGCTCTGGCCAGCGCCCTGCACCCGGAGGCGGACTTCTTTTACGCTGATGAGGTGCGATTGAATCCGGCCAGTCAGCGACGCGAACCCTTCTTCAAGCCGGATTTCTCACCCGACCTGCTGTTGTCGACCAACTATATCGGCCGACCCTGGTTTGCCACCGCGGCGCTGCTGGGGCGGTGCGGCCAGGTGCTGCGTGCTCTGTTCACCTGCGGCGAATACGACCTGCTCCTGCGCTGCACTGAACAAGCCGCAGCAGTACGCCACGTGCCCAAGCTGCTGGCTGAGCGCGGGCCCGAGACGCTGGACGACGACGTCCAAAGCCGCACTGCGTTGGCTCGTGCCGCGCGACGGCGGCGCACTGCCGCGACCGTGCTGCCGGGGTGCATCCCCGGCACGTTCCGCCTGAAGCGGACAAAGCACGCATCCGGCAAGGTCTCCATCATCATACCAACGTGCGGCGTGAACGGGCTTATCGAGACTTGTCTCCGTACGTACGGGCCAAGACAGCGTACCGCAATTACGAGATCATTTGCGTCGACAACATCAGGGAAGGCAAGGCGTCCTGGAAGGTCTGGCTGAAGCGAAACTCTGATAAGATCGTCGACGTCCGCGAGGCGTTCAACTGGTCGCGGTTCAACAACATCGCCGTGAATGCGAGCGACGGCGAATATCTGCTGTACCTGAACGACGACGTAGAGATTGAACAGGAGGACTGGCTGGATGCATTGCTGGAGCATGCGGCACGGCCCGAGGTAGGCGTTGTCGGGCCACAACTGCTCTACCCGGACCGCAAGGTGCAGCACGCCGGGATGTTCCTGGGCGACGGTATCGGCAGGCACGCATTCCGTTTCAACGCGTCAAACGACCCGGGCTATTTCGGACTTGCCTTGACCCAACGCAACGTTATTGCGGTGACGGGCGCATGCATGTTGATGCGGCGTTCATTCTTCGAGGACCTCGGTGGTTTCGACGAAGCCTATGCCGTGATCAACAGCGACCTGGACTTCTGCCTGCGCGCGCACCAGGCCGGGAAGCTGATCGTATACACACCGCATGCGACGCTGATCCACCACGAACTTGTGACGCTGATCAAACATCGACTGGCCGACCAGGATCCGACGCAGGACGCGTTCAATAGCGGGCATTTCGAGAAGCGCTGGAGGACCTTGTTCGCAGTCGGCGACCCTTATTTCAGCTCGCGCCTGTCGCGCCATTCGGATGATTACCGGCCGGATGACGAGCAGACGCGGAGCATCTTCGCCGGTCATCCGATGTTCCGACGAGAGAGTATCCGACGCATTCTGGTGGTAAAACTGGACCATATCGGCGATGTCGTCACCGCGCTACCGGCGATCCGGAAGCTGAAAACGTCGTTTCCCGATGCCCGCATCACGCTGCTGGCCGGCCAGGCCGCGCGTGCCCTTGGCGCGCTGGAACCGGCGATCGACGAATTCATCGAGTTCGAATTCTTTCACCCCCGTTCTCAGTTGGGCGAAATGAACCTTACCAAGGAAGATTTCGCGCGGCTGGAGACGCTGCTCCATAAATACCGGTTCGACCTGGCAATCGACTTGCGTCAACACCACGCTACGCGTGAGGTGCTGCGGTACACCGGCGCACGCATTCTGGCCGGCTATGATACCCTCGGGCGATTTCCCTTTCTCGACATTGCGTTGGAATGGGACGGGGACAAGGCGCTGCACCGCAAGCGCAGCCACATCGTTGATGACCTGCTGGCGCTGGTGGCTGCCGTGGACGCCGCCTGTGCGACGGGCCCGGAAATGCTCGCGGTTGCGCCAGAGCCCATTGGCCTCGAGTCGTTGCCCGAACCAGTGCAGGCCTTGTTCGCCCGACCGGTCGTCGCGGTGCATCCCGGTGCCGGGAACGTCACGAAACTGTGGCCGGAGAAGCATTTCTCTGCGTTGATCGATCTCATCGTAGAGCATGACGGCGTCAGTGTGCTGCTGGTCGGCGGCCCGGATGATGCGGCCGTCGCAGAGACGCTCATGCGCAACGCCCTGCTGCCCGGTCGTGTGGCGTCAGTGGCGGGAAGCCTGCCACTGGAAGATCTGCCGCGGCTGCTGGTGCGATGTGCGCTCTATATCGGCAATGACACCGGTCCAAAGCATATAGCTGCTGCGCTGGGAATTCCGACGATCGGTGTCCACTCCGGTGTGGTTGACGCAACCGCATGGGGACCTATGGGCCGACGGGCTGTGGCATTGCAGCGGAACATGAGGTGCAGCCCTTGCTACCTCGCGCGGGCGGAGGACTGCCCGCGGCAACTCGCCTGTCTCCGTTTCCTGGAGCCGTCGGCAGTGCACGAGCTGGTGGAGATGCTGCTGGCGCGTCCCGTGACCGCGCGCCCGGCGCAGCCTTCCAGGGACCGCAAAGCGATTTTGGCGCGTCCCGAGACCGTGTCGCATGGGTCAGGGGTGCGGATGCGATGACCCCGTCCCATGTTTATTACCCTCGATAGCCCTGCGATCCGGATTGACGCGGCTCCGGCCGGCCCGTCACGATACAACCTGTCGCCGGCCCCTACCCCGGCGCATGGAGCAATCTCGACCACCGCCACCCAAGGACACGCGTGGAAATCGTCCGCGAACTGCCGCTGGATCAGGTCCTGCTGGGCGACTGCGTGCCGCTGATGCGCATGCTGCCGCCGGCCTCGGTGCATTGCGTGTTCGCCGACCCGCCGTACAACCTCCAGCTCCGCGGCGAGCTGCGGCGTCCGGACGACAGCCTGGTGGACGGGGTGGACGAGGAGTGGGACCGGTTCATCGATTTCCCGGCCTACGACGCCTTCACCCGGGAATGGCTGACGGAATGCCGCCGGCTGCTACGCAAGGACGGCACGCTGTGGGTGATCGGGGCCTACCACAACATCTTCCGCATCGGCGCCATCTTACAGGACCTGGGTTTCTGGATCCTGAACGACGTGGTGTGGCGCAAGGCCAACCCGATGCCGAACTTCCGCGGCCGGCGCTTCACCAACGCGCACGAAACGCTGATCTGGGCGGCGCGGCAGCGGGACTCGCGCCACCGCTTCAACTACCAGGCGATGAAGGCGCTGAACGACGACATCCAGATGCGCAGCGACTGGTTCATCCCGCTGTGCACGGGCGCCGAGCGCCTGCGCAACCAGCACGGCCTGAAGCTGCACCCGACCCAAAAACCCGAGGCGCTGCTGCACCGGGTGCTGCTGGCGTCCACCTCTCCGGGGGAGATCATGCTGGACCCGTTCCTGGGCACCGGCACGTCGGCCGTGGTGGCCAAGCGGCTGCACCGGCACTTCATCGGCCTGGAGCGGCACCCGGCCTATGCCGAGGCGGCGATCGGCCGCATCCGCCACACCGAGGCGGCGCCGCTGGACGGGGTGGCCACCACCATGTCGCGCAAGGATTCGCCGAGGGTGCCGTTCGGCAGCCTGGTGGAGCGCGGGCTGCTGCCGCCCGGCACGCGGCTGCACGACCGGCAGCGGCGGGTGACCGCGGTGGTGGCCGCGGACGGCACGGTCGTGGCGGGGGAGATACGGGGCTCGATCCACAAGGTGGGGGCGTTGCTGCAAAACGCGCCATCCTGCAACGGCTGGACGTTCTGGCATTTCGAGCGCGACGGGACGTTGCAGCCGTTGGACGTGCTGCGGGCGACCGCGCTGGCGTGAGTGGAAGCAAACAAAGAAGACGTGTCTCACGAAGCTGAAGGAAGGGGCAGGCAAGCTTTCACAAAGCGTTCCTGCCCGCCTTGGTTCCCGCCATTCTTTGGTCAAATTGTCTCCCACCAACCAGAACCAAGTCATCATGACCCAGCCAACCCATTTCTACCACTTCAACGGCGGCTCTGATCCGACTGGAACGCCGCTGATTCTGCTGCATGGCTCCGGGGGTCATGCGCATGACTTCCTGCCGTTGGCAGATGCCCTGGCGCCACAGGCACCAGTACTTGGGATTCAGGGAAACGTCGCTATCGACGGCGGATTCGCGTTTTTCCATCGGTTCCCGGATCGAACCATAGATGAAGCCGATCTCGCCAGTCGCGTGCCGGTGCTCGCGGATTTCATTGAGTCCATCGCGAGCCGCAATGACCTCGCCAAGGCCCCCGTCGCCATTGGCTTCTCCAACGGCGCTATCATGGCGGCGGCGCTGCTGCTGACCCGCCCTGGCTTGCTGGCGGGCGCCATCCTGTTTCGGCCACTCTCACCATTCACTCGTGACATGCCGACCCGGCTGGATGGTGTCCCCGTGTTGATCATCGACGGCGAGAACGACAGCCGCAGACTACCAGGAGATGGTCGCCGGTTGGCCGAACGGTTGACTCGTGCTGGCGCTACGGTGACGCATCATGTTCTACCGATTGGACATTCGCTTACGGTAGAGGATAGGAGGATTGCACGAGAGTGGCTGCTGGGGATCGTGGATTGAGACTCGCCGAAACTATAGTGCGGGTACGCGCGCTACCGAGATCGTCCGACTCAAGCGACCGGCGTCAAGCCCTTGGAGATTACCGCAAGTCTTTGTGAATCCTTCCTGGTCTTCCCTGAACTTTGTGAGACATTTCCGTCCTTACGAAACGGCACCGGCCCACCCAAACAAGCCGCCCACGCAAGACGCGCGAATGCGCCGCCGATTGGTGGGGTTTCGTCCCCCGCTTCCCCCGCTTAATCTCCCGATCGTTCCCAGGACCCAAGCCAACCCCATGTCACTGACCCTCTACCCCGCGATCGACTTGAAGGATGGAAAATGCGTGAGGCTGCGGCGCGGCGCCATGGACGAGGCCACGGTGTTCGCCGACTCCCCCGCAGCCCAGGCGCGCGTTTGGCAGGATGCCGGCTTCGCATGGCTGCACGTGGTGGACCTGAACGGAGCCTTCGCCGGCCACCCGGTGAACCAGGCTGCCGTCACCGCCATCCTGGGTGCGGTTCAGATGCCGGTTCAGCTCGGTGGCGGCATCCGTGACATGGCCGGCATCGAGGCCTGGCTCACCGCCGGCGTCCGCCGCGTCATCCTGGGCAGCGCCGCGGCAAAGAACCCGCCGCTGGTGCTGCAAGCCTGCCACGCCTTTCCGGGCCGCATCGCCGTCGGCATCGATGCACGGGACGGCATGGTCGCCACCGAAGGTTGGGCGGAAACCTCCACCCTGGCGGCACGCGACCTTGCGCTGCGCTTCGAGGATGCCGGCGTCGCCGCGATCATCTACACGGACATCGATCGCGACGGCATGTTGAGTGGCGTGAACGTCGAGGAGACCATCGAACTGGCACGCCACCTCACCACGCCGGTGATCGCATCCGGCGGAGTGAGTGGGCTCCAGGACCTGGTCGAGCTGCGTCAGGCCGCCGATGGCACAATGCTTCAGGGCGTGATCGTCGGCCGTGCCCTGTACGACGGGCGGGTCGATCCGGCCGCGGCGCTAATGGCGTTATCCGGCTGACCGGGCGCCCGTCCGCTGCGTGGTGGCCTGCGATGGCCGCATGGCGGCGCCAGCCTGTATTTCCGTGATCCGGACGGGCATTCGCTGGAGGTCGCCACGCCGGGCCTGTGGCCGAACCGCTAAGGCTCCGCGGCGAAGTAATACCAGCCCGCAAAATGATTGACGTACGACAACGGCCGGCCCATGGCCCCGGGCGCTTGTCCCGGGGCTCGTGCCGGCCATCCACGCCTTTTGTCGCGTGCACGAAGGCAAGGCGTGGATGGCCGGCACGAGGCCGGCCATGACGGTAGGGCGATCCTTGCGAAGCGGTCGAGAGTCAATCGTTCGGCGGGTTGGTATAAGTGCTGCAATCAGTCGCGCCGTAATCCTCCATGTCATGGCCGGCCATGACACAGGAAGCCGTGATCCACCGGCAGTTGATTCGATTATTTCCCCGCGAATCGTCAGCATGCGCGCGCGACTTCTCCCCGCGACTAACTCCGGCGTCGGCGCCCCCCGCTGATCATCCTGACCATCCGGGTTGGCAGCATTTGGCTCATGCGTTGAGCACCCGCAGCACGTCGGCGGGCCGCGGGATCGGCGCCACCGCGCCATACCCCGTGCACTTCAGCGCCGCCGCCACATTGGCATAGCGTGCCGCTTGTTCCGGCCCGTCCCCCGCCAGCGTCCGTGCCAGGAACGAGCCGCAGAACGTGTCGCCCGCCCCCGTCGCGTCCACCGACGCCACCGCATACGGCGGAACATGCACACGATGCTCACCGTCCGCGAGATACGCGCCGGCCTCGCCCATCTTCAGCACCACCACAGGGCAGCCGAGCCCCAGGTAGAAGTCCAGGATCTCGTCCGGGTCGGACAGCCCGGTCAACACCAGCGCATCCTCCATCCCGGGAAACACATAGTCAGCATGAGTGATCGCGGCATGCATCACCGCCGCGGCCCGCGCCGGAGGCCACAGCCGCGGCCGGTAGTTGGTATCATACGCAACCTTCACCCCATGTTCGCGCGCGGTATCGATCGCCGCGAACACAGCGTCGGCTGCGGACGAGGAAATCCCCTGGCTGATGCCCGACACGAAGAACATCTTCGCCGCTGCGATCGCCGCCCGAGGCAGATCTCCAGACGCATACAGCGCGGCAGGAGAGTCCTTGCGGTAATGCAGGAAGTGGTGCCCGCCCGCGTCATGCGTGACGAAATAGACGCCGGTCTGCGCCCGGTCAGTGCGAATGACGGTGCTCGTATCGACCTTCTCCCGCACCCACATGGCGATGAAGCTGTCGCCCGGAGCGTCCTGGCCGATCGCCGTGATGTAGCCCACCGACGCTCCCTGCCGCGCCGCGGCGACGGCGGCGTTCGACGTGTCGCCGCCATGGCCCTCGAGATAATGCACGACACCATCCGGCTGCCGCGGAAGTTGGTTGAATTCCAACATCGGCTCGCCCATGAACAGCAGATCGACCATCACGTTTCTCCCAGTTTTCTCGCCCGCCCGACTGTGATGCGCCTCACTGCCGATGACACCGGCCGGTTCGCATCGCTTCTCTCAACCGGCCAGCACTCACCCCCCCAGCACCTGCCGGGCCGCCGCCTCGATCGAGGCTCGGTCGCCGGCCGCAATCCGCTTCTCGTCCACCAGCGCCCCGCCAATGCCCACGAACGCCGCGCCCGCCGTCAGGTACGCCCCGACATTGCCGGGCTCGACCCCGCCGGTGGGGCAGAACGCCACGTCCGGAAACACGCTGCGCAACGCTCGGATATGGCCCGGCCCCCCGACCGACGACGCGGGAAACACCTTCACCACATCTGCGCCCGCGCCGAGCGCCGCCCGCACCTCGGTCGGGGTCAAGGCGCCCAGCATCAGCACCGCTTCGGCTGCGCGGCACGGTTCCGCCAATGCGGCGTCCACCCACGGCGCGACGATGAAGCGCGCTCCCGCGGCGAGGCATGCCTCGGCCGTGGCGCGATCCGGCACGGTGCCGGCGCCGATCAGCAGCGCCGGGTCCGACGCCAATTCGCGAATCAGCGCTGTCGCGTCGGGCACCGTCATGGTGATCTCGAAGATCGTCAGTCCCGCGTCGCGCAGCCATTGTACGACGGTGGCGGCCTGCTGCATGCTGTGCGTGCGGACCACCGGCACAACCCGTGCGGCCCGGAATTGCGAGAGCAAGGAGGAAGCGGTCATCGGGCGGCTCCTGCGGTGTGGTGGAGGGTTCGGCGCAGCACGACCGTTCTGTCAAGCGCCGGCGTTCCGCGGCCGGCATACGCCGGCTATTGCCCGCCATCGGGCTGTCGCAGCAAAGCATCGGCACGGACTTTACAGCTCGAAGGTCAAGCTCCGCGACCGCATGGCGATGCCAGTAAAGGAAGAATTGGAATACAGGCAAGAACGAATGCACACTGATAAGTGCAGATGTTCGGTAGCAGTACCACGAGCGGGATCGCACACGCGCCCACTAACGCGGTCATCCGGGCATATCAGTGTGCATCCCTTCTTATCTGTGTTCCAATACTTCGTGAATCACAGACAGACTCGGACGATCGGAGGTAGCGGCCCGACGACCGCCGCGTCAATCCCCGCCAAGATCCATCACCAGTTGCGCCACGCTGGCGAACGCCGGCCGGTGGTGGCGCGTGGCGCCCAGGCGCGTCAGCGCCGCACGGTGGAACTCCGTCGCATAGCCGACATTGGTTTCCCACCCATAACCCGGCCAGCGCACCGCCAGCCGTGCCATGGCGCGATCCCGCACCACCTTAGCGACGATCGAGGCCGCGGCGATCGACAGGCAGCGCGCGTCGCCCCCCACCACGCAGCGCACCGGGCATGCCAGCGCCGGCGCGATGTTGCCGTCCACCAGCGCAAGGTCGGGTACCGCCGGCAGCCGGGCCACCGCGCGGCACATCGCCAGCAAGGCGGCGCGCAGGATATTGAGCCGGTCGATCTCCGCGACCGAGGCGGCGGCGACAGCGATCTCCGCCCGCCCCGACGCATACAACGCCGCGAACGCCGCAAGCCGTTGCTCTGCGGTCAACTTCTTCGAATTGTCCAGCATCGCGGCGAGTTTGCGCGGCACGCCGGTGGGGAACACCACGGCGGCGGCAACCACAGGCCCGGCCAGCGGACCGCGACCCACCTCGTCCACCCCGGCGACGCGCCCCCCGGCGGCCTTCTCCAACGCGAAGTTCGGCATGCGCGGCAAGGTAGCAGACCCGCGAGGAGTTGGGGAGTTGGTTGTGCGGGTTAGCTGGTTGTTTGCCTGGTTAGCCTATTCTGGGCCGGGTACCGAGCGGGTCATTGGTGGCGCGCCACAAACCGACGGCACATAAAAGAACCCATGGTCGTGGCCGAACCAGGCGTGGGCTCCTGCAAGTGATGGTCCAGCGTGTGTTGGACCGGCTGTCAGAGCACTCGGACGAATTCAGGGAAATCAAGCTGCGGCTTGGGTCCCTGGAACGCGCGGTGCTGAGCATCCGCAGCGACGTGGCCGGCGGCGCCCATGTGGTCGGCAACCTTCAGGCCCAAATGGACCGTGTCAGCGCGCGCGTCGACCGGCTCCAGCAGCGGCTGGATATCACCGGCCAGGCGCTATCTCCGCGTGAGCCAACGTCAATCCGCGCCGGTGTAGCGCCGCGCCTTGCGCGACACCAACTCGTTGCGAGCGCGCGCAATCATCAGCGGGGAGCCTTTGCGCTCGACCTGAAACCGGACGCGCCCTCTCGCATGCATGCTTTCCATCACGCCGAGCAAATCGCCCGCCGACGCAAGGTCGCCACGTTGCAGCGCGGCGTGGAACACATCCTCAACCGCATCCTCCAGCCGGCGTCGCAAAGGATTGTTCACCTGATACTCCACCGAAGCATCCGTCTGCTGATTTTTCTCGCCGGGCCCCATCATGTGGGCCGACCGGTTGATGGCAAAAGAAAAGTCCCGCATTTTTGCCTCCGTCAGCTTCCGACACGTAAATTTTTTGGCTCGATGGCATCACCGCATCTTCAGGTCCGCGCGTATTCCCGCAGGTCAATGGAGCATCGTCGAGATCGGCATGTCGAACAACATTCGCAAGCGGACTGCACGAACCACCTCTGCCCACTCCCGATATTCTCCCAAGGTCTGGCACGCCGTGCCGCGTAGCTCCTCGAGCAGAAAAGTCGATTCTCCAGCACGTATCGCGAGAAACGGGAAGGCGACGGCGTCGTCCGGATCGTCCGGCAGGATGATCACGGCTGGCTTGCCGGACTTATCATCGTAAAACTCGACCGACCAACCCGGCGCGAGTTCGGCAATGGTGGTCAGCAGATTTTGACACCGTTCCTCTCCAAGCGGTTCGTTTCCGACCGCGCGAGATTGGCAACCGCGTCCAATTGTTCGGATCAACATGCGATGCGTCCCGATATGGCCACCCGCAACCCAGGCTTGTTGGTCAGTGTGTACTCCTTTTCTGCACAAATTGAAAGTATTATAAATCGCAACAAGTCTCTAAATGCCTCCCAATGGTTTCAAACCGGTTTCACCTGGCGGAGAGATACGCCCATGCCGGAGCGACGACACAGTCAAATCGCGCAGCACCCTGGCGAGCCGCCATACCGCACGCCGGCGGCAAGCCAACGGCATCGCCCCACGTGGCAATACAGCAACGACCAACCTCGCACGTATGCGCTCCCCTGATCGCCTATGCCTGGAACGGCCGAGCCGCTAGCGTCGCGCTCAGGAGGGAATCGGCGATGAGCATGGTCCAGGAACTGCTGCGCGCCACACCAACCGAAGCCGGCGCACCGATCGCGCATCGGCGCAGCCTGATGCCGCATCCGATCGTGATGATGATCCTGATCATCACCGCCGCGGTATTGCTGACCTGGATCATTCCATCCGGCCTGTTCGACCGGGCGCCGAACGGCCACGTGCTCGCTGGCACCTACCATGAGATTCCCAAGCAGTTATCGGCCGACGCGCTGCTGCTGCCACACCGCAGCACGCCGCACCTCGCCTGGCCCGCGCCGGTCGTTGCGGTGGCCTTGTCCATTCCGGCGGGCATGACGGCCGCGGCCGGACTGATCTTCATGATCATGTTCCTGGGCGGCATGTTCGGCGTGCTGCGAGCCTCCGGCGCACTCGATGCCGGCATGGAGCGATTGCTCTCCGCCACCGGCGGCAACGTCTATCTGCTGGCGCCGGCGCTGATGATCGCGCTGTCGGCGGGCAGCACGTTTCTCGGCCTGATCTCGGAATACCTGGTGCTGATTCCGATGATGCTGGTGCTGGCGGAGAAGTTGAAACTCGGGCCGCTGTTTGCGGTCGCGCTGGTGGCGATCCCGGCGAAGCTCGGCTACCTGGCATCGGTGACCAACCCGTTGCCGCTGGTGATCGCCCAGCCGATCGTCGGCGTGCCGGTGTTCAGCGGCGCCGGATTCCGCCTGGCGATATGGGTGGTGTTTCTCGCCCTAGGCATGGCATACTTGCTGTTCAACGTGCGGCGCAGCGGTTTTTCCCCCTCCGCCGATGCGGGGTTTGTGGCGGCAAAGCTGACCGGGCAACAGGTCGCGGTGCTGACGGCAGTGGGGCTGGGCATCCTCGCCATTGTATATGGCGCCGACGCGCTGGAGTGGCGCAATCCGGAACTGGCGGCGTTCTATATCGGCCTGGCGGCGGTGATCGCCGTGCTTGGCCGCGTCGGCGCGGACCATGCCGCCGAGGCGTTCGTCGACGGCATGAAGAGCATGATGCTGGCAGCCCTGCTGGTCGGCCTGGCCGGCGCCGTGGAGGTGGTGCTGCGGGAATCGCTTGTGCTGGACACGATCATCAACGACCTGGCGGCGCTGGCGCGCGACCGGACGCCGGTGATGGTGGCGGAGGCGCTGGTCGGGATCGAGATCATCCTCGACGTGCTGATCCCCTCCACCTCGGCCAAGGCGGCGATCTCGATGCCGATCCTTTGGCCGATCGCGCAACTGACCGGCGTGTCGGGACAGACGACGGTGCTGGCCTATCTGGTCGGTAACGGGCTGACCAACATGGTAACGCCGACATCGGGCATGCTGCTGGCGTATCTGGGCACCGGCCGCGTGCCGTACGGCACCTGGATGCGCTTTATTCTTCCCCTTTGGTGCGTGCTGCTGGTGCTGTCGCTGTGCGCCGCGGCCATCGCGGTGTGGATCGGGTATTGAAACGATGACCGACGCCCTGTTCCTCCCGCCTGAAACGTTCATGCAGTTGCCCGCCGGTCCGCCCGGACCGGGCTGCCGCGCCGCCATCCTCGGGGTGCCGTTCGATTGCGGCACGCACCCGTTCCGCGTTGGCGCACGCCAGGGCCCGGCGCATGTGCGGCAGCAATCGGGGCTGATCCGCCGCTACCACCCCAGCCTTGCGGATGTGGACGTGCTGGAATTGCTCGGCGCCGTGGATTGCGGCGATGTCGTGCTGACACCGGGACGCATCGACGATGCCATTCCGCGCATCGAGGCAGCCGCCGGCACCATCCTGGATGCCGGCGCCGTGCCGGTGGGCATTGGTGGCGACGGGTCGGTGTCGCTGCCGCTGATGCGCGCCGCGGGGCGCCGCCATGCCGGGCTCGTCGCGCTGCACATCGACAGCCACACGGACGCCTACGCCTACACCGCGGACGACCGCTACAACGCCGCCACCCAGTTCACGCACGCGGCGGAGGAAGGCGCGATCGATGCCGCCGCGTCCTGGCATGTCGGCGTGCGCGGCTTCACCTACGTCGCCGGCGTGCTGCCGCGCGCGCTCGGCCTGGGCTTTCGCGTGGTCACCGCGGAGGACCTGCTGCGCCGCGGCTTCGCCCAGGCCATGGCGGAGTTCCGCGACAGCGTGGCTGGGCGGCCGGTCTATCTGTGCTGGGACATGGACGTGTTCGATCCGTCGGTGGCGCCAGGCGTGTGCACGCCGACCTGGGGCGGGCTGTCGGCACGCGAGGGCATCGAACTGATCCGGACGCTGACGGGCCTCAACATCGTCGCGATGGATTTCAATACCGTCAGTCCGCCGCAGGACGTCAACGGCATGGCGGCGCATCTGTGCGCGCACATGATGATGGAAGGGATGGTGTTGCTGGCCCGGCAATTCGGGTTGGTGTGAGGAGGGTGGTGCCGCGCGTCTGGTGTTGCGATCCGCACGCTTCGATCCCGGCCGCTGTCAGTCCGCAAGCAGGTTCACCACAAAGACACAAAGGCACGAAGTTCATCAATCTTCGTGCCTTTGTGTCTTTGTGGTGAACCTGCTTGCGGACTGACACATCGCGGCCGCCTTTCAAGGGTCGCAGCAGCGGCATCGAAGCGTCAGGGACACAACAATAGCACCCGTTCCCACCTGTCATTGCGAGGAGCAGACGTTGGTGCTCCGGCGACGCTCTCTTGCGAACCCGGTTTTGGTCACTTACCAATCGCGCGCAACCCATCGGAAGGATGCGCCATGCACGCGATCCATGTCGATCGAGCCAAGCGGCTCTGCGACCAGCCGAACTGTGGCCACAACCGCTACCACCCGGACATCGCGCCGGCGATCGAAATCGGCGAAGGCGAGGAGATCGCGCTTGAAACCCTGGACGCGCTGGATGGACAGATCACGCCCACGACCACGGTCGCCGATTTCGCCGCGCTCGACACCGGTGCGGTGCATCCGCTGACCGGGCCAGTGTTCGTCAAGGGTGCGATGCCAGGCGACGTGCTGGAGATCGAGTTCACCGACATCGTCGCGCAGCCCACGGCGTTCAGTGCCATCATGCCGGGGCTGGGATTTCTGCGCGACGTGATGACCGAGCCGTTCCTTGTGCACTGGGACATCAAGGACGGATGGGCGACGTCGGCGCAGCTTCCGGGCGTGCGGATACCGGGCGCTCCGTTCATGGGGGTGTCGGCCGTGGCGCCCTCGGCCGCAACGCTGGCCGCGTGGACCGCGCGTGAGCAACGGGTGATCGACCGCGGCGGTTTCGCCTTGCCGCCGGATCCAGCAGGTGCGGTGCCGGCCGGTCCGTGCGGACTGACCGGATTGCGCACGCTGCCGCCGCGCGAGAACGGCGGCAATTTCGATGTGAAGCAGTTGACAAAGGGGGCCAAACTGTTCCTGCCGGTGTTCAAGGAAGGCGGATTGTTCTCCACCGGCGACGGCCATTTCGCGCAAGGCGACGGCGAGGTGTGCGTCACCGCGGTGGAGATGGGCGCCACGGCGGTGGTGCGGTTCCGTATCCACAAAGGCCTGGCGGAGCGGAGGAAGTTCAATTCGCCGGTGTTCTCGCGCGTGAGCTATTTCACCGATCCCCGGTTCGCGGCGCCGGAACGGTTTCTCGGCGTGATGGGCATGCCGATCAATGCGGCCGGCGAGATCGAAGCCGAGAACCTGACGCTGGCCTGTCGCAACGCGGTGCTGAACATGATGGAACTGTTGCAGGAACGTGGCTTCAGCCGGCAGCAGGCGTACGTGATCTGCAGCGTGGCGGTAGACCTGCGGGTATCCAACGTGGTGGACGTGCCGAACTATGTGGTGTCCGCGCTATTGCCGGAGGCAATCTTCGACTGAGACAGTTATCCTCTCCCGCTTCACGGGAGAGCCCGAGCCGCGTAAGCGACGAGGGTGAGGGTAATCGGGTCGGCACGCTGCATGTTCTCTCGAGCAGCCCAATGCGGCGTATGTCCCGATCACCCGCGCCATTCGGCGTCTCGCGTTCCCCTTCTCCGCAAGCGAGGTCCAGATCTATGCTGACCGATTTCCGCGTCCTGACCTTCGACTGCTACGGCACGCTGATCGACTGGGAAAGCGGCCTGTTGGCCGCGTTGCAGCCATTGCTTCAGCGCGCGGGCGTCGGGCTGTCACGTGATGCGGTACTAACGACCTTCGCCGAACACGAATCACGTCAGGAAGCCGCGACCCCGGCGATGCGTTATTCGGAATTGCTCACCGAGGTGCACGCGCAGCTTGCACGCGCCTGGAACGTCGCGCCACTGGCGGCGGAGAGCCAGGCGTTCGGCGCCTCGGTTGGCGACTGGCCGGCGTTCGGCGATACGGTTGCGGCGCTGCAATACCTGAAGCAGCACTACAAGCTGGTGATCCTGTCCAACGTCGATCGTGCCAGCTTCGCCGCGACGCTGCCTCGGTTGGGCGTGACGTTCGATGCGGTGTTCACCGCCGAGGACATCGGGTCATACAAGCCCGACCCGCGCAATTTCGCGTATCTGGTCGAGCACCTTGCGACAATGGGTTTGGCGCGAGGCGACATCCTGCACACTGCGCAGAGCCTGTTTCATGATCATGCTCCGGCAAATGCCGCGGGGCTGGCGTCGGCGTGGATCGACCGCCGGCAGGACGCGGAGGGCTGGGGCGCCACGTCGCCGCCGCCGCCCGGTGTGCACTACGATTTCCGATTTGCCAGCATGACCGAGATGGCGCAGGCGCATCGGGCGGAACGGAGCGGGTAACGGACGTTGGATACGAACGCCCCAACTCTTCTCGCGTTTCTCGTCGCGTATCGTCCGCCATCAACCTGCTATGAAAACTCCCCCGACGCCGGATGTCGTCATCCCCGCGAGTGTGGGGACCCAAGCGGCTTGGGTCCCCACTTTCGCGGGGATGACGACTGGCGTCATCGTTTTCACCCCCGGCGGCGCATCGGCCCGCGTCATTGTCGAAGCGAAGCAATCTCCCGCACGACGACCCACTGCTCGTCATGCGCGGCATCATATAGCAAACGCCACTTGGTCCGCATTCACCGCAAACTACACCGTCAACCCCGCGAATGCGGAGACCCAGCGGCATGGGTCCCGGCTTTCGCGGGGATGACGATTCTTTATGGCGTTTGCTACATAATGCCGGTCATGCGGGAGATTGCTTCCCTTCGCTCGCAATGACAGCATCCACGACCGCATTCGCGACGGGGGAAACCAATGACCGCACCGGGCATTCGCATGTTGGGCCGCACCGACCAGGGTGGGCGGCCCGATGGCGTGCAGGTGATGGTGGCGCGCGGCCACGCCTATGTCGGGCACATGTTCGCCGACTGCATCAGCGTGATCGACGTCACCGATCCGCGCGCGCCGAAGCTGGAGCGCTTCATCGCCTGCCCTCCCAACACGCGCGCAAGCCACATCCAGGTGCATGACGGACTGCTGCTGGCGATCAACGCCGCGAACGTGTGGGCGTTGCAGCGCTACGATGCCGCGAGCGACTACTTCAGCAAGTCGCTGGCCGACAGCTTCAGCAAGCGGGAGCGCGACTTCGCCGCCGGCATGCGGGTGTTCGGCCTGGCCAATCCGTCCGAGCCGCGCGAGATCGGCTTCATGCCGGTGGAGGGCATTGGGCTGCATCGCATCTGGTGGGTGGGTGGTCGTTACGCGTACGCCTCGGTGCATTTCGATGGCTTCACCGACCACATCCTGGCAACGATCGATATGGCAAATCCCGAGAAACCGGAGATCGTCGGGCGTTGGTGGCTGCCTGGCATGCACCGCGCAGGCGGCGAGACGCCGACCTGGCGCGAGGGCCAGCGCTTCGCCCTGCATCACATGATCACCGCCGGCAATCTTGGTTACGCGGCCTGGCGCGACGGCGGTCTCACGGTGATGGACCTCGCCGATCCGACCCAACCGAAGCTGCTGGCGCATCGCACGTGGTCGCCGCCCTATGCCGGCGGTACGCATACGCCGCTGCCTCTGCCGGGACGCGGATTGGCGGTCGTCGCCGACGAGGCAACCAGCAACCGCTGCGCCAAAGGCCTTGCGTACACCTGGGTTCTCGACGTGCGAGAGCCGACCAACCCGATCACGATCGCAACTCTGCCGACGCCGGCCGAAGAGGACTTCTGCGCCAAGGGTGGAAAATTCGGGCCGCATAACCTGCACGAGAACCGTCCCGGCTCGTTCCAGAGCGAGGAGATCGTATTCGCCACCTGGCACAATGCCGGTGTGCGCGTCTTCGATCTGCGCGACGCCTACCAACCGTGCGAGATCGCCCATTTCATTCCGCCAACGCCGGAGCGGATCGTCGACATCCGCCCCGGCGCCGAACTGGTCACGCAATCGACGGACGTGTTCGTCACCACCGACGGTACAGTCTTCGTGACAGACACCAACGGCGGGATGTCGATCCTCGCCTACGAGGGATAGACGCGATCATCAGGTAGTGCCCGGCGGAGGTAGTGTCTGGCCATGCGGCGCAGCGCCGCCACCGCCCTCCAGACGTCCGATCCGTTCGCCTATAGCGCGCAACTCGCCGCCGACCGCGAGTGACGCCGCGCTCTGTGCGGCGGCTCGGGCTTCGGTGGCCGCAAGGTCTGCCAAGCCACCGAAACGTGTCTCCAGCACAAGCACCCGGCGATCCAGGTCGCGCGCTTCCGAGCGAACCGACCCGATGCCGTCCTTCAGTTCTTTGACTTCGCGGTCGTGACGCTTCTCAAGATCCGATAGTCGCTGAACGACCGTCAGAACTTCCTGGAGTGCGCCGACGAGGCCGGCCATCGGGAGCTACCAGGCCCCCCGTTCCCGCATGCTTTGCTCGATTTGATCCAGGGTCGCGTTGATCTGCCGGAGCTGCACCTGCATCTCCGCGAGAATTCGCCGATCACAACTCGCGGCCGTTTCCTTCGCCGGCGCGGCGTTCTTTGCGACACGCGTCTGACGACGGCGCGCGTCCGACTTGGTCGCCAGCGCCGAACGCACACCCTTGTATGTCGAAGCCTTTGGCATGGCGTTCATATAGCACCTTTGGGGCTGAATGGTAACAGGCAACGCAACGCTACATGCCAAATCGTTAGCGTTCGGTTACCCGTTCCACCCTCGCCCGGCGCTTTGCGCCGACCTCTGCCGCAACAGCGGAAGAAGTTAAGTAAATCCCGCCTCGATGCGGATCAGCGTCGGTGCCTCCAGTACCGCATCCAGCGCAGCGATCCGCTCCAGCGCGGCGGTCATCGCGCTTTCCTGCGTCTCGTGTGTCACCAGCACCACCGGCACCGCCTCGCCCGGCGAGCGCCCGCGTTGCAGCATCAACTCCAGCGACACGCCATGGTCGCGCAGCACCGCCGTGACGTCGGCGATCACGCCGGGCCGGTCCACCACCATCAGGCGAAGATAGTATGGCCCGAGGTGCGAACTCATCGGCACCGACGGCGCGTTGGACAGCGCATCGAACGCAGCGCCCCACACCGGAGTCAGTCGATTGCGCGCGATGTCGATCAGATCCGCCACCACCGCCGAGGCGGTCGGGCCGGCGCCGGCGCCACGACCCTCCAGCATAACGCGGCCGACGAAGTCGCCCTCGGCCACCACGGCGTTGAACACGCCATCGACCCGAGCGATCGGCGCCGCCGCCGGCACCATGCAAGGATGCACGCGTGCCTCGATCCCCCCGTCCGACTGCCGGGCGATGCCGAGCAATTTGATGCGGTAGCCAAGCTCGGTGGCAAACGCGATGTCCAGCGCGGAGATACGGCGGATGCCTTCCACATGCACCGCGTCGAACGCCACCGGCCGACCGAACGCCAGCGCCGCCAGGATCGCCAGCTTGTGCGCCGCATCGATGCCGTCGATGTCGAACGACGGGTCGGCCTCGGCGTAACCCAGCTTCTGAGCGTCGGCCAGCACGTCCGCGAACTCCCGGCCGCGCTCACGCATCTGGGTCAGGATATAGTTGCAGGTGCCGTTCAAAATGCCGGCGATGCGGGAGATGCGGTTGCCGGCCAGCCCCTCGCGCAACGCCTTGATGACGGGGATGCCGCCGGCCACCGCCGCCTCGAACCCGAGCGGCACGTTGCGCGCCTCCGCCGCCGCGGCGAGCGCCGCGCCGTGCACCGCCAGCATCGCCTTGTTCGCGGTGACCACGGGCTTGCCGGCGGCGATGGCAGCCTCAGCCAGCGCACGTGCCGGGCCATCCGAGCCGCCGATCAGCTCGACGATCACGTCCACCGCCGGGTCCTCGGCCAACGCCACCGGATCCTCGTACCAGCGCAGGCCGGACAGCGAGACGCCGCGATCCTTGGTGCGATCACGCGCCGACACGGCCGTGACGGCGATCGGCCGGCCGGCGCGGCCGGCGATCAGGTCCGCGTTGTCGCGCAGCAGCTTCAGCACGCCGCCGCCGACGGTGCCCAGGCCGGCAACGGCGACCGAGAGGGGATGGGTCATGAGTAGCCGCCGTGGCGGGACGGGACGGTGCAAAGGCGCATTGTGACGAAACCCTGTTATTGAGGGGTTGTTGGCCGGAAGGACCATAGCAGTGACCGGGACGATATTGGAAATTCGGGGTTACAGGCGCTGGTGTAACTGGCCAGGACCGAACACCCGCAGAACCCGAACATTGCCTGCCGTCTCGTCGCGACCGGTGTCAGGATCCACGACGTACAGCGCCCGGTAGCCCCGTCGCGGGGTAGTTCCCGCACGCCCTGATGCTCGCCGAGCGGATACCGGCACGGATGCGGACGCAGCCGATTGATCGCGATGCGGATCGCAGCCAGTCGACGCCGCGCCACACGGCCTGCGCCGGGTTGGGTCAACCAGCGGCGAACCTCATCCAAATCGGCAAGCACTTGATCGGTGTAGCACAGCTTTCGCGGCACATTGGCCGCCAGTCAACGGCCAGAGTAGGGAACCGGGATTGCTCGGTGCCGATACTGTCGAGCCACGCACCCACGTCTTCGGAATCGACGAGCCGTCCGGCCGCGATGTCCGCATAGGCCTCGGCCAGACGTTCAGCCTCCCATGCGAGCCTGCGCCGCTTCTCCGCTGCGGTCTCAAGCCGGCCGGTTGGGATGGCGTCGTCGGCGCGCTGAGGGCTGTCCATGCGCTATAGGGTAGTCCCACATGGCGGTACGAGCCAGTGCGAAGCGAATTTTGGAGGGCGTAGCGGGCTCTACCCAAGGTCGATTGCGTGCGAACGTCGTTGGATTTCCGCATCCGCACCGAGTCACAGGCCAGTCAGCCGTCCCGATACCGAATGGCGCTGTGAGCGGCGGCCAGCAGGTTCCGCAACTGTATCCGAAAACGGATGGCTTTGGATACGGTCGGTGGGACGCTGGAAACCACGGTAGGAGGCCAGCTTCCGGCGGCGATCAGCGAGGGGGATTTCTGAACAGGTGCGGATGGTCGCTATCGCGAGTGCATGGGCGACCAGCCTGACCGCTGCATGGTCAGGGTGGGGATGCTTGCCAGCGCTGCTCCATGTCCGAGGGTCGGACCCGGGGCTTCCGCCTTCGCCTGAACAGCTGGGAATTCGACCTGGAGCGGACCTTCGGCCACTGAGCAGGCGGCAACCCCAAACGACGGGCCGGGCCAAACCGTCCCGTCGAGATATGTGGCTGGCTTCGATTGTCCGCCGAACCTCGCTGCGTTACGCTCGTTACGAGGGAGCATCGCGCATGAGTGGGGAGAAGCGCCGTCTTGCTGGCATCCTGGCAGCCGATGTCGTCGGTTACTCCGCCATGGTTGCCGCTGACGAGTCTGCCACGTTGGCACGCGTCCGCGCGCTGCGCGCCGAGATTGTCGAGCCTGCCGCGACCGCGCATGACGGTCGCCTGTTCAAAACCATGGGCGACGGGTTCCTGCTCGAGTTCTCCAGCGCGGTTCAGGCATTGCGTTGTGCCATCGCTATCCAGACCGCGCTGAACGCCCAGGCGAACGGGCTGCACCTGCGGATCGGTGTGCATCAGGGCGAGGTCGTGCCGGAAGGTGACGATCTGTTCGGTGACGGTGTGATTGTGGCCGCGCGGCTGGAACCGTTGGCGGACCGCGGCGGCATCGTGATTTCGTCGCGCGTCAAGGAGGACGCGGCGGGCAAGATGGCGCTGGATGTCGATGACCTCGGCGAGCCGGAATTGAAGAATATCGTGGCGAAGATCAGGGCATACCGAGTGCGGCTGGCTGCACCCGCCTTTGCGCCGGTTCAGCCCGCTTTGGCCTTGCCTGATAAACCCTCGGTCGCCGTCCTGCCGTTCCAGAACATGAGCGGCGATCCTGAGCAAGTGTTATTCGCTGATGGGATGGTTGAGGAAATCATCACGGCGCTGAGCCGTATCCGCTGGCTCTTCGTCATCGCCCGCAATTCGAGCTTCACCTACAAGGACAGGGCGGTCGACATAAAACAGGTCGGGCGCGAGCTTGGCGTCCGTTACGTGGTCGAAGGCTCGGTACGCAAGGGCGGCAATCGCGTGCGTATTACGGCCCAGTTGATCGATGCGATAGCCGGCACTCATATCTGGGCTGACCGCTACGACCGCGACCTCAGTGACATCTTCGCCGTCCAGGATGAGATTACCGCGAGCGTCGCCGGGGCGATTGAACCCGCGCTTGCTGAGGCCGAGCAGCGGCGCGTGCTGCGCAAGCCGCCGAATAGCCTCGATGCCTGGGAGGCTTACCAGCGCGGCGTTTGGCACTTCAACAAGTACGCACCGGAGGAGAACCAGATCGCGCTCGGCTTTTTCCGCCAGGCGATTGGGCTAGACCCGAACTTCGCCCCCGGCCATTACGGCTATGCGCTGGCGCTCCATTGGGACATCTGGCACTTCTCCGGGCGCCCCTTATCGGAGGTTCAAGGCACCCCACGCGACGAGGCGCGCATTGCCGTCTCGCTCGATGACAAGGATGCGATGGCGCACGCCGTACTGGCGCACATGAGGATGTGGAACGGCGAATGGGAAGCGGCGATTTCCGAAGCCCGCACCGCGCTCGCGCTCAATCCGAACAGCGCCTTTGTGATCAGCATGCTCGGCTTCGTGCTTGGCTTTGGCGGGTATCGCGATGAAGTGCTCGATCGGCTGCGCCAGGCGATGCGCGCCAGCCCGCATGACCCGCTCACCTGGCTTTGGACGAGGTGGATCGCGGCTATACAGTTTCACGCGCGTCAATTCGACGCGGCGCTGGAGACGTACAAAGAGGCTGTTCGCCTGCGTCCGGAATTTACCGGCAACATCCAGGGAATGATCGCTGGGTGCCTGGCCTTTCTGGGGCGTCGGGACGAAGCACGCGCGGTTCTTGAGCGCTTCGGGTCGCGACTTCTGGACCCGCGTTATCAGCAAAGACCGCCCTGGTTACGGCCGGAAGACGATGCCTTGCGAAGCGAGGGCCTGCGGCTGGCGGCGGGCGAAACTCATGACATATAGTTCGTTACATCCTTTACCGTTACGTGTTCGGTCCAGATATCTCACTACGCGGCTGCCGCCTGTGAAGCAGTGAGGGCGTGATGCATCGATAGTATCCGCTCAGGCGGCTTCCCGCTGATCCGGGCGGAGCCTGACCTCGGCGATATTCCACATCTGCAGCTCGTTGCACCTGTCTGACCGGGTGGTCAGCGATGCTTTTGAGGCCCTTCCAGCACCTGCATCGCCCCGCCTCTGCCTCCATCCACATCGTGCACGCCGGGCCTGTGCTCGGAGTTCGTCCATGGCCGCGTGGCCGGAGGCATCGGCCTCGCGCCCGCATTATGATCTGCCCATGCCAAACGACCTCTACGACCGCGACGTCCTCGCCTGGTCAGAACATCAGGCCGACCTGCTGCGTCGCCTCGCCCGCGAAGAGCACGTGAGTGGTGTGGACTGGGAGAACGTCATTGAAGAAATCGAATGCGTTGGCCGAACTGAACTCAACGACTGGTAGAGCTATTTACGCCGGATGTTGGTGCACCTGCTGAAGGCACACGCCTGGCCAGACAGCCCGTACGGCAACGAGTGGCGAGCACAACAGGTTCGATGCCAGTGGGAAGCTGCAAGACAATTCGCGCCGTCCATGCGGCAGAGGATCGACCTGGCCAGCCTCTAAGCCGACGCGCTCGAACAACTGGAACCACTTCGACGCGAGCCAGTCGCGCCGCTACCCTGGCCAGCGGATTGCCCCTTCATCCTCGACCAACTGCTGCATGAAGAGCAGGACGCGTTGGAAGAGCGCCTCCGCGCCGCCTCCTCACGACATCGCCGCTTCCGCAGGCTCTGCCTGATTGCTCCCCGCTTGCAGGAACATCTTGATGTTCCGCACCGCCTGCCGCAGCCTGTGATTGTTCTCCACCAGCGCAATCCGCACGAACCCCTCGCCATGCTCGCCGAACCCCAGCCCGGGCGCCACCGCGACCTTGGCCCGCGCTAGCAGCAGCTTGGAAAACTCCACGCTCCCCAGCGACGCATACCGTGGGGGTACCGGCGCCCAGGCGAACATCGAGGCCTCCGGGCACGGCACGTCCCAGCCCGCCGAGGCCAGGCCCTTGATCAGCACGTCCCGCCGCTCGCGATACAGCGCCCGCATCTCCGCCACGCAATCCTGCGGCCCGTTCAGCGCCGCCGTCGCGGCGACCTGGATCGGCGTGAACGCGCCATAGTCCAGATACGACTTCATCCGCGTCAGCGCGTTGATCAGCCGAGCGTTCCCCGCGGCAAACCCCATCCGCCAGCCCGGCATGGAGTACGTCTTCGACAGCGAGGTGAACTCCACCGCGATGTCCTTCGCCCCCGGCACCTGCAGGATCGACGGCGGCACCTTGTCGCCGAAATAGATCTCCGCATACGCCAGGTCCGACATCACCCAGATCTCATGCCGCCGCGCGAACGCGACGATCTCGCGATAAAAATCCAGGTCGGCCAGGTACGCCGTCGGGTTCGACGGGAAGTTGACGATCAGCGCCGTCGGCTTCGGCACCGAGTGCCGCACCGCCCGGTCCAGCGCACGCAGCATCGTCTCGTCCGGCGAGGCCGGCACGCTCCGCACCGCCGCACCCGCGATAATGAAGCCGAACTGGTGGATCGGGTATGACGGGTTTGGCACCAGGATGGTATCGCCCGGCGAGGTGATGGCCGACGCCAGATTGGCCAGCCCCTCCTTCGACCCGAGCGTGGCGATCACCTCGGTCTCCGGGTCCAGCCCGACATCGAATCGGCGGGCGTAGTAGCCGGCCAGCGCGCGCCGCAGCCCGGGGATGCCCTTGCTCACCGAGTAGCGGTGGGTGCGCGGGTCCTGCACCGCCTCGACCAGCTTGGCGACGATGTGTGGCGGCGTCGCGCTGTCCGGATTGCCCATGCCAAGGTCGATGATGTCCTCGCCGGCGCCGCGCGCCTTCGCCTTGGCGGTGTTGACCTCGGCGAACACGTAGGGCGGCAGGCGGCGGATGCGATGGAACTCGCCGGACGAATCGGTGGACATGGGCGGCCTTTCGGAAACAGTGATCTATTGTACCAGAAGCACGCTCGCGCCGCGACCGCCGGCTTCGGCGCCGACGCGCACGGCGCCCGCCGGCACCCCGTCGCCCGCCAGCGCGTTCGCTACCGCTTGGGCGCGCGTCAGCGCCAGGCTCAACGCGGCGGATTGCGCGTCCGGATCGCTGGAGGTCGCATCGCCATAGCCGGTGACCGCGATCACCGCCTTGCCGCGCCGCGCCGCAACGCCCTTCAGGACGTCGTTCGCACCCGGAGGCAGCGTCGCGGAGCCGACCACGAATTCCACCGTGACCGCGTTGGCGTCCTGCGGTGACGGCGCCAGGGGTGGCGCGGCAGAAGCGACTGTCACGGTCGGCGCACCCGGTCCCGACAGCCTGGGCGGCGGCGGCGGTGCACCCGGAATGGGTGGCATCGGAGCCGATGCCGGCGGCGGGGTAACCGCCTCGCCAGGGCGAGCAAGCGGCGCGTCCGGGTTGGGAGCGGGCATGACCGGTGTTGCAACCGATGCGGTATTGGCCGGCGGAGGCACAGGCATGGCGTTGCCCGGGGGCGGAAGCGGCGTCGCAGCAACGGGTGGCGCTGCGGGCGGCACCACCGGCTCAGGGGCCGCGGCCGGCGCCGGTGGCGCGAGCGGCACAGGCATGGCGTTGCCCGGGGGCGGAAGCGGCGTCGCGGCAATGGGTGGCGCTGCGGGCGGCACCGCCGGCGCTGGAGCCGCGGCCATCGCAGGCGGCGCGAGCGGCACGGGCGCCGCGGGAGACGGTTCGGCGGTCGCCTCTTGGGCAGGCGGCGGTTCGGCGGCAACGGGAGGCGCCAACGGCGCACTCTCAACCGATTGACGCGGCGCCGGCGACGGTGGCGCCGCAGGGCCACTCGGCGCTGGCGGGGCGCTGGCGGCCGCCAGCGAGGCGCTGGCGGTGGGCGCCGCTCCAGCCGCCGACCCGGCGGAGGCGGGCGGCGGCGGCGGCATGGTGCCCTGGCCGAACAGCGCCGGAGACGCGGCCGGCGAGGACGGATCTGCCAACGGCGTCGCCGCGGCCAGATACTCCGCGTGCGCCCGGTCGGCGACCAGGCCCTGGGTGATCGCCGCCAGCGCCTTCTGGTCCGGGGCCTCGGGCTTGGACGGAACGGTCGCCAGGTTGGGATAGGGTTCGTTTGCGCCCGGCGGCGGCGGCCGCTCCTTTGCGATCTCCCCGCCTTCCATGTTGTGCCACCAGGTCACCGGATTGATCGACGAGGGAACCGACGAGCAACCAGCAAGCATCGGCGCCACCCCGAGCAGAAGCACGCATACCGCCGCTTGAACCCGGGGGCTTGCGTCAGTAGGTTGCGCGCCCTTTCCGCGAATCACCATATGTCGGACCTGCCTCAAGCTGTCGGCGCTTCTCTAGCCGGTGGCGGTGCCGACGCAAAGGATGCCCCATGGCCGAGACAAGCACGACCGGGTCCAAATCTGGCGCCAAGAGCGCCGACACCCCGGAGGCAAGTGCCTTCAAGCTGCCGGACCCCTCGGTGGTCGGCCGCTCCATGGCCGACATCGCCGAGCGCTCCCAGCGCATCGTCAGCGAGTGGCTGAAGCGCCAGCACAGCCAGGAGCATGACCTCGATCCGCTGAACATCGGCAGCGCGTTCCTGGAGATGACGGCCCGGCTGATGGCCAATCCGGCGCAGATGATGAAGGCGCAGATCGGCTTCTGGCAGGACTACATGACGCTGTGGCAGAACACCGCGCGGCGCATGATGGGCATCGAGTCCGAACCGGTGATCGACGCGCCCTCTACCGACCGGCGCTTCAAGGACGACGCCTGGAAGGACAGCGAGGTCTTCGACTTCATCAAGCAGTCCTACCTGCTGTCGGCGCGTTACGTGCAGGATGTGGTGACGCACGTGGACGGCCTGGACAAGAAGACCGCGCAAAAGGTCGATTTCTATTCCCGCCAGTTCTGCGACGCCATGAGCCCCTCCAACTTCCTGCTCACCAACCCGGAGGTGCTGCGCCGCACCGCCGAGACCGGCGGCGAGAACCTGCTGAAGGGGCTGAACAACCTGCTGTCCGACCTGGAGAACGGCAAGGGCAAGCTGCACATCAAGATGACCGATATGGAGGCCTTCAAACTGGGCGAGAACATCGGCGTCTCGCCCGGCAAGGTGGTCTACCAGAACGAATTGATGCAGTTGATCCAGTATACGCCGTCCACGGAAAAGGTGCTGAAGCGCCCGCTGCTGATCGGTCCCCCGTGGATCAACAAGTTCTACATCCTCGACCTGCGGCCGCGGAATAGCCTGGTGCGCTGGGCGGTGTCGCAGGGCCACACCGTGTTCGTGATCTCCTGGGTCAACCCGGACGCGAAGCTCGCCGAGAAGGGCTTCGAGGATTACATGCACCTGGGCTACCTCGCGGCGCTCGACGCGATCGAACAGGCAACCGGCGAGCGCGAGGTGAACGCGATCGGCTACTGCCTCGGCGGCACGCTGCTTGCCGCGACGCTGGCCTACATGGCGGCAAAGAAGGACGACCGCATCAAGTCGGCGACGTTCTTCGTGGCGCTGACCGATTTCGAGGAAGCCGGCGAACTGGGTGTGTTCATCGACGAGGAACAGCTCACGTCGCTGGAAGACAAGATGAACAAGCGCGGCTTTCTCGAGGGCAGCGAGATGGCCACGACCTTCAACATGCTCCGCGCCAACGACCTGATCTGGTCCTTCGTGGTCAACAACTATTTGCTCGGCAACGATCCGTTCCCGTTCGACCTGCTGTACTGGAACGCCCAATTCCACCCGCATGCCGGCGCGCATGCACAGCTTCTACCTGCGCAAGATGTACCAGGAGAATCTGCTGTCCAAGCCGGGCGGCATCACCCTGTCGGGCGTGCCGATCGACCTGGGCAAGATCAAGACGCCGGCGTATTTCCTGTCCACCCGCGAGGATCATATCGCGCCGTGGAAATCCACCTACAAAGGCACGCAGTTGCTGGGCGGGACGAAGCGCTTCGTGCTTGCGGCGTCGGGCCATATCGCCGGCGTGGTGAACCCGCCCGAGGGCGGCAAGTACAGCCACTGGATCAACGAGGCGCTGCCGCCCGACCCCGACGCCTGGTTCAAAGGCGCCACCGAGATCGCCGGTTCATGGTGGCCCGACTGGCACCGCTGGGTGTCAGCGCAGGCGAAAGAGCAAGTGCCCGCCAGGGTTCCCGGCGACGGCAAGCTGAAGCCGATCGAGGACGCGCCGGGAAGCTACGTGCGGGTGCGGCTGAGTTAAAGAACCGAAGAGCAGAGGGCCTTGGGGTCGCCGCTTTATGGTGGCGCCGGCCGGCCCAACCGTCATGGCGGCACCGACCGTCCCCACCGTCATGGCCGGGCTTGACCCGGCCATCTGTCGCGGCACAGTGCTGCATTGATGACAGGGTCAAGCTCTGCGGTGGCCGGTGCAGGTACGTCATCCGTTAAGCCGAGCTTCCTACTTTCAAATACTGCAACCCACTGGCCCAACACGATATTTGTCGGTTGGAGGGGGCTGCCACTGGCTACACTCGGCGCAGCAGGGTTTGGAGCGCGCATTTCCGGATCACGGAGAGCAAATCATAGCATTTTTTCGTTCTTCATAAGTCTCACGAACGCGTGATTTACATGGGCACATTTTCGACCAATTTTATTAGAAAGTCTCGTAGTATCAGGCGCTTGAAGTAATTCGAAGTAGGAAGCTCGGGTTAAGGCACCAATACAAGCCAGCGTTATCATCGACGCACGGACAGTGCCACCACGTCATGCCGACGAAGGTCGGCATCCACGACTTCTCCCCTACGGTGCGCTACGAAGTCGTGGATGCCGACCTCCGTCGGCATGACGGGGTCGCGCGGACAGTGTGTCAACCATTACGCGGGCTGGTATGACGCCTCGGGTATCACCAGACGCGACACTGGTTACCGGGCAACCCTTGATAGCTCCGCACATTCGGCCGATCCTGTCCGCGAGAGCGTTTTCCAGAAACGCCACCCGGCCCGCCGCCATCCACGGGTCACGCCAGGAGGAGCCAGATCATGAGCGCTGCCGCATCGATGATACCCGCACAGTCCATGGAAATTACCAAGGTCAAGGAGCACATCGGCGCCATCGTCACCGGCATCGACCTTGCGCAACCCATCGACGACGCGACGCGGAAGCTGCTCTACGACGCGGCCGTCGAAAATGTAGTGCTGGTAATTCGTGGCCAAGCGCATCTCAGCCCGGGCCAGTTACAAGCCGCCGGAGAAATCTTCGGCGAGCTGATGGAGGACCAGAACCGGCGCTACCTGGTCGATGGACACCCATTGATCAGTGTGCTCGACAACCGTCACAAAGACAGCAAGGGCCAGCCCGCGAAAGTTGGCGCCAACGCCACGTGGCACACCGACCACACCAACCAGGAATTGCCGCCCAAGTTCACCATACTTTACGCGGTAGCCGTGCCGGACAAGGGTGGTGCGACATCGGTTTGCAACGCACGTGCGGCCTACGAAGCGCTCCCCGACGACGTGAAACAGCAGATCGCCGACGCGAAGACCGAGAATACGCTGATCAGCAGCGCGCGGATGAAGACCGGCAATCCGGATATCGTGCAGGCCCAGCTCGAGGCGAAGAAACCGCCGACCGTGCATCCCCTGGTCCGCACCCATCCCGACACCGGCACCAAGGCGGTCTGGTTTCACAAGGGCAAGACCGAGACGGTCACCGGCATGTCGCCCGAAGCAACCCAGGATTTCTTGCAGGATCTGACGGACAAGATCACGCAGCCACAATTCTGCTATGCGCACCAGTATGAAAAGGGCGACCTGCTGATCATCGACGACCGCGCCTCATTGCATAAAGCCGGCTTCGATTACGATCACAGCCAGCATCGCCGCCTGTATCGGATGCTTGTGCGGGGCGACCGTCCGTACTGAGCGCCGCGCACTACGGCCAGCAAGGAACCGCCGATGACCACGACGATCGAGACACGCATCGTGCGCACAGCGCCGGGGATGGAATTCGACGTCTCGGTCGCCGGCGATCCCGGCCGCCCGCTGGTGTTCATGCTGCACGGCTTCTGCGTCTCCCGCCATTACTGGGAATCGCAGGTCGTTGCGCTTGCCGAGGCCGGCTATTTCGCGGCCGCCCCCAATCAGCGCGGCTACGCACCCGGCGCACGCCCGGACCCGGCAGACCACGCCAACTATCTGATCGACGTGCTGATCGGCGACGCCATGGCCATCGTCGCCGGGCTCGGGCATGGCGAGCGCCGCTTTCACCTCGCCGGGCACGACTGGGGTGGCAGCCTGTCGTGGAACATCGCCGATCGCTGGCCCGAACGGTTGGGCTCGCTCACCATGCTGTCGCGTCCGCACCCGCTCGCGTTCAACCGCGCCATGCGGGAGGATCCGGACCAACCGGCACGCTCCGCGCATCACAAATGGCTGCTGGAGCCTGGGGCCGAGGACAAGGTCCTGGCGGACGACGCGCATTGGCTGCGTGCGCGGCTGCGCCGCAACGGGGTGCCGGAGGCGGCGATCGAGAAGCACATCTCGGTTATCGGCAACCGTCCGGCGATGGCGGCCGCGATCGGCTGGTACCGCGCCCGCGGCACGGCGCATGCGCCAGTGGGTCCCACGCGCGTGCCGACGCTGCTGATCTGGGGCGATGCCGACGACACGGTCGGCCGCATGGCGGCCGAAGGCACCGCCGAGTTCATCGCTGCTCCCTACACATTCGCCCCGCTCGCCGGCGTGGGCCATTACGCAGCCGATCAGGTCCCGGAACAGGTCAACGCCCTGATGCTGGCCCACCTCGCGCGGCATCCGGTGTAGATCGCGACCCGCTGTTGGCAGGTCTCGACCCCGAGCGGGCGTTCGACGTCGGGGGGCCTCTGATACAAAAAGAGGATGGCTCCGATGGAGGGAGTCAGGGATCGGTGGCCTAGCTTGAAATTCAACTGTTGAAATTACGCTATGGCGGCCATGCGTGGAATACCGAGCGATCTCAACTACTTACGGCATGCTATGGT
>CAVXNH010000005.1:0-13986 GCA_963762885.1 uncultured Alphaproteobacteria bacterium
TGGTCGTCTACGGTCGGATGCCGAGTGTGCTGACGCGGAAGTTGTCGATGCATCTCTGGCAAATCGTGCCCGTCAGCGCGCCCGACTGGTGTGAAGGACTGAATAGCTTGCTCGGGGCCGCGAACTTCCCGACCGGCTCGGACGGGCTGCCGACCTTCACGCCATTGATGGACCGGCTGCCAGGCAAGTAGCCTCGTCGCCTCATCGCCCGGAGGACCGTTGCCGTGCTGATCGAACGCCGTTCCCTGCTCCGGAAAGCCAGCCTGCTGCCGTTCATCGGTTCGGCGCCGCGCCTCGCGCGCCAGCCGACCAGGTCGGCGACGTGAAGCCGGATTATACTCTGCGCATCGCGACCGGACTGGTCGAACTGGCGCCGGACACATCGTCTCCACGACACTTTATAACGGGCAGTTTCCCGGGCCCGCTGCTGCGCTTCAAGCAAGGCCAGCGCGTGGTCGTCGATATACACAACGACACGGACACATCGGAACTGGTGCACTGGCACGGCCAGACGATCCCGAGCGACGTGGACGGCGCGGCCGAGGAAGGCTCGCCGTAATCCCGCCGCAAGGCAGCGCGCGGATTGCGTTCGTGCCGAAGCCCGCTGGTTTCCGCTTCTACCATACGCACGTCGTGGCAGGCGGCGACCTCAACCGCGGCACCTATACCGGGCAGGCCGGGCCCGTCTACATCGAGCCGGCCGACGATCCCGGCGCATATGACCGGGAAGTTTTTCTGGTGCTGAAGGAATTCGCGCCGACCTTCAGCCGCGGCGGCGACATGGCGATGGATGCGCTGGCCGGCGCTGCCGATCAAGGAGCTGCAGCAGATCGGCGACGCGGCGGACGAGGCAGCGCCGAGGCAAGCCAAGGGGTACGAGGTCGGCTACGACCTGTTCGGCATCAACGGCCAGATGCTCGGCCACGGCGAGCCGATCCGCGTGAAGCAGGGCGAACGCGTGCTGTTCCATGTGCTCAACGCCAGCGCGACCGAAATCCGCAGTCTGGCGCTGCCCGGCCATGTGTTCAGCGTCGTCGCGCTCGACGGCAATCCGTGCCGACCCCGGCGGAGGTGCCGGTGCTGTGGTTGGGCACCGCCGAGCGCATCTCCGCGATGGTCGAGATGAACCACCCGGGCGTGTGGGTGATGGGCGATCTTGCGGATGACGACCGCGGCCACGGGATGGGCATCGTCGTCGAATACGCCGGCCGCACGGCAAGCCGCAATGGGCGAAGCCGAAGCCGTTCGCTGGGACTACACCGGTTCGGCAAGCCGGCGCCGCACGCCGGCCGCTCCGGACGAGACGATCGAGATCACCATCGTCAAGCACAACGCCGCGCTCGACGGCTTCAACCAGTGGACGCTGAACGGCGAGCCGTTTTCGATGGAGACCATGAAGCCGATGTATACGGTGCAGCGAAGGACGCCGATACCGGCTGAAATTCCGCAATGCCAGCGACGACATTCATCCGCTGCACCTGCACCGGCACAGCTTCGAACTGACGCGCATCGCGCGGCAAGCCGACCGCCGGGGTGATCAAGGATGTCGTGATGCTGGGCGGCTTCCAGGAACTCGAATTCGATTTTGTCGCCGACAATCCCGGGCTGACGCTGTTCCATTGCCACCAGCAATTGCACATGGATTTCGGCTTCATGGCGCTGTTCGAGTACGTGTAGTCGGCAGGGTGCGCGATCGCGCCGCTCGAATACGGTGCGTTTGCGCGGTAGGCTCCCGCCGTCCAGGCAAAGGGAGGCAGCAATGACGCTCGAAGTTCGCCGTATCGTTACCGGCCATGACGCCAACGGCAAAGCCATCGTCACCACCGACGAGCGCCTGACCGCCACCAGCGGCCCCGGCCGCGCGCGGTGCGAGATCTGGTCCACCGACAAGATGCCAGTGGACAATTCGGACGCCGCCGACGCCGCGCAACGCAAGGGCTTCGTCGTCCGCCACAACTATGTCGGCTCCGGCCAGGGCACGGTCGTGCGCGTCGTCGAGTTCACGCCGGGCTCGCCCAAATTCATGCACCGCACCGAGACGGTGGATTACGCCATCCTGCTGTCAGGCGAATGCGATCTGGAACTGGACGACGGCGCGACCGTGCACATGACGGCGGGCGACATCGTCGTGCAGCGCGGCACGATGCACGCGTGGGTCAACAACGGCACGCAGCCCTGCGTGTTCGCGTTCGTGCTGATCGACGCCGACCCGGTGCAGGTGGCCGGGCAGAGCCTGGTGACACACTACCCGGTGTGAACGCCGGGATGGCATCTACGAGCGGAGCGGTCCGGGCGTTCAGCCCATGCGACCGGCCCTGTAGTCGTGCCTCCGGCGCCCTGAAGCGCTCGCAGCGCATCCTGCTGGGTGCTTTGCCGGGCTATCGGTTTGCTTGTGGTTGCCGAGAGTGTTCCGACGTCCTAGATTATGACCTATAAATCGGTCAGGAGATCGGCCATGGCTCGCGCCAAGTTGCAACCGGCGGGGGGAGGACGCCGACCCGCCGGGTCACCCCGGCCGACGACTACAACTCGCACAGGCAGCGCGCAGATCACGCCGTTGATTGCATCCCTGATCAGCAGATCCGGCATCGTGGAGATGGACCGCGTCGCCGACAGCTTCGGCATGTCGAAGCTCCAGTTGGCAGAAACCATCGGGCTGGTCCGCAGGCACTGTACAAGACGGATCGGGCCCGTGCCGCCAAGACGCAGTCGCGGATCAAGGAGATGCTGGAAATCGTCAACCGGATATCCGACTGGGCCGGAGGCAAGGACGCGCGCGATGGCCTGGTACCGCGCGCAGCCAATCGCAGCCTTCGGTGGCCGCACGGCGGAATCCTTGGTGAAAACCGGCCAGGCGTCGGCACTGCGCGACTATCTCGACCACATTGCCATGGGCGGCTTTGCTTGAGGTTTGTCGGGACGTGCTATTGCGCGCACGATCCCCGATGGTCGTTCAAGCCGATGTCCGGTGCGGGTGCCGCGGTCCGTGGGGCGCGATTCAATCCTCGTGGGTCGAGGCACTTTACCTGGCGCTCAGTATCGTGACCGCCGTGAACGAGGCGAACCAGGGCTTGGCGTTCAAGATCCATCCCTGCGTTCTTTGCTGCTACGAGGTGGATTGCGACGATATCGCTGACCTCCGCTTCGAACCCGAGCGCGCGGCGCATCATGTTCGGCTGGAGGACATGGTCTGCGCGTGGTTTCCGTTCCTGTCGGCGGGCAAAGAACCGCCCTCTTGGGCATCGCGAGGCGACTGATGGCCGAGGGGCAGGCGGGCATACTGGTGCCGAGTTTTGCGCCGGAAGCAACGGAGGCGGACCACAATCTGGTCCTCTGGCGATGGAGCGATCGCCGGCCGCACAGGGGCCGCGTGTTCGATCCAACCGGCCGGCTGCCAAAGGATCAGCTCTCGTGGCGGTGAATCCTATACCAACCACCCGAAAGACAAACTCTCCGGTCGCGCGCTTTCACCCCCCGTGTCATGGCCGGCGAAGGCCGTCCACCCACGACTTTCTTTAGCTCCACACAGCAAAAAGACGTGGGTGGCCGGCCTTCGCCGGCCATGACACGGGGAGATATGATCCGCCGGCGGCTGGTTCGATTATTTCCCCGCGAATCCTTACTTCCCCCGTGGGTCCAGCGCATCGCGCAGCCCGTCCCCCACAAGGTTGAACGACAGCACGCACAGGAAGATCGCCACCCCTGGAAACACCGCCAGCCACGGCGCCTGCGACAGGAACCGCTGCGCCGAGTTCAGCATCGACCCCCAGGACGGGTCGGGCGGCTGTTGCCCCAGGCCAAGGAACGACAGCGACGCCTCCGCGATGATCGCCTGGGCGATCGACAGCGTGCCCTGCACCAGCATCGGCGGCACGATGTTCGGCAGCACGTGCCGCACCGCGACTCGCCAGGGTGGATTGCCGATCGCGCGCGCGGCTTCCACGTATTCGTTGCTCTTGGCATCCAGCGTTGCGGCGCGCGCCACGCGCATGAAGCGCGGCGCGGTGGACACGCCGATCGCGATCATCGCGTTGGTCAGGTCCGGGCCCAGGAACGCGGCCAGCGCGATCGCCAGGATCAGGAACGGGCAGGCGAGCATCGCGTCCACCAGCCGCGACAGCAGCGCGTCGGTCCAGCCTCCGGCGAAGCCTGCGAGCAAACCGGCGGGCACGCCAATGCCGGCGGCGATCAGCACCGAAACGACGCCGGCCAGCAGACTGGCGCGGGCGCCGAAGATGACGCGAGAAAACACGTCGCGGCCGTTTTCGTCGGTGCCCATCCAGTGCAGCGCCGACGGCGCCTTGCGGATCGTGGTCCATGACGTGGCGATCGGATCGTATGGCGCGATCAGCGGCCGCAGCGCGGCACACCGATGAACACCACGATGACCGCAAGGCCGGCCACCCGACCGGCCGATGCAGGAACCGCCGCAGCCAAGGCGCGCAGGGCTTTGGTGCACGATCACCTAACCTCTCCCGGAGCGGCGCGATGCGCAGCCGTCGAGGGACTTCGCGCGCCTGCCGCGAGCGGGGAGGTTTCATGCCCGCAGCCTCGGGTTGATCACCACGTACAGCACATCCGCCAGCAAATTCAGCAGCACGTACAGCGCCGCCGTCACCAGCACCACGCCCTGCACCACCGGATAATCCCGGTTGAACACCGCATCCACGATCAGCTTCCCAAACCCCGGGATCGAGAACACTTGCTCCGTCAGCACCGCCCCCGACAGCAGCGTCCCCAACTCCAAAGCCCCCAACGTCACCACCGGGATCAGCGCATTGCGCAGCGCGTGCCGCACGATCACGACCCACTCGCGCAGCCCCTTCGCCCGTGCCGTGCGCACGAAATCCTGGTCCAGCGCCGTCAGCATGGCCGACCGCGTGTGCCGCATCAGGATCGCCGCAATCGAATTCCCCAGCACGAAGGCCGGCATGATCGTGGTGGCCAGCGATGCGCGCCAATCCTCGGCCAGCGACACATAACCGGACGGCGGTAGCCAGCCGAGATCGACCGACACCAGCAGGATCAGCATGATCCCCAGCCAGAAGTTCGGGGTGGACAGCCCCGCCAGCCCGATCCCGTTCGCCACGTAGTCCCACACGCCGTTGCGATCCACGGCGGCGATCACCCCCGCCGGCACGCCGATCAGCACCGCTATCAGAAACGCCATGCCACTGAGTTGCAGCGTCACCGGCAGCTTTTCCGCGATAAGCTGCGCCACCGGCTGGCGGATGCGCCACGAATACCCGAGGTTGCCCTGCACCACATTGCCGAGCCAATGCACGTATTGCACCGGCAGCGGCCGGTCGAGCCACAGCTCGGCGCGGATCTGCGCCAGCACTTGCGGATCGCCGCGTTCCTCGCCGGCCATCACCAGCGCCGGATCGCCGGGCATCAACTGTTGCAGGCAGAACACCAGCACGCTGACCAGCAACAGCGTCGGGATGATCTGCGCGATGCGCGCTCCCAGAAAGCCGCGCACTACTTGCCCATCTCCAGCCCTTGCACCCGGATCATGCCGTCCGGCACCGGGCGAAACCCTTGCAGCTTCGCCGACATCCCCACGATGTTGCGCGGCGTCCACAGATACGTGATCGGCAGGTCCTGCGACTCCTGAGTCATCATCTGCGCGTACAACACCTTGCGTTGCGGCACGTCGGTCATGCCGCGCGCCTCGTCAAGCAGGTGGTCCACTGTCGGGATTGGCATAGCCGACGACGTTCTGCGACTGCGTGACTGTGCAGGAAGGCATAGGTGTTGCCATCGATATCCACGCGTCCCGACCAACCGATCAGCAGCGCCTGGTAATCGCCTTGTTCCGACAGCGTCAGCGTGGTGGCAAATTCGGTGGCGCGAATATGCACATCGAACCCGGCTTCCGCTGCCATCGACTGGATCACCTCGCCGGCTTGCTCGGAGTCCGGACTGTTCGCCACCATCAACTCCACCGGCACCGGCGTTTTCACCCCAGCCTGCGCCAGCAACGCCTTGGCCTTCGCGACGTCGCGTGCCGGCATTTTCAGGTCGGCGTCGTAGAATGGCGACTCTGCGGGAACCGCCTGCATCGTCGGCACATACATGTCATTGAACACCACGTTCACCAGGGCGGCGCGATCAATCGCCAGGCTGAAGGCCTGCCGCACCAGCGCATCGCGGCCGTACGGATTGTCCGCCGCCTTACCGTTCGCCAGGTTGTTGGTGATCCCGACATAACCCAGCGCATCCGAAACCACGAGCCGCAGCTTCGGGTCCGCCTTCACAGCCGCGGCGTCGGTCGGCACGATATACTCGGACAGATCGACGGCGCCCGCTTTCAAATTGGCCAACCGTGCGGAGCTGTCGACGATCACCTGGTAGATCACCTTGTCGAAATGAATGTCCTTGCGTCCCAGTATTGCGGAAACCGCTCCAGCGTTATGTGGTCCTGCGGCACCCGTTCGGCAAAGCGGAACGGCCCGGCGCACACCGGATGCAGGGCGAAATCCTTACCCTCCTGGGCGGCCGCCTTGGGTGAAACGATCATCCCGGCGCGGTCGGTGAGTTGCGCCAGGAACGCGCCGGACGGCGATTTCAGCACCACCCGCACCGTCGCCGGGTCCACCACATCCACGCGATCGATCGCGCTGACCTCGCTGCGGCGGAAGCTGCCGGGCAGCGTCACATCGCGATCCAGCGTGTATTTCACCGCCGCCGCGTCCAGCTTTTCGCCGTCCTGGAACAACACGTCCGGGCGCAAATGGATCAGGAGGGTCTTCGGGTCCGCCCACTCGTAGCCCGTGGCAAGCTGCGGCACGATCTGCAGCTTTTCGTCGATGTCGAACAGCTTGTCGCACATCCCGGCGAAAACGATGCGTCCGACATAGGTGCGTGCCAGCGCAGGATCGAGCAGATCGCCATCCTCGCGCAGGGCGATGCGCAGGGTCTGGGCCTGGGCACTGCCGGTTGCCGCGGCCAGCGCGAGGGTAGCCGCCAGCATCGCGGCGGCCAGAAGGCGTCGCATCGCATCGTCTCCCATGGTTTAAGCCATCCCGTTGATGCCATTCTGTGCCGCCGGAACCCGGGCATGGCAAGCTGCCTCTTACCTTCGCGGCGCGGCGCCGGTAAGCAGAAGCCGAATGCCCGGCACACGGCTATGCCGGCCAAAGCAACGGATGTGCAACATGGCTGCTCCCGCTTCCCCAACGGCCGCCGATGCGTGGCGCGCGGATCCCCAGCGAGACTTCCTGGTCTACCAGTTGCTGTGCTTGGCGCGTGCCGTGCTCATCCAGCATTTCGACGACGATCCCGTCGAGGCAAAGTATACCTCCACTCTGCGCCGGGAACTGCGCCGCAAAGGCGGCGGCCGGCCGTGGCTGCTACAGGAATGGGACGACCACTCGGAGCATGGCACGCTGCGGCTGAGCGCCGAGCCTATGGTCAACCGGTTCAGCCTGGGCGTGAAGCACGCAGACTTCACTGCGAACCTGACGGTCACTTACGACATCGACCTTGCCGAGTTGGACGCGGCCGAAATCACGCATTTCCGAGGCAGCGTCGCCAGCGCAATTACCGGCGCTCGCGCCTGGGTGGATGAACTGACGGATTTCGGCCTGGATGGTATCGACATCGACGAAGCCGAACTGGAGGCCATGCTCGCGGACGACGAGGACGAAGATGAAGACGACGACGACTTTGACGCCCTGCCGGGCGCGCCGCCGAAGGACACGTTAGAAAACCGCCTGCATGTCGAGCGGATGGCGGACGAGCTCAGTCGCCTTGTGCGGGAAGACGAGCCAACGGGGCTGCCGGAAGCAGATCAGGACTGGTTGGACGCCACGCCGCAAAGCCTGCCTTCCATCCTGGGTGTCACCGTGAGCGCAGCCATGCAGCAGCCGCGCGACGAGAACCTGGTGGCTGCTGCCTGGCTATCCTGAACTACCAGCTCGAACGCATCCGCTATCGGACCGATAGCGGTCACAAATGGGCAATCGAATTGCTCGACGACTACCAGGACCACGTGAAGGATCTCGCCGAAGCGGAGGTCCTGGAACATGAGGATCTGTTCGCGCTCGTCGCCGCGCTGGGTCGCGCCAAGGTTCCGGTGAAACCCGAGCTCAGCGAGGCGTTGATGAGTGCGGGGCCGTCGCTGCCGGATTCGATGCCGCCGGAAGCGGCGCTCGATCACGCGATACGGCCGTTGATCGATGAACTCGCGCGTAACGTCACATCGCCATTCGAGGTGATGGAAGCGATGGCCGAAACCGCCGCGGTCGCGCCGCCGGCATTGCGTTGCTTCATCGCCCACGAACTCGCCCTCTCCCCGCATGCGGTGATCCGCGAGGCGGTGCCGCTGATGTTGCTCGATGCCGATGTGGAGGTGCGGCGCGCTGCGGCGCTGGCATTGGACCAGATTGCCGCGCCCGACACCCTGTCGCCGGTGTCGCTGCGCCGGGCGATCGCCCTGCGCAACTGGATACCCGAGGCGGATCGGGCAGCACTCGACCAGGCGATCCGCAAGGCGCGCGTGAAAGGCGTGCAGCCGGCGCAATGGGAGCGCGGGCCGGAGGTCGTTCTGCGCGCCTCTTCGATCGACGGTGCGGGGGCACAAAGCCTGCTGATCGCCACCCGATCCGGGCGATCCGGATTAATCGCCGGCCTACTGCTCAAGCAGGGCTTCGGCATCCGCGATGCGTGGTGCCATCGCGATACGCCGCGCCGCGAGATCGCGTCGATGGTAGCGGAAATGCAGCGTCAGGTCGTGGCGCCGGAAATCGAACGGTCCTATATCGATCTCGTTGTGCAACATGAAATTGCCGTCGGGATGGCGGCCAACAGTTTGCCGGACCCGGCCGCGCTGGAAATCGCCGAGGCGATCGGCGGCGCCGACTGGAAGGACCGCCGGATCGACGTTGCGGCCGAGACCGAGCGGTTGTTCGGCGAACTGCCGGCGGACCAAACCAGCGCCATCGCGATCACCGCATCGTTGCGGCGCAGCGCGGACTGGATGCGCAAGAACACCCTGTGGGACTTCTTGGTTCGAGGACGATCCGGAGGTGCGCGATGCACTCGCCGCTGCAAAGCTGCTCGACCTCGATGATGCGGCGCGCGGTTTGCTGGATGGCGCGTTGGATCGGCGCCGCGACGTCTGGACCGAGCGGCTGCTGCTGACGGCCCTCTGGGCGCGTGCGGTGAAAGCCGGGCAGCCACCGCCGCTTGCCGCGTCGAAGCCGGCGATCACCTGGCGAGACCTGGTGGTGCTGGCGCACGCGGTGCAATCCGGGCGTCCGCTGCGCGACATTCCGATGATGGTGGAGATCGCCGAGCGCACGGTGGCGGCGGTGCGGTCGGGCGGATGGTGAAAAGCGACGGAGGGCTCCATCCTTCTCCATCCTTCAACGGGGGAATGAATGCTGATCGATGAGGCGGCCCTACAGGCCTGGACGCCGCGCATGCTGAGTGTCCTGCGCATCATGGCGGCACTGCTGTTCCTGCAATATGGCCTCTCGAAATATTTCGGCTTTCCGGCCCATCCGCCGGTCAATTTTACCATGTTTTCGCTGCTGGGTCTGGCCGGGGCGATCGAGCTGGTGGGCAGTCTGCTACTGCTGATCGGTCTATTTTCGCGCGAAGCGGCGTTCATCATGTCTGGTGAAATCGCCGTCGCCTACTTCATGCGCCGCGCGCCGAACGGCTTCTTTCCACAGGTCAACGGCGGCGGCCTGGAGGTGCTGTTCTGCTTCGTCTTCCTGTTTCTGTTCTTCGCCGGCCCTGGACCTTGGAGCGTCGACGCGGCACGCCGGCCGGCTGTAACGCTGTGATTTGCTTGCCGGTCGCGTCCGCCGGCAGCGTCCGCTCGGGACCGGGGCGCCGCTGGTGCGGTTTGTTCTGCTGCAAGCTTTTAACACGGAGACCACGAAGAACCACGGAGCAACACGGAGCGGCTTTCCCAGCGAGCCACGCTGAAGCGAACGCCCGGGTTAACAGCAATTTCTAATGCATCCCGTGCCATTGCACGAGGTCACATGACTGTACGGCTCCGTGGTTCTTGCAGCAGAACGAACCGCACAGAACTCACGAGCAATGCCACCAGCCAGCCAGCCGGCCGACAGTCCGCATACGCGATTGCCTTGGTGTTCCTGAGCCCCGTCGTCATGGTCCGGGCCTGAATTCCATCATCCCAGTTCAGCCAGCACAGGCTGCATCTGCGCCCATGGCTGCGCCTGTTCGAACGCTGCGGCCACCCGCAGCAACGCCGCATCCTCACCGGGCCGGGCAACAAGCTGGATCGCCAAAGGCATGCCGGCCGCATCGAACCCGCAGGGCAGGCTGATCGCCGGATTGCCGGTCAGGTTGAATGGCATGGTGTAGGGATACCAGGAGGCACGGATGTTCTCCACCGACTGGTTGTCGATCTCGATCGGTCCGAAGAAGTCCTGGTCGATCGGTACGGCACTGCGCGACAGTGTTGGCATGGCAACGATGTCCGCATGCTCGAACCAGGCCTGCACCTCGCGATACAGCTTGGTGCGTTCGAAGATCGCCGCGTACAGTCCGCCGCCGAATAGTTCGCCACCCGGTCCATCTGCCGCACGAAGGTCGGGCACATGATGGCGCGATGCGCCCTCAGGTGATGGCCGAACTGCGCCATCCGGTAGGCGCCGTTGTTGACGAACCACACCGCTTCCGGATTGGTGAACGGAACGGTCAGCTCATCCACCGACGCACCCAGGGCGGCGAACGTGTCCAGCGCAGCCTCACAGGCCGCCAGCACGGCGGTCGCCAGCGCACTGTTGCCGAGCCGCGGGCGCCACGCGATGCGCAGCCCTTTGAGGTCCCCGCCGGTGGCGATCGCCGCCAGGTAATCGGGCTGCGGCCGCGCCGTGGTCAGCGGATCGCGCAGGTCCGGTCCGGCCATCACGCCCAGCATCAGCGCCGTGTCGGCGACCGTGCGCGTCATCGGCGTGATGTAGGAGATGTTGCCGAAGCCATCTTGCGCGTATTCCTGCGGCACCACGCCCAGGCCCTGCTTGAACCCGACGACGCCGTTGCAGGCGGCCGGTATGCGCGTGGAGCCTCCACCGTCGGTTGCCACCGCGATTGGCACCAGGCCGGCGGCGACCGCCACCGCCGAGCCGCCGCTCGACCCGCCGGAACTGCGGTCGGCGCGCCAGGCGTTGCGGGTGCGGCCGAACAGCGGCGCCTGGGTCAGGCACTGCTGGCCGAATTCCGGGGTGGTGGTCTTGCCCACGATGATCGCGCCCGCCTGCTTCAGCCGCGCCACGGCGACGGCGTCGGTGTCCGGGACGTGGTCCTGGAAGATCAACGAGCCCCACGTGGTGCGGATGCCCGCCGTGGGCACCAGGTCCTTCACCGCCACCGGCACGCCATGCAGCGGCCCGAGCGTGTCGCCACGCTGCGCCGCTTGTTCGGCCACGCGCGCCTGCGCCATCGCGGCTGTCGGCGGCGACCGTAATGAACGCGTTCAACACTGGTTGGCTGCGTTCGATGCGCTCAAGCGTGGCGCGCATGAGCTCCACCGGCGACAGGGCTCGGCTGCGGATCAGCGCTGCCAGTTCGGTGGCCGGGGTGTAGGCGAACTCTGTGGCGGGCATTGCGTCGGCCGTCCTGCTATGGCGCATCGAGGGGGACAATATCGCCTGCGGCGAGGGCAAGGCCAGGGCTCCGCCTTTGCATGATCCTTGCAAATGCGGGCCGTTCCGGGTGAAACTACGTTAGTATCACCCCAGGAGTGAGTTCATGAGCCCCACCTCGGCCAGCACGCTGCCGGCGCTCGGCGCGATCGCCGTGCTGTCGCTCAGCCTCACCGCCTGCGGCATGCTCGGCAACACGACCGCCTCGCGCCCCCAGGTTACGCTGAATGTGGCCGATGCGGCGATGGCCTCCGGCGCGCCCGACCTGGCGTTGCGCGTCGCCGACATGGTGCTGGCGAAGCACCCCGACAGTGCCGCGGCGCTGACCGCGCGCGGCGACGCGCTCTACGCCATGGGCCAGGCCGAGCTTGCCGGCCAGGCCTATCGCGCGGCCGTCAAATCCGATCCGAAATTCGCCGGCGCACAGATCGGCCTCGGCCGTACCGTGATCCGCACCGATCCCAAGGCAGCGGAGGCGGCGTTCCTTGCCGCGGCCACGCTGCAACCGGACAATACCGTCGCACTGAGCAATCTCGGGGTGGCGCGGGACCTTCAGAAGCACCACGCGGCAGCGCAGGAAGCGTATCGCGCAGCGCTCGCGGTGGATCCCGACATGTCGGATGCGCGGGTCAACCTGGGCCTGTCGCTGGCGCTTTCCGGCCAGGCCGAGGCCGCGGTGCAAATCCTCCAGCCGCTGGCCAGGCAACCCGGCGCGACCCAGGTCTGGCATGCCGACCTGGCCGTGGCGCTGGCGCAGGCCGGTGATCTCGCCGGAGCGCGACGGGCGATCGCCATGCCAATCCAGGTGGCATCCGAACCCGACGCCACGCCTGCTCCGGAGTCTCGCCGCCTTGGCCGCGTCCGATGCTCCTGCTGCCTCGCCATCTGCTCCGGTCGTCACCGCGTCCTCGGAGCAGCCGGTTGCCGTTCCCGCACCGCGGACCGCTGTCAACCAGCACGATATGGCGGCGCCCAAGGTCGCCCGAGTGGACCCGGCGCCCGCAGTGCAGGTTGCCCAAACCGAAGCACCGCCGGCGCCGACACCGGCGCCGATCGTGCCCGACCGCTTGCTGGCGGCGATGGTGACCGCGGTGCCGGTTGCTGCGGCCGAGACAGCCTCGCCGGCAGCCAGCGCCCCGCCGCCGGCCGCTGCCGCGCCGGATCAGCCGCGGATTGTTCTGGCCAATCTGCCTGCGCCCGCCGTCGCCCGCCTCGACGACGTACCCCGCGTCGCCGCCAGTGCAGGTCACGCCGGTCGCGGCCAATCCGCTCCCGGTGCCCGCCCCCGCGATCCCAGCAATTGCTCCGGCGGTTGCGGCGATCGCCGCCCCAGCGATCGCGGCGCCCGCGCCTGCGCCGATGGTGGTCGCCGCGGCGGCCGTTCCCTCGCCGGCCCTGGCCGCCGTTCATCGGCCTCGGTTCCGGACGTTGCTGCAGCGGCACCGCCGGTCGCGAGCCACCAGGGCTGGACGCCCTGGCTTCAGCTCGCCGCGGTACGCTCGGAACAGGACGTTCAACAGGAATGGCACCGCTTGCAGACGCACCTGCCGGACCTGCTGGACGGCCACAGCCTGACGGTCAGCCAGGGCGACGCGCACGATCATACCTACTGGCGGCTGCGCACCGGCGGTTTCGCCAGCCTGGCCGACGCCAATGCACTCTGCATGCGGATCCGCATGGTCGGCGGCAAGTGCTTTGCGGTGATCACCGGCGGCATCTGACGCGTTCGTTCTGCCGGCGGGTCCTGCGCGCCGCTTGATCGCGGGACCGTCTTTGATGATCTGCGGCACGTGATACCAACCGCGCGAGACATTGACTCTTCGGCAACCTGCGTCGTCCGCCCTGTCATTGCCGGCGAAGGCCGGACACCTGCGACTTTGCTGTGCAGAACCGAAGAAAGTCGTGGGTGGCCGGCCTTCGCCGGCCATGACACAATGGGCGCCGCCCTGAACCCTCCCGCTTCGGGTCTGGCCGGTGCGCCTGGGCGGCGGTCAGCGGCGCTGACCGAAGGGAGGAGTCCGCCATGCTGCGCAAAGAACAGAACGATCTGCTGACGCGCACCGGTCCCGGCACGCCGATGGGCGAGATGTTTCGGCGCTACTGGATCCCCGCCTTGCTGGCCGAGGAATTGCCCGAGAACGATGGTCCGCCGGTGCGCGTGCAACTGCTGTCCGAGAAGCTGATCGCCTTCCGCGACACCCTGGGGCGCTATGGATTTCTGGGGGAGTTCTGCGCCCATCGCCGCGTCTCGCTGTGGTTCGGCCGCAACGAGGAATGCGGCCTGCGTTGCGCCTATCATGGCTGGAAATACGATGTGACCGGCCAATGCGTGGATCCCGTGGCAGAAGGACGATAC
>CAVXNH010000006.1:0-10533 GCA_963762885.1 uncultured Alphaproteobacteria bacterium
GCTCGTCCGGCAGCGCTTCGGGCGGAGGCTCGTCCGGCGGCGGCGCGGCGCCGTCCGCCGGCTCGACTTCGTCTTCGGCACCTTTTGCCAGTGCCGCCCTCGTCATGAGCTCCACAAGCAAGTCCCGCCCTTCGCCGGGCGCGCCGAGCGCATCGTCCCCAGCATCCGCCGCCTGAAAACCTCTCACTCGAAAGACGCCCGACCATGACCCTGAAATGGACTCCGGAAGGACCGCTCGACACGCCGTATCAGCGCGCGCGCCAGGAATGGGACAGCCGCATGGGCAGCGCCGTCGTGCACGCGCGAAACTGGCGACTCGCCGCGTTTGCGAGCCTGGGCGCCGTGACCGTCGCCCTCGGCGGCATCATCTATCTCGGCGCGCTTCCCAAGGCGGTGCCCCACATCATCGAGGTCGATCGGCTGGGCGCCGCGAGCTACCACGGGCCGATCGGACAGGGCGAGTACGCGCCCTCCGACACGGTCGTCACCTACCACCTGCGGCGCTTCATCGAAGAGACGCGCGAGATCTCTTCAGACATCGCCGTCCTCAAGCAGAACTGGCTCGACGCGTACACGCTGGTGACGCCGCGCGGCGGCAACATGCTGTCGGCGTTCGTGCAAAAGCCGGAGAACGATCCCTTCCGGCGCGCCCAGGACGAACGGGTCACCGTCGAAGTGCTCTCGGCCGTGCGCGTGTCGGGCGACACCTGGCAGGTCGATTGGCGCGAAACCTCCTGGGACAAAGGCGGCAATCCCGCGAGCCGGCCGATCGTCTGGCGCGCCATGCTGCGCACGATCGTGCTGGCGCCCAAGACGCCCGAGGCGATGAGCAAAAACCCCATCGGCCTCTACATCGACGAACTTCACTGGGACAAGGTCGGAGGGTGAGCGCCGTGGCTTCTCGACTCTCGCGCTTCGTTCTGCCGTTCGCTGCCGCCGCTGCCCTCGCGGGCTGCGCGGCGCACGCCGCCGCGCTCCCGTCGTCCGCAACCTTTGTGCGCGCAAAGGCCGCTCCCGAGCCCCCCCCGCCGCCTGCGCCCGTCGTCGTTCGTGGGCCCGATCCGGTAACGCAGACAAGCCAGCTGAAGCCGATGCCCGCCGTCGCCGCGGCGAAGACCGCCAAGCCGAACGCCCAGCAGGTCGCCGCGGAGGCCAACCACAAGGCGAGCGCCGCGCCCCAGTCCGCCGACTACTTCAACGCCATCGTCCAGTACGCGTACGAGACCGGCACGCTCTACCAGGTCTTCGCCGCGCCCATGCGCATCACCGATATCGCGCTCGAGCCGGGCGAAAAGATCCTTGGTCAGCCCGCCTCGGGGGACGTCGTCCGGTGGCTTCTGGCCATCGGCAAGTCGATGAGCGGCGGCGTCGAACAGTCGCACGTCTACCTCAAGCCGACGCGGCCCGATCTCGAGACCAACCTCGCGATCAATACCGACCGCCGGAGCTATTTGCTCGAGCTTCACAGCTACGCCGACACGTACATGGCGGCGGTCGTCTGGCACTACCCCGAAGACGAAATCGCGCGCTTCGAGGCGCAGGCCTCCGAGCTCGCCACAGAGCAGAAATCGTCCGCGCCCGTCGTGGGTCTCGACGCGCTCAACTTCGCGTACACGATCTCGGTCGTCAAAGGCTCCCCCGCGTGGACGCCGCTCCAGTGCTTCGACGACGGCCGCCACACCTTCGTGCGCTTTCCCCCAGCCATGCTCGCGCGCGAGGCTCCCGCGCTCTTCGTCCTCCGCGACAAAGAGACGCAGCTCGTCAACTACCGGGTCAAGGGCGACACATACGTCATCGACCGGCTCATCGATATGGCGGAGCTGCGGGTCGGCCAGCAGGATCAAGAGATCGTACGCATCGTGCGCGCTCTGGGCGTTTCCCACGGGGGGTTGCGGTGACCGCCGCCGCTCGGCTTCCGGCCCTGTCCGAGGACGTGCTCGCGCCAGCGCTCCCCGCGCGCCCGCCGCCCCGTGCGGAGACCACGCCCGAAGTAGCGAGCGTCGCCACCGATCCGCACGCCCCCAAGCTCTCGCCCGACGACCCGCGCCTTCGTCTGCGGCGCCCCGCCTCGCGCACCCTTCGCACGGGGCCCATTGTCGTTCTCTGCATTCTCCTCTTCGGCGCCATCATGGCTGCTGTCGCGATGGCGTTTCAGACGCCGGCCGGACGAACCGGCAGTCGCCCCGATTCGAGCGGAGCTCCCCCCGCGCCGGTCGTGCCCGAGACCATCCGCAACGCATCCGCATCGCCCCGTCGTTCCGGCGCGGCCCGCGCCGAGGCGGCTCCCGCGAGGGCGCAAGGCGCCGCGCGGACGGCGGAGGACGACGAGCGCCGGCTTCGGCGCGACCAGGACCTCAAGGCCCAACACTCCGGCATCCTCTTCGAGGGTGAGGCGCCGCCGCCCGAAGGCCCCGGCGCGCGCAGCGCGGAATCTCCCCGTCCGTCTTCGCTCCAACCGACCGCTCCATCGCTGAATGGTGGCGGCGAGACCGACCCCAATGGCCAGGATCGCAAAAACGCGTTTCTCGACGGGCTCGGCGCCAAGGGCTCCGACCACCTCGCGGCGACTCTCGCGCATCCGAAAAGTCCCTACGAGCTTCTGGCCGGCACGATCATCCCCGCCGTACTCATCACGGCCATCAATAGCGACCTGCCCGGGCCCGTCATCGCCCAGGTCCGCGAGAACGTCTACGACACGGTCTCCGGTAACTTCCTGCTCGTCCCGCAGGGGGCGCGCCTTCTCGCCCAGTACGATTCGAAGGTCGCCTGGGGGCAAGAGCGCGTCCTTCTTTGCTGGAACCGTCTTCTCCTCCCGAACGGGGACTCGCTGAATCTGCAGTGTATGCCCGCCGCCGACCTCCAAGGCGCCGCGGGGCTCACCGACTCGGTCGACGAGCACTGGTGGCGGCTGCTCAAGGGCGCTGCCATCGCTTCTCTTCTGGCCGCGACGACGACGGCCGTCGGGGGCAACACCGACACGTATCAACCGACCTTCCAGCAGACCTGGGCGCGTAACGGAGCGGGCGAAATGAACCAGGTCGGCCAGCAAATCACCCGGCGCGATTCGATGATCCAGCCGACCATCACGGTCCGGCCGGGCTACTCCGTCAACGTCATCGTCACCAAGGATATCGATTTGCCGCCGTACCCGGGCGCGGCGGACACCGCGCGAGGCGCCCAATGATTCGCGCCGCGACCGCGCGGGCGCCCTTGACGTTGACCACGATCAAACCCCGACTTGCCGTCTTTGCTGATCAGATCGGCTGAGGCGCCCGGCGGTGCGGTCCAGGGTGAGGTCGCGTTGTACACCAACGGTGAGTGTTGCAGCTGGTCGACGAGGTCGGTGCCCACACGGCGAGCCTGCTCACTGTTGACGCCGGCGGGTGCGGTCGAGCAGGACCAGCATCTGCTGGCCGCTCTGCCCAAACTTGTCGGTCAGCACATTGATGGCGCGGGCCGACTCGGACTTGGGATCTTGGAAACCCCCGGGCGACAGGCTGTTGGCGACCGGGATTCCGAAGACCGCCGCGGCGATGAAAACCAGGACGGCGATTCCGACGATTCGTCGCGGCGCCGCGATGGCAAGTAGAGCGATCCTCTGCAGCATCTTGCAGTTCCTCCCCGCCGGTGCCAGGTCCCCCGACCCACACCTATCGGCGGTAACTTATCAGCGCTAACTGACGGATGTCAAACAACACACCAAGCACGAGGGGAGCGCACCGATAGTCCAACGGCCCGGCAGATTGGGCCGACACCGCCCGGTTTCCGGGCGGCTCTGACCTCGGAAATGCGGCGCGAGGGACCGAAACCCTACCCGGCGGTAATATTGCCACCATTTTCCGAATGGTGGCTCAATGATTCCTTAATGGCGGCCCATAGGCTCAGTGTCATGTGGATCGACGACTCCAGTGCCGACGTCATCATCAAGGCTGACTTCGAGGCCCTTTACCACGGCGACATGCTGGTGGAAGGCGTGACCTCCGAGCAGTTCGAAGAGTGGCATCCGCTGCCGACGGCGAGCTGAGCGGAGATGGGCCTGCTTGCGCGGCTACTCATGGCCGACCCCACCATCATCCGTTGGTTCCGTCGATAACGAAAACGTGTTTGCGAGACTAGCCCCCCGCCGTGCGGGGGGCTTTTCGTTTAGCTAGCTGCGGTCAGCGTGGCGCCATGCGGATGGCGCCGTCCAACCGGATGACCTCACCGTTGAGCATGGGGTTTTCGATGATGTGCACCGCCAGCGCGCCGTATTCGTCCGGGTCACCCAAACGGGCAGGGTGCGGCACCTGCTTGCCCAGCGACTTCTGCGCCTCCTCGGGCAGCGAACCCAGCAGCGGGGTCTTGAACAACCCCGGCGCGATGGTCACCACGCGGATGAGCTCACGTGACAGATCGCGGGCGATCGGCAACGTCATGCCGACCACACCGCCCTTCGACGCCGAATAGGCGGCCTGCCCGATCTGTCCCTCGAACGCCGCGACCGAGGCTGTGTTGATGATGACGCCACGCTCTGGGCTCGTTTCGGGACCGATCGGTTCGGCCCTGGCGATGCGTTCGGCGGCCAGCCGCAGCACGTTGAACGTGCCGATCAGGTTGACCCCGATCACCTTCTTGAACCCGTCGAGCGGGAACGGGCCGTCCTTGGACAGCGTCTTGATTGCGTTGCCGATGCCCGCGCAGTTGACGTTGATCCGCAACGTGCCGAGCGACTCGGCCACATCCAGCGCGCCGCCGACCGCCTTCTCGTCGGTGACGTCGGCCTGCACGAAACGCGCGCGATCCCCCAGTTCGGCGACCGCCTCCTCGCCCCGCAGGTCTAGCACCACCACCTGCGCCCCGGCGTCGAGCAGCCGCTTCGTGGTGGCCAGGCCCAGGCCCGACGCGCCACCGGTGACGACCGCTACGGCGTCCTTGATCTCCACATGTGAGTCCTTCCTAGTCGTTCTTAAGCCCAGTCGTTCAGAATGGCCTCGATGTCGCTCGGCGCCGCGTTGCGTGGTGTTTCCGGTGCCGTGCGGGAAAATCGCGGGGCCGGCCAGCGGTTGCAGGCCGCCGTTCACTTCGTAGAAGGTGTCGCCGCTCGGTGATGTGCGGCTCGCTTTCCACCTCGCCGAAAGCCAGCACCGGCGTCACGCAGGCGTCGGAATCGGCGAACACCTTGGCCCAGTGGTCGCGGTCATGCGCGCCGAACGCGGCGGTGAACACGCCGCGCAGTTCGGGCCAGCGGGTGACGTCGTTCTGGTTCGGCAAGGTGGCGGGGTCCAGCCCGAGCCCGGCCAGCATGGCGGCGTAGAACTGCGGCTCGATGGCGCCGACGGCGACGTAGCGACCGTCGGCGCACTCGTAGGTGTCGTAGTAGGGCGCGCCGCTGTCGAGCATGTTGGTGCCGCGCTCGTCGGACCACATCCCGGCAGCGCGCATCTGCCACATCATCTGGACCAGCACGCTGGAGCCGTCGACCATCGCCGCATCGACGACCTGGCCCTTGCCGGAGGTCTGCCGCTCCCACAGCGCCGACAGGATGCCGACCAGCAGGAACATCGAGCCGCCACCGAAGTCGCCGACCAGGTTCAGCGGCGGGACCGGCCGCTCGTCGCCCGGCCGATGGCGTGCAGCATGCCGTTGAGGGAGATGTAGTTGATGTCGTGGCCGGCCTGCTGGCTGCGCGGGCCGGTCTGGCCCCAGCCGGTCATCCGGCCGTAGACCAGCCGCTCGTTGACCTTGGCGCAGTCATCGGGACCGAGGCCGAGCCGTTCGGTGACGCCGGGCCGGAAGCCCTCGATCAGCACGTCGGCCTTGGCGACAAGCTTGAGCACCGTGTCGCGGCCTTCGGCGGACTTCAGGTCGGCGGTGACGATGCGCCGGTTGCGGCTCATGGCGTCCTTCGACCACGCCGCCGGGACTGTTGACGGCCGGTCGATGCGCACCACGTCGGCGCCCAAGTCCCCCAGGATCATCGAGGCGTGCGGGCCGGGGCCGATTCCGGCCAGTTCGATAACACGCAATCCGCTGAGTGGTCCCGCCATGGTGCCCCTTTCGATCCGCTCTGCTGCTCGTTGGCATCTTCGCAGCCGCCGCGCATGGCCGTGCACTCCCGGTCACCTACCGGGCGATCGCAGCCGGCGGCTGAAGGTCGAACCATGATGCCAGATTCGGGAATCGCCTCCCTTGCACCAGTCGCAGGTCTCGACGTCACGCTGACCGACGGCGTGTTGTCGGTGACCATCAACCGGCCCGACAGCCTCAACTCGCTGATCACCCCGGTCATCACCGGAATCGCCGACGCAATGGAGCAGGCGGCCGTCGATCCCGGCGTCAAGGTAGTGCGGCTCGGCGGTGCGGGCCGCGGCTTCAGCTCCGGAGCCGGCATCAGCGCCGACGACATGTCGGGCAGCGGCGGCGTCCGCCCGACGAAATCATCCTGGAGATCAACCGCGCTGATCCGGGCGATCGTCGCGCTGCCGCACCCGGTCGTCGCCGTCGTTCAGGGACCGGCTGCCGGCGTCGGCGTATCCTGGCATTGGCCTGCGATGTCGTATTGGCTTCGGAGAAAGCGTTTTTCATGCTGGCGTTCACCAAGATCGGGTTGATGCCCGACGGCGGCGCGTCGGCGTTGGTCGCCGCCGCGGTCGGCCGCATCCGGGCGATGCGGATGGCGCTGCTGCCGGAACGGCTGCCCGCCGCCGAGGCGCTGGACTGGGGTCTGGTCAGCGCGGTCTACCCGGCCGAGAACTTCGACGCCGAGGTGGACAAAGTGATCGCCGAGATTGCTGGCCGGGCCCGGCGGTGGCTTCGCCAAGACCAAGGACGCGATCAACGCGGCCACACTGACCGAATGGAGCCCGCCCTGGAGCGCGAATTCGAGGGCCAGTCGGGGCTGCTGCGAGCACCACGACTTCGCGAGGGCACCAAGGCGTTCCAGGAGCAAGCGCGCCCCGGTATTCACCGACTCCTGACGATACGGTCAGCCGAAAACCGGCAATCCGTCCTCGCGTCAGGTCCGAATAACTGACAACCGAAGAAGGAGAACATGTCGGCTGAACAGTTCGCTGCCTGGTGACGGGAGCGACCGGCTATATCGGCGCCCGACTGGTGCCGCGATTGCTGGACGAGGGCCATGACGTGCGCGCGTTGGCCCGCAACCCGACAAGCTGGCCGACGTGCCCTGGCGACGGGCGGGCCGAGGTGGTGCGCGGTGACCTGGCCGATGTCGACTCGCTGACTCTCGGCGTTCGACGGCATCGACGTCGTCTACTACCTGGTCCACTCGATGGGATCCTCGAAGGATTTCGCCGCCGAGGAAGACCGCGCCGTCCGCAACGTCGTGACGGCCGCTCGCCGCACCGGGGTGCGCCGGGTGGTTATCTCAGCGGGCTGCACCCGGAAGGCAAACCGCCCTTTCGCCCCATCTCCGGTCACGAACCGCAGTGGGCGACGCCCTCATCGACTCTGGCATCGAGACCGCGGTGCTGCAAGCGGGAGTAGTCGTCGGTTCGGGGTCGGCGTCGTTCGAGATGATCCGCCACCTCACCGACAGGTTGCCGGTGATGACCACGCCGAAATGGGTGCACAACAGAATTCAGCCCATCGCGGTGCACGACGCGCTGTATTATCTGGTCGCGGCGGCGACGGCGCCCGTGCCGTCGTCGCGAACCTGGGACATCGGCGGACCGACGATGTGCCTGGAGTACGGCGACATGATGCGTATCTATGCCGAGGTTGCCGGCCTGCGCCGCGCCGTCTGATCGTGTTGCCGTTTTTGACGCCGACGATCGCCAGCCTGTGGGTTGGAACCGTTATCCTGATTCCCCAGGGTTGGCCCGCCCGCTGATCGAATCACTGGAATGCGATGCGGTGATGCTTAATTCCGACATGGACACCGTCATCGAGCAGCCACCGGGCGGCCTGACACGTTACCGTCGCGCCGTCGAGTTGGCGCTCAACCGCGCCCGCGGGGGCACAGCCCGACCTCCCGCGTGGAACTCGTCGGGGTCCGAGCCGGCCGCACCGCCGCCCAGCGACCCGGATTGGGCCGGCGAGATCGATCTATCCGACGTACAGACGGCCACGACCGTCGCGGCACCCGACGACGTCCGGAAGGCGGCCGAGAACGCCGCGACCAAAGCCGGCCTGGCGGTACACGTGCGAACCCGGCACCATCTGCGGCTGCGAACCGACGCCGCTCACCGGGCCAGTCCTGGGTGGAAATGACGGTTACCCCGCGACGACGATGGCGGCAGCGAGTATATGCAGCGCGCGGCTTTGTGCCCGTCGGCCTGCCCGGCCGATTGATACTCGGTTCTCTGCTGCGGCCGCTTGCATACCTTGCCGCACTGCCTGCGCTGGCACGTGAGACGTCGCGTCGGACGGTAGCTCAGACGCCGAACATCGGCGGCAGCGCGAGCACCATGATCAGGCCCCACACGAAGTGGGTCAGCACCGGAGCCAGGACTCCGCCGCTGGCCCGACGCTCCAATGCGCACACCGTCCCGAGGATGATCGCGGCGAATCCGAGCATCGGGTTGCCGCTGGCCAGCTGCAGCACGCGTACAAACGGTCGAAATCACCACCGGGTGATAGCGGCCCAACGCCGTATAAAGCGCGCCGCGGAAGAAGATCTCCTCGGCAACGCCGTTGATCACGGTGATCGCGACGATCAGCCAAAAGCATCCGTGCTGGGCGAACAGCAGCACCCGGGTGATCAAGGCCGAGACGGCCGGTATCTCCCTGGCGATCAGCCCGCCCAGCACGAACACACCGCCAAGCAGCAGTCCGACGGTCGTTCCCGTGATGACCGGCCGCTGGTTGCGGCCGCGCCAGCTGATGCCACCCAAATGCAATGGGCCCGGAAAGAACCCGCCGACGATCCATACCGCCGCCAGGCAGGTCAGCCAGTAGAAGCTCGACTCCCCCGGATGACGCCGCAACGAAAACCCGAGCACCGCGGCGCCGATCACCAGCGTGATCGCGACGACGACGCGCCGGCGTCAGCACGACGCCGGGCGGTTCATTATGGGGCACAGCGACATTGGTGATCGCGCGGCGCAACTCGGAGAAGACGGTGGCGCGGTAGGGAGCGATGCTCTGGCTCATGCCTGCACCGCACCTTCGGGGTCAAGGCGACCAGGATGTCGAGACAGGTTCGCGGCGCGCCGCCGAGCGGCGGGCGAGCCGCCGCACCCGCAGCGCGTCACCACCCGCCCCTACTCGGGATCGGTGTCGGCGAGGTGATGGGGATCTTTCAGCGCGTTCACCGGCCGCGGCCGGGTTCGTGCGCCCGCCAATGCCAGCGCTATCGCCTGCTCGCGCCCACCAGCCCCCGGGCGGATCGGGCACCCGTCACGCAGGCCCCTGACCAGGCCACCATCGGGTGATCCAGCGAGTCGACCAGGGCGCCGGCCAGCCCAAGGGCACCGGCAACGCGATGCCAGCACCAGCGAGGCCACCGCCGTGTCGAATGGGTACCCGCACAATCACGTGCCGCTTGCCCGAGACACGCGCATACGTCTTGAGCAGCCCTCGGTACGACGTGGTGTCCGGCCCGGGATGTCGTAGGCGCCGGCGGGCACCCGCGCGAGGTCCGCAGCCGCGACCAGGTAGTGCAGCACATCACGGATCGAGATCGGGTCGATCGGATTGCCCATCCAGCCGGCGTCGGGATGACGGGAAACCGGTCCGCCACGTACCGCATCATCTCGAAAGACGTCGAGCCGGCGCCGATAATGATCGCCGCCCCCAGCCACACCAGTTCAGGGCCGCCCACGACCGTCAGAGCCTGGGCCACCTCGGCCCGGCTGGCCAGATGCTGCGATAGGGTTCGGTCGTCGTGGGGACGAAGCCACCCAGGTAGACGATGCGTCGCACGCCGGCCGTCCGGGCGGCGGCCGCGACAATGGCCGCGGCCGTGGTCGGCGTCGCGGAAACCGCGGCTGACCGATCCCGTGGACCAGGTAATACACCACATCGACCTGCCCCCGGACTTCCCCGCGTCCTCGGGACAGCGCGCAAACGCACCTCGCGCCGACTCCTCGTCGGCAGCGTCCAGACGACCGGTATAACCTCGTCGAACCAGCCGAAACGCTTGAGCCGCGCCGGGTTTCGGCTGGCCGCGATCACTTCATGCTCGTCCTCCAGCAACGCCGTAACCAGACGTGACCCCACGTAAGCCGGTGGCGCCGGTGACCAAAATCCGCACACCCTCCAACCTATCCCGGGTCGGGCGATCCCAAACTTTCTCGGTGCACGTCGAGCATTCGCCGGTAGATCTCCGCGTTGTACCGGTTGTTATCGCGACCTCGGCGTCGCTGAAGTCGCGCTGCACTTGGCCCGGTACCCCCGTGACCAACGACCGGGCCGCTATCACCATGCCCTGCGGGATCAGCGCACCGGCGGCCACCGACTTCAGCGCCGGCGCCCACCACCGCACCATTGAGGACGACCGCTCCCGCGCCGATCAGCGCGTCGTCTTCGACGGTGCAACCGTGCACCACCGCGTTGTGGCCCACGGTCACCCCGGAGCCGATGCGCACCGGG
>CAVXNH010000007.1:0-7487 GCA_963762885.1 uncultured Alphaproteobacteria bacterium
TCAGGGCTGCGTCCGTCGCGCAAAGCTGCGAGACAATGTCCTCCTGCCGTGGAACCGGACGCGCGCGTCGCCTGCCGACGGACATGGAACTGTACGCCGGCGGAAGCTGCCAGAGCCTCTCCAAATCCTTGGCTTGGCGACCACAGCGATGGAGGACGCCCGCCGTCTCGAGAACCAGTCGCCAGATGAGATTCGGAGGTTTTCCGTGCGACGGCCTGCCCCAGGACCCGGCACCTTTCGTATGTAAGCAACTCCGAGGATGCCTCCTCAACGTTGTCAGGCCGCTCCGATCGAAACTCGGGCCACCCAGAACCCCGGTGCCGGGACGGTTGCGCGCGTCGAGACGCAGAAGATCAAACTGTGGCTTTCGAGAAATAGGCAGGCCCTGTCGGTATGTGGACTGGCAACATTTGTGTTCGCGCTTCTGAAACATCCGATGAGCCTGTTCGGTGATTCCAGCTGAATTCGTGCTGGTCGAAGATACCAGGCATGGCATCGGGCTCATGCTGAAGAAGACCGCCCCCTCAAGTGGTTCGAATGGACGGCCACCGCTCAATCGGTGAAGCGGCGCCACTCCTCCGGCCCTGCGGTGTTTCGCCGCCGTGTCTCCTTCGCACTGACGGGCTGGGGCGACGCCCTTGCCCGCTTCCTGTCATCCAATGCGCCGTCACGCGTGCGATCCGATAGCCGAAGCGTTCGGCCGACAGCCTGTCATCGGGATGCGGCGATGCCTCCGGCGGGCGATCGCCGATGCTTTGAGTTGTCAGGCCGAGCCAGGAGCCGTTCAGGTTGACGTCGGTGTCGCGGCTGGCGGCGTAGTTTCCGCCCGACGGATCGCCGACCCCGACCCAAACCATTCCCATCTGTGCGGGCGAATGTCGCCATCTGCTCGATCACGGCCCGGCTTATGGCGCGGACCGGGACGACGAGTTGGTGAAGCCCGCTGCGATCTTGTCCTTCCAGAGCTGGTCGAGCCAGGGCGTGAAACCGGTGGCTGTGACAATGAATATTGGGTTCTCCCCGCACTTTGCGTGCTGCTGGCTGGATTTTCCGGGACTGGATCATAGCATCAGGCAGATCCCTATCCCCTATCGAAAGTCGTCTTTGTCCAAATACATCCTGCCGCTGATCCCGGCTGGCTTGGTAGTTGATCAGTTTCTGCCCGGCACTGACCAAATTGCCATCATGACCAGTCCACGCCAGACACAGGCGGCATGTCCAACGTGCGCTCAGCGCTCTGAACACATCCACATGCCCGCCGATCAGCACCTGAGCCACGCCGGCAATCTGCGAGATCTGCTGCGACAGCACGTTTTCCGAATAATCGTCCACCGCGGTCAGCGGCATCGCATCGGACTGCGCTGCCAGGATCATGATCGGCGCGTCGGACGGGTTCACCTTACGATAGGTCGGCGGCCCCGGCATGATCTTCGGCAATTGCGCGCTGGCCGCCTGGATCGCCGCCTGGATGTCGCCGGCCGCGCCGTCGATGCTGCGGTCGAGGTCGAATTGCACGGTGACGCTGGTGGTGCCCAGCACGCTGGTCGAGGTGAGCTGCGATACCCCGGGAATCTGCGCGATCTGTGTCTCCAGCGGCTGCGCCACTGTTGCCGCCATGGTTTCAGGACTGGCGCCGGGAAGCTGTCCGCTTACCACGATGGTTGGGAAATCCACGCGCGGCAGAGGGGCGACGGGCAACAGCGGATAGGCGGCGACGCCGATCAGCACCAGCGCCGCCATCACCAACGAGGTGGCGATCGGCCGTTTGATGAAGGGGGTTGAAATGCTCACTGGCTCAGCCCCCCACCTGCGCTGTTTGCGGTGGCTGGGCGGCGGCCTGGACCCGCGTCCCGTTCTCCAGCCGCGACTGGCCGTCCAGTACGATGGTCTGTCCGTTATCGAGACCCTGGGTGACCACCATCACCGGGCCACGATCCTCGGCCACGATTGCCTGGCGCTGTACCGTCGAGTCAGGCTTCACGACATAGACGTAGAGGCCGCTCGGGCCATGCTGTACGGCACGGGTCGGCACGGTGATCTTCTGTTCCTCCGTGCGCAGCAGCAATTGCGCCTCGACGAACTGCCCCGGCCACAGCTTGTCGTCCAGGTTCTGGAAGGTCGCCTTTAGCCGGATCGTGCCGGTGCCGGCATCGATCGCGTTGTCCGGGGTCAGCAGCATGCCTTGGGCGAGCGGCTGCTTCTCAGTGCTGGACCACGCGGCGACCTCCAGCTTGCGGCTGCCCATGGCGCTCACGATCGACGGTAGATCGGCCTGCGGCAGCGTGAACACAACGGAGATCGGGTGCACCTGGGTGATCGTCACGATTCCGCCCGGATCGGCCGCGTGCACAAGGTTGCCGGGATCGACCAGGCGCAGCCCGATCCGACCGTCGAACGGAGCGGTGATATAGCAGAAGCTGAGATTGAGCTGCGCCGTCTCGATCGCCGCGTCGTCGCCTTTAAGTGCCGCGGTGAATTGGTTCACCATGGCGGTCTGGGTATCCACCTGCTGGCGCGAGGCGTAATCGCTCTTCATTAGGTTGGCATAGCGTTGCAGGTCCAGTTTGGCGTTGGCGAGCTGCGCCTCGTCCTGCGCCTTCTTGGCGACGGCCGCGTCGAGCGCCGCCTGGTAGGGGCGGGAATCGATCACCGCGAGCAAGGTTCCTTGCTTGACGAGTTGGCCTTCGGTGACGGGGAATTTTTCCAGCGTGCCGTCCACCCTGGCGCGGACGAGGACGGTGTTGAGTGCCTGGACCGTGCCCAGTCCGCGCAGCCAGACCGGCACGTCCTGGCGTTCGGACTTGCCGGTGGTAACCGGAACCGCGGGCCTTGCATCCGGCGGCGGCGCGGGCTGCGCGTCTGGCCGGGGAGCCAGGAAAATGGCGATCGCGGCGACCGACAGCAGGGCGCCGCACAATGCAACTCCGCGGCGCCTCCGAAGGGCGCCGGGTGGATGACCAGTAACTTCGGCAGTCCTGGTGCCGGCTATAGGCCGGCCAAAGTCATCTACCTTGCACTGCACCATGAGAACTCCCGCGCCTTGCCGTCGCATGTCGGGCCAATGGCCGGACCGTAATTTCCCCAAGCCTCGCATTGTCAGCGAATTCGCAACCGGGCGCAAACGTCAAATATCAGTGGCGAGGCAACCGCAACCTGCCGAAACACAATGAAACATTAACGCCAGGACACTTTCCTGCACCCAGGCCCGGCGGGAATGGGTCCCTATCCCGGCCGGAATGGTCCTACCGGTTGAATTTACCGCCATCCTACGGGTCTTTCCCGCCCGGCCCGATCGCGCACAGGGGGATGCACACGGCCGGATTACCGGTCGGCGACGCCCAGTGCGCGGCGAAACCGGTAGGTCAGATGAGCGCCGTCGCGTGGTGGCAGGTGCCGTGCCTGTTCGTCCGGCGCGATGCGCAGCACGGCGAACAAAGGCTCGCGGCGGAGGCGGTCACGCAGCGCCTCGACCTCCTCCATGCTGCGGGCGGTGGCGGTGCGGGACCAGCCGCAGCCGGCGGCGACCGCTGCCAGGTCGGCGGCGAGCGCGGTGTGGCTATGCTGCGCCCCGGTCTCCCCGTAGCGTCCGTTGTCGAGCACGGCGATCGCCAGGTTCGGGGCACCGGCCGCGGCGATGGTGGCGAGCGATCCCATCCCCATCAGCATGTCGCCATCCCCGGTGAGCACCAGCACGCGCCGGTCCTTGCGGGCGAGCGCGATGCCCAGCCCGACCATCGCGGTGCCGCCCATCGCGCCCCAGAGGTAGAAGTTCTGCGGGCGGTCGCCGGCGGCGGAGACGTCGTAGCTGGGGGCGCCGAGGCCGGTGACGACCAGCAGGTCGTCCGGATCGCGCAGCAGCGTGGCCACCGCGGCGCGGCGGTCGAGGGTTCCGTCGTTGCGGCGGGTCATGGCGCGACCCTGTCGGACAGCGCCGGGGACGCCCCTGGTGGCGGATCTGGTCTGGTGAAGACCTTCGCTCCGATCAGCCGTTGCGAGAACAGCACGGCGACGGGCACCTCGCTGTCGAAGGCCAGGGCGGCGGCGGCGGCAACCATCTCCGCGACGTCGTCGGGGTGGTCGGCGCGGCGGACATGCACGCCGGCGGCGGTCAGCACGGCTGGGGTCGCGGTGCCCATCGGCACCTGCCACGGGTTGAACTCCGCCCACTCGCCCCGCATGGTCACCAGGGTGAAGAACGGCATGCGGCAGTTCACCGGCAGCGACAGCATGTTGATGCAGTTGCCGACGCCGGAGGACTGCATCAGCAGCACGGCGCGCACGCCGCCGAGCCAGGCGCCGGCGGCCAGCGCGATGCCCTCTTCCTCGGTCGTCAGCACCACGGCATCCATGGCGGGGTCGGCGTGGGCGGCCTCGATCAGGTGCGCGTGGCCGGCATCGGGGACGTAGCCGATCAGACCGACGCCAGCGGATTTCAGGACGGCATAGACCTCGGCCTGCCAGGGGCGGGACGGCATGGGCTCTCCTCGGTGGTCTATTTCAGGATGGCAAGGGCGGCGAGGCCGGCGGCGTATGCGGTCAACAGAACCGCGAGCAAGCCGACGAGGTAGGTCTTGCCCGGTTTGTCGGCGAGCTCCGCCTTGGTGGCGAGATGCGGCAGGGTCTTCAGGATCTCCGCCATGTCCACCCTGATGTCGGTAGCCTCCGCCTTGGTCGCGAAAGCCTTCCCCTTTTGCCGCTGCGATGGGCTGATTGCAGAGTCTAATGGCACAAAGTGCCGTTGTCAACATAGCAAGCCATCTCATTTAAGCTCAGTGCGCGCTCGCAGGAACGCGCACCTCGTGTGGGAAAGAGATGCTCTGGACGCTGTCACGGCAGAGGCCGCAGGTTAGAGCTTCGCCTTACGGCACGAATAGGGAACTGAAAGTCGACGATGATGGAAGTCATTTAACTTGCTGAAAATGAGCAATGTAATTATTCCAGCTCCGGAGATCAAGAAAGTAAACAGACGCATTCCTTATTCAATACTGTGCGCCACCGGCAGACAATCCGCCGGCACCTCGGTCAAGATGCTTTTGTGAAACGCCTCCGACGAAGGATTGCTCACCCCGTGCCCGAGGCTCTTGAGCGTGAAGCGCACGGTGTTGATGAGGTTCACGCGCGTGCGCACCAGGCTGTCCCGCAGTTTGAGCCCGAGGAGATCGTGCTGGGCCTGGGCGGAGCCGTGCTGGAGCGGATGCAGCAAGGCCGCGTCCGCGCGGGCCAGTCGGGCGAGCATGACGGCATCGCGGCGGTTGCACTTGCGTTCGTTGCGGGAAATGGCGTGGAGCTTGCGCGGATTGGCCACGATGACGGTGGCGCCCAGACCAGTGAGATACCGACTGATCCACGGACTGTGCGTGCCCGCTTCGAGCGCCACCGTGGCGGCCGGATACTGGGTCAGTAACAGGGCCAACGCGGCCCGGTCATTGAGCATTGGCCCCTCGTGAATGATCTGCCCAGTGGCATCCAGCACACAGACATAATGGCTGCGATCGCCCAGATCGAGGCCGATGGTGAACCCGCTGACGACGGCAGCGGTTGAAGTGAGAACGACAGACGGATTGGTTTTAGTTTGTTTTTTCATAGGCAGAGAATTTAACCCACCTTTTACAATGGGCCTCTGCCTTCTCATCTAATCTTGTTAGGCCACGGTCATAATCGTGCGTAGACTCATCTACAAACTTCTGAGTCGTGGATAACCTCGACTGATGACAATCAGTGCCGCTTGTGCATAGAATCCAAAGAACCAAGTGCACTGGCGTGATAAACTGACATCTCGTGCATGAAACTCAATGGCAGCGAGCCGAGCAGCATGCAAACTCGCCCGTACGCATTAGGTAATGATGGTCGGAGCTGTCTTCGGCGAATAACCACAAGTCGCAAATGCAACGCTGCTCATAATGGTCAGTCATAGCATAAATAATGATGATGTTTCATAGTGTAGTCGCCTAACGAAAAAAGCTGAGCCACCGCCGACTCGCGACGTGAACCGCGACAGCGGAACTGACAGCGCCAACGGCGGTTGGCTCCGGCGACTTCCATGAGAAGGCAGTCAAGTGGAATATTTGTTGCACATGGTTTTTTTACTCCGAATGGGCGGCGTTGGCAAGGCAGGAAAGGATCGCGCTTCCATCCGAACTCGCTGTTGCCAGCGGTTCACGGTTGGATCCGATGTCCTTGCAGCAGGAGGAGTGTGACCATCTTGTTATCGGGCTCGCCTTGCGGCGGCTCCGTCGCCGGACCGTCATCACTCCAAGATCAGCGTCCATTCCAGTTCTTTTATTAAAAGCGTTTTTATTTTCGGGTTCAAGCCGGCGTCAGCACCAAAGCCGGCGCGGCGGGCACGCGCGGCTCGTAGTCCGTGCCGTGTTTCCAGAGGCTCAATAGCAGCACCGCCAGTTTGCGGGCGACGGCCACCACGGCGCGTTTCTTTTCGCGGGCGCTGGTGCCAACCAGGTGCTGGCCATAGGCGCGCAGCGCACACGCCGGGCCGAACGGGCCGAGGATGTAATGCGCGGCGCTGACCAGCAACCGGCGCAGCAGACCGTCGCCGCATTTGCTGATGCGCAGTTGTTTGTCCGTGCCGCCGCTCTGGTCGCGGCGCGGACACAGGCCCAGATAGGGACCCACGTCGCGGCTGCGGCCAAAGCGCGTCGGCTCGCCGATTTTCAGCACGAAGCACAACGCCGTCAGCGGTCCTACGCCGGCGATCTGCTGGAGACGCTGGGTGCGCATCGGCCAGATTGGTGCGGGCTATTCGCCCGCGAAACCCCATGTGATAGAGCTTGCCGCTTATCGAACCCAGACAAGCTTCTATGTCTCGAAGGCTTTCGCGGTAGGTTAGCTGGGCAAAGGCCATTGCCCGATACTGGTCCAGACAAGAGAAGCCCCTATGCCTTGCATCGCCTTGATAACGGTCTACACATTTCCTGAACTCATAAGAGGGGGAATAGTCCATCAGTTGGGCGAATACCGTGCGTCCATGGTTCATCCACCATTCTGCGTTGCGGCCATGCCCGGCCGTCCGGACCCATTTTTGCCCAAAAACATTTCAAATCGAAAAATCTCAAATCACCCGTAAACAACTGATATTAAGTGGCTTCCTCGCTTTCCAAAAAGTTTAGCCGGACACTAGTGACTTCGATATCTGCAGTGCGATCGAGTGATGCTGGCGCGCTTCCGGGCTTCAGGAGTAAGCGGAAATATGCAGATCGCCCGCGGGGGACGTTTGTTCCCGATGCTGGAGCCCGAAAGTACGATCAGTTTTTGAGGCTGCGTTCTTCCTCGCAAGCGTAGTGTGATGAAGGCAATTTCGACGACTTGCCGACAAACCACCCGAAGCGAGCAAGGCATTTCCTCGAACGCGGGTTTCAGGCCAACCTCCGAAAAATCAACTGTCTATTCTGAAACTAGCCGGCCATAGCCACACTGCGGCATGCTTCGACGTGGTCGGTCAATTCGGTATCACCCGCGTGTCGGTCATGTCC
>CAVXNH010000008.1:0-146298 GCA_963762885.1 uncultured Alphaproteobacteria bacterium
AGTCCGCTTTCGACGAACAGCAAATCCGGATATTTGACAGGCCGCTTGCAGTGCTCGCAGTTGATGCGGACGAGCCGCTGCGCCAGAATGCAGTTCAGCGCGGAGACGAAGTTGTAAGCCTCGACGCCGATGTTGAGGAAGCGGCCGAGCACGTCCACCACGTTGTTGGCGTGCACGGTGGTGAAGACGAGATGTCCGGTGAGGGCGGAGTTGATGGCGATCTGGGCGGTTTCCTGGTCGCGGATTTCGCCGACCATGATTTTGTCGGGATCGTGACGCAGGATGGAGCGCAGGCCGCGGGCGAAGGTCAGTCCTTTTTTCTCGTTGACCGGAATCTGCGTGATGCCCTTGAGCTGATATTCGACCGGGTCCTCGATGGTAATGATCTTGTCTTCGTCGTTCTTGATTTCGCTGAGCGCGGCATAGAGGGTGGTGGTTTTGCCCGAACCGGTGGGTCCGGTGACGAGCACCATGCCATAGGGCTCGGCGATGTAGCGGCGGAATTTGACGAGGTCGTTTTCGCTGAAGCCGACGACATCGAGGGAGAGCTTGGCGAACTTCTCGCTCATGGACTCTTTGTCGAGCACGCGGAGGACGGCGTCTTCCCCGTGGATGGTGGGCATGATGGAGACGCGGAAATCGATGAGGCGGCTCTTGTAACGGACGCGGAAACGGCCATCCTGCGGGACGCGGCGCTCGGCGATATCGAGTTCGCTCATGACCTTGATGCGCGAGAGGATGGCCGAGTGCCAGTCCTTGGCGATGGGGGGCATGGCGTAGTGGAGCACGCCGTCGATGCGGTACTTGATGACGACTTCCTGATCGCGGCACTCGATGTGGATGTCGGAGGCGCGGCGTTCGAGGGCGTTGAAGATGGTGGTGTCGACCAGCTTGATGACGGGGGCGATGTCGCTGTCGGAGGCGGCGAGGCGGTCGATGGAAAGTGTTTCGTCGGGATTGTCTTCGCCGGCGAGGACGTCAAGCGCGAAGCCTTCGGTGACCTCTTCGAGCACGCGCTGGGATTGCTCGGTCTTTTTGAGAAGGTCGGCGATCTGGGAGGCGGTGGCGACCTTGACGCGGAGCTTTTTGTGGAGCAGGAGGCCGAGTTCGTCGATGGTGTTGAGGTTGCGCGGGTCGGAGAGGGCGATTTCGAGGGTGCCGTTCTGGGCCTTGAGCGGCACGAAGTTGTAGCGGAACATCAGGTCAACGGGGATGGAGCGGAAGAGGTCGTGATCGATGGCGCTGTCAACGAGGTCGATGAACTCGCAGCGGTAACGGGCGGCAGCGGCGCGGGCCTGGGAGATTTCGGTCTCGGGCGGGCCGCTGAGGGGCGGCATTTTCAGTTGGGGCGTAGTCATGGGGTGACGGGGCGCTCTGTGACGGGGCGCTCTGTGACAGGGCGATCCAGGGGCCGTGCGCTTGTATGGCTCACAAATGTTTGACGCGCGGGAGGGGCGGAGTGTGGAGCGAGGTTTTGAGGGGTGCGAAGGCGGGTTGGGGAAGGGCGTTCTTTTGTTTTGAACAGGTTGCCGGGATCGTTTCGCGAAAACACTTTTTTATCTCTTGCCGCACCGGCGCGACGGAAGCCGCATGTGCATTAATCATGCTGAGCGCGAGTCACGGACCATCTTTACCACGCGGCCGCCGGGTGCCCTGGGCTTTGGTGGCCGCAGGGTGTTTGTTTTCAGCTCGAAAGGAATTCATAAAGGGGTGAATAGGAAATCTTTTCGCAAACAAAAAAACCTTGCTTTTAGAACCGGGGTCAAGTACTTTAAACCAAATATCGCGATTCTAAGGGAAACAGAATATGAAACGGCTGACGCTGCTGTTGTTCATTGTTGCCGGTGGAATGTATGCCGACAGCGCGGTAACGATTCCGGACGGCAAGGTGGCGGTCAAGCTCTCGTATCAAATCAAGATCGAGGGGGGCATCGCCCCATATACCTTCGAGGTGAAGTCCGGCGCGCTGCCTCCGGGGTTAAGTCTGGACGGGAATTCGGGTTTGATCGCCGGCACGCCTTCCGGAACGCAGCGGGAACCTTACTCGTTCGCGATCGCGATTCACGACAACGAACAGCCTTCGCAGGAACTGGATCAAACGTTCACGTTGAAAATTGCGCCTGTCCCGATGCGGGTGGTATCGGGAGTGACGAGCATGCGTGTTGTGACGGAGGATGCGCCGACCGCAGATATCGTTAAAGCGCCTCTCCCGGCAGAGGCCGTCAGCGCAGTGGCGGTGGCGGCGCCAGCGCCAGTTCCGGTTCCCCAGGCCGCACCGGCCAACCCCGCACCGGCTGCGACCCAGCCCCCGACGAGGACATCCGTCGCCCCGAAAAACCCGGCGGCATGGGCCATTTCACCGACAACGGCCGAGGTTTGTGTGGGCAGCAGCCTGAAGTTGTTTGCGACAGGCGGGAGCGGGGCAACGGCAGCCGCCCAGACTACATGGAAGGTCGATGACAATTCCGCAACGGTGAGCGCGGCTATGGGCGGCAGCACGGTACTGACCGTCAAAGGCCAGCCTTCCGACAGGGAATTCACGGTTACCGCCACGGCCGGCAGCGCAAAGGATACAGTGACGATCGTAGTGCCGGACGAGTGTGCCGGATTTGCGGGGAAGGAAGAGGTCGTCCGAGCGAACCTCGGATTCGAACAGGTGGGTGCGAGCGGCACGTCGAGCAGTCAGAATTTCCTGTTCGATTTTTTTATCTCCCGCCCGACGCCATTAAGCCGGTACGTACGGTGGTGGGGGGACGTGAAGGTAGCCAGTTTTCCGCAGCAGATCAATACGTCCCTCGTGACGTTTGAGCCGCAGTTCGCATCCACGTTCGGGGGGCTCAAGGTGAATCAACTGGCGGAGAATGCAGAGTTCCTCACCGGGCCGGAGTTTCTGATTACTCCCAAACCCAGTCGTTTTCAGCTGACGTTGTTCGCCGGAGGAGGCGCCATCGGTCCCAACAATCCGTCCGATTCGGCGACTGTCTTCACAATCCCAGCCACGGGTACAGCGGCTTACACGACATTCACGAACCAATTCGGCGCGGTTCCGTCGGGGAGCGCGATCACGACAGCGCCGAAGAACGTGGCGTTTCTCCCGCAGTCGAGCGACCGCTTTGAGCGGCAGTGGCAGGGCGGTGTCAGGCTGTACACGTTTTACAACAACCACGCTAACGGTCCAGTCAAGCCTGCCAGCGTGGAGTTTTCCATCGGCCAGAACGAGTTCGTTACGAACGGGCACCTGACCGGCCTGGTGGGACACGTTGCCGCGACCTATCCGTTCACGTTCACCACCGGCAGCAGCTCGGTGACGGTTTACTTTTTCGGCGAAGCGACCAACGCGTACACGCATGCAACGTATGCTCCCGCGATACCGCTCGCGCCCGCCTTATCGAATGGCAGCCCGGTTCCGCTTACCGATCCCAGTGTTTACACAATCATCGTGCCGTCCAACCATCGCGACACATATCGAATAGGGGTTGGCATGGATCTGATCACCGTCGTCAATTCGTTGTTCAAGAGCAGCCAGAAGTAAGAATCACCGAGTAAATTATTTGTGCCGATGTTTGAAGACAGAACCCGCTCTTTTGCCACCGCGTTAGCGGAAGAGCTGGCGTCGATCGAAACGTCGCGGCAGGAGAAGGAACTCTACCCGGCGGATCCGGGTGTGGGCGGGGCGGTTGGACCGATCGTCCATCATGCCGCCGCGGCGCCACATGCCGACGCGGCTCCGCATGCCGGCAGGGGAGGAGTGGCCGGTTCCCTGAGGCGAGGAATCGCGTTCGTCAGAAACCTGGTTGTGGGGCAGAAACCGGCAGAGCCAGGCGAACCTCCCTACGCGGAGGCTCTGAGCCGAGATCTGGTCGGGCTATCGATCTCCGGAGGCGGCATTCGCAGCGCGACTCTAAGCCTGGGCATTTTGCAGGGGATGGCGGCGAAGGGGTTGATCCGGCATGTCGATTACCTGTCCACGGTGTCCGGCGGGGGTTATATCGGTTCCTGGCTGATCGCGTGGATGCGCCGGAAGGCCGAGGAAATCGGTCGTGCGAATGCCGCGCTCGATCGTCGTGCGAAAGCCGCGCTCGATCATGTGGAAGCCACCATGGTTCCGGACTGGCCGGATCCGGACAGTGAAGATCGCGAGCCGATCCACCAGCTGCGCCGCTACAGCAATTATCTGACGCCGGACATTTCGTTCCTGCAGGCGGACACATGGACACTGGCGGCCATCTGGACGCGCAACACGATATTGAACCTGGCAATTATCGTGTTCGGTATCGCGGTCCTGCTGCTGGCGCCCCGTTTTTCGGTGGTGGTTCGGCACTGGATTTCCGCGGGGACGCTGCTCAGCGCGGATTCGCATCTGGCCGGGATTCTGCTGGTGATCGCGGCGCTCGTGATTGGCTTCAACCTGTTAATGGTGGGGCGCGGACAGGCAGGCGGGGCGGGGCAATCGGGCGTGCAGGGGTTCATCGTGGCGCCGGCGATCCTTGCGGCGGCGGCCGTCACAGAGTGGATGCTGCGGAGGCCGGATCTCTTTGTGAAGGACTGGTTATTGATCCCCTCCATGGTGGCGGGGGTTCTGTATCTGATCGTCGCGTGGACAGGGGGGTTCCCCGGATGTTTTGTGGCGCAGAACACAGGATCGTTGCCCGGATGGATGCTCTGGCTGCCGGGATACGTGCTGGCCGTGGTTGCATCCGCGCTGGCCGGCGTCCTCACGGCGGCGTTCATGCACGGTTTGGCGCTTCTGTTGCAGAAAATTCCCTTGAGCTGGGAGAAGTGGGCCGCACTCTGCCTTGGGCCACCGATGGTACTGTGGGCGCTCTCGCTGGGGATGACTCTCCAGATCGGTCTGATGGGCCACGATCTGCCCGACGTTTCGCGAGAATGGCTGGGCCGGCTGCGAGCGTGGACGCTGATCTACAGCGGCGGCTGGCTGTTGATAACGGGGATCTCCATCTACGGTCCTTATGCCTTGTACTGGGCCGGATCGACCTGGTCGATCAGCCTCGGCGCAGTATGGAGCGCGATTACCGCGGCGGGTCTTTTTGGAGGAAACAGTGAAAAAACGGACGGGCAATCGTCTTCGGAGGGGATCGACTGGAAAGGGCTTTGCCTGGACGCAGTAACTAAAGTGGCTCCCTATGTCTTCATGCTGGGTTTCGCCACTTTGATCGCCTTCGGAATTCACGAGCTGGTATCGCCAAACGTTTCCGCCGGTCCGGCGCAGACGCAAGCTCGCAGCATCACTCTCGCGGGTACGCCCGAGCCGGTGACGCTGACAGTTGGTGAGAAACCCAAACCGGCGGGCTACTTCGAGGCGCGCAGGGCCAAGTATGCCGACGATCTGACGAACGCCGCAATCGGGTATTGGTCCACTTCGAATATCGATTTTTTCAATCTGGGATCGCTCTTACTGCTGGCAGCGGTGGGAGGCCTGATCCTTTCCTGGCGCGTCGATATCAACGATTTCTCGATGCATCATTTCTACAAGAACCGTTTGGTGCGGTGTTACCTCGGAGCGTCGCGGACAGATCGCAAGCCGGATCCGTTTTCAGGGTTCGACGACAGGGACGATATTCCTCTGACGGATTTTGCGGGTCCACAATATTGCGGGCCCTATCCAATCATCAACGGCGCGCTGAATCTGGCCGGAGGAACGGCCTTGGCATGGCAGGAGCGCAAAGCAGCGTCTTTTGTTTTCACGCCGCAGAACTGCGGTTACAACAAGCCTCAAATCGATAAAGAATCGAATAATCCGAACAAGACAGGCCGGTTCCTGTCCGAGTATGGCTACACACCGACCGGCACTTTCGCCTATAAAGGGGGAATCAAGATTGGCACCGCCATGGGGATTTCCGGCGCGGCGGGCAATCCGAATGCGGGCTACCATACTTCCCCGGCAGTGGCTTTCCTGCTGACGATCTTCAATGTGAGATTGGGATGGTGGCTGGGCAATCCGGCGCGCATCGGGAAGGAAGATAATCCGGGACCGACCTTCGGCTTAACCTACCTGATCACCGAATTGTTCGGGCTGGCCAGCAGCGACAAAGCCTATGTCAATGTTTCCGACGGGGGCCACTTTGAAAATCTCGGAATCTATGAGCTGGTTAGACGGCGCTGCCGGTACATCATCACGTGCGACGGGGAGCAGGACGGCGATCTGAAGTTTGAAGGGCTGGCCGGCGCGATCCGCAAATGCCGAACCGATTTCGGGGTCGGAATCGACATCGACACCGATCAGGTGCGTCCGAAAAACGGCTTCAGCCATGCGCACTGCGTGGTGGGCCGCATCCGCTATCCACACGACAATCGGCCGGCGTATCTGCTTTATCTGAAATCTTCATTGACCGGAAATGAAGATACCGATGTGCTGCAATACCGTTCCACGCACCCGGAATTCCCGCATCAATCGACGGCGGACCAGTGGTTCGACGAGTCGCAGTTCGAGAGCTACCGGAAGCTGGGTGTGCACATTGTGGATTCGGCTTTCGGCGTGGGCGAGAGACCGCTGGAAGACCGGTACACGATCTCCTCGTCGTACAAGAAAGCTAAAGCCGAATTGTTTCAGAGTCTGTGGGAAAAGCACTACCCGCCGAGCGATGCCATTCAAAAGTCATTCACCAAACACGCCGACGACTACACGAACCTGGTGGATGAAATTGCGAAGGGCGCGAACACGACCTATCTGGACGGGACGATTTTCAGTAAGTGGGCGGCGTCGCTGCCGGCCGCGCCGAATACGCGGGAGGGGCGCTATCGCTGCATTTCTTTCCTGCAACTGGTGGAGAACGTTTATCTGGATTTGCAGCTGGACGACCCGATACAACGCGATCATCCGCATAATGCCGGATGGCTGACTCTGTTTCGGCAATGGGCGGTGAGCGACGCCTTCCGGGATGCGTGGGCGATCGCGGAAGAGACTTATGGCAAGCGATTCCAGGAGTTCTACAAGGGCCTCATCGATCAGGAAAGCGGACGAATCAAGGGGACGTGGAGAGCGACCGTTGCGCCGGGGGCCGTGGTTCCGGGGTTGCAGGAAATCATCCTTTCTGTGGACTACAAGAAACATGCCATTCGAGGGGTGGCCGAAACAGCTACGAGCCATCTCGAAGTTCTGGACGCGAAATTTAACGGGACGGATCTCACCTTCACGCTGGTAATGCCGCCAGTCCCGCCTGCACCCGCGGTGCCGCTGTTATGCCGGCTGCGCCCCGAGGACGGGGACCGCGTGGCCATTCTGACTCTCGCCGGCGGCGTGGCTCCCACCACCACCGTTGAGAAGAAGACCTGATACGCGATTCAGGTCGCGACATCGATATTTAGTAGTCCGCTAAATGTTGGTTGCGGGACGCTGAGGAGCTTCACCATGAGAGCCCGATACCGCGCCTGAGATCGCGCCTCCGTTCGCGTGGGATCGTATTAGTTCTGTAGCGATGCATCCCGATTTTCTTTTGTGGATCGTTGGCCTTTGGATCGCGTTCATCGCGATCTGGGCGCTGGCTGCGGTGAAGACGAAGCGGACGGCGCGCAGAAGGTCGGGATGGCGGCGCTCCGTGCAGCTCGGACTGGCGGTCCTGGGTCTCATCCTGCTGTTGGATCGCCGTTTGGCCGCTGAATGGCTCAATTCCCGATTCCTGCCGGACACCGCCGCGGTCGCCTGGGCAGGCGTGGCGATGACGGTTGGTGGAATCGCCTTCGCGGTATGGGCGCGTTTTGTGCTGGGACGAAACTGGAGCAGCCAGGTCGCCGTTAAGCAGGGACACGAGCTGGTCCGCCGCGGGCCCTACAGGTTGGTTCGCCATCCGATTTACTCAGGAGTGTTGCTGGCGTTATTGGGCACGGCCGCAGCCATTGGCGAACTTCGGGGACTGATCGCGTTCGGACTTTTCGGCGCTGGCTGGTGGCTCAAGGTGCGCGTCGAGGAGATCGTCCTCCTGGGGCAGTTCGGCGAGCAATACCGCATTTATCAGAGCGAGGTAAAAGCGCTGCTACCGTTTGTCCTGTAGGTTCGGGCGGGCCAACTTCTGGCGCACCTGAGCTTGTGCGGGATGTCCTTTGAGGGACGGGTCTTTTGTGCAACGCGCTCTCAAATCCCGCCCGGGTGCCGTTAATGGCCGTTAAGTCTCCGCGCGAGACTTCAATGCCCGATTCATGGCTTCGAACCCCGCTTTGGTGCCACCGTCGAGGCTCGATTTAAGAAATGGGACCAGGACACCCGAAAACCTTTCGCCCTGGACAAATCTCACACGGTGGGGGGCGAGTGGCGTAATCCGGAAGTCATGCTCGCCATCGAAGATTCCCGGCAGAAGAAGGCGCCCCAGCCAACGCAATTCCGAATTGGGTGCCACGGTCAGCACCGCAGGGCGAAATGTCATGCCTTTCCCTCCCTGGGGCTGAATGTAGACGGTCAGCCGTTCGCCCACTTTCGCAACACCTTCGATACGTCGAACGAAAGGGTTCCATTCGGGATGAGAGGGAAAATCCAGCAGGATGGCCCAAACTCGCTCGGGCGAGGCCTCGATCTCAATCTCCGTTCTGACCTCATGCATAAACGAACATTATAGTTAGTGGGCTCATTCCGGAGGCATGAAAAACGGCTACGCTGTCGATGCAACCCGCCCCACATGCAGCGCCGGGGAACCTCCATATCGATTCGGTCAGGTACTTATTGGCCTCGGTCACGCCCGACACCCTGAAAGCCGGGTTAATCTGAAGACAGGGCAACATGAATCCGACCGTTGAAATTCCCGACGAACTCGCTGGCCGGCTCAACGCCGCGGGCGGCGATCTGTCGCGCCGGGCGCTGGAAGCGTTGTCGCTGGAGGAATACAAGAGCGGCCATCTGTCCGAGGACGAATTGCGCCGCCTGCTCGGGTTCGGTACCCGCTATAGGCTGGATGGTTTCCTGAAAGCACATGGCGTCCTGATCGACGACTACACTATCGAAGACCTGCGCCGCGAAGTCGAGACTCTTCAGCGGCTGGGATTCTAAACGGGTGCGGCTCGTCATCGCCGACACCGGCCCACCTCGATTGGCTTGGGTTACGAGGCGTCCCGGGGATTGACAATTTTGATGCCGAAAGCGGCAAAATCTTTAACGTTTCGCGTAACAATCGTGAGGCTTTGGTGAAGCGCGGTCGCTGCGATCAGGCCGTCTGCAACTTTGACCTGTCTCCCCTCAACCGGCATTCTCCTGAAAGCACGCCCCACCGTTCCGCAATCGGAGCCGTCACTGGCAGGATGCGGCCTTCAAACCAAGGTCGCAGGGTGCTGTCGAGCCACTCCTGTAAACCGTCCCGGCGTTTGCTCGCTGGCAGAACGGTGATGCCTTTGAGGATTTCGCCCAGCGAGATCACGCTGAAATATAATTCCTCGTCGTTCGCTTCATCGAGCCAGCGCTCGACCTGCGCTGCGGATTTTTGACGGGTGAGTTCTGAGGGGATATTCGTGTCGAGCAGGAAACCGCTCATAGGGTAATTTCGCGGCCATAATCGGGGTCTCTTTCAAAATCAATGTCCAGACCTTTGAAAGGAGAATCCGCAAACAGTTGCGCAAGGCTTTTTCTGCCGACAGGCCGATGCGGGGCAGACGACGCCGCGTCGGCTGCGGGGGACGATTTGAGGGCCTGCATGATGACGTCCTCGACGTCGTGGAATGCGCCGCTCTTCATCCGTTCGCGGATGAGCGCTTCGAGTTCGGGGCGGTGAATTTCAATCGTCATGGGACGGCTTCTCACTTAATTATGCGCACACCCCGCCAGAAAACCGGCGCTGGGGGCAATGATTTGAAGGGACGCAGCCCCCACCGTTGGGATGCGCAGCCGAGACACTAAAACTTGCCCAAGGTTTTACGCCTCAGCCTTGCGCAGTTCCCGGCGGCGGTTGCTCATATCGTTCCGCAGCCTTGAACGGGCATCTGCAAGGCGCGCCAGATAGTCCTGTCCGGGTTGCGAGCGCAGGAACTCTGTTTGTTCCTGCCAAGGTGTACCAGACGTACATGCTGAAAGCGCGCTTGCCGCTGCCCCCATTAGCGCCGCGAACATTGTTCTATTGATTAGGAGTGCGACCAAGGGTCGGTGTGTATCAAGCCAAGAAGCGACTTCTGCCATCACGAAGTGCATTCTGGCCGCCGCTGGAGGATGCCTGAGACTGTTGACATTGTCTCTTTCAAATTTCTGTTGGTGGCGGAAGAAGAAGGAACCTGCTGCCAGGATCAGCAGTTCACAGGAGGGCGATGTCCTCCGTGTCATCCGTTTGATGGCCCAACAGTTCGAGGAGTTTGAGCCGAGGAGATCCGGCAACAAAATTATGCAATATCATGTGTACGGCGTACCCATCGGCGTCGAGTTCTCGGGCTTGGTCTGTTAGCCCGCCGCTGATTCTCCAGTCTTCAGAAAACTCCTCCCGAATGGGCATAGTTTGCTCGTCGTCCGAACAGTGCCCGTGGACGTGGTGCCCGAGTTCGTGGCAGGCAATGAACTGTAGTTGGGCGGCGAAGAACGCCGTGAATAACTGGTGTCGTTCATGGTCGGTCGGCGTTTCGAGTCGAAATATCGACGTGACCAACCCGGAAGTAACAAGGAGCTGGCATGTCTGGCCGACTTCATTAAACAGGGCCAGGGTCAATCCGACAAAAGCGCAGCCCTCATCCTGAAACGCGATTGCATTCACGACGCTTGAATTAACGTAATCGAAATGCAAGGCGGGACGTGTCCCGCGAACAAAAATGCTGCCTCCTTGTGCCGCGTAGACTTCTTTGATCGTGCGCTGTGTATCGTCGAGCAGATCACGGGTGACGCGGTCCTCGATAAGGACTAGGTTCGCTTTTCCTTGATAGTGTGGAATCTTGTTGCGGATATAGCGGTCAAAGATTACCTCGGGCGGAACGGCCACGTTCACGAAGGTTAGCAGGGACTCCAACCTTCGCTATCGCTCCGCAACCCGCCCCACGTGCAGCGCCGCGATGCCGAAGGTCAGGTACTCCCACTCCACCGGGTCGAATCCGCTCTCGCGCATGGCGCTGGCAAGTTCGGGTGCGCCGGGGAATTTGCGTACCGATTCCGGCAGGTATTTGTAGGCCTCGGGCGCGCCGGATATGGCGCCTCCGATCACAGGCAGAACGGTGCGCGAATACCAGTTATAAAGCGCCGCGAAGGCCGGGTTCGGCGGTTGGGTGAATTCCAGAATTGCCAGCGCGCCGCCGGGCCGCAGTACGCGCCGCATCTCGGCGAGTCCCGCGCCGTAGTTCGCCAGATTGCGGTAGCCGAATGCGATCGTGATCAGGTCGAGACTGGCATCCGAAAACGGCAGCGACAAGGCATCGGATTCGACCAGTACCGATGCCAGACCCTGACGCCGCAGCTTGGATTGCGCGCCGGTCAGCATCGGATGGCAGAAATCGCCGCCGATCAGGCTGTGTCCGGCGGCGCGCTCGAGCGCAACGAGCAGATCGCCGGTGCCGCAGGCCAGATCGAGGACGCGGACGCCGGGCCGCCGGAGAATATCCCGCACGCGCGCCACGGCGCGGTTGCGCCAGTAGCGGTCGATGTTGGCCGTGAGCAGGTGGTTGGCCAGATCGTAGCGGCGGGCGACCCGGCCGAACATGGCGCGAACCCAGCGCGAGGCTTCCTGTTCCGATTGCGCGCCTTCGGGTTTCGTGCCGGCGGCGCTCATGCGGCGCGGCAATCCGTCAGCGCCTGGTCGATCGCTTTCTGGACCGCGGCCACCGGTACGTCGGACCGCACTTCGACCGCGCCGATTTTCACCGGCAGAACAAAGTGCACGCGATGCTGAATGGTTTTTTTGTCCTTCAGCAGACGGAGCTGTAGTTCGGCGCGGCCGATGCCGTCGCACGGCGGAATGGGTCCATAGGCATCGAGTAAATCGAGGATGGCGGCGCGATCGGCAGCGCCGAGCAGGCCGAGATCGTGCGCCAGAAGCGACGCGGCGCGCATGCCCCAGGAAACGGCTTCGCCGTGGAGAAACTTCGTGTACTTCGTCTCGGCTTCCATGGCGTGTCCGAAGGTATGGCCGAAATTCAGGATACGGCGCAGACCGGATTCGCGCTCGTCCGCGGAGACCACTTCAGCCTTGATTCGTACGGCCTCCCCGATGATGCGGTCGAGGACATCCGGCGTCTGCGCCAGCACGTCGCCGCGGCGGTCGGTCAGAATGCGGAACAGGGGCTCGCTGGCGATGACACCCGCTTTGATGATTTCGTAGAGGCCGGCGCGATATTCGCGCGCGGGCAGGGTGGCGAGCACCGCCGGGTCGATCAAAACGGCGAGCGGCTGATGGAAGCTGCCGATCAGATTCTTGCCGATGGCGAGGTTCACGCCTGTTTTGCCGCCGATGGCCGCGTCGACCTGGGCGAGAAGCGTGGTCGGAATCTGGATGACCGGAATCCCGCGCATGAAAATCGCCGCGAGGAACCCGGCCATGTCGGTCACGATGCCGCCGCCGAACGCGACGACGACGCTGGAACGGTCGGCGCCGCATTCCACCATCTGGTCGGCGAGCTGCTCGATATGGGCGAACCGCTTGTTCTCCTCGCTGCCGGTGAAAAAGAGCGTCTCGAACTCACGGCCGTCGAGCGCGGCCCGGACGCGATCGCCGTGCAGAGGCCAGACGTCGCGCGTGGAAACAACGACGATGCGGCCGTGTTTCGGGGGCAGAAATTCGGGAAGGCGCGCGATCGCGCCGCGCTGGACGATTGCCGGATAGGTTCGCTGAGGGGTCGTGACCCGGTATTCAGCCATTCACCTACAATTGTGTCATTTGTGTCATTTCAATCGGGACGAAAGGCATTTACCTCGGTGTCGAGGGCTTTCGCTTCCCGATCGCGGTGCATGGCTTTGAGGAGTCCGGCATAGCGCTGTATCACGATTTTCAGCAGGGGCAGGAGTTCCGGGGAGCGGCGCAGGACGCGAAGGGCCGATTCATAATCAGTCGCGGCGGCGCCGAGGGCGTGGGCACGCTGCTCCACCAGAGCGAGGTTGGCCAGCGCGGCGGCGGCGGCGGGAGATGCATCGCCGAACCACTGGCGCATCACATTCGCCGCACGCGTCGCGTAATCGCAGGCCAGAGCCGATTCGCCTCTCGCCGAGTATTCCTCCGCGAGTGGTTCCATGAGGATGGCTACCCGCGGGTGTCCCTCGCCGAAGGCGGCGCGGTTGATGGTGAGCGCGCGCGACCACGCGTCCTCGGCCATGGCCAGCTTGTTCCGGGCGCGATAGTACTCCGCCAGTGCGCTCAGCGACTCGGCAACCTGGAGCGGCGGCGACGCGGCATCATTGTCCAGCAACCACATCGAACGGCGCAGCAAAGGTTCCGCGCGCGCCGCCGATCCCGTATGAAGCCATGCCCGTCCGAGTCCGCGCAGAACGATGGCTTCCGACTGGGTGTCGCTTTCGCGGCGGGCGAGTTCGAGGGCTGAGTTCCCCTCGGCGACGCTCGTCTTCCAGTCGCCCAGATGCAGGTCAACGTCGGCCAGTCCGATGAGTGCGTTCAACCGTTGATGCGGGGTCACGCGTGGTGCATCGATGACCTGGCTGAAGAGTTGTTTCGATTCCGTTCGCAGGCCTTCTTCCCGCAGCAGATCGGCAAGGGCGTTCTGGACCGTGATGTGGGCATCCGAGCCAGCGGGCTCCGACGCGAGCCATTTCCGGAGAACGCGCTCGGCGGCTGGATAGTCTCCCGAATCGCGGTAAGAATCCACCAGCCGGACTTGCCGGTTCGTGAACGCAATCCGTTCCGCTCGATCTGCCTCGTTTGGCTGCTGCGCGAAGATGCCTGTTGCCAGAGACACGTATACGGCTGACGCAATGAGCGTGCGCATGGGAATTCCTCCTTATGCCGGAGACACCTCCGGCGCGTGATTTTTTTTAAGTCCGGATCAACGTCCGGTTAAATATTTCGTGGCCGGCTGTTCTGCCGGCGGCTGCGGGGGCACTGGGGCAACACGGAAGATCCCGAACGGGGAGTGGGACAGCGATTGAAAACTTCTCGCCGTTTTCTCAACTTAATTATCTCATCGAATGGGGCCGCGCCCCATCGTTTCTGCGAATGGTTCGCAGTGGCAATCTTTATTGGCTGGCCGATGATGATTACACGAAAGTTAACAGTCCGGCGGCTGGCTTGTACCGGCCCGCGCGATCGGTTATGTCAGGCGGCGAAATAGCTGCAGGCTGAAGCCTGCGCCAGCTGCGGTTATTTTGTGGCGACGCACTTACCGCCGGGGCAGCGGTTGTTTTCTTCGCAGACGTATTCGTACAGACCCTGGGCGGCCCACTCCGGTTTAGCGATTATTTCAAACTCCTGGGTCCAGGGCGCGGTGAAAATCTTCGGATCGTCGTCCGTGAGCGAGTAGGCAATGACGCCCGGGGCCTTCCAGTGGATGCGCTCGGTGAACTTCACGGCGTCGCTGTGCATCCGGAATTCCTTCGCATTTGTGTAGAAGTAATCGTCCAGCATCCAGCGCTTGAAGTTGGTTGTTTCGACGACCAGCGTATCGCCCTCCCAATGCCCCACCGGATCGCCATAGAAAGTGGGCTCGATGCCGGTCTGATGCGGGCGGCCATCGAGGGGGATGACGCGGCTCATGCGCTGGAACTCATGCACCATGACGAGATAATCCTTGGTCTGAAACATCTGCATGGCGTTGGCGGAGAGGACGCCGCCGGGAAAACCGGCGGGCAGGCAGAAATCGCGCGGCTCGTCGTGGCGCGGATCGCCGGTGCGCGGCTCGAGGAAAGCTTCTCCGCCGGGCTTCAGCGGAGCGAAGTTCCTGCGGTCGAAGATGGACGCGGTACCCTTCCCGATCTCGGCCCCCGGGAGCGGCTTGGGCCATTGATAAGTGCCGCTGAAATCGGGCTTGCCCCACGGAGTGCGGGGCGGTTTGAAAGCGGAGGCGCTGGGCGCGGAACCTTCAGACTGCGCGCGCAGCAGGGAAGAATGGCCCGCCATTCCGGCAAGGAGCGCGACGCCAAACAAGGCAACGAAATATTTCATAGTTCCTCCTACTTTGGGAAAAGACTACTTCTTCGCGTCCGGCGTGCGATCTTCCGATCCAGCCGTGAATACGTTGCGGCCATCGGCAAAAGTCACGCGTCCGCCCGAAGCGTTGTTGGATCCGTCCTTGGCGCGAAATCCCTCGACCGTGATGACCATGCCCGGTTTGATGGCCTGGTTCGAGATGCCGCGGCGCATCAACTGACCGGGTGCGCCGCCGGCGAAGCCCCAGTTGGTGACCTTTCCGGAGTCGTCTTTCACATCCACATAAAACCAGACGTGAGGATTCTGCCATTCGACCTTGGTCACCGTGCCGACGACCTTGATCGGCTTCTGGTCGTCAAACTCGGCGGCGAAGGAGTGATGGGCTGCGAGCGGCGCCGCGGCCGCCAGAACGAACGCGATAACGGGAACGAGATCTTTAATTTTCATAATTGCACCTCAACACCAGTTGTTACACATATGCAATGGCGCGTCCGGCCAGCGCCACGCCAAACCATAATATAAGCGACAGTCCACCCAATAGTTTGCCACGAACGGGGCCGATGCGCTCGTCGTCCATGCGGGTGACGCGGCGGTGAATGGTGAACCAGGTGATCAACCCGAGAAACAGGAACAGCATCTTCCAGGGGAAAGCGGCGTTGTCATAGCACTTGATGGCTTCGGACGAGAACAGCAGGATGCCGCTCACGACCATGGCGGCGAGACCGATGAGCGTTACCGGATCGAGGGCGGCGGCCAGGCGCGCCACCGGTTCGCGTCGCATCCCGAAGCCGAGCAGACGGAGATCGACGACGACGAGACTGCCGAGCAGACAGACCATACCGAGAAGGTGAAAGCACTCGATCAGCGCGAACGCCCAGGTCGACGAGCGAATGGCGGCGGCCAGCCAGCTTGCGTCGCACCACTGAAAAAAAGGCAGTAAAGACATCAGTTCAGACCGTAGGCCGTCCAGCGGCCGAAGACGACCACGCCCGACCAGCAGATGAGCGATACCCATCCGGCCATTCGCGCGCGCTGCGGAAGCACGGGCAGATCGTCCCATGCGCCGACGGTTCTTCCCAGAGTGGTTTCGAAAAGCAGCGCGTTCAGGCCGGCCAGCAGCAGAAAAATCATCTTAAATCGGAAAGCCGGACTCTTGTAACACTTGGCCGCTTCGGCCCAGAAGAGCAGCGCGCCGCTGGAAAACATCAACGCGAATCCGGCGAGCATCCAGCCGCGCAGCTCCCGCATGACGCCGGAAGGACGTTCGGATTTCAGGATGGCTCCGATCAGGCGCAGATCCGTGATGAGGATCAGTCCCACCGAAACAGACAGACCGACGACGTGGGCCGTTTCGATAATCGGAAAAACCAGGATGGACTGGCGGATCGAAGTACCCACGGAGGAATCTTGTATCCACTCAAAAATCGGAAGGAGAGACATGACAGGGGTAAGCGGCGGAATCGATTACCGCCTCTTCCGGTAGCCGGGGCGGTATTGTTCGTGGCACGTGACGCATGCCTCATAGAGGCGATCGTTCAGGGTTGCGATGGCGTCGAGATCCTTGGCCTGGGCCGCTTTCCAAGCGTCGGCGCCGGTATCGACCAGAAGCTGCGCGTCCCGCATCCAGTCGCCCCGATCGCGCGCGCGGGAACTCATCATGAGCAGATTGCCGGATTCGGCGAGAGTGAGCGCGGCGCTGCGCAGCGTGTTCCACTCCACATCGTTTTGGGGCGGGTTGCGGCGCACGTAAAAGATGGCGTTCGAAGTCGGATAAATAACGTCCAGCATGAGCTGGCTCATAGTGCCTACCGGCTGCGGCGGCACAGGCGCCTGCGCGATGGCCGAAGCGGCGAGAAAAAATACGGCGAGCTTGCGCATGATCGGGTCCTGGCCGGATTACAACGCCGGATTACAACGGGATTTTAACATCCGCAGCCCGCTACTTGCCCACGAGATGCTTGACGTCCTTTTCGTTTTCGAGGCAGACGAAGTCGAGCAACTCCGTATCGAGCACGATGAACTGGTTCAGGGTGACGGTCCAGGGCGCGGTGTAGGCTTTTGGATCGTCCACCGTGACCCGGACTTCCATGTGTCCGTAATCCACGCGACGAAACCGCTCCGTTATTTTGCCGGACTCGGTCAGCGGGTCCCCGTTCGCGTCGAGCCATATTCCATCCCGGAAACCGTTCGTTTGAACCACCAAAGTGTCGCCGTCCCATTTCCCGGTCGAGTAGCCATTGAAAGAAGGCAGAGGATCTTCCGGAAGCGCGCGTCCGTCGGTGAAAATCTGCCGGTACATGGCGTTACGCTCATTCAGGGTGACGATGAGTCCGGGAACCTGGACAATCTTCCGGAGCAGCGGAAAAGTGTGCGTCCCGACAACGCCCAGCGGTAAGCAGCGGGCGTTTGGGTTGTCTTTCCGGTTCTGGCTCAGGCGCTCCTTCACGAGCGCGCGGGCCCACGGCTGATAGGGGAGACCGCCCTTGATCGACCAGGCGATATCGAAAAACTCCTTTCCCGTCGGTCCGTCCGGGCATCCGTCGGCCGGGCAGGGCTGGTTTTTTTCCGCTTCCCAGATTCCCGAGAAATCCGGTTTGCCGTCGGATGTCCGAGGCGCGGGGGCTCTCAGATTCGGCGATCCGTCCGGCTTTTTAGGAACGCCGGCGGTGGGATAGTTGAGCCACTGCGCGGGGAGCTGCGCGCAGGCGATGAACAGAATGCCCGCTGCGGCGAATGAGCGCGTGCTCGTCATTGGGCTGCTTCTCCGGCCGCGTAGGACGATCCGCCATTTAGTTTTCGTCCGTCGCTGAGCGTAACGATGCGGGCGTTCGCGAGACGGGAAGCGTCTTTGGCGGGGTAGCCATTCACCGTGATGGTATCTCCGATCTTGAGCGTACTTTTGGTCCACCCCCCTCGCACCAGTACGTTGATGCTGCCCATTTGAAGTTCCCAGCTGGTGATCGCGCCGCTTTCGTCCTTCACGTCGAGATAAAACCGGGCGTGCGGATTTTCCCACTCGACTTTGGTTATGGTGCCGACGAGGGTGAGATGCTTACTGGAGTCAAACTCCGCGAAAAAAGAATGATGTGCGCTGGCCGGGATGGCGGCCAGCATCAATCCGAGGCCGACTGCGAGGCAAGAAAAAGATACGTTCCGCATGCGTTGACTCCCTTGTCCGGTGTCCGGGGAATTTACCTCCCGGTCTCCCACGAAGTTTAGCTCAATTTTGCGAGCCGTGATCAGGCGACAGCCCGAAGACCATTTTTGGCGACAAGCGCGAGCAGCTTCAGCGAAGCTCCGCGCGGATGCTTTTCACCTCGTTCCCACGCGTCCGGCCCAATGTCTATGATCGTGTTGATGAGTACTGAAATGGAACCCGTGTTCACGATCGATCCCGTGCTGGTCGGTGTTCTCAACGAACTGGTCGGCCGAGAACCGATCTTCCATCGCCCGGAGCTGAGTACGGCGAGGACCGATTTCGAAAACATGACTGCGCCCGACTTTGGGGAAGTCGGCGCATCTGGTCGCCGCTACAACAGAGAATACGTGTTAGAAGAGCTTGAGAAGCGTTACCTGCGCCCAGCGGATGACGTGTGGGAAACGTCGGACTTTCATTGCCGAATGCTGGCTCCGTACGTTTACCTGCTGACCTACACTCTGCTCCAGAACGCCAACCGTTTAACACGCAGATCGACGATTTGGCAGCACACGCCAGTGGGCTGGAAGATCGTCTTTCATCAGGGAGCCATCGTTCAGGATCCCGACGGCCTCCCCAATCAGGCGTAGATGCCGGGCGCTTCATGGCCCGTCTTCTGCACATACTCGACGTAGGAGCCGGGATACACGTGCGGATTGCGGTCCCGGCCGCTCTCGCCGCCCAGTTCGAGAACGCGCGAGCCGAGGCCGCGCAGGAAAGTGCGGTCGTGCGACACGAAGATCATCGTGCCCTCGAAGCCCTGCAGCGCCTCGACCAGCATCTCCTTCGTGGCCAGATCCAGGTGATTGGTAGGCTCGTCGAGGACGAGGAAGTTGGGCGGATCGTAGAGCATCCGCGCCATCGCGAGTCGCGATTTCTCGCCGCCCGAAAGCGCGCGGATCTTTTTATCCACGTCGTCGCCCGAGAACTGGAACGCGCCCGCCAGAGTGCGCAGCGCGCCGAGGCCATCCTGCGGGAAATCGTTCTGGAGTTGCTCGATCACCGTCAGGTCGGGATCGAGGACGTCGAGCGCCTGCTGCGCGAAGTATCCCATCTTGAGGCTGGCGCCCAGACGCACGTCCCCGCTGTCCGGCACCAGCGTTCCGGCGATCATCTTCAGCAGCGTGGTCTTGCCCGCGCCGTTTCTTCCCATCACGGCCCAGCGCTCGCCGCGCCGGATGGTGAGATTGAAACCGTCGTAGATCGCGCGTGAACCGAAGCTCTTGCGCAAATCCTCGATCACGGCGACCTGGTCGCCGGAGCGCGGCGGCGCGCGGAACTCGAACTTCACCACCTGGCGCTTCTTCGGCAATTCGATTTTGTCGATTTTGTCCAGCGCCTTGATGCGGCTCTGCACCTGGGCGGCTTTGGCCGCGTGCGTCCGGAAGCGGTCGATGAAGCGCTGTTCCTTCGCCAGCATGGCCTGCTGGCGCGCGAAAGCCGCCTGCTGATTGCTTTCGCGGATGGCGCGCTCGCGTTCGTAAAAATCGTAATTGCCCGAGTAAGTCACGATCTCGCCGGAGTCGATCTCGGCGATTTTCGAGACGATGCGGTTCATGAATTCGCGGTCGTGCGAGGTCATGAGCAGCGCGCCCGGCAGGGATTTGAGGAACTGTTCGAGCCAGATGATGGACTCGATGTCGAGATGGTTGGTCGGTTCGTCCATCAGCAGGACGTCGGGGCGGCCGAGCAGGACGCGCGCCAGGGCCACGCGCATTTTCCATCCGCCGGAAAGCGCGCCGACGTCGCCATCGATCTGGTCGTCTTCAAACCCGAGGCCATGCAGGACCTCGCGCGCCTGGGCTTCCAGCGCATAGCCGCCCGAGATGGTCGTACTCTTCCTGAACTTCGCCGAAGCGCTCGAGAATGCGGTCGAGATCGTCGGCTTGCGCGGGGTCTCCCATGGCGTGCTGGAGAGCTTCGAGCTCGTGGTGCAGATCGCCCACGCGTCCGCTGCCGGCAATGGCCTCGTCGAGCACCGAGCGGCCTTTCATCTCCTCCACGTCCTGGCGGAAATAGCCGATGGTCAGCTTTTTGGGAACGGAGACTTCGCCCTCGTCCGGCGCTTCCTCGCCGACCACCATGCGGAAGAGGGTGGTCTTGCCGGCGCCGTTGGGTCCGACGAGGCCCACCTTCTCGCCGGGGTTCAGCTGAAAAGAAGCGTCCACGAAGACAAGCTGTTTGCCGTACTGCTTATTGATGCCGGAGAAAGAGATCATCGGAAGGGGAATGAAAAGGGGAAGACTGTCTTCAGCGTAGCGTGCGCGCTGCGCTGAGCCGTTGAAGGCAATATCGGCAGTGCGACGTTCGGCCAGGTTGTCAGTACGGCGGCCCCCCGGCCGGTTCAGTCAGGCGTGAAGTTCGCTTCTTAAGAAGCTACTTAGCTTTGGCGTAATACGAGGCATAGTATTTCGAGTACGCCTCGTAGCCGTAGTAACCGGCGACTTTCGGATTCCAGTCGTTCAGCGCCGTGCCGATAATCGGAATGCCGTCCTCGGCCAGCTGCCGCTTGGCGGCCAGCGCGGATTCGCGCGACGTTTGTCCGGAACGGATGACAAGAACGACGCCGTCGGCGAGAACGCCGGCAATACGGGCATCGGCGATATGCAGCATCGGCGGCGTATCCAGCAACACGACGTCGAACTGCTGCCGCGCGAGTTCGATCAATTCGCCGAGCCGCCGCGAATGCAGCAGGTTGGCGGTTCCGGCCTTGGGTTCGCCGCTGGGCAGAATGGTGACGCCGGGCACCGCCGTCTTGTGCGAATGGAGGAACACCGAACGCGGTTCGAGAGGCGTCGTCTCCGACAGCAGTTCTGCCAGTCCGATTTCGTTGGAAACGCCGAACATGTCATGCAGGCGGGGCCTCCGCATATCGCAATCGATAATCAGGACGCTGCGGCTGGTCTCCGCATACGCCATGGCCAGATTGCACAGAACGGTGGTCTTCCCTTCGGACGCGCCCGGGCTCGCCACAACGATCACCTGCGCCGGACGTTTGCGCCCGGCATAAAGAATCGAGGTCAGGATGACCCGGAAAGACTCCGCCATCAGCGACTGACTCTGCTGAAAACCGATGAGTTCGGAATCGCCCGCTGCGCCGACGATGCTCGCCGGCCACCCTTTCTTCCGCCTGTGACCGATAGCCGACCGGTCGATGGAGCGCGAAGGAATAACGCCCAGTTCGGGCACATTCAGATACATCGCGGCCTCGCCCGGCGCCTCGAGGTTCCGGTTCATCTTCTCGCGCACCGTGACAATGCCGAATCCGAAGATCAGCCCGGCCAGCAATCCCCACATCGACCCCAGCCGCAGGCGCGGGCCAAAGGGCTCGACCGGCGGCTTGGCGGGATCGATCACCTGAATATTCGAAGCCCGCAAAGCGGCGCTGATGCCGGCCTCTTTCACTTTCTGCAGCAGGGATTCATAGAGCTGGCGGTTGGTTTCGACCTCCCGCTGCAGGATGCCGTAGTGAGTTACCTTGGCCGCCTCGCCGGAAAGAAACGAGGATTGCGCCTGATATTCCGCGGCAAGCAAACTTTCGCGGCTTTCGGCTTCCTGAAAATCGTTGGAGATCCGCTCGACAATCCGGTCGCGGACCTTTTTCCGATCCGCTTCCATCTCCGCGATCTCCGCCTGCACTCGCTTGACCTTGTAGTGTTCGGGGGTCAGGGTGGCGCTGAGTTCGGCTAACTCCCGGCGCAGATCAGCCAGTTTGACATCGTAGGAACGAAGCGTCCCGTCGTCCAGCACCAAACCCAGGGATTCGATGCGGCCGGACTTCACCAATTCGTATTTGGCCTGTCGGGCGACACGATCGGCCTGTGCGGACGAGAGCTCCGTCTGCAACTGATGCAGCTTGCCCTCGGCGACGTTCTCCTTGTCTTTATCCCCGGTGAATACCAGATTCGCCGAAGTGGCGTAATTCTGCAGCGCGTCCTCGGACTGCTCGAGCTTGCTCTTCATTTCGTCGAGCTGCCGGGTGAGCCATTCGCCCGCGTGCTTCGTGGTCTCCCAGCGGGTATCGAGTGTCTGCTCGATGTATTCGGTGGACATAGCGTTGGCAAAGGCCGCGGCCAGTTTGGGATCCCATGAATCGCCGGAAATTTCAATGACGCGCGTGGTGCGGGAAACGGTGACGCGCAGACTGGACGCCACCGCCGCAATCATTTCCGCGCGCGTCGGGGGCTGGCTGGCGGGCAGGTGCAGCGCCTTGCGCCATGCGGCCAGACGGTCTTCAGGGGCCTGAATCCGCAGCGACTCATCGCGATCCAGCTTCGCCATCACGCGGTCGAGCAGCCGCCCGGTCTCCAGCACTTTGACCTGCGTCGCCATGTCGTATTCCGGATACATGCCATTGAGGCTGGCATTGGGATTCACGTCTTTGGAGTAGAGAAAATCGTCATTCAGCGCCTGCACTTCTACCGCGGCGCTGGCGCGGTAAATCGGGGGCTGCGGGAGCAGAACGATCAGCCCGGCCAGTGCGCCCAGAAACGCGAATACGAGAACCGTCCCTTTGTGTTTCCGAAGAATCCGCAGGTAGCCGTTGAGATCGGTGAACTGCTCGGGCTCGGCAAACTGGCCCATCACGGGATCGGGAAGCTGCACGGCCGGTCCATACCCGTATCCGTTCGACTCGCGCCTCGCGGGCTGTAATTGCCCGCCGCCGCTTTCGCCTTCCTGGAGATCTCGATTGAACATGGGCAGTGTCAGAACGGCCGGTAAACAGCCATCCCCGATCCGATCGCGAACATGGACTCCAGAGTTCTGGCGCCGAGGCGCTTCAGGCTGTCCGTCGGGATAAACAAAATATCGTTTGACCGCATGGCAACATCGGTGGCCCGGCCAGCCAGAATCTTCCCGATGTCGACCACGACTTCTGTGCGCGTGTCGGAGCCGGGACTAACCCTGAGGATGCGCGCTTCGCTGGATTTTGCCGCCTGGGCAAGACCTTCCGCCATCGCCAGCGCCTGCAACACGGTGACATGGTTCCGTTCACCCAGCACAAAACCACCCGATTTCTTCACGTCGCCGATGACATAGATCATCTCCGCCACCGGCACCGTGATGACGTCGTTGGGCAGGATGGCGACGTTCTCCTCCGGACTGCTGGCTTCCAAAAGGCCTTTGAGGCTGACTTCGGCGACGCTGAACTGCCCGGTCGGATCGATCACGGCATCCTTCACCGGAATCATTCCCCATTCGATATGACGGGTGATTTTGATGCGGTATCCGGCATCCTGACGCAGGCCGCCCGCCATCGACAGCATTTCGATCAGCGTCTTATGGCCCTGTAGTTGATGAACGCCCGGGGAATTGACGGCTCCGATCACCGAAACCGGCTGACTGCGCATTTCGCTCAGGAAGACGGTCGCCTGCGGTTCCTTGATATAAACACGGAGTTTCTGGACGACCTGAGTCTCCACCTGATGCACCGTCAACCCGGCAGCGTGCAGGGATCCGACCATCGGCAAATCGAGGTCTCCCTTCTCATCCACTCGGTAAACCTTGCCATTGAGCTCGTCGGATTCAACTACATGTATCGTCACCTGATCGTCCGGGCCCAGAACATACGTCGGAACTGGCAGTTGAGTGGGCGTCTGCCCCCAGGCTAAGCAAGCCGATAATCCAGCGGCAAGCGAAATTAGACGCCAGAGCATGCTGATATCTAAGGTAAGTATATATCTTGGGTGACAAGCTCCACACCAGCCGTTGTACTCCCTGACCCGGAGTCTTTCCCGTGCCGGTACTGGTACTTCTATAACGATCCATGCGCATGGAAATGAAGTCTCCGCCGCTGTTGGGGTCATGTAGCGGCCATTGACACCTCCCTGCGTGGGTGCTAACCTCCATCGTTTGTTTCTCTTGCTCGCATCGCGAAGATCGCCGGCAATATACGGCCTGTTCCTGGCGGCGCTGATGGCCGTGGCTTACACGAATTCAGGCTCGGTTTCCCCGCTCCTGCCGCAGCCTGTAGCCAACGAAGGATTCCGCCGCGTTTGGGAGGGCAAACTTTCGACTCCGGACGGCGCCATCGCCTTGTTTCACGCGGCGGTGGTGTCGGATCCGGCTTTTCCCTGGCGATGGTCCGATCTGGGCGACGCGCTGGCGGCGGCGGGCCGTAATGAGGAGGCGGCCTACTGCTTTCGGGAGTCCCTGGCGCTGGGGCCGGAATCGCCGCAGATAGCCCTGCGTGCGGCGAATTTCTACTTCATAACGGGCCAGACCGATCGCGCCCTCGCGCTCGGAGCCACCATCCTCAAAGAACTGCCCGATTATGACGATATGGTGTTCAGTTCGTATGTCCGCATGGACGGCGACCTGGACCGGGTTCTCGAGACGGGCATCGGCGCGAATCCGCGCGCGGCCCGGACCTTCTTCCAGTTTCTGCTGCGCGGCCGCGGCGAGGCGCGCCTTTCGAGGGCGTGGGGCTGGATTGAGCAGCGCGGTTACGCTACTCGTCCGCTGGCGCGGTCCTGGGCAAACCGGCTGCTGCAGCGGAACCATCCCGACGAAGCGGCCACGGTTTGGATGCGGCATGGCGCTGGCGATGCGGGGGTGTACCGGATCTCCAACTGGGTGGATAACTCCGGCTTTGAGGACCAGTGGACCGGGGAAGCCTTCGACTGGGTGGCGGAGCCGCGCACGGGCGTAAAAACGAGTTGGGATGCGCAGGTTGTTCACTCGGGCCGCCATTCGCTTCGGCTCGATCTGGATGCGGCCGATAATCTCGATTTCCACCACGTGTCCCAGCGGGTCTGGCTCGATCCGGGACGCTATCGGCTGAGCGGCTGGGTGCGTACCAGCGGCTTGACGACCGACCAGGGCGTGGGGCTCCGACTGACGGGCACGGGCAATTCCGCTGGTCCCGATGTGTCCACGCCAACCGCCACCGGGAGCCGGGACTGGACACGGCTCTCGGCGGAGTTCACGCTGCGCGCGCCGGCCCGTCTGGCGCGGGTCGAGATCGTCCGGCATCCGTCCGATAAGTTCGATAACCGGCCGCACGGAACGGCGTGGATCGACGATGTTGCGATCCAGCGCCTGAATTGAAACGATGGCGCGGCGCAGGCCGTTATCCTATAGTGAAATTACGGTGAAGTTCCGCCAAACCATATTTGCGATGGCTGTTCTCCTGCCCGCCGGGGTTTTTGCGCAGCAGAGCCGCCCGGTTATTGTAGGCACATTCACCAGTTCGGCCTCGGTGATCATCGACGACGTCGAAATGCGGCCGACTGCGGCAGCCTCCTGGCCTCTGGTCGAGGGAGACGAAATTGCCGCGACCTCGGCGCCCGCACTGCTCACGACCACGGACGGCAACCTCGTCACGTTCGAGCGCGAGAGCAAAGCGCGAGTCAAAACAGTCGAGGGCGGACAGCCTTATATTTACGTCCGCGAGGGTGGAGTTTTGTTCGAGACGAAGACACCGCGCCTCGATATCTGCATCGGGAACCGCCTGTTCATCCCCGGCGCGGGCGCTAAGGGTGTTCTCAGGTGGGAAAAATCGGGCGCCGTTACCCGCTCTATGAGCGCCGGCCAGCTCATCGAGCAAGGCGAACGGGCCTGCGACGACCAGGCGCCGGGAGCCCCGATCCCTAACCAAATCTCGAGCGCGCCTGGCGGTCCGGGCAGCGCGGGTGGTACGGCATCCGGTGCAGGCGGACCCGCCGGAGGCACCGCCACCGCGCCGACAGCCGCGCCCGGTGGAGGCAGGGCCATAGCGATCGGGGCCATTGGTGCGGCCAGTGCCGCAGCCGCGGGCGCCGCGGGCGCCTTCGCCAGTTCCTGCACCGCATCCGGCGGGTGCAATCATAATCCTCTCTCCATCAGTCCCAGCACGCCCTGACCGTTCCGTAAACCGATTCGACTGAATATAGGCTGTAAGAAAGTCCGGAAAATGCCGATAGTGTCTTCGTATGACAGCGGCTATTCGGTGGCTTTTTTGTTGCCTGTGTTTCCTGTTTATAGGTTCTCTTTCGCCAATAGCCGTCGCGCCGTTCTTCGGACCGGGATTCGGTTACGGCACCGCGGTCGTGGTCCTGCGCTCATCCGAAGTGGTTCTCGCTGCCGTTGACAGCAAGGAAATCTATCGGGAGTATCGAGACGGCAAGGCCATTGTTGACGAGCGAACCACCTGCAAACTAACCGCGGCCGGTCCTTATTACGCAATTGTTGCCGGCCTCTCCCATGGCACTAACGGCTTCGACGCTCTGAAAGAAGCGGCACAGTCTTATAGTGCCGGCGAGGGCCTCGGCGAGATGGCCATTCGCGCCGAAAGTTCCGTGCCGCGCCTGCTCGTGCCTCTTCTCAGGGATATCCGCGACATGGATCCGGCGGATTTTGCTCTGCGTTATCGCGGCCAGACGGTTCTCCAGCTGACTCTGATGGGGCGCGATAACGGGAGCCCGCGAGTCATCGTTCTGGAATTTGTCGAGACGGAATCGGACGCCGGCTCTCCGGGTCTGTCAACTCGCAGCCGGAGTTGTCCGGGCGATTGCCCGAACCCTACATCCGCCTATTTCCTCGGAACACACGACAAGATCGACGAAGCCGTCACTCGCGATAACACTTTAATTCGCCGGCCGGACGAAAGCCGGGTCGAAAAATTAATTCATTTCGAATACATCGACCGCCCCGATCTGGTGGGTGGTCCGCTCTCGATGGTGAAGGTCGGCAAATCGGGCGGTACGATTCTCCGCCCCGGCGCATGCTCATTCAACTAAGCTCGCGCGCACGCCGCGGAATCGCGATCGCCGGGCTGGCTCTCCTGCCGCTTGCCTCTACCGCTGATAACATCGTCGGTTCGCCGCCCCCGTTCGACATCGATCCACCGGCCGTAACATGGACCGACCCGGCCAAGCTGCAGGCCGCCCTCGACGAGAAGATCGCCCTGCTTTCCAGCGTCGTGATTCATGAAAAGATCCTGCGCTACTCGCAGGCTCGAAACTCGGTCCGTCAGCTCGATACTCTCGATACCGACGTTGAGGTAATCGACGGCGTCGAGCGGTATACCGATGTCCGCCGCAACAGAGTCGCCCTCGCGCACACCGGCGAAATCCGGGGAGCGTGGTCGTTCGGCGAGGTTGTAACGCTTCTCCGCGGCGCCCGCGACGCGCTCAACCAGCACGTCCTCGACACCCGCTCCACCGTGGCCGAAAACGGCAATCCCGTCGTCCGGATGGCGTTTTATTATCCGGCGGACAGCCATCGATGGTTTGTGAGCGTCGATTCGCGGATCTACTGGCTGGACTTCGCGGGCAAGATCTGGATTTCGCCGCGAACCGGCGACATACTCCGCATCTCCTGGGAATCGACCGCCGCTCCGCCGCCGGCGGCGGGCGTTGCCAGCGTCCTGTGGACCGTTGACTTTCATTCAGCCGACGTCGCCGGTCGTATCTGCACTCTGCCCGATACCGGCATTTACCGCGTGAATCACAGTGTCGGCGACGCGTGGTCGGAATGGAATGTCACTAAGTTCCTGGGAATCGGAAGGTACGGATCGGAGGTCAAATTACTTTTCGACCCGTAGGGCTGCGCGGTTTCAGGAACTCTTACGATTGAACTTGCACTGCGCCTGGGTGATGTTAACCTTGCCGCACGAAAGCGCCATCGTCTCGAAGGCGCGCTCCCAGACAAACGCCGGCTTCGTATAGGGCTTCTTCACGCGCGCCTGGTTCGCCGCCGTGTCGCGTGCCTCGGACTGCTCCTGCTCGTCTGGCTTCATTCCGGAAATCTCATTGTAAGCCCGTCTGGGTCAGCTTGATGGCGCAATTGCCGGTTTGATTCGTGCCCCCGGTGTTCTTCGTGCAAAACTGCGTGCCCTGCGAGATGAAATAGATATTGGCCTGGTTTGCCGTGCTGCTGGAACCGTTGGCCACGTTATCCACGACGAATCCCGTTGTGCCTCCGGTTTCCGCCACAATGTGAGTGTAGGCGGAGGGAAAGCCGCTGGTGATGTTGAACGACTGAACGCACCCACCCGTAATTGTCATGGAACACAAATTGCCGACTCCGGCATAGAGCAGATCCGTGTTTCCCGATCCAGCCAGATTGAACACCTCCGTAATCGGCGAACAAGACGCCATACCCGTTGCCAGGGCCAGCGGACCGTGCGCGGCAGCGCCCGCATTCATCGTGGCTCCGGTAAACGAGATGGCATAAAGTTGCGGCGTATTGCTTGTCGGCCCCGCGGCGCCCCCGCCGCATGCATAAAGCAGACCGCTTCCGGGATTACTGAAATAAGCGTTGTTAAACGTACCGGCATACACGTTCTGCGTGGTGTTCGCCCCGATCGTCGCGACCCTGGAATTTCCGAGCGTGGTATTCGCCTGCACGACCGATGAATTCAAGCCGGTGGGCGCGCTGTTGGAAAACACAAACACGGTCTGATTGGTGGAGTCCAGTATGGGCGCCTCATAAACCTGCTTGCCGTTGGCGACGTTCAAAGTAGTGGCTCCGAGGCACGGAGGACTTCCAGATGGGCACGTTCCGGGGGATGCCGTCGCCGTCCGAACATAATAGAGATTGCCTTTCTTGTCCGCCACAAATACGTTCTTTGAGACCGTGTCGTAGACCGGCGGCGTCATATTCGTACTGCCCGCGACGGCGACCGGGTAACCGGCCTTCACGGCGGGCGTTCCGCCGCCGAATACCGGCGTGATGGCGCTGACATGGCCGGTATCATCGGTAACATACGCGGTATCGCTTGAGTAGTCGACGTAAGGAGCCGACAAGGTTGCAGTTGTTGAACGAATAAGTCACGCTGTATTCGCACGGCGCCACCCCGCCGTTGGTTGCACAATTAGCCAGCGCGCTCGAGTTGAATGGCGAACCAAACATCGCGGACACGTTGCCGCTCTTCCACTTGAGGACATGAAACTGCGCCCCCGTCGAGGCGTCTTCGATAAAAGCGATCTGCGTTCCATCCTTCGGGTAGAGCACAGGGGAGGAGTTGAGCGGGCCGTTGTTCTGGGAAGCGTTATACGCGAACATTACCGTCGGTACTGTGCCGGCACACAAGCCGGTGCCCGCGTTGTTCACGTACAGGTTATTGAACCCAATCACATTGATGGCGGTCGAGGCGGATGCCGGCAGAGTAAATACGACATAGTCGTTGGTGCAGCTGGGCGTCGGGTTTGAAACATCGAACGAATACTTCGCCGGATATGTCTCCAGATTGGTGAAATTCAGCGCGGTGGTGCCCAGCGACATTCCCCAGTCGGGTTTGAAATCGGCATCCGTCGGCGGTTCCGGCAATTGTCGTGGCGGCGCGGGGTGTATGGCCACCAAAGTCCGGTAGACCTGGTGCCAGTAGCGCGGATCGCTTTGTATCTCCCGCAGCCGGCCGAACGTCTGCGGCCGAGCAAATACTACATGCCGGTGCGTCCAGTCGTAAGGCAGGCCCACGCGCCCGATCGCCTCAGGGGATCTCAGGTCGTCCGCTGTAGCCGATGCTCCCAGACACAGCAAAGAGACTGCCAGGATCCCGCGAAACATGCTTGTATCGTATCCTGCCCGGAACAAAATATTGGCACGCCGCGTACTGGAACCCACACTCCGATCATCCTGCCCTGATAATAATGATGAGAGAGGCAATGCTCCGAACGCACACGCCCGAGGGGATTCGCGTCAGGCTCGATGTCGCGCTGGAGAGCCTGCGGCTTTCCGGAAGTTTGCGGTTGCGAGTCACCGGCAGCAGCATGTTGCCTGCCATCCGGCCCGGCAGCCGCGTCCTGATCCGCCGCGCGGCAGAGGATGAGATTGAATGCGGCGATATCGTCCTTCTCCGCACGAACACCGGGCTCCGCCTGCATCGTCTTGTCTCTGTGATGAACGCTCCCGACGGCGCGCTGCTGATCACCCGCGGCGACAACGATATGGAAGACGATCCTCCGGTCAGCGCTTCTCAACTGCTTGGTATTTTTGCCCGCGTTGAACAAGCGCCGCCGAAATGGCGCAGGCTTGCGTGTCTTCTCGATTCCCTGTTTCGCCAAATGGAGCAAGCTTGACCGACCTCTATCCGCTGCGTGCGGGCAATCTCGCGTCCAGGGTATTCGGCGGCGAAGCGGTTGTTATGAACCCCGCGGATTCCACCCTGTTCAGCCTGAACGAGACCGCCACCGCGATCTGGCTGGCAGCCGATGGCAGAACCACGCTGCGGCAAATCGTCGAACGCGAAATCTGCCCTGCCTGGGACATCGATCCCGACGCGGCGCTCAAGGACGCCGAGCGGTTTGCCCGTGAACTGGCCGCGCATTCCATCCTGCTGATCTCGACAGAACCGGCGAAATCGTGATGGCATCCCTGTACGAAACTCTGAACCAGCGCGCGATGGACGCCGGCGTGCCCCTCAGCGTGCACATCGATCTCACCTGGCGATGCAACGAGCGATGTATCCACTGCTATCTCGACCACGACGATGCGGCCGAACTGAGCCTCGCGGAACTGCGCGGCCTCCTCGATCAGATGGCGGACGCCGGAGTCTTCTTTCTTACCCTCAGCGGCGGTGAAATTTTCCTGCGCAGGGATCTTCGCGACATCGTCGAATATGCACGCTCCCGCGGGTTCGACGTGAAACTCAAAACCAACGCCGTGATGATCGGCGAGCGGGAAGCTGACTGGATTACCGCCGCCGGCGTGCATCAGGTGCAGATCAGCATTTACTCCCATCGCGCGGCGGTGCATGACGCCATCACGAAAGTCCCCGGCTCACTGCAGCGCTCTCTTGACGCCATCCGGCTGCTGCGCGCCCGCGGTCTGCACGTTGTCGTGGCCTGTGTTCTGATGAAGCCGAATATCGATGACTTCGCCGGCGTGCAGTCCCTGGCGCGGGAGCTTGGCGCGGAATTCACCATCGATCCCACCATCACGCCTCACTGGAACGGCGATCGCTCCATTCTGGGACTCAACATCGAGCGCGGAGATCTCGCGAACCTGTTTCACACCGAGTCCCTCGTCGGCGAAGTGAACGCCTTTACCGCGCCCCCGCCTCCGGTCGACGAGAGCATCCTCGACGGTACGCCCTGCAGCGCCGGACACACCTCCTGCTACATCTCTCCGCACGGAGACCTCTATCCGTGCGTGCAGTTCCCTCTCCCCTGCGGCAACGTCCGCCAGACCCGCTTCATCGATATCTGGAAGGATTCGGCGCCGTTGCTGGAAGTGCGGTCCATTCGCGCGCGCGACCTCACCACCTGCTCTTCCTGCGGTCACGTGGGCACATGCACGCGCTGCCCGGGGCTCGCCTTTATGGAAGGAAGCATGTACGGCCCCTCGCAGGCGGATTGCGAGAAGTCGTTCGTGAGGACCGGCATCCCTTCCGAAAATATGAAGCGCCTGGGCCGAGCGGACTTTACCGCGATGACGCCGTTGATACAAATCAGGCCAGTGGCGCAATCAGACGCTCTTCGATAAACTCCAGCACCTGCGCCGGATTCACCGCGCCGTCCATCGGAAGCCGCAGCACTCCGGCCGGAGTGAACTGCGCCCCCTGCGTCCCGCTGACGAGCGACATCAGCTTCGCGGCATCCACTTTCGTCTCGCCGTGAAACTTCACGTTGAGCGCCGCGCCGCGCCGGTCGATGGCTTCGATCCCGATCTTTTCCGCCGCCGTCTTGATCCCCGAATACCGCAGCAACTGCCGGATGTCGTCCGGCACCGGGCCGTAACGGTCGGTCAGCTCCTGTTCCACCTTTTCCCGTTCCGCCGGATCGGCCGCCTGCGCAATCCGCTTGTACGCGCGCAGCCGCTGGTTTTCGTCGCCGATGTAAGACGGCGGGATGCGCAGGTCGAGGCCCAGATTCAGCGCCGAATGGATCTCGGCCGCCACTTCTTCGCCGCGCAGTTCGCGCACCGTGTCCTCCAGCATGCGGACGTACATATCGAATCCGATGGCGTTGATATGGCCGTGCTGTTCGCCGCCCAGTAAATTGCCGGCGCCGCGCAGTTCCAGATCGAGCGCCGCGATCTTGAAGCCCGCACCGAGATCGCTGAATTCTTTCAGCGCCGCCAGCCGTTTGCGCGCGATCTCGTTCAGCTCCGTGTCCGGCTCGATGAAGAAATAGCAGTACGCGCGGCGATTCGACCGCCCCACACGCCCGCGCAGCTGGTACAGCTCCGAAAGCCCGTAGCGCTCGGCGTTCTCGATGATGATCGTATTCGCCAGCGGAATATCGAGCCCGTTCTCGACGATGGTGGTGGAGACGAAAACGTCGAACTCGTGCCGCATGAACTGCAGCATGACCTTCTCCAGCTCCGCTTCCGGCATCTGGCCGTGCCCCACGCCGATACGGATATCGGGGAACATTTCCTGCACCATCGCCGCGCGGTGCCAGATGGAATCGATGCGGTTATGGACGAAATAAACCTGGCCGCCGCGCGCCAGCTCCAGCTCGATCGCGGACTTGATCAGATCCGGCGCGAACGGCGCAACTACCGTGTGAATCGCCAGCCGGTCTTTGGGCGGCGTCTCGATCACCGACATGTCGCGCAGGCCGAGCAGCGACATGTGCAGCGTTCGCGGAATCGGCGTCGCGCTCATGGCGATCGCGTCCACGCTCTGCGCAGATGTCCTTCAGCCGCTCTTTGTGCTTCACGCCGAACCGCTGTTCCTCGTCGACGATCACCAGGCCCAGATCTTTCGAACTCGACATCCTTTGAAAACAGCCGGTGCGTGCCGATCACCATGTCGACTTTGCCCTCGGCAAGATCCGCCAGTGCCGCCTTGATCTCCTTCGCCGAGCGAAACCGGCTCAGCATTTCAATGCGCACCGGAAACGGCTGAAAGCGCTTTTTGAACGTCTCGAAATGCTGGAAGCACAGCACGGTGGTCGGCGCCAGGACGGCCACCTGTTTGCCGTCGCCCATGGCTTTGAACGCCGCCCGCATCACCACTTCGGTCTTGCCGTAGCCGACATCGCCGCACAGCAGACGGTCCATCGGCTGCGGGCTTTCCATATCGCGCTTGATATCGGCGATGGCCGTTTTCTGATCGCGCGTTTCGGTGAATTCGAACGCGTCTTCGAATTCGCGCTGCCAGTTGCTGTCGCTGGAAAACGCAAAGCCCTGCGCCATTCTGCGCGCGGCGTAAAGCTTCAGAAGCTCCTCCGCCATGTCGCGCATTTTCGATTTGATGCGCGTCTTGGTGCGGGTCCATGTGGCCCCGCCCATTTTGTCGAGCGACGGCTTGGCTTCGCCCTCGCCGCGAAAGCGCTGTACGAGATCCATGCGCGCCAGCGGCACGTAGAGCTTGTTGCCGCCGGCGTACTCGAGCAGCATGTAATCGCCTTTGGCGTCGCCCTGCGCGATCTCGCGGACGCCGAGGAACTGCCCGATGCCGTGCTCGGCATGCACCACGTAATCGCCGGGCTTCAGATCGAACTGATCGGCGGAGAAGCGTTCCGAGGTGCGATTTCCCGGGCTTCGCCACGATTTCCGAAGCCTCGAAGAGATCCTCGGCGCCGAAGATCGCCAGCCGCCCTTCCTGGAACACCGTGCCGCGCGCCACTTCGCCGCGGATCAGCGCGATCGCCGGCGCTGCTGCGACTGCGCGCGCATCTGCAGATACTCCGGCACGCGTTCGCCGCCCAGGTCGATCTGATACGGCAGCGAGTACTCGCTGAACATATCCGCCAGCCGCTCGACTTCGCCCGCCGTCGGCGCGAAAAACGCCAGCCGCGTGCCCGCTTCCAGCAGTGTTTTCGCCTCCCGGATCGCCACCTGAAGATTGCCGTGGAAGGCCATCGAGGGCCGCGTCGGAATGTGGAAGCTGTCGCTCGCCTCCGCGGCGATCTCCAGTTGCCGCAATTCCAGCGTGCCGCGCTTTTCTGCAAGCCCGGCGAACTCCTGCCATTCGATCAGCGCCGATTCCGGCGGGATGCCCGCGGACGCGGCCGCGTCGTGAAATCTCGCGGCATAACGCTCGGCCGCCGCCTTCGTCAGTTCCGGCTCGTCGATGACGACCAGCGCATTCTCCTGAGAAATCGAGAAGCGACGAAGGACGCGCGCGCGCCGCCGTGACCAGCAATTCCCAGCCGGCGAAAGGTTCGCCATTCACCGGAACGTCGCGGCCGCGCACCCCGTGTTCGCGGACATGTTCCGCCAGCGCGGCCAGCAGCGGCCGCGATTTCTGGAATTCGCTGAGCGGCTGCAGAACGCATTCGTTCAGCTTGTGAATCGAACGCTGCGATTCCGCGTCGAACCGCCGGATGGACTCGATTTCGTCGCCGAAGAACTCAATGCGCACCGGCTGCTCCTGCTCCGGCGAAAAAACGTCGAGGATGCCGCCGCGGATGGAGTACTCGCCCACCATCTCGACCGGATCGCGGCGCTCATACCCGACGCTTTCGAGATGCATCGCCAGATCGTCCAGCGGCACTTCGTCATGCACTTTGAGAATCTGCGTCAGCTGGCGATACCAGGCGGGCGCCTCCGTTCGCATGAGCGCCGCCGTCACCGGAACGATCGTGATGCCGGCCTGGCCATTCGCCAGACTGCATAATGCCGTGGCGCGCGCGGCGAGCAGTTCCGCGTGCGGCGACATGCCCTGCCCCGGCAATACGTCGAGCGCCGGCAGCAGCAGCGGAGCCGTTCCCGGATCGATCAGCTCGGCAAACGTCTGCATCATCGGAAACAACGCTTCCGCCTGCTTGTTGCCGTCCACCACGATGAGCTGCGGGCGGCCCGTGGCGTGATGCAACAGCGCCGCATAAAGCGCCTTCGCCGTCAGCGTAAGCCCGGAGAGGCGAAGTGTCCCCGACGAAGCCGAGGATGCTGCGCGGCTGGCAAGCGCCTGAAATGCCGCATTCCGTCCGACGCCGGAAAGCAGTTCCTCAATTTGGAGATTGCGCAAGGAAGCGGGAAATTTCCTGCGCGGCCGCGGGCCGCGCTCACCCTCCGGATTTTAACATCCGGAGTTTAACAATCCGCATCGGGCCTGGAATACAGGGGTGGAATATAGGGGTGCAGCCCCGCGAGAAGGCTGTCACACAGCGAAAGTGCGTAACGGGGATGGACGCCCCCGTCCAAGTTTTGAGTAATCGCCTCAAGAGCGACCGGGCTGAGGCCGATAAGTAGGTTGGCAGGTATCGTGCCAACTGGAGACGGATGCCCCTATTACGGCCGGAATGCCAATTCTTGGGCCGCGCGCCCTGCGTCGTGGCGTTGCGCGAGCAGATTGCAAGACTGGCGGCCCGGCGCTCGACCGTGCTGATTGAAGGGGAAAGCGGAACGGGCAAGGAAGTCGTCGCGCGCGCCCTCTATAACGCAGCACCACGGGGGAAGTTCGTGCCGATCGATTGCGGATCGCTGGTTCCCGCGATCATGGAGAGCGAACTGTTTGGCCACGTGCGCGGCGCGTTTACGGGCGCTACGGGCGCAACAAAAGGCCTGATCGAGATGGCCAGCGGCGGGATGGCGTTCTTCGACGAGATCGGCGAATTGCCGATCGGGATGCAGGTCAAGTTGCTGCGGCCGCTTCAGGAGCGGGAAGTGCGCCCGGTTGGCTCGTTGCAAAGCGTCAAGATCGAAGTCTGGGTGGTAGCCGCGACCAACCGGGACCTTGAGCTGGAGGTCGCCGCGGGCCGATTTCGCGAGGACTTGTTTCACCGCATCAACGTTGTGCGGTTGACGCTGCCGCCGCTTCGCGAGCACAAAGAAGATATTCCGCTCCTGATCGAATCGTTCCTCGCCGCGGCCGATGAACCCTTTGTGCTGTCGAGCGATGCGACGAATAAAATCATGGACTACGATTGGCCCGGCAACGTCCGGGAGCTGAAGAACTGCATCGAAGGGATGCGGGCGTTCAGTTCGGGCCCTCTGCTGGAATCCGGCGATCTTCCGTCGGAGGTGATGAACCATGTTCTCGCGCTGAAAGTGGACGCGCGGGCCATGTCCGGGGCACCGGGTGGGCCTCCGGGACGCATCGTCGGCGCGACCGAAAGTGTGATCCCCCTGAATGAGCTCGAGCGACAAGCCATTCACCATGCCCTGGAACATACGCATGGCGACCACATGGCGGCGGCGCAGTTGCTCGGAATCGGACGCACAACGCTGTATCGAAAGTTGAAAGCACTCCGGATGGGGGGCCGTACGACCATAAGACATTCGTGGCAGGGATACGGTAACTGGCCCGGTCCGCCGGTTGTCCGTGAACTTTCGGAGGGGACGCTGAGATAAGAGCTTCAGTCCAGCGGAATCGGGTGCGCACCGTTCGCTCAGCCCCGAAAGCGGTCCCGGCACGCATCCGAACAGAAATGGAACACGCGGCCACCCACCACTCTCTTCAGGGAAGTATCCACGGCGACGTAGGTGCCGCAAACCGGATCCTGCTGCAGCATGGTGGGGCTGGTTTGTCCGGCCTGTCGCCCGCTCTGCTGCCAGGGACGAAAAACCGGCCGTTGCTGCCGCTGTGTGCCCGTCCACAGGCGCTGTACATAAACGATAACGGAACGGATCGCGGAGATTGCGATCGTGAACAGAATCAGTCTTACGAGAAAAGCGAACATGAAACGGGGTACGCTCCCGCGCACCCCTGATCCGGACTACTTCTTTTTCTTCGATGCCGCGTTGGGACTCGTTATATTGACGTTCAGCGTGCCGCCGAGCTGCGTGATCATATCTTTGGCCGTCTGCGCCATGGGTCCATCCGGCTTCAGATCGAGGTACTTCTGCAGCGCTTCGATCGTTCCCGGCTGCACGATAATCTTGCCGCTGGGATCGGGCGTGGCTTTCGCCGCCAGATAAAGACCGTACTGGAATTGCGCGTCCGCGTAGTTGGGATCGGCGGCGATCGCCTTCTTGAACTCTTCGCCAGCCGCGTCGTTCTGGTTGCTGTTCACCAGCAACGCGCCCATGTTGTAGAAATACTTACCCGCGCCCGGAGGATCGAGCTGCGCCGCTTTGTCGAGGTTGGCTTTTGCCTCCTCGATCTTTTTGTCCTTGGCCAGTGCCAGAGCGTAATTGTTGTAATAACCCGCATCGTCGGGCTTCAGCTCGATGGCCTTCTTGAAGGCGTCGAAGCCTTTCTGATAAAGAGGTTCCGCGTCGGCAGGCGGCTTTTGCCCCGCGCTCCCGATATAGGCATCCGCAAGAGAAGCCCAGATGGCCACTTGCTTCTCATCGATCGTGGACGCCTTGGCCAGGCTTTCAATCGCCTGGTCGTACTGCTTCGCATCCAGGGCTGTTTTGCCCGCACTGTATGCGTCGTTCAACTCTTTATTCTTGGCGATCTGCGCTTCGCGGCCTTTAGTGGCTTTCTCGAAGGCTTCCTTCTGCTCCTTCGACATGCCGCGTTCCGCATCGGCCGCGGCGCTCAGACCGGTGTCGCCCGCGGGCTTGAGATCGAAATTCACTTCGGCGGCTTCGCTTGTCTTTGTTCTCACGCCGTGCATGACGTCTCTCACCTGCCCGTTGACAACGACGCTGATGTCGAAGACTCCCAGCGGCAGGCCATAGTGTCCGTAATGGCCTTTCTTATCCGTTTTGACGGTGTAGCTTGCCTTTACGTCCGTGCGGTCGATCTTGATCACGGCGTTCGCGACGGGCTTGCCGTCGGGGCCTTTCACGATACCCTCGGCTTGCGTGGTCTGCGACAGCGCGGGAAGCGAGAGCAGCAACAGGGCGAAGCTGGATAATACCAGCGGCTTCAATTGAAAAGACATTCAGGCGTACCTCGACTTTTTAAAAGTACCAGTCTGGAAGACACCAGCATACTACACGATCCGGTCCTCCGGAGGTGCGGTGAGCGCAATTCCGTCCGGTGGCCGTTCCGGCCAGGTGTGATAACATTCTCGAAGCTCGGAAACGGGCGGAGAAACAGACGGGAGGTCTGTATGCGCGCAATCTTAATCTGTCTGGCTTTCGCTGTTCCGGCCACGCTGTCGGTCGCCCAGGAGCGGGCCCCCGAAAAGACGAAGACATTCAGCTCCGCCGCCGATGTCTTGGCGCTCATCGCGAAGGCGAAAAGCGAACGAAAAGAAAACCAGCCGATCGTCAACCAGCGCATCCTCCACCTTGCACCTTACAACGCGAATCTGGAATACCGCGCTTCGGTGGGCGCCGCGGCCGTCCACGAAAAGGAAGCCGAGATTTTCTATGTGATCGACGGCTCCGGAACGATGGTGACGGGCGGCAAGCTGGTGAACGAAAAGCGCACCAACGCCGAGAATCTCTCGGGCACGGCCATTGAAGGCGGCGCCTCGCAACCCATGGCAAAAGGGGATTTCCTGATCGTCCCCGAGAATACGCCCCACTGGTTCAGCTCGATCGACGGAACTCTCGTGCTGATGACGCTGCACGTGCCGAGGACATCGGGCGCGCACTGACGGAAATATTTTTGAATTCGGTACCGGTCCACGATAGTATATGAATCCAAGGAGAGAAACATAATGTTCAAAACCGCTCGGTATGCCGTTCCGATGGCCGCACTGCTGGTTTGGCTGGCGCCCGTCAGAGCGACGGATCTCGACCCGAAGTCGCTTACCTATAAGCTGCCCGCGCAAATCACCTGGGTGGAGAATAAGACGGCCGGCAACGCCATCGCCGTTCTGGCCGGCGACCCCAATAAACCCGGCCTGTACGTGATCCAGGAGAAATGGTACGCGCATCACAACAGCCATCCCCACTTTCATATGAACGACCGCTACATCACAGTGGTCTCGGGAACGTGGTGGGTAAACACCGGCCCGAAATACGATCCGGACGGAATGGTGCCGCTGCCCACGGGAACCTTCGTCACGCATTACGGCGGACAGATTCACTACGACGGCGCCAAGGAAGCGGACTGCGTGATCCAGATCTCCGGCATGGGACCCGCGCAGGCCACACGCGCCGAGCAGCCGTAAAGGATTACGCAAATGACACGGATTACACTTTTGACGGCCGCCGCCGCGGTGTTATCGGCAAACGCTTTCGCGCAGGGGCTGCCCAGCGTGAAAGTACTCACGGTGGAAGTGGCGCAAACGATCGCGCAGGAAGCGATGATGAAGTGCCGCACGGATGGCTATAAGGTCACCGTGAGGGTGGTGGACAGCGCCAATGTTCTGAAGGCATTCCTGCGGGACGACGGGGCCGGGATGGGTACCGTCGAAGTGTCCCGAATGAAGGCCAATAGCGTGATGTCTTTCGGGCGCGCGTCGGGTCCGCCGCCCAACCTTCCCCCTGGGACACCGGCCCCTCCGGCGATCATCCCGGGTACGATCAATGCTCAGGGAGGCGTCCCGATCAAAGTGGGCGATCAGTTGATCGGCGCGGTTTCGGTGAGCGGGGCGCCGGGCGGGGACAAAGACGCCGCCTGCGCCAATGCCGCCCTCGCGAAGGTAGCAGACAAACTGAAGTAGCGGCATACCTCCTGGATGGCATACATCCAGGAGGAACGTCCGCTGTTCATGGTAAAATTGCCAAAGCGGTCGTAAATGGTTCAAATTGTTCCATCTATCCTCTCGGCCGATTTTGCCCGTCTCGGGCATGAGATCGCCGCGGTGGAACGGGGCGGCGCGAGCATGCTCCATGTCGACATCATGGACGGGCATTTCGTGCCCAATCTGACGATCGGCCCGCCCGTCGTGAAGTCCATCCGCAAGGTCACGCGTCTCACGCTCGACGTTCACCTGATGATCACCGATCCGGACAAATACGCGCCTCTGTTCATCGAAGCCGGCGCCGATCAGGTTTCGGTGCACTACGAAGCGGCAACGCACCTTGACCGCACAATTCGCATGATCCAAAGCGAGGGCGCGCGGGCGGGCGTGGTGCTCAATCCCGCGACGCCGGTCGGCCTGCTGGAAGATATCCTGTACGTGGCCGACTACGTGCTTGTAATGAGCGTGAATCCGGGTTTTGAAGGACAGCAGTTCATTCCGAATGCGCTGCAATAAAATCCGGCGGCTGGAACAGATGCGCCGGGAACGCCGTCTCGGCTTTGCGATCGAGATAGATGGCGGGGTGAGCCGGGAGAACGTGGCTGAAATCGTTCAGTCGGGTTGCGACTGGCTGGTGGCTGGTTCGGCGGTCTTTCACAGTGCCGATCCGGCCGCAACCGTGAAAGAGATGCAACAGATGGCCGCGCATGCGACGGCGATGATAGTCTAAACGATTCGAAGGATTCCGATGCTGCAACGCGATCGATATTTTGTTCTGACGGCGGGAGTGCTCTCCTTTTTCCTGTTTTCCGGTTTCGGCCTGTTCGGGCACAAGAAGTACGAAACCCCGATCACAAAGGAGACGATCCAGCCGGACAAGATTCTGTTCGACCGGGCCATCAAAGATATCGAGCACGCCGATTACGAAGCCGCGCGCCTGACCCTGAACACGCTGATCAATACTTACGACACCAGCGAATTTCTCGCCAAGGCCAAACTGGCTATCGCCGACAGTTGGTTCCGGGAAGGCGGCCCGCACGGTTTTGCCCAGGCGGAAGCCGAGTACAAGGACTTTATCCTTTTCTATCCCAACATGGAGGAGGCCGCCGAGTCGCAGTTCAAGATTTGCAACATCCACTATAAGCAGATGGAAAAGGCGGATCGCGACAATTTGCAGGGGCAACGAGCCGAGGACGAATGCCGGCAGGTGATGGTGCAGTTCCCGAATTCCAAGTTCACCGATCAGGCGCGGCAGATGCTTCGCAACGTGCAGGAAGTGCTGGCCGACAAAGAGTTCCTCACGGGCGATTTCTATCAGCACAAAGGAAGTTTCCCGGCGGCCGCCGGCCGTTATTCGTTCGTCGCCCAGCAGTATCCGCTGTACAGCGGCGCCGACGAGGCGCTGTGGAGTCTGGCCGGAGATTACAAGCACATGGGCGACCGCTTTGAGGACAAAGAGGCCATCGCGCTGACGTCCATCGTGAAGGATTACCCGCTGAGCGCCCACGTGAACGGGGCGAAGGAGCGTCTGACCGAAATGAAGCGGCCGGTGCCACAGGGGGATCCCGCAGCTTACGCGCGCGAGAAACAGGATTTGGCAAGCCGTACCAAGCCGGGCGTCATTCACCGCACCATTGGCGCTTTCGAGACCCGCCCGGAGACCTACATGGCGGCGAAGAGCGGAACGCCGGCGATGGAGGGTCTGCGTCCGCCCGTTCCGGTGAGCGTGCCGGCCGCCGCGGCAGGCACACAGAGCGGCGTCAGCGACGTGGTGCTGGGACAGACCAGCGATTCGGCAATCGATCAGAAGCCGGACGCGCGCATGGGGCAGCCACCCGCTCCGGGAGCGGCCGCTTCGGGCGAAGGCGAACAGAAGGCCAGCGTGCAGTCGAACGGGCAGCCTCAGCCGGCGGCGGCTGCGCCCGCGGCGGCGGCGCCTGCGTCCCCCCTGACCACAACGACCGTGGATGCGACTCTTCCCACCAATCATCCGATGACCAAAGATCAGATCAGGATGATGAAGAAGGCGCAGGAAAAGCAGGCGAAAGTGCAGAAGAAGCAGCAGGCCAGGACCGGAACGCCGGCGGCAACGCAGAACGTCCCGACACCCGCTCCGGCGCAATGAGCCGGATTCTGCTCGCCGACGACAGTCCGCACGCGCAGCGCATGGGCGAGCGGATCCTGCGGGATGACGGACACGAAGTCATTACCGTGAGCGACGGCGCCGTGGCGATGCTTCGCCTTAAAGACGCCGAGCCCGACCTGATCATCGCGGACATCTCCATGCCGGAGGTTTCCGGCTATGAACTGTGCGAATACGTGAAGAAAAACGGGGGCGCGCCGGTCTTTCTTACGGCGGGCGCGGTCGAGCCGTTCGACGAGAAGGAAGTGGATCGCGTGCGGGCCGACGGCGTGCTCAAGAAGCCGTTCGAAGCCAGTCTGCTGCTGGAGGCGGTGGGGCGGTTCGCCGGCCGGCCGAAACGGCATTCGGCCGCCGCACAGCGTCCGGCGGGTCCGGCGCGCGCGGTCGTGGTGATCGATCCGGATCAGGTGCGCGCTGCGGTTACAGTGGCCCTGGATGCAGCCATGCCGGCCATGATCGACGAGATCACGGCGAAGGTGCTGGATGCGTTTTCCATGCCTGGAACCGGGCCTGACCGGAGCCGCGTCCACGAGATCGGAAATTGACTTCTTCAGCAGGCTGCGTTAACGTTAATACGTCTCGGCTGTCATTCAACGTCAAGGCGGATTAACAGCTTTTCCTCCCGCCCGAATCGGCTAGCCACCGGGTTCCAGACCCGCCTCTCCCCGTCCGGAGAAATCAAGCCCACAAACTGTTTCGCCGCTGCTTTTTCTCGCCGGAAGGAGACTGTCCGCATGACGTTGACCGCACAAAAAAGGAAAGAGTTTCAAAAGCGTGGTTTCTCGCGTCGTTCATTCACGCGGTTGGCGACGATGATCGCCGCCGGTTCGACGCTCCCGTTTTATAACGAACCCGCGCTGGCGCAGCTTTCGAAAGTGGATAACGTTCCACCGGACGCCGTGATTATCAACGCCAACGAGAATCCGCTCGGACCGTGCAAAGAGGCGCTCGAAGCGGTACACCGCATCGCCGCCAACGGCGGACGCTATATGTACGGCGAAACGGACAAGGTGGCCCGGCTGCTGGCCGAGCAGGAAGGCCTGAAGGAAGATTACATCCGGATTTACCCCGGATCGAGCGCGCCACTGCACCAGGCCGTCATCGCGTTCACTTCTCCGACCCGGCCGTTCGTGGTGGCCGATCCGGGTTATGAAGCGGGCGGGCGGGCGGCGAAATTCATCGGCGCAAAAACCGTTCAGGTGCCGCTGACCAAAGACTATGCGCATGATGTGAAAGCCATGGCGGCGGTTCCGGACGCCGGCCTGATTTACATCTGCAATCCGAATAATCCGACGGGCACGCTGACCTCGCGCGCGGACATCGAGTGGCTGGTGGCGAACAAACCGAAGGGGACGGTGGTCATGATCGACGAAGCCTACACGCACATCGCGCCCAACGGCTTCTTCAACTCCGACATGGTAGCGGCCGACAAGGACGTCATCCTGCTGCGAACTTTCTCGAAGATCTACGGCATGGCGGGTCTGCGCGCCGGCGCTATACTCGCTCGTCCCGACCTGATTGGGAAGCAGGGTGGATTCAGCGCCGGCATGCTGCCGATCACCGGCATGGCGGCGGCCAGCGCGAGCCTTCAGGTAAAAGATCTGGTGCCGGCACGCCGAAAGATCATGGGCGAGGTGCGCGAAGACGTTTTCAATTACATGGAGAAGAACAGATTTCATTACGTGCCATCGGTCTCCAACTGCTTCATGGTCAACGTGAAGCGGCCGGGCAACGAAGTTGTGATGGCGATGCGCCGGGAGAAGATCTATATCGGACGCGTGTGGCAGGCATGGCCGACCTGGGTCCGGGTGACGATCGGCACGCAGGACGAGATGAATAAGTTCACGACGGCTTTCTCCAAAGTCATGGCCTAGCCGGCTAGAGGCAGGCCGTGGCGCTTGCCAGCGAAATGCGCGAGGCGTGGGCAAATTCCGTCCGTTTTTCGGGGAAATCCGTGCGGTAGTGCGCGCCGCGGCTTTCTTCGCGCCACAGTGCGCAACGCGCGATCAGCAGAGCCACGAGATGCATGTTCCGGAGCTCCGCCGCGGCCAGGGTCTGTTCGGCAGGCACCGCCCATTCCGTCTTTTCCAGAATGCCGATGGCCGATTCGAGACCCGCGCGGTCGCGCAGAATGCCGCAGTGTTCCCACGTAAGATCTCGAATGCGTCGCTCGGCTATGTCGGGAACCAGCGCCGCGGGGCCGCTGGCGTGACCGGCGCTGTCGTCGCGCGCATGGTCCCGCATGGCGCGGCCGGCGCGGCGTCCGAATACGACGGCTTCGAGCAGCGAATTGCTGGCCAGGCGGTTGGCGCCGTGCACGCCGGTGCAGGCCACCTCGCCCGCCGCGTAAAGACCCTGGACTGTGCTGCGTCCTTCCGGATCGGAGCGCACTCCGCCCATCGCGTAATGCGCCGCCGGATGCACGGGCGCGGGCTCGCGAGCGATGTCTACGCCATAGGCGAGGCAGGTTTCGTAAATGCGCGGAAAGCGGCGGCGAATAAAATCGGCGTCGCGCGCTGTCAAATCCAGCCAGACATGCGGAGAGCCGGTGCGCCGCATCTCGGCGACGATCGAGCGCGAAACCACGTCGCGCGGCGCAAGATCCATCAGGGGATGGTAGCGCCGCATGAACGCTTCGCCGTCCTTGTTGCGCAGCAGCGCGCCTTCGCCGCGCAGGGCCTCCGACAGGAGAAAACGCGGCGCGCCTTCGACGTGCAGAGCCGTCGGGTGGAACTGCACGAACTCGATGTTGTCGATTTCGGCGCCAGCCCGCCAGGCCATCGCCACGCCGTCGCCGGTGGCGACGTCGGGGTTCGTGGTTTCCCGGAACACGCGTCCGAGGCCGCCCGTTGCGAGGAGCACGGCGCGCGACCGCAGATCGCGCAGCACCCCGGTTTTTTCCTCGAAGACGACAGCGCCCGCGGCCCGGTCGCCGGCCATCAGCAGGTCGGTAATCGCGGCGTAACTTTCGAACCTGATGTGCGGGATCGAAGCCGCTTTACGGTACAGCGTGCGCGCGATCTCGCGGCCCGTCGAATCGCCGTGGGCATGCAGAATGCGGTTGCGGCTGTGCGCGCCTTCGCGCGTGAAAGCGAGCCGGGCGCCTTCGCGGTCGAACTCCGCGCCCCAGTCGATCAGGTCCTGAATGGCCGCCGGACCTTCCTCGGCCAGCGTGCGGACGGCCTCGGGATCGCACAATCCGTCGCCCGCGTAAATCGTGTCCTGCTCATGCAGGGCGACCTCGTCGTCGTCGCTCAGGGCCACCGCAATCCCGCCCTGCGCGTATTCGGAGGAGGATTCCCGCAGCGAGTCCTTGGCGATCACCAGCACGCTGCCGGATTTCGCCAGTTCGATGGCCGCGCGCAGTCCGGCCACGCCGGCGCCAATGACGAGAAAGTCGCACTCCATCGCACTGCGATTCTAACAACCGGCCGGCGGATTTTCGGTTGGCGCACCATTTCCCGATCTGCGCGCCCGAGGTTTCGGACGAACCGGAACGGGAGTGCAGGGCGCTGGAGAAACAGGCCGCTGTCGGGATTCCGGGGTCCAGCCAGGCCGTCTGAGCTGTCACGGGCCGCGCCCGCACGACGGTTCACAGTAGTCTGACACGTTTGTCAGGCGGACCATCAAACCGGCGAAACTGCCGTCTTTCCGAAATCGCGGGGTTCCGCCGCCCTGCATCCACCGAAAGGTGCCGTCGTTGCGGCGCATAGGCACTTCCAGCTCGAAGGGCTCCGGCGCCTGCAAGGCTTGCCAGTAGATTTTCAGGACGGGTTCCCGGTACTGATGGTGCAGGACCTGCTGCCAGCCATCGCCCAGTTCGTTTTCTATATGGCGGCCTGTAAATTTCAGCCAGGTATCGTTGACAAACTCGCAGGACCCGTCGGCCTCGACGCAGGCAATCAGGGCGGTCGCGCTGTTGGACACGCTCCGAAAGCGGTCCTCGGCCTCGCTGCGCCAAAGCTGCGCTTCCATCAACTGAGAAGCAAGCACACTCAGCTCGATCCTGCCCGCCACCGCGTTCGCCAGTTCCGCTAAAGTCTCCAGATCGTGCTCGGAAAACAGCGGCCGGGCCGTTTGGTCCGCAATCACCAGCACTCCCAGACGCTGACCGCACGGAGTAACCATCGGCACTGTGGCGGCAAACCTCAACTCACCTAAATTCGTGCCTGCCGGAAGCCCTTCCAGCGCGTCCCGCACAACTACCGGAGCCGTCAGGCCCTGGCCCAGCGGGAAAGTCCTCAGGTACTTCCAATGCTCCTCGCCGGAGCCGATGCGGCTCATCACCCGGTCGCGATGTCCCAGCATTGCCGCGTAGGCAACCGGCACCCGGAACACCTTGCCGACCAAATCGATCAACCGTCGGATGTCGGCGCTCTCCGGACGAATGAGAACGCTCTCTCCGTCACATCCTCGTCCCAAACATGTCGCGGCAGGTGAAGCTGTCATGCTTTCTCCCGTATTTGATCGGCTGCTCTCCCGAAAACCTTTACCCCGCATCCTTTTACTTACCCCGCATCCTATCGGAGCGCACGGCCACAGCCGATCATCAAACCGAGTGCAGTTTTGATTTCCATACGAAAATATTTGCAGGCCGACCGGGAAACCGAAAACGCATTATTCCGGCTGGCCCAGATGCTAATCGAGGGCGTTGCGTGCACTGCGGTGGAAGGCGAACCGAGCGACTCGGCGCCGCTGCATGAAAGTACGCGGCAGGTTCTGGCTGCGCTTGAGTCCGGCGCACCCGCGGCCGCACTGCTGGGACTGGCCGCTCAAGCCATGGATACGCTGAAGCGACACAACCAGGAGGTCCTCGAAGGCCTGCGGCGTCCGGTCCTCGAACTACGGCTAAAGGTGAAGTTGCTCACCGCGGCGATCACCGCGATATCCAGCACCAGTGACGCGACCATCAGCCGTCTGCGGCAGATCAAAGGCCAGCTGCTGTGGACGGTGGGCGCAAGAGAAATTCACTCGCTGAAAGCACACCTGTCCGAGTGCCTGGACGGCGTGCTGGTCGAGGCAGAGCGCCAGCGCGAGGAATCGGACCGCGCGGCGGTGTATCTCAATCGCAGTGCCATCCAGCCGTTGAATCCGCCGGGCGCCGGCCATCCCGTCCCGGTCGCCGATCCCGCCACCGGCCTTCCCGCGCGCGACCGGGCTGAGGAAGCCATCGCCCAGGCCTGTCAGGACGAAGCTCCCGCCTTCGTCGTCGTTATGGCGATCAATCAGTTGCAGACCCTGAACCGGAGCTTCGGCATCCAGGTCGGCAACGCGATTCTGCAGCGATTCGCCCAGGTCGTCCGCGATCAGCTCCCCGCGATTGACCAGTTGTTCCGCTGGAGCGGCCCAACCATCGTCAGCCTGGTAAGGCGCAGGAATGCCCACGAAGTGCGCGCTGCAATTCAGCCGATTCTGGCCAGGAACCTCGGACACACGGTGAGCACTCTAAGCGGAGACGTACACGTGCCCATTTCCTCGCGCTGGATTGTGCTGCCGCTTATGGCCTCGCCCCGGCTGCTGTTTCACAAGATCGACGGTTTCGCCGCTTCCGACTGAGCGCCTGACCTGTGCCCGGCTCGCTGGCGCGGGTCAGACGAGTTGCAGGTTTGCCGTTTGAGCACGCCAGCCCTCGACCTCATCCAGTTCCGCGTCGGGCCGCTCCGTGACGATCTCCCTCTGGCCGAGAAACACGCCGCCGCTGTCTCCGTCAACGGAGATCCAGTCACCCTCTTTGACTACCTGACCGGTGGGAAGGAAGTTATATTCAATACCGGTTAAATAGCTTCTTAAAAAGCGAACTTCACGCCTAACTGAACCAGCCGGGGAGCCGCCGCGCTGACAACCTGGCCGAACGTCGCGCTGCCGATATTGCCTTCAACGGCTCGCGGTCCGAAGAACTGCGCATGGTTGAAGACATTGAAACCTTCCAGCCGGAACTGCAGGGATTTCGATTCGGTAAGACGCAGGTTCTTAAGCAGCGCCATATCGAAGTTCTCCATTCCGGGGCCGTGGAAATAACGCCGTGAAGCGTCGCCCGGAGTGCCAAGGGCATTTTCGCTGAACAGCCCGGCGTTGAAATACGCCTGCCCGTTCCGGGGGTTCGGATTCAGATTGAAAGAACCGGCCGCGACATCCGGTTCATCCACGCCATAGTTGTTAATCCCGTTCGGTTCCGCGCCTAACAGCGAGTTATCGCCGTAGTTGATGAGCGTCACCGGGAGTCCGGTGCTGAAACGAGTGATGCCGGAGAATTCCCATCCCTGCGTCCACCGGTTTGTGGCATGGAGTAAGCGTTCAAACGGAAGCTGGTAGCCGTAACTTACGACAAAGTTCTGCGTGATATCGAATGCGGACAGGGCACGGCTGAGCGAGGGATTGAGCGGGTTTACCTCTTCGCCCAGGCTGGAAGACTGATCGAGCGACTTACTGAATGTATAAGCCGCCAGCAACTGCAGCGGTCCGCTGGTATGCCGCAAGGTTACCTGCAGAGAGTTGTAGTTGGAGTTGCCAATGCCGGTCATCGTGGTGTCGCTCCCGAAATTGGGCCCGAGCGGCCCTCTCGTCCCGTCGATCGTCCGGCCCGATGCGGCGGTGAAAACATCGTTCTCGCCGAATGGGCCGCAGGGAGTTTGCCCCGGCGCAAGGTTAGCGGGATTGCTGAGAAACATACAGAGTGCGGGATTGCCGGGATTCGCTTCTCTGAGCACGAGAAGGTGGTGCGCCTGATTGCCCACATAACTTGCGTCGAGCACGGTGTTATTTCCGAAGCCATGCTGGATCGAGAGCATATACTCCTCGGTGTAAGGAATCCTGTTGCCAGCCGCATAGTTCGGCATCCCGCTGATGGGTTCGAACTGCGACCAGTTGAGACTCGCGTCCGGGTGACTGGCCGATGTGTTCAAAGGCGCGAGTTGAACCGGGAAATACTGGCCCACGTTCTGGCCGCTGGCCGCGGTAATGAACGGGGTAGCAAACAGCGGCGGAGCGGGACTCGTATAAGTGGTTCCATAAGGCGCGTTCGCGGTGCTGATGCCGATTGTCAACGCTTCAATGGCGGTGTAAAACATGCCGTAACTGGCCCGGACGCTGGTTTTGCCCGAGCCGGGCGACCAGGCCAGACCGATACGCGGCGCAAAATCCAGATTGCCGGGCGGCGCCAGCGTTCGCGGGACACCGGGATCGGTTGGAAACAGAATGCCGGCGGACGCACCCGGGAAAACGACCGACTGCCGACCGGGATCAAACGTGGCGATCTGATTGTATTTCTCATACCAGGGTTCGATGCGGTCCCAGCGCAGGCCGCAGTTCAGCGTCAGATTCTTCTTCACGCGCCAGCCATCCTGCGCGTAAAGGCCGACGTACTTATTGCGGCCGTAAAAAGTCTGTAGCTGGCTCTGATTGTACTGGGTCGGAAGGCCCAGCAGGAAGTCCGCGAAATCGACGCCGGTCTCGCTTCCGTAAAATGTGAAGCTGCCGTTCAACTGGGCGATCGGGTTCGTATTGACCTGGTCGTAGTGGAAGTCGATCCCCGCCTTGATCGTATGCGTGCCCACGACTTTGGAAAGGTTGTCCCGCCATTGAAATGTGTTGTTGACCTGCTTCAGCTGGTTGGTGTTCGTCCCGATGGAGAAGTTGTTGAAATTGATGTTCTCCACTCCTTCGGTTTTGGGCGATAACGGCACGATTCCAGGCGTATTCTCGCCCACCACGAAACCCTGGGACGCGAGACTCGTGCCGACGCCGCCCACTGACTGCCCGAGATCCGTGGCATCGCGCATGATGCTGAAGTGAAACTCGTTGACGGCAGTCGAGCCGATCGTTTTCGTGTCGCCCAGGGAGAGCAGTTGCGCGCGTCCTGAATTCAGGGCGTTGAAACCCGGCACACTCGCGCCGCCCTGAGCCACAGGGTAGGGATTGTTCTGCGACCAGCCGTCCAGAAAATAGTAAGCGGACAGCATCCCCCAGCGCGTCGTGCCATCCAGCCGCCAGGCGCCTTTGTCGTCGCGCAGAGTCTGGTTGTTGGCCGAGGTGGAAAAAGTGCCGTTTGCATTATTGGGCTCCGGAATGTATTGCAGAAGTTTGGTGGCGGGAGCCGACCATGCGCTTTTGGGAATGACGGCATTCGGCAGAACGCACTGCGCCGGGCTGGTGCAGCCCGGGAAAAAATAAGCCTCGCCGGCGGTCACGCCGTAGCCGAGCTCCCGGCTGAGAAGCTGTGCGATATTCGGACCGCTGACGGTTCCGGTCAGCGAGCCTGCCAAATCGGAAAAATTGCCGGCACGCTCCCGGAGCGATGGAACGGGGATCTCGCCCGTATCGATTCCCTGGGTCGATTGCGTGCCCTGATAGTCAACGAAGAAGAAAAGCTTGTTCTTCCGGACGGGGCCGCCCAGCGTGCCCCCGAACTGGTTTTGGTCGAATGCGCCGCGCGCGGGAGAAAAATAGTTGTGGGCATCGAGAGCCGTGTTGCGCAGGAATTCGAAGGCATCGCCGTGGAACGCATTGGTGCCGGACTTCGTGACAACGCCGATCTGGCCGCCGCTGAATTCGCCATGTTCCGCATCGAAGTTACTCGTGAGAATGCGGAACTCGGCGATGGAATCCAGGTTGGGAACGATCGCCGCGCCCATGTTCACGTCTTCTTCGACGTCGCTTCCGTTCAGTACAAAGCTGTTGGCAAACTCCCGCTGCCCGTTGATCGAGATGGTGCCGGGGTTCAAACCGCCGGAGGGTGAAAATGCGCTGACACCCACATCCTGCGTCGTGTCGGACGTGAGAGAGGTGACGGGAACGACGCCGGATTGAAGAGCCAGCAAATCCGTGTAGCCGCGGCCGTTCAGCGGCACGGCTGTCATCTGTTTGCCCGTGATGACCTCGCCCATCTGCGTATCGGCGGTTTCGACATGCGCGGCCGATGCGGAAACGGTCACCGCATCGGTCTTTTCCCCGATAGCCAGAGACGCGTCCACTGCGACCTTGCTGTCGATATTGATCGCGACACCCGTGCGCCGGAGAGGCTTGAACCCGGACGCGGACACCTCGACGTCGTAGCGCCCCACCGGCAGGCTCTGGAATGAGTAGAAGCCCAGCAAATCGGTGGTGACGGTCTGCCGCACCGCTGTGGCTGTTTCCGTGGCTGCAACCTGCGCGCCGGGCACCGCTTTGACACTGGGATCTGTAATGGAACCGGATAAGCTTCCTCCGTCGCTTGCCCACAGAGCCGATCCCGCGAGGGCAAGCAGAGCGACGATTGGTCCTCGAATCAAAGGATCAGATTAGCCCCGCGCAGAGAGGCGTGTCAATCATTTTTTGCAACTCAGTTGCAAATTATATCTTGTAGCAAAGAATAAATGATGATCTAATTGAGAAAAATATGCAACTGACTTGCCGTTTTGCCGATTTCCGGTTTGTTTGTTGACGCCAGCGCTTAAACCCACTAATCTCTAGTTTTGCCGGGGACATTCGGCGGAACGCTTCATCCATGAACATTTCGGTCAAGGGCGAGTACGCCCTGCAAGCCATATTCGACCTCGCGGCGAACGCCGGCCCGGATCCGGTCAAGATCGCGGACATCGCTCGCAGACAACAGATTCCACAGAAGTTTCTGGAACTGATTCTGGCCAGCCTGAAGCAGGGCGGCTTTGTGGAATCGCGCCGCGGCGCCGAAGGCGGCTACCTTCTGTCGAAGCGCGCCGAATCGATTTCAGTGGGCGATGTGCTGCGATTTGTCGAAGGCCGGCAGGAGAAGCGCTCGCGTCTGCGCCGGCTGTCCGATTCGCCGTTCACCGAACTTTGGGAAAAGGCCGATCTGGCCACCGACAGCGTTCTCGATTCCACCAACTTCGCGCAACTGACCCGCGAGTGGACCGAGCGGCATAACCGTTTTGTACCGAACTGGGAGATCTAATGTACTTCGAAGACAATTCGCTGAGCATCGGGCGTACGCCGCTGATCAAACTGAACCGTGTAATCGACGGAGCGCCCGTGACCATGCTCGCCAAGGTCGAGGGCCGGAATCCGGCTTACTCGGTCAAGTGCCGGATCGGCGCATCGATGATCTGGGACGCTGAAAAGCGCGGGGTTCTGAAACCGGGAAAGGAACTGATCGAACCGACCAGCGGGAACACGGGGATCGCGTTGGCGTTCGTGGCGGCGGCGCGCGGTTATCCGGTCACGCTGACGATGCCGGAGACCATGTCGGTCGAGAGACGCAAGGTGCTGGCGGCATTCGGGGCGAATCTGGTTCTGACGGACGGCTCGCGCGGCATGGCGGGCTCGATTTCGAGGGCGCAGGAAATTGTGCAGTCCGATCCCGACCGTTATATATTGTTGCAGCAGTTTGACAATCCCGCCAATCCGGACATCCATCTGCGGACCACCGGCCCGGAAATCTGGAACGATACCGACGGCCGGATCGACGTCCTCGTCTCCGGAGTGGGCACGGGCGGTACGATTACGGGGGTTTCGCGTTACATCAAGCACGAAAAGGGCAAAGACATTCTTTCGGTGGCGGTGGAGCCGGTGGCGAGCCCGGTGATCAGCCAGACGCTGGCGGGCCAGCCAATCAAGCCCGGCCCGCACAAAATTCAGGGCATTGGCGCCGGATTCGTGCCGCGCAACCTCGACCTGAGCATCGTGGACCGGGTGGAGCAGGTAACGAACGAGGAATCCATCGAGATGGCCCGGCGTCTGGCGCGCGAGGAAGGGCTGTTGAGCGGGATTTCCTGCGGCGCAGCAGTAGCGGCGGCGGTTCGTCTGGCGCGCGAAGAGCAGTTCCGCGGCAAAACGATCGTTGTGATCCTTCCGGATTCGGGTGAACGCTATCTGAGCAGCGTTCTTTTCGAGGGTATGTTCGAAAGTTGATATTTTTTTTACGGCAGGCGTAACATCGGCGGAAACCAGGTCGTCTGATATGCAAATCCCCGTTACGACACGCGGGCGCGCTCACCCCTATCACCCCAGAATGCGCCCGCGTCCTCTTTCCCGCGCCGCTGTGGTTGTACCTTTATTTACAATGATTCTTGCCGCCGAGGAGGCCGCGATCCTGCGTAACGATGGTGAGCCGATGCGAGTCGCCTACGCGTGCAAGGAAGCGGATCTGCAATGGGCGGGAATGACCTGTAGTCCCGACGAACCCTGTCCCGTCTATCTCGAATTAAGCGCTGCGGTTCCGGACGGACGGAAGATTTTCGTCTCCGGCAACCTGCACAGTACTTCGGCCACGCTCACCTCGGTGCTGCTGATGAGCGACGACGCCGGGACCACATGGAAAGAGCCGGTGCCGCGGTTCAGAGGAGCCGCGCTGGATCAACTGCAGTTCGGTTCCGAGTTCGGCGACGCGCAGCATGGCTGGGCCGCGGGCGAAACGCAGGTTCCGCTGCCGCGCGATCCGTTTTTTCTCCTCACGACCGATGGCGGCGACTCCTGGCGTCAGCAGGCGGTCGGCGAGGAGGGCACGCCGGGCGCGATTCAGCGTTTCTGGTTCGATTCCGCGGATCGCGGCGATCTGATCCTGGACGCGGGAAAGACTTCGGCCGGCGGCAGATACTTGTCTTACGAATCGCGCACGGGCGGAGAGAGTTGGGAGATTCGCGGCAAGAGCGACCATCTGCCGGCGATCCGCGGCGCCCCTCCGCCGGAGAATCCGGATTACCGTCTGCGCACAAGTAAGGACGGCAAATCCTGGCAGATCGAAAAACGCATGGGCGAGCAGTGGTCGCCGATTGCTTCGTTCCTGATCGAAGTCGCAAACTGCAGGATTGAGCCGGGGCAGCTGAAAGAGCCGGCGCCGCCGCAGCAATAGCTAAAGGACCGCGTTGAAGCCAATCCGCGTCAATCCCGCCGATCTCGAAGTCTTCCGCAATCTCTTCGTCTCGATTGCGGATGAGATGGGAGTGGTGCTGCGCAAGACCGCGTTCAGCGCCAACATCAAGGAGCGGCGCGATTATTCCTGCGCCGTGTATGGAGCGGCGGGGGAAACGATCGCCATGGGCGATCACATGCCCGTGCATCTGGGCGCCATGCCTCTGTCGGTGCAGCATACGCTGGCGGCGTTTGCGCTGGGGCCAGGCGACGTGGCGATCGTCAACGATCCGTTTGCCGGCGGCACTCATTTGCCCGACATTACCGCTGTTTCCGGGGTCTTTATCGGCAGCGTCAGACGTCCTGCTTTTTATACCGCGAGCCGCGCCCATCATGCCGACGTGGGCGGAATGAGTCCTGGTTCCATGCCGATGGCGAGGGAGATTTATCAGGAAGGCATCCGCATCCCGCCCGTGCTGCTCATGAAGGGCGGCGAGGTGCGGCGCGACGTGATGCAGTTGATTCTCGCCAACGTCCGGACGCCCGAAGAGCGCCAGGGCGATCTGATGGCGCAGGTGATGGCGAACCGGCGCGGCGAGGACCGGCTGCGCGAAATGGTGCAGCGCTACGGACTGCCACGCGTGCGCCGGAGCGCCGCCGCGCTGCTGGACTACAGCGAACGCGTCACGCGCGCCATGCTGCGGAAAATTCCGGCGGGTGCGTATGCGTTCGAAGATTATCTCGACAGCGACGGCGTGACCGACGAACCGGTGCGGATCGCCGTGACCGTGCGCATCCGGGGCGGGGAAGCCGAAGTGGACTTCACCGGATCCAGCGCGCAGGTGGCGGGATGCGTGAATGCGAACTATGCGGTCGCGGTGTCGGCCACGATGTACTGTTTCCGCTGCCTGATCGAATCCGACGTGCCTTACAACGCCGGCCTGCTGCGCCCCATCCGCGTGATCGCGCCTGAGCGGAGCGTTGTCAATGCGGGCCTGCCAGCGGCCATGGCGGCGGGCAATGTCGAGACCTCGCAGCGCATTACGGACGCCATTCTCGGCGCGCTGGCCCAGGCGCTGCCCGCGCGGATTCCGGCCGCCAGTGCCGGCACCATGACCAACCTGAGCTTCGGCGGATGGGACACGCTGCGCCACCGTCCGTTCGCGTACTACGAAACAATCGCGGGCGGCATGGGCGCTTCTTCGCACGGAGCGGGCCGCGCGGCGACGCACACGCACATGACGAACAGCTGGAACACGCCGGCGGAGGCCTTCGAGCACGAATACCCGGTGCGTGTGCGGGCTTACCGCATTCGGGGCGGCTCGGGCGGAGCGGGCCAGTACGCAGGCGGCGACGGAATCGTGCGCGAACTGGAATTTCTGGAACCCGCCGAAGTGACGATTCTCTCCGACCGGCGCGTGTACGGACCCTGGGGACTCGAGGGCGGCGCAGCCGGATCGGGCGGTGCGGCTTCGGTGATGAGCGGGGAAACGATCCGGGAACTCCCCGCCAAGACGCACTTTGAAATCCAGCCCGGCGAGAGGCTCCACATCGAGACGCCCGGCGGCGGCGGCTGGGGCGCGTCGGACATTTCTGGTAAAATGTCTGACAGATGAAAGATTATCGCGTTACCGTGCGTTTCCCTGCTGAATTGCGCCAAAGACTTAAGGCTGCCGCTCATCGCGCTGGCACGAGGGAGTCCGATTTGGTTCGCAAGGCGGTCGAGAGGCAGCTCGCGTCCGAGGACGCTGTGCTCACAGCGTATGACCATGCGAAGAAGGCCGGGCTTGTCGGAGCGGTGCGGGGGGCTGCACGGGATCTCAGCACGAATCCGAAACATTTTGATGGATTTGGCAAGTCTTGATCAACCAATAATGAACGGCCCGATTCTGACAGATACAGGCCCCATTGTCGCGATCCTGTCAGAATCCGACGAACACCATAACGCGTGCATAGAACAGCTCCAACGCATTAAGGGGCCGATTCTAACCTGTTGGCCCGTGGTCACGGAAGCGACTTGGCTCTTGCGGGTGTACCCCGCGGCGATTGCGCGCCTGTTGTCCTCTTTTAACGGACGACCCTTTGAGCTTGTTTCTCTCAACGTGGGGGACATGCCGAGAATTGCGGCGATCTTAACCAAGTATCGGGATCTCGGCATACAGCTCGCTGATGCGTCGCTGGTGCATTTGGCGAACCGCGAAGGAGTTGAGACGATATTCACCCTGGACAGACGCGACTTCGCAGTACTACGCCGGAACCATGGGAAAAAGTTCCGCCTGATTCCGTGAACTTGTACGGGGCGTTGGCGCAGCCCTCACTCACCCTGCCTTGAGCTTAGAATGGAACCTGAGTGTTCGAGGCAGTTGACGAACCGACCCTCTTTGACCACCTTCGGTGGTACTTTCTTCAACTGGTTTCCTGCATCCCGTGCGTGCCAGTATTCCCTTTTCGGTTGTGCTCACTGCGTTGGGGTTAAGCAGCAAACAACAGCCCCGGGGATTCGCTGGATTTGGACAGCACCAGCTCTTGTCATGGCAAACTATACTTGCCGGGCCAGCAATTTCAGCTATGCTTGACACATGGACGCTAAGACGCCAAGCACGCTTAAAGAAGCAATCACTTACTTTGCGGACCCTGATAACTGCGTTACCTACATGGTTGCGAAACGATGGCCTCTCGGCGTTACGTGCCCCACATGTGGTAATGCGCGAGTGACTTTTGATCTCACTTCGCGGCGCTGGCAGTGTAGCAGTCATCATCCCAAGCGTAAGTTCTCTCTCAAGACCGGAACGGTCCTTGAAGATTCGCCCTTGGGTCTGGATAAGTGGTTGCCTGTTATCTGGCTTGTTACTAACTGCAAGAACGGCGTTTCGTCCTGGGAGATTCACCGGGCTATGGGAGTTACCCAAAAGACGGCTTGGTTCATGCTTCAGCGTGCGCGTCTCGCCCTTCAGGGAAAGAACGAAGGTAGGCTGTCGGGGGAAATTGAGGCCGATGAGTCTTTCATCGGCGGCAAGGCCAGAAATATGCATCCGGACAAGAAGGCTGAAAAGATACACGGTCGCGGGCCTGATGGCAAAGCGATTGTGGCAGCCGTTCTGGAGCGTGGCGGACAGATTCGATCTCGCCCTGTCTCAGATCTTTGGTAAGCGGTTCACGTATACCGAACTCACCGGTCACGCCGATGATGAGCCGTTCTAGTTGTCGAACTTCGGAGCGTCCTGAATCTCGCTCTTGCGTTTCGGGCCGCGCCGATTGGGGTTGGCGTCTACCTTCTTGCGGTATGCACGCTGGCGTCGAAGCACAAGCGATTTCGGGACTGCCAGTAGCGCCGACATGGTGGCGTCGAAGCGTTCGTAGGCTTCTGGCCCTTCGTGACACTCCGGCAGCGGATTCAGTTCCTCGCTCACCATCTTTATCGTACCTCCAAATCATTTCCATCATGGCGATCACAACTCAGCGACGATAACCATACTGATGGATATGATACTGCCTAAAAGGTCCGCTCACAGTTCCATCAATGAGCACTCTGTTCATGTTGATTAACGATTTTCCGGTAAGCCTAGTCTCCTGTCCCATTGGTTCGTGAATTAAGTCTGGCAGAGTGGGAAGTTAGTGTGCGGCGGGCGTAGCGGGAAATGCAGTCCAGAATCTGATCGGCTGTTCTGGTCCAGACGAAGGGCTTGGGATCTTCGTTGTGTACTTCGATAAACTCGCGAATGGCAGATTCCAGTTCCCTGACGCTGCGGAATGCACCGCGCCGAATCCGTTTGTTCGTGAGTTCGGCGAACCATCGCTCGACCAGATTCAGCCATGAGCCGTACGTCGGCGTGAAGTGGACATGGAACCGCGGGCGCTTTGCCAGCCAGTTCCGAATGATCGCTGTCTTGTGAGTGCCGTAGTTGTCGAGGATGAGGTGAACGTCCAGATCAGCCGGGACTTGAGCCTCAATGACATCCAGGAATCCGCGGAACTCCACGGAGCGATGGCGTTGGTGAAACTGGCTGATAACGCGGCTGGTCTTTAAATCCAGAGCGGCAAACAACGAAGTCGTCCCGTGGCGTTTATAGTCGTGCGTGCCGCGCTCCAGCTGCCCTGGCCGCATGGGCAGCAGAGGCTGGGTCCGGTCGAGCGCCTGAATCTGGCTCTTTTCGTTCAACGCAGAGTACCAGTGCGTGATCGGGCGGGTTCATATACAAGCCGGCGATGTCGCGCACCTTTTCAATCAGCAACGGGTCGGGAGAAAGTTTGAAGGTGTCGGCACGGTGCGGCTGCAATCCGAAAGCATGCCAGATCCGGCTTATGGTCATGCGGCTGAGTCCGCTCGCTTTCGCCAGTCCGCGCGTGCTCCAGTGCGTCTGCCCTCGCGGCGTACTTTCCAACGTCTGTATAACGATCTTTTCCACCTGCTCATCGCCGACCTTGCGCGGCGCGCCCGGTCGCGGTTCGTCATACAGACCTTCCAGGCGGGCTTTCAGAAAGCGGGCTCGCCACTTTCCCACCATGCCGAGCGAGGCGCGCAACTTTCGCGCAACGGCTTGATTGTCCAGACCATCGCCACATGCCAGTACAACCCGCGCTCGCCGCGCCAGCAGCGGCTGGCTCCGCGCCCGATGCGCCATCGACTGAAGCCTGTCCCGCTCTTCCTTCGTCAAGTTCAAAGCTTCTTTAGGTCGTCCCGTCCGCATCTGCGCCTCCTGTATTTTAGACGCATTACAGCTCGACTTAGTTTATATATTTCTGGGACGGTAGACTAGCAGCCCGTGGTAGAAGTGCGAAAACACTTCAACTGTTGATGGAGGCGGGAAAAACGAAAGGAAGTGAGCGCGAGCCGGAAGTGGGCTCGCTGTCTTCGATTAATTCGATCCAGCGCGCCGCAAATGCCGTCATCGCGATCTGGACAAGCAAAATCGCATCCGAGAGACCCTGCAGGGTCCTCGGTTTGCCGATTCCGGAGGATTTCCGGATCAGCAGCGCCAGGTTAAATCCGATCGCGTGGAACAAGAGCCGTTTGAGAATGTTCTTTTGACCCTTCAGGTGCGTTCGTCTCATGCCCCCGGTTTCGTACATGTGGGCAAAACTTCTTTCGGTCAATTCCGTGCGCAGCTTCTGCAGATCCTTGCCGCGCCGTCCGCGCATCCGCCGCCGATTCCCATACACCTGCTTCTGCTCTTTTTTCCTGCCGTCCCAATTCCTTGGCCCGCGCTCCGGCTCCGGAATGTAACCGCGCACACCGTCCGCATGCAAATCGACCAGAACTTCATTGCTGTGATAACCCTTGTCGGCCACCACCTCTCCGACGCCGCGTGGGTTGATCAGAGCCGCGTTGGACTGAGCTTCCTGTAACGTAACTCCGATGGTGGTGGTGTCACCCAGATCCGCGGCTTGCAGCGTGATCGCCACCACCGCGCCGCTGCACAGATCGACCGCATGCTCGGCCTTGTGCGCCAGATGCGTGCGGCCGTCTTTCATCCGGGCGATGCGCGCGCTGGTATCTGTGGGGCTCATCCACTCTTTATTGGAGGCCTTCTTTTTGCGCTTCCGGTCCAGCCTCGCGGCCTGCTCGCGCGTCGGTTCCTCAATGCCTTCGGCCTGGGCCAGATCCTTCAGATATTCGTCATAGCCGCGGCCATCGTCGCGCCGCTGGATCGAACGCATCGCGGCGTTGGCTTCCAGCATGGTCGCGTCTATGGCGATGGTCTGCCCGTCCATCACGCCTTCTTCGCCCAGCACCTTCACGAACCAGCGGAATACCGCTTTATGTGTTTCCACCGGCATCAGCCGGCGCGTCCGCGATATCGTCGAATGCTCGGGCGTCGATTCGGTCAGACTGAATCCCAGAAAATCCCGCAACGAAAACGAGTCCGCCACGCGCCACGCAATCCCGCGTTCAGAATCGATTCCTTCAAAGTAGCCGAGCAGCAACATCCGGAAATACACACCCGGCACCATGCTCGGCCGACCCATGACCGGTTTGTAAAACCGTTTGCACAGATGCTCCAGGCGTTTGTCAACCTTGTTCCGCTCCAGGATCTCGTTGACTTTGCTATAGAACGGGTGACTCGCCGCCCTGGGAATCTCCTGCGCGCTGAAAAACAGCGGGTCCTGCTTCGGCTTGCGCTTGCCCATCGCCATACTGCTTATGACGTCTGAAACATTTCAGAGGTCACATGTTTGGAAACGAAATCGGGACTTTTACCACGGGCTGCTAGGTAGCTCACTGCCTTTTTTGGTCAGGGCGGCAGTTATTTCGATGTATCCCCCTTTGGGAAGGACTTCTGCCCTGATCCGAACCGTGTTTTGAAGTATCACATAACCCTTACCGGTGTAATAGACCAGCGCGCCTTCTGGCGGGCAATTAGGACGCTTTGGATTGATATGGTCCGGGGAAGAATTGACAATCTGGGCCGGAAATCCATTGGTCTGCTTCAATTCGTCAACGTACAATAATCCATTGTCGCCGTCCGGCCAAATTGTTAAATCAACGTTCCTGTAGTCATCGTTCATGGACTCATCTCTCAGAACGAATACCACGTAGACTCCGTTTCCTATCTGGTAATCGGCAAAAACGGGAGCCTTCCTCATGACTACGATTACGGTGAATGCAATCGCCAGCGAGAAGAGTGCTGTAGCAATTAACGCCCTCAGATATCCGTTGAACTCCTCATACCACAAATCCCAAATAAGAAGAAGCAGTCCAAGATAAATCGCATACACGGATGGCCAGAACATTAGTTGCATTAAGCCGGCCGTCCCCAACGCGGTTGAGATAACCCCAACACCCTTGAGCCAGCGCCGCACGGCGTAAACCCCGCCGTGCGCTCCGCGACCAGCCGCTGAAATACCCCACTTCTTCTGGATTCTCGTAATGCTGGCGTCCGGTCGTCGAGTCCTCATATTACTGGCGTCCATACTAGCACAAGTGGACCCAGCAGATATATTTTTACGCTTGTCATCCTGTACGACATCTGCCTTCGCGCACGACACCAGCCGGGTGGCATTCCGTGGCTATCCGATTATCTGTTCGCATCGGCGATCAGCGAAGGATTAGGCGTTTTTCTCGTTACGCTCCCAGCGTGCTCTGCAGCGGTTACTCGATAGGCATGGCACTCGCCGACATCAGCGGCAGATGGGCAAAAGAGGATCGCCTGAGTTACTTAGAGCGCATCCTCGGGGTTTCCATGACCGCAGTCGCGCTCTTTGGCCTTTTCGCTTTGGCTCTGTACAATTGTGAACGCCGGAGTCTGGCGCGCTGGGCAAGGCTGGGGTCCGTAATCGATAAGTCCGGGTTGCAGCTTTCTCCCGACGCGAAATATTTCTGCGGCATTCGAGCGGATACTTCGGCAGCACGGCTCGCACTCCTTCCGTGGGGAACGAATGTCGAAACCTTAGAGAGCCTCGTTTGCGACGGGAATCAGCTTATCCATGCCGATCCTTCGCCACCGGCGATACCCGGTCGGACGGGCCCCTTCCTGATTGATCGAGTGCGCGTACTCAATGGTCCGAACGCCGGTTCAGAGGGTTGGGTATTGGAGTATGGGCTCGTGGAAAAATGAGACCGAATGAGGCCGGTTCATTTCGGCCCTTATCGGACAGGCGAAATTGATTCCACGCTGATTACATCCTTATCTAAATCGCCGGTCACGGCGACCAGGAAGAATGGCTTCCTGCCGGTTTGCCGGACCAGTTCGGCCGCTTTTGCATTTCCCGCGGAATCCAGTTTCAAGCTTGTCGAACCTTCCTGGCCCACGATGGCGAAGGATTTTGTCTTTGCGTTCGCGGTGCAGTACCGGATCTCGAAATTACGGTCACGATTGACTTCCGATAAAGTACTGGACGGATTCATATTGCGCTCTTCAGCGGCGTAGCAGCGGGAATCCACAAGGTAACCTGGCCAGTTTCCCGCCAGGCAGAATGTCGAAGCGAAGCCGACAAGAGCGGTAAGGCGTATCGTCAGTCCCATTTGGTATTCCTCCCGTTTAAATGAATCTGCCGGTAACCGAATCGTTACATCCGCGCGCTACCGCTTGTCTGACAAGTGTGACGACGAGAACGGAACGCCGCTAACGAGAATCGCGGTGCGCACCGCCGGTTTGAGCGAGTTCCGTCTCCGGGGTCGCTTGACGATGCGCTTCCCAGAGATAGATCTCGTTGCCGTCAGGATCTTCCAGGTGGACAAATTTTCCCGGCTCGTCCCGCACAATCGGGCCTTTGAACCGCACGCCCTTTTGACTGAGACGATCTACCACACCTTCAATGGCTTCGTCGATTTCCAGGCCGAGCATCACAGCGCCCTTTGTTCCGGGCGCCGGATACTTCGGCGAAGCCGGGTGCAGGCCGATGGTGAGTCCTTTGCCGGCCTCTACCGTGGCCCAGTGGTCGCCGAAGCGATCCGCAAGTTTGAGACCGAGTACCTCAGTGTAAAACCGGATGGCTTGATCCATGTTCGAAATGAAAACGGTTGCGTTGCCGCCCGTGACCATACATTAGTGCCCTCCTTCTTATAGGAATTCGCAAGCCGACGTTCCAAATATAGACCTTCGCCCATCCTTGCGCGATCCTGTATACATGGGCGCGTGGTTATATCCGTGGACCGAAGCGATCGGATTCTGGGCGGCGGCACTAACGACGGTCGGGTTCGTCCCTCAGGTGATTGAAACGTGGCGATCGGGCGGGAATGGAATTTCCTGGTGGATGCTGGCACTGTTCGGCACCGGCGTGGGTCTTTGGTTCCTTTACGGGTTCCTGCGCATGTCGGCGCCGGTGATGGTCGCCAACGGGCTCACCGGCCTGGAGGTTCTTCTGATTGTCAGCCTGAAGGGATGGCGCGCGTTCCAGGCCGGCGAATAACCGGCTACGAGATCGCCAGTTCGGTCGGGTACTCGTGCTGACGGCTTTCCTCGAGGAACCGCTGCACGTCGTCGTCGGTTACCTGCGCGAAATCGTCATACCACGCGCCTACCGCATAAAACGGTTCCGGCGTAGCCAGGCAGATGCAATCGTTCGCAATCCCTTTCAGGTGCCGGCAGGCCTGCACCGATCCCACGGGTACCGCAATGACCACACGGGCGGGCCGCGCATTGTCCACATAGCGAATGGCCGCCAGCATCGACGAGCCCGTCGCCAGACCGTCGTCCACGAGGATTACTGTATGGCCTTCCAGATCGGGCGCGGGCCGCCCCTGGCGAAAGAGCTTTTCGCGGCGCGTGGCTTCCGCGGTCTCCCGCTCTGCGATTGCCTCCAGTTCCATTTCGGAAACGCCGATCTCCTGAATCAGATGTTCGTCGAGGGTGCGCACGCCGCCGGCGATCGCCCCCATGGCGAGTTCCGGTTGCCACGGAACGCCGAGCTTGCGCACGACGACCACATCGAGGGAGGCTCCGAGAGCCGCCGCTACGCCCCTCGCAACCGGAACTCCGCCACGTGTCAGACCGAGGACAATCCTCGGCTCCGGAAGGTTGCGCAGGGCAACTTCGGCGCCGAGAAGACGGCCCGCTTCGAGGCGATCGGGAAATGGCAGGTTTACAGGCATTTCAGCGGCCCGCCCCCACTGTTTCCACGGCGAACTTCGCGATTAGAGGATTCACGAGATGGCGGAAATCGGCGAACTTCATTTGAAGCACATCGCGGTGCGTTCCCGCACTGAAAGCGATGTATCCGCCTGTCTCAATGCTCTCGTCCACCAGCACGGGCATATCGAACAGATCTCCAAACGGCGGCATAGCTCCGAGTTCGCACTCCGGGAACATCTCAATCAACTCGGTTTCGGTCGCCACGCTCGACAGACCCTCCGCGCGCCGTGCCTCGTTGACCTTCATCCACGGCCCACCGACTGCCTGCCGATACGCGGTGAACCGGGAGAGCAGGTCCGCCTTGAGGAAATGCCCATAGTCCCAATCCAGGAACGTGTCGTCGCCGTCGAGTTCGTAGAATTGCTCCGCCTTCGCTTTCCACCGCTCGCAATACCCCGAGATCGGGCCATTGAGGTACTGCTGTCCCATCTGCACCATCGCCGGGCCTTCGGTCTCACCCTCGATCGCCAGCTTGTAGGGCGGCACGTCGAAGGCGCGGGCGATGTCGCGAAGCTGGAAGTTGCGGGACTCGATGAACTGGCTATCGACCATCGAGAGGCCGAGAGCCTGCCATTTCAGCCCCTGCTCCAGGATCGCGGTCGCGCCTGAGTTGCGCGGGCCGGCTTGCAGGCGCTGCCACTCTTCGCGGAGCTGCTCGCGGATTTCCTTGCTGGCGAACTTCTGGTCGGTGGACAGCACGCCACCGGTTCGGGCGCCTTGCCCGACGAACCGGGCCTGGTGCTCTTCCAGCCCGATCCCCAGGCCCAGCGACTCCCTCACCAGCGAGAGGCGCGACGAACCCAGCAGCGAATTCCACATCGGCAGCCAGCGCAGGTGGAACATATCCGCCGATGGAATCAGCAGCGGATGCTCCCGCAGCATCGCCATCTCGTGCAGGCCGTTCCGCGTGACCGCATAAAAGTACTCGCCGCTCGGCGCTTCAAACAGCCCCACCCGGTCAGGGTGGACCGGCACCAGGTAAAGCGGATCGCCGCGGCCGTTCCGCACCACCGGCGCATAGCCGTTGCCGCGCAGCACCAGCGAGGCTTGCAGCATCTCCTTGAACTCGAAGGCGGTCTGCCAGTTGTTCGGATGGCGCATCAGGCGGTGCAGCGGGTGATCCTTAAAGACCTCCTTCCCGCCATCCGGCAGCCGCCGATAGATGTCGAACGGGATCTTCGCCACGTCGCAGGCGAGGATCGAGACGCACGCCATGCAGGCGACATGCCGCATCGCGGTGATGGAGTTGACCGGCACGCCGGCATTCGACTGCCCGCCACCGGCCCACTCGCCCCACAGCCGATCGTCGCTCTCGCCGGAACGGCGCCGCGCGAAGTCGGCAACCCGCGACCAGAAGCCCATCGTGTGTCAGACTCCGGTCGTTACAGGATCACGCGGCGCCTCCCCTCACCGGACCACGAGGCCGCGCACCGCGCATCCCGCGATGGCCGGCCGCGACCTGCCGCGCGGTGTGCGCGTCATGGCACGGTTTGCAGCCGGAGCGGAGATTGCTCCAGACCAGCCGGAGATCGGGCCGCTCGGTAATCGGCTCGATGTGGTCGACCGTGTTCGCCGCGGTCAGCACGCCCTTGCGCAAGCACCACCAGCACAGCGGGTCAGCTTTCAGCTTCGCAAGGCGCAGCGCTTTCCACGCCGCGTCATACCCACGCGACGCAGCCGAGCCGCGCCAGCGATCGAGTTGCGCGCGTCGCTGCGCCGCGCTGCCGAGGGCTGGCTGGTGGACCGGCGGACGATAGGGCATCAGTCGGGGAGCGGACGCCCGGCAAACCTCGCAAGGAACGCGATGCGATCTGCGATCACGCGGCAGGCAAAATCGTAGTCGAGCGCCAGCTCCGGCGCACGCTGCGCGAGTTCCGCTCCCGGAACCTTCGGCTCATACGCCGTCCATGCCTCCCGCCAGGTCAGCGCATGCAGCGCCGTGCCGCCGTCGCGCTGCCGATACCGGCCCCTCAATCCGCGGCGGCCGACCAGACCGGGCTCGCCTGACGATCCTGCTCATCAGCCATCCCCGCAGGCAGCGGTTGGTCGGAGATCGCGGCGAGGTAAACCAGCGGCAGGTCCATCAATTCGAACACGGTCGGCCCGGGAGATTGAACGATCCCCTTCGGCTTCAGCACCTCGGTCAGGTGGCCCATCACCTCGTCCCACAACCGCCGGGCATCCGAACCATCCGGCGGCGCCCTGCGCTTCTTGCCCCAGGCCATCACCGTCCGCGCGTGAATCGGCGGAAGCTGCAGGCGGGACATGGCGTTCACCACGTCGTCGGGATCGCATGGCCGCCCAGCCCGCAGGCTGCCGCAGCGCGCCCCTTCCTCCAGCGCGTCGCGGCAGTCCAGCGTCCAGTACCACGCCTCCGCTGCATCCACGAACGGCGTGCCGGAGGTGCCGTAGAAGAACTGCGGGGGTGGCTTCGCCATTTCAAATTCCAGGGCGTCGATCGCGGCGTGCCACTCCGCGCGTTCCAGGGGGGAGGCATCGTCGCGTAACCCCGAGCTCCCGTGCTTCACGAGCGTGGCGATCTGCCCGGGACCGATCCGCCCGGCCTCGATGCACCGATCCATGCTTTCGAGCGTGAGCCGGCCGATGCGGTTGACGGCGCGGCCGTCCTGATCGCGCCGGCGGGCCTCGTGCCGGGTGCAGGTGGCAATCCAGGCCCGCTCGGCCTGGTCATGCACGGAGACTGGTACGCTCTGAACCGATGCCGCGCTCATCCGGGTGCTCCCGCAAGAGAGGATTGATGGTCAGCGTGTCGGGCCGCCGAATGGCAGCCCAGGTCGGGTGTGTTTCGACAGGCAGCCCGAGGGGCGTGGCGATCAGTGCTCATTGCCAGCCTCAGGTCATGCGAAAGAACGGGGTGGAAAGCACGCCTCGCACGGATCTGCACCATGAAGTCTTGGAGCAGACCAGCGCGCCACTGTGTCTCAATTGAAACTTGATCTATTTGCTACAGCAGCAATACCGCATCAACGAGGAGTTGCAGCCTACTCGGTAAGGAGAGTTCGGCGGCGCCAGCAGCGATGTTGGTAAGCCGGCGAAGTCTAATCCCAGACCGTGGGAGCGAAAGCAAATGCCTTGGGGAGCCCGCGCCCGACTAAAACAGATCGTCAGAAGCCCCGTCCACGACGCCCCACACACGACCCTCAAGCACCCAACCCTCGACGCTCGAAGGAGCGTGCAGAGGCGCGTCGGCTGGCAGCTTCCCCAAGTGATGTGCGAGATAATTCGTCACGATGTCGGCCGCGAGAACCAGGGGATGAGCCTTTCCAATCACGTGAATACCGCCAATGAACTTGGTGTCGACCCTGAAGGCCGCATCCACTTTGATAGCAATCTTGCCCTCGACACGCTTGGTCTGTGCCGGGTCCCATCCCTTTACGGTCGTGATGTTCGTACTCACTTCGCGGGTGCGCTGAATCACGGCTTCATACCGTTCAGCTACATCGATCTCGTCGAAGAGAAGGTCCACCTGTTTCACGTTGTAAACTTGGCCGGCCATCGAGTTGGCGAACTCATCCAGGCGAAGCACCAGAGACGTGATAATGTCATCCTCGATGCGCGTGTCGCTCGGACGGTTGTCACCCACGATCTTGACGGACGAGCGCCTATCCGCTTTGGTTTCGGCTTTCAAGTTCTCGTGTCGCTCGTGCATGGCCCTCGCAAGCCTGAGCCGTCGAGCTGCGTATATCACCATGGGATTGAAGGTCTGGATGAGTTGGATGTACTCCTCCCGGACTGGTTCGGCGACAGCACGCCACGCCTCATTCCCAGGCTTGAAAGCGTCCGTTATATGAAGCTTCGCACCCGGCGGGGCAGCGTCGCGGAATTTTTCAAATGCTGGGGTGAAGTCCTCGATAGCCTTCGCGTGCAGGTCGGGGTCGAACAGGACCGCACACATTAGCCCGAATTCACCGTCGCGCTCCGGACGGATGTCACGAACCTGCCCACGCGCCCCCGCTTCGTCGACATAAGCCGGAAGGATCACACCGCCATCGACCATACGCCCTCGCTTTCGAACGATCATATAGGGGTGGGAGATGCCGATTTCGAACCCACCGCCAAGCAGGCAGGTGGGACCAAATTTTTCCTGTGTCCAACGGCTGTGCCACGGTCCGGTTCGCCCCGCCGTTTGATGACTCAATCGAATCAGGCATATGTCAGATTCTTGGCAGCCCGAAGGTGTCAGACCTCCGGCAAGTAGTTCGCCGAGTGGTCACCGCGTCGCGCATGGAGGTAGCCCGTCGTCGTCGTCAGCGAGGCATGGCCCAGGTTCTTCTGCACCACCTGCGGCGGTGCGCCTCGATCGAGGGCGTGGCTCGCGTGGCTGTGCCGCAGCCAGTGCGGCGACACCGGCGTCTTGATGCCCGCGCGCTTCGCAGCGGCGCGGACAGCCCGGTGCACCGCCTGCCGATCGAAGGCACGACCAGCCGGCGAAGGCACCACCGGAGCGCCTGGTTGCCGCGAAGGCGTCAGCGCGACCAGATCCCGCCACAGGCCGGCAGGTACGCCGATGGTGCGCAACTTGGCGCCCTTGCCCAAAATCCTCGCCTCGCCCGCCTTGCCGACCGGCGTCATGTCGCGCCAGCACAACGCCGCGGCCTCCGACGCGCGCAGCCCGCACAGATACAGCAGCCGCAGCAGCGCCTTGCGGTTCGGGTTCTGCTCCGCGCCGATCATCCGCTGGACGTCAGCCTCGGCGAGAATGCGCTCCGCCGTGGTGGCGGTCGGCTTCGCCAGCCGGAGAGCCCGGCCGGGGTCGGTGGCGATGGCGCCCAGGCCGTGAGCGAACGCCAGCAGCGACTTTGCCGCCGACAACCTCCGAACCCGGGAGGTTGCGCGATCGGCAACCAGGGACGTGTCCCACGCCTGCAAGTCGGCCAGCTCGATCTCCGCCAGCGGCTTGCCGGCGTGTGCCAGGAATTGAGTGGCATCGTTTCGGTAGGCGGTAGCCGTGTTCGCCGGCCGACCGTGCAGCCACGCCCGAATCAGCATCGCGTCGCCGCCCGGAAGAGCGCCAACTGATTGTGATTCCAAGGTATTCCTGTCAGAAGGGCTGAGACATAACAGTTGTTATGTCCCGCGCTGGGCGGATTATTTATCGCTTCGCCGGCCTCGGCGGCCGGTTATTGTCGCACCGCGCGACGGCTTATTTATCGGCCTCGATGCTCGTGTGTGGCCTCGCGCGATGGCTTCAGACAGTGCCGCCGGAGTGGTCGAAGGTCGGACTATCGAAACGAGATCACGGCGCAGTCCAGGATGGCACTCGCCGCATGCAAGCTGTGAATTTCCGTGAAAGCATCGAAAGCGCGGGCGATCAAGCGCAAACCGCCGCGATTATACCCGTCTTGTAGCATGATTTCTGGCGCGCTTGTCCGGTCAAACCGCCGAGTGTCCGAGGATGTAATCCCCGCCCAGTCTCATCGGAACGTTTGCCGGCATAGACAGGTGAAAAACCGTCCGATCGGCGCGAATTGCAATGCTGGCCTGGCTGATTGAGGCCGCGGACGATGCGATCGATCCCGCGGCCCCAGCGTGCCTTGAGAGTGTCCGGATGAAGCCCGGTGGTCCTCCGCAGTCGCCGCCATGTCCAAACGAAGCGCACCCGTCCGCTGGCGGCATCCTCGAAGATCAACGAGCGCATCAGCACCAGCCGGCGCTCGTCCTGGTCCGCGATGAATGAGGTCCAGCGGTACGCCTCGTCCATCGCGCTGATCTCCCGGGATGTCGGCATGCAGCGGCGGGACGAAGGCCCACCCTGGTCGGGCCAGAGGCATCGAAAGCCGGCGGGAAAGCATCCGGACCAGGGCAGCGCCAACAACACCCGACCCGCCTCAGAAAGGCGTTCTTCGACATCCGTTGCGTTGATACGCGGCACGAACGGCCCGTCGCGCATGTGGCCCTCCTGGTTCCGGGGGGACAACAAGGCGGGCCGGAATGACTATTGTATGCTCGCATGGGTTGTAATTCAAGGTACGATACAACCCAAAGGTGCGGCGGCGAAAGCAGAATTTCGCAGCCATACGTGGTCGGAGTTACCAAGAACGCCGTGCGGCCGTTCACCGTGCGTTCGACGGATGATTCAATGCGACTCGGCGATTCGGTCCAAGTCACCAGAAGCCAGCGGCATGTTTCGCAATGCGGTACCGGTTGAGAGTGAAACCGGTGCTCGTTGCTATCAAGCTACTTCGATATCTCGCTACCAAGATGCTGCGGTATCAAATCATCCTACTACCCCGCGATCGTCGGGCGATTGTAGTGGTCGAACAGCAGGTTCACCGCCTCGATCAGCAAATCATGCGACGTCTTGCCTTCGGCGATGGCGAGCATCTTGAGTTGCTTCCACGCCTCGGGCTCGAGCCGGAGGGTCTGTCCACGGCGTGTGCGCAAGCCGTCCTTTGACACCGCGGCCGTCGGCGCGCTGCGGGTCGCGGCCAGGTCGTCCAGCGTCAAGGCTGCGCGGCGGGCCATAGAACGGTCTCCATGTGCTTGAACAGTTTCCGCAGCTCGCGCGCGGCTTTGCCGTTCGGTTCGAACTCGGTAACCGACCGGCCATCGATCAGTGCGTGCGCGAACGCCACGCGCCTGCCGATCGCCACGTCCGCGACCGGGATCTGATAGGCCCGCAAGGCGCGGCGCGCTTCCGTCGTCAGGCCGTTTTCACCGAAGCCGGAAGCAGCCTGCACACCGTTGAGCACGATCATCGTCGTGCCTCGCTGCGCCTGGACCGATCGCACCATCTCGGCCGTCGCGGCGATCGCGCGCAGATCAAGGATGCCCGGCCCGGTCGGGATCAGCACCAGGTCGGACAGCCGCGCGATTTCCGCCGTGTCGGCCTCGACACTCGGCCGCGTGTCCACCACGACCAGATCGATGCCGTCCTGGTCTGCCAGTGCCAGCACTTCCGGCGTGCGCTTCGCCACGCACTCGACCCGGCGAGGGGTGTCCGAATGCCTGACCCGCCACCAATCGCCGGCGCTGCGTTGCGGGTCGGTGTCCACCAGCAGCACCCGCCGCCCCGATTCCACAGCGAGCACGGCGAGGTGTACTGCGAGCGTGGTCTTCCCGGTGCCTCCCTTGCGGGCGAGCAATGCGAGGGTCCGCATGAGGGTTGCTACTTTGCTATCATGGTAGCGTGATGCTTCGATAGTGATGCAGCTCCAGAGCAATCGTTCGGTGGCGCGCTGCACGTGGATGCCATGGCGGTCGCCACGACATCACGGTCACCCATCGTCGGCACGCTGCTCTCTGGTCTTGGCCACTTTCCGCAGGGCGTCCTGCACCGGCCCGTTGAAATAGCTAAGGGTCGGCTCCTCCGGGCAACTGTCGCGGCGGCGGACCAGGTCGAACACGCCGCGCAGCAGTCCCTCAGTGGCTTTGGCGTCGAGACCCAACTGTTCGGCCTCCTGTGTCCAGCCTTCGACGAGCCCAAGATCGGCCGGGGTCGAGGGGCAACGCGACCCCGGCGGGAAAGGCCAACTCGTCGGCAAACCGCTGTAGGCCCGATCGTGGTCTTTCACTGCTTGGGAAATTTCCGAGACCCAGGAAATTTCCAGCCCGGGAAATTTCCGTCTGATCGCGAATCTTCGCCGGTCCGGAAATTTCCTTCGGTCGCACGAGTACCTGGACCACCACCTTCGTAAGCAAGCTTTTCTATAGAAGTAGTGGCAGTCGCGTGCGCGAGAGAAATTTCCGCTCCACTTCCGGCAGAATTGCCGGCCCTTTGGCCATCGCCGGTGGAAATATTTCCGCCGATGTGTTCGCCGTCAGCGTGAAAATTTCCGTCCGGCGCTTCCCGAGCGCCCCCCGGAATACCCAACAGCATTGACCGTTGACCCGGCACCGCCGCTTTGCCGGCATTCCGTGCGGGGCGCACGGGCGCCGACCCCATGCGGCTGAGAACCAGGTTGCCTCCAGCTCGCTCCCTCGCCTTCAAACCCAGGTTGAGAGGAAGGCCGATGCCGCCGCCGTCCAGGTCGAGCAGCAGGCCGCGATGGATCAGAGCATCGAGGTCGGCCTCGCTGCCACCGTGCGCTGATGCGAACTCGGTTCGACTTTCGAAGCCGCTGCCGTGCTCTCCAAACTCCAGGCCGGCACCATCCCCAAGTGCATGGATCGTCACCACGGATTCGAGCCAGAACATCCGTCTGGCGCCGTCCATCGTCCACAATCGTCGGTCCAGGTGCATCGCGATCCAGGCCCGGTCCAACAATGTGCGCCGCGTCATCCGTGCCCGCGGCGCCGGCGGAGTTTCCAGTTGCTTCGCAGGCTCCGATTCATCCGCTGCAGCCGATGAACCATCCGCAGCGGCGATCGCCAGCAACTGCCGCACGCGCCTTTCGGTGAGGCCCTGGCGCTCGGCGATCGCCGCCACCGACCAGTTCTGGTCCGCCAGCGCGGCTACCTCTCGCGCCTTCGCCCACGTCGAATGTCGCGTCGTGGTCTCGACCGATGGTCGGTTATCGACAGTGCTAGCTGCGACCGTCACGCTGAACAGTCCCGGAGCAGGCGCATCAACCTGTTGCCCGGTTGTGCGCGCTTCGCGCACCGGTCGTTTCAACGTTCATGATCGCACCGAGGCCCATCGTCCCGGCGCGGACCATCAACTCACAGTTGCAGTACAGATGAGGTGGCCGACAACACGTATCCGAGCCTGCAAGACATACCATCGTCTGGCCAAAAACATTTTGCCGGTCAATACTTGCCAAGCCGTCGTGGTCTGAGGATAATAGGGGCGTTTCCATTAGCCTTGCTCCTACGGCCTCGGGTGGTTGCCGCCACCCGAGGCGCGTTTCTTTGTCTTTGGTTTGACTGGTGGTTCTGTGAGCGCAGCCGTTCGCTGCTGTCGCAAGGCGGCACGTTCCGTGGCAATTCGATCCACCCCGGGCCACCATGCGCCACGAGCAAACCGCTGATTGATGAAGCATTCCTGGCGGCCGGCCCCGACGGGTTGGCGGACGCGTGCGCCATTTATGCCGCCGGCCGGAGTGAACCGGAGTGCGGCTTTTCCTCGGGCGGGTAGAGGTCAGGCCGCAGTCTGGTTCGCGGGATCCCGGTCGCACGCTCGATCGCGAGCACTCGGCGCGCGGGCACCTTTTTCCATGAGTAGATGGCGGGCATCATCTTGATGCCGAGCATCCTGGTAAGGGCTTCCGGCCCCCCAACTATCGCAATCGCCTCGTCGATGATCGGGTCCCTTGGGGGAACGCTGTTCGCGCCGTCGCGAGCCCCGCGCGGCGGCAATCCAGTGTGCTGATCCACGAAATCGTCAGCGGTGACCTCGCCATTCGTCGCCTGGCGGATGCGCCGAAGGTTTTCCGGGCCGGGAACAGCCGGCCGTGCCGATATTTGTGCACGAGTGCTCGCTGGCCGATCCCCGATATCCGGGCGAACTCGGCGTCGCTCATAATCCGGTTGCAAAGCCACTCGGACAGTTTCATATTTCCGAGGGTATCCAAAAGGGATACGGCACGTCAACTCTTTGGCGACGGTGTACCGTCCCTTTTCCGGATACACTCCTGCGGTGGCCAACTATGACACCTATCTCGACCGCCTCATGTCGGAGCGCGGGCTTGAAAACCACGAACTGGCGGCAATGGCCGGGACCAGCCGCCAGGCAATTTACAAGCTGCGCCGCGGCCTCACGCGGATGTTGCCAAATTGGGCCAAGCGGCTGGCCGGACCTCTCGGCGTGTCATGGCAGGAACTGGTAGAGGGCATGCCGACCTCCGCCGACCAGGATCGTGCCGAGTTGCTCGAGGCCTACGAAGCGATGGATGAAGAGCAACGCCGGGCGTTGCTGGCGATGGCAAAGGTGATCGTGCGCCAGGAGAAGGCTCCGGAGCGCCGCAAGCCACCGAGTCGGAAGCGCCGCGCGGCGGCCTGCGTGGTGTCGCTACAGGGCAGCGCGACACATCAGAATTGAAAGTGGACGTTGCCCTCTGACGACCCAAGCAGCGGCTAGCACGGGCGCGGCCGACGCTTGGACCCGTCGGGATACGCTTCGGGAGCGGCTGACCACGATATCGGCCTGATGAAGCACATCCGATGCGTCGAGAGCATTCGTTGATGTCGTGGCCGCTTTTGCCCAACCGACTTAAGGTCGGGCTGCAATGCCAGCGAATCGGGAGGAAGCCAACTCCCGGCAGCGGCTGGCGCCTGCTTAACAGACGTATCCTGACCGGATACACAGCCTTGACACACGTATCCTATTTAGTTACGCATATCTGCCGCAGCTGCCGAGGAACGGATGTATTCGGTCATCACGGGACGTCGGAAGGCTTGCGCCTACGGCGAATCCGCCTTGTCGGGTTGCACCGACGGCTTCGCCGGCGACGGCGGTTGTGGATGGTCCGAATTTGACCTTTGCCGCGCCTGCGCTTGGTGCTCACCGGTATGACCACTAGTTTCGAACTCGTTGGCGACCGCATCAACGTCACCGAAACTGCCGACGGCACCTCGGTCTTTACCTTCAGCGAGCCAGGCACAGCGCGCGTCTGCGGCGATTGTCAACTCTGCTGCCGGCTGGTTCCGGTACCGGAAATTCGCAAGGCGGCCGGTGCCCGGTGCGTGCACGCCCGCTACGGCAAAGGCTGCACCATCCACGCGCACCGCCCGATCTCATGCCGCGCCTGGTCCTGCCGCTGGCTCGCGGACCCGGACACGACCGGTATGCCCCGGCCCGATCGCTGCCACTACGTGATCGACATGATGGCGGGAGAGCTCGTGCTCCAGCCACCCGGTGCGAAAGAACCGATGAAGGTCGCGGCCGTCCTGGTCTACCTCGATCCGGCGTTTCCGGACGCTCACCGCGCGTCCGAATTGCGCGCCTACCTGCTGCGGATGGCAGAGCGCCGTGGCGTGCCGGCATTTGTGAGAATGAACGGTCGTGACGTGCTGGCGATAATCCCCCCACCGCTGACGCCTGACGGCACTTGGCTGGAGATTCGTGCCAGCCACCAGGCTCGGGCGCCGACCCCCCGGACTGCGGAACTGCCACCGATGGCACGCGCCGAAAAACGTGATGTCTGAACGTCGGGCACCACTGGCAGCGCTGCCATTTTGGCCTCGCTATCTATCTCGCGAGGAAGCGGCACGCTATGTTGGTGTCAGTCCAGACGTGTTCGATGATGAGGTTGATGGAGGCCATTGGCCTAAGGCACGGCGACGCGGCGGCAAAGGCGGCCGGTTGACGTGGGACCGCCTCGCATTGGACGCTGCTGCTGACAGGGACTCTGGCATCGGACTGGGCGTAGAGTTGGGCGCGCCGGAACCGAATCCGTGGAGAGGCAGAAGCGATGGCGCGGCCGAGAGGAAGCGGGCTTAATGTCGTCAAGAAGCGACGCTCAGACGGCACCGAACTGGAGTACTTCTACGATCGGAAGACCAAAGCGTTTCTCGGCCACGACCGAGCGGCAGCCATGGCGGCAGTCAAACCGCCCGAACAGCGCGGAGCCGAAGATCCGAACACCGTTGGCTACCTGATCACACGCTATTTGGCCCGCCCAGAGTTCAAGACCAAACTCGCCCCACGCACGCAGAAACTCTACCGGGGGTATTTGGACGAGATGCGAGCGCGGTACGGCGACCTGCCGTTCCGCAGATTTGGACCGGAAGCGATCGAAGATATTAAGGCTGGCTTCGCCAGTCAGCCTAGGAAAGCCAACCAAATCCTCGCGCTCTTTCGAATTTTGCTGGGCTACGCGGTCAAGCTGCGGCTGATCCGCGACAACCCGGCGCTGCGGCCCGAAATGCTTGCCACTCAACCACGCACCGAAGTCTGGTCCCGCGCCGAGTGTGCAGCTTTCTGCGCCGACGCATCCCAATCGCTGCGGCTGGCGCTGATGCTACTGGTTTACACGGCGCAGCGCCCCGGCGACGTGCTTGAGATGACAACGGCCCGCATCATAGAGCGCGACGGACGGCTGTACATTTTATTACGGCAGCAGAAGACAGACGAGTTGCTTTCCGTCCCGCTTCACGCCGACCTGGCCCCGCTCGTACGCGACCGGATGGCAACCCCTGTTGTTCGGCGCACGACAGCGCCGGACGGTCAGGTCCAAGAAGTTGAATCCATCCTCCTGGTACCAAGCCCGACTGGATTGCCTTGGGCATATCGAAACTTTGCCCGAGCGTGGGACGCGCAACGCAAGGCCGCGGGGATCGAGGGCAAACAGCGCCGCGACCTGCGCCGAACCGCAGTCGTACGTCTGGCAGAGGCAGGTGCCACGGTGCCGCAGATCGCTGCCGTGACTGGATGGTCGATCGACTACTGCCAGAGCATTGTGGACGTTTACCTGCCGCGACGGACCGAGGTCGCACTCACCGCTATTGAGTTGTGGGAGAAGGCTCCGCAGGCGGACTCAAAGGTAGTCAACCTCGGATTGACCAAGCGACGGTGACGGTCAGCATTATGCAAACCGTTATGCCAACTGCCAACCAATGAGCCTCTAACCCATTGATATTGGCGCGCCCTGAAGGACTCGAACCTTCGACCCACAGCTTAGAAGGCTGTTGCTCTATCCGACTGAGCTAAGGGCGCATCCGTGGATTTAGGCTCCCACTCCGCAGGCGGGATCGTGGACGCCGGCGCGGCAAGGCCGGCCCGACGTAGCCACCCGGCCCGGCTCCGGTCAAGGCCACCGTCGTGCGGCCATGCCCGACCGATCCGGCGTGCCGCATCGCTCAAGGACTCCGCTCCCCGCCAGAGCGACCATAGCCACCGCTAGGGGTTTGTTAACACGTCCTCTCCTACCCTCGCACTCATCGCCGCACGCTCGGCATGACGAGCAGGGTATGGAGACATGGCGTGAAGCCTGCCACCTCGTGGTCGCTGTTCTTCGATCGGACGATCGGGCGGCGGCTTTACCTGATCGTCCTGATCATGGCCGTGGGCACGCTCGGCATGCTGGCGATCGCCGCCGAACAAGCCCAGAGACTCGCTATTCGCGGCGAAGGGGACCGAGACCAGGCATCTGGTCGAAACCGCGCATTCCCTCGTCGCCGATTATCAACGGCGCGCCGCATCGGGCGAGATGACTGCGCAGGCGGCCCAGCAACAGGCGCTCGCCCTCCTGTCGCAACTGCGTTACGAGAAAGACCAGTATTTCTGGGTCAACGACATGGCCGGGTCGATGCTCATGCATCCGACCTCGCCACAATTGGTTGGCACCAGTTTGCTTGACATGCGCGACGCGGCCGGGGTGCATCTTTTCAAGGACATGATCGACATCGTGTCCCGCCAGGATGCCGGGCTTTACCGGTACTATTGGCCTCCGGACGCCTCGGCGCGGCTCAAGCAAAGCTACATTCAGGGTGTTAGCGGTTGGAACTGGGTGATCGGCAGCGGGGTCTATGTAGACGACGTGCAGGCGGTGATCAGCGCCAACGTGTTGCGGATCGCCCTTGCCGCCGGCGCCACCCTGTGTGTCGTGGTCGCGCTTGCCATCGCCGTGGCGCGAGGCATCACCGGGCCGATCGCCTCGCTCACCGGTGCCATGCGGCAACTGGCGGCAGGCGACCTCGCGGCCCAGGTGCCTGCATTGCAACGCCGGGATGAACTCGGTGCCATGGCCGCTGCAGTGGTGGTGTTCAAGGACCACATGGTCGCGGCCGGGCGCCTGGCGCACGACGCCGATCAGCTTCGCGCGCAAGAGGAAACGCAGGTCGCGCTGGTATCGATGGCGGAAGCGATCGAAACCGAAACCGGCGCGGCTTTGGCGCAGGTGCACGCACGGACGGTCGCGATGACGGAGACGGCGACGCAAATGAGCGGCTCTGCCTCGCGCACCGGACGTTCCGCCGGCAGTGCCGCAGCCTCGGCCGCGCAGGCGCTGGAAACGTCGCAAACGGTGGCCAATGACGCCGATATGCTCGCCGCGGCGATCAGCGAAATCGGCGACCAGGTCGGTCAGTCCGCCGCGGTCTCCAGCCGCGCAGTGGCGGCCGGCCACGAGACTCGGGCCACGATCGAAGCCTTGAACACCCAGGTCGCGCGGATCGGCGCGGTCGCCGACATGATCGGCGAAATTGCCGGCAGGACCAACCTGTTGGCACTGAATGCAACGATCGAGGCGGCCCGCGCCGGCGAGGCCGGCAAGGGCTTCGCCGTCGTTGCCAGCGAGGTCAAGTCGCTTGCGGCGCAAACCGCGCGCTCCACCCAGGACATCGCCCGTCACATCGACGAGGTGCGCGGCGCGACGAATGAGGCGGTGGCCGCTGTCGCGCGAATCGAGCAAACCATCGGCGAAATCAACGCCATCGCCAGCGCGGTCGCCTCCGCCGTCGAAAAGCAGGCAGCGGCCACAACCGGCATAGCATTCAACGTGGCGGAAACCGCTGCCGCGGCCAACGAGATGAGCGGCCGCATCACCGAGGTGTCGGCGGAAGCCGAACAGACCGAGCGCCACGCCCTGTCGGTGCGTGAGAACGCGGCGGCGTTGGAAACGGCGGTCGCCGAGCTCAGGCACGCCATTATCCGGGTGGTGCGGACGTCCACCACCGAAGTCGACCGCCGCCGCGCCGCGCGTTATCTGGTCGATCTGCCATGCCGCGTCAGTGTGGCGGGCGCCACCCACGACGCCAGGCTGGCGGATTTGTCGGCGACCGGCGCCCATTTGTGCGGTGCGCCGCCACTGGCACCCGGCGTTAGCGGCACGGCTTGGATCGAAAGCCTGGGTCGGCCGCTGCCATTCGTCGTCCGCAGTGCCGACGACCGGGGCGCTCTGCATGTGGAGTTCGAGGCCGATGAAGCCGCCCGGCTGGCGCTTGGCGCATTGCTGGACCGATCGCAGCAGCGTCGTGTGGCCTGAGGCCGGCGGACGTCACCGCTCCGGGATCTTTGCCACAGTGTTGAAAGGAATACCCCATGCCGTTGATGAACTGGACCGACAAGCTGAGCGTCGGCGTTGCCGTGATCGACGAAGACCACAAGAAGCTCGTCGCGATGGTAAACGCGCTGTACGAGGCGATGCAGGGGGGGCATGGCAAGGATTCGCTCGGCGGTATCCTCGATGGGCTGGTGCAGTACACCAGGTTTCACTTTGCCCGAGAGGAAAAGTTCTTCGCGCAAACCGGCTACCCGGCAGCGATCCCGCACAAGCAGGAGCATGACGCACTGACCCGCCAGGTGCTGGACGTGCAGCAGAAATACGCCGCCGGCGCATCGGCCACGCTGTCGCTCGACGTCCTGCAGTTCCTCAAGAACTGGCTGATCAATCACATCCAGGGCAGCGACCAGAAATACCAGGCGCATCTCAACGCCAAAGGCATTCACTGACCACTGTCGCCGCGGTGCCGGCCAGGCTATCCAGGCCGGCACCGCGGCGACCGGACGCGCTGCCGCGATTATCCCCGGCTGACACGATGACCTCGGTGACGCCGCGTTCCGCGCACCGACCGGGTCGCAGCGGAGCAGCACCTGGCTCGCCGGGAGACAATCGCGGCGAATTGGGTTACACGGACCCGGCTATACGTCCGCCGTTCCCTGCACCGCCATTGCCCCAGGGGCTCCCCCGCGGGTCCTCGTCCCCGATCCGCGGCCGTTCGGCGAAGGCGGTCGCCTGCCGGCGGCAACGACAACGTTACTTTGCCCGTGAATTACGGAGTGATGATTTTGGTAACAGGCGGTCCGGCGCGCATTGAATGCAGCCACGCCGCGTGCCTAACCTTTGCCGTGAAGTGCCTGGACCTCCTTTGGAGCGCATGCAAAACGCATGGATGAACGCGTCGACAGACCCGAGGCCGACTACGGCCATGGCCGGCAATCGCCCGGCCCCGTGGTCGTGGTGCGCCGGTCTCGGCTGCGCTGGGTGCTCGGGCTCATCATTCTCCTGGCCGCCGGGCTGGGCGTTTGGTGGTACTGGTCGACCCATCATGCGACGCAGACCGCCGGCCAAGCCGGCTCGGGGCGGGGCGGACAAACCCCGCCGCAACCGGTGGGCGCTGCCACCATCGACAAAGGCGACATCCGCATCATCCTGAGTGAACTTGGCACTGTGACGTCGCTCGACACGGTGACGGTGCTGACGCAGATCAGTGGGCAACTGATCGAAGTCGGCTTCAAGGAAGGCCAGGTCGTCAAGAAGGGCGATTTCCTGGCGCAGATCGACCCGCGGCCCTACCAGGCGGCGCTGGAGCAAGCGCAGGGTGTCCTTGCGCATGACCAGGGATTGCTGGCGCAGGCCCAGGCCGATCTGAAGCGCTATCAGACCCTGGGTCGCCAGGACTCGATCGCGCAGCAACAACTGGAAGACCAGCGCTACCTCGTTCAGCAATACACCGGCACGGTGCAGACCGACCAAGGCACCGTGGACAATGCGAAGCTCAACCTCGCCTATTGCCATATTGTCTCGCCGATCGACGGCCAGGTTGGGCTGCGCCTGGTTGATCAAGGCAACTATGTCCAGACCAGCGGCACGACCGGCCTCGTCGTGATCACGCAGATGCAGCCGATCTCGGTGCTGTTTGCGGTGCCGGAGGACAACCTGGCTGACATCGTCCAGCGCGTGCGCAGCGGTGCCACGCTCAGCGTCGCGGCCTATGACCGGGCCAACGTCAAATTGCTCGCGACCGGACAGCTTGCCACGATCGACAACCTGATCGACACGACCACCGGCACAATCAAGCTGCGCGCCCTCTTCGCCAATCCGGACGAACTGCTCTACCCGAATCAGTTCGTCAACGCGCGGTTGCTGGTGAACACCATGCAGAACACCGTTCGCGTACCGGTGCCGGCCGTGCAACGCGGCGAGCCGGGCAGCTTCGTCTACGTGATCAACGCGAACAACACGGTCTCGGTGCGACCGGTGAAGCTGGGCCCGACCGATGGCGGCTTCACAGCCGTGCTGTCCGGTCTCCAGCCCGGCGAAAAGGTGGTGACCGACGGCACCGACCGTCTGCGCGATGGCGTCGCGGTAACCGTGCCCCCGCCAACCCAGGTGCCCGCACAGGCGAAAGGCCAGGGTCAGGCTGCCGGCCAGCCCGGTCAGCCGCCGCCGACCCAGGCAGGGCAGGGGACTCAGCCGGCCCAGCCGAGCAGCGGCGGCCAGCCAGGCCAACCCAGCCAGGCTGCCGCGCCAGGCCAAACCGACGCGCCGGATCAGACGCAGCCCGAGCAGGGGCAGCGCCAGCATGGCCAACACCGTCAGCAGCAGCCGCCGGCGCAATGATCCGGCATCATGTAGCAAACGCCACAAAGGATCGTCATCCCCGCGACAGCGGGGACCCATGGGGCTGCATGGGTCCCCGCTTTCGCGTGCATGACGGTGTGGTTTGCGATGAGTGCGGACCATGTGGCGATTGCTACAGGATGCCGCAATGATCTGCGGCTCCCATGATACGCGCCTGTCGCAGCTCGAAACTCCCTCGCCCTCAAGGGGAGGGGGAGAATCTTTGCTTGACCGACCCGCGGCATGAGCCCGTCGCGTCCGTTCATCCTTCGGCCCGTCGCCACCACCCTGCTGATGGCCGCCATCATGCTGGTCGGCATCGTCGCCTATCGCTTCCTGCCGATCTCAGCCCTGCCGGAGGTCGATTACCCGACCATCCAGGTGCAGACCTTCTATCCGGGCGCCAGTCCGGAGGTGATGACGTCCTCGGTGACCTCGCCACTCGAGGTGCAGTTCGGCCAGATGCCCGGCCTGAACCAGATGTTCTCGACCAGTTCGGCCGGTTCGTCGGTGATCACCCTCCAGTTCAACCTGGACCTCAGCCTGGATATCGCGGAACAGCAGGTGCAGGCGGCGATCAACGCCGCGGGTAACCTGCTGCCGTCCGACCTGCCGGCGCCGCCGATTTATGCCAAGGTCAACCCGGCCGACGCGCCGATCCTGACCCTGGCGCTGACCTCGAAGACGCTACCGCTGACTCAGGTCGAGGACATGGGCGACACCAGGCTGGCGCAGAAGATCTCGCAGCAGCCCGGCGTCGGCCTGGTCAGCATCAGCGGCGGCCAGCGGCCGGCCGTACGTGTGCAGATCAATCCGCGCGCCCTGGCGGCGTACGGGCTGGCCATCGACGACCTGCGCACCACGCTGGGCAATGCCAACGTCAACACGCCGAAGGGCAATTTCGACGGTCCGGCACAGGCTTCGACGATCAACGCCAACGATCAGATCTCCGACCCGCAGCAGTATCTCGACCTGGTGATTGCCTACCGCAACGGCAATCCGGTGCGGTTGAAGGACGTGGCCACCGTGGTCAACGGCGCCGAAAACACCAAGCTGGGCGCATGGGCCAATACCACGCCCGCGGTGATCCTGAACGTGCAGCGCCAGCCTGGCGCCAACGTCATCCAGGTGGTGGACAACATCAAGAAGCTGCTTCCGCAGCTCCAGGCCACGCTGCCGGCCGCGGTGGACGTTGCCGTGTTGACCGACCGCACCACGACGATCCGCGCCTCGGTCATCGACGTGGAGTTCGAACTCGGCCTTGCCGTCGTCCTGGTGGTGCTGGTGATCTTCGTGTTCCTGCGCAACCTGCCGGCGACGATCATCCCCAGCCTGTCAGTGCCGCTGTCGCTGGTCGGCACGCTGTCGATCATGTACTTGCTCGGGTTCAGCCTGGACAATCTCTCGCTGATGGCGCTGACCATCTCCACCGGCTTCGTGGTGGACGACGCCATCGTTATGATCGAGAACGTGGCCCGCTATGTGGAGGCGGGCGAGGCGCCGCTCGCCGCCGCGCTGAAAGGCTCGGAACAGATCGGCTTCACCATCATATCTCTGACGGTGTCGTTGATCGCGGTGCTGATCCCGCTGCTGTTCATGGGCGACGTGGTCGGCCGGCTGTTCCACGAGTTCGCCATCACGCTGTCGGTGACCATTATCATCTCCGCCGTCGTGTCGCTGACACTGGTGCCGATGATGTGCGCCAAACTGCTGAGGCACCGCCCGGATGCGCAGCGCAGTCGGTTCGACCGGACGGCGGAGCGTGGCTTCAACTGGGTCATCCATCACTACGACCGAGCGCTGAACGTGGTGCTCGACCATCAGCCGCTGACCCTGCTGATTGCCGTGATCACCGTGGCGGTGACAGTCCTGTTGTATATCATCGTGCCGAAGGGCTTCTTTCCGGTGCAGGATACCGGCGTGATCCAAGGCATTTCCGTCGCGGCGGAGACCGCGTCCTTTGGTGCCATGGCGCAGCACCAGCAGGACCTGGCGGCGGCGATCCTGAAAGACCCGGACGTGGTCAGCGTGAGTTCGTTCATCGGTGTGGACGGCAGCAACGCCACCCTGAACAGCGGCCGCTTCCTGATCAACCTGAAGCCGAAGGACGACCGCAGCCTGAACGCGACCGAGATCGGCCGCCGGCTCCAGCAGGAGACCGTGGGCGTTGCCGGCGTACAACTGTACATGCAGCCGGTGCAGGACCTGACGATCGACGCCGCCATCAGCCGCACTCAGTATCAATTCGTACTTGAAAATCCCAACCTCACGGCATTCAACGAATGGGTTCCCAAACTGCTCTCGCAGATGCGGAAATCGCCCGACCTGGTCAATATCGCCAGCGATCTCCAGCAACAGGGACTGGATGTTAACCTGGTGATCGATCGTGAGACCGCGGCGCGTTTCGGTATCACTCCCGCAACCGTGGATAATGCGCTGTACGATCTGTTCGGCCAGCGCATCATCTCTACCATCTACACGCAGTCCAACCAGTATCGCGTCATCATGGAAGGCGATCCGTCGCTACAGACCTCGCTGAACGCGCTTAACGCGATCTATCTGCCCTCCGCCGCCTCTACCACCGGCCAGGTGCCGCTGAGCGCCATCGTCCGGGTCGAGCAAAAGCCCGGCCCGTTGCAGATCAGCCATTTGGGGCAGTTTCCGGCGACCACGATTTCGTTCGACACGACGCCGGGCTCGTCGCTCGGGGCAGCGGTTGCCGCTATCAGGCAGGCGGAGACGGACATCAATCTGCCGGAGAGTTTCGTCACCGCCTTCCAGGGCGCTGCCTCGGCGCTGGAGGCGTCACTCTCGAACGAGTTGCTGCTGGTGCTGGCGGCGATCGTGACCGTCTACATCGTGCTGGGCGTACTGTACGAAAGTTTCATCCACCCGATCACGATCCTGTCCACGCTGCCATCGGCCGGCGCCGGCGCGCTGGTGGCGCTGCTGATCGCCGGCGACGACATCGACGTGATCTCGATCATCGGCATCATCCTGCTGATCGGCATCGTCAAGAAAAACGCAATCATGATGATCGACTTCGCGCTGGTAGCGGAGCGCGAGGAGGGCAAGCCGCCGCGCGAGGCGATCCACCAGGCCTGCCTGCTGCGCTTCCGCCCGATCCTGATGACCACGATGGCGGCACTGCTCGGCGCGTTGCCGCTGATGCTGGGCAACGGCACCGGCTCGGAACTGCGCCGGCCGCTGGGCGTGGCGATCGTCGGCGGCCTGATCGTCAGCCAGGTGCTGACGCTGTTCACCACTCCGGTGATCTATCTGGCTTTCGATCGCCTGGCGTTGCGCCTGTCCGGCAAGGGCGCTGCGGGCGGCACCGCGCCGGCCGACGGGGCGCCGACGTGACGGCGAAATCTGTTCCCCCTCCCGCGCTTGCGGGAGGGGCCAGGGGAGGGTGCAGCGGGGCGCACGCACTACCCTCCCCTGGCCCCTCCCGCAAGCGCGGGAGGGGTAGTGACGCGCCATGAACTTCTCTGCCCCGTTCATCGCGCGTCCAGTCGCCACCACGCTGCTGACTGTCGGCATCGCGCTGGCCGGGGTCTTTGCGTTCTTCAAACTCCCGGTGTCGCCGCTGCCGCAGGTGGATTTCCCGACCATCTCGGTCTCGGCACAGTTGCCTGGTGCCAGCCCCGACACCGTCGCGACCAGCGTCGCCGCGCCGCTCGAGCGCCATCTCGGGCAGATCGCCGACGTGACGGAGATGACCTCGACCAGCTCGGTCGGACAGGCGCGCATCGTGCTGCAATTCGGGCTGGATCGAGACATCAACGGTGCGGCGCGCGACGTGCAGGCGGCGATCAACGCCGCGCGCGCCGACCTGCCGACCAGCCTGCGCAGCAACCCGACCTATCGCAAGGTGAATCCCGCCGACGCGCCGATCCTGATTCTGGCGCTGACATCGAAGACGCTGACGCGCGGCCAGATGTACGACGCCGCGACCAACGTGCTGTCGCAACGCCTGTCGCAGCTTTCCGGCATCGGCCAGGTGATCATCGGCGGCGCGGCCTTACCCGCGGTGCGCGTCGAACTGAACCCGAAGGCGCTATTCAAGTACGGCATCGGGCTGGAGGACGTGCGTGCTGCGCTTGCCTCGGCGAATGCCAACAGCCCGAAAGGCGCGATCGAGGCCGACGGGCTGCATTACCAGCTCTATACCAACGACCAGGCCTCGCACGCGGCGGACTACCAGCCGCTGGTGATCGCGTATCGCAACGGCGCTGCGGTGCGGCTGTCCGACATCGCGGACGTGCAGGATTCGGTGGAGAACCTGCGCAACGCCGGCCTCGCCCAGGGTAAGCCGGCGGTGCTGGTTATCCTGTTCCGCCAACCAGGCGCCAACATCATCGATACCGTTGACGCCGTGAAGGCGGCGATCCCGCAGCTCATGGCGGCGATGCCACGCGACATGGATCTGCTGATCGCCAACGACCGCACCACGACGATCCGCGCCAGCCTGCACGATACCGAGATGACGCTGATCGTCGCGGTCGTGCTGGTCACCATCGTTGTGTTCCTGTTCCTGCGCAGCCTCCGGGCGACGCTGATCCCGGCGATCGCCGTGCCGGTCTCGATCATCGGCACCTTCGGCGCGATGTATTTGCTCGGTTACAGCCTGGACAACCTGTCGCTGATGGCGCTGACGGTCGCCACCGGCTTCGTGGTGGATGACGCCATCGTGGTGCTGGAGAACATCTCCCGCCACATCGAGGAAGGCATGCCCCGCATGCAGGCCGCACTGCTGGGTGCACGCGAAGTCGGCTTCACCGTGATGTCGATCAGCATTTCGCTCATCGCGGTGTTTCTGCCGATCCTGTTGATGCCAGGTCTTGTCGGCCGGCTGTTCCGCGAGTTTGCCATGACCTTGTCGGTCGCCATCATGGTGTCGCTGGCGATCTCGCTCACCACCACGCCGATGATGTGTGCATTGCTCCTGAAACCGGAGGCCCGGCGCGAGGGGCCGCGTCGGCGCACCTTGTTCGACCGTGTGCTGTCGCTGTACGAGCGCTCCCTCGCCTGGGCGCTGCGCCGCAGTGGACTGGTGATCCTGGTGCTGCTGCTCACCGTCGTGCTGACTGTTGTGCTGTACGTGATCGTGCCGAAAGGCCTGTTCCCGCAGCAGGACACCGGCCGGATGATGGGCCAGATCCAGGCCGATCAGAGTATCTCCTTCCAGGCCATGCAGCAGAAGCTGACGCAGTTGGCGGATATCGTGCAGCATGATCCGGCGGTGCAGAGCGTGGTCGGATTCACTGGTGCCGGCGGAGGCGGTGGCGCCGGCTCGACCAATACCGGCTCGGTTTTCGTTGCGCTGAAACCGCTGTCGCAGCGTGCCGGGATCGACCAGGTGATGGCCGGGCTGCGCCGCAAGCTCGCGGTGGTGCCCGGGGCCAGGCTGTTCCTGATCCCGATCCAGGACATCCGCACCGGGGGGCGGTCGAGCAATGCCGCCTATCAGTACACGTTGCAGGCTGACAGCACTGCGGAACTGTATCAGTGGGCGCCGAAACTGCTGGCCGCTCTGGAACACAGCCCGGTGCTGACCGATGTCAACTCCGATCAGCAGCAGAAAGGCCTGGAAACCGATTTGGTGATCGACCGTGCCACGGCGAGCAGACTGGGTATCAATGCCAGCGAAATCGACAATACGCTGTATGACGCGTTCGGCCAGCGCCAGGTATCGACCATCTACAGTGCGCAGAACCAGTACCATGTCATCATGGAAGTGGAACCGCGGTATTGGCAGACGCCGGAGACGTTGAACGACATCTATGTCAGCACCGCCGGAGGGACCGCCAGCGGCACGCAGACGACCAACGCGGTGGTCGGCACGGTCGCGGCGACCACCGGTAGCACCAGCAGCAGCACGAAAAGCAGCGCAAGTGGCAGCAGTGCCAGCAGCAAGAGTGCGAGCAACAGTTCCAGCAATGCCACCAGCGCGGCCAGCATTGCCAACAGTTCGGCGCGCAATGCCGCGACAAATTCGCTGGCCAACACCGGCAAGGGCAGCGCCTCGTCCGGAGCCGCCGTCAGTACCAGCCAGGAGACGATGGTGCCGCTGGCGGCGTTCACGAAATACGCCCAGGGCAATACGCCGCTGGCGGTCAATCACCAAGGACTGTTTGTCGCCACCACGATTTCCTTCAACCTGGCGCCCGGCAAGTCGCTCAGCGATGCCACGGAGGCGATCGCTGCCGCGGTGCAGCAGATCGGGATGCCGGCGGACGTCCGCGGCAGCTTCGCCGGCACTGCACAAACCTTCCAGGAAGCGGTCAGCAGCGAGCTGATACTGATTGGCGTCGCTCTGGTTGCCGTGTACATCGTGTTGGGCGTGTTATATGAGAGCTACATTCACCCGATTACTATCATATCGACGCTGCCCTCGGCCACGGTCGGCGCGGTTCTGGCGTTGCTGATGTTCAACACCGAGTTCAGCATCATCGCCTCGATCGGCGTCATTCTGCTGATCGGCATTGTCAAGAAGAATGCCATCATGATGATCGACTTTGCGCTGGAGGCGGAACGCGCCCATGACATGGATCCACGCGACGCGATTTTCGAAGCCTGCCGGTTGCGATTTCGGCCGATCATGATGACGACCAGCGCTGCGATGCTTGGCGCCCTGCCACTGGCGTTGAGTTTCGGCGATGGCGGCGAGTTGCGCCGGCCACTCGGCATCACCATTGTCGGCGGTCTGCTGATGAGCCAGATGTTGACGCTGTACACCACCCCGGTGCTGTATCTGTACCTCGATCGGTTCCGCCTGGCATCCCAGCGGCGGTGGCGGCAACTGTTTCCGGGATTGTCGGCCACGCCGGGGGCCGCTGAATGACGCGGCCACGGTTGGTCCCGTTAGTGCTCGTCTTCGGCGTGTCAGCCTGCATGGTCGGGCCGGACTATCATCGCCCCGACGCGACGGTTCCCGTCGCCTATAAGGAACTGCCTGGCTGGACCGTGGCGAAACCGCAGGACACGGCTGATCGCGGCGACTGGTGGTGGATCTACCACGATCCGGAACTCGACCGGCTGGAGCAGCAGGTCGAAGTTACCAACCAGACGGTGAAACAGTTCGAGGCGCAATATCGCAACGCCGTGGCATTGGTGCAGGAGGCGCAGGCCAGCCTGTTTCCCACGGTCGGTGTCACCGGGAACGTGACACGCGGTTCGGGCTCAGGCGGTGGTGGCGGCAGCCGTATCACCAGCGGATCGACCAACACGCCGCTGGTTTCAACCGCGGCTTCCACCGGCGCCGGACTCAAAGCCGGTGGCGGAGCGGCGAATACGATCTATAGCCTGGAAGGCACCATCGATTGGACTCCCGATGTATGGGGCCGCGTTCGCCGACAGGTTGAGAGCCAGGTAGCGGCAGCGCAAGTCAGCGCTGCCGATTTGGCGAATGCAAAACTTTCGGCGCAGATGACCTTGGCCGTCGACTATTTCGATCTGCGCGCCGAAGATTCGCTCGAGGACTTGTTGACTTAAACCGTGGCTGCCTATCAGCGCGCATTCGATATCGTGAACAACCAGTATCGCGCCGGCACCACTTCGTCGGCGGATTCGGTGACCGCGGAGGCGCAACTGGAAAGCGCGCGGGCGCAGCTTGTCGGCGTCGGCGTGCAACGGGCGATCTACGAACATGCCATTGCCGTGCTGACCGGCCACGCCCCGGCGGAGCTGACCATTCCGCACGCACCGTTGGCGTCGCAGGTGCCAGTACTGCCGCCCGGCCTGCCATCCACGCTGTTGGAGCGCCGCCCGGATATCGCCGCGGCGGAGCGCGCGATGCAGGAGGAGAATGCGCTGATCGGCGTGCAGGTGGCGGCGTTTTATCCGGATATCAGCCTGTCGAGCCTGGCTGGTTTCGTGGGCAACCCGCTATCGCAGTTGTTCACGGTGGCCAACCGCGTGTGGTCGCTCGGTGCGTCGGCTACCGAGACATTGTTCGATGGCGGCGCCCGCACTGCCGCGGTAGCGGCGGCACGCGCCACCTATGACCAAAGTGTCGCCAATTACCGCCAGGTGGTGCTGACGGCGTTGCAGCAGGTCGAGGACGAGTTGTCCTCGTTGCGCATTCTGGAACTGCAGGGACGAGCCGAGGCGATCGCTGTCGCCGCGGCACAAAAGGCGGTCGATGTGCTGCTGAACCAGTATCGTGCCGGCACGGTCGTCTATACCAGCGTGGTGACAGAGCAAACAACGCTACTGTCGGATCAGCAGGCCGCATTGGCGGTGCAGCAGAGCAGATTGGTGGCAAGCGTGACGCTGGTGACGGCGTTGGGCGGCGGGTGGAACATCGGCGTTCTGCCGGACAAGGATAAGTTGCAGGAGTTCCATCCGTTCTAAGCCTCTCCCGCACTGCTTAACCTCTCCCGCGGGAGCGGGAGAGGTCGCCGCTTCGCGTCTCGACCTCTCCCGCTTCGTGGGCGAGGATAAGTAAGTCATTCGGGAGGTTACATCATGTCGTCGATAACGCTCAGCCAGGCCCAGACCATCATTGCCGCCGGCCTCCAGGCCGCGCGGGAGAAGAAATTCCAGCCGCTGGCGATCGTTGTGCTCGATGCACGCGGGGTGCTGAAGGCGTATGCCGCCGAGGATGGTACCAGCCTGCGGCGCGCGGAGATTGCCACCGGCAAGGCCCACGGCGCTCTGGCATTCGGGGTCGGGTCGCGCACGTTGGGCAAGCGGGCGGAAGAGCGGCCGCATTTCATCGCTGCGGCGACGCATGCGGTGGGCGGGTCGTTGGTGCCGGTGCCGGGCGGCGTGCTGGTGCGCGGGGAGGACAAGTCGATCATCGCCGCGGTCGGCGTGTCTGGGGACACCTCGGACAATGACGAGGCGGCGGCGCTGGCGGGCATTGCCGCCGCGGGACTGACTGCCGATCCGACCTGATCCGGCGCGCGTCAAGGTTCTCTTAACCCGCGCCGCCTAATTTCCCCGGCTGATAGCCGGAGGAGCCGGGTGTGGACATGATGGCGGGGCTACAGGCGCCGGTGGTGGCACGGGGCGGACGATCCTTCCGCGTCACCGACCATCCGCTTGTTCTGGCGACAGCGCGCACATTCTGTAACGGCTTTGAGGAAGGCATGCTGCGCTTCTTCGACGCGATCCTGCCGCGCTGCACGCGGATGGTGGATTTCGGCGCCTATATCGGCTTCGCCGCGTTATATGCCGCGACGCACGTGGAGAAGGTGTTCGCCTTCGAGCCCGACCCGGTGCATCATGAGTTGCTGGCGCGCAACGTCGCCGAAAACCCCGGGCTGGCGTCGCGCATCCGGCTATTTCGTCACGGCCTGGGCGCGCGCGACGAACTTGTCACGTTGTACGCGAAGGGTGTCGCGGATTCCGGTTCGTCGGTGTCTCGCCAGGTCGAGCGTGACCGGCTGCAAGGCAGGCGGCCCAACGCAGTGGTTCCGCTGCGCGATGCAGCCGTGGTGCTGCACGAGATCGGGATTGACCGGCGGACGCTGTTGAAGATCGACATCGAAGGCGCCGAGTACGATGTGCTGCGCTCCATCGCGCCGCTACTGGCGGACCACAAGCCGTGGCTGCACGTGGCGTTTCATCCGTGCAACCTGGTCGCGGGGGGCGACGCTTATCGCAACGCACTGCTGCGGCTGCGGTCTGCATTAAGTGCGGCGGAGGCGTTGGTATCATATCGCTACATCCACATTTATGCCGACGACGCCTGGTGCACGATCGGTCCGGCAGAGCGGATGGATTTCCTGCGGCAGTATTTGCTGAGCGCGAAGCCGGTGGCACGGATTGCGACGCCGCAATACGGCTTCGTGCATGCGCTTGCTTTCAGCGACGATCCATTGCCGCGTGGGGCATGATATTTCTGTCTTATACCAACGGCCCGTGAGAGCGACCCACGAACTGTTCGCACGGGCCACCCCAACCGTCATGGCCGGGCTGGACCCGGCCATCCATCACACCACCCTGCTGCATGGGTGGCCGGTTCAAGCCCGGCCATGACGGTTGGGGCGGCCGATGCCGGTACGTCAAACATTAAGACGCCTGATATCACGACGCAGGTTTGTGATCGTTAGCAAGAGTTGCGGCCTGCCATGCGACCATCCTGCGGCGACATCGCTCACTCGGAGCCGCCAACTCCCCCCCCCTCGACCTGCCGCCGTTCTGGGGGCATTTTCGTGTGCGTAATCGCTGGCCGGACTGGGAACGTCGCATGAACGAAATAGTGGACGTGTTGATCATCGGCTCCGGTGCGTCCGGCGCCGCGGTGGCCTGGAGCCTGGCCGACACGCGGATGAAGATCCTTTGCCTCGAGCAAGGCGATTGGATGAAACAGTCGGACTACCCGAGCAATAAGCGGGATTGGGAGGCCAGGGTCTATGGCGATTTTGCCGTCAGCCCGAATGTGCGCGCGCGTCCGACCGATTATCCAATCAATGACGATGCTTCGCCGATCAAGGTCGTGAACTTCAACGGCGTGGGCGGCAGCACGATCATGTACACCGGGCATTATCCCCGGCTGCATCCTTCGGACTTCCGCGTTCGCTCGCTCGACGGCGTCGCCGATGACTGGCCGATCGACTACGCCACGTTGGCGCCGTTCTTTGCCGAGAACGACCGCATGACCGGCGTTTCCGGTCTCGCCGGAGACCCCGCGGTGCCGCCCAGGCAACCGCCCATGCCGCCGCTGCCGCTCGGCAAATCCGGCGCGAGATTCGCTCAGGCGATGAACCGGCTGGGCTGGCACTGGTGGCCGTCCGACACCGTGCTGGCCACCACGGAGTACGACGGCCGCGCGCCCTGCATCAACCTTGGCCATTGCACGCCCGCCTGCACCCAGGGCGCCAAGGCGAGCACGGACATCACCTATTGGCCGGTGGCGATTCGCGCCGGCGTGGAGCTGCGCACGCGCTGCCGGGTGCGCGAGATCACCACCAACGAACAAGGCATGGCATCCGGGGTGATCTATTACGACGCCGAGGGAGCAGAGCAATTCCAGCCGGCCGAGGTCGTCATCATGGCCTGCAACGGCGTCGGCACGCCGCGCCTGCTGCTGAATTCCGTCTCGAACCGATTTCCTAACGGACTGGCCAATTCCAGCGGCCTGGTTGGCAAGAACCTGATGTTTCATCCCTACGCCCAGGTCTACGGCTATGTCGATGAACCGCTGGATGGCAATCGCGGCCCACCGTTGTGCCTGTGGAGCAAGGAGTTCTACGAAACCGATGCCTCGCGGGGCTTCGTTCGAGGCTACACCTTCCAGTTCGGTCGCGGTGTCGGGCCGGTGTTCGAGGCGATTACCAGCGCCGCGGTAGGGCGTCTACCCTGGGGCGCCGATCACCACCACGCGTTTCGCCGCCGGGTGGGGCGCCGGATCCAGTTGTCGGCGATCTGCGAGGACCTGCCGGAAGCGCATAACCGCGTGACGCTCGATCCGGTGCTGAGGGACGGACACGGCATCCCCGCGCCGAAGGTCGAATATACGCTGGGCGAGAACTCGCAGCGCATGATCGAGCACGGCATTGCCCGCGCGAAGCAGATCCTCACCGAAGCTGGTGCATCCGATATCGGTGTGAACAGCCCTATACTCTACGGCGGTTGGCACCTGCTTGGCACCGCACGCATGGGAACCAATCCGGAACGATCGGTGGTGAACGAGTGGGGCCGTTGTCACGACGTGAAAAATCTGTTCATCGTTGACGGCAGCATATTCGTCACGTCCGGCGGCGTGAATCCGACCTCGACCATCCAGGCGCTGGCGCTCTACATCGCCGATAGCATCAAGCAGCGCCTGGCCACTCTGTTCGATTGAGGGAACAATGCAGTCCAACGCTACAGCAACCGAGCTTCCTCTCTCTCCGGGGGAACTCCGCGACCTCCGCTGCGTCGCAGGCATGATGGTGCCGGCCAGCGCCGAATATGACGTACCCGGTGCCGACGATGACCGGATTTTTGCCGACATCGTAGCCAGCCTTGGCCGCGACCTTGGCGATGTGCGCCACGCCCTGGGGTCGCTTGTGCGGCTCGGCGGGGAGGCTTTCGCCGATCTCGACCCCGCCCATCGCGAGGCCGTCGCGGAGGAATTTCGTTCCATGGGCGGCACGCCGGCTTCCGTGCTCAGCCGCGTCATTTTGCAATGTTATTACCGAGACGACCGCGTGGTGCGTTCTCTTGGTCTCGAGCCGCGCCCCCCATTTCCGAAGGGCCACACCCTGGAACAAGGCGACTGGTCCCTGCTCGATCCCGTGCGCGCCAGGCCAAAGATGTGGCGCGATGCGCCGTAAGGTGGGTCCGTGTCCCCCGTCATGCCGACGAAGGTCGGCATCCACGACTTTGCTGCACTCATAGCCGTGATTGACATCTGCACCGCCAAAGGGGTCTACGAATGCCGGCGTCCAGTCCTGAGCATGATGGCACCAGCACCAACGAGATCGTCGATGTGCTGATCATCGGCTCGGGCGCCTCGGGCGCAGCGGTGGCCTGGAGCCTGGCCGAGACGCGGATGAAAATCCTCTGCCTGGAACAGGGGGACTGGATGAAGTCATCCGACTTCCCCAGCAACGGCCGCGACTGGGAAGCGCGGCGCTACGCCGATTACGACATTAGCCCGAACCGTCGCGGGCGGGAGACGGATTATCCGGTCAACGACGACAATTCGCTGATGAAGGTGGCAAACTTCAATGGCGTTGGCGGCGGCACCATCTTCTACACGGCACATTTCCCGCGCATGCACCCGTCCGATTTTCGCGTGAAGTCGCTGGATGGCGTCGCCGATGACTGGCCGATCGACTACTGGGCGCTAGAGCAATACTTCGAAGAGAACGATCGCATGATGGGAATCTCCGGGCTCGCCGGCGATCCGGGTGTTCCGCAGCGGAACCCGCCGATGCCACCGATCCCTCTGGGCAAGACCGGCGCCCGTTACGCCAAGGCGATGAACAAACTTGGCTGGCACTGGTGGCCATCCGACACTACGATCGCCACGACCGAGTATGACGGGCGTGCGCCATGCATCAATCTCGGTCACTGCACGCCTGGCTGCGCGCAAGGGGCGAAGGCCAGCACCGACATCACCTACTGGCCGCGCGCGATTCGTGCGGGCGTCGAACTGCGCACGCGCTGCCGGGTGCGGGAAATTACCACCAACGAGCATGGCATGGCCGCCGGTGCGATCTACTACGACGCTGACGGGGTGGAGCGATTCCAGCCGGCGGAGGTGGTCATTCTTGCCTGCAACGGTATCGGCACGCCACGTCTCCTGTTGAATTCGTCGTCGTCGCGCTTTCCCAACGGTCTGGCAAATTCCAGCGGCCTGGTCGGCAAGAACTTGATGCTGCACCCCTGGCCACAGGTGCTCGGCTATATCGAAGAGCAGGTGGACGGCGATCGCGCACCGATGACGAATTTGTGGAGCAAGGAGTTTTACGAGACCGATCCGTCGCGCGATTTCCTCCGCGGCTATACGCTGCAATTCGCCCGTAGCACCGGCGTGGTCAACGAGGCGATCACCAGCGCGGCGCACGGGCGGCTGCCCTGGGGCAATAATCATCACCGCATCTATCGTCAACTGCTCTATCGGCGCCTGTTGATTGGGATCGCCTGCGAGGACCTGCCGGAGGAACACAACCGGGTGACGCTCGATCCGGTGCTGAAGGACAGCCACGGCATCCCGGCGCCCAAGATCGATTATACCATCAGCGAGAACACGCGCCGCATGATGGAACATGGCATAGCGCGGGCGCAGGATATCCTGACCGCCGCGGGAGCTACGAACCTCTACACGTCCCGCACCGTTCTCAACAGTCCCGGTCACCTGCTTGGCACAGCCCGTATGGGCAATGATCCGGAACGTTCCGTCGTCAACGCCTGGGGCCGCAGCCACGATGTGAAGAATCTGTTCATCGTTGATGGCAGCATCTGGGTTACATCCGGCGGAGTGAACCCCACTTCCACCATCCAGGCGCTGGCGCTGTATATCGCCGACAGCATGAAGCAGCGGCTGGCGACTTTGTTCGATTGAGGGTGAGTCGCTAGCATCTCGCGATGCCCCGAACTCGGACTACGCCTCACCCCGCATGGACATCTGGTCGCTGAAGACCAGGACGACGCGCCGGAGATCGACCCCAAGGCGGCAACCCGCCTGGCCGAGGCGTTCGCCCGGGGCTACGGGCACGGCTTGGTGCGGCTGGGCGCGGGCGAGGTCGGGCAAGCCTTGCCGCCGGCGTTCGTCTGGTGGCGGCAATTCGCCGCCCGCTATGTCGGCGCCGTGTGCCTGCACGCCTCCGGCGCGGACGCGGACACCCCGTCTCCGTTGCCGATCGTCCCGGCGCCGACCGAGGCCGAACTCGCATCGCTGCTGCTAAGTGCGCCGATGATGGCGGGCGCCGAGTACTTGACCTCGGATGTCCTGCTGACGCTGTGGGACGCGACGGCGCAAGCCTTCGCAGCTTCGTTCAAAGCTGCCAATACCGGCCTGCAAAAATTCCTTGCCGCATTGAATCCGGCATGGAACCTGGTCGGCCGCGTGCATTTCAACCTGGCGGAAAACCGCCGCGACACAGAGCACCCGTTCGCCTTCATGGCGACCTACACGACGCGGCTTTCAGCGCAGGCCAAGGCGCAGCACGTGCCGCTCGGCCAGGCCCTGCGCGAATATGCCGGCGCGGCGAACCGCGACAAGCTTCTGTCCTTGCTCCTGCCGGTGCAACGAGCCGCGGAACACTGCGACTGGCTCAAGCCGATGATCGACGCGGGGGAGATTTTTCACCCGTTGCGCTGGGGTCCGGGCGAGGCGGCACGCTTCCTCCGCAGCCTCCCCGAATTAGAGACGGCCGGAGTCGTCGTGCGCATGCCAGCAACCTGGCGCGCCAACCGTCCCGCACGGCCGCAGGTGACCGCAACGGTCGGCAGCCGAGCCCCATCCGCCCTCGGGCTGGACGGTGTGCTGGATTTCCAAATGGGCGTCATGCTCGACGGCGCCCCCCTGACCGACGACGAGATCGCCACACTGCTCTCGGGTACCGACGATCTGATTCTGTTGCGCGGTCAGTGGGTCGAGGTCGATCGTGCCAGATTTGAACGCACTATGGAACGATTCCGTGCCGCCGAGGAACTTGCGGCGCGCGATGGTCTGAGCTTCGCAGAAGCGATGCGCATGCTGGCCGGCGCTGCGGTGACCAGCGACGACCAGGCGGCGGCCGACACGGATTGGTCGCAGGTCACCGCGGGACCGTGGCTGGCGCAGGCGCTAAAGGAAATACGTGCGCCAGACGGACGAAAAATCGACCCGGGCCCAGCTTTGCATGGCACGCTACGGCCCTATCAGCTTGCCGGCACGCAATGGCTGCACCTGCTGTCGAATCTCGGCCTGGGCGCCTGCCTGGCCGACGACATGGGTCTTGGCAAGACCATCCAGGTGCTATCGCTGCTGCTGGTGGAAAAGGAGCGCGCGCCTCGAGGTGAGACAGCGAAACAGCCAAGCCTGCTGGTCGCGCCGGCCTCGCTGCTGGGCAACTGGGCGGCGGAGGTGGCGAAATTCGCACCCAGCCTGGATGCCGTGATCGTGCATCCGTCGGCAATGCCGCCCGACCAGATCAAGCAGTTTTCTCCAGAGCATGCGGCCGGGCACGATCTGGCGATTACCAGCTACGGCTCGCTGCTGCGCATTCCGGCGTTCGCTGAAACCCCTTGGCGTTACGTCATTCTGGACGAGGCGCAGGCAATCAAGAACCCGAACGCACGCCAGACCAGGGCAGCGAAGGCGCTGAAAGCCAAGGCGCGCATCGCGCTGACCGGAACCCCGGTCGAGAATCACCTCGGTGATCTATGGTCGATCTTCGATTTCATCAATCCCGGACTGCTGGGTAACGCCAAGCAATTCAACAGCTACGCGAAAGGGCTGGCGGATCGTCCCCAAAACCCGTACGGACCGCTGCGGGAACTGGTGCGGCCGTACATCCTGCGCCGGATGAAGACCGACAAGTCGATCATCGCCGACCTGCCGGACAAGACCGAAATAAAGGCACTGTGTGGCTTGAGTCGCCGACAGGCGGCACTATATGGGCAGTCCGTCGAGGACCTGGCGAAACGTCTGGAAGAGTCCGACGGCATCCAGCGCAGGGGCGTCGTGCTGGCGATGCTGATGCGGCTCAAGCAGATCTGCAATCATCCCTCGCAATGGCTCAACGACAATGTTTGGGCGGAGGAGGACAGCGGCAAATGGGCTCGACTGCGCGAGATCGCCGAGGTGGTCGCTGCGCGTCAGGAGAAGATGTTGGTGTTCACCCAGTTCCGCGAGATGACCGGACCGCTGGCAACCTTCCTCGGCCAGATTTTCGGCCGGCCCGGATTGGTGCTGCATGGCGAGACCGCGGTGAAAAACCGCAAAACCCTGGTGCAGCAATTCCAGGAGGACGAGACTGTACCGTTCTTCGTGTTGTCGCTGAAAGCGGGCGGCTCGGGGCTGACGCTGACCGCAGCGTCGCATGTCGTGCATTTTGATCGCTGGTGGAACCCGGCGGTCGAGAATCAAGCCACCGATCGGGCCTTCCGGATTGGACAAAAGAAGAACGTTCTGGTGCATAAGTTTATCTGCCGAGGCACGGTCGAGGAGAAAATTGACGCCTTGATCGAACTCGAAAAAAGGGTTGTCTGATGAACTGCTGACGGGCGGCGGCGAAATCAACCTGACCGAGATGAAGGATGATGAGTTGCTGCAAATGGTCGCTCTGGACCTGACCGCCGCGATGAGGGATTGAGGGCAGCATGTCACGTCGCAACTCACGTTATGCATCGCGCTACGAGAGCCAGTGGCCGGCTTATGTCCCGGTGGCGGAACGGCGCCGCAAGGCCGAACTCGCCATGGCGAAGCTCGTCAAGAAGGGCGTCACGGTTACGCCGGTGAAGCTGGAGGGCCGCGTGATCGCCTCCACGTTCTGGGGCAAGGCTTGGTGCGAGAATTTGGAGAGCTACCGCGACTATGAAAACCGCCTGGAGCGAGGCCGCAGCTATGTGCGCAATGGCTCGGTGGTCGATCTCCAGATCGCTCCACGCGAGGTGACGGCGACGGTCAGCGGCTCGGAACTCTACAAGATCAAGATCAGCATCGGAGAAGTGGCGCAGGCGCACTGGAAGTCGATTTGCGCCGACTGTGCTGGGGGCATCGATTCGCTGGTCGAACTGCTGCAAGGCCGGTTTTCAAAAGGGGTCATGGAGCGGATCTGCCGCCAGGGCGCCGGTCTGTTTCCGAAGCCGTCGGAAATCCGGTTTTCGTGCAGTTGTCCGGACCATGCCTCGATGTGCAAGCATGTGGCGGCGGCACTATATGGCGTCGGAGCGCGGCTGGACACCAAGCCGGAGCTGTTGTTCCGGCTGCGCGCGGTGAACGAGAACGATTTGGCCGCCGATATCGGCAACGTCCTGCCGATGTCGAAGCAGGGTCCGGCGGCGGGCAAGGTGCTGGATGCCGACGACATGGCGGCGTTGTTCGGACTCGATATGGCCGATGCGTCCGAGGCGGACGCTGGCACTGTCGCGACGCGTGCAGCGCAGCCATCGGTTGGCAAGAAAGCGAGCACAATCGCGCAGAAGCGTAAGCCACCGGCGTTGAAGGCTGCGGTCAGTAAAACCGCAGCGGCGAAACCGGACACGCCAGCCCCGACCGTTCCGCACAAAAAGACCGCCGCGCTGAAGAAGCCAGCCAAACAAGCAGCGGCTGTGATAACAGTGCTGCCGAAGCAAGCAGCCAAGCTAAAGGCCAAGACAGGCAGCGGAATCTCTCCAAGGCGCCCGATATCAGTGGTTGCCGGACCGGTCGGATGATCTCACTTCGAGTCCCTCGAGCGGAATATTGGTGGTGTCAACAGCCAGAATTGCGGCGGTGAGGGAGCAAATCAACCACGCTGTCGCCGCGGCGCCGATCAACCATTCGCCTCCGGGATTCGCGCGCAGAATCACCGCGGCCGCGAGCGGCGCCAGAAACCCGCCCAATCTGCTGAGTGCGAAGCTGATCCCCGCGCCCCGGCCACGCACGGCGGTTGGATAGATCTCGGCTTCATAAGTGTGCAGCAGCGGTCCGTCCAGGAAGATCAGCATCTCGGTCAGGAAGCCAAACACCAAAATGAAGGGCACACTGCTTGCGAACAGAAAGCCGACACCGGCGGCCACATTCAGCGCGTAAAGCAGGGCCATTCCCCACTTGCGCTGCAACCTGTCCGTTATGAATGTGGAAATCAGCGTTCCCACCGGATAGGCAATCTGGATGACCGCCGTATAGGTCAGCGCATGCACGATCGTGTAGCCGCGAGTGTACAAAATCAGCGGTACGAACGTGGTAAAGCCGTAGGCTCCAAAGCCTTGCAGCAGCTCGATGACCCAGGCACTGAGGGTCCTTCGGATATACAGTCGCGATACCAATATAGTCACCGGCATATACGTCGTGATGTCGTATGCCATCGCCGGCGGAGGTTCCAGCGCGGTTATGCCCTTCTCCGCCATGATTTTGGCTTCGATCAGCGTCATCACCCGGTCGGCTTCGTCCAGCCTGCCGACACGCTCCAGCCATCGGGAGATTCCGGCAACCGCATTCTGATGATCAGGGAGGAGAGCCCTCCCACCGCCGCCAACAACAACGCAAGTTTGAAATCCCGGAATCGGCAAATCGGTCAGCGGCACCAGCAACAGCGCGATAAACCCTCCGACCGTTCCGCCGAGGAACCCGATCGTCAGTTGCAAGCTGGTCATCTTTCCGCGCTTCTTCGCAGGACTCAGTTCTTGAACGAACACGGAAGAAAGCGGCAGCTCCGCGCCGGTGCCAACGCCGGCGATGAAAATCGACACCAGCAGCATGGTGCCGTTGTTGGAGAGCACTGCGCCAAGATCTCCCAGCGCCAGGATCGACAGGTCCAGGGCGAACGCGTTCCGCCGGCCAATCTTGTCGGCAATCGTGCTCAAGGTCACCGCGCCGACGAACGTGCCGAGGAACAGCACCAGCGGTAGCATCGTGGCGAATTGCTTCTCGCCGAGATAGCCGAAGAAATGCGCGGATATCGGGCCGATCGAAAACAGCATGTAGGAATCGAAGAACGTCCCAAGTGCAATCAGGACAATGACGCCCGCCATGTAGCGCGAGCCCGGCAGCCGTTCGATCCGGGCCGCGACCGGGATACGTGCAGTCGCTTCAGGCGCCATGGTTCATTTCCTCCCCGCCCCCGCCTGGCTGTTGCCCAGTGTCAGGTCGCTGCGTCGTTGCCCGCGCCACTGTATTTCCGCCGCATCTGCTCCGGCGTGAGGTAGCGTTGCTCCAGCCGCTCGAGTTCCTGGATCCCGACCAGTTCATTCAGTTCCTCGAACGGGACGAGCAAGTCCGGCCGGTCCACGACCTCTCCGGTCTGCAACAATTCCTTCAGGGCCGCGATGGCATTCTTCATCCCCTGGATGGACGCGGCCGTCAGCAACCGGGGATAGATCACCACGGCGACGCCGAGGTCTTGCAACTGGCGGGCCGATAGCAGCGGTGTCGTCGCGCGTTGCCGTATACCGAAACCCATGTTCACACATAGCGGCCGCGACACGCTGCGCACAATCGTGGAGATGTCGTCCACCGACATCACGGCGTCAGCGAACAGCAGGTCGGCACCTGCTTCGGTGTACATGTTCAGGCGTCGGATAACCTCGATCAGTCCGTGCGTGACCAACGCGTCGGTGCGGGACATGATAACCATATCCGGATCGAAACGCGCCTCCGCGGCGGCGCGGATTTTCTCTGCCCCTTCCTCGGCGGGGATCACTTCCTTGCCTTTCATGTGGCCGCACCGCTTGGGCCAGACCTGGTCCTCGATCATGATCCCGGCGAGACCGGCGCGCTCGAACCCGCGCACTGTGAAATGCACGTTGACCGCATTACCGTAACCGGTATCGGCGTCCGCGATCATCGGTAGGTCGCAGCAGGCGGCGAGTGCGCGCACGACACGCAGGTTCTCTTCAAGTCCTAAAATCCCTTGGTCCGCCCAGCCGAGGCTGGCCTCGCTGATCCCCGCGCCGGAAATGAAGCCAGCCGCAAATCCGGATGGCTCCATCAGCCGGGCGCTGTAGCCGTCGAACACGCCGGGCATCACCAGGATGTCAGGGGCGCCGATCAGCTGCCGCAGTCTTTGGCACTTGCTCATCTCGTCCGCTCTCCCGCTTGTTATGAACTCTCTAACCGCCCACCCGGCGGCAAGGCAGAAGAGCGCCGATGCAAATCTTCAGTGCGCCAGTCGCTCACCCAGGCTGCGGGTGAATTCGGCGAACGGCATGAAGCTTGGGTCGTTGCGGCACGCCGCTTCAGTGTCGCGCAGAATCTCCTCGTCGGATTTCGACAGATCGAGGAACTGCCCATGCGGCTGCGACACGTGGAATGGCGTGTCGAGATAGGCTTCCACCGTATTGCCTTCCGGATCCTTGAAATAGACCGACCAGGCGTTGCCATGGCTGACCGGCCGCATGTCGGTGGCGCCCAGCGCCAGTGCGCGGCTGTGCACCTCGCGCAGGTCGGCCAGCAAATCGATCATGAACGAGATCTGCTGGATCGGATTGAACCCGGCCGTGTCGGGACGGCCGCTGACCAGCACCAACTGGTGGTGGTTGTTCTGGTTGCCGCTGAGGAACGTCAGAAACGCGCCGCCGCGCCCCTCGCCCTGGTCGGTCACCACCAGGCCGAGAACCTCGGTGTAGAAGCGCCGCATCGCGTCGCGGTCTTTGACGTAGATACCCATGTGAGCGAGGCGTGCGTGAATGGTCATGGCTGTCCTCCGTTTGCTATGCTGCCGATATTCAAAGCCACCTGGGCGAGGCAGCGCAAGGGCGATGGATGCCAGCCGGTGAATTGCTCATTTCGCCGGTGTCGAGCCTGGCGCCGCCGCGGGCCGGCTCCCTTGCGCCAGCCCGAGTCCGGAAATGACTTCACCCATCGTTTGCGCTTCCTTCGAGATCAGGCTGCGGGCCTCTGCGCCGTTCCACGCCACGGCATCCTCACCCTGCTTCGCTGCGAACTCTTTGTACTTGGCGCTGGACGCGGCCGCGCGAAACGCCTGTTCGAGAATGGCGAGGCGATCCTGCGGGACGCCCGCCGGAGCAATCACCGCGTGCCACAACAATGTTTGCGTTTGTGGAACGCCGAGATCCTTCAGGCTGGCAGCGCCGGGCAGCATGGCATTGCTGTCGGCCGACGTGACAATCAGGCACCGAGCGGCGCCGTTCTGCACGAACGGTAGGATCGGCGGCAGCGAGCCGCCGTAAATGTCCACGCTGTTTCCCATGAACGCACTGAGCGTTTCGCCTGCGCCGCCGTAGGGAATCGCCCGCGCCTTCACACCAAGTGCCGAAAATATCGGTTCTGCCGCCAGATGGACGGTGCCACTGACTCCATCGGTACCGTAAGTGTATTTGTCCGGGTGCGCCTTAAGCAAGGCCACAAGTTCCTTGCCGGTCCGCGCCGGGAAATCCTTCATGACACAGAAAGTTAGAGGCGAAGTATCGGACAGCACGAAGGGTACAGTAGCTGTCCGGTTTATAGGACACCGGAAACATCTGCGGTGTGATGGTCAGCGGCGAATTCCAGACCGTCGCGATGGTATAGCCGTCCGGCGCTGCGCGGAGCATCTCCTCCACGCCGATCGCGCCGCCGGCGCCGGGCTTGTCCACGACGATGATTTTCTGGCCCAGCGTCTGTTCCGCAAGCGATGCAAGCAAGCGGGCCGCTACGTCGGTGCCTCCGCCGGGGGGCGTTGGCACGATGAGTTGGATCGGGTGCGAGGGAAATTTCTCGGCCGCATGTGCAGCGATGCACAGCGGCGCGGCGAGCACTGAGGAAAGCAGAGCGGCGCACAGGTTGTTGCGGAAAGGCGTCATTTGTTTTCTCCCTCGTGTCTTCTTATGCTGACCGTCCCCATCGTCATGGCCGGGCTTGACCCGGCCATCTATCGCCGCACCTCTGCTGCATGGATGGCCGGGTCAAGCCCGGCCATGACGGTCGGGGTGGTGGTAGCGGGGGGCCGCCGCTGCGCTGCGGCCGCGGCGGCACGGATCGCTGAGATCAATGGGACGACGTCCGCGGCCTGTGCAAGCGCGCCGCACGTCTCGACAAGCGCGGCTTGCAGCGGTGTGGATACGCCGACCTCCGCGCACAATGCGGCAGAGTAATGCAGCGCGGTGGGCCAATCCAGCGCAAACGCATCGGCGCCGCCGTTCTCCTCAGCCGCGACACAACGTCCGTCGGCAAGCGTGACCTGCACCGCAGGGCAGTAGCGCGGTCGCGTCGCGTCGGCGATCACCGCCACGCGCCGCAGCAGCGCAAGCGTGGCCGGATCATCGAAGTTGTGCATGTCGGCCAGCCGCACGGTCCCGCGCAGCCATGCCACGGCGGCGCAGAACGGGGCGCTCATGAATGTTTGCGGGAAGCGAGTGAACGGTCCGGTGTGACGAACGCCCCAGAAATCCGCCTCGCCCGGGTTCATTCGAATTTCGATTTTCGCGACATCGACGCCGCCTGCCCCGATGCGCAGACGCAACAGCGTGTGCACGACGCCGCGATGGAACTGGCACGTCGGATATGGCTTGCACGCGATCTGCTCCATTTCAAATGCGATGCCCAGGTCGTCGCAGAGGTGCGCGGCATAGTCGCGATCAGGCGTGCCGCCGAACGCGGCATAAAATCCGGCGTCTCCGGACAACACATCGCTTGGTCCCTCCGCGCCGCCCGCGGCAAGAGCAGCGGCAAGCAAGCCATTCCGCGCGGCGAGACCGGCCTGATAGGGAAATTCGTCGGACCCGGCTGCAACGAATGCGCGCAGCCCGCCTGCCATGCTGGCCGCCAGCGCCAGAGCATGCTGGGTTGCGTCAACATCAAGCCGCCGCAGACGCGCGGCCGCTGCGGCGGCGGCGAAGACTCCATAGGCGCTGGTGGTGCGAAAGCCGCGCGCGCTGAGATCGGCGGCGTGGTCGCGCCCGATCCGCAGGGCCACCTCGTAACCGGCAACGATCGCGGCGATCAGGTCAGCACCGGTTGAGCCAAGTGACTCTGCCTCGGCCAACGCAGCGGGAAGCACGACGGTGCCGAGGTGACCGGTCGGATGGGCGTCTTCCTGGCAGCGGGCGTGAAACAGCGCGCCGTTCGCCAGCGCCGCGTCGCCGGATGCTACGCGCGCGCCATCTAGGAAGCGGGTCGCAGGACCCGGGGCCGAGGCGGCGGCAGCGGCGATCCGGGGCTGTGCAGCGGCGCAAGACGCGATGCCGACCGACGCGCCATACAGCATGCAGGCCCGCGCCTTTTCCACGATGCGTGGTGGCAGGTTTTTTGTATTGATGCCACACGCGAACGCCGACAGTTCGCTCAGCTTTCCCGCACGCATGGCCCTCATCCAACGCTCTCTCGCGTAGCGGGTGAAGAAATTAAAATCACAACGTTGCCGCGCGCGTCGCGAAACGCTGTCGCATCGGGCGGCACGACGATCGTGGTATCGTATTCCTGCACCAGCAGCGGACCCGGCGTCGGCGCCTCGGTCAGGTCGCTGCGGCGAACCACCGGCACTTCGATCGGTCCCTGCGCTACGTCGAAGCACGCCAGCCGAGTCTCCGAACCGCGCCGCAAGCCTGCGTCCGCGTCCACCCACTCATCGCCATGCTCGACGCCGCGGGCAATCGTCCCCACCAAACGGAAGGTGACGATCTCGAACGCCTTGCGGCCGCCGACATGACCATAGGTGCGCTCGAACTCGGTCTCGAACCGTTCCTCGGCTTCGCGCAGCAGCGCATCGGACAGCGTCGCCGACGACAGTGGTACGGTGATCTCGGACGACTGACCGACATAGCGCAGATCGGCCCCGGCGCTGATCCGCACGGCATCCGGGGAAAACCCTTCGCCAGAGAAACGCGCAACCAATTCGTCACGCATAACATCGATGATCGCCTGAGCATCGTGCATCGCCGGGTCGCGCGTGCCAATCAGGATCGTGCGCGCCGTGTGATGCTCCATTTCGGCGTGCAGCAGGCCAAGCGCACTGAACACACCGGGCGCGGGCGGCACGATGACGCGCCGCATATTAAGCAAGCGTGCGACGGCCACCGCGTGGATCGGCCCAGCACCACCGAATGCCATCAACGCGAATTCCGCCGGATCGCGGCCACGCTCCACCGAGACGGACTTGATGGCGCGCACCATATTTGAATTGGCAACGTCGTGGATGCCAAGCGCAGCCTCGAGCAACGGAAGATCGGCGGGACCGCCGACGTCGCGCTCGATCGCTGCTTCCGCCAGCACGCGATCCAGCCGCAGCGCTCCGCCCGCCAGCGAACCCTGGTCGATGTAGCCCAGCACCAGGTTAGCATCTGTGACGGTGGGGTGCTCGTTGCCCTGTCCGTAACAGGCCGGACCCGGCACCGCGCCGGCGCTGCGCGGACCCACCCGAAGCGCGCCGCCCGGGTCGATTGACGCAAGACTGCCGCCGCCCGCACCCACCTCCGATATGTCGATCACCGGAATGCGCAGCAGGTACCCGTTGCCGCGCACCAGCCGGCTGCTGGCGGAAACCGCAGACCCCACCTCGTATTCGCTTCCGCGCAGGATGACGCCGCGTTCGATGATGGACGCCTTCGTCGTGGTGCCGCCCATGTCGAGCGTAATAACGTCGCCATGGCCACCTTCCGCCGCGGCGCGCGCGGCGGCGATGACGCCGGCAGCAGGCCCGGATTCGATGATCGCGACGGGGCGTTTCGCCGCGGCGGTGGCGCTGATCAGGCCGCCGTTAGACTGCATCACCAGCAACGGCGCGCTGATGCCGGCCTCGGCGAGCCTGCCGCGCAGGCGGGTGAGATAGGTCTCGATCAGCGGAGCCACATAGGCGTTGATGACGGTGGTGCTGGTGCGCTCGAACTCCAGCATTTCCGGCAGCACGTCCGATGAAAGCGACACGTGCTTGTCGGGAAAGCGGCGGCGCAGCACCGCGCCGACTTCCTGTTCGTGCTGCGGCGCGCGGTAGGAATGCAGCAGGCAGACGGCGATCGCCTCGATGTCTTCGGCCTCGATTTCGTCCATGGCGACGACGAGCGATGCCAGGTTCAGCGGTTCAATGATATTGCCGGCGGCGTCGACGCGTTCGCGGATCGGCAGCCGCAACGCGCGCGGCACCAGCGGCGGCGGCTTCTGCCAGCCAAGATCGTAGGACAGCGGAATGCGGATGCGGCGGAGTTCCAATACGTCGCGGAAGCCCTCGGTGGTGAGCAATGCCGTGCGTGCGCCGCGGCGTTCGAGGATGGCGTTGGTGGCAACGGTGGTGGCGTGGGCGACCTCGTCCACCTCCTGCCCGGACAGTTTTTCCCTCCGGTACACAGCGATGCCCTCGGTGATGGCGCGGGCATAATCGTCAGGTGTGGACGGGATCTTGCGGCGGTCGAGCAATCCATCCGGCCGCAGGAAGACGAGATCGGTGAACGTGCCGCCGATATCCGCGCCGATGCGCAGGGTCATGTTAGCCACCCTCGCGATTGACGCATCGCTTGCTACTGCCGTCATGGCGGGCGCAGGCCCGCCATCCACGACTTTGCAGCGCGCATCTTGGAAAGTCGTGGATGGCGGGCCTACGCCCGCCATGACGGGGATAGGGCAGCGCCAGCGGGCCAGTTCCAAGTTTATGCAAGATCATGCCGGAACCCCGGTCAGCGACATGCGCTCGGCGCGCAGCGAAGCGGTGGCGGCGCGATCGAGCAACCACGGTGTTGCGTGCACCACCACGCCGTAGTCGTTGAAGGCTGCTTCGGGCGTGACCTTGCCGTCGCGAACGTCGGCAAAAACCTTGTCGGGATCGCGGCATAACGGATCGCCATGGCCGCCCGCCCCGGCGGTACGGTGGCGCAACGCTTCGCCGTGCAACAGCGGACGGGTGAACTTGGTTGGCAGTTCGGTCCAGCCGCCAGGCCCGTGTAGATGTGTGGCGGACGGGGCACCGTGATGGCCGCCGGCCAACCCATAGGGCGGGAATCTCCGGCGATCGGAGCGAAGTTGCAGGGTCGCGCGTTCCCCCAGGAAGCGGAGTTGGCGTTCGACCGACATGCCCCCGCGAAATTCGCCGGCGCCGCCGCTGTCCGGGACCAATTCATAGCGCTCGACCCGAACCGGGTTCTGGCTTTCGACGACCTCGATCGGTGCGTTGCCAATATTGCAGGCGGGGTTTGCGACTCCGTCGATGCCCTCGCGGTTTTCGCCGGCGCCCCATGCACCCATCAACGCCTCGCGGAACAGGCTGAACTGGCCGTCGCTGCCGACGGCGCCGATGCTGTAGCTGGTGGTGCCGCCTTCACCGGCGGCGCGCACTCGATGCGGAACAGCCTGCGCCAGCGCGCCGAACAGCGCGTCGATCAAGCGGAATCCGCTGACCCCGCGCGCGGCGACGGCGCCGGGCGAACGCGGGTTCAGGAAGCAGCCCGGCGGCGCAACAACGCGGATCGGACGGAAGAAGCCGGCGTTGTTGGGAACGTCCCAATCCATGATCGCACGGATGGCGAAGTAGGCTGCGGACTTTGCAAACGACAGCGTGGCGTTGATCGCGCCCATGACCTGCGGCGAGCTGCCGGTCAGGTCGATGGTGAGCGTGTCGCCGGTGACGTGGATCGCGACCTCGACTTTCACCGGTTCGTCCATGCGGATGCCGTCGTTGTCGAGATAATCTGTGAATCGCCAGATGCCGTCTGGGATCGCACGAATGGTACGGCGCGCTTCCCGTTCGCTGTAGTCGAGCAATTCGTCGAAGCATGCCAGCAGTTCGGTGGCGCCATACTTGTCGGCAAGCGCCTGCATGCCGCGTTCGGCGATGCGGCACGCGGCGATCTGCGCATCCAGGTCGCCGAGTACGACGTCCGGCACGCGGACGTTAAGGCGCAATATATCGGTCAGCGTCTCGTTCAGGACACCCTGGTTGTGCAGTTTGAGAATCGGTATGCGCAGGCCTTCCTGGAAGATCTCCGTCGAATCAGCGGCGCTGGAGCCAGGCACGCGTCCACCCATGTCGTTGTGATGGGCGACCACGACGGCGTACCCTAGCAGCGTACCCTTATGAACAATCGGCTGGAACATGAAAATGTCCGGCAGGTGCATGCCGCCGCCGACATAGGGATCGTTCAGCACGACAATGTCGCCCTGGCGAAGCGTTTTGCCGTATTTGCCGAGCACCGCCTCCATCGCATCCGGAATGGAACCAAGATGTAGCGGCAGGCTGAGGCCCTGTGCGACCATGCGTCCTTGCGGGTCGCAGAACGCGCTGGAGAGATCCATGGTGTCCTTCATGATCGACGAATAGGCAATGCGCACCACGGTGAGCACCATCTCGTCCACTACCGAGCCCACCGCATTCTTGATGAGTTCCAGCCGGACCGCGTCATGCGCCATATCCGGTCTCCTGCTTTGTCATTGCTGTTGCCTCGATCGTTGGCGGCGCCTCAACGTTGTCTGGTCGGTGCGTCAGGGCGCTGTCTCGGCTTGCCGGTGTCCGGCGCCTCGCTATGTCTGCCGCGCCGCCACACATTCACAACCTGTTCATAGCGATCGGGTCGTGCCTGTACCAGCGAATGCGTGATGGCGGTGCCGTCCTCGGCGAAATAGGTGCGTTCCATGACCAGCAGCGGCGTTTGCGGCGCGACCTCAAGCAATCCGGCGGTCTCCTGGTCGGCAGGCGCGCAAGACGTGACCTGCCGGGCACGCACAGCGACTGCGCCGGCGTGTTCTTCGGCAAGCAGCAGCAGGGGGCGGGTCGGCAGAGCCTCACGTGGCAGCTTCTTGCCGATCTCGGCGGGGAGATGAATGCGCGACAACGCATACGGCCCTTGCTCCGTGGAACGCAGCGCGCGCACGAAGAACAGCCGCGCGGTCGCAGTGACGCCGAACAGCGTCTGAAGCTGCGGCTGGCTGCGCGCCGGCACGAAGTCCGCACTCACAATGGTATATTTGGCGGCGAAGCTGGAATCGATCAGAGTTTCAATCGAATCCATCGTCCAGCGGCTGCGCGCGGCGGACTGCGCGGCGACGAAGGTGCCCCGGCCGGCGAAGCGCTCGATAAGATCTTCTTGCTCAAGCTGCTGCAGCGCCGCGCGCACGGTGTGGCGTCCTACACCGAATTCCGCGATAAACGCGTTCTCGGTTGGCATCTGGCTGCCCACCGGATATTCGCCGCCCACGATCCGCCCGCGCAGCGTCACGAATACGCGATGATAGAGAGGCACTGGCCCGACATCCATAAGCATGTATTATCCGGACATTCGGATATATGTCAATCAACCGCCGGCGTGCTAACGCACGGTGCGATATTGGAGGGCGTGCAATGGGGAGTTTTTGTCCTTCCGCAAGGGCCAGCAATGCGTAGACAGCTCCTGTTCGACCGCGATGTGATCTGCGGCCTGTTTTTCGTGGCGCTGGGTGGCGCGACAGTGCTGTACGCCCAAAATTATCCGCTCGGCACGCTGACGGACATGGGGCCGGGCTATTTCCCCACGATCCTCGGCGGCATGCTGATGTTCTTCGGCGCGATCATCGGGGCTGGCAGCCTGCTGATGGGTGGGCGAGCAACGCTGGGACGCGCCGCAATTCGCCCGCTGCTTGCGCTCGTCGCCAGTCCGATATGCTTCGCCGTATTGCTCGATCGCATCGGCCTGCCGCTGTCGGTATTCTGCGCCGCCATGATCGCCTGCGCCGCGCGACAGGGATTCCTAAGACCGTGGGCGGTACTGCTTTCGTTGGTCCTCGCCATCATCTGCGTGCTGGTGTTCGTCACCCTGCTCGGCGTGCCGGTACGACTATGGCCCGCCGCATGGCAGGGCTTCTGAGGCACCGATGCCCGATTTGCTCGCTAACATCTGGATGGGCTTCGGCGTCGCGGTATCGCCGGACAACCTGGTATACTGCCTGATCGGCGTGGTCGTCGGCACCTTCGTCGGAGTCCTGCCGGGCTTCGGACCAACCACCACGATCGCCCTGCTGCTGCCGCTGACATTCAAGCTCGATCCGACGGCGTCGCTGATCATGCTCGCCGGAATCTACTACGGTGCGCACCACGCCGGATCGACCACGGCGATCATCCTCAACATGCCGGGCGAACCGAGTTCGGTAGTGATCTGCCTCGACGGCCATCCACTGGCGAGGCAAGGCCGCGCCGGCCCCGCATTATGCATCGCTGCGATCAGCGCCTTCGCCGCGGGATGCGTCGCCATCATCGTGGTCGCGCTGTTCTCCCCGGTGCTTGCTTCGGCGGCGCTGCGCATGGGGGCGCCGGAATATTGTTCCATGGTGCTGCTGGCGCTGATCGCATCGTCGGCGCTGTCGCATGGTTCGTTTTCGAAGACCATGGCGATGGCGGCGCTCGGCATGCTGATCGGAGTAGTCGGCACCGACGTGCTTTCGGGTGAGCGGCGCTTCACCTTTGGCAGCAGCCAGCTCGCCGACGGGATCGATCTCGTGCCGCTCGCGATCGGCTTCTTCGCGCTGGCGGAGATCGTCGGCCGAGCCGCCCAAACCGACATACGGCGCTCGGTCGGCAAGGTCAGCGGGCTGGTGCCGACGCGCGCCGACCTCGCCGCGACGTGGAGACCGATCCTGCGCGGCACCGGGCTCGGCGCTGTCCTCGGCATGCTGCCGGGAACCGGTCCGATGATCAGCTCCTTCGCCGCCTATAGCGTGGAGCGGCGCGTGGCCCGCGATCCGTCCCGCTTCGGCCACGGCGCGATCGAGGGTGTCGCCGGACCCGAGGCAGCCGACAACGCCGCCGCGCTGACGCATTTCGTGCCGATGCTGACGCTGGGCATTCCGGCGGGCGCGCCGATGGCGCTGATGCTAGGCGCCCTGATGATCCAGGGGATCACACCCGGCCCGCTGGTCATGGTGCAGCACGCCGACCTGTTCTGGGGCACCATCGCCAGCATGTGGATTGGCAATGCGATCCTGCTGGTGCTGAACCTGCCGATGGTGGGGCTGTGGGTGCGCTTGCTCACGATCCCCTATCGCTTGCTCTACCCCAGCATCGTCGTGTTCTGCTGCATTGGTGCATACAGCGTGCGGAATTCCGCCTTCGATGTGGAGGCGACGGCGGCGTTCGGGATCGCCGGCTATTTGTTCCAACTCTTGGATTGCCATCCGGCGCCGCTGATTCTGGGCTTCATCCTGGGACCTATTTTTGAACAGAATTTGCGACGGGGACTGTTGATTTCCCAAGGCGACTTGCTGGTGTTCGTGACCCGCCCGATCAGCGCGGGGATCCTGGCTGTAGGCGCGCTGATCGTGCTGGGGCAGCTTTATGGGGTATGGCGCGGCCGGGTGCTTGCGCCGCAGACGGGACCGGGGAACGCGCCAGGTATTGCGCCGCCCTCGGTTTGATGCGATGCACAATTGCGCGGGCCAATGATCCGCATTGTCGTTCTGACCCAAAATTGACGTGATTGAATCCGAAGTCATAAGGAAATGCGTTGCCCTTGGGCGCAATGCCCGCTAACCGACATAGCTTGGATAACCTGCCCGCTTAGAGGGCGCGGCAGTCGGAGGCGGGATAACAACGTGTATGTGATCGACAGCGCCGACAGCTTGTGTCCCACGATGTGGCCGACACGCCAGCCGGCGTGGCTGCGCTAGGATACCAGCGTGGCGTTTTGCGGCGCGCACCGCTATCATGGTCGTGCGTAATCCGTGACGATGCTGTGAACCGCTGTCCACGCTGACAGATTGGCAATGGAACGAACGATGTCTGATCAGATTACCCAAACACCCCAGGAAGCGGATCTCGCTCAACTTATCGTGAGCACACTCAATCTCGACATTACGGCTGACGCCATCGATCCCGAAGCGCCTTTGTTCGCCGACGGTCTTGGCCTGGATTCGATCGACATCCTCGAACTTGCCCTGGCAGTCTCACAAACCTATGGGGTTCAGCTGCGGGCGGATGACGAAAACAACGACACGATCTTCCGGTCCCTGCGCAGTTTGAATGATGGCATCCAGCAACGCCGGCCTGGGTGAATGCGTGCCTTGGCGCCGCGCCTGGTTGGGGTGCTGCTGATCATCGTGCTGTTGCTTGCCCCCCCGGCAGCGCATCTCGCCCTGGTGATGCGGCACGGAATGATGCTCGCCGGAATCCTGATTGCAGTGCAGGCGGCGCTGGTCGCCTGGATCGCGCTGTCGGCAATCGCCTCGCGGACGGTCCGCATCGGCGCGTGCGCGGTCGTTTCCGCCGGCACCCTTGTCTTGTCGCGCTTCACTGACGGAGGACCGGTCGTTGCCGCCGCGGTACCGCATGCGATGACCTACCTCGCGCTGCTGGCTTTATTCGGTGTGTCGCTTGCAGCCGGGACGCGAACCGGTGATCACCATTCTGGCGCGCAGATCCCGAGGCTACCTGCCGCCCGGCGTCGTGCGATATACCCGTCGAGTCACCTGGGCCTGGTGCTGGTTCTTCGTCGCGCAGCTTGTCGCATCCCTGATGTTGCTGCTGTTCGCACCGCTTTACGTGTGGTCGTTGTTCATCAATCTGTGCAACCTGCCGTTGATCGTTGCCATGCTGTGCGCTGAATATGTCTATCGCCAGTGGCGTCATGCGGCGCGGCCACCGGAGCGTTTGATCGACATGTTCCGCATTGTTCGCCAGGTCAGAACCGCGCCCGTCGGCGAAGACCGGTGAGGTCAGCCGATGCATGAACTGCCATTGCTTGCCGCGTCGCGCCCGGGCCGATTGTTCGCCCGATGCGCCGATGGGCCGGTCACGGCGCAGACGTTTCTTAACGACGTTGCCGCGCTCGCAGCGCGGCTGCCGGACGCCGGTCAGGTCGTCAATCTTTGCCGGGATCGCTATCGTTTCGCCGTCGGCTTCGCCGCCGCGCTGTGCCGGCGTCAGGTCAATCTGCTGCCGCCGCACGACGCGTCGGATATGTTCGATCAACTTAGGAACGACTATCCGGACGTCTATTGCCTTGCCGACGATGCGCCGTCAGCCGGTCGGCATGTGTTCCTGTATCCAACCGGCTTGTCTCACGCGACGGCCCAACATGAAACTCCACGCTTTGCGGCCGCGCAGCCCGCGGCGGTGCTGTTCACCTCGGGCTCGACCGGACGGCCGCAGCCGCACAGCAGAAGTTGGGGCGATCTGGTCAACAGTGCGCAAGCCGCCGGCCGAGCGCTTGGTATCGCTTCTCTGCCGGAAGCTTCCCTGCTTGGCACCGTGCCGCATCAGCACAGCTACGGACTTGAATCTGTGCTGATGCTCGCGTTGCAGCATGGCCTGGTGCTGCATGCAGCGCGGCCGTTCTTCCCGGTGGATATCGTCGCCGCACTTGCGGATGCACCACGTCCCCGGCTTCTTGTCACCACGCCCGTGCATCTGCGCGTCCTGCTGGCGCAGCCGGGCGACATGCCTCCGGTCGATCTGCTGCTATCGGCCACGGCGCCTTTGTCAGCGAGCCTGGCGCGCGAAGCCGAGGTCCGCTTTGCCGCGCCGCTGCACGAAATCTACGGGTGCTCGGAGGCCGGGCAGATCGCCGTGCGCCGTACCGCGGCGACCGAGGAATGGCGCTGTCTCGACGGTATCGCGCTGCGTCAGGATGAAGTTGGCACCTGGGCATCCGGCGTCCCGATCGCCGTGGAAACTCTGTTGTCCGACGCCATCGAGCTACACGGTTCGGAACGCTTCCTGTTGCTCGGGCGCATCGCCGATCTTGTGAACATCGCCGGCAAGCGTGCGTCGCTGGCGCATTTAAATCACCATCTCAATGCAATCGACGGCGTTCTCGATGGCGCCTTTGTTGCCACAGATGACGATGGCGACACGGTCAGCCGGCTGGTCGCATTCGCAGTTGCCCCCGGTCTGAGCGCCGACTCTATCCTGGCCGAACTGCGCCAGCGGATCGACGTGGCTTTCCTGCCGCGTCCGTTGCATCTCGTCGATGCCTTGCCGCGCAACACGCTGGGCAAGCTGCCGCGCGAGGAGATCGTGCGCCTGCTGGCCGCGTCCGGACGCGCCGGCACGCAGGAGCGTTAGACAGTGCAGACGCACTCCGCCGAGCTGCACGTCAGGCTGGACGAACCCGCCGCCGATGGGCACTTTCCCGGCAACCCAATCGTACCCGGCGCCGTGCTGCTGCGGGAAATCCTGCGCATCGTTGCTCCGGCTGGCAAAGCGATATGTTGCGAGATTCGCGCGGCCAAATTCTTCCAGCCAGTGCGTCCTGGCGACAGTTTGACCATTCGTTGGGACGCGCAGGCACAAGGCGACATCAACTTTACCGGTTCGACGCCAACCGATCATCGTGTCCTGTCTGGCACGCTGCGTATGCGGAGCCGGTGATGCCCGTGACCATAACACAGGAGGAATGGGCTACCCGTCGCGAGCGCGGTTCACTGCCACTGATCCGCCTGGCCGTCTGGATCGTGCTGCGGATCGGACGGCGTGCCGGGCAAGCCTTGCTGGTGCCCGTCTGCGCCTATTTCTTTCTGTCATCGCCGAAGGCGCGCGTTGCGTCGCTGGCGTATCTGTGCCGGGCATTGGGCCGCCAACCCACAATCGCTGACCGCTGGCGCCACTATCGTTGCTTCGCCACTTGTTTGCTCGACCGCGTGCTGTTGCTCAATGGCCGGATAGCGCAGTTCGACGTGACGGTGCATGGCGAGGCGGAGATCGACGCTGCGCGCGAACACGGCGGCGGCTGCTTCCTGTTCGGCGCCCATGTCGGCAGCTTCGAGGTGGTGCGCGCGGCCGGCCGTCACATCGCGGACGTCAGGGTCAGCCTGGTGATGTACGAAGACAATGCGCGCAAGTCGAATGCGGTGCTGCACGCAGTCAATCCGGAACTGGCAATACAGATCATCGGCCTTGGCAAGCCAGGCTCGATGTTGGCCGTGCGGGATCGGCTGGACGAGGGCTATCTGGTGGGACTTCTTGCCGATCGTTCGCTGGAGAGCGAACGGCGGATGCAGATTCCGTTCTTTGGTAAACCCGCGCGGTTTCCGGTCGGGCCGTTCCGCATGGCGGCAATGCTCAACCGGCCGGTCGTGCTGATGCTAGGCTTGCACCGCGGCGACGGTCGGTATGACATCGTCTTTGAAACGATCTGCGCCAGACCAGCGGACGAGCCGATCGAGGACACAATGCGGCGCTATGCCGCTCGGCTCGAACACCATTGTCGAACCGCACCCTATAATTGGTTCAACTTCTTCGACTTCTGGGCGTGATGCAGCGTTGCTCCTGGTTGGTTCCGGCCGTCGTCGCGTTGGCCCTGACATCTGCGCCTTGCACCGTCGCCTCGGCCGATCCCCCAGCGCCTAACTGGGGATTGGCGCTGCTCATGGCCGAGATGCACAGCGTGCACCAGGCATCCGCCCGCTTTACCGAGCAACGGTTCGTGCAGATGCTGAAGCAACCGCTGCAATCGTCCGGCCGCCTGATCTACAACGCGCCGGACCGGCTGCAAAAGGAGACGCTGGCACCGGCCCCATCCGAGTTGATCGTCAACGGCGATCGCCTCACGGTGCAGCGACCGGATGGCAAGCAGCGCGACCTGTCGCTGGCGGAGGTTCCCGAAATCGGCGCCCTGGTCGAAAGCATTCGCGCCACGCTCGCCGGCGATGCGGCTACCCTGTCGCGCTATTACATCCCGACGCTGGCTGGCACCCCCAACGACTGGCTGCTCCAACTCGAACCGCGCGACGAACGGCTGCGCAAACTTCTGGCCGTGGTTCGCATCCAGGGCGAAGGGACCAGCATCCGCACCATCGAGACGATGGAGCGTGATGGGGACCGCACCGAGATGGCGATCACGCCGGACCCGGATTGAAGCACGCAAGCAGATGCCCGGGCGCCGCGTTATCATAGCCGTGTGGTTGCTCGCGCTGCTGGCCGGCTGCGTGGTCATCGCGCGGACCGATTTCAGCACTGACATGTCGGCCTTTCTTCCCCGCTCGCCACGGCCGGCCCAGCAGATTCTGGTCGATCAGCTCCACGAGGGCGTCGTTTCGCGAATGATCCTGCTGGCGATCGAGGGCGCGCCTCCCGAGACACTGGCGGCGCTCAGCAAGGCTTTGGCTGGCGACCTGAGATCGGACACGGCGTTCGGCATTGTCAGCAACGGCGATGCGGCAGCGTTTGAGCATGACCGGGATCTGCTGTGGCGGAATCGCTACCTGCTAAGTCCTGCGGTCGTGCCCGGCCATTTCAGCGCGACCGCGTTGCACGCTGCGCTGGAAGCGGACGTACAATTGCTCGGTTCGGACATGGGCATGCTGGCCAAGCAAAGCATTCCGGCTGATCCGACCGGAGAGATGCTGCGGTTGATCGGTGCTTTCGCGGGCCAGGCGCACCCGGCGACGCACGACGGTGTCTGGATTTCCGCCGATGGCAGCAGAGCATTGCTGATGGTGCAGACCGTCGCGGCGGGCTTCGATCTGGACGCGCAGGAACAGGCGCTGCACCGCATCGATGCCGCCTTCGCCACCGCGCGTCGTGCCGTTCCCGCTTCCATGCAGGCAGACGCCGCCCGGACACGGCTCTTGGAAACGGGGCCGCCGGTGTTCGGCGTGCAAACCCGTGCACAGATGAAATCGGACGTGCAGCGCCTGTCGCTGATCGCGACGCTACTGGTTGCTGCTATCCTGTTGTTCGCCTACCGCTCTGTGCGCATGCTAACGCTCGGACTGCTGCCGGTGCTCAGCGGGGTTATCGCAGGGATCGTCGGTGTCAGCCTGGCGTTCGGTTTCGTGCACGGCATCACCCTGGGCTTCGGCGTGACCCTGATCGGCGAGGCGGTCGACTACGCAATCTACTTGCTCACCCAAACTGCCCCAGGCGCTGCTCCGGCGGAGACCTTGCCACGCATCTGGCCAACGCTTCGCCTGGGCATGCTGACATCCGTCTGCGGCTTCAGCGCCATGTTGCTGTCGAGTTTCGCCGGTTTCGCGCAGCTTGGCTTGTTCACAATCACCGGCCTGGTCGTCGCGTTGGCGGTGACGCGGTGGGTGCTGCCAGCGCTGCTGCCACGAAGCTTCACCACGATCGCGTCGCTGCTGTTTGCCGCGCCGCTGCTGACGCTGATCCGTGCCGGCGCCGCGCCGCGTTTTGTCGTGCTGGGCCTGGCCGTTGCGGCGGGATGCGCTCTGGTATTGCATCACAGCCCATATTGGGACAACGAACTCGACAGCATGAGCCCGTTGCCAGCGCAGCAAAAATCGCTCGACGCGGAGTTGCGCCGCGAGATAGGGGCGCCCGACGTTCGCTATCTTCTGGTCGTGCAGGCGACAGATCGCGAGGCAGCGTTGATCGCCAGCGAGCAAGTCGCTGGTCGCCTCAAATCCCTCGTCGCCAACGGTGCGATCGGCGGCTTCGACGCTCCCAGCACGTGGTTGCCAAGCCAGGAGACGCAGCGTGCGCGGCGGGCGGCCCTGCCGGATGCCGCGACACTTCAGGCGAACCTGGCGCAGGCGATCGACGATACGCCGTTCCGGCCCGACATTTTCGCGCCATTCCTGGCCGATGTCGCGAGCGCGCGCATGCAACCCCTGCTGCAACGGGAGGCTCTGAACGGCACCAGCCTGGGTCTGCGACTCGATTCGCTGTTGGTGCACACCTCCGGCCACTGGCTTGCCATGTTGCCGCTGCGCGACGTTGCGAACACCGGCGCCGTCGCGGCGGCCGTGGCCGGTATGCGCGACGATCGCTTGCTGTTCCTCGACCTCAAGGCCGAATCCGATCGGTTGCTTGGGACTTATCTGCACGAGGCATTGACGCTGTCGTTCGCCGGCGGCATCGCCATCGCCGTGCTGCTGTTGGTCAGCCTGCGATCGGCCCGGCGCACGGTCGCGGTGCTGCTGCCGCTGGCATGCGCGGTCATCTGCACGGCTGCGCTGCTGCTGACTGCGCGCGGCCAGTTGTCGATCTTCAACCTGTTCGGCCTTCTGCTGGTCGCCGCGGTCGGTTCCAACTATTGCCTGTTCTTCGAACGCATGGCGCCGGATGCCGATGACCCGACGCGTCAGCGCATGGTGGCGTCGCTGGTAATCGCAGATCTTTGTACCGTCATCGGCTTCGGAATTTTATCGTTCTCAGCCATACCGGTATTGCACGGCATCGGCCTGACCGTGGCGATCGGTGCCTGCCTGAGCCTGCTGTTCGCTGCCATACTGAGTGGGGACCGCAGCAGGCCAGCCGACCGGGCGTGGCGCCGAGGGGGAGCGTAGATGAACATCGCGACGGCACCGCGAATGGCAGAGTGTGGCGTGTCCACGATCGTCACTCGTCTTTTGCGTTGCCTGCCACAAATCGGCTTCGCGGTGGCGGCCGTGATCGGGCTGCCCGGTTGCATCAACGCCTACTACCAGGCGCCACCCACGTCGGTGGACGAACGCCTCTATGCCTCACTTTATCCATATTTCGCGGAGTATTGCGCGGTTTCGGAGTTCAACAAGAAACCGGACATCGGGGTGAGGCTCGAGGGAGGCGGCCCTGGCGGCCATTCGGTGTTCTACCTGAACGGTGCCTGTCGTGACCACGACGCCGGCTACCCGGTGCTTGCGCTGTGCGACGAGTCACCGGACGGGATGGCGGGACGCGGCGTAGGTATGAGCGTCAACGATCACTACAAGAATGCCAACTGGACGGCGACCGAGGGCCGGGACTTCTTTTATCACGGCGATCTGGCGCCCGGTGAGGGCGTGACGCAGGCTGCCTATGACCGCATCCAGGCCAAGGCCGAGGCGATGGGCATCCTGGATGGCGTCGAGTACCATGCCGAGGCGCTCGCGCCCAAACCCGCGGACATGTCGGTGCGAGACTACATGTATAACGTGGCTATCGGCACCGACTATGCGATCGACATCGACCGATACCGCTATTGTGCACGCGTGCCGCTGGACCGCGGCAAGGTGGCGATCATCGTACGCTACCTGAACGGGCTGAACGAACCTTATCGCACCGGGCGAAAGGAGTTCCACTGGAGCGTCCTGCGCGACAACTGCACCTACCTGGCGTATAACGCGTTGGGCGCCGTCGGGCTGTGGCGGCAGTTGCCGATCGACCGCCCATTGCTGATTGCGGCATTCGACTTTCCGGTGCCGAAGAACGAGTTCGTCAATGTGATGTGGCGGACCAATGAAATGCCGATCGCTGACCCGGAGGCCTTGTACAACGACACCATCGCTCGAGACACCTTCCTGCGGTTGGGTTGGTTTCCGACCGAACCCGGGGCGTTGGCCGAGGCTACGTCGGAGATACAGCCCAACGAGATCTACAACGATCATCTCCGGCTGATCTTCTACGACGAACCGGTGTTCGGTCATTTTCAAAAGCGGTTCGACAGGATCTTTGCCAACCCACGCTACACCGACCTGGCCACCAATCTGACGTATTTCTCCCGCCTGTATGGGGCGATTCTGGTCAGGCCGCGCATAACGCCGGCAACGCCGGAGCATGCGGCATTCTATCGGCGCTACTACGATGTCATCATGCAGGAGAAGACCAAGGTGGACGCCGAACTCGCCAAATTATCCGGCCCTGCCGGCTAGTAGCGGGGCACCATGGATCCCCTGCATCTCAGTCATTTTTCCATCGTCTCCAGCATCGGCTCGGGTCTGGCGGCGACGCTTGCGTCCCTGCGTTCGGGTCGCAGCGGCTTGCGACCTTGCGCGTTCGAGACCGTGGAACTGCCAACCTATGTCGGAGAGGTGGAAGCGCTGGACGATGTCAGTCTGCCGGACGGACTGGCCAGCTTTGACTGCCGCAACAATCGTCTTGCAGAAAAGGTGTTGGCCCAGGATGGCTTCGAGGCCGCGGTGGCAGGCGCGGTGGATCGCTATGGAGCGCGGCGGATCGGCTTGTTCCTGGGTACCAGCACGTCGGGCATCCTGCACGCGGAACTCGCCTATCGCGCGCGCGATGCGGCGACCGGACGGTTGCCGGCGTGGTTCGACTACGCGCGGACGCAGAACACCGGTTCGCTGGCCTTGTATCTCCGTCGGCGGCTGGGCATCGAGGGTCCAGCCTTTGTAGTTTCCTGTGCCTGCGCTTCGACGGCGAAGGTATTCGGCAGCGCCGCGCGCATGATCCAGGCAGGGATGTGCGATGCTGCGATCGTCGGGGGTGCGGACTCGCTGTGCCTCACAACGCTGTACGGCTTCCATGCTTTGGCGCTGAATGCGCAGGGGCCGTGTCGTCCGTTCGATACCGCGCGCGACGGCATTTCCATCGGCGAGGCCGGCGGTTTCGCCTTGTTGGAAAAGCCGCAGGCGGCTTCTCATGGAAACGACATCCTGCTGCTTGGCGTCGGCGAGAGCAATGACGCGTACCACATGTCGTCGCCGCATCCCGAGGGTGTCGGCGCGCGGCTGGCCATGGAACGGGCGCTCAGTGCGGCGGGACTGCAACCGCGCGATATCGACTACATCAATCTGCACGGGACCGCGACGCGCGTGGGCGACGCCGCCGAGGACATGGCGGTATCTGCGCTGTTCGGCGGCGATACGCCGTGTAATTCCACCAAGGGCTATACCGGCCATACGCTAGGCGCGGCAGGCATCGTCGAAGCGGTCATTGCGGCATTGGCGATCCGGCACGGCGTGCTACCGGGCAGCGCCCATACCGAAACGGTCGATCCGGCGTTCCGCAGCCGCTATCAGGTTGATCCCGTGTCAGCACGTATCGATACCGTGCAGAGCAATTCTTTCGGTTTTGGCGGCAGCAATTGCAGCCTGATCTTCGGGCGGCCACGATGATGCGCCTGTTCGTCGAGGGTGTGGGTGTGCTCGGTCCGGGTCTGGAGGGTTGGCCGGCAGCGCAGGCAGTGCTGGCCGGCACGGTGCCCTACGAGCCCTCGCCGGTGCGCGTGCCGCCGATCACACTGCTCCCGCCAGCCGAGCGGCGGCGCGCCGGCATGACGGTCAAGCTGGCCATCGCGGCTGGTACCGAGGCATTGGCCCAGGCCGGGCGCGACCCTGCGGAGATGGCGATGGTGTTCGCCGCTTCCGGGGGAGATGGCGAAACGGTGCACGAGACGCTGACGGTGCTCTCCGGCGCGCGGCGCGAGGTGTCGCCGACACGGTTTCATAACTCGGTGCATAATGCGCCGTCCGGCTATTGGGCGGTGGCGACAGGGTCACGCGCGCCCAGCACCAGTCTTTGCGCATTCGACGACAGCTTCGCCGCTGGTATGCTTGAAGCGGCGGTGCAGGCTACGGTGCAGGATTGCCCGATCACCCTGATCGCCTACGACGTGCCGTATCCTGACCCGTTGCATACCGCACGTCCGATCGTTGCGATGTTCGGAATGGCATTGGTTCTGGCGCCCATCCGGACCGAACGTGCGCTTGCTGCGCTGACGGTGGCGATCGCCGAAGCGGCGGCGCCGACAATCGCCATGACGCACCCGGACCTCGAACGCTTGCGCCTCGGCAATCCCGCGGCGCGAGCAGTGCCGCTGCTGGCTGCCATGGCGCGTGGCGATGCCGCAACGATCCGTGTGAGTGATATCGACATCGCGGTGACCCCGGCGTGACCCTGCTGTTGGACCGGGCGGCCATCGCGGCGCTGATACCCCATGAAGGATCGATGTGTTTGCTGGATGGCGTGGTCGCATGGGACCAGACGAGCATCCTCTGCATTGCCTCCAGCCATCGCGCCGCTAACAATCCGTTGGCGGCCGAGGGTCGTCTCGACGCGGTTTGTGGCGTGGAGTATGCGGCCCAGGCGATGGCTGTTCATGGCGGGCTCGCTGGCGGTGGACGTCGGCCTGCCGCCGGCTATCTGGCCAGTCTGCGCGATGTGATCTGCGCGGTTGACCGGCTCGATCTGTTGGAGGGCGATTTGCTGGTGAGCGCCGGACTTCTGATCGCCGATGGTGCACGGGTGATCTATCGCTTCGAGCTGACCAGCGGCGGCGCACCCGTGATGTCCGGCCGTGCCGCGGTGGTCATCGATGCGGGGTCCGCGTGAGGCGCGCGCTCGTCACCGGCGGCAGCGGCGCATTGGGCGCGGCGATCTGCCGCAGGTTGGGCGCAGCCGGGCGGCATGTTTACGTGCATGCCAATGCCGGTGGCGAACGTGCGCAACGCGTTGCAGCGGAGATCGTTGGCGATGGCGGATCGGCTGCTGTCGTTGCTTTCGATGTTACTAATGCGGAGGCGACGGAAGCAGCGCTAGCCGGTGTGCTGGCTGACGGTCCGATCGAGATTCTGATCAATAATGCCGGCGTGCACGACGATGCTGTCATGCCGGGGATGCGCCGCGCGCAATGGAGCAGTGTGATCGACGTTTCGCTGAATGGCTTCTTCAATGTCACCCAGCCGTTGCTGATGCCGATGATCCGGCAGCGTTGGGGACGTATCGTCAATATTTCCTCGGTTGCCGCGCTGGCGGGTAATCGCGGCCAGGTGAATTATGCGGCAGCCAAGGCCGGGCTGCATGGCGCCACGCGGGCGCTTGCGCTGGAACTCGCCAGCCGTGGCATCACCGTCAATGCGGTGGCGCCGGGAATCATTGCGTCGCCAATGGCGGAAAAGGTGTTTGACCAGGAGCAAATCGGGCGGCTGGTGCCGATGAAGCGGGCGGGGACGGCGGAGGAGGTTGCGGAGTTGGTGCAGTTCCTGGCGTCGGAAGCGGCCGGCTATATCACGGCGCAGATCATTTCCATTAACGGCGGAATGATCTGATATCGCGCGCGCTTTGCCCGGTGCTGATAGTCATTGCCGGGCCAATCCCGATGGTCATGGTAATATCAACCCGCCAAACGATTGACTCTCGACGGCTTCGCAGGGTGCGCCCCCAACCGTCATGGTCGGGCTTGACCCGGCCATGACGGTTGGGAGCGCCCGTGCCGTAGTCAATCGTTTGACGGGTTGGTATAAGAGCGTCCGTTTCGATCCGCCGCGCCAGCAATTCCGGCAGGCGCGGCAGCAAGCAGGCGAACAACCGCGCATACATTCCCAGCAGCAACAGATTGTCGCGCAGGTAATGGAAATGCGACACGCCGCCATCGTCGCGGCGAAAGTAGCGCACGGGCGTCGGCACATTGATTGCGGGAACACCGCTCCAGGACAGCCGGATGGCGGCTTCCGAGTCAAAATCGAAGCGTCGCATCCCGGTGGTTTCCGCGAACACCTGCAACAACGGTGCGACCGGATAGACGCGGAAGCCGAACAATGGATTGCCGATTCCCGATCGCAAGGTCACCAGGTTCGCCCAGAACTTCGAAATCTGATGGCCGAAGACGCGGACCGCCGGAGCACTTGCGTCGAACAGCGGCACACCGAGAATCATTGCCTCGGGATGCGCGAGCGACAAGGCGACCAACGTCTGGATGTGGTCGGCTGAGTGCTGACCGTCGGCGTCTACGGTCACGACATGCGTGATGCCGTGCATCCGTGCGAGTTCGAGACCGTGCAGGATGGCGGCACCCTTGCCCTTGTTGCGTGCCAGTACGCTGACATGGAGATCGGGATCGACAGCCGCCTTGGCGGCAATTCCCTCGGCGGTTCCATCGGTGCTGCCGTCGATTATGACCCAAACAGGCCAACCCAATCGCCGGATGGTTGCCATCGTTTCGTAAAGCCGAGGGCCGGTATTATAGCTGGGAATCAGTACCGCATGCGTCGTCGCGGCGGGGGACGCCGCATGGGATGCCGTGTGGCGGTCGGATGCGACGAAATTCATGCTTCGCGGGAACGGGCCGGAGAAAATGCAGAGAGCACGCGCGCATGCCGTATGAAGAAGCTCTTGATGTAGAAGACGCCCTTGAACAGCGTCAGCCGGAAGCGAATCGGCGAATGGCCGAACACGTCGCCCGACAGCAGTGACAACATCGCCTCCTGCATACGCAAATAGTTGCGCGGCGCCATGAACAGGTCACGCATGGCGGGCGTATTGATGCGGTAGATATACCAGGAAAACCTGGCGAGCGCGTCCTCGATCTGAGTCTCAAACTTGCGAACCGCCCGGTCCGCCTCCGGGCCCGGGCGATGCACGCAGGCGGTCACCGCATCGACCGCCAGAAAGGCGCCTTTCATCGCCAGGTAGACGCCGGTCGAGAACACCGGATCGATGAAGGCGTAAGCGTCGCCCAGCATGAGGAAGTTCTTCCCGCTCATGCGATCTGCCCGGTACGAGTAGTTGCCCGTCGCCGTCGCCGGCCCGGTCATTTGCGCATCGGCCAGGCGTTCGGAGAGCGCGGGGGATTGCGCGATCAGGTCGCGCAGGAAGTTGGTGACATCGGTCTTGCGCGACTTCATGAATTCGGGAGAGCACACGGCGCCGACGCTGGTGGTTCCGTCGGCCAGGGGGATGAACCAGAACCAGCCACGGTCGAACCAGAAGATGCTGATGTTGCCTTCGGCTTTTCCGGGCAGGCGGCGGGCGCCGGTGAAGTGCGCGAACACGGCGGCGCTGGCGTGGCGGCGGTTGCGCTGCTTGATGGCCATGCGGCCGGCCAGCAAGGTGTCGCGGCCGGACGCGTCCACCAGGAACTTCGCCTCGAACCGCCGCAATTGTCCGTCGCTGTCTTCTCCCGTGGCGACGACGCCGCCTTCAGGCGGGAACTCCACTTGCGTGATGCGACAGCCTTCAATCACGGTGGCGCCCTTGTCGGCGGCGTTGTTCCACAGGATTTCGTCGAATTCGGATCGGCGCACCTGGTACGCATAGAACAGGCTCTTGTCCCAGGCCTGTGCGAAATCCAGCATCGTGGTGTGGTCGTGCCAGGGCGATACGAACTCGACGCCATACTTGGTCATGCCGACGCGATCGATCGCCTGCTTCACGCCGAGTTCTTCGAACAGTGGCAGGTTCAACGGCAGCAGTGACTCACCGATATGGAATCGGGGATGGGTATCCTTTTCCACCAGGGTCACAGTCTCGCCGCGTTGGGCCAGCAAAGCCCCGATGGTCGAACCCGCGGGGCCGCCGCCGACGATCAGCACATCGGACTGGTTGGTAATCATCACGCGCGCGTGACCTCCGTGCAGGTTCCTGGACGTTCCGCAATGTAGAGGACCAGCTTGCAGCAGTTCAATGTATGTCGAGCGAAGCTATGGGTGGTGGTGCAGATGTGACCGGGTCCAGCAGGTTCGCGGTGTTGTTTTTCGGCGTGTTGACGCTGCGGCTGACCGGCCAGTAGTGCAGCGTGCTCTCCGGCGACGGATGCAGCAGGGTGGCTGGGTCGGTCTCGGCTTCGCCAAGCCAGGCCGGCCAGTCGGGTGCCTCCAGGATGACGGGCATGCGGCTGTGCAACGGCGTCATCTCGGCGCTGGCCTGCGTGGTGACAATGGTGAAGGTCCGCAGCACGGAGCCGTCGGCCGCGCGGTAGCCTTCCCACAATCCGGCAAACGCCAGCGGCTGCCCGTCGATGCGGGCGATTGCGAAGGGCTGCTTGCCCGCCGGTTGGGTCTGCCATTCGTAGAACGCGTTGGCTGGGACGATGCAGCGGCGCTGCGCGAAAGCGGAACGGAACATGCCGCCGGTCGTGACGGTTTCCGCCCGTGCGTTGATCGGACGTTGAGCCTTCGCCGGGTCCTTGGTCCAGTGCGGCACGAGGCCCCACTTCAACAGGTCGAGGTGGCGTGCGCCGGTTTCCGGATGGCGGCGCACGACCATTGCGTCTTGCGATGGAGCAACGTTCCAGGACGGCGCCACGTTCGGCAGCGGGTTGACCGTTTGGAACAGCCGGGCGACGGCCTCGGCGGGAAGGAAGGCAGCGTATCGACCGCACATGGGGAGCCTGCTCGATGAATCGCTGGCCACTGTTGCGTATCCGCCCGAATTGCGCCACCGTAAAGCGCGCATGGCGTGGCGAGCCTCTTACGATCGTTGTTTGCAACTATAAGCCGGTGCGGAGGAAGCGATGGCGCGGATGACAGGTGGCTGCCTGTGTGGGGCCGTGCAATATTCGACAGACGCGGAGCCGGTGCGCACGATCGTTTGTCACTGCACAACTTGCCAACGGCACGGCGGTTCCGCGTTCGCGACACTCATAGCGTTTCCCGTGGGTAGTATCGCGGTAAGCGGCACTTTGAAAACCTACACGGAACCGGGAGGTGCTAGCGGAGAGCCGTTTCATCGGCGCTTCTGCCCCGAGTGCGGGACTCCGGTCATCTTCCAACGGGAGGGCGCCGAAAGGATGCTGATCGCGGCCGGCACGTTGGATGACACGTCGGTGGTCAAGCCAAGTCTCAACCTGTTCTGCGCTTCGGCACAGCCATGGGTTCTGATCACTCCGGATACCCAGAACCTGCCCGGCTATGTCACCTGATGCCTGGTATGCGGTCCGTCAGCTTCGTTGAACATTCCAGAACGCGGTAATCGGCGCGCGGACGAAACCGGTAAGTCCGGTGCGATAGGCATACGGAATAAAATACTGCCCAAGCGGAATGAACGGCGGGTCCTGCAACCCCAGAATCTGCATCTGTTCGGCAAGCCGCCGCTGCGCTGGCAGGTCGGGCGCGTCGAACCAGGTGTCGCGCAGCGCCTCCATGTCCGGGTTGGGACGCACGCCGGATAGCGGAATGTTGCTGCCGGGATTGGCTGGCCACAGCCCGGCCCAACCGACGCAATAACAACTCCAGCCGGCGCGCACTGTCGGGTCGGTACTGCGCGCGCGGGTCGACAGCGTGCCCCAGTCCATCGATTGCGCATCCACGTTCAAACCAAGTTGCCGCAGCAACGCTCCGGTCACTTCGCCCATGGCGCGGTATTCCGGAACCTCCGGCAGCATCAGCACGATCTTCTCGCCCTGGTAGCCAAACTCCGCGATCAGCTTCCTGGCCAATGCGGGGTCGCGCGGGCCGTTGAGGATGTCCATGCCGGCCTCCGAGGCGGACGGCGAGCCTGGCGTGAACATCCCCATGCCGGTGCGCGACTGCTTGGACAGGTCGCCGACGACCGCCGCCATAAAGTCCTGTTGCTTGATGGCCGGCAGCAGAGCGTGGCGCAGTTTGGCATTGTCGAATGGCGGCGCGGCGTTGTTCAGCCAGAGGATGCCGAAGAATCCCATGGGGTCCACCTGTTCGACGCTGACGCCGGGGGCGGATTCAAGTTTCGTGACCAGGTCCAGCAGGGGGCGCTCGACCCAGTCGACTTCGCCGGTTTGCAGAGCGGCGGCGGCGGTGGCCGGGTCCGGAATGAATTTCCATTCGATCCGGTCGAAGAACGCCTGCTTGCCGCCGGCCCACGACGAGGGTTTTTCCCTCCGCGGGACATAACCGGTGTGGCGGGCATAGGCGGCATGCGCGCCGGTGACGAACTCCTCGGCCAGGAAGCGGAACGGTCCGCTGCCGGTCTGGTCGGTGATCGCCTTGCCGATGTCGGTCTGCGCCAAATGCTCCGGGCGGATGAAACATGTAGTACCACCCAGGCCATAGAGCAGATGCGGGTAGGGGCGCTTCAGGCGGATTTCGAAACTCTTGTCGTCGAGATCGCGCATCTCGTCGAGCAATATGGCCATGCGCTGGCCGAAGGGGTCGCGTTTGGCCCAACGGGCGATCGAAGCGACACAGTCGGCGGCACGCACTTTCTCGCCGTCGTGGAAAATCAGGTCATCGCGCAAGGTGAAGCGCCAGCGGCGTTTGTCGTCGGAGAGTTCGTGGCCGGCGGCCATTTGCGGCTGCGGCGTGTAGGACTTCGTCCAGGCCGTAGAGTTGGTCGCAGGTCATGAAGGCGTGCTCCAGGCCGATGATGGATATCGACCAGACCGGATCCATGACGATCAGGTTGGAGTAGGGGACGTAACGCAGCGTATGCTCTGCGGCGCGACCGGTAACGGCTGGCAGCGCGGCCGCGGCGGCGGCGAGCAGTGGAAGCTTCAGCGTCGTGCGGCGCGTGATGCGCTGCGTGCCGATGGACATTGTTCCTTTCCCCCCGTCCGGTAGCCGGACGTGATCGAGGTTACGGGGGCAGGGGAGGACCCGTAAACCTCTCCCGCGCTTACGCGCGGGAGAGGTCGCCGCGTAGCGGCGGGTGAGAGTGATCGGGTCGGCACACTACGCTCTACCTGCTACGTGCCGACCCGATCACCCTCACCCTCGGTGCTTCGCACCATCGACCTCTCCCGCTCCCGCGGGAGAGGTTAGGCCGTGCGGTTATTTTACGTCGGCGGCTACGCGTAGGGCGACGATACGATCGGGATCACGCACCGAGCCACCGCCGCCGGCGCCGCGCTTGATCGCGTCGACGTGCTCCATGCCTTCGACCACGTGGCCCCAGATCGTGTACTGCCCGTTCAAGTGCGGTGCTTGCTCGAACATGATGAAGAACTGGCTGTTCGCGCTGTTCGGGTCCGAGGTGCGGGCCATGCCGCACGTGCCACGCTCGAACTTTGCGTCGCTGCTGAATTCGGCGGGAATGTTCTCGAGGTCGCTGCCGCCGCTGCCGGTGCCGGTGGGGTCGCCGCCCTGCGCCATAAAGCCCTCGATCACGCGGTGAAACGGCGTGTCGTCGTAGAAGCCGCGGCGCGTCAGCGTCTTGATCTGCTGCACATGCGCTGGTGCAAGGTCGGGCCGCAGCTTGATCACCACCCGGCCCGGATTGATGTCCAGGGTACAGCGTGTTCTCAAGGTCCAAGGTCGTATCGCTCATTTCGAACTCCTCCGCGAATGGTATGCTCGTCTCAATTGGGTAGGGCGCTACTTCACGTCCGCCATGACGTGCATGTGAACAATCCGGTCGGGCTCGCCAGTCACCATGCCGTTAGGGCCCGTCCCTCGCTTGATCTGGTCGACGTACTCCATGCCCTTCACCACCTGGCCCCAGATCGTGTATTTCCCATCCAGGGACTGGCCGGGCGCGAACATGATGTAGAACTGGCTGTTGCCGCTGTTCGGATCGCTGGTTCGCGCCATACCACAGGTGCCGCGCAGGAAATGCCGCTTGTTGGTGAACTCGGCGGGCAAGTCGGGCAGCTTCGAACCGCCGCTACCGCTGCCGGTGGGATCGCCGCCTTGCGCCATGAAGCCCTCGATTACCCGATGGAACGGCGTGTTGTCGTAGAATCCCTGGCGCGTCAGCGTCTTGATCTGCGCCACGGTCGCCGGCGCCAGATCGGGGAACATCATGATCACCACCCGGCCGTATTTCAGGTCCATGTACAGCGTGTTTTCGGGATCGAGCGCCGGCTGGGCGCGGGCGTCTCCGGCGATCAAAGCGTCGGCTGTCAGTCCGGCGACGCTCAACGAAATACCGGTGACGAGCAAGGTCCGTCGGTCCATCAGCTATCTCCAGAAAACTCGTGGTGGCGGCGGTTCAGCCGCGGATGCGCTGCAACACACGTTGCAGCGTGAGCGGCGGCACGAAGGAGGAAATATCGCCGCCCAGCATTGCCACCTCCTTGACCAGACGCGAGGCGATGAACTGATGCGTCTCGCTGGCCATGAGGAATACGGTTTCGATGTCCGGCGCCATGCGATAGTTCATTCCGGCCATCTGGAATTCGTAATCGAAGTCCGTCACGGCCCGCAGGCCGCGCACGATCATGCTGGCGCCAACCTTGCGGGCGAAATCGATCAGCAACGTGTTGTATGGCAATACCTCGATCACCATGCCGTTCTGTGTGGCGATACTGGCGATCTCCGCTTCGACCAGTTCGACCCGTTCCTCCAGCGAAAGCAGCGGGCCCTTGCCGGTACTGATGGCGACGCCGACCACCAGCTTGTCGAGCAATCGCGCGGCGCGAGCGATCACGTCGAGGTGGCCATTGGTCACCGGATCGAAGGTGCCGGGATACAGCCCGACCCGAAGCTTCTTCACCGGCTCCGCAAAGCCCATATGCAGCGCCTGCTTTTGCTCAGCCATCTTGTCCTTCGCTTTGCGGGGCGGAGTCCGATCCGCCGTTTTCCTCGGTATCGTCTTCAACCACCGGGAAGACGCTGGTCACATGTTCCCCGGCGATGACCCGGAAAAGCGTGACACCCATTGCCTGTCGACCGGTGATGCGCACCTGGTCGGCGGGCACGCGGATCAGTCGTCCGGCATCGGTCACCATCATCACGTCGTCGCCGGAACGCACCGGGAGGGTTCCGACGACCGCGGTGCCATTACGCGGCGCCAGGGTGATGTTGGCAATCCCTTGCCCGCCGCGGCCAGTGACGCGATATTCATAGGCGGACGATCGCTTACCGAAACCCATGTCGGTAACGGTGAGCAATAGCTCTTCCTTGGTTTCCAGTTCGTCGAAGCGGTCGGCACTCAGTGCAACCTCCGCCGCCGGTTCGTCTCCCTCGGGGCCTTCCTGTTCCGTGGCTTCGGGCACTGGGCTGTCGAGGACTGCCGCGGCGTCTTCCTCTCCGCCATTGCCGTTGCCATTACCATTGGCCCGTCGTTTCGCATTGGCGATACGCAGATAGGCATCGCGTTCTTCGTTGCTAACTTCGACATGTTCAAGCACTGACAGGCTGATGACCGCGTCATCACCCAGCAGCCGAATGCCGCGTACGCCCGACGAATCGCGGCCGGCGAAGACGCGTACGGTGTCATCAGAAAGCTGGAAGCGGATGCAGCGGCCCTTGCGTGTCGCGAGCAATACGTCGTTGCCGTCGCGGCAGGTGGCGACGCCAATCAAATGGTCGCCGTCGTCCAGCTTCATGGCGATCAGGCCGGAGGACCGCACGTTGCGGAAGTCCGACAGCCGGTTGCGTCGCACATTGCCCAGCGACGTGCCGAACACCAAGTGCAACGAATCCCACAACGTCTCGTCCTGCGGCAGCGGCAGCACGGTGGTGACCGTGTCGGCGCCAAGTTCCGGCAGCAGGTTGACCAACGCACGGCCCTTCGCATTCGGCCCGGCTTCCGGCAGGCGCCACACTTTCTCGCGAAATACTTTTCCGCCGAGCGAGAAGAACAGCACCCACTGATGGGTATGCGCGTGGAAGCTGCGGGTGACGATGTCGTCGCCGCGGGTGCCCGCGCCGGTACGGCCGCGGCCGCCACGGTTCTGCGCGCGGAACGTCTCCAACGGCGTGCGCTTGATGAAGCCGTCGCGCGTGATGGTGACCACCATCTGGCCCGGCTCGATCAAATTCTCGTCGAGCTGGTCGGCGATGCCCTCGACGATATCGGTCATGCGTGGCGTCGCCAGTGCCTCGCGCGCCTTGGCCAGCTCCGCGCGCATCACCTCCATGCGGCGCGGGTGCGAGGACAGGATGTCGAGCAAATCGCGGATTTCCTCGCCGATCTTGATCAGGTCGGCGTGGATCTTGTCGCGTTCCAGCCCGGTCAGGCGTTGCAGCCTTATGTCCAGTATCCCCCGTGCCTGTTCATCGGTCAGGCGCACGGTGTTTTCCGGGGTAATCACGTTGCCCGGTTCGTCGATCAGCGCGAGCAGTGGACCGATATCGGCGGCAGGCCAGTCGCGTGACATCAGGGCGATGCGCGCGGTGGGAGCGTCGGGGCTGGCCCGGATCAGGCGGATGACCTCGTCGATGTCCGCGACCGCGATGGCGAGACCGACCAACTGGTGCGCACGATCGCGGGCCTTGCCCAATTCGAAGCGGGCGCGGCGCTCGATCACTTCCTCGCGGAAGCGGATGAAGCACAGCAGCGCGTCCCTCAGGCCGAGCTGCCGCGGCTGGCCGCCATCCAGGGCGAGCATGTTGATGCCGAAGGTGATCTGCAATTGGGTGAAGCGGTAGAGCTGGTTCAGCACCACGTCCGGGGTGGCATCGCGCCGCAGCTCGATCACGATGCGCATGCCGGAGCGGTCGCTCTCGTCGCGCACCGCAGTGATGCCCTCGACCTGCTTGTCGCGCACCAGTTCGCCGATGCGTTCCAGCAGCGTCTTCTTGTTCACCTGGTAGGGGATTTCGGTGAAGATGATGGCCTGGCGGTCGCGCGCCATCTCCTCGATCTCGGAGCGGGCGCGGATGGTGATGGATTCGCGTCCGGTCTCGAACGCGGCGCGAATGCCGGAGCGGCCGAGGATGGTGCCGCCGGTGGGAAAGTCGGGGCCGGGGACGATTCGCATCAGGTCGTCGAGCGAGGTGTCCGGATCGGCGATCAGCGCCAGAGTGGCGTCGATGATTTCCCCCGGATTGTGCGGCGGGATGTTGGTCGCCATGCCGACGGCGATGCCGTTGCCGCCGTTGATCAGCAGGTTCGGGAACTGCGCTGGCAGGACCTTGGGTTCGTTTTCGCTTTCGTCGTAGTTCGGCTGGAACTCGACGGTGTCCTTGTCGATGTCCTCCAGCAGCAGCATGGCGGCCTTGGCGAGGCGCGCCTCGGTGTAGCGCATCGCCGCCGGATTATCGCCGTCCACCGAGCCGAAATTGCCCTGGCCGTCGATCAGCGGCACGCGCATGGAGAAGGGCTGCGCCATGCGCACCAGGGCGTCGTAGATCGAGGCGTCGCCGTGCGGGTGGTATTTGCCCATCACGTCGCCGACGATGCGGGCGCATTTGCGATAGGCCTTGTCCGGGGTGTAGCCGGATTCCTGCATGCCGAAGAGGATGCGGCGGTGCACCGGCTTCAGGCCGTCGCGGACATCCGGTAACGCGCGCGCAACGATTACGCTCATGGCGTAGTCGAGGTAGGAGCGGCGCATCTCCTCCTCGATGGTCACAGGCTGGTTGTCTTCGGGCGGGCCGGGGGGCGGGGCCGCCGGGTCTTCGGGGGTGTCGCTCAAGCGGGGCTCTGTCCGTTCATCGGGCGGCGGCGGGGGGGCCGGACGGGCCCTGGACGCTGCGCTGCATCATGGGTGGGTAGATAGGCTGATTCGAGCCAGAAGGCGAGGGGGGGTAGCACGGGCCGGGACATGCTATATTGGCGGCGGAGACGGTGGCATGAACACAGCGGAAGCGGTCACGGCAGAGAAGATCATCGCACTGCTGCGGGCGCAGGAGCCGCGGCTGCGCGCGGCCGGGATCCGGGCGTTGTCGCTGTTTGGCTCGGTGGCGCGTGGCGAGGCGCGGCCCGACAGCGATATCGACCTGGTGGCCGAACTCGACCCGGCGGCGAACATGGACCTGATCCGCTTGGTGGGGCTGGAGCGCGAACTGGGGGATTTGCTGGGTCGCGAGGTGCAGATCCTGCTGGAGCCGATCAAGAAGCCGCGGCTGAAGGCCGAGGTGGAGCGGGATCGTGTCCGAGCGTATTAGACGGTACCGCCTCGCCGACTGTTTGCGGGATATTATCGACAACACGACATCGATCGAGCAGTACGTTGCCGAACTCGACGAGCAAGGCCTGTCGCAAGACAGGATGAGATACGACGCGGTCGAACGGTGTTTGGAGCGCATCTGCGAGGCGGCACACCGGCTTGGCGATGCCGCGGAAAAGTTGATGCCCGGGCAACCCTGGCAGGATATTCGCAGCATGGGTAACCGGCTGCGGCACGCGTACGACCATATTGACATGAGCATTATCTGGAAGGTGGTGACCGAACGGCTGCCGGAACTGAAGGCGAACGCTGCCGCGGCACTCGAGCGACTTGAGGCTGGAGGCGAAATCTAGTGTCGTGATCCTCATGCTTCGATCCGGGCCGCTTGCGGACTGACACGTCGCGGCCGCCTTTCAAGCGTGGGAGGAGCGGCATCGAAGCGTCAGGATCGCACCGCATTAGCCGGCTGCACTTGCGCACCGCCCTGGAGGGCCGCATCCTGCATCGCTGCTGCAACGGCTTGATCCGCGCCGGGTCGCTTCGAACCCGGCGCGAATCGTTCCGGGGCAGTATCGCGGGCCGTCCCGCGCAACGAGAGGAATGCGAATGTCCATGACGATGACGAAAGACCAGGCGCTGGAAGCGGCTGTCATGCGCCGCGTATCCTGGCGGCTGATGCCGTTTCTGCTCGCGGCCTATCTGATCTGCTATATCGATCGCGTGAATGTCGGGTTTGCCGCGCTGCAAATGAACAAGGCGGTCGGGATCGACCCGAAGACGTTCGGCCTCGGCGCCGGCATCTTCTTCGTTGGCTACTTCATCCTCGAAGTCCCCAGCAATCTGGCACTGGAGCGGTTCGGCGCGCGGACCTGGATCGCCCGCATCATGATCACCTGGGGGCTGGTGTCGGCGGCCTTCGCGCTGATCGGTGGGCCGACCTCGTTCCTGGTGCTGCGCTTCGTCCTCGGCGCGGCGGAGGCTGGGTTCTTCCCCGGCGTCATTCTCTACATCACCTACTGGTACCCGGCGCGGTATCGCGCGATCATGGTCGGCATCTTCATGGTGGCCATTCCGGTGGCTGGGCTGGTCGGTTCGCCGATCTCCGGCGGCATTCTGTACATGGATGGCGTGCTCGGCCTTGGCGGCTGGCAATGGATCTTCCTGCTCGAGGCGGCCCCGGCCATCCTGTTGGGCATCGCGTCGTTCGTCTGGCTTACGGATCGCCCAGAGCATGCGGGCTGGCTGACGGCCGAACAGAAGGCCTGGCTGATCGGCAAGCTGGACGACGAGCGCACGCGCGCGCCGCGCATCTCGCATCCGTCCGTGTGGCGCATCATGAGCAATAAATACGTGCTGATCATGGCCCTGGTGTATTCTGGCGCGGCCGGCGCCTCCACGTCGCTGTCGCTGTGGATGCCGCAATTGGTCAAATCGTTCGGACTGACCAACTGGCAGACCGGCCTGGTCAACGCCGTGCCGTTCGGTATTGCCGCGGTTTGGATGATCCTGTGGGGCCGCAATTCCGACCGCACCGGCGAGCGGGTGTGGCACAACGCGCTGCCGTTGGGCTGGATGGTGCTGGCGATGATCGCAACGTTCTTCGCGATCGGCAGCCTGTGGGCGATGATTCCGCTGCTGACGTTGATCGCCGCGGGCACCTACGCCAGCAAGGGGCCGTTCTGGGCACTGTCTTCGGAATGGCTCGGCGCCACCTCGGCCGCGGCGGGCCTGGCGCAGATCAACGCACTCGGCAACCTGGCCAGTTTCGGCTTCAACTATCTCGTTGGCTGGATCCAAGCGGAGACCGGCAGCTTCCCGATGGCCCTGATGCCGATCGCCGCCGTCGCGGCCCTCGGCACAATCAGCGTCGTGGTGATCGGCCGCGGCCAGCCGCGTACCGTCGCGATGAACGCATCGTCATAACGGAGGACACCCCAATGCCCGACACCATGATGCAGAGCATGGTCCGTTCCCGTGTGTCCGCCGCCGAGTGGCAGGCGCGGCTGGATTGCGCCGCGCTGTACCGCCTGATGGCGCTGCATGGCTGGACCGACCTGATCTTCAACCACATCACCCTGCGCGTGCCGGGCGAGGGCGAGAAATCCTGATCAACCCCTATGGTTGGATGTACGAGGAGATCACTGCGTCCTCCCTGGTGACGATCGATATCGAAGGCAACGAGGTGCTGAACCCGCACGGGCGCGACGTGGGCGTGAACTTCGCAGGCTACGTGATCCATAGTGCGGTGCATGGCGCGCGGCCTGACGTCGCCTGCGTGATCCACACGCACTCCCGCGCGGGCATGGCGGTGGCGTCGATGAAATGCGGCTTCCTGCCGATGACGCAGACCGCCATCAACTGCTTCCCGGTGGGGTATCACGATTACGAAGGCCCCGCGGTGGATACCGCCGAGCGGGAGCGGCTGGTGGCCGACCTGGGCGACCGCAATTACCTGGTGCTGCGCAACCATGGGCTGCTGGTTTGCGATGCGACCGCAGCCGGTGCGTTCCGTGCGATCCACCAGTTCGAGGCGGCCTGCGCTGCGCAGGTGGACGCGATGGCGTGCGGCGCCGACCTTTTGCTGCCGTCCGACGACATCGTCCAACGCAGCGTCGAGCGTCGCCAGCGCGCAGCCGCCCGTGCCACACCTGTGGCCCTGCACTGGCCGGCGATGCTGCGAATGCTCGATCGGCGCGATCCAAGCTGGCGGGATTGAACGCCGGCTTTGCGAGTTAGGCGGCGGCTCGAGCAATCCGGTTTGAAACCGCGGCGATTGCCGCGCGGAAAGGGGTTCCCCTCCCGCAAGGAGATGGGGAGTTGATTTGAGGGGACGTTGCGATGAACTGGACAGGGCGGATTGGCGCAATGAGATCGTTGCGCAAGACCGGCGGATTCGCTGCTTTGGTGGCAGTGGCACTCGGGTGCGCCATCGGCAGCCCGGCGTGGTCGGCCTGTCCGCCCAACCAGCCGAACTGCCAGGAACCGCAACGTCCGTCGCCGGCGCCGCCACCGCACCCGCAGGTGCAGCAGCAGCCAGCGCCGCAATTCGAGCCCCAGCACGCGGCACCGGTGCAGACTGCGCCGGCCCCAGGGTATCGGCCTGCGCCCACCGGCTCGGCACCGGTGACCGCCGGGGTGCCGCTGCGGTCCGACTCGGCCGTGACCACGTCGTCGCACGCCGGGGCCCCTCCGGTCAGGGATCCTCGTGCCGCGGCCTTTGCCTATCACGGCCAAACCTATGCCCCGTTCCGCGCCGGCCGCTACCGGTGGCCGGCCGGCATGTACTATCAGCGCTATGGGATCGGCGCCTTCCTGCCGCTCGCGTTCATCGTCAGTGCCTATCTGGTTGCCGACTGGATCGACTATGGGCTTGCCGCGCCGCCGCCGGGCTACGAGTGGGTCCGTTACGGGCCCGATATGCTGCTGGTCAACCCCGCCACCGGCCAGATCTCTGACGCGGCCTATTCCGCGTTCGCCGAGAGCGACGATGCTGGCCCTTCCGGCTATCCGCAGGCTGCTCCGCCGGTACTCGGCGCCGGCCGGGTTCGCTGGGCCGCCTCCGTTCGCCTCGGGTCCGCAGACGTTGGGGGCGTTCGGCAGTTGGGTCGCGGCCATTTATCAGGAGAACGGCCAGCCGGTCTGCTATGCCGTCGCTCATGCCGTGGGGTCGATACCGCCGGTGCCCAACCGGTCCGCGGCCGTTCTCACTGTGACCGAGCGGCCGACCGCACGCGATGCGGTATCGATCGGCGGCATCGCGACCGACGCGGGCGTCGCCCTGCGGGTCGATGGGGCGGGGCTGGATCTCTATCCGGCCAACGGCACGGCTTTCGCGCGAAACAGTGCGATGGCGGTTGCGGCGTTGCGGAGCGGTAGCCAGGCCATGGTGCAGTCGGTTTCGCCCAGTTATGGGCCGGTCACCGACACGTTCAGCCTGACTGGCTTCTCTGCCGCCTATGCCGCGATCATGAGTGCCTGCCCGGTGCAGTAACGAAGCAAGGCCATGGCAGAGTCCTGGCCTTGCACAACCAACGCTGGCCTTTCGCGCGTGGCTGAGGCAGGCTGCGGCGCCGGTCTGGGAGCGGCACCATCAAACACACGAAAACGGGGGCAAATCAGACGATGCATCGTCGGGGATTCTTGCGGGCTGCGGCCGCTGGCGGCCTTGCGGCGGCCACCGGGTTGGCGGCGCCGCGGCTAAGCCTGAGCGCCGAAAGCAAGGTCTTGCGCTTCATCCCCCAGGCCAACCTGGCCAACCTGGACCCGATCTGGACAACGCTCTACGTGGTCCGCAACGCCTCGGTGCTGTTCTTCGATACGCTGTATGGCGTGGACAGCAACCTGGTGCCGAAGCCGCAGATGTGCGAGGGCTCCGACACCTCCGAAGACGGCCTGGTTTGGACGTTCAAGCTGCGCAGCGGCCTGAAATTCCATGACAACGAACCGGTGCGCCCCGCCGACGTGATCGCCAGTTTGCAGCGCTGGATGGTACGCGACAACATGGGCCAGATGATCAAGGCCCGGCTCGACGCGATGGAATCGGTGGACGACCGCAGCTTCCGCATTCGCCTCAAGCAGCCGTTTCCGAAATTGCTATATGCGCTCGGCAAGGTCGGCACGCCTTGTGCCTTCATCATGCCGGAGCGCATTGCCAAGACCGACCCCTTCAAGCAGATCAGCGAGTATGTCGGCTCGGGACCGTTCCGTTTCAAACGCGACGAATGGGTGCCCGGCGCCTCCGCTGTGTTCGAACGTTGGGATGGCTACGTGCCGCGGGACGAGAAGTCCGATTGGCTGTCGGGCGGCAAGCGGGTGAACATCGATCGCCTGGAATGGAAGATCATCACGGACGCCTCGACCGCCGCGGCCGCGATGCAGTCCGGCGAGGTGGACTGGTGGGAAACGGTGCTGCCCGACCTGGTTCCGGTGCTGCGCCGCAGCGACGGCGTGACGATCGACATTGCCGATCCGCTGGGCAATATCGGCGACCTGCGGATGAACCATCTGTATCCGCCGTTCGACGACCAGAGGGTGCGGCTGGCGGCGCTGATCGCTACCAGCCAGGCGGATTACATGCAGGCCGTGGTCGGCGGCGATCAGAACCTGTGGCAGGAATCCGCCAGCTTCTTCACGCCCGGCACGCCTTTGTATAGCGACTACGGCGGCGAGAATTTGAAGCGCCACGACATCGCGGCGGCGCGCAAGATGGTCGAGGATTCCGGGCACAAGGGCGCGAAAGTGGTGATGGTGATCGGCACAGACGTGCCGATCATCAAGGCGCAGGGTGACGTCACTGCGGATATGCTGACCAAGATCGGCCTGAACGTTGACTATGTCGCGACCGATTGGGGCACCGTGGGTGCGCGGCGCGCCAGCAAGGAGCCGATCGACAAGGGCGGTTGGAACGTGTTCCACACCTGGCATGCCGGGGTGGATTGCGTGAACCCCGGCGCGCAGCCGGCTTTCTACACCACCGGCGACCATGCCTGGTTCGGCTGGCCGAAATCCGACGCGGTGCAAAGCACTATCGACGCCTGGTTTGCCGCGCCGAACCAGGATGCGGAAAAGCAGGCCGTGCGCGAGATCAACAAGGCGTCGATGGATTTTGTCACCTTCATTCCGACCGGGTTCTTCAAGGGCTACCAGGCATGGCGCAAGAACGTCACGGGTGTGGTGAAGGCACCGTTCCCCGTGATGTGGGACGTGAGCAAGAGTTGATGTGCATCCCTTGTCATTGCGAGGAGCGTATCCCCCGCTGTCATGCCGACGAAGGTCGGCATCCACGCCTTTCCTTCGCGAACGCTGCAAAGTCGTGGATGCCGACCTTCGTCGGCATGACGGCGGGGGATACGCTCCTCGCAATGACAGTTCAACTTCAGGAACTTTACTAGATCATGTTTGCCTATGCCGCGCGTCGTGTGCTGACCACCATTCCGGTGATGCTGGTGGTGGCGTTCTTTGTCTTCAGTCTGCTGTACATCGCTCCTGGCGACCCGGCGGCGATCATCGCCGGCGACCAGGCCTCGCCGGCGGACGTGGAGCGTATCCGTGCTTCGCTTGGGCTGGATCGGCCGTTCCTGGTGCGCTTCGGAGAGTGGCTGTGGCAGATCCTGCACGGCGATCTGGGAACCTCGATCTTCACCAATCTGCCGGTCGCGCACATGATCCAGCAGCGCATCGAGCCGACGCTGTCGCTGATGCTGCTGACCGTGATCTTTGCCATCGTGATTGCCATCCCGCTGGGTGTCGTGGCGGCATGGAAGCACGGCTCGTGGATCGATCGGCTGGTCATGATGATCGCGGTGTTTGGTTTTTCCACGCCCGTGTTCGTTGTCGGCTATCTGTTGGCTTATGTGTTCGCTTTGGAACTCGACTGGCTGCCGGTGCAAGGCTTCAATTCGATCGACCGCGGCCTGTGGCCGTTCCTGCGCAATCTGATCCTGCCGACCGTGGCGCTGGGTTTGATCTACGTGGCGCTGCTGGCCCGGATCACGCGAGCCACGATGCTGGACGTGCTGAACCAGGACTACGTGCGGACCGCGAAGGCGAAGGGCGTCGGGCAGCGTGCCGTGTTGTTCGTGCATGCGCTGAAGAACGCCGCGGTGCCGATCATCACCGTGATCGGCAATCGGCGTTGCGTTGCTGATCGGCGGCGCGGTGGTGACGGAAAGCGTGTTCGCCATTCCGGGCCTGGGCCGATTGACCGTGGACGCGATTCTTCGCCGCGACTATCCGGTGATCCAGGGCGTGGTGCTGCTGTTCAGCTTTACCTACGTGCTGGTGAACCTGGCCGTAGACCTGTTGTACACCGTGTTCGATCCGAGGATCCGCTATTGAGAACCGCACGCAATCCTCCCCCCAATCCCCTCCCACAAGGGGAGGGGAGGATGCTGGACCAAGGACCTGCCTGACATGAGCATCGCAACCAGCCCGGACCATGGTTACGCGGTAGCACCGACGCTGCCGGACGTGCTGCCGCCGGTGAAGCATCGGGGCAGGGTGGGGACGTTCGTCCATCGCCATCCGACCATCGTCCTGGGCGGCGTACTGGTCGCCATCATGATCGGTATCGCGATCTTCGCCCCGTGGCTTGGCACGGTCGATCCGACCGCGCTGGCGCCGGCGAAGCGGCTGCGTCCGCCGTCCGATATGTATTGGTTCGGCACCGACATGCTGGGCCGCGATATCTATTCGCGCACGATGTATGGTGCCCGCATCTCGCTGATCGTCGGCTTCTCTGTCGCCCTGGTCGCGTCGGCCGCGGGCACGCTGGTCGGCGTGATCTCCGGCTTCATCCGCTCGCTCGACTTCATCATCATGCGGATGATGGACGGGTTGATGTCGATCCCGCCGCTGTTGCTGGCCATCGCGCTGATGGCGCTGACCCGCGCGTCCGTGCATAACGTGGTAATCGCCATCAGCGTCGCCGAGTTTCCCCGCGTCTCCCGGCTGATCCGCGGCGTCGTGCTATCGCTGCGCGAACAACCTTATGTCGAGGCGGCGATCGCCTCCGGCACCCGCGTGCCTGTTATCATCTGGCGGCACATCATTCCCAACACGCTGGCGCCGCTGATGGTAAATGCCACCTTCATCTGCGCCTCGGCGATGATCACCGAATCGATCCTGTCGTTCATAGGCGCCGGCACGCCGCCGACCATCCCAAGCTGGGGCAACATCATGGCGGAAGGGCGCGCGCTCTGGCAGGTGAAGCCCTACGTGGTGTTCTTCCCGGCGGTGTTCCTGTGCGTTACCGTGCTGGCGGTGAACCTGCTGGGCGACGGGATGCGCGACGCGCTCGATCCGCGGCTGGCAAAGCGGCTCTGACACGCATGGCATTGCTCGAAGTCGAAAATCTCCAGACACATTTCAATACGCCGGATGGCGTGGTGCGTGCTGTCGAGGGCGTGTCGCTGCACGTCGAGGGCGGCGAGACACTGGCAGTGGTCGGTGAATCCGGCTGCGGCAAGTCGGTCACCGCGATGTCGATCCTGCGGCTGATCCAGGAACCTCCCGGCAAGATCAAGGGCAGTATCCGTTTCGAAGGCCGCGACCTGCTGACTCTGTCCGAACCGGAGATGCGCGACATCCGCGGCAATGCGATCTCGATGATCTTTCAGGAGCCGATGACCAGCCTGAATCCGGTGCTGACCGTCGGCCGGCAGATCGGCGAGACGGTACAGCTTCATCAGGGCATGAACGCGCGCGACGCCGAGCAAAAGGCGATCGACATGCTGACACTGGTCGGCATTCCCGCGCCGACGCGGCGCGTGCGCGAGTATCCGCACCAACTGTCCGGCGGCATGCGTCAGCGTGTGATGATCGCGATGGCGTTGGCGTGCAATCCGAAATTGCTGATCGCCGATGAGCCGACCACGGCGCTGGATGTGACGATCCAGGCGCAGATCCTCGACCTGATGCGCGACCTGAAAACGCGGTTGGGCTCGGCGATCATGCTGATCACGCACGACCTCGGCGTGGTCGCCGAAATGGCCGAGCGCGTCGTGGTGATGTACGCCGGGCGCAAGGTGGAGGAAGCATCGGTCGGCGAAATCTTCGCTCATCCGCTGCATCCTTACACGCGCGGACTGCTGGGTTCGGTGCCATTGCTCGGTTCGTCGTTGCGCGAAGGCGGTCGCGGCAAGCTGGCGGAAATTCCCGGCCTGGTGCCGAGCCTGCGGCAAAAGATCGTCGGCTGTGCCTTCGCCGGCCGTTGCCCGATGGCGACCGAGTTTTGCCGGGAGAGTGCGCCGGCGTTCGAAGCCAAGGCGCCCGGTCACGCTGTTGCCTGCCATTATGCCGAACGCGCGATGGTCCCCGCATGCGCAGGCAATGATCCCCAATCGTCCCTTGCTCGAGGTCAACGAACTCAAGAAGCACTTTCCGATCCACGGCGGCTTGCTCGGACAGGAAACCGCGAAAGTGTACGCGGTCGATGGTGTAACCTTCGACATCAACCGCGGCGAAACCCTGTCGCTGGTTGGCGAATCCGGTTGCGGCAAATCCACCGTCGGCAAGGCGATCCTGCGATTTTTACGAGTCACCGACGGCGAGGTCTACCTGGACGGCGAGCGGATCGACAACATGCCCGCCGGCAAGCTGCGGCCGATCCGCAAGCGCGTGCAGGTGGTGTTCCAGGACCCGTTTTCCAGTCTCAACCCGCGCATGAAGGTGCGCGACATCCTGGCCGAGCCAATCCGTAATTTCGGCATGGCGCGCAATCGTGCCGAGCTGGACGATCGTGTTGCCGAGCTGATGGACAAGGTGCGGCTGCCGCGCGACGCGGTCGGCCGCTATCCGCACGAATTCTCCGGCGGCCAGCGCCAGCGCATCGGCATCGCGCGTGCGCTGGCGCCCGGCGCGGACCTGATCATCTGCGATGAGGCGGTGTCGGCGCTGGACGTTTCCGTGAAGGCGCAGATCATCAACCTGCTGGTGGATTTGCAGGACGAACTCGGGCTGGCGCTGCTGTTCATCAGCCACGATCTTGCGACGGTAGAGCACCTGACGCATCGCGTGGCGGTGATGTATCTCGGCAAGATCGTCGAATTGACCGACCGGCGCTCGCTGTTCGCGAAGTCGCACCATCCTTACACGCGCGCTCTGCTGTCGGCCGTGCCTGTACCGGATCCGACCGCGAAACGTCAGCGCATCATCCTGACCGGCGACGTCCCGAGTCCGATCAATCCACCCAGCGGCTGCCGCTTCCATACGCGGTGTCCGTTCGCGTTCGATCGGTGCCGGGTCGAGGAACCGCTGCTGCGTCCGGTCGGGGAGGGCCATGTGTCCGCCTGCCATTTGGATCACGTGCCCGGCGGTCAGGTTGTGCCGATGGCGGCTTGAATGTGCAGCGCGCCGGGCCAATGGTGATTGTTGGGCGGGGTTATTACCTGGATGTTCGGTTTTGGAGTGTAAGCCTGTGCCGCTCAGGTGGAAAAGGCGCAGATCGATGACGACAATGATCGCTGAGGTCTACGATGCGTTCCTGTCGGCGGGGACGCCGGAGGACAAGGCGCGTGCGGCGGCGCGGGCTATCGCGGATTACGACAATCGCTTCGGCAAAATCGAAGCCGACCTCCTGGTACTGAAATGGATGACCGGCGCCATCGTGGCGGGCGTGGTCTCCCTGATCCTGTAAGCATTCATCTGACAGCCTGAGTTGCCTGATGCCGCTACCGCACCACCACGAACAACAACGCAATCGCTACCCAGGCCAGCACTAACGCCGACATCGTGTAGGCCGTGTTCCACACCGTGCTGACAGTCCACGGCGATACGCCGGCCCAGCGCGCGGTGGTGATTGCCGAGGCCGACATCGGCGTCATGTTCACGCCCAGTCCCCAGCCCAGCATGCATGAAAACGCGAGCACCGCCGGCGACACTCCGAAGCTCGCCGGATCCGGCATCGCTGCGCCAAGCAATGCGACCACGGCGACCGGGTTCAGGCCGATTTGTCCCGTGGCAATCAGCAACACCGGCACGAGCAATGGCACTCCCAGCGGCGGCAGATGCGCGATCAGCGGCGCCAGGCCGCTTGCGGGCAACACACCACCAACCGCGACGCCCATGAAGCCGGAGCCGGCCAGCACCGTTGCCTCGCTGCGGAAGGTTGGCACGCGTTGCAGGAAGCGGCCGACGCGCCGTTGCAGTGCCGCACCCAGCAACGAGCGCGAAGCCAGGCGGCGCGATTGCACCACGACCCAGGCGAGCCCCACCAGCGGCACCACCAGCGTGACGCAGGTGACCAGCGAAATGCCCAGGCCGATGCTGCCAAATTCCGCCAGTGCCATCACCGACGCCACCAGCGCGATGATGCGCAGATGGATGGTCCAGCGCTCCGTCGATGCCGGCCGCGCGCTGCCGCGGGTTGCGGCGCGCGCGGCGGAAACGCGATCCTCCAGCCAGCCCAGCGCCGCCATCCCGATCGACACCACGAACGCGATCGGCAACAGCAGCCGCATCGGCGCGGCCGGCACTGCGGTGGACACCACGGCGGTCATCAGGTTGATCGGATTCCAGCAGTTCATCACGCAGAAGCCGCGATAGATCGCCATCAGCATGCGGCGGGTCCGCAACGCTCGCACGCCGGGCGAACCGCCGGCGGCTTCCAGCGTGTTGGCGCGCATCACCATCGCCGCCAGCAATTCGATCGCGCCATAGGACAGGATGATGCCGAACAGGTGTCCGCCGCCGGTCAGTGCGGCGTAGCGTCTGCCGGGCGGCTGCGCGACAAGGTGCTGGCCGCAGCGGCGCACCAGTGGCGAGGTCTCTGCCGCGTCTCGCAATGTGGTGAGTGCGAAGAAGAACGCTCCGTAGGCGGCACCTCGGCGCCATCCGGCGAAGAACAGCGCCGTCGGGTCGGCGGCACGAGCAACACCCACCATGCCGATCGCGACCAATGCCACGAACAGCACCTGGGCATAGAGCCGCTGGTTACGGAACTCCAACAACAGGAACACCAGCATCGCCAGGCCGGCGGCATCGCCCAGCATCGGTATGCGCAGCAACTGGTCGGCGAGCGTTGCCACCCAGACGAGCAGGTAGCACCAGGCGCTGACTGGAGTGCGAAGCGTGCGGATTGCGGAGGAGGACACTGCGGACGATCGATGGCGAATGGGTTCGCATCCTGCCCTGGCAGTGTCGCTCTGGACAGAGGCGGGGCCGCCGCGTAACGGTCATCCCTCCATTCACCGTAGTCAGTCAGCGCAAGGGACCGCCATGCTGTTCGATGTTGTCGGAACGACGAACGAGAACGTCTATAAACTGCTGGTCGCGACGATCGGTCCGCGGCCGATCGCCTGGGTCACCACGCAGGACGTGGACGGCACGCTGAACGCCGCGCCGTTTTCCTTTTTCAATGCGATGTCCGGCAATCCTCCGGTGGTCGCGTTCGGCATCGGCGGGCGCGCGCCGGGCGATGTGAAAGATACCGGTGGCAATATCCGCCGCACCGGGGAGTTCGTCGTCAACCTGGTCAGCTACAAGCTGGCAGAGCAAATGAATATTACAGCGATCGATTTTCCAAAATCGGTGAATGAACTGGCGGAGGCGGGACTGGCAACGGCGCCCTCGCTGCATGTGAAGCCGCCGCGCATCGCCGAGGCTCCGGTATCGATGGAATGCGAACGGCTGGTGATCGTCGATGTCGGCATCGACCGCGCTGTGGTGCTGGGCAAGGTGGTCGCGTTCCATGTGCAGGACGACTGCGTGCTGGACAAGGATCGCTGCTATATCGATACGCCGAAGCTGGATCTGATCGGCCGCATGCACGGGGCCGGCTGGTACGCGCACACGACAGACCGGTTCGAGATGCCGCGCATCAACGTCAATGATTGGCCGTTGCGCAAAGCTGCGGAGTAATACCAACCCGCCAAACGATTGACGCACGGCGCCTGCCGCCCCAACCGTCATGGCCGGGCTTGACCCGACCAACTATCGCGGCACCGTGCTGGGTGGATGGCCGTGTCAAGCCCGGCCAGTGACGGTTACGGTGGTCCGTGCGAAACGGCCGAGTGTCGATCGTTCGGAGGGCTGGGATAAGCGGGTGCCCGACGCGCTGTGCCTCGGACGTTCCTTCTGTGTCATGACCGGCGAAGGCCGGTCGCCCACGGATTTCTCCTTCATTCTTCGTAGTTCGACTCGTGGGTAGCCGGCCTTCGCCGGCCATGACACAAGGGGGAGCAGCGCGCGGCGCACAAACAGCCCGTACATCCCGTTCAACAGCGAAAGCCCCGCTGCCACCCAGAACGGCAGCCGCGGATTCACATTGCCCAGCGCGCCGCCCAGCGCCGGCCCCACCACAAACCCAATCCCGAACGCCGCATTCAGCATCCCGAAGGCCGCGGCGCGCTTCTCCTGCGGAGTCACGTCAGCCATATAAGCCATGGCCGTTGGAATGCTGGAGCTCGTCACACCGGAGATCAAACGCCCCAGGAACAGCCACGGCAGCGTCGGCGCCAGCGCCATCACCACATAGTCCGCACCCAACCCGAAGTTCGACATCAGCACCACCGGCCGCCGGCCGATCTTGTCCGAGAGCGCGCCCAGCACCGGCGAAAACACGAACTGGATGCCGGCAAACATGAACCCGAAGATGCCGATCATCGTCGCCGCCAGCGCCGCGCTCCCTCCCTCAAAGCCCTGGATCAGCTTGGGAAGCACCGGTATGATCATGCCCATCGCCAGCATGTCCAGCGTCACCGTCAGGAAGATGAACGTCGCCGCCGCCCGCCGCGCCGGCGGCACATCCATCCCCAGCGGCGCATCCTGCACCTCAACTCCAACCGGCTCAACCACCTCCGGCTCGCTCAAAATCGGGTTGGGAAGCTCATCGGGCATAATTCCGCAGTATATCGGGCCACCGCGCCCAAAGATTCCTATATCGCACCAAATGAGTCTGAGTTATCATCTAAAGAGAAGCAGGCTCGAGAACCCGATTCGAGAAGCTGAACCATCCCCGAGGGAGAACACACCATGGCATATAGCGAAAAGGTAGTCGATCACTACGAGCACCCCCGCAACGTCGGCACGCTCGACAAGAGCAGCACCGAAGTCGGCACCGGCCTGGTCGGCGCGCCGGAGTGCGGCGACGTCATGCGCCTGCAGATCCGCGTCAACCCCGAGACCCAGGTCATCGAAGACGCCAAGTTCAAGACCTTCGGCTGCGGCTCGGCCATCGCCTCCAGCTCACTCGCCACCGAGTGGGTCAAGGGCAAGACCGTCGCCGAGGCCCTCACCATCTCCAACACCGACATCGTCAAGGAGCTCGCGCTCCCGCCGGTGAAGATCCACTGCTCGGTGCTGGCAGAGGACGCCATCCGCGCCGCCATCGGCGACTGGAAGGCCAAGAACGGCGTCGCCGAAAGCGCCCCCGCCGCCGTCGCCGCGCACTAAGCTCATACCAGGTGCCCCATTCATGACGGCAGCCCCATCGTCCGTCCATCTCTTCACGCTGGGCCGATGGG
>CAVXNH010000009.1:0-11254 GCA_963762885.1 uncultured Alphaproteobacteria bacterium
AAAAAATCCGTCACCGCCGCTGCGTCAAGTCCGATATCGATCATGACAGCGGACGGCTGCATCGAGGGTAAAGCCCGCGGGAAAGATGGCCAGGCAACGAAGAACAGCTGCTCCGCTTCCGGCAGCAGCGCATGGCTCCAATCGAGCGTCGCACGCAGCGTACGGTGTCGCGGCAAGGCGGTACGGCGCCCGCGGGGTCAATAGAGCGAAACGATCGTGCAAGCCGGCGGCCACTCTCCCGACGCCCAGCGTGGCGGCTTGCGCGGCGGCAAACTCGATGGCGAGCGGAATGCCGTCGAGGCGCCGGCAGATCGCGCCGATGGTCGAAAAGGTTTCGGTGTGTGGCGAAAAGTCCGTATTCAGCGCTTTTATTCTGGTGATGAAAAGCTGGACGGCACTGTAGCCCTGTATTTGGTCCGGCGCTTCCTCGACCGCCGCGGGCACTTCCAGCGGAGGGACGCGGTAGACGTCGCCGTCGATCCGCAGGATTTCCCGGCCCGTCACCAGGATCGTGACATGCGTGGCAGTGCATCATGAAGCGTTTCAGACAGGGTCGCCACCGCGTCTATGACGTGCTCGCAATTGTCGAGGACCAGCAGTAGCCTTTTGTCGCCAATTGCCTGCGCGAGGGCTTCAGGTAGTGACGTCTGTTGCGGCTGGGCGGCAGCCTCAAGCACGGCCGCCAGCGCCGCCGGCACAAGGGTGGGATCGGACAGCGACGCCAGTTCAGCCAACCAGCAGCCATCCCAACTCTCTCAAGGGCTCCGCGGGCGGCTGTCATGGCGAGGCTGGTTTTGCCGATGCCGCCGGGTCCGGTCAGGGTCACCGGCGCGATAGGCGGATACGAGGTCGCGCAGCTCTCGCCACCGCGGCCGTGCGGCCGATCAGATGGGTCTTCGGTTACGGGAAAATTGGTCACCGGGGAGTTGCTGTTGACCCGCACCTGCTGTAGACCGACCGGAGGCTCGCCGCATCGTGCCGCCGGACGGTCCAGTCACCGAGCAACCGATAGCCTCGGCGGAATTTGGTCTTGAGCAAACCCCGGTAGCGGCCGAGTGCCTTGCGGACCGCGGCGGCATGAACCTGGAGTGTGTTATCCATGACAATCGCGCCCGGCCAGACGCGGTTCATCAGTTCGTCTTTGGTGACAAGCTCGCCGGCCGACTCCGCCAGTATCTCGACGATCTCGAAGGCGCGGCCTCCGACCGGGACCGGAAAGCCGCCCAACCGAAGTTCGCGGCCGAGCGAGATCAATCTCGCAATCGCCTGAAGCGTAGATCGATCCAAGGCCCCCTGCGGGCATGCCATCCCCTCAAAGCGGTTCCTTGCGGATTATTGAGAACGTGAAGCGGCCTGCAAGGAACTTCGTTTCTGGAACTGGAAACAATACTGAGCCTTACCATGCGCCCTGGATCGGGTCGATCGCGGCCCCCTAATAGCGATCAGTCTATAAGACACGGTTCGAATCGAATGTCAGCATTACGGCAGTCTTATCGGTTCCCGCCGCCACGGTCGAGTGGCGGCCTCGGGTCAATGTGGCCGGTTCTCACGTTTGCTCCGCCGCTTGCGCCTGTCAAACGTGGCCCGATAGCTTCGTTGACCCCGTCAAACCCGTCGCGCCACTGCCCGGAATATAGCGCGCATTGTAGGGGGGGAATAACCGAAGCGGCTGACGCCGGATCACGGCTCCCTGTGTCATGGCCGGCCTTCGCCGGCCATGACACAGGGGATTACGGCGCGACTGATTGAAGCATTTACTCCACCGCAGGGCCTTAGGGTTGGGACCTGACATTCAAACCGACCGACCGCGGGTGCGGTGAGAGTTGACATGCAACGCGGAAGGCGTGTCCCATTGTCCGCAAAAGCGGAGAGCACTACGTCATGATCCTTACAGCGGACAGCACGGCCGCGCGGGCGGCCAACAGGCGCAAGACCGGCAACGGCTGGCACACCACGTTCATTGGCCGCAATCGCAACACGCTGAGGGAAGGCGAGGCGCCGCCGGAGTCCGGTACTCTGTATCCAATGGCGTTCCTGGTGGAGAAGGAAGCGAGTGCGATTGTGCGGCCGCACTTCCATCAGGCGGACCAGTTCCAGGTGGTGGTGCAGGGCGGCGGACGGCTCGGACAGCACGACATCGGCACTGTCGCTGTGCACTACACCGACGCGTGGTCGGCCTACGGCCCGATCGTCGCGGCGGGTGAGGGCGTGTCCTGGTTCACCCTGCGTAACACCTGGGATCCGGGTGCGAAATACATGCCGACCGCCCGCTCGGAATTGCGCGCGGCGCGGGCTCGCTACCAGCATCGCGAGAACACCTACGGGCCGACGACGCCTTGGTCCGAGGCCGAACTGGCGCGGCTGGCGCGGGCAGAGCATGTCACCGAGATGGAAACTGCGGACGGCATGGCGTCGTGGCGCTATCGGCTCCCCGCCGCGGCCGCCGCGATTGGCCCCGACCCGGCAACGGCGGCGGCCAGTTCTGGCTGGTGCTGGCGGGTACTGCGAGCTGCGCCGGATCGGAATCGCTGCCGGTGGAATCCTGCGTGTTTGTCGGACCCGAAGATGGCGCGCTGTCGATGACCGCCGGCCCCGCCGGCGCCGAACTGCTCTGCGTGCAGTTCCCCCTGCTCGCCCGCCACTAGACCTCGCCCGCAAGAACGGAGGATTGGCACGCCCAGGCTGCCCCCTCACCGTCATGCCGACGAAGGTCGGCATCCACGTCTTGTCTTCGTGGGCGCGGCACAGTCGTGGATGCCGACCTTCGTCGGCATGACGGGGGTAGTGATGGCGGCACCAAACGCTCGCCGTTTTCATCCCCGGCCTGCGCTTCGCTCCGCAACCGCCGCCTTGCGGGCGACCGCGCGGCGTCTCATCTAGCCGACGCAGCAACGGTTCGGGCCGCATGGAACTCGGGGAGGGCCTTCCGCCGGGTGCGCGACAGCGTGCCATGGCGACCATCGCAATCGCCGTCGCCATGTCGACGCTGGACGTCGCCATAGCCAACATCGCGCTGCCGACCATCGGGCGCGAGTTGGCCGCCACGCCCGCGGCGACGATCTGGGTGGTGAACGCCTACCAGTTCGCGATGACGGTTTCCCTGTTGCCCCTGGCGTTCCTGGGCGACGTGCTGGGCTACAAGCGCATCTACATAACGGGCCTGGCGGTGTTCACCGCCGCGTCGCTGGGGTGTGCTCTGGCGCCGACGCTGCCGCTGCTGGTTGTCGCCCGCGTGGTGCAGGGGTTCGGCGGCGCCGGCATCGTCAGCGTCAACACGGCACTGATCCGCTTCATCTTCCCGCGCGCGCAACTCGGCCGAGGACTGGGGTTCAACGCCCTGGTGGTTGCCACGTTCTCCGCATTGGGCCCTTCGATCGCCGCCGGTATCCTGTCGGTCGCGTCGTGGCATTGGCTGTTCGCGGTCAACGTTCCGCTCGGCGGCGTGGCGCTGTGGCTGGCGGCGCGCGTGCTGCCGATGACACCACTGGCCGGTTATCGCTTCGACATCCTCAGTGCGCTGCTCAATGCCGCCACGTTCGGCCTGGTGATCGTCGCGGTGGACGGGCTGGGGCGGCGCGCCGGAACAACCGAGGCCATCGAACTGGTCCTGGCGTTGGTCATCGGCACCGTCTTCATCTACCGCCAGCTTCATCTGACGCCGCCGCTGCTGCCGGTGGACCTGTTCCGCCGGCCGGTGTTCGCATTGTCGGTCGCCACGTCGGTCGGTTCCTATATTGCCCAGACGATCGCCTATGTCGCCCTGCCGTTCTACTTCCAGGACGTTGTCGGCCTGTCGCAGATCGACACCGGCGTGATGATGACACCGTGGCCGGCGATCGTGGTCTTCGTGGCGCCGATCTCCGGCCGGCTGTCGGACCGTTATCCGGCTGGTGTCCTGGGATCGTTAGGCCTGGCGGCAATGACGATGGGCCTGGTGTCGCTGCTCCTCATGCCCGCGTCGCCGGGCTACGCCGAGGTCGCGTGGCGCATGGCGCTATGCGGGTTGGGCTTCGGCTTTTTCCAGGCGCCCAACAACCGCCTGCTGGTCGGCAGCGCACCGATCGAGCGCAGCGGCGCCGGCTCCGGTATGCTCGGAACGGCGCGGATGACCGGCCAGACGCTTGGTAGCGCGCTGGTGGCGCTGGCGTTCGGTCTGACCGGCGCGCGCGCCGGCGCCGAGGTGGCGCATGGCACCACCCTGGCGCTTGGCATCGCTGTCGCGTCGTCGGCTGCCGCGATGGTCGTCAGCGCGTTGCGGTTGCGCGCGCGGTGAGCGGGAAGCCTGCTGTGCTTTACCCGCGTCAGTGTGCGCTCATGCGTGCCGATGCCGGATGGCCACCCACTTTGAAACGCTTGCCGGTGTCGACCACGTTGGTGCCATTCACCTTGAGGATCGAAAAATCCTGGTCGGTGTAATTGCCGACATAGATGTAGCGGCCGTCCGGAGCGAACGCGACCGCCTCCGGCACCCGCCCGACATCCAGCGTCTTGATCGCCGTCACCTTCTGTCCGTCGATCCGCAGGATCGTGACGGTGCCATTCTTGTGGTAGAACCAAGCTGGCGGATTGTTCGACGCGTTCACATTGGCAACCACGGCCAGGTCACCTTTCGGGCTCATCGCCAAGCCCTCCGGTGCATCCTGCACGGTGACATGGGCGATGACGTGCGGATGCGGCCACGTCAGGTCCACCACGCTGACCGCGTCCATATTGCCGTCGGCCGATCCACCGAAGCCGTTATCGGCGGTGATCGCCAGTTTCAAATCCGGCGTGACGACGACGTTGTACGGAAACAGATAGGTCGGCATGTCGAGCTTGTTGTCGTAGGTCACCTTGTCGCCGTCTACGTCGAGCAAGGCGACGTGGTTGTCCGGCGACCTCACCGCGAGGGCGTGCTTCCCGTCCGGGGTGAACTCGACCGTGGAGACGCCGGGGCTGCCCATCGTGACGGTGCCGGTCTGTGTCACCTGCGTGCCGGCGATCTTCAACACGCTGATGGTGCCGTCGGCGCGATTGCACACCAGCGCCATCTTGCCGTCCGGACTGAACGACAGGCCGGACGGCTGCTTGCCCAACGTTACCGTCTGCACCAGTTTCGGCGGGTTCGCCTTGAGGTCGATGACCCATAGCTTGTCTGTCGGCACCATCTTGCGGGTGCCGTTATCGTCCACCACCGTCATTGAATCCGCGACCAGCGCGATGCTGTTGTCCGGCGAGATGGCGAGATTGGTCGGCGGCCCGACGATCGAGTTCTCAAGCTGCAAGGTCGCGACGATCTTCGGCGCCTCGGGCTTCGCGAGATCGACGATCTGCACGGTGTCCTTGCCAGATGGCGAGATGATCGGCTTGCCCTGATCATCCCACAGGACCTTCTCGTCGTTGCCGACGATCATGTATGGCGCGGCGAGTGCGGTGTTGACCGCAAGCAGCAGTGCGACCGCGCTGGCGGCAGCATGCTGCAGCATGGGTGACGACATCGATTTCCCCCCTTTGTGTTTTTATCCGCTTGCAGTGTGAGCAGGTTCGATGAGGCCCGCAAGTGGATCAGTTCGAGTGCGCTGCGCTGGAGATAACCTCTCCCGCTTCGCGGGAGAGGTCGCCACGGAGCGGCGGGTGAGGGTGATCGGGTCGGCACGTAGCAGGTAGAGCGTGCCGACGCGATCACCCTCACCCTCGGTGCTGCGCACCTCGACCTCTCCCGCTCCCGCGGGAGAGGTGTACTCAGATCCGTCCCCAACTGCTCGCGCGCTCGATATGCAGCGCGATCACCGGTAGCGGCGCCAGGTCCATCGTGCGGTATTGCGGATAGCGGGCACGCAGCAGCATCTGGGCGCGGTCATGCTCCGCCCCGTTATGCAGAATCTCGGCACGGCCGCGCAGCATGACCCAGGCCAGGCGAGTCCAGTCCTCGTCCCACCGATCCACTGTCACCGCGACCGCCGGGTTGGCCAGAATGTTGCGCAGGCGCTTCAGCGGCACATCCTGCCGCTTCGGCTTTTCGTCGATGGTGATGTACAGCGTGGCCTGGTCGATCGCGTAGCACACCGGCACGACATGCGGCGTGCCGCGCGCGTCCGCAGTGGCGAGGTGGGCCACGCGTCCGGCATCCAGAAAGCCGCGTTGGGCGTCGCTGAGCATATGACAGAGCATACCGTGATCGCTGCACGCTACGCCACATCGTGCCAGGGCGGCAGCAAGCAAGTTTTTATCACGGAGATAGAATGAGGGCCGCGGAGAGCCACGGAGCCAGTGTGCCGCTTCGGCATCGGAGAGGCACACTGGCTCCGTGGCTCTCCGTGGCCCTCATTCTATCTCCGTGATAAAAAGCTTCACGGTGTTGCCCACACGCGCTTGCGATCGTGGGCTTCCTCGCAGCAACTCATCACGACAAATGCAATCGCCAGGCAGATCGTGCCTGCACGATCCTCCCGCAACGAAAATACCCCGGGTCTTTTCCGGAAAACTGGGCGGCAATGACCGCCATAAAACCCCACCCCCTTCGCCGCAAACAAGCGAACTCATATCGATGTTGTGTGCGCTACCCACAGCTCCTTATTAACCGCCTTGGCGTTGGGCAACGCCGCTCTCGATGCAGAGGCAACGCGGCGATGCGGCTCAACGCAGCTTTTCGAATCCCCAGGGCCCTCAACGACACGCACGCTGCGCATCCCGAGGAACTCCTGTCTGCGCCGACCCATCACCGTCACCGTGGACGCACCATCATGCGACAGATGCTCATTGCGGCTGCGATAGCGGCTGGCCTGGTAGCGCTCTGGGCAGCGCTGCTGCCACTCGCTGCCTGATCGCAATCAGGAAAGCGCTGGCGCCGCGGCGCGATCGAGGCACACGCAGATGCAGCGGGACAACTCCTGAAACGGCACCGGCTTGCGCAACACCATGAAGCCGGATCCGTCGCCGTTCACCACATCGTTGTAGCCGGACACCAGGATGGTCGGGAGCGACGGAAACCTGGTCCGTACGGTGCGTGCCAGGTCCAGGCCGGTCATGCCGTCCGGCATCACCACGTCGGTCAGCAGCAGATCGAAGTGCTGACCCGCATCCAATTTCGCCAGTGCCTTGCGCGCGCGATCGACTACCTCGACGGAAAACCCCATGAGCCCCAACATCTGCGCCGTCACCGTGGCAACCTCGGGGTTATCCTCCACCAACAGGATGCGCTCGTTGCGTCGCTGCGCTGTGGCGGTACTGTCCGGTGCCGAGGCCGCGGCGATGGCCTTGTCAGAGCATGGCAGGCGCAGCGTCACAGTGGTGCCGCGCCCTGGCGCGCTGTCGATGGAGGCCGTCCCTCCCGACTGCTGGGCGAAGCCGTAAACCTGGCTCAGCCCCAGCCCGGTGCCTTCGCCCGGCTCTTTCGTGGTGAAGAACGGGTCGAACACCTTGCCGAGCAATTCGGCCGGTATGCCGGTGCCGGTATCCCGCAGTGCGATGACGACCTGGGCGTCGTTCGAACGCACTGTGCGGATGGCGCGGAGGTGCGCCGTGCGGTTGGCGGCACCCTCACTCTCGGTGCTTCGCACCTCGACCCCCGGGTCAAGTGCCCGGGGGCATGCCTCTCCCGCGCGGCGGGAGAGGTTTTCTGCGTTGCTGACGTCGATGGAGAAAGTGCCACCGTCAGGCATCGCATCGCGCGCATTCGCCGCCACGTTCAGCACCGCGATCTCGAACTCGGCGAGGTCCACTTCGATCGGCCAGACGTCATCCGCCACGGTCATTGCCAACCGGATGTTGCCCTTGAGCGATGCGCGCAGCATGTCGGCGATGCGCGGTATCTCGGCGCGCAGGTCGAGCACTTGCGGATTGGCCGACTGGCGCCGCGAGAACGATAGAAGCTGCCGCGTCAGCGCCACGCCGCGTTCGCCGGCGCGCAGGATGTTGTCCATCAGCCGCGGCACCCGCGCCGCCGTGCCGCGCTTGGCCAGCTCGGCATTGCCGGAGATGACAGCAAGCAGGTTGTTGAAGTCGTGCGCGACGCCGCCGGTGAGCTTGCCGATGGCTTCCATCTTCTGCGCCTGGCGAAGCTGCGCTTCCAGTGCCTCGCGTTCGGTGATGTCGCGGGCGGTGGTGATGATGTAGCGATCCGCACTGTCGTCGTGCGGTGGCACCAGCACGAACATCACGTCGATCGCGGTGGTGCGGCCGGCCAGCGTGCGGCGCGCCACGTAGCGCTGCGGCGCACCGGTGCGCATGCACTCCCGCAGGAAATGCATCGGCACCTGCGCCTGGTCTGCTCCGAGTATTGCTTCCACCGGGCGTTCCACCACCTGCGCGCGCGGCAGGCCGTAGGCTTTCTCCGACGTCGGATTCAAATCGACGAACACGAAGCGGCCGTCCGGCGAAGCCCGGATCAACGTCAGCCAGTCGAGCGCGTTGTCGAAGAACGCCTGCAACCGGGCGCGGCTGGAGGCGAGTTGCCGCGCCCGCTCCTCCGCCAATTGCTCCAGGTGCTCATTCAGCTCGCGCAGCCGGCGCTCGCTGTCCTGCAATGCCTGGGTGATGCGTTTGCGCTCGTCGATGTCCTCGATGATGCCGAGGCTGTAGAGGATGTTGCCGCTCAGGTCGCGGATCGGGCCGATCGTGATGCTGACCCAGAAGGCCTCTCCGGACTTGCGAACGAAGCGTTCCTCCATCTGCGCCTGCGGCAGCGTCCCGCCGATCAGGCCGCGGCTGGCGGCGTCGCAACGCTCGCGATCGTCCGGATGCACCATGTCGAGAAAGCTGCGGCCTATCAGCTCTTCCGGCGCGTATCCGAGCATGCAACACAGCGCCGGGTTCACTTCGCGCAGGCTGAAACCCGCGTCGATGGTGGCCTTGCCGAGCGGGCTTTGCTCGAACACGCGACGGAACCGGGCTTCGCTCTCGCGCAGCGCGGCTTCGGACCGTTTGCTTTCCGTCACGTCGAGGTTGACGCCGGTGTAGCGCAGCACGCGGCCGTCCGGGTTGCGGGTAACCTGGCCGCGGCCCAACAGCCAGCGGGTCTCGCCATCGGGCCGCACGATGCGGTACTCCACCTCGCAGTGGTCCACACCGGTCTCCATAGCGTCGCAATAGGCGTGGCGCACTCGCTCCTTGTCATCGGGATGGCGCAGCCGCGTCGTCGTCTCGAGTGGCACGGGGCCGGTGGTTGGTTCCAGCCCCATCATCCGGAAGAACTGCGGCGTGCCGTGCAACTGGTTGGTGGCGACGTCGAGATGCCAGACGCCGATGCCGGCGGATTGCTCCGCCAGCGCCAGGACTTCCCCGCCGTCGATTGGAAATGCTCGAGCGGTGCTCACGGCCGGATTGCCGGGTTCTTGCCCCGACTGTGTTCCTTGTTCATCCCGCCTTGTTATAGGAGCGTGGGGCAACGAGCGAGCGATGGCGGCATGTTCACGCGCTGTTGAGACCATCAGGGAAACGTCGCTCCGACGCGATGGTTACGGAACGATCCTGTCCCCCGTGATCGCTACTCGAAATCCGTCGGCAGCTCCGGTTGCCGCCAATGCGTGAACATGCGGGCGAGTTGGTGCGGCAGGGTGCGGCCGCGGGACAGGTCGTCGGGCAGCGCGTCCTCGGCGAACCAGGCAGCACCGCTGGTCTCCAGGCTGGTGCTCGCCGCCCCGCCGGCCAGCGCACAGACGAACATCAGCTTGACGATGGAGAACACCCCGGGGGGATGGCCCTGCCGCGCCCGATCCCATACCGCCGCCAGTTTCACCACCCGAGCGATGTAGCCGGATTCCTCCGTCACCTCGCGCAGCACGCATTCGGCCGGGGTCTGGTTCACGTCCGCCCAGCCGCCGGGCAGGGTCCAGCGGCCGCCGTCCTGCACCTCGCGGACCAGCAGGATGCGGCCCTCGGGGTCGAACACCGCCCCGCGCACGTCCACCTTCGGCGTTGCATAGCCATGCTCTGCGGCGAACAGCGCCTCGATTTGTGCAGCGGGGGCGGCGGTGTGGGCGGCCAGGATGCGCGACGCCAGGGCTTGCAGCGCGTGGTAGCGCTCGATGTCGTAGGGGTCCTTGGAGAACGCCAGCCCGGTCTGCGCCGTGGCCTGGATCTCACGCGCCCAGAGCAGCCAGTCGGGTTCGGCGGTCATTTCTCGTCATGGCCGGCCCATGGCCCCGGGCGCGTGTCCCGGGGCTTGTGCCGGCCATCGACGCCTTGACTGCGCCGTCCACGAAAAGGCGTGGATGGCCGGCACAAGGCCGGCCATGACGGGAGCGGTCGCCGTGACGGGAGCGGTCGCCGTGACGGGAGCGGTCGCCGTGACGGGACGGGGCTCAGTCGGCGGACTCCGGGACCAGCGCCATGTCCCCGACCTCGGCCGGGCCCATATCGGCGTCGGTCATCATGCGCCAGGTGCCGCCGATCAGGATCTCGCTCGGGCGGAAGCGGGACTTGTAGGCCATCTTGCGGCTCTCCGGGACCCAGTAGCCGAGATACACGAACGGCAGGCCGGACGCCTGGGCACGTTCGATCAGCCATAGGATCGCGTAGGTGCCCAGTGAGCGTTTATCCAGCCCCGGCGCGAAGAAGCTGTAAACCGCCGACAGCCCGTCCCCTAGCTTGTCGGTCAGGCAGGCGCCGACCAGCCGATCGTCAGGGTCGCGGAATTCGACGATGAAGGTCTCGATCGGGGTGTCCTCGACCATGGCGCGGTAGTCGTAGAAACTCATGGTCGCCATGTCGCCTTCGCCGTGGCGCGACTGCTGGTAGCGCTGGAACAGTTGGAATTGCTCGGCCGTGGCGCGCGAGGGAACTTCGAACCCTTCCACCATCGTGTTGGCCCGCGCGATGCGGCGCAACGTGCGGCCAGGCTGGAAGGTCGCCACGGGAATGCGGATCGGCACGCAGGCCTGGCAGGACGGGCACACCGGGGCGTAGGCGATGTTGTGGCTGCGGCGGAAGCCGGCGCGCGACAGCCGGTCGTGCAGGGCGTCGGCGTCCGGGCCGGTGATCTCGGTGACGACCTTGCGCTCGGTCCGTCCCGCCAGATAGGGGCAGGGCAGGGGGGCCGTCGTGTAGAAGAATTGCGGCCGGCGTGGAGGTTTGTAACTCATGCGTACGGGGACCCGCCGGGGATGTTCCCGTAGCCGAAGGGCGGGGTCAATGGCTGCATCGCCACGGCCCGAACCACCACCAGCCCGCTCACCAGGTCGTGCAGCGTGCGGTGGCGCCAGGTAATCAGCGCGACCAGCAGCAGCAGGCCCGAAGTGGCGAGCGTCAGGTAGAACACGATCGTCGAGATCACCGC
>CAVXNH010000010.1:0-15694 GCA_963762885.1 uncultured Alphaproteobacteria bacterium
AAAGATTGCTAACTTCATCACCCCGCACCAGAAATGGGGCATCCACAGCACCTACTCGGACAACCTGCTGATGCTGACCTTGAATCGCGGTGGCCCGGTATCTGGCTCAGCGAGGACGACGCGCGGCGCGCCGGCATCGCCGACAACGACTGGGTCGAGGCCTACAACACCAACGGCGCGCTGGGTGCGCGCGGTGGTGTCGCAACGCGTCAAGCCCGGCATGGCGCTGATGTACCACGCGCAGGAAAAGATCGTGAACGTGCCGGGCAGCGAGATCACGCACCAACGCGGCGGCATCCACAACTCGGTGACGCGCACCGTGCTGAAGCCCACCCATATGATCGGCGGCTATGCGCAGCAATCCTACGGCTTCAACTACTACGGCACGGTCGGCTCCAACCGCGACGAGTTCATCGTCATCCGCCGCATGAAGAAGGTGGACTGGCTCGACGGCACCGCACCGACCGCGCAGCAGAAGGAGATGTGCATGAAAATACGCGCGCAGATCGCCATGGTGCTGAACCTCGACAAATGCATCGGCTGCCATACCTGCTCGGTGACATGCAAGAATGTCTGGACCAGCCGCCAGGGCATGGAATACGCCTGGTTCAACAACGTCGAGACCAAGCCCGGCATCGGTTACCCGAAAGAGTGGGAAAACCAGAAGAAATGGAATGGCGGCTGGCTGCGCCGCCCCGACGGCAAGATCGAACCGCGCATCGGCGCCAAGTGGCGAGTGCTGGCGAAGATCTTCGCCAATCCAGACCTGCCGGAAATCGACGACTACTACGAACCGTACACCTTCGACTACGCGCATTTGCAGACCGCCGGAAGGCGACGCCATGCCGACGGCCCGGCCGCGTTCGCTGATATCGGGCGAGCGGATGGAAAAGATCGCCTGGGGGCCGAACTGGGAGGAAATCCTCGGCGGTCCCTTCACCAAGCGCTCGAAGGATACCAACTTCGACGGCGTGCAGAAGGAAATCTACGGCGCGTTCGAGAACAGCTTCATGATGTACCTGCCGCGGCTGTGCGAGCACTGCCTCAACCCGGCCTGTGCCGCTGCCTGCCCTTCCGGGGCGATCTACAAGCGCGAGGAAGACGGTATCGTGCTGATCGACCAGGACAAGTGCCGGGGCTGGCGGATGTGCGTGTCGGGCTGCCCGTACAAGAAGGTCTACTACAACTGGTCGAGCGGCAAATCGGAGAAGTGCACCTTCTGCTTTCCGCGCATCGAGGCCGGCCAGCCGACGGTGTGCTCCGAAACCTGCGTCGGGCGCATCCGCTACCTCGGCGTGATCTGTACGACGCCGACAGCATCGAGGCGGCGGCCCAGTGCCGGATGAGGGCGATCTCTACGAGGCGCAGCTCAAGGTGTTTCTCGACCCGTTCGATCCGCAGGTGCAGGCGCAGGCGCGAGCGACGGCATCCCCGATGCGTGGCTGGAGGCCGCGAAGCTCGCCGGTGTGGAAGATGGCGATGGACTGGAAGATCGCCTTCCCGTTGCATCCGGAATACCGCACCCTGCCGATGGTCTGGTACGTGCCGCCGCTGTCGCCGATCCAGTCGGCCGCGGCGAAGGGCGACCTCGGCCAGGTCGGCGGACATGCCCGACGTGAAGTCGTTGCGCATTCCGGTCGAATATCTCGCCAATCTGCTGACCGCGGGCCGCACCCAGCCGATCGAGCAGGCGCTGGAGCGGATGCTGGCGATGCGCGCCTACATGCGCGGCAAGACGGTGGACGGCGTGATGCGCGACGGATTGCCGAGCGCGTCGGCCTGTCCGGCACCGACATCGAGGACATGTACCGGTTGATGGCGATCGCCAACTACGAAGACCGCTTCGTCATTCCGACGGCGCATCGCGAAACCGGCGAGGATGTCTTCCGGCTCACGCGGCTCCTGCGGCTTCTCGTTCGGCGAGGGCTGCTCGGGCAAACCGGCTTCGACCTGTTCGGGAGGCCAAGGACAAGAACCCGATGGAGATCGTGTGATGGCGCGGACCTATCGTGCCCTCGCGGCCCTGCTGACCTACCCCACCGAGGCACTGCAGACAGCGACTCCCGAGATCGCCGCGGTACTGGCTGAGGAGGCATCGTACCGCATCCGGCCAGGCCGCCATCGGCGCGCTGCTGGACGAGTCGCCGGCGCGGACATCTACGACTCCAGGAACGCTACTCACGCTGTTCGACCGCAGCCGCACACTGTCGCTGCACTGTTCGAGCATGTCCATGGCGAAAGCCGCGACCGCGGCCAGGCCATGGCCGATCTGCTGGAGCTTTACGCAGCATGCAGGACTGACCGCCGGCGAGCTGCCCGATTTCCTGCCCCTGTTCCTCGAATTCCTGTCGCTGCTGCCGACGGCCGAGGCGCGCACGATGCTGGCGAGCCGGCCGGCATCCTGCGCGCCCTGCGCCGATCGCCTTGCCGCACGCGACACCGCCTACGGCGCGTCATTGCTGCGCTTGCCGAACCAGCGCCCGCGCCGGTCTCGGCGCCCGGATCCCGGAGGAGGATCCGAACGACCTCGTCGCAATCGATGCAGCCTGGGAGGAGGCAGCGGTGCGCTTCGGCCCCGGCGAGGCGATGCGGTGCAGCACCGAGCGGCTGCGCCCGCCTGCGTGCCGCGCACGCGACGTGACTGCAAGCGAGCCTGCGCACGACACGACCGGCCGAGGAGAACCCACCATCAGCGAATGGCTGAACACCGCCGTCTACGGCTGGTATCCCTATGTTGCGCTCACCGTGTTCCTGCTCGGCAGCCTGCTGCGCTTCGACCCCGCGCAATACACCTGGCGCAGCGGATCGAGCCAGTTGCTGCGGCAAGCGACAGACTGATGATCGAACCTGTTCCACGTCGGCATCCTCGTCATCTTCGGCGGCCATCTCGTCGGCTTGCTGACGCCGATGGCGATATTCGACGCGCTGGGCATCAGCCACAGGTTCAAGCAGATGCTGGCGATGACCTTCGGCGGGGTCGCCGGCTGATTGTTTGCGGGAGCGGCACGCATGTTGGCGCACCGGCGGCTTGCCGACCCGCGCATCCGCAACACGTCGAGCTTTGGCGACATCGCCATCCTGCTGCTGCTGGTGCAGTTCACGCTCGGCCTGGCCACCATCCATGTGTCCGCGCAGCACCTGGACGGCCACGAGATGGTGAAGTTCATGAACTGGGCGCAGGGCATCGTGACCCTGCACCGGGCTCGGCCGCCCTGATCGCCGACGTCGATCCGATCTTCAAATGCCACCTGTTCCTGGGCATGACCATCTTCCTGGTCTTCCCATTCACCCGCCTGGTCCACGTCTGAGCGCGCCGGTGTGGTATCTCGGACGCACCGGCTACCAGGTCGTGCGCACGACGCGCCCTTACGCACGCCGGACCCGAAATACCGCCTCCGATACTACGGTCGCCACTGTTAAAGCGGTGCGCCGGCCCCCCGGCGTTGCCCTGCCACAGCCTTCGCCCGGGACGACTGAGCCATGCGTACCATGACCATGCGGTCCACTGCCCCAAGGACCATCACTGTCAACGACGCCATCATCGCCAGCGCGGACATCGCCCGCGAGGTCAGAACCACGCCGGCACCACGCCGAAGCAGGCGTGGGAGGAGGCGACCCGTGCTCTCGTGATTCGCGAACTCCTGTTGCAACGGGCGCGCGCCCTGCGCCTCGTCGCGGAACCGCTTTCGGAGAATGGACTGCGTGAGACCGAGGATGAAGCGTTGATCCGGGTGCTGCTGGAAACCGAAGTCAGAACCCCGAAAGCCGACGAAGCCACATGCCGTCGCTACTACCAGGCCAACCAGGCGCGGTTTCGTAGCCCGGATCTGTTCGAGCCGCTCCACATCCTGTTCAAGGCCGCGCGCGACGACACGGCCGCCTATGCGCAAGCCATTGCCAAGGCCGAGGCGGTGCTGGCGGAGCTCAAGTCGGCTCCCGGATCGGTTCGAAACCATCGCGCGTGCACTGTCCGATTGTCGTCGTCCGCAGACGGCGGGCGTCTGGGGAGGTCGCGCAGGGTGACACCGCGCCGAGTTCGAAGCCGCGATGGCGGCGATGGAGGCAGGGCAGATCTGTTCCGAGCCGGTGCGCACCCGCTACGGCGTGCACGTGCTCCGGTTGGATCGGAAAATCGCCGGACAGGTGCTGCCGTTCGCACAGGTCCGCGAACGCATCGCTGCGTATCTTGAAGAAAAGCTCCTGGCGCCGCGCCGTTGCGCAATATGTCGCACTGCTGGCGGGCGACGCGCGTATCGAGGGTTTCGAATGCCGGCAGCTTCATCCCCTCTGGTGCAATAGGAGACACCGATGCTGGGGAAATCCTGGGTGGCCTGACGAACGCCACGACCGCCAAGGCAGTTGCGCCGACGTCGCCAACCCCGCCATCATGCAACGCATCCGAACCGCGCCGGCGCCGAGGGAACGCCCGTTGGTGCGTACGTCGCGTCCAAGGTCCAACCAGAGGTCCTCGGCGCCTTGCTCGACCAGATGGCGGACCTTGGACGCGACGTACACACCAACGGGCGTTCCCTCGGCGCCGGCGGCGGTTCGGATGCGTTGCATGATGGCGGGGTTGGCGACGTCGGCGACAACTGCCTCGGCGGTCGTGGCGTTCGTCAGGCCACCCAGGATTTCCCCAGCATCGGCGCCTCCTATTGCACCAGAGGGGATGAAGCTGCCGGCATATCGAAACCCTCGATATGCGCGTCGCCCGCCAGCAGTGCGACATATTGCGCAACGGCGCGGCGCCAGGAGCTTTCTTCAAGATACGCAGCGATGCGTTCGCGGACCTGTGCGAACGGCAGCACCTGTCCCGGCGATTTTCCGATCCAGACCGCAGCACGTGCACGCCGTAGCGGGTGCGCACCGGCTCGGAACAGATCTGCCCTGCCTCCATCGCCGCCATCGCGGCTTCGAACTCCGGCGCCGTGTCACCCTGCGCGACCTGCCCCAAACGCCCGCCATCTGCTGACGACGAACAATCGGACAGTGCACGCGCGATGGATTTCAAACCGGTCCGGGAGCCGACCTGAGCTCCGCCAGCACCGCCTCGGCGTTCGCAACGGCTTGCGCATAGGCGGCCGTGTCGTCGCGAGCGGCCTTGAACAGGATGTGGAGCGGCTCGAACAGATCCGGGCTACGAAACCGCGCCTGGTTGGCCTGGTAGTAGCGACGGCATGTGGCTTCGTCAGCTTTCGGGGTTCTGACTTCGGTTTCCAGCAGCACCCGGATCAACGCTTCATCCTCGGTCTCACGCAGTCCATTCTCCGAAAGCGGTTCCGCGACGAGGTGCAGGGCGCGCGCCCGTTGCAACAGGAGTTCGCGAATCACGAGAGCACGGGTCGCCTCCTCCCACGCCTGCTTCGGCGTGGTGCCGGCGTGGTTTTGTACCTCGCGGGCGATGTCCGCGCTGGCGATGATGGCGTCGTTGACAGTGATGGTCCTTGGGGCAGTGGACCGCATGGTCATGGTACGCATGGCTCAGTCGTCCCCGGGCGAAGGCTGTGGCAGGGCAACGCCGGGGGGCCGGCGCACCGCTGCAACGGTGGCGACCGTAGTGGCGGAGGCGGTATTTCGGGTCCGTCGTGCCACCGGGCGCGTCGTACGCACGACCTGGTAGCCGGTGCGTCCGAGATACCACACCGGTGCGCTCCAGACGTGGACCAGGCGGGTGAATGGGAAGACCAGGAAGATGGTCATGCCAAGGAACAAGTGGCATTTGAAGATCGGATCGACGTCGGCAATCAGGGCGGCCGAGCCCGGGTGCAGCGTCACGATGCCCTGCGCCCAGTTCATGAACTTCACCATCTCATGGCCGTCCAGGTGTTGCGCCGACACGTGGATGGTGGCCAGGCCGAGCGTCAACTGCACCCAGAGCAACAGCAGGATGGCGATGTCGCCAAAGCTCGACGTGTTGCGAATGCGCGGGTCGAGCAAGCGGCGGGATGCCAACATGGCGATGCCGATCCAGCAGGCAATGCCGGCGACGCCGCCGAAGGTCATCGCCAGAAGCTGCTTGAACGTGTGGCTGATGCCGAGCGCATCGAACACCGCCACCGGTGTCAGCAGGCCAAAGAAATGGCCGGCGAAGATGGCGAGGATGCCGACGTGGAACAGGTTCGATCCCCAGGTCAGTTGCTTGCGCCGCAGCAACTGGCTGGAGCCGGTGCGCCAGGTGTATTGCGAATGGTCGAAGCGCAGCAGGCTGCCGAGCAGAAACACAGTGAGCGCTACGTAGGGATACCAGCCGTAGAGGGCATTGTTCAGCCATGTGCTCATGGTGGGTTCTCCTAGGCCGCGATCGTGTCGTGCGCAGGCTCGCTTGCAGTCACGTCGTGTGACGCGGCACGCAGGCGGGTGCGCAGCCGGTCGGCGCTGCAACCGTCCATCGCCTCGCCGGGACCAAAGCGGACCGCTGCCTCTTCCCAGGCGGCATCCATTGCGGTGAGGTCGTTCGGATCCTCCTCCGGGATGGCCGAGGCGCCGACGACCGGCGCCTGCGCGAGTTCGGCAAGCGCAGCCATGACGGCGACGTAGGCGGTGTTGCGTTTGGCAAGGCGATCGCTCAGGGCGCGCAGGATGCCGGCGGGCTCCGCCAGCATGGTGCGCGCCTCGGAGTCTGGCAGCAGCGACAGGAATTCCAGGAACAGGGGCAGAAAGTCCGGCAGCTCGCCGGCGGTCATCTCCAAGCCATGGCTGGCGTAAAGCGACACCAGATCGGCCATCGCCTGGCCGCGGTCGCGACTCTCGCCGTGGATATGTTCGAACAGGTGCAGCGACAGTGTGCGGCTGCGGTCGAACAGCGCGAAGTAGCGTTCCTGGAGTTCATAGATATCCGAGCTGGCGATCTCGTCCAGCAGCGCACCGATGGCGGCCTGGCCGGATGCGGTCACGATGTCCTCTTCAGCCAGGACCGCGGCGATTTCGGCAGTGGCTGACTGCAAGGCCTCGGCGGGGTAGGACAACAGGGCCGCGAGTGCCCGATAGGTGCGCGCCATCACTCGACCTCCATTGGGGTCTTGTCCTTGGCGGTCTTCGCGCCGAACAGGTTGAAGCCGGTTTTGCCAGAGCACCCGTCGCCGAACGAGAAGCCGCAGGAGCCGCGCAAGCTGATAGACGTCCTCGCCGGTTTCGCGGTGCGCTGTCGGGATGACGAAGCGGTCTTCGTAATTGGCGATCGCCATCAACTGATACATGTCCTCGATGTCGTTGCCGGACAGGCCGACGCGTTCGGCAATGCCGTCGTTGATGACGCCATCCACCGTCTTGCTGCGCATGTAGGCGCGCATCGCCAGCATCCGTTCCAGCGCTTGCTCCACCGGCTGGGTGCGGCCGGCAGTCAGCAGGTTGGCGAGATATTGCACCGGAATACGCAACGACTTCACGTCGGGCATGCCCGCGACCTGGCCGAGGTCGCCCTTCGCCGCGGCCGACTGGATCGGCGATAGCGGCGGCACGTACCAGACCATCGGCAGCGTGCGGTATTCCGGATGCAACGGGAAGGCGATTTTCCAATCCATCGCCATCTTCCACACCGGCGAACGCTTCGCGGCCTCCAACCACGCATCGGAGATGCCGTCCGCACGCGCCTGCGCCTGCACGCGCGGATCGAACGGGTCCAGAAAAACCTTCAACTGCGCCTCGTAGAGATCGCCCTCATCCGGCACCGAGGCGGCCGCCTCGATCTGGTCGGCGTCGTACAGGATGACGCCGAGATAGCGGATGCGGCCGACGCAGGTTTCGGAACATACCGTCGGCAGGCCGGCCTCGATGCGCGGGAAGCAGAAGGTGCACTTCTCCGATTTGCCGGACGACCAGTTGTAGTAGACCTTCTTGTAGGGACAGCCAGACACGCACATGCGCCAGCCGCGGCACTTGTCCTGGTCGATCAGGACGATCCCGTCTTCTTCGCGCTTATAGATGGCGCCGGAGGGACACGCGGCGGCACAGGCCGGGTTCAGGCAGTGCTCGCACAGGCGCGGCAGATACATCATGAAGGTATTCTCGAACGCGCCGTAGATTTCCTTCTGCACGCCTTCGAAGTTTGCTGTCCTGCGAACGTTTGGCAAACTCGCCGCCGAGGATTTCCTCCCAGTTCGGACCCCACTGGATCTTTTCCATCCGCTCGCCCGATATCAGCGAACGAGGGCGGGCGGTCGGCATCGCCTTGCCTTCCGGCGCGTTCTGCAAATGCGCGTAGTCGAAGGTGAAGGGTTCGTAGTAGTCGTCGATCTCCGGCAGGTCGGGATTGGCGAGGATCTTCGACAGCACGCGCCACTTGGCGCCGATGCGCGGTTCGATCTTGCCGTCGCGGCGGCGCGTCCAGCCCCCGTTCCAGCGCTTCTGGTTCTCCCAGTCCTTCGGGTAGCCGATGCCGGGCTTGGTCTCCACGTTGTTGAACCAGGCGTATTCCATGCCTTCGCGGCTGGTCCAGACATTCTTGCAGGTAACGGAACACGTATGGCAGCCGATGCACTTGTCGAGGTTCAGCACCATCGCGACCTGAGCACGGATTCTCATGGTACAGCCACCTTTTGCTGGAAGGTCGGTTTCGTGTCGTCCAGCCAGTCGATCTTGTTCATGCGCCGGATCACGATGAACTCGTCGCGGTTGGAACCAACCGTGCCGTAGTAGTTGAAGCCGTAGGATTGTTGCGCGTAGCCGCCGATCATGTGGGTTGGTTTCATCACGGCACGCGTCACCGAGTTGTGGATGCCGCCACGTTGGCCGGTGACTTCGCTGCCGGGCATATTCACGATCTTCTCCTGCGCGTGGTACATCATCACCATGCCGGGATTGACGCGCTGCGAGACGACCGCGCGGGCCACGAGTGCACCGTTGGTGTTGTAGGCTTCGACCCAGTCGTTGTCGGCGATGCCGGCTTCTCGCGCATCGCTTTCGCTGATCCAGATGCAGGGGCCGCCGCGGCTCAAGGTCAGCATCAGCAGGTTGTCGGTGTACGTGCTGTGGATGCCCCACTTCTGGTGCGGCGTGACGAAGTTCAGCACGATCTCCGGATTGCCGTTGCCATGCTTGCCCCGCACCGGCGCGATGGCCTTGGTGTCAACCGGCGGCCGCCAGGTTACCAGGGCTTCGCCGAACGCACGCATCCACAGGTGATCCTGGTAAAGCTGCTGGCGACCGGTCAGCGTGCGCCACGGAATTAACTCGTGCACGTTGGTGTAGCCGGCATTGTAGCAGACCTTGTCGCTCTCGATGCCCGACCAGGTCGGCGAGGAGATGATCTTGCGTGGCTGTGCCTGGATGTCTCGGTAGCGGATCTTCTCGTCCTCCTTGGCACGCGCGAGATGGGCATGCGGACGGCCGGTCAATTGCTCCAGTGCCTGCCAGGCTTTCACCGCGACTTCGCCGTTGGTTTCGGGTGCGAGGCTCAGGATGGTCTCGATGGCGTCGATATCGGTTTCGAGTTTCGCGCCGCCGTTCGGCGCGGTGCCGTTGAGCGCGCGGAGGAATTCGACTTCGTGGCGGGTGTTCCAGCCGATGCCCTTGCCGCCGTTCCCGAGCTTTTCCATCAACGGTCCGATGGAGGTGAAGCGGTCATAGAGTCCGGGATAGTCGCGCTCCACGACGGTCACGGATGGCATGGTGCGGCCGGGGATCGGCGTGGTGCCATCGGCCTTCCAGTCCGTCACATCGAACGGTTGTGCGAGTTCGCCCGGGGTGTCGTGCATGACCGGTGTCAGCACGACGTCGGTTTCGCGGCCCAGCACCTCGGGGGCCACATCGGAAAAGGCGCGGGCAATTCCCTTGTAGATCTCCCAGTCCGAGCGCGCTTCCCAGGCGGGATCGACCGCCGCGGAGAGCGGATGGATGAAGGGATGCATGTCCGACGTGTTGAGATCGTTCTTCTCGTACCAGGTTGCCGTCGGCAGCACGACGTCCGAATAGACGCAGGTCGTGGACATGCGGAAGTCGAGCGTTACCAGCAGGTCGAGTTTTCCCTCCGGTGGCTGATCGTGCCACGCGACCTCGCGCGGCTTGACACGACCTTCGGCGCCCAGGTCCTTGCCCAGCACGCCATTCTTGGTGCCCAGCAGGTGCTTGAGGAAATACTCGTGGCCCTTGCCGGACGAACCGAGCAAATTGGAACGCCAGACAAACATGTTGCGTGGCCAGTTGGCCGGGTCATCGGGATCGTGGCAGGAGAGTTCGAGCGCGTCGTCATGGTGGGGCTTCTGTCCTGCCCTGTCATGGCCGGGCTCGGCCCGGCCACCCTCGGCTTCCTCGCTTGGTCCAACGGAGGCAGTCGTGGATGGCCGGCCTTCGCCGGCCGTGACACGGGAAGCTACGTAGTCCTTTACCTCCATCCCGGCGGCCTTGGCACGCGCCGCAATGGTCAGCGGGTTCTGCTTGAATTGCGGTGCGGAAGGCAGCCAGCCCATGCGCTCGGCGCGTACGTTGTAATCGATGAGCGCGCCGCTCCAGTCGCCTTCGGGCGCGGTGGGCGACAGGATCTCGGCGACGTTCAATGTTTCGTAACGCCACTGGTCGGTGTGCGCGTAGAAGAACGACGTGCTGTTCTGCTGGCGCGGCGGCCGGTTCCAATCCAGCGCGAAGGCGATCGGCGCCCAGCCGGTCTGCGGCCGCAGTTTTTCCTGCCCGACATAGTGCGACCAGCCGCCGCCGGATTTGCCGATGCAGCCGCATAGCACCAGGAGATTGATGATGCCCCGGTAGGCCATGTCCATGTGGTACCAGTGGTTAAGACCGGCGCCGAGGATGACCATCGACCGGCCCTCGGTCTTCTCCGCATTGGAGGCGAACTCGCGCGCCACGTGGATGATGTGGTGGCGCGGCACGCCGGTGACGTGCTCTGCCCAGGCGGGCGTGAACGGCTTGTCCTCGTCGAAGTCGGTGGCAACGTTGTCGCCGCCCAGGCCGCGGTCCAGCCCGTAATTGGCACAGAGCAAATCGAACACCGTTGTCACCAGGGTGTCGCCGTCCTGCAACGCCAGGGTGCGGACCGGGACGTTGCGGGTCAGCACATCGGGATGGTCGGTCGCAGTGAAGCCGTTGGTCGCGGTGCCGCCGAAATAGGGAAAGGCGACCGCGCGCCGTCGGATTGTCGCCGGCCAGCGTCAGGGCCAGCGCCACGTCAGCGCCGCCGCCATCCTTGGCCTCGAGATTCCATTTGCCTTGCTCACCCCAGCGGAAGCCGACGGAGCCCAGCGGCGCGACCGGGTTGCCGCTTGCGTCGAACGCCACCGTCTTCCATGCGGGGTTGTTCGTCTCGCCCAACGCGCCGGCGAAATCATCGGTTCGCAGCAGACGCTCGGGCACATAACGATCGCCCTGGCGCACCAGGCGGACCAGCATCGGCAGGTCGGAATAGCGGCGGACGTAATCCTGCGAAGTACGGCACGCTGCGGTTCAGGAAGAACTCGCGCAGGATGACGTGGCCCATCGCCAAAGCCAGCGCCGCGTCGGTGCCTTGTTTCGGGTGCAACCACAAATCCGCGAACTTGGTCGCCTCGGCATAGTCCGGCGAGACCACCACACTCTTGGCACCCTTGTAACGCGCTTCGGTGTAGAAGTGCGCATCCGGCGTGCGGGTCTGCGGGACGTTCGAGCCCCACAGCATCAGGAACCCGGCATTGTACCAATCGGCGCTTTCCGGCACGTCGGTTTGCTCGCCCCAGGTCATCGGGCTGGCCGGAGGCAGGTCGCAGTACCAGTCGTAGAAGCTCATGGACACGCCGCCGAGCAAAGACAGGTAACGAGACCCCGCGGCATACGACACCATCGACATAGCGGGGATCGGAGAAAAACCGATCACGCGGTCCGGGCCATAAGTCTTCACCGTGTAAGCGTTGGCCGCGGCGATCAGTTCGGACACCTCGTCCCAAGTGGCCCGCACGAAGCCGCCGAGACCGCGCTTGCCGGTGTAGCTGGCGCGCTTTTCGGGATCCTCGACGATCGACGCCCAGGCGGCGACCGGCGTGCGCAGGACGCGCGCCTCGCGCCATAGTTTCAGCAGGCGGCCGCGCACCATCGGGTGCTTCACCCGGTTCGCCGAGTACAGATACCAGGAGTAGCTCGCGCCCCGCGCGCAGCCACGCGGCTCATGATTCGGCAGGTCGGGGCGGGTGCGCGGATAGTCGGTCTGCTGCGTCTCCCAGGTGACGATGCCGCCCTTGACGTAGATCTTCCACGAGCATGACCCCGTGCAGTTCACACCGTGCGTGGAACGGACGATCTTGTCGTGCTGCCAGCGCTTGCGATAGCCGTCCTCCCATTCCCGCGGCTCGTTGGTGACGACGCCGTAGCCGTCGGCGAAGGTATCGACGGTCTTGCGGAAGAACGTGAGGCGGTCGAGGAAATGGCTCATCGTCCGGTCCTCACAGGGCCACGGGGCGGTTGCGGGTGCGGAAGAAGCCGATGGAGACCAGGATCGCCGCCACGGCCAGCACGACGTAGACGAAGAAGCCGCCGGAATAGCCGGCGTCGCCCATGGCGCCGGCGAACAGGCCGAGGGTCGGCGGGATCACGAACCCTCCGAGTGCACCGAACCCACCCACCAGGCCCGAGGCGCCGCCCACCGCGTGCGGCACATATTTCGGCACCATCTTGAACACCGCGGCGTTGGCCAGGCCCATGCCGAGTCCGATCAGCAACTCGCCGGCGACGTTGATCGGGAAAGCGATCACCGCGGTCAGCAACGCGGCGCCGATCAGCACGATGATGAAGGCGAGCGTGGCCATCGTTTCGCCACCGAACTTCTCGGCCAGCGAGCCGCCGCCAACCCGCGCCACCGCGGCCAGGAGGGAAAAGCCGACACCGCCCAGGATGCCCGCGTTGGTCAGGCTGAAGTGGTGCAGGTTGATCCAGTAGATCGGGAACCAAGCGGTCAGCGCGAGGAACCCGCCGAACGAGACGAAATACAGGAAGGTCAGGCCCCAGGTGCGCGTCTCGTCGGCCGCCATGAGCAACGCGCCCCAGACGGAGTTGCGCGGGAACAGTTCCTCGCCGTTGCGCTCAGCGATGTCATGCGCGTCCTGGACGCCGACGCCCTGGGCGCGAAGCTGGAAGTAGTAGGCATCGCGCGCCAGCCAGCCGTAGATGCCGGTGCCGATCAGCAGGAATGCAAGCCACGCCAGGTAGGAGCCGGCCAGGCCGAGCGCTGCGATGGCGAACGGCAACAGCAGCGTGAACAGGCCGGGTGCGAGATTGCCGACGCCGCCAAAGATCCCCAGCGCGGTGCCTTGCCGGTTGCGCGGAAACCAATACGACACCTGCGGCACGCCGACGGAAAACGAGGCGACGCCGCAGCCGCTCATGAAGCCGAACAGCAGGATGATGGGATACAGCGCAGCAGTCACATGCGGCACGGTGACCAGGATGAACACCAGCCCCCACATACCGACGATCGACACGCCGAACAGCGTCAACATCGGCAGGCGGCCGCCGACCTTATCTACCCAGGCACCGAATGGGATGCGCAGCAGGGAACCGGTAAGCTGCGGCGCCGCGACCAGCAGCCCGACCAGAAGCGGCGAAAGCTGCATCGATTGCTGGAAAGCGTGCGCGGCCGGCCCGTAAAGGGCGACGGCGGCGAAGCCGATAAAGAAGCCCCAGGTGCCCATGACCAGGCCCTGGCGCGGGCTTCCTTGCAACACGCTTCGTGCCGGTGCTTCTCTTGTCACTGCGACGCCGGCTGGCGCTGATCCGTCCACGGCTAACTCTCCTCATCAACTGCGCCTTGCGCGCGCCCGGGTTTGGCCGAGGCGGGCGGTGACGCCCGGCCAAGGCCGCGGCGCATCGAGCGCCCGTAGTCCGAGAATTGCCTGCGAAGCCGGGACCGCACATTGATCTGAATCAAAGAGACAGGTGATTTTATGTTCTATTGTGCGTGATATGGATCACACGCGATCCCTGGCCCGACGGCCTGGCTGGCGGCCCGTGACAACGCTGAAGGAGGCTGGCGGTGTCTGAAATTGCCGATGTAGTGGAGACCGGCCGCACGTCCACCATGGCGCCGGCCACGCCCCACGAGGCGTTGGACAACACGGCGTGGCTGCGGTCCGTGCCGGCAGCGACCCGCGACAGATTGGCACGGCAAGCCGTGCTACACCGTGTCCCCGCCGGCAGCATCTTGTTCGAGCAATCCGAAACCCCGGCCTTCGCCCAATTGCTCATAACGGGATGTGTGGAGTTGCTGGCGGTCGACGGAGCCAACGAGGCGCTGATCGAGACCGTGCATCCGGTCGATCTTTTGCTGCCGGCTGCGGTGTTGAACCGGCAGCCCTATCTGGCGCGTGGCTGGGTGCTGGAGGAGGCACATCTCGTGCTGATCCATGCCGACGCGTTTCGTGACGCGGTGGCTGCCGACCATGCGCTGTGCCTCGCCGTGCTGGCCTGCCAGGCGGCGCAGTTTCGCCGCCAGGTGAAGCTGGCGAAGAACCTAAAGCTGCGTTCGGCAGAGCAACGGGTGGGCTGCTATCTGACCGGCCTGGTGCGGAACAGCGATCCGGGCACGCCAATTCGGCTGCCGTTCGAGAAGCGCCGAATTGCCTGGCAACTCGGTATGACCCGGGAGACGTTTTCCCGGGTGCTGGCGGGGCTCGCGCGCTACGGCCTGTGCGTCACCGGAGATACCGTCTGAGGATCACCGACCTCGCCGCGGCGCAGGCCCAGTTCCTGCTCGACCCGCTGATCGATGGCCCCGAGACCATGACGCCGCTCCCGGTCAGGGTCCCGTGACGATCCTCTGCACGGAAAGTGACGGCCGTTGCTTGATAACCGGAAAGATCGGGGTAACTAAGGCATGCGGGGCAGTAAACGAACCAGTATGCGGCGTCCGCGTCGTCCGTTCCATCGTGGCGGGCGGAGGCCCGCCATCCACAACTTGGCAGATCGCATCAAAGAATGGATGGTCCACCTTCGCGGACCATGACGTATTGGGCATCGTCGGTTGGCAAAAATGGCGCGATTATTCTGCCGTGGGACCTCAGGGGCGGTTGACGGTCTGCACCGGGTGATGAGCATCGACTGGACGTTCGATAGGACGGTTTGGCGGCGGTCACCAACGGCTGAGATCAGTCGCGGGAATTGTGCTGAGGCGAGAAGCGCCCTGTGTGATTGGCGGTCGTACCGGCGCCACGCCGAGCGTGATCGACCCGTCGGTCCGGGCGACGGTTGATTCTGCATAGACGCACGTGTGTCACCTCGGCCACCGCCCCTCTCTGCAACTGTGTGCTCCACTTCGCCCTTATGAAGGAGCACTGCCAGGTCAACGCCGTGAACACCAGATCCCTACGCCACCAGCTGGAGCGCTACCACCGCCTGCTGCGGATGGTGCATTGTGGCGAACTCGCCCGGTTCTTGAGGGACTACTGCGGCGGGCGCGCCGATCACCCTCACCGGTTCGTTTCAGGGGACGGCTCAGGCCTTCCAGGAATTGCTGTCCAGTGAGCCGATCCTGATCGAGACGGCGCTGCTGGCCGTCTACGTCATCCTCGGCGTGCTCTATGAGAGCTTCATCCACCCCCTGACGATCCTCTCGACCCTACCCTCGGCGGGCTTGGGCGCGCTGCTGGCACTGATCGCTGTGGGCCAGAATCTCAATGTCATTGGTATCATCGCCATCATTCTGTTGATCGGCATCGTCAAGAAGAACGGCATCATGATCGTTGATGTCGCGCTGCGTCTCGAGCGCGAACAAAATCTCACCGGC
>CAVXNH010000011.1:0-10660 GCA_963762885.1 uncultured Alphaproteobacteria bacterium
TACGCAGCGTGCGCGGATGATGTCAAGCAGATCGCCATGATCCCCGGTGGCGGCGTCAGTCCATTTCCCGGCGGCGCCCTTTCCGCCCTCCGGTCCATGCAGCCGGACGAAAAGCGACCGGCCTGGCGTGTTGTGAATGTCGCCGACCATCCAATACCGCCCTTCGCGCCGGCCATTGGGCAGATAATGGCGGCACACCGCCTCGGCCTGCGCGGCCAGGCGCCGTGCCAGTTCCGAGATGGGCTCAGACATGGCGTGTCCTGAGACAAAAAGAGCCCGCCGTCGCCGGCGGGCTCAGTGGGGACGGTTTGTTGCTGCCTCGGCTACTCGGCCGCGATCGGATGAGCCTCGACTGCGACCGGATCATCCTCGGCCGGCTCGCCGTCTTCGGCCATGGCCGTTTCTCCGCCGTTTACCGCCGTTTCTTCCCCGGTCAGCGTGGTCGGAGAGTCCGGGGTGTCGATGGCGGCCACATCGACGGGTTTGGGCAACGCGCGGCCGGGTGTGCGCAGCGGCTCCGGCAGCCAGCCGGAACCGGCCAGGAGTTCTTCGGCTTTCGCCGCCATCTCACCCTTCTTCAGATGGTCGATGAGCTGCGCGGCTTGGTTGCCCCGTGCTTCCCTTACCGCGCCAAGGATGCGGGCCTTGGTGACGCGGCCGAGAAAATTCTCGACCGTCGGTTTCCATCCGGCGGCGACCATGTCGAGATCGACGCGTTGGGCAAGCCGATCGGCATGTGCCATCGCGCGCGGTTTGCGGTTGTAGGATTCGTACACCGCATTGACCGAGAGCGACACGCAATGCGCGAACAAAGCGCGCTGCCGGTAGATGTCGAACGCGGCGAGCGCGTCCCACAACTCCGTCGGTTCCTTCGGCAATGACGTGATCCACGCCTGGTGGCGCGCGTCAAAGCTGGTGGCGAGCGGCGTGTCAGCGAGGCCGGGCGCCTGCGCACCGAAGGTCGCGCTCTTCAGATCCAGCTCCAGACAGGAGTCCTGGCCGTAGCGATAGAATACCTTCAGGCACAGCGCGTGCAGTGCGGCGAGTGAACGCGATGTCAGGATGCTCGCCTAGCGCGTAGCGCAGCGCCAGCGTCCGATGCGCCGTGAGTTCGGTCAGCAGGCGGTCGGGTAGCGGCTTGAGGCCTTCATCTTCTTCCGGCTCCGCCGGCTGTGTCCGGCTCGGCCGTTACGGTATCGTCGTCCGTGTCGACGCGCGCCGGCGACAGTTCGCTGGTTGTTGTCCTGATCGGCGCTCCGGCTCGGACTCGGCTCGACCGGCGCTTCATCCTCCGGCCGGACATAGCCACGCTCGACGCGGAGACTACCCGATCCGTCGATGCTGACGAATGCGCCGGCGCGCGCCATGTCCTCGGCATCGAAACGCGTGGGGCGTTCGTCGATCGCGGCCAACGCCGCCTCGATTTCCGCGAGCCGCCGATCGATCTCCTCTGGCAATTCGTCGGCGTCGGCATGGGCTTCCTCCAGCCCGTCCATTTCCGCCTGGAGCGCGTCGCGCGCTGCTTGCTCGTCATCGGTAAGCGGCACCTGTTCGCCGCGAATTTGGCGCAGACCGTAGGTGTGCCCATAGGCGAATTCAGGCGCGACCTCGATCCATTTCCAGCCCTCGGCGCGAATGGTTTCGCCGTGCGGCGGCGAGTTTTTCCGCCACGAGCCGGTCGAGCAGGGTGGTGTCCTGCAGCCACCCGCCATCGTCGCCCTGGAACAGGTCGCGCATGACGACGCCGCCGGCATCGACATACGCATCAAGGCCAACGAACTGCGCACGCTTGTCGGCGGCGCGAACCGCGCCCTCCGTCAGCATGCGCCGAATGACATGCGGCTCGCGCGCGTAGGACTGGCTGATTCGCTCGAACACCTGCTCCTGGCGCTCGTGATTGTCGTTGACGGTGAACGCCATCAGCTGGTCCAGCGTCATGCCGTCCTCGGCGTAGACATCGAGTAGTCGCGGCGAGACCGACGCCAGACGCAGGCGCTGCTTCACAACCGCCACCGCAACGAAGAAGGCGGCGGCGATCTCCTCCTCGGACTGCCCCTTCTCGCGCAGCGCCAAGAAAGCCCGGAATTGGTCGAGCGGATGCAGCGGTGCGCGCTGGACGTTCTCGGCGAGGCTGTCCTCCTCGGCGATGCCGCCTTCCCGCACGACGCAAGGGATCGGTGCGGTCTTGGCCAGGCGCTTCTGCTTCACCAGCAGTTCCAGCGCCCGGTAGCGCCGGCCGCCGGCCGGGATCTCGAACATGCCGGTCTCATTGCCGTCAGCGTCATCGAGACGGGCCGAACGGTCAGGCTCTGCAGCAAGGTGCGCCGGGCGATGTCCTCGGCGAGTTCCTCGATCGAGACGCCGGCCTTTATGCGCCGGACGTTCGACTGGCTGAGCATCAGTTTGTTGAATGGGATATCACGCGACGCGCTGAGCGTGATCTTCTGAATGGCCTGGGCCATGGTCGATTCTCCGCGACGGGCGGCCGGGAGACTCTCTCTCGACCTCCAAACCCGTCGCGAAGCCCCCTCAGCCCTCTTCCTCTCTCCGGTGCCGGAACGGCTGGGAGGTTGAACACCTCGGCACCGGCAGCCCGATACGACTCCGCACTACCCCGAGCGGGGCATAGGAGAACGCGTGGTAGGGCGGAGCGCTTGGTGGTTCGCCGACCGCGATCATCGGGCCACGCACCGCCAGGTCATAGACCGCGTCGAATGGCACCTATCGGCTGTCGATCACCGGCAGGCCGGCGGCGATCGCCTCCGCCTTGATCGTTCTCCGGGTGGCAGCCGCTCAGCCAGCCGCGCTCGAAATACAGGGTTGCCCCGCCACGGCCGATGGAGAGATGCCCGCCTGGCGGTCGCGAGCGCCCGGGCGATGTAGTCCCGTATTCGCGGGCTCGCCGACGAAGCGGGTTTCCGGATGTCCGGATTTGCGTTTTTCCGCCATCACACAGCCTCCGTCTCTTCGGCGGCCGCGATGGCATCTGTCGATACAGTCGCGGGCCGGAACGCCAGCAGGAACTCGGCCGCCTTCGACGCGGCACTGGCGGCGCGCACGATCGCGCGGTCGTCCTCGCGCAACACTTCCAGCCAAGACCCGATGTAATCGGCGTGGCGGACGGTCGGCGTGATGCCAAGCGTCGCGCAGGTGAAGGCCGCGGTCATCTCGGCGCGGTATCCATACGGGAGCCATGTCTTACTGGCTCGGATAGCGGGCCAAACCGCTGACATTGGCGGAATTGCCGCGAAAAACCCAAGTGAGACAGTTTCGCGAAGGCTGGGGCGCATCATGCAGCCCCCCGATACTCAGTGGCGACTGCCGGCTGCCGGGCGTGCATCCAGTCGGCAGCCTGTTGGGCCTTGCTGGCGGCGGTGAAGATCGCGCGCGTGTCGTCACGCAGGACCTTGAGCCAGGACGCGATGTAGCGGGCGTGGTCGGGGCGCGGTTCAACGCTCAGCGTCAGGTCGCCGCAAACCATGGCGCTGAGAAGCTCTACAACGCATTCCTCCATGGCGTAGGATTCCGAACCAAAGCGCCCCGAGAGATCGCGGTCGAGGCGATGTCTGGCACCGGATGCATGCCCGCACTCATGCAACAGCACGGCGTAGTATGACATAGGGTCTCGGAAGCGCTGAAACTCCGGCATTTGCACGATATCCACGGCCGGCCTGTAGAAGGCGCTGTCACCGCCATGCTGGATCGGGATGCCGAGATTGCCGCAGAATCGCTCGGCCCCTTCGATGCGATCGACATCGGCCAACGCGGATCGTTCCAGCGACGTGTATCCGTCGACCTGCGCACGGTTGAAGACGGTGTAGGCGCGGGCGAAGACGCGGTGGCGAGCATCGTCGTGATCAGTGTTCTGGTCCGCATCACGCAACTCTTGGCGCACGCCGATTTTCCAGAACACGACAGTCGTGCCTTGCTCCCCGCGGCGTACTTGCGCCCCTTTGGTGCTCCATTGCTGATAGGTGCCCCACAGGCCGTCGGCGTAGCCGGCGCGCGTCGCCGCCGCCCAAAGTGCCAGTATGTTGACGCCACGATATGGCTTGCTCGACGCGACGTTGATCGGCCGCGAAGTGTTGCTTCCGTCATGATGCCAGGGCATCCGGAACGTGCCTGTGCCAGCTTCGATCGCCGTGATGATATCGGCGGTGATGCGGCTGTAGATGTCACCGCGGTCCATGGATGTGATTGGATTGTTTGTCCTGTTCATCGGGGTGTCCTTCCCTCAGGGGTTTCTGGAACACCTCTCCCACCCCGCATCCCGGCTGACCGGGGCAAGGGCGTGCGCAGCACGGGAGCGCATGGCGCGACGCACCCTTGCGGCGGGCAACCGGCGATGCGGTAATTTCGCCCATTCCATCTTCAGTTTTTGGATTTTCGTCCGCTGGCTTCTGGCTGATGCTTTATCGTTACAGCGTCGGCCTTTGTACAGAAGCTGTCGTCCCAGTCATCCGGGCCGACGAGCAGGCGGTCATTGAGGCAAGACGCTTCCGCTTATTGCTGATCTGGACACAAGACGTGTGGCGACCCCTCACGGAGGGCCGGCCATATTGTCACGGATGGACCGGACGGAATGGTATCACTCGGCCGGCGGTTGCCTCGGCCAGGGCGGCGCGCAAGGTGACGATCATCTGTTGCTGCTCGGCGGCATGAAGCGCCAGTTGCTGCACCTGCTGGGCAAGCTGGTTCACCGTTCCCTTGAGGGTCGCGATCTCTGCGGCATCGCGCGATCGGCAGGCCGCGGCATCACTCTCGGGCGTGCGCCGGCGCGGCACTCGATTTGCCGACGCGCGAAACAGCTCCAGTATATCGACGGCCCGGTTCGCGGTCGATCGGCCGACGCCGGCCTCGCGCGCCAGGTTGGTGATGGTAAGGCGGCCGTCGGTGACACGCGGCCGGCCAGCCACCAGTCGCGCCATAGCCTCTTGCAACATCGTCTGCGAACTCGCGCTGACGGGCTTCAAGTCGAAGCTGCCGTAAGCGGCGCGATCAACCGACGTTTGCGTGTCTGCTCGACCCCGAGCACCTCGCGTTGGAGCGCCGAAAGATGCGTGTCACGGAGAAGCGCATCGCCGTCGGCGATCGATGCCGCCCAGGGCGGAAGATGGTGGGCGGAGATGCAGGAGTTTGGGCAGCGATCCGGACTGCAGCGGGACAACACCGGCGCGCGGCGCTCTGCTACGGGCGTGCGTGGTAGGCATAGCGCACTGGCAGGCTCGAAGAAGCAGTCGTTGAGAAAGCCCATGTGCAGTGTCCGCGCCAAATGCCTCAACATCGCGCGCAGCCGTTCCGGATCGGCGATGCGGCCTGGTAGGTCGCCGAGTTCGTCACGGACGTGGGCGAACTCGTGCAGGAGGCGCGCAGAGGCTGGGCCTGTCGGGAGCAGGCCTCGTCGAAAATCCTCGTAGTGCTCGATGATGTCATCGAGTTGGCCGAGCGCGTTCTCGCGGGCAATCTCTCCTGGGAAGCCCGAACTGGATTGGCCGCCATAGCCCTCGAAGGTTGCGATGGAGGCGTGCTTGTACCTGGATCTTGCCGGCGACCGTGCCGAACGGCCGATTGGCGATATGCCAAGCGACAGTGCGGCGGAACTGCCGTGTGCTGAAATGCCAGGGCCGTGCATCGGAACCGCGTGGGATCGCCGGTGCGCCCGGCGCGCCATACCTGCGATCGAGATGATCTCGGAACTGATTGAGTGTACGCACAATCTCGCTGGAAAGGTGATCCTTGGTCGCCGTGCCGCCCTTGAGCACGACCCAAAGGCTGTTGATGCCGCGCCGGGCACGCGTTGGTCCGGTGAGCTGTTCCAGCACGGTAACGGCTCGGCTTACGGGTGCGATGGTGACCCAATTCTCGGGCCGACCTGTGACGCCGGCCCGCTTGTAAGCGGTGCTGTGAATGCGATGGCGTTCCACAACTCCATCGGCGCTACGCGTGACGGAGTGGCAGCCGCTCCGCATCGCCTGGACCTCGCTGTCACGCATGCCCGTCAGATACGCACAGACGACATAGCAGGCCGCCTGGAGCCACTTCTCCTCATGGACAAGGCTCTTCTGGTCGAGACGATGCGGACGCCACGGCGCGCCGGTCAATATGTCGATTGAAATCGGCGGCTCGATGCCGCCGATCTCGGTGCCAAGCTCGTCTATGGCTTTGAGCACACAATCATGATTGCGATCATTCTGACTGATGTCGCCGGCATTGCAGCCGAGATGGAGTGCGATCAGCCCATAGTTGACCGGAACCGGATCAAGCTTGCTGAAGACGTGCGCGTCACCGGGCCAGATCGGGATGCCACGCCCGGCGGCGCGGCGGTCGGCAAGATACTCATCGAGCCGTTCGGCAACGATCGCGACGACGGGGCGGGCGCTGCGAACCCTGTGGACGTCGATCTTGCGGGCATGCTCGTTGAGCTGATCCAACGCGGTCCGGGCTGCGAGAATATCCGGCGCAAATGCGTCGATATACCGGAGCGACCAGGACAGCATGGCTGCGATCACCGGCCCCGGGATGCGCGGCGTGCTGTTCTCGCGCGCGATTGGCGGGCAGCCGGCGATCTGATACGCGGGCCGCCCACGCCAGGGCGTGAAGCGAAACCCCGGCTGGCTCAGACGGTCGGCATGCTCGTACAGGTCGATCGGAACGTCGAGCAGTGCTGCGACCTGGTGGGACGCACGCTCGCTGCCGGTTTGCAGATGGACAAGCCACGCATCCAGGTCGGCCTGTTGCAGCCGGCCGAGGTCGAACACGCCGCTCCGCTCTTCGGCAAAGTTCATAAAGCGGCGCAGCCGGTTGAACACCGCGCGTATGGAGCCGGGCGCCAGGCGTGGACGCAGGCTGCCCTCCGGCTCGCGCAGACGGGCGTAGAGGTATTCCTTGGCCGTGAGATACTGCGCGGAGCTGGTCAGCAGGCCGAAATCGACGCTGCAATGGCAACGCCGGGTGTTCTCGCGGAACACGGCGGGCGCCACGTTCCAGCAGCTCTCGCCGAACAGTGGCAGGGATGCTGCAGCAATGCCGGGCCGGATCGGCAAGCCGGCCAGCACGCCGTCATTGTCGTGCACATACCGGGAAGCGGCCGCGGGGGCGCCCGCATTGGGCTGGCCAACGATAGCGGTCATGGCGCGGCAGCCTCCGGCGGAAGATGCAAGAGGCCGGTCTGACTTCTCCGCGATGGTCCGCGCTGCGGCAACCACGGCCTCAGGAAACGCAGGCAGGATCTGCTCCGTTATCCGGCGATGTGCTCGGCCGAACTTGGCGGCCCAGTCGCTCGCCGGAAGATGCCTCGCGTTGCGTCAACATGAATAGATGGAAGGCGATCAGCGACGGCAGCTTGCGGCTGGTGATGACGGCGTTGCCGCAGTCCAGGCAGCCCCAGAACGGGACCGGGCACGGCTTGCCCTTGCTGCCGAACGGGCTCGCGTAGAAGCCAGCGCAACTGGCGAGCCACAGATCCTGAGCGCCGTCGAGGAACGCCACGACCTCCGCCGGGGGCACTGGCAAATCTGACGTTGCCGGTTCCGCGCGTATGCGCGCCTCCGCCTCCGGCGGAATAATGCGTGGCTCCAGCGCCGCGTTGAGTGCGTCCCCAAAACCGTCCGCCACGGCCTGCTCGTGCAACGACCGCAACGCAGGGATATCCGCGTAATGATTGGCGGCAACCTCGGCGGTGTGCCCGACGGCGAATTGCTCCATCTGGCCATTGGTGCGCCGATACCACTCGGCCTTATGAGTCTTGCGTAGCCGCGCCAGCACGAGCCGGGGTGGTTGACCATCATCATCAAGGATGGCGTTGCGCGCGATGAAGCCACCGAGGACGGCGGCACTCGGATGGCCGACACCGGCGAGGAGCTGACCATGGTGGCAATAGCACCAGAGGCTGTCGCCACCGACGCGGCGGCGCGCCTGTTCGGTGAGGCGCATCACCATCCGCACCAGGCCGCCTGGTGTTCCGCTCGATCCGTCACGGACACGCAGACGCCGCCACTCCGCGCCGCGGGCGCGCCGTTTGCAGTATTCAATCTCGACGGTGCCGCCTGCAGGATTTTTGAGGCAGGCGACAGTCAGCGCTTTGCAGCACTCGATCTCGATGCCGGTCTCCAGCGACAGCAGCACCAGAAACGGTATGAGGTCGGCGCCGGAGAGATACAGATGGCCGTGCAGTTCGTCCGACAGCGTATCGTTGTCGATGCCAGCGTCGTGACGGAGCCCATGGAGGTAGCGATAGACGGGCAGATCGAAGCCGATCGTGCCATCGAGGATGAGGCGGTCGATTACCATGCGGTAAGCTGCGCGGGTCTCGTCATCGCCTTGGGTCGAACCATCGCGCAAAACCGCCTCTCCAGCGACGGCAATGCGGTGATGAACGGCAAGCACCTCCCGGCGCGAAGCTTCGCGCATCAACGCGGTAACCCGATCGCTATAAGCGTCGCGCGGACGCGTCTCGCCGTAGTAGCGGCTGGCGACGTGACGCAGGCGCTCAAGCAGGCTCGCCGAGATCACGCCTGGGCGGTCCTCATGCATCACGCGCAGGCACGCGGTCAGCCTGGCCATGATCTGATATGCACTGATCTCCGTGTGCCGGCCGTCACGCAACCAGATCTCGAACGCGTTGACGTGCTGGGGCGTGAGGTGTTCCGGGCGCAGGATCTCCGGATAACGGTCGTCGAGAAAGGCCCAGAAGCGGCGAACTGCGGTCACGTATTGCTTTGCTGTCGAACGTGATCCCGCCGGTCCGCCGATCTGGCAGATGCGCCAGAGCACCTGAACGAATGGTCGAAGCAGGTCTGGGCGTCCGAGATCGGCAAGGTCTACGGAAAAGTCGTCGCCGTAGCGCAGACGCACCTGGAAGCGCAGATCGATGCTCGCGGCGCTCAACTCGACATCGGGATCCGATGTCTCGGGAAACCAGACCTGGCGACGAGGTCGGCGGGTCGGATGTGCAACGTCCATTACGTCGCGCCGGTCGCGAGATCGTCGGCCCAACGCAAGGCCGCCGCGTCGACAAGCGACCGGCTCTCCTCAAGGCTGTCGAGGTAGATGTAGGTGCTGGTAATGCTGCTGTGGCCGAGCAGGCGCTGAAGTTTTTGCAGCGGGTCACCAATTACACGCCGGTATACCGCGCCATGCCGGTCGCCTCCGGAGATCCCGGCGCCGATCTGCGCCTGGATCAGAAGCGAGAGCATGTGAACGGCGAAGGTGTGTCGCAGCATGTGCGGCGTGACGTGCAGGTCGAGGCCTCGGGCGCGACAGCGCGCATCGGCCCGCAGAAATGCGGCCTCCCAGGCTGCGGGGCGCATCGGATCGCCTCCGTCGGCCAGCCACAGCGCCGCGGGTTCGGCAGGCGCACCAGTCGGGGAGAGAACGACAAGGCGTGCGCGCTCGCCAGGACGCATGGCGTCGAGACGGCGCCGGCTCGGCCTCGCGCCGCCAGTGTCGATCAGTACGCTGCTGCGCCCTTGCCACTCCAACACGCGGAGGCAATCGCGGCCCCGCTCCCATCTGCGGCGGGCGCACCATCGCGCGACGGCGTTGGCCCGCTCGATGCCGATATAGTCGTCGATCCGCCGCAACAGGCGACGCGGGATGCGGATCTCGCGGCCCTTGCCGCCCTTGCAGATCGCGGGCGGCAGCGTGACGGAGCACGACCGCGCATCGCCGAGCAGTGGGTCATCGTGACGCGGGAGGTCGGCGGGCAAAAGGCTCGACGCCTCCTCGAGCCTCATGCCGGTTGCGGTGAGCAGTTCCGCGAACAAAGCGTCGCGTTCGCCGTTGTGGCCGCGCCAGGCCGGGTCCGCGGACCCGTCGGGCAGGTGTGCGCGAAGACCGACATCTCGGAACAGGATAAACCGGTCCATGCCGACGAAACGCATGTCGTGCGGACGGGCAGCAGGCTCCCGGAACGAGCGGGTGCGCCGCTGCGCATGTCGGGACACATCGCGCCCATGCGTGACGGTCATGTTCCGGGAAAACGGTGTGGTCTCCGCGAGACCCTCGTCCCAAGCCCAACTGTAAAATCTTTCCAGCGCCGTTATGGAGCGATTCCAGGACGCACCCGCGATCTGGCCCGGACCGGCGACCAGGCGGCGGGCACGGTGATAGGCGATGACATCCTGGCGATCGGCCTCCCACACGCTCTTGCCCCCGCGGCGCTCGGTGAGAAAGCGAACCCAGGTAAGGAGGTCGCGGGCATACGCCCGGACGCTGTTGGCGGACCGGACACCAATGCTCGGGCACTCTCGAAAGAACCGATTGAGCTGGAGATCGTAGCTCCCATCGTCGCCGAGGATGAATGGTGTGCCGTGGACGAGTTCGGGACGGTCTCGCGGGGCAGCGATCGCTGACCCGAAGTCGCCGCCCGCGGCCGCCAGGCGAACAGCGTGGCCGGCAACAGACACATCGGAGAAGTGGAGCTGGGGCATGACATCCTCGGGTTAGGCAGCGAGGGCCACACACCGGCGACGGCTGTGGATAGAAAGTAGAGCAAAGTGATGGGCCTACGAGAGTTATCCCCATTACTCACGCAATCCACAGCGCGCCGCAACAACAGCAAGCAGTGGATAAGTATTGATTGTAGGTTGAAGGCAAGAAGACAGCAAGCCTATTGCCGCGACCGACGCTCCGGTGAGACACCTCCGCCGCGTATGGATAA
>CAVXNH010000012.1:0-7818 GCA_963762885.1 uncultured Alphaproteobacteria bacterium
GTCTGGGTCAGCGGCATTCGTCGTGCACAACGCCGACCGGACTAAACTGAAGGCATCGCAGCCGGCGTCGACCCCGAAGGTCATCGAATCCAACTAGAAACTCTGTTCCGCGATAGCGTCATGCACGCACGAGGAACCTGGTACGCCGGCCAGGTGGTCCGCAGCGCGGAGATTGTCCCAAACAGGGTATTCCATCGCTCCCGCATGTATCAGGAGTACTGGAGGCCCCGCGATTTGTATGAGGGGATGCGCCTGACCATCTCGATCGACAAGGCGGGCGTGCATCACGTCATCAACTTGCTCCGGGGAAAATCAGGCGGCCGGTTTGACGCGGCAGACATCGCATTGTGCCGCGCCCTGATGCCTTATCTGCAACGTTCGGTGGAGTTGCGGCGGCATCTCCGCGACGTTGACATGTTGGCCTCCGCCGCGCTCGCGACACTCGATGTTCTGCGACATCCCATTCTGCTGCTGGACCAGGATGGCCGCGTGCTGCACGTCAATGCGGCGGCTGAAGCTCTGCTGGCTGCTGCTGACGGGTTGGCGGCCAGCCACGGACTGCTGCACGCGGTGACCCCGACCTTGACTAATCGGCTGCACGCGGTGCTCGCACGTGCAGTCGGCGCCCCCGGCGTTCCGGCGCGTGCCGGCGCCTTGCGTTTGCCGAAGCGCGTCGATGCAGGCGCGCTCGCGGTGCTCGTCATGCCATTCCACCGCGAGGCGCATTGGTCACTGTCGCGTCGGCCCGCAATCCTGGTCTGCGTGACCGACCCCGACGCGACCGCCGCACTGCCGGGTTGGCAGATGATGGAGTTGTTCGGTTTGACCGGCAGCGAAGCGGCGCTAGCCGCCGATCTTTTGTCCGGCAAGGAACTACGCGACATCGCGGTGCAGCGCGGGCGCAGCATCAACACCGTCCGGACATTGCTCGCACGGCTGATGGCAAAGACGCAGGTCAACCGGCAGAGCGACCTGATGCGGCTGATGGCCGGCCTGCCGCGGACGCGAGATCGGATCTAGGCGCAGCGTGGTGCCGATCGGATATCCCCCCGCCATGCAAGAACACCGTGCTCCGGGAGGCGGACCGCGCCTGGGTCGGGCGTGGGCGACGTCCGGAGGCACGCCGTAGCCCTTCACGCCATGACCGCAACACAGTCTGTCGCGTGGGATGGCTGGCACGCTCGAGGCCGATTCCAGCCACTTCGTCATGCATTTGGATGACGACATCGTCCTGATCGCGTGCCAAAAAACGCCATTGCTCGAATTCTTTCGGCATAGTTCGATTGGAGGTCGTCAGGTGGCAATTCCTACAATCGGCGTCAGTGTATTGCCCGCGCTTTCCCACGTGCGCCGCATCCGGTCGATGCGTGCCGATCGGCAGCAAGCATCTTCCCGAACCTTCCGGCGCGTGTTGAACATCGTGACGAGACTGTCCGTGCTCGTCGGTTTGTCCCTCTGCGGTGTCACCGCCGCAGCGAACGCACAGGTCAGCTACTACATTGCCACGAGGGCGGCCTCCGGCAACAACTCCGTCGCCGCCACGGCGCAGTATAATTGGGAAACCCTCGGTGGCGGGGCGTTCACCAGCCAAGGTCCCTACGGTTCGCAGTTCTTGATCAGTGGCTGTGCGTCGGGTTGCACTGCCGGAACCGTCAGCGCCAATCCACTGCTCACGTCCAGCTACGATCAATCCTCGACTGGCGTGAACCTCGATGGCTGGTCGGCGACCGCCTCCGCGAACGCCAGTCTCGCCAACGGGACAATCGGCGCATCCTCCACGGGGATCGGCGAGCTGTACGGGAACCAAACCGGCGTCGGCCAGGCCACGGCCTTTTTACAAGACAGTCTAACTTTGTACAATAACAACCCCCTCGCAACCCCGTCAACGGTATGGGAGGTCGGCGTTAACTTCACCATCGACGGAACCCTGTCGGCGACCGCCCCGGCCGGCGACGCAACAGTCCGAGCCACCGATTACTTCGGAAATGCCGTTATCGATACAGTTGTCCAGAATACGTATCCAAACTACACGACGGCCGTGCAATATTTCAACCAATCCGGCTGGACTTCCGTCACCTTGCTCTCGGACTCCAATCCGGATGACATGAGCTTTTCCGGCGAATATACCGTGACGGGGCTCGACCCAACCATCGGTATAGCCATGAACCTAACTGCCGATTGCGGGGGTGGCGCGACGTGCGACTACGCCGACACTAACGGAGTGACGCTGACCTTGCCCGAGGACGTGACATTCACGTCGCAATCCGGCGCGTTTCTCACCGGCGCACCGGAGCCAGGAAGCCTGCCGATCCTCGCAATGGGACTCGCGCTGTTCGGGCTGACGAGGCACCGCGATTTGCGATCGTTGTTCAGAATGTCGCCACGCCGCACCCGAGCAGTCTGATCCGTTACGGCGATTCCGGTACTCTGGCGCCTGACGTTGGCTACCTGCCCTTGACTGTCGTCGCCATCCTGATCTGTCGCTTGGACTGAGCCTCACGGTCGCATTCGCGGCCACGCTTCTCCGAAAACCCTCTCCCTGCCATTGTGGAGAGCGTAGCGCCATGACACCCGCATGGCGCCGGCGGCGGAAGGCCTCCGATATGCACCAGTTCACGCCGCGGACCGCGGCCGCCATCCTCGCGATCGCGCTCGTCGCGCTGCCTGGCGCGGTGCTCGCACAGACATCGGCGCGCTATCCCGGCGCCGCATGGGAGCAGATCCCGGGGGCCCGGTCGGGGTGGTCGGATAATCAGCTCGATGCGGCGAGGACCTTGTCGCAAAGCCTTGGATCGTCGGCTGTCGTGGTCGTGCAGCACGGCGCCATCGTGGCATCCTGGGGCGAGACCGACGCGAACATCCTGCTGAACTCGGCGCGCAAGAGCTTGCTCAGTGCGTTGATCGGCATCGCCGTAGCCAACGGCCAGATCCATCTGGATGCGACCCTGGATCAGCTCGGCATCGACGACAATCCGCCGTCGCTCAGCCAGGCGGAGAAGCAGGCGACCGTGCGCGATCTGCTGGAAGCGCGATCCGGCGTTTATCACGCCGCGAACTACGAAACCGCGGGGATGCAAACGCGGCGGCCGGAGCGCGGCAGCCATCCGCCGGGCACGTTCTGGTATTATAACAACTGGGACTTCAATGCGCTCGGTGCGATCTACGAGCATGCCACCGGCGCGTCGGTGTTCGCCGGGTTTGCCCGGCAGATCGCCGCGCCGATCGGGATGCAGGATTTCGATCCGGCCAAATGCCACTACTCCGGCGGCCCGGACTTGGTTTATCCCGCATATTTGTTCTACGCATCCGCACGCGACCTTGCCCGGTTCGGCTTGCTGTTCCTGCATAATGGCCGTTGGGGCGACAAGCAGGTCATTTCCGCCGCGTGGGTGCAGGAAAGCACCACGCCGTATTCCACGACTGACAGGGGTGCGGGCTATGGCTATCTTTGGCGGACGTCCAAGCCTTCGGCCGAAATACAAACGCCGCCAGGAAGCTATTGGGCTGAGGGAAACGGCGGCCAGATGGTATTCGTCATTCCGGCCTATGATCTCGTCGTGGTGCATCTCGCGCGGTCCGCGGGCATGACGCACGGCGTGCCGATGTCGAAGGTCTCCGAATTGTTGTCGTTTATTCTCGCAGCCAGGCCCACCCAATGACACGAACGGCTGCACCGCGGCAGCGACGGCACATAACGTCTCAACCCGCACAATGCGGTGCCTGCACCGCGCAAGGATGCCCATGACCCCGACCATCAACGCCGACCGCCTATGGCAATCGGTCATGGCGATCGCCGCGATCGGCCCGACCCCGGAAGGCGGCAGTTGCCGCCTGGCGCTGTCGCCGGAGGACGCCGCGGCGCGCGGCCTGTTGCTGCGACTGGTGCCGGCGTTCGGCCTGCACGTTCGAGCAGGATGCGATCGGCAACATGTTCCTGCGGCGGGAGGGCAGCGATCCGGCCGCCGGCGCCGTCGCCTTCGGCAGCCATCTGGACACCGTGCCGACCGGCGGCCGGTTCGACGGCGTGTTCGGCGTGCTCGCCGGCCTGGAGGTGATGCGCACGCTGCACGAGGCCGGCATCCGCACCCGCGCGCCGCTGGAACTGGTGAACTGGACCAACGAGGAGGGCAGCCGCTTCCGTCCCGCCATGATGGGCAGCCGCGTGTTCGCCAGCGACATGCGGTTGGAGGACGCGCTGGCGATCACCGACGATGCCGGCGTCAGCGTGGCGCAGGCACTGCGTGACAGCGGTCAGGCCGGCCCGCTGACGCCGTCGCCGCGCGGCTGGGCCTGCTGGCTGGAGGCGCATATCGAGCAAGGCCCGGTGATGGAGGCGACCGGGGCCGATATCGGCATCGTCACCGGCACGATGCACGCGCGCTATTTCCAACTCAAAGTGACCGGCGAGCCGAGCCATGTCGGCCCCACCACGATGGATCGCCGCCGCGACAGCCTGGCCGCGACGGCGGAGATGATTCTGGCGATCGAGCAAATTGCGTTGAGGCGGAACCGCGCGGCCGCGCCTCGGCGTCCTGGATCGCGAATTATCCCGAACGCGCGCGGCAACGTTGCCAATATCACGCGGCTGCATTGCGACGTGCGGCATGAGGATGCAGCGCAGGCGGTGGCGATGGAACAAACGTTGCGCGGCGCGATCGCCGCGATTGCGGGCGCGGCGCGGTGTGCAGGTGGACATCGATCCCTACACCACGTTCGGCCCGATCGCGTTCGATGCGGCGTTGGGTGCGGTACTGCGCGACAAGGCCGGGCGCGCGCCAGCTTGCGACACGCGACATGATCGCGGCGGCCGGGCATGATTGGTGCTGGTCGCGCCGCTTTGCCCCAGCGCGATGCTGTTCGTGCCGAGCGTCGGCGGGATCACCCACAATCCACGCGAATATTCGACGCCGGAGCAGCTTGCCTGTGGCGCGCAGGTGTTGCTGGACGCAGTGGTTGCTTTGGCGGGGTAGAGAACGGCGGTGATAGGATCTCGTTTCAGGGCCTTGACCTGGCCAAACTGAACGGCGGGTCGAACGTACCGCAGATTGAAGACCGTGCCACTTTTAACACCGTTAGGGACCGTGCGGGAACGAACGAATCTGCTGCTGGCGTATCGCAAATTCCGTGTCATGGCCGGCGAAGGCCGGCCACCCACGACTTCGCCGCTGGCAACAAGAAAAGACGTGAGTGGCCGGACTTCGCCGGCCAGGACACCGGAATTTGCAGCGCGATCACTTGGAGGACTTGTTCCCGGACGGACACTTCGGCGACGCCCAACTATGAACGAGTTGGCCGGTGGCACGCTGATCGGTTCTCTCGTCATGGCCGGCCTTGTGCCGGCCATCCACGCCTTGCCTTTGTTCGCGTTGCAAAGGCGTAGATGGCCGGCACAAGCCCCGGGACAAGCGCCCGGGGCCATGGGCGGGCGATGACGGGAACGCGTAGTCCGGGCGGCAAATGAAGCGTCTATTGTTGGGCGTCGCCTTAGCGCCATTAGGCGGGTCCCGAGGTCGTGGCGGTCCGCCGGGCAGCGCTTGCATTCCTGTGCCATTTGACGTGCCTGGCGGGCGCCAGCTTGGAGCCTGCCTCGGTTCCTCGGGTTAGTGGGGCAGCACGCGCAGGCTAAAACCTGGTTTCCCACACCAGAATCCCCGCCGCATGCTGCTGCTGTCGTTCGTCCTGCTGCTCCTCGCCACCCTGCTCGGCACCGTGCTGGCCGGACTGCATCTGCGGTCCAGACGCGCCGGGCCGCCACATTGGGCGGGCGGTGCGCTGCACGGGGTGCTCGGTGTCGCGGGCCTCGGCGCGCTGCTGCTCGCGTTGCGCGGGCCGCCGCGCGGCGAGGCGATGGGCGTTGGAGGTTTCGGAGACATTGCCGCTGTGCTGCTGGCCATTGCGGTGGTGGCTGGACTGGCGGCGCTGGTGGCGCGTCGGCGTTATCGGCGCGTGCCGGGGCTGGTCATCGGCATTCACGCTTCGATTGCCGTTAGCGGCGTGGTGATACTGGCGGCCTACACACTGGTCGGTTGATTGGCGCGGTGAGCGGTCCATGTATCAACTCGGATTGGCGAGCCGGTGCGTTGCGTGCCGGGTCCATGACGATGTGACCATTGGCAGAACGCCATGCACCAGAGCGCACCGGGCTCAATCGCCAATGATGGAATTGATCCTGGCAGCGGTGACGGGCAAGACCCATGGACCAATTCACCGGCCTGCCGCCGCTGCACTGTTCAAACGGGCCGGGGCCGAGATCACGGTCTGCGCTGCCAGAACCCCATTCACCAATTCAGGCCGCGATTTCGGGAAGAGCCCAGCGGTAGGTAACACTCCATGCCCAGCCGGCGGTTGCCCGCTGGGGCGCTGACCGGAGTCTCGCCGGGAGAACTCCCGAGACGATGGTGAGATGAGCCGGTTAAACAATCGACATACCGACGCAGGCCGCCCCGACCGTCATGGCTGGTCTTATCCCTTCCACTTCTCGGGGTATCCGTGCTGCACAGATGGCCGGGTCAAGGCCCGGCCATGACGGTGGCAGCCGGTGCGAGGGCCGGCCCGTCAATTCAGGACTTCGGTCCGTTAGTCAGCGCTATTGACAGACGCTTGTTAAAATGTTAGAAATGCCGCATGGAGCACGCCACGGCCGCCACTGCCTGTCCTACCTCACCCGACGATCCCCAACCGGATCGGCCAGGGGAGACGGTAGCGGCGCGGACCATGCCGGAGCGCATCGCCGCGTTGCTGCATACCGTTCGCATCATGCTGGGCTTCGGCCGCCATCTCGAGGCAACCGCGAAGCAACGCTCCACCAGTTCGGACTTCAACGCCATCGCGGCGTGCTTCGGCACCGGGCGGCTGTTTGCGATCATGGCGCACCTGCAACGCGGCATCCTGCGCGCCACCGCACTGGAGAACGTGCTGCTCGCGCGGGCGGCACGGGGCCGGGATATCGCCGTCGGCGCACCACGCAAGCGCGTGATTACGGAACTGACCATGCCGGCCGATCCGCTGGCAGAGCAATCGGCCGAGGCGCCGGTAGAGCAACCGGTCGCGGCGCCGGTAGAGCAACCGGCTACGCCAGCCGAGCCGCAGCCCGAGGCGCCCGTCGCGCGGAAGAACCCGCGGCCGTCCCGCCCGTTCGGCTGGGACGATCCCGAACTGTTCATGCCAACGCTGAAGGAACTCGAGGCGCAGGTGCGCCGTCGCCCAATCGGCCGCACCCTGGTCGATATCTGCCTCGATCTCGCGGTGGTGCCTGGCTTTTGCTCCGGTCCTTTCTGGAACGAAGTGTACGACGCCATCCGCCTACGCGGCGGCAGCATTGGCGTTCTGATGGTGGAGAAGATGCACCGGGAGCAGGCCTTCTGTAAGGAGCAGGACCGGAAGGTGGGCAGCAACTGGGATTGGCAGACGCTGACGCGGGACGCGGTCCGCCGGATGCTGGGTGGCCTCATCGGCGAAAGGACGGACGCTGCGTCCGGTCCGATAGTAGAACGATATGCGCCGGCCGCGGCGATGGCCACCGGCCCTTCCTGACCGTTTCGCACGCATCGAGGCAAAGCTCACGCACGGGACCGGATCATGGCCGGCCCCGCCGTCCCGATTAGTGGCCGCGCAAAGCAAGCAAGAACGTCTTGCCGCAGATGCACGCTGATGCAACCAGATGCGACGGAGTCCGGTTTGCTCGTTCACAGCAAGAACTCGTTCCGACCAGGCATGACGAGCCGCGAAGCCGCTGCGCGGCCGGTCCATCGGTGTGCATCGGTGGTTCCCAGAACTCTGTGCATTGAATCGGTGGCACGCCGCCGCCGCACCTGCGGG
>CAVXNH010000013.1:0-6757 GCA_963762885.1 uncultured Alphaproteobacteria bacterium
GAGCACGTACGATGAGCAATCGAAACGTCGTGGCTTCGTTGGCCAGTCTCCCGGACAGCTTTCCGCCGCGCGGTGGTTCTCAGTCTATATCCCCCACCGACTTCACCGTCCTGGGCGCCTCTGGCTTTATCGGCACCGCCCTGGTAGCGGCGCTGGAACGCGGGGGGAACCGCGTCCGCCCGGTGACCCGCGGCACGCTGCCGGCGCTGTTGGAGACCCGCCGCGATGCAGGTCACGTCATCGACTGCATCGGCCTCACCGGCGATTTCCGCACCCGGCCGCACGAAACCGCCGAGGCGCATGTTGGCGTCACCGCGCGCTGCCTTGCCGGATTGCACTTCGCGTCCTTCCTGTTCCTGTCCTCCACGCGCGTCTATGCCCGCGCCGCCGCGACGAGCGAGGACGCAGTGCTGCCCTGTGCGCCCGCCGATCCGTCCGACCTTTACAACCTGACGAAGCTCGCCGGCGAGGCAGTCTGCCTTGCCGATCCACGTCCTACGGTCCGGGCCGTGCGCCTGTCGAACGTTTACGGCGACGCCCTGCCTGGCGACACCTTCCTGGGCCAGTTGCTGCGGGAGGGCCGCGGCGCCGGCGCGGTGCGCTTCCGGCAGTCGGCGAAATCCTCCAAGGACTATGTCTGCCTGGCCCAGGTGACGCGCCTGCTGCCGGCGATCGCCACCGGCGGACGCCACCGGCTCTACAACCTCGCGGCGGGTGCCAACACCAGCCACGCCGCGATCGCCGTCGTGCTGCGCCGCCACTTCGGCTGGCACGTCGATTTCGTCCCCGGCGCGCCAACCGTGCGCTTCCCGCCGATCGACACGGCGCGCCTGACTGACGAATTCGGCGCCGCGTTAAGCAATCTTTCAGCAGACCTCGCCACACTGGGGGCAGATGGACAGGAGGTCCAATGCTCACCATCGATGAGCGAGGCGGCCGGGTAATTCTGGACGGTGCTGATGGCGTGCGGCAAGAGCATGCGCTGGATACGCCGGAAGCGTTCGAAGCGGTATCGGCGGCGTGGTTGCGCTGCGGCTGGGACGTGAAATACGTCTACGGCTTCAGTTGGATGGGCCGCCCGGTCATCCAGCTCCCGGAAGACATGATCCGCATCCAGGAGATCGTCTGGCGGCTTCGCCCCGACGTGATCGTCGAAACCGGCGTGGCACATGGCGGCTCGCTGGTGTTCTACGCCAGCCTGTTTGCCGCGATGGGTCATGGCCGCGCGATCGGCGTCGATATCGAGATCCGTCCGCATAATCGCGCGGCGATCGAACAGCACGCGCTGGCGGGGTACATCTCGCTGATCGAGGGCGGTTCGACCGATCCCGCTACGGTTGCCGAAGTATACGCGGCGCTGAAACCCGGCGAACAGGTGTTGGTCATTCTCGACGCGAAGCACACCCGGGCCCATGTCGAAGCCGAACTCGAACTGTATGCGCCGCTGATCCGTCCCGGCGGCTACATCGTTGCCTGCGACGGGATCATGGCATCGCTGGCCGGAGCACCGCGGTCGGCGCCGGACTGGGAGTGGAACAATCCGATCGGCGCGGCGGACGCGTTCCTGGCGCGGCACGCCGAGTTCGTGCTGGAGGAGCCGGCGTTTCCGTTCAACGAAGGCAAAGTGCGCCAGCGCGTCACCTATTGGCCGAAAGCATTCCTGCGGCGGGTGTCATGAGCATTCGGGCAAGCGCGGTGCGAATGGCGGTTTGCAAGGCCGGCGGCACTGCCCGCTCCACTCGTGCGCATGGCAAGCAAAAGATTTTAACACGGAGGAAGCGCGGAGGGCCACGGAGGGCCACGGAGAATTTCAGAATGACGTTTCGCGCGGAGCGCGTTGAATTTTCCTCTCCGTGGCCCTCCGTGGTTCTCCGCACGTCCTCCGTGTTAAAATTTTGCTTGCTTGCGGAAACCCAAGCCGCTTCTGCGATGCCTGGCATCGCAAGGCCATCAGCATGAAAGCGGTGATCCTCGCCGGCGGCTTAGGCACGCGCATCTCCGAAGAATCCGCACCTCCGCCCGAAGCCGATGATCGAGATCGGCGGCAAGCCGCTGCTGTGGCACATCATGAATATCTACTCCGCGCACGGCGTTACTGAGTTCATCATTTGCCTCGGCTACCGCGGCCACATGATCAAGGAGTATTTTGCCAACTACATGTTGTATGCCTCCGACGTCACCATCGACGCGCGGTCGGGCGAGACCACCTACCACCAGAATTACGCCGAGCCCTGGCGCATCACCATGGTGGACACCGGCGCCGAGACGATGACCGGCGGACGGCTGCGGCGCGTCGCCCGGTATCTCGATCCGGACGACATGCTTCTGCATGACCTATGGCGACGGCGTCGCCGACATCGACATCACCGGCTTGATCGCATTCCACCGCCGCCACGGCCGGCTGGCGACTGTTACCGCGGTAACGCCGCCCGGCCGTTACGGCGCGCTGCTGTTGCAGCACGATCGCGTCGACAGCTTCACCGAGAAGCCGCCCGGCGACAACGCGGTGATCAACGGCGGGTTCTTCGTGCTGCATCCCACCGTGCTGCGCCGCATCGAGAGCGACGACACGCCGTGGGAGACCGGACCGCTGGAGAGCCTGGCGCAGGACGGCGAACTGCGCGCGTTCCGCCATGCCGGCTTCTGGCAGCCGATGGATACGCTGCGCGACAAGACCACGCTGGAAGCCCTTTGGACCTCCGGCAACGCACCCTGGAAAATCTGGGCGGACTAAACCATGACACCGGGAAAACCCGATTCGGAGTTCTGGCGCGGGCGACGCGTGCTGCTGACCGGACACACCGGCTTCAAAGGCTGCTGGCTGGCATTCTGGCTGCATCATCTCGGTGCCCAGGTCACCGGCATATCTCGCACCCCATCCGAGCATCGCCTGTTCCGCCTGTTGCGGCTCAATGACCTGATGCAGAGGCGGGTGGCCGACCTGCGCGACGCCGGGGCCGTCGCCACTGCCGTCACGGCAGCGCAGCCGGATATCGTGCTGCACCTTGGCGCGCAGACCTCGGTGCAGCGTTCGTTGATCGACCCCATCGAGAGCTTCGACATCAACCTGCTGGGTACTGTGCACCTGCTGGACGCGCTGCGTGCGGTTTCCCGGCTGACTGCCGTTCTGGTTGTCACTACCGACAAGGTCTACGCCGACATTCCCGATGGCAATGCGCGGCAGGAGACCGATCGGCTGGGCGGCCGTGACCCCTATTCCGCCTCCAAGGCAGCCATGGAACTGGTGACCGCGGCGATGGCGCAAAGCTTCCTGGCGCCGAATGGTGTCGCTGTCGGAACGGCACGCGCCGGCAATGTCATCGGCGGCGGCGATTTTGCCTCCGACCGGCTGGTGCCGAACGTGATCAACGCCGCGCGGACGGGCCAGAAGCTGACCCTGCGCAATCCCGACTCGCGGCGTCCCTGGCAGCACGTGCTGGATTGCCTCAGCGGCTATCTCACCTATGCGGCGGCGCTCGCCACCGATCCGACAACACCGCGTTCACTCAACTTCGGGCCGCGCGGCGATGCAGGTCCGACGGTCGGCGAAATCGCCAACGCCATGCTGGAAGCCCTCGGCGTTCCGGATGCCTGGACTTATGTGCCGACGCCGCAGGTGCACGAGACCCACATGCTCTTACTCGACTCGACCCTGGCACGTCGCACCCTGGGTTGGAGCGACCGGCTGGCCGGCCGACCAATGATCGCACAGACCGCAGCCTGGTACCGCGCCTGGGCCCAGGACGCTGACATGCGTGCCGTCACGCTGCAACAGATCACCGATTACGAGGCCCTGTCTTGAATGCCCAATCCTGCCGCTTATGCGGCGTCCGGCTAAGGCGAACCCTTGTCGATCTCGGTTCGACGCCGCTGGCGAATTGCTACGTGACGGAAGCACAGGCTGCGCGCGGCGCCGACCGCCCGTATCCCCTCCGGGTCCTGGTGTGCGACCGCTGCTTGCTCGTGCAGGTCGGGGAAACCGTCCCGCCGGAGGCGATCTTCGCCGCCGACTACGCGTATTTCTCGTCGTTCTCCGCCAGTGGGTGGCGCATGCGCAGCGCTATGCCGCGGCGATGACCGCGCGCTTCGGGCTCGACGAGCAATCGCTGGTTGCGGAGGTGGCCTCGAACGACGGCTACCTGTTGAAGCATTTCCTCGCGCTGGACATTCCGGTGCTGGGGATTGAGCCGGCCGCCGGAGTCGCGGCGGCGGCGCGCCGGGTCGGCGTACGCACCGAGCAAATGTTCTTCGGCGCCGGCGCGGCGGCCGGCCTGGTATCGCGCTATGGCCATGCCGACCTGATTGCCGCCAATAACGTCCTGGCACATGTGCCGGATCTGCCCGGTTTCGCTGCCGGGTTCGCCACCATGTTGCGTCCCGAAGGCGTCGCCACATTCGAGTTCCCGCATCTGCTGTCGCTGCTGACACTGGTGCAGTTCGACACGATCTATCATGAACACTTTTCCTACCTCTCGCTGCTGGTGGTAGAGCGCGTGCTGCGTGACGCCGGCCTGCGGGTGTTCGATGTCGAGTGCCTGCCAACGCATGGCGGCTCGCTGCGTGTCTTCGCCTGTCATGCGGACGCAAGACACGCGCCGGGCCCGGGGCTGGAGGCGGTGCGCGCGCAGGAGGCGGAAGCCGGCCTGCACCGGCCGGACACCTATGACAGCTTCGCGCCCAAGGTGGCCCGCATAAAGCACGGCTTTCGCAACTTCGTCGCCATGCGGCATGCCTCCGGCCGATCGCTCGCGGCCTACGGCGCCGCGGCCAAGGGCAACACATTGCTGAACGCCTGCGGCATCACCGCGAACGACATTGTCTGCGTTGCCGACCGCAACCCAGAGAAGCGCGGCAAGCTGCTGCCCGGCAGCCACATTCGCGTGGTCTCCCCAGACGCGCTGGTTGCAGCGCGACCGGACGACGTGGTGATCCTGCCGTGGAACCTCGCCGATGAGGTCGCGGCGGAACTTGCGCCACTGCGCGCTACCGGGACCCGGCTGTGGGTCGCCATGCCTGAAGCACGTGTCCTGTAGGTCGATGCGCTTCCTGTTGACCGCGCTTCCCGGCGTGTTGCGGATCGACGCAGCGCAGCGGCACGATGGGCGCGGGACGTTCGCGCGGTTGTACTGTCCGGAGGAGTTCGCCGCCGCCGGCATCCCCAACGTCCCGGCGTGGCAGATCAGCCTGTCGCGTAATCCGACCTGCCACACGCTGCGCGGCATGCACTTCCAGGCCGCGCCTCACGACGAGGCGAAGCTGGTACGCGTGGTGTGCGGTTGCGCTTACGATGTGGTGATCGACCTGCGCTGTGACAGTCCCCGCTACGGGGCGTGGATTGCCGTGCTACTCGACGCCGCCGCGATGAATGCGGTGTTTGTACCGGCAGGCTGCGCGCACGGCTTCCTGACCATGCAACCGGACACCGACGTGATGTATCAGATCAGTCCGCTGCACGTCCCAGGGAAGGCTCGCGGCGTGCGATGGAACGACCCCGCTTTCGGCGTGCATTGGCCGGCCGACCCGGTGCTGATGGACGACCGCGACGCGTCCTGGTCCGACTATATCGGCGCTGCATGCCACAGCGCAGAGCAATGAAATTTGTGAGGCTTTTCCTGTAACCTTTTGATAATCCCGCTCACGATGCGGCGACCGGAAGCGATTGGCAATCGCCTGGGGCCTCGCATCGCGGTAGACTGCGCGCCATACCCGACAACATGGAGACTGAGATGACAGAGACCGACGATCTCTCGGCGCGGCTGGCCGTGCTGGAGACGGTGTTGCGGCATTTGGTCACGCATCTCGCGCTACGCAGCGACGACCCGCCGCGCTGGGTCGCAACGCGCCGGGTGCTGGCGCTGCATGAGGTACATGAACATCCGCCGATGCCGGGCGATGCGCGGGCGTACGCCCATCTGGCCGACCTGGAGCAAGCGATCACCGGCTTTTTCGCGCCGGTGGAAGGCGCGGTCGCGGCGTACGGCGTGTGACCGCGACCCACGACCTAAACGATGAGGGAACGCCGGAGGTGGTGGTGCGTTGAGGCGTGGCAACCCGGCGCTGCATGGCGCCGGGCTCGGGACGTCCCGATCTGCCAACGGAGTAGGTTCCATGACACGCATCGTCGCCATGCTATGCCTGGGCGCTCTTCTGGCGGCATCTCAGGCCGAAGCGCAGAACCCGCAACCGGCGCCGCCTGGCGCGACGCCGGCCCCGATGGCGCCGCCCAACGCGCCGTCACCCCCGCCGGAGCAAATCGCCCCACCTGGGAAGGACGTGCAGGCCGACCGCCAACAGACGCTGAACGATAAGCTGGCGATGCAGCATGGCATGCTTCGGCCGCCGGGCGGCGTCGATCCCGGCATGAGTGTCAGCCCCCCCGCGCAATCGCAGGACACTGTGTCGGTCATTCCGCCCCCTGGTTCTCCTGGCGGCAACCCCGGCGCCGTTGCGAAATGACCTAACCTCTCCCGCTTGGCGGGAGAGACCGATAGCTCGGCGCGCAACCAGATTACGGCACCATAGCTATAAATGCCGCGTTGTGGCTTCATGCTCGCGCGACCGCGCTACGACGTGCGCTATCGACGCGGCCATCAACGCCAGCAACGCCAGGCAGCACGTCGCCTGCACCAGTGAGCTGATCCACAAAGCGTCAACCGCCGGCAACCCCGCGTGCCGGGCCAGCAGCACGCCGGCGACGATCAGCACCAGCCGGCAAACCTGCCATATTGCCGCAGTGACCTGATGCTCGAGGATCTGC
>CAVXNH010000014.1:0-304185 GCA_963762885.1 uncultured Alphaproteobacteria bacterium
ATCGGCGCAACTGCGCGCGTTGTCGCGGGGGCGTTCCGACAGAGCGATCGCCCTGTTGCACCCAAAGGAAGCCGGGATTGCTCGAATCGTCATCCTGCATCGCCCGTGTCGCCGGGCCGGCGTCGTCATAGCCAGAACGCTTTTCCCCAGCGTAGGCGGGGCGGGAAAGATAATATCTGCGGCCAGTGCCACATAAGAAACCTCTCCCGTTTCGCGGGAGAGGTCGCCGCGTCTTGGCGCGGCGGGTGAGGGTATTGGGCACGCACATTACCAATCGACCCCGCGGCACGATAAAAGTTCGGAGTGAACGCTGCACCCTACTACCCTCGGCGCTATGGCGCCTCGACCTCTCCCGCTTCGCGGGAGAGGTTTTGTTGCGGCGGGCGGGGTTTCGACACCCGCCCGTCATTCCACCGCGATCTCCACTGTTCCGTCTGTTCTCGCCCCTCGTCATCCACAAACCGCATGACGAGCGTGCCGCTTCGGTCGGCCACAGCGGAGAAAGCCAGGAACGGATTGGCGGCGATGGCAGGGAACAATTCGGCGCGCAGGACCTCCTCGTCGCCCAGCGTGCAGACGAAGCTGTTGATGATGTCGCGCGGAATGCGCTGGCCCGTCGCGTCACGCCGCTGGCCGCTCTCCATCGGATGCGAGATCAGCAGCTTCACCTCGAACGGTTCGCCCCGCTTCACCTGCTTTGGCACGTTGATCAGCACGCGCACCATTGCGTCAGGCCCCGTCAATGCATGCGGCGAGCGTCACAATCAGATCCACGCTGTCGCGCCAGCAGCTTCCGTCGGCCAGCTTCGCCACCGCGATCACCGTCTGCGACGTCGCCAGCCGGATGCGCGTCGCCACCCGAGGCGCGCCCGCAAGCGGACCGAACACGAACCGCACGACATGCGGCAGCGGATTGCCCTCGGCGAACACGTCGATGCTCTGCACCGAGTCCGGCCCGCCGCGCGGCACATCGACGCTGACCGTCATCGACACGGTGTTGCCGTTCTCCACCATGACCGGCAGGTCCAGCTTCACCCGTCCGTCACGCAACTCCGCATCGCCAACCAGGTCGCGGATAAGCGCGGCAACCTCGGCCGGTGTCGCACGCGCCGGAGCGCCTGGCGCAATCGGCAGGATCAGCCCGGCGCCCGCCACCACCAAGAAACGACGGCGGGCGATCATGGCGAACGCAGGGTGGTAAGGAACGCCACGACATCCTCGATCTGTTCGGCGGTCAGTATCGGCTTGTCCCGCCAGGCAAGTCCAACGCGATGCAGCCCGTCCACCTCGTAATAGTCGGGCATGATCGTGTTCGGGGTTCAGCTCCTGAGGATCGACCAGGCGAAGCCGGATCTGGCCGACGGTCAGGCGCGAGCCGACGCCGTCAGCGAGGGGGCGACGTTGCCTTGCAAATGCGGATCGGGGAACGGGCCGGAATGGCACAGCAGGCACGCGCTCGACCTGACGGTCGGAGACGATCTGCCGGCCTTGCACGGGATCGCCCGGTTGGCCGGTCAGCGACGGCGTCGATGCTGTCGCCATCGATGCGATACGCCACGAGCGGCGCGGCGCCACCGAGCATGACTGCAACCGTCGCTGCGCGGCCACGCGTCAACCGAACGTCTCATGCGTGATCGTCTTGAACCAGGCGTCCGCATAGTTCGCTTCCTGCGCGCGCAGCGTGTCCGGTGCGTCCAGCGGACTGGTGCCGCCGGCGCCCTCGATTTCGGTCAGCAGGCCGTTCGCCGGACGATACACGCCGGCGACCGAGAAGCCATAGCCCGGTGCAGCGAGGCTGTAGCAGGTGTTGATCAGGCAGCGGTCCGCCGGGGTCGAGCCTGCCAGCAATTGGAGGATGGCGTCGGCGCAGACCTTGGCCTGCGCGTTGGCGGCGAAGGCGGATTTCGGCATGGCGCCGCCGATCGCCGCGTCGCCGATGACGTGGATGCCCGGCTGGAGCTTCGATTCGAACGTGACGGGATCGATCGGACACCAGCCGGTGCGGTCGGCCACGCCAGCCAGCGCGGCGATGTGGCCGGCGCGCTGCGGCGGGATGACGTTGCCGACATCGGCCTTATGGGTGCCGAAGTCGGTCTCGAAAGTATTGGTGGCGAGGATCGACACGCGTGACCTTGCCGCCGTCGGACAGCGACACCCATTCCAGCAGTCCGGGATACAGTTTGGTCCATGCCGCCTGGAACAGCTTCTGCTTGGAGAAGGCGTCCTTCGAATCGAGCAGGAGCAAGCTTGGAGCGAGGCTTGTGGGTCTTCAGATAGTAGGCGATCAGGCTGGCGCGCTCGTACGGACCCGGGGGGCAACGATACGGGTTGGCCGGAGCGGACATGACCACCACGCCGCCATCCGGCATCGCCTCGAGTTGCCGTTTCAGCAGCAGGGTTTGCTCGCCCGCCTTCCAGGCGTGCGGCATACGGTCGCGCCGCGGCTTCGTCGTAGCCTGGCAGCACGCCCCAGGCGATATCGATGCCCGGCGACAAAATCAGCCGGTCGTAGTGCAGCGCGCTGGCGTCCGCGAGCGTGACGTTTCGGGTCGCGGCATCCACCGCGGTGGCGGCCTGCGGCACGACGCGCACGCCGGCCGGCGGTCGACGGCATGATAGTCGAAGCGCTGCGCTGCGATGTCGCGCAGGCCGGCGATCACCTCGTTGCTGAACGGACAGGCGGTGAAGGTCGCGTTGGGCTCGAGCAGCACAACGTCCGGTGAGGCGTGGCACGGCGGAGGAAGCGCGCGGCGGTGGCGCCGCCGAACCCGCCGCCGACGACGATCGACGCGCGGCGCGCCATGGGCGCGCGCGATGAACGGCGCGGCGAGCGCGGCGGCCAGGACCGCTCGGCGGGGAAATTGTATAGTCGCCGCCGGCGGGCTTTCGCCCTGCATCACGAGAGGGACAGCCAAACTCATGGCTGTGCCGCCCACCACGCCGCGATCGCGAGTTATCTGCTCCGGCGTGAAGCCTTTGACGATGCGGTTCATCACCGTGGCGGGGCGGCTTCCGTTACGGAACGAGTTCTAACTCGGCGACGAGGTGGTCGGCAGGCTGGCCGGCGATTGCCGGTATACCGGTGGCGGCTGCGGCCGGCGCGTGGCAGCCGGAGCAACTCGATGCACCGGGTGGCGGAGCAGCGGCGCAGAGCAGGAGTGAGGCAAGGACGATCGAAGTAAGTTGCTCCCGCTCCCCTTGTGGGAGGGGGTTGGGGGGAGGGGCGCGCGCAGCCGCGGGCAAGGGCGCACGCACCCCTCCCCCAACCCCCTCCCTCAAGGGGAGGGGGAGGAGTTTATTTTGTCTTCCCCCGTCTCCTCTGCTCATGTGCTGGCGAGATCGTGCGGCCGCAGCGGCAACGAGCGAATCCGCTTGCCGGTGGCGGCGAAGATCGCGTTCAGCACGGCCGGCGCCGCCACCGAGATGGTCGGCTCGCCAACGCCGCCCCAGAAGCCGCCGGACGCGACGATGATCGTCTCGACCTTCGGCATGTCGTTCATGCGCATCACCTGGTAGGTGTCGAAATTGCTCTCGACGATGCGGCCCTTGGCGATGGTGTTCTCGCTGTACAGCACCGGGCTCAGGCCATAGACGAACGAGCCCTGCACCTGCGCGTCGATCTGGTCCGGATTGACCGCATAGCCGGGATCGGTCGCCGCGACGATACGCAGGATCTTCAGTTCCCCCTTGGGTGAAACCGATACCTCCGCGACCGCCGCCACATAGCTGCCGAAGCCGCAATTCTGCGCCAGGCCGCGATACACGCCCTTCGGCGGCGGGGTCTCCCAGCCGGCCTTTTTCGCCACCGCCTCCAGCACCGCCAGATGCTTCGGATTCTTCGCCATGATCGAGCGGCGGAACACCAGCGGATCCTTGCCCGCCGCATGCGCCATCTCGTCGATGAAGCACTCCATGAAGATCGCATTCTGGTTGTGGTTCACGCCACGCCAGAAGCCGACCGGCACATGGGTGTTGCGCACCGCGTGGTCGATCAGCAGGTTGGGAATCGCCATGTAGCCGTATTCTTCTTCCAGCCAGCCTTGGAAAGCGAGCCTTGTCGACACCGTTCTCCATCCGCGACGGCGCGAGGTAGGCCAGGATCGACTGGCCGGACAGGCGGGCGTGCAAAGCAGTCACGTTGCCCTGTGCGTCAAGCCCGCCGGTCAGCTTGCATTGCATCACCGGCCGGTAGAAGCCGTGCTGCATGTCTTCTTCGCGCGACCAGATCAGCTTCACCGGCTTGCCGGGAACCTGTTTCGCGATCAGCACGGCCTGATGAACGTAATCCTGCTGTCCGCGCCGGCCGAAGCCGCCGCCGAGGATCATCTTGTGCACCTTGACGTTGGCCAGCTTAACGCCCGCCGCCTCGGCCGCCGCCGCCAGCGAGGCGTCGCCGTTCTGCGACGCCACCCAGATCTCGACCTGGTCGCCGTTGACCAGCGCGGTGCAGTTCATCGGCTCCATCGTGGCGTGGTTGAGGAACGGCGTGCCGTACACCGCCTCGACCGTCTTCGCCGCTCCTGACAGCGCCGTCGCGACGTCGCCATGCTGCTGGCCGAGCGCGGCCTGCGGCGCATCCAGTCCCTGCTTGAGGAAATCGGCGATCTGCGCGCTGTCCACGTTGCCGTGGCCGGCTTCATCCCACACGATCGGCAACGCCGCCAGAGCGGTCTTCGCCTGCCACCACTTGTCGGCCACGACGGCAACGGCGTTGTCGCCCACCGCGACCACCTGATGCACGCCCGGCATCGCCTTGACGCGATCGGCCTCGAACGACACTAGCTTGCCGCCGAACACCGGACATTGTGCGATCGCGGCGTTCAGCATGTCCGGAAGCTGCACGTCGATCGCGTAGGTCAGCTTGCCGTTAAGCTTATCCTTGGTGTCGAGCCGCTTGACGCCCTTGCCGATGATTTTCCAGTCGCTCGGCTGCTTCACCGGGACGTTGGTGGGCACTGGCAACTTCGCGGCATCGGCCGCAACCTCGCCGTAGCGCAGTTTCCGATTGCTCGGCTTGTGGGTGATGACACCGGCCGAAGTCGTGCATTCGGTTGCCGGCACCTTCCAGCGCTCGGCCGCCGCGGAGATCAGCATGGCGCGCGCTGCCGCGCCGCCCTGCCGCACATACACGACGGACGAACGAATGCCGCGGCTGCCGCCGGTGGACATGTCGCCCCAGGCACGCTTGCTGGCGAGGTTCGCCTCGGGCGAGACGAATTCGCCGCGCACCTTGTTCCAGTCGCAGTCAAGTTCATCGGCCACCAACTGGGCGAGGCCGGTCATCGTGCCCTGACCCATTTCGGAGCGCGCGATGCGGATGGTGACCGTGTCATCGGGGGCGATCACTACCCAGACGCCGATTTCGGCCCCGGCGGTGTCGGCGGCCTCGGCCGGCATGTGCCAGCCGAACATCAGCCCGCCTCCCACGGCGGCGGCGGTGGCGATGAAGGAGCGGCGGCCCAGGGAGACGCGATTTGCGATGCGATTGCTCATGACTGCGCCTCCCCTACGCCTTGGTGGTCAGTGCCGCGGCGGCGTGGGTCGCCTCGCGAATCCGCTGGTAGGTGCCACATCGACAGATGTTGCTGATGGCATCGTCGATGTCGGCGTCGGTCGGCTTCGGCGTCTGTTTCAGCAGGGCGGCAACGGCCATGATCTGGCCGGACTGACAGTAGCCGCATTGCGGTACCTCGTGTTGCAGCCAGGCGATTTGCACCGGATGGCTGGCGCCGTCATGCGACAGGCCTTCGATGGTGGTGATTTTCGCGCCGCCGACCGCGCTGACCGGCATCGAGCACGAGCGGACAGCGACGCCGTTCAGGTGCACCGTGCAGCAGCCGCATTGCGCGATGCCGCAGCCGTATTTGGTTCCTGTCATGCCGAGCCATTCGCGGATCACCCAGAGCAGGGGCGTGTTGGGGTCTACGTCGATCTCGTGGAGGTGGCCGTTGACGTCGAGCTTGACCATGGCTGCCGTTTCCCTCGCTTGCTTGAGGGGAACGTCTCCCGCTGTGCGGGAGAGGTCAAGCCGTGCAGCGGCGAGGGGGTGAGGGTGCCGCGAGCGCCCCATCCTAAATGTCGGAGCATGCGCGCAGGAAGTTCGGGGCGACCCGATCACCCTCACCCGCGACGCTGCGCGCCTTGACCTCTCCCGCGTCGCGGGAGAGGTTTTGCGATATGGGAACGTCCGAATCGCTGGCGGATCTCGACGATCGTCCGTTGTCGCCGCGCCAGCGCTACGCCGCGGTGCTGGTGGCGTTCGGCGAGTTCATCGACGGTTGCGACCTGATCGTCATCCTTTCGGTGCCGCTGTTCGCTCTCGCGCTGATGGTCAGCCGGCTGCCGTTCCTCGACAGTGGCGGACGCAGCCTGGAGGCGATCGCTGGCGACTGATGACGCCGTAACGGTGCGGCAGGAAACCGACCCTGTCGGTGCCGCGACGCTTGTCGAGCTGCGCGATTTCGGTGTTGCATTCGCCGGCGTTGTGGTGATCCACGCACTGAACCTGCGCATTGCGCGCGGTGAGTCGGTGGGACTGGTGGGCGAGTCGGGCTCGGGCAAGTCGGTGACCTGGCTTGGAGCGCTGGGGTTGTTGCCGGCGAGCGCGGCGGTTTCCGGGCAGGTTTTGTTGCAAGGGGAGGATCTGCTGACCGCGCGCCCCGAACGATTGGCGCGGATTCGCGGCGGCCGGATCGGATTGATCTTCCAGGACCCGGTGAGTGCGCTGAATCCGATCCATCGCGTCGGCGCGCAGGTGACGGAGGCGCTGCGCGTGCATCGCGCGCTGTCGGGTGCTGCAGCGCGCGCCGAGGCGAAGCGGCTGTTCGACCAGGTTGGCATTCCCGATGCGGCGCGGCGCCTGGATCTGTATCCGCATGAGTTGTCCGGCGGGCAGAACCAGCGCGTGATGATTGCGATGGCGCTGGCGGGACAGCCCGATCTGCTGATCGCCGACGAACCCACCACCGCGCTGGACACCACGATCCAGGCGCAGATTCTCGATCTGCTCGATCGGCTGCGGCGCGACACCGGCATGGCGCTGGTACTGATCAGTCACGACCTTGGTGTCGTGGCGGAGCTGTGTTCGCGGATTGCAGTGATGTATGCGGGGCGCATCGTGGAACAGGCCCCGACCGACGCGCTGTTCGAACATCCGGCGCATCCTTACACGCGCGGCTTGCTCGCCGCGGTGCCACCGTTAGTGGGGCCGCGACAGCGTCTGGCGGCGGTCCAGGGCAACGTGCCGGAGCCGTGGAACATGCCGCCCGGCTGTGCGTTCGCGCCGCGCTGTCCATTGGCCACGGGGGAATGCGACGCCGGCGTGCCGGCGATGCGCGGTGTGGCGAAGGGGCATGACGCAGCCTGCATAAACCTCTCCCGCGACGCGGGAGAGGTCGAGACGCGCCAGCGGCGAGGGTGAGGGTGATCGGGTCGGCACGCAGCAAGCGGACCGAGCGGAACGCGCCACCCTCACCCGCGTCGCTACGCTCCGCGACCTCTCCCGCACATACCGTGGCAGACGTGTTAGTCGTCCGCGACGCCCATCGCATCTACCGCACCGGCGGCAGCCTGTTCGGCCGCCATCGCCAGGTGCAAGCGGTCGCCGGCGTCTCCTTCACGCTGCAACGCGGCCGCACGCTGGGCCTGGTCGGCGAGTCGGGCTGCGGCAAATCCACCACCGGCCGGCTTGCGCTCGGCCTGGAACGTCCCGACGCCGGCACCATCGCGTTCGACGGCGCGCCGATGCCACGCGCGGGAACTGGCGCGTGGCGCCGCGTACGGGCACGCATGCAGCTCGTGTTCCAGGATCCGTTGGGCGCGCTCGACCGTCGCCTGACGATCGGCACGCAAGTCACCGAGCCCCTGCTTGTTCATAACATCGGCACGCGAGAGGAACGTGCGTCGCGCGGTGCCGAATTGCTGCGCGCGGTGGGGCTGCGGCCCGACCAGGCGGCGCGCTATCCGCACGAACTGTCCGGCGGCCAGCGCCAGCGCGCCGTGATCGCGCGGGCGCTGGCGACGCAGCCGGACGTGCTGGTGTGCGACGAGCCGGTCTCGGCGCTGGATGTCTCGATCCAGGCGCAGGTCGTAAACCTGCTGATCGACCTGCAAGCGCAATTCGGTCTGGCGATGCTGTTCATCAGCCACGACCTGAAGTTGGTGCGGCTGATCGCGCACGACGTCGCGGTGATGTATCTCGGCCTGATCGTAGAGCAAGGCGAACCGGACACGCTGTTCGCCGCGCCGGCGCATCCGTATACGCAGGCGCTGCTGGCCGCAGTGCCGGATCGCTCGCGGCGAGGCCCACGCAAGCTGCTCGCGGGCGAACCGCCGAATCCGTCGGAACGCCCCACCGGCTGCGCGTTCCATCCCCGCTGCGCCATCGCGGTCGCGCGGTGTCGCGGCGAGAGCCCGGCGCTGTTGCGACGCGCGGACGGCCGGTTGGTGGCGTGTCATCTGGCGCGCGACGTGGCGTAGGGGATGTCGACCATGACTGACATCGTCGGGATCAACTGTCATTGCGAGGCGCGTAGCGGTCCCCGGGCCAGACCCGGGGACCGCTACGCGCCTGGCAAGAAACAACCGGCCGAGATCGCCTCCGACGTCATGCCGACCTTCGTCGGCATGACATGGGGGCGACGACCGCCACAGTTTCATCCAGGGCGGGTCGGCCGCGCGCCGGTGGTCAACGCGCAATGACAAGCTGCGTCGATAGAACGTTCTAACGCCATCACATGCGCTTTGCCCTACATCGCCTGATTCGCGCCGCACTGACGCTGCTGATCGTGACGGCACTGGCCTTCTTCATTCTGCGCGTGTCAGCCGACCCCGCACTGGTGATCCTCGGCCCCGACGCACCCCCGGCGGCGATCGTGGCATTTCGTGCGGCGTGGGGCCTCGATCGGCCGCTGCCGTTCCAGTTCCTCGATTACATCGGTGCGGTGCTGCACGGCGACTTCGGGCGTTCGATGATCAACGGCGCGCCGGTGCTGTCGCTGGTGCTGCAACGCGTGCCGAGCACGTTGGAAATCATGCTGCCCGCGCTGCTGTGCGCCATCGGGATCGGCGTGCCCGCCGGGGTCTTCGCCGCGCTCCGGCGCAACACATTGGCGGATCGCGTCGTCATGGCCGCATCGGTCGCCGGCTTCACCATGCCGAGTTTCGTACTGGGCCTGGTACTGGTGCTGGTATTCGCGGTCGATCTGGGCTGGCTGCCGTCCGGCGGCGACGACCATTGGTGGAGCGCCGTCCTGCCGGTGCTGACCCTGTCGGCCGGCGGCGCCGCCGTGCTGGCACGCTTCACCCGCAGCGCGATGGTGGAGGTATTGGGCCAGCCCTACATCCGCACCGCCAGTGCAAAGGGCCTGTTGTGGTCAGCGGTCGTGCGGCGGCACGCGTTGCCGAACGCGGCGATCCCGGTGGTCACCATGGTTGGTTTCATGGTCGGAGGATTGCTCGCCGGCGCGGTGGTGACCGAGAGCGTGTTCAGTTGGCCTGGCCTTGGACAGTTGATGGTGATGTCGGTCGCATCGCGCGATCTCGCCGTGGTGCAGTGCATCCTGCTGCTGGTGGCATGCTCTATGGTCGCGGCGAACCTGACGGTGGACCTATTGTACGGCGTGCTGGATCCTCGGCTGCGTCGCGGCGGAGGCGGGCACTGATGGCGGGCAGCGTTACGACGCACGCACCGATTCGCCGCCGCGGCATCCCGTTCGGCGTGGTGCTGGCGTTCGGCTGGATCGCGGCCATGCTGGTGATCGCGCTGTGTGCCGACGTCATCCGGCCGTACAGCATCACCGCACTACACCTGACGGCGCGGTTATCGCCGCCGATAGGGTTTGGTGGCAGCCAGGCGTTTCCATTTGGCACCGACGAGTTGGGCCGCGACGTGTTGTCGCGGCTGATCGTGTCGATCCGCATCAGCCTGCTGATCGCGTTCGGCGCCACGCTGCTTGGGATGCTGGTCGGCGCGACGCTCGGATTGCTCGCGGCGCATCTGCGTGGGATCGCCGAGCAAGCGGTGTTGCTGCTGGTGGACGTGCAGGCGGCGCTGCCGTTCATCATCCTGGCGCTGGCGGTGCTGGCGTTCTTCGGCAACGCATTGCCGCTGCTGATCGGCTTGCTCGGGCTTTACGGATGGGAGAGGCACGCGAGGGTGGCGCGCGGGCTGGCGCTGGCGGCCGGCACGCAGGGCTACGTGCTTGCGGTGCGGCAGATCGGCGCGGGACCGTGGCGGCTGTATCTGCGGCACGTGCTGCCGAATATCGCGGCGACGCTGATCGTCTCCGCCACTTTGGCATTTCCCGAAGTGATCCTGCTGGAGAGCGGGCTGTCGTTCCTCGGGCTTGGCGTGCAGCCGCCGATGACCAGCCTGGGCAACATGGTCGGCTACGGACGTGGCTATATCAGCAGTGCACCGTGGATCATGCTGGCGCCGAGTGTGGTGATCGTGCTGACGACACTGGCCATCAGCATCGCCGGCGACTGGCTGCGCGACCGGCTGGATCCGACTTTGGGGTGAGGGCCGCCTCTGGCGGTCCACGGGACGCGGGAGCAAACTCGCGGGCGCCGCAGCGACGGGAGAGAAACGCGATGCCCAGCAAGGTGATTATCAGTTGTGCCGTAACCGGCTCGATCCACACGCCCAGCATGTCGGACTATCTGCCGATCACGCCGGAGGAGATCGCCCGCGGCGCGATCGAGGCGGCGGAGGCGGGCGCGGCGATCATCCATCTGCACGCGCGCGACCCGGAAACCGGCGCACCGACGCCCGATCCGAACGTGTTCATGCGCTTCCTGCCGGTGATCAAGCAGAACGTCGATGCGGTGGTGAACATCACCACAGGCGGCGGTCTGACGATGACGCTGGACGAGCGGCTCGCCGCGCCGCTGGTGGCGAAGCCGGAGATGTGCAGCCTCAACATGGGCAGCATGAACTTCAATATTTCCCCCGCCGGCGGGCGGGTAAAGCACTGGAAGCACGAGTGGGAGAAGCCGTATCTCGACGCCACGGATAACTTCATCTTCCGCAATACGTTCCGCGACATTGCCGGCATCGTCGAGCGGCTCGGCAAGACGCATGGCACGCGCTTCGAGTTCGAATGCTACGACACCGGCATTTGTACAACCTGGCGTACTGCCTGGATCAGAAGATCGTCGAGCCGCCACTGTTTGTGCAGACGATCTTCGGCATCCTCGGCGGCATCGGCGCCGATCCGCGCAACCTGATGTTCATGCGGGAGACGGCGGACAAGCTGTTCGGCGACGATTACGTGTGGTCGGTGCTGGCGGCGGGGCGTCACCAGATGGCGTTCACCACCATGGCCGGCATCCTGGGCGGCAACGTACGCGTCGGGCTGGAGGACAGTCTGTATATCGGCCGCGGCCAGTTGGCGAAGTCGAATGCGGAGCAGGTGGCAAAGATACGGCGGATTCTGGAGGAGTTGAGTTTGGAGATCGCCACACCGAACGAAGCGCGCGCGTTGTTGAAGCTGAAGGGCGGCGATCGGGTGGGGTTCTGAAAGCTCTCCCGCGCTGGGCGCGGAGTAACACCAACCCGCCAGACGATTGACGTACGACACAGGCCGCCCCCGACAGTCCTGGCCGGGCTTGATGGTTGGGGGCGGTTCGTGCGTGCGTCAGTCGTTTCGTGGTTTGGTATACCGCGATCCCGCCGTTAGTGTCATGGCCAGCGCAGGCCGGCCACAAACGACTTTCCTGATTTCCAACCGGCACAGTCACCCGGGCCCACGCACCATGCTCGGCCGCTTCGGATCGTATACCCACCCCGGAATAACAAACTGCATCGCCGCCGCATCGTCCCGCGCCGCATCCCCCAACCGCTTATAAACCTCGTGCGCCCGCATCACCTGCGCCATATCTATATCGATACCAAACCCGGGCCGCTTCGGCACCTCCACCATCCCACCCACAATCCGCAGCGGCTCGCGAGTCAGCCGCTCCCGCCCCTCCTGCCAGATCCAATGCGTGTCGATCGCGGTGATCGCCCCCGGCGCCGCCGCGGCGCAGTGGGTGAACATCGCCAGCGACACATCGAAATGATTGTTCGAATGCGAGCCCCACGTCAGCCCCCACGCGTCGCACATCTGCGCCACGCGCACCGAGCCCTGCATCGTCCAGAAATGCGGATCGGCCAGTGGAATATCCACCGCCTGCAACAGGATCGTATGACCCATCTGCCGCCAATCGGTCGCCACCATGTTGGTCGCGGTCGGCATGCCGGTCGCGCGGCGGAACTCGGCCATGATCTCGCGGCCGGAATAACCATCCTCCGGCCCGCACGGATCTTCCGCATAGGCCATGACGTCGGTCCTGCCCTTGCAAAGCGCGATCGCCTCCGCCAGCGACCAGGCGCCATTCGGATCCAGCGTCACGCGCGCGTCGGGATAGCGCCGCTTGATCGCGGCAACCGCCTCCATCTCCGTCTCGCCGCGCATCACCCCGCCCTTCAGCTTGAAATCGCTGAAGCCGTAGCGCGCGACGGCAGCCTCGGCCAAACGCACCACTTCCTCTGCCGTCAGCGCCGGCTCGTCGCGCAGTCGCAGCCAGTCGTCATTCGCTTGCGGATCGCTGTGGTAGGGTAGGTCGGTGCGCCTGCGGTCGCCGATATAGAACAGATACGCCAGCATCCGCACTGACTCGCGCTGCTGCCCCGAACCGAGCAACGCCGCAACCGGGACACCCAGGAATTGCCCGAGCAGATCGAGCAATCCGGCCTCGACGCCGGTAATCACGTTGTCGGTGCGCAGATTGATCTCGTGCGGCTGCCGCAGGATCGCGGCTTCCGACGCCGAGGTCACCTGGTGCACCGTCGATTGGTGCGCCCCGGGCGCCGCGCCCGTCAGCATGCGCCGGATCCCGTTGAGCACCGCATTGTAGTTGCCGATCCGGCATCCGATCACCAGCGGACGCGCGCGTTCCAACGTCTGCCGGATGCCCTCGCCGCCCGGCACCTCACCCAGACCGGTGCGCCCCGCATTGTCCTTCAGCACCACCAGATTGCGTACGAAGAACGGCCCATGCGCGCCGGCCAGGTTCATCAGCATGCTGTCATGCCCGGCAACCGGGATGATCTGCATATCGACGACCGTCGGCGTATCCACGTCCGCACCGTCGCCCTGCGCATTCACCATCTGTTATCCTCCCGCTGCACAACAAATTCCTCCCCCTCCCCTTAGGGAGGGGGCTGGGGGGAGGGGTTCATGCGGCGGGAACAACTCCTCCCAACCCCCTCCCTCAAGGGGAGGGGGAGGAACTTGAATCCTGTTAGCGAAGCGAAGCAATTTCCCGCCCGGGTTGGCCCACACGGGGTTCCGCCTGCAGCGGCAGATCAGACCGGCTTTTGTTGAGGCGCTGGGTCGGTTCTGACGCTTTCAGCGATCGATGTCCGGCGACACAGATAGCCGCGCCTGGAGCCAGACCATTACGCAGCCTGGATCAGTTTGATGATTTCATCACTGCTCACGCTCTGCAAAGCAATCGGCTTCTCCCGGAACTTGTCCCACAACGGCTTATTCAGGATGACGTTTTGCTTCTGTAGCCAATCCGCGATGTTGCCGGTATTCAGCGCGTGATGGTGGAGTGCGCCAATGTCGTCGGGCTTTTTCGCGGAATAGCTGTGAAATTGACCGAAATCCGGTCCGTCTTTTCCGGCCAGTCGTTGCAGCTTCACGTTCACAGCTTGCATTGCGGAGCCTTTTCTGCCGTCCGGAGCAGCGTCGAACCCCCAATTGGTGAGAAAGTGGCAATGCGTGGGAATGGTCGGCACCCCGTTCCACATAAAGATCAGCTTGCCTTTGCCAAATGGTGTCTCGAATGTCGAAGCGGTATTGAAGTACTCGAATAAGGAAATCGCCTCTCTGTCTGTATCCCCTTTGTAGGAGTTGGGGCTCATATTGAAAACCTGAGAATAATAGATCTCCTTCCCTTCGAAGGTCAACTTCCCTCCGAAACGATGAATTCCCCATCGGATAATGCGTGACATTTCCACGGTCGCGGTATTCCCGTTGACCTTCGGACTGTTCGACCACCAGCCTTCCATGGTTGTCTTATAGGTCTCCATATAGGCATCGCGGCCCGACTGTTTCATCGAGAATGGCCCCTTGAAACCCATGGCCTTGTGCACGAATTCCGCAATGGCGGGGTTCCGTCTCGCAAAAAGCATATTGCCCTTCTGGCCATAATACATGTCCATCATCTGGGTATTATCGTCACCTTCATTATAGGTGATCGTGCGAGTCCCCGGGTCAAAAAGGTTCAGCTCCCTGCCGATGATTTGCTCGCTCGGCCTGAAACGGCTCGGCGAGGCGGCCCATTTCTTCAGAGCCTTCAGGACACTGCTGCCCTTGCCCATTGTGCCGTACACGAAGGTACTTTTCTGGAACGCAAATCTGACCGCGACCTCGCCAACGTCAGTAGCGCATTTGAACAGCCGATTGTCGTCCAGGACTTTTTCTTCAGGAGTCACGTTGCTCTCCGTCTTTGCACGACATTTACCGAAGTCTTTGGCGTATTTTCACGATGGGCTGTTCCCGTCGCTCGGTCAATCGCTTAGTGTATCCGCAATATTGCGCCCCGCTCCATGGCGCCCGCCTTCGGCACTGTCGCGCTGCGGCTCCGTGCAATTGACGATCTCCACCTTGCCGGTCGACAGCGGCCTCATGCTCGATCTTAACCACCGCTCCCGCAGAAGATTGCTTCGCTTCGCCGCAACGACGCGTGAGCCACACGATAGGCATGCCACTTCGTAACCAGATTGTGATGCTCACCGACCAAAGAACTATCCCGCAAAATCAACACCCTGCCCGAGCGCACACCAGCAGTCGCCCGCGCGCGGCCGGCCCACCAACAATTGCGTGGCCACTCACTTCCGGCCAAAATGCAATTATTCGCATACTCGGACCGATCGCCCGCCTTCCCACGCGATAGCCAAGGTTACGATGCCAGCAGGACGTGCTCTCATCGCCGCACTCGGCAGGCAGTGGAAGCCAACAGGCTATCCGCTGCAGATCGCCTGCATCGTCTTTCCGGCACTTCTGTTCTGCGGCCTGGCGTCAATCGACTACCGGATCGAACTCGACCGGACGCGCCACGACGTCGCAACCACCACCACTGCGCTCGCTGAACATGCCCAAACGGTCATGGAGAACGCCAACCTGGTGCTCGCAGGTGTGCTCGACCACATCGGCGATCGGGACTGGGAAGCCCTCGCCGCGTCCCCCCAGACACATGAGTTTCTCGCCGCCCTGCAACGGGAACTCCCGCCGGTCGAGGCGATCTTCCTGGTCGCCCCCAACGGCATCGTCGCAGCCAGCAGCCGCGCCTGGCCGATGCCGCCCTATGACCTGCATGCGATGGAATACTTCACCCGCACGCAGGCACAGGACAGCGATGCCGTGGTGGTGACCGAACCACGGCCGGGCACTTACTCGGGGACCAAGGGGTTCATCGTCGCCCGCCGGCGTGTTCGGGACGGCAGGTTTGACGGGTTGGTCGGGGTCACCGTCTCGCACGCCTATTTCGAAACCTTCTATCGCGCGATCATGACCCATCCGACGGCATCGGCCGCCGGGTTGATCCGCACCGACGGCGCCCTCCTGGTGCGGTTTCCCGATCCGCCGATTCACCCGCCGGCGCTCCCGGCCGACAACCCGATGATGGCGGCCGCTCGCGCCGGCCTCGATTCAGCCGTGTTCGGCGGTCACTCAAGTCTCAGTGGCGACGAGCGTATCGCCGGCTTCAGGCGCCTGCGCGACCTGCCGCTGCTGGTCGGCTACTCGATCAACCGATCGGTGTTTCTGACGACCTGGGCCCTCCATGCCGCGGTGATTGGCATTTGCGCACTCCTGCTCAGCATCCTGTTGCTCGCAACCGAACACCTTGTGCGGCGCAAGACCCAGATCGAGCATGACGGCCTGCGCCGACTGGTGGAAGAAACCGAGCGACGGCGCCAGGTCGAAGCCATGGCCCAGCAGGGCCAGAAGATGGAGGCACTCGGCCGACTGACCGGAGGCGTGGCACACGACTTCAACAACCTCCTGGCCGTGATCCTCGGCTCGCTGGAACTGGTATTACGGCGCGAGAACGACGCGCGCTCCACACGCCTTTTGCAGACCGCAGCCGACGCCGCGAAACGCGGAGCGAAGCTGACCGCACAGATGCTGTCCTTCTCCCGCAAGCACGAAGTCGCCGTGCGCGCGGTCGATGTGAACGCCGTGATCCGCGGCATGGACGAGTTGCTGCACCGCACGCTGGGATCGCACGTTCGGCTGCGCTACGACCTTGCCGACGATCTCTGGCCGGTCCTGGCTGACCTCGTTCAGCTCGAACTTGCCTTGCTCAACCTCGCGGTGAACGCGCGCGATGCCATGCCGGCCGGCGGTGACCTGACCATCCACAGCTACGCCGTTACGGTTCCGGATCCAGCCATCCCGGTGCCCGAGTTGCAGCCTGGCGACTACGTCTGTGTTCAGGTCGCGGACACCGGCATAGGCATGTCCGACGACGTCCGCGTCCATGCGCACGAACCGTTTTTCACCACCAAGCCGCCCGGCAGCGGTACCGGTCTGGGGCTTTCGATGGTATATGGCTTCGTCAGGGAACTCGGCGGCGCTCTGACGTTCGACAGCAGGCCAGGCGCCGGCACCACCGTCAGCGTGTTCCTGCGCAAGTCTCCCAGCGCGCCGGTCGTCGAAACGCGGCGCCCGGATGCCAATGTCCCGTCCGCTCGCCCAGGCCGGATAATGTTGGTCGATGACGACGCCAGCGTGCGCCTCGCGACTCGTGCGATGCTGGAGGAACTCGGCCACGAGGTTGTGGAGGTCACCGGCGGCGCCGAAGCACTCGATGTGCTCGATCGCGATCGGCGCTTCGATCTGCTGCTGATCGACTTCGCCATGCCGGTGATGAACGGCAGCCAGCTTGCCGCCGAAGTGACGAAACTTTGGCCTCTGGCACCAATCCTCTTCGTCACCGGCTACGTCGAAAACGACGCGCTGCGGCCGTGGTCGGATCTCGGTTACGGCACGGTGCAGAAACCCTTCAGCACGCGCGATCTTGCAGCGGCCGTCGAAGCGGCGATGCGGCACCCGGAGGCGGTCGCCGGTTAGGGCTGGCGGCTAAGTAGGGCTTCAATCAGTCGCGCCCCAATGTCCCGTGTCGTGGAATGTCCCATGTCATGGAATGCCCCGTGTCATGGCCGGCGAAGGCCGGCCACCTACGACTTCGCCGCTGGCAACAAGAAAAGACACGGATAGCCGGCCAGAGCCTGTCCCAGGGCGCTTGACCCGAGCGCCAAGCCGTTACGAACAACGCGGTCACGCGGCAATCCTCTTCCTGGCGAGGGACCACGTCTCGCGCCCCGGCCAGTCGTAAACCTTTCCCTAACTCCACTGTGGGACCCTCGCGGCGTCGCAGAGGTTTCTCATATGCGCATCGCACCATCGCGAGCCTGGACGGCTGGATTGTCGTCCCGATTTGTCTCCGTCCCCTCTCGGACCCTGTTCCGAGCCAGCATCGTGGTGGCGGCGCTGTGGCTTGTCGCCAGTGTGGCCGCGCTCTCGGCGATCCGGTGGGAGTCGACGTGGCAGATGGACACGGCCACTACAAACATCGCGGTGCTGGTAGCGCAGGATCTGGAGCACAGCATCGCGCTGATCGGCGCCGCACTGAACCGGATGGCCGACGTCTTGCGGGGTTCCGACATGGAGAGTCTTACCCCCGCCCAACGCAAACAAATGTTGTTTGCGGCAACAGCGAAGCTTCCGGGTATCGAATTCCTCCAGGTATTGAACGAGAAGGGAGACGTGATCGACAGCCTTCTGCCGTCGGAGCACGAAAATTGGGCACTTACCGACTATTTTAGCAAGCATCGGCGAGACGCCGACTCCGAACTGCTGATCAGCAAACCTTTCGCGGTCAAGAAACCTGATAGCGCCGGCATCCCTATCAGCCGGCGGCTTGCCCATCCCGACGAGAGCTTTGCCGGAGTGGTCGTTTACGGCCTTAAACTTTCCTACGTGCGTGACCTGTTCGATCGATTGAAACTGGGAACGCACGGCACGATCAGCCTGCTGTTTGCTGACGGCACCGTGCTCGCACGCCTGCCACCGGCCGCCAACACAACCGGCCAAACCCTCAACTCTTCCGACCCTCTAACAAGGGCTGTCCAGGCGGGCGAAGGGGAGATGCCACTTGACGACCCGATCGACGGCGTCCGCCGGCAATTCGCGTTCACCCGTGTCGGAACACTGCCATTGGTCGTCGCGGTCGGTCTGGCGCCCGCGGACGTGCAGGCCGGATTTTGGGTGGCAGCGATGGCCGTCATGGGGACCGGTGCCCTGGTGGTGCTGCTGGCCGTCGCGACGGCCCTCCGGATGGCGCAGGAATCACGCCGGCGCGAAGCGGCAGAGCACCAGACGGAGGAGAAAGTCCGGTTCCTCGCGACGGTGAGTCATGAGTTACGGTCGCCGTTGCATGGGCTTCTGGGTTGTGCGGAGCAATTGCGAAGCGCCGCCGATCTGCCCAGTCTTCACGCGCGAAATCTGGATGCGGTCGTCAAGCGAGGGCGGCAGCTTCGCGATACGGTCGACCACTTGCTCGATTTCTGGCGGTTCGAGGCTCGCGGTCCCGCTCTGAAAATGCGGCAGATTGACCTGCCCGATCTGCTGCGTGACTGTTGCGCCATTGCCGAGCCGGAAGCGCGGACGAAAGGGCTGGAGCTGCACTATATTCCGGCGCCGGACGCACCGCGGCGTTTTGTCGCCGACGCCACGCTGTTGCGCCAGGTTGTTGTGAACCTGCTGCTCAACGCAGTAAAATTCACCAGGCACGGCGAGGTCGAATTGCGCTATAACGGCAATGCAGATCGCGTCCAGATCGAGGTAGCCGACACCGGACCGGGGATACGACCGGATCAACGCCAAAAGCTGTTCCACGACTTCGAACGTCTTGGTGCCGATGAAATGGGCATTAAGGGAACCGGACTTGGCCTTTCAATTTCCGATCGCCTGACCAGGCGGATGGGCGGACAGATTGGCTACCGCGAAAATACAGGCGGCGGCAGCGTCTTTTGGGTAGACCTGCCGGCCGGCGTCGAACAAGAGCCCGCCACGCCGAACGATGAAACAGCGGCGCCTGCCCCGCTGCGAATCCTTGTTGTCGATAACTCGGAATCGCACCGCGATCTGGCCACCGCATACCTGACCGGCGCAGGCCACAGCGTCGTCGAGGCAGCGGATGGCGATGCAGGCGTACGGCTGGCCGACGCCGAGGATTTCGACGTCATCGTAATGGACATGCGCATGCGTGACATCAGCGGCCTGGACGCCACGCGGAAGATTCGCGCCCTGCAAGGACGCCGGCGCGCGGTGCCGATCATCGCAGTCTCCGCGGATGCGCTCGACACGGACCTGGAGGAGTGCCAGCGCCTTCGCTTACTGGACCATTTGTCGAAACCCTTCACCGAGGCAGAGCTTCTCGCCGCCATTGCAAAGGCAAGGCATAGATATGCGGAGACGCCAGAGGCAGCATTCCCCCGCCGCGCGGTGGAGGACGAAACGCCGCCGCTCGTGCCGTGATCCGCGGCATGGACGGCCTGCCGCGTCGAGCGCCGGGATCGTCGGTCCGCATACGATATGACTGTGCCGAAGGTTTTGTGTCATGGCCGGCGAAGCATGCCGCCGGGCTTGACCCGGTGCTTACCGCTACGGGAACTCCCCACCCGCGTGATCGCCCTCAGCCAACCTCACGCACCATCCACCTTCTCTGCCAGCCACATCTTGATTAGCGATTGGTAGGGCACGTCGCGCCGGTTCGCGGCCACCTTGATCCGTTCCAGCAGTGGCACCGGCAGTCGGAGCGAAATTGCCGTCGTGCTGGGCTTCAGATTGGGCAGCCGAACCTGCACGGCCTTCCCCCCGTCGAGGTAATCCGTGGAGTCGTGCGTCTCCCAGAAGCGCCGCTCCTCCGCTTCGTCCTTGAAGGCCGGAACAGGCTTACGCTTCGTTTGCATACCGAGCTCTTTCCTTCCGATGCATGTCACGGGTCGAAATCACCCGGATCAATCGCCCCTCGCCGCGCAGCGTGAAGGTGACGTGCAGAAGACGGCCGTCACCGGAACGACCCAGTGCGTGATAGCGCAGTTCGGCCATGCTTTGCCAAAAGTCTCCCAGCACCAATAGCGGCTCTGAAAAGAACACCTGTTCCGCTTCGGCTTGGCTGACGGCGTGCTTATCGGCACTCTTGCGGCTGTTCCCTGCATCCCAATCGAACCCCTCGATCCGCGCAAAATCGAGCATCCACTGTATATGGCAGAAATATACAGACCAAGCAAGATGGGCCCCCACTCTCGCAGGCTCTCGGGCAACCAACAGCCAACACGATCACTCGGCGGCAACCGCACCAGCACACGTAAACACTTCCCTAGGTCACTTTGCAGCGACACTTGCCTCCCCAAGGAGGCCTCGCACGGTGCGCGTGCCGAAATTCCGATCCTGGCCGCCGGCATGGTTGGCAGCGCCGCGATCGCTGACGCCGCGCACGTTGCTGTTGTGCAGCGCGCTCGTCTCCTGCGGCTTCTTCGTCTTCTGCTCCATCGTGCTGCTGGATGCCCGGGAAGACGCCGCGCGTCAGGCCGAACAAGCCGCTTGGAATATCGTCGCCGTGGTCGAGCAGGATATCGCCCGCAACGTCGAATGGGTCGATCAGTCGCTGCAGGCGGTGAACGACGGCCTGCAACTGCCGGGCATCTGGGATTACAGCCCGCAGATCCGCAACATGCTGCTGTTCGGCCATCCGGCACAGGCGCGCTACCTGGGGTTCGTCAATGCGCTGAATGAATTGGGCGAGGTGATCGCGGACTCTCAGCAAGCAACGCCACGCGGCGGCAACTTCGCCGGCCGCGACTATTTCAACGCGCACCGCCACGACCCACGCAGCATCGACTTCATAGGGCGTCCGTTCGCCAACACCGCCGACCAGCCGGGCAGCCTCACGATCAGCCGGCGGTTGTCCCACCCGGATGGCACATTCGCCGGTGTCGTGGTCGCCAGCATCAAGCTCGCATATTTCCGCGACCTGTTTTCTCGGTTGGACGTCGGATCGCACGGCTCGATGACACTGGTCCGCACCGACGGCACCATCCTGATGCGCATCCCGTACGATCCGAACGACATCGGCCGCATCATCGGCTCGACCTCGGTGTTCTACGAATTCCTCCGAACACGCGTGCCTAGGCAAGAGGCCGAATCGCAGGTGGATCACGTCCTGCGCCGCTTCAATTACAAACAGATCGGCGATCTGCCGCTGGTGCTGAGCGTGGGCTTCGCCGTCGATGACATATTCGCCGCATGGCGCGTCAAGGCACGCGGCATCCTGCTGCTGGTCGCCGCGCTCTGCCTGGCGAATGTCGGTCTGGCGATCCTGTTGCGCCGCCAGTTGCTCCAGCGCGCGGCAGCCGAAATAGCGGTTCGGCGAAGCGAAGCGGAGTTCCGTAGACTGACCGAGACCGTCAGCGATATCGTCGCACAAATCGACGATGATGGCGTGTACCGCTATGTTTCGCCCGCCTCGCTGCGCGTGCTTGGCGTCGCACCCGAGACGATGGTCGGGCAGCGCCTGGTAAACGATCTGCACCCCGACGACAGGCCGGCGGTCGAACTGTGGCTGGCCCGGCTGCAGCACGATGCCGCCGATCCGACCATGCGCTTCCGCAAGCGCCGCATCGACGGTTCGGAAGTTTGGATCGAAGCTGCCGCCAGCCGTTTGATCGATGCCGCGACCGGCACGCCGCAGGGCTTCGTCATCGTGTCCCGCGACGTCACCGCCCGCCACCTGCTCGATATTGCCCAATCCGAACGCGCGGACGAACTTGAGCGCAACAACGCGCAACTCGCTAGGCTGGCCGAGCAACGCGCGCGCGCAGTGGAGGTCGCGGAACGCGCGGTCGCCGCCAAGTCGCGTTTCCTGGCAACGATGAGTCACGAGGTGCGCACACCGCTCAACAGCATTCTTGGCTACGCCGAACTGTTGGCGCTGGAAGGCAACCTCGACCCGGTGCAGGCCGGCAGGCTGGCTGCCATACGAGGCGCCGGCACGCATCTGCGCGATGTGGTCAACCATGTACTGGATTACTCGCAGGTCGAGGCCGAAGCCGTGCAATCCACTTCCGTCCGCACCGATCTCCCGGCATTGATCGAACAATGCCGCGCGCAGATCGAACCCGCCGCGGCCGCGAAAGGGCTTCGCTTCACATGCGACATCGCGCCCGGCGTGCCGCACGTCATTCTCGCGGATGGCACCCATCTGCGGCAGGTTTTGCTCAACCTCCTGCAGAATGCAGTGAAATATACAAGGCGCGGCGAGATCGCCCTGCATGTCAGCGGCGGCGCCGACCGTCTGCGCTGTGCCGTGGCTGACACCGGCGTCGGAATTCCCGTGGACCAGCGCAACCGCCTGTTCCACGAGTATGAACGGCTGGATGCCGACCGCGCCGGGATCGAGGGCACCGGCCTCGGCCTGACCATCGCCGCACGCCTGGTGGAAGGCATGGGCGGCCGCATCGGCTACGACGACAATCCCGGCGGCGGCGCGGTGTTCTGGCTGGAAGTGCCGATCGGCACGCCGCTGCCGGAACCCCGGCCAGAAACCCGACCTGACCCAGCGGCGGAGCGGTCGGTCCAGGTGCTGGTGGTCGATGAACTCGGCAACAAACAGGGATGTTGCCGCGAGCTTCCTGCGCGGTGCCGGGCACCTGATCACCGAGGCCGCCGATGGCGAGGAAGCGGTGCGTCTCGCCGCCTCCGACGATTTCGACGTTGTGCTGATGGACATGCGCATGCCGCAAATGGACGGGCAGGAAACCACGCGCCGCATCCGCGCTCTGCCCGGTCGGCGAGGTCGGGTGCCGATCATCGCCGTTACAGCGCAGGTGCTGGACAACCAGTGGGCGCTATGGAACGCGGCGGGCATCGACGCCTATGTCGCGAAGCCATACGAGCGCGCCGAGTTGCTGTCCGCGGTTGCGCTCGCATCGATGCCCACGGTCCAAGGCACGACGACGCCAGTCCTATCGCCTCCCGTCGCGCCGGATGCGCTGCCGGTGTTCGATCCCGATGTCTTCGCTCAGCTCGATACATCCATGGGGCCGGAAAGGATGGACACCCATCTGGTGGCGCTGGCGACGGACATCGAATCACTGCTGGGGTCGCTGCGCTGCGATGGCCCGGCAGGTGATGCGGCGTGGAGACCGATCGCGCACAAGGTTGCCGGCGATGGCGGGCAGCTCGGCTTCACGGCGCTGTCCGCCGCCGCCCGCTGCTGTGAGGCGGCGTGGCGCCAGGATGGCGCCACGCGCCCCGAACTAGCGGCGACGCTTCGCGAGACGGCGGAGGCCGCGTTGGCAGCGCTGCGTCAGCGCCTGGACTTCATGCGCCGCGCCGCCATGATTTCGGCAAAACTGCCACGGCGCTGAGGATCGGCCGCCGCCTCGACCTTGCGATACACCGCGAGGACCTCGCGGCCGGCCTCGAGCTCATCGCTTGAGACCGGTTCCGAGGCCGGCGACGCAGCCGGCAGGCCGGACGGGCTCCGAGCCCGCGCTGCGTCGCGGCCAAGGGCGATCAGTGGCAACACGCCGGCGCGCAGGGCGTTGGCGCTGAATGGTTTGGAAAACACCGCCGTGGCACCCGCCTCCGTAGCACGTCGCCGCAGCTTGACGCTGTCGTAGGCCGTTAGCAGCACGATCGGCACCGAGGCATAGTTCGGCAAATTCCGCATCGCAGCGCAGGTTTCAACGCCGTCCATCCGCGGCATGTGGTAATCCAGCAGCACAAGCTCCGCGATCATCCCGCGCGCATACTCCACAGCCTCGATGCCATCGATGGCGAGGAAGATGCGCCACGGCTCGCCCAGCGCGGCACGCACATTGTCGCGGATGATGATGCTGTCGTCGGCGACAATCACGCCCCGCTGCACAACACCCTGCTGCATACCTGCGCCTCCACACCAACGCGTGCTGGTGACGCATGGTACGCGCCAACGGCTAATTATTGGTGAATGAGTAAACCTCTCCCGCGAGAGCGGGAGAGGTCGAGGTGCGAAGCACCGAGGGTGAGGGTGATCGGGTCGGCACGCAGCAAGCAGACCGAGCGGCGCGCGGCACCCTCACCCTCGTCGCTTCGCGCCTTGACCTCTCCCGCTCTCGCGGGAGAGGTTTCTTGCTCTCGCGGGAGAGGTAATACTTCTACCGCACGGCCCCCAGCGCCCAGGCCAGTCACGCCCTTCTGCGCGTGCAGCCGGTTCTCGGCCTCGTCGAACACCACCGATTGCGGCCCGTCGATCACCTCGGCGGTGACCTCCTCGCCGCGATGCGCGGGCAGGCAGTGCATGAAGATCGCATCCGGCGCGGCCTTCGCCATCAGCGCGCTCGTCACCCGGTATGGCGCCAACAGGTTATGACGGCTCTCGTGCGGATCGTCCGACATCGACACCCACGTGTCGGTCACCACGCAGCGTGCCCCGGCGACCGCCTTCTCCGGATCGTCGGTCAGCTCGATCCGCCCACCCTGCGCGCGCGCCCACTCGACCAGCTCGGCCGGAGGACGCAGCGCGTCCGGCGTCGCCAGCCGCAGGGTGAAGCCGAAGCGCACCGCCGCCTCGATCCAGCTTCGTGCCACGTTGTTGCCGTCGCCGCACCACGCCACCACCTGGCCGGCGATCGGCCCACGATGCTCTTCGAAGGTCATCACGTCAGCCATGAGCTGGCACGGATGCGACGTATCGGTCAGCCCGTTGATCACCGGCACTGTGGCATACGCCGCCAGCTCGTGCAGCTTCGACACGCGGTCGGTGCGCAGCATGATCGCATCGACATAGCGCGACAGCACCCGCGCCGTATCCGCCGGCGTCTCCCCCCGACTGCTCTGCATGTCCTGCGCGGTCAGCACCACCACCTCGCCGCCGAGTTGGCGCATTCCGACCTCGAACGACACACGCGTGCGGGTGGACGGCTTCTCGAAGATCACCGCGAGCGTCTTGCCGGCCAGCGGGCGCGACGACACACCCGCGCGCTTATAGCTGGCCGCGGCGTCCAGCATCTGGCGCAGCGTCGCGCCATCGAAGTCGCGCAGGTCGATGAAGTGGCGAGGACCGGCTCCCTGCTCGGTGGACCGGCCCTCGACATCGCGTGGGCGCCGCAGGGATGCGCTCATTGCGCGGCCTCCTTTGACGCGGATGGCAGGACGCGCCGCGTGGCGCGGCGCAGCATGACCACCGCCTCGTCGAGGTCGTTGTCGGTGACCACCAGAGGCGGCGCCAGGCGCAGCACGTTGTCGCCCGCGGTGATCGCCATCAGACCCTCGGCGACGCAAGCGGCCTGCACCTGGCCCACCGGGATGGCGCATTTCATCCCGAGCAACAGCCCCATGCCGCGCGCATTCTCGTAAACCTGCGGATATTCGCGCGCGATCTCGTCCAGCTCGGCGCGCAACCGTGCGCCCTTGCGCTGGACGTCTTCCAGGAAACCGGGCGCCAGCATGATGTCCAGCACCGCGTTGCCGGCAGCGCAGGCCAGCGGATTGCCGCCATAGGTCGTACCATGCGTCCCCGGCACCAGCGCCTTGGCAAACTGTTCCTTCGCCAGCACGGCGCCGAGCGGGAACCCGCCTCCGATGCCCTTGGCCGACGACATGACGTCCGGCGCGATGCCCGCCCATTCATGCGCGAACAGTTTCCCTGTGCGGCCCATGCCGGACTGCACCTCATCCATGCCGAGGATTATGCCGTATTCGTCGCACACCGCACGCAGGTCGCGCAGGAACTGCAGGTCGGCGGGACGCACGCCGCCCTCGCCCTGGATCGGCTCGACGATGATGCCGCAGGTGGCGGCGCCGATCGCATTGCGCACCGCGTTCATGTTGTTGAACGGCACGTGGTCGAAACCTTCCACCACCGGGCCGAAGCCTTCCATGTAGTGCGGGTTGCCGGTGGCGGCGAGCGTCGCCAGGGTGCGGCCGTGGAACGCGCCCTCGAAGCAGATGAAGCGGAAGCGCTCCGGCTTGCCGCTATCCGACATCGCGCGGCGCATCATCTTGATCATGCCCTCGTTCGCCTCGGCGCCCGAGTTGCAGAAGAACACGCTGTCCGCAAACGTCGCGTCCACCAGCCGCTGCGCCAGCCGTTCGGCCTGCGGGATGCGGTACAGGTTCGACGTGTGCATCACCTTCGCCGCCTGTTCCGCGATGGTCTTCACCAAATGCGGATGGCCGTGGCCCAGCGAGGCGGTGGCGATGCCGGAACCGAAATCGAGGAATCGTCGTCCGTCCACCGTCCACAACCAGGCGCCTTCGCCCTTTTCAAAGGCGAGGTCGGCTCGGGCATAGTTCGGCAACAGAGCGGGAATCATGGGGATGGCCCCTGTCTTGAAGTGTTTCCAATGGATCGCCCGCCCGCGACCCTTCGGGGCGGGTCCAGAGGAAGCGCGGATCATTGGCGGGGGTTGCGGCCGGTGTCAAACACGGTCGTGAGCAGACCGGGAGCGCGGGGACGCTACGGGCCAGCGACCAGCTTGAAGAATGCGGCACCGGCGGCAAACAAGGCTGCGCCCCCGGCCATGTTCGTCATGACAAGCTGCCACGTCACTGGCCAGGTTTCGTGGCGCTTGAGATCGTGGTCCGCAAGCATCTGGTCGGTATGCGCAAGTTTCTTACGAACATCGAGTTCGGGCATCGGCACATCACTCATCCACGCAAACTCCGTCGCTATATCGGTCCGCGTCAGCCGCCACGCGAGGCCGTTGCGGTTGCAGGTTAGGCGACCCGCAACAATGAACGAGTCGATTGGTGGCGAGCTGATCCGTTCACCCGTCATGGCCGGCCTTGTGCCGGCCATCCACGCCTTGCAATGCTGATGCGAGCAAAGGCGTGGATGGCCGGCACAAGCCCCGGGACAAGCGCCCGGGGCCATGGGCCGGCCATGACGGGGACGCGCTGTCCGTGCGGCAACTGGTGCGTCTATTGTTGCGTGTCGCCTTAGCAGCAGCGGCCGGCGAGTTTGCCGCTACGGCATCGAATCTCGGAAAAGCCGAACCGTCTGCCCTGGTCAGAAAAAACACCTTCTGGCACGCACCGGTATGCGCAACGCGGCCTCTGAAAGGGATTGTCAATGTCCTTGCGGTGATGTGGCCGCCTACCGCAGCCGGGAAGGTAGTGCAGTGGACGACAAAATCAGCTTGCCATTCCTGACCCAATGGACTATAAAAGCTGTGCCTCGGCCGGTCACGGTCATCGAAACGCCGGAGTTCCTGGCCGCGACCCGCAAGCTGATGGACGTCGAGGAGCGGGCGTTGCTGGTCGACCATCTGGCGCTCAACCCGATGGCCGGGGATCTTATCCCGGGCACCGGCGGTGTCCGTAAGTTACGTTGGGGACTGGAGGGAAGGGGCAAGCGCGGTGGGGCTCGGGTAATCTACTTCTATCACAGCCCCGGCATCCCGCTGTTCGCGTTGACGGCCTTCGCGAAGAACGCGCAGGCGGACCTCAGCGGTGCCGACCGCAACGAGTTCCGGCGACTGACCAAGCTGTTGGTGGAGAGCTACACATGGCGAAGCAGACAAACACGGTAGCCGACAGCATCCGGCGCGGACTGCAACAAGCGGTTGCTTACGCCAACGGTGAGGCGGATCGCAGCGCCTATGGTGTGCACGTGCCGGAAGACATCGACGTTCGGGCGATCCGCACGAAGCTCGGCATGACCCAGGACGAATTCGCCGGGCGCTTCGGCTTCAGCGTCAACACGCTGCGCCATTGGGAGCAGGGCAAGCGGCAGCCGGAGGGTCCGACGCGGGCGTATTTGCTGGTGATCGACCGCGCACCGAAGGTGGTGCAGCGGGTCCTGCGATCGGACTGAACACCGATAAGGCCGGATGCAGCGTGCGATCTCAATTAAACCTGAGATCGCACGCTGCATCCGGCCTTGTCGGTGTGCATGCCTGCTTAATCTGTGTTCCAATTCTAACTTGCTTGCTCGGGTTGCCGCAGGCTAATCCAGCCCCTCCGCATGCGTCTCCTGCGCCGCCGCCACTGCAACAGCCGCGATCAGTCCCAGCGCCACCAGATACAGCGACACCGGCCATGTCGCGCCGGCCCAACCCAGCAATGCCGTCGCAATGATCGGAGCGAACCCGCCGCTCAGCGCCGCCGACACCTGGCAGCCCAGTGACGCGCCGCTGTAGCGTACCCGAGTGCCGAACAGCTCCGGCATCCACGCCGCGCCAATCCCGAAGCCGATCGCGTGCGTCACGTTCATGACAAGCGCCAATCCGACCACCACCAACACCGGATCGCGCGTGTCCAGCAGCCAGAACAGCGGGAAGGCGCTCGCCACCGACAGCGCCACGCCCACCAGGTAGATCGGCTTGCGGCCGAACCGGTCGGACACCGCACCCGCCAGCGGCAGCGTGATCAGTTCCAGCAGCGCACCGACAATGATGCCGTCCAGGATCAGCGTCCGCGGCAACCCCAGCTTCGTCGTCGCATAGACGATGGAGAACACCGTCAGCACATACACCCACGCGACCTCGGAAATCTTCATCCCCACCGCGATGAAGAACACTCGAGGCGTCCGCACGATCACCTCCAGCACCGGCCGCCGCGCCACGTCCACCACACGCTGGAACGCCGGCGTCTCGGTCAGCCGCATGCGGATGAACAGGCCAACGCCGACCAGCAGAATGCTCAGCAGGAACGGGATGCGCCATGCCCAGGCGAGGAACGTCTCCTGCGGCAGCGCCGTCAGCGGGATGAAGATGCCAGTGGAAGCCGCGACTCCCAACGGAAACCCGATCTGCACCAGGCTGCCATACAGCCCGCGCCGGCGCGGCGGCGCATGCTCTACCACCATCAGCACCGCGCCGCCCCACTCGCCACCCAGCCCGATGCCCTGCACGAATCGCAGCAGAACCAGCAGCACCGGTGCCCACAGACCGATCTGCGTGTAGGTCGGCAGGCAGCCGATCAGGAAGGTCCCGGTACCGGTGATCAGTAGTGTCAGCATCAGCATGGCCTTGCGCCCAAGCCGGTCGCCGAAATGCCCGAACACCGCACCGCCCAGCGGCCGTGCGACGAACCCCACCGCGTAGGTGCCGAACGCCGCCAGCGTTCCGGCAGTCGGCGCGAAGCTGGGAAAGAACAGCTTGTTGAACACCAGGGCCGCAGCCGTGCCGTAGATCAGGAAATCGTACCACTCGATCACCGTGCCGATCATGCTCGCCCCCAGCACGATGTGCATCGGAGACGTCGTGCTGGTGCCCCTGGAAGACGTCATAGTATCGCTCATGCGTGATCCTTTTACGCTGCCGCTGGTTCGTGTCAGGCTGCACGCATTATGCAATCGATGTACCGCACTCGTTCCGACCCCGCCCTGTTCGGCGTGCTGATCTACCCAGGCGTCGAGCCGATCGACATCGGCGGCACCATCGGCGTGATCTCCATGGCGCGCCGCGTTCTGCCGGCGGTGCAAGCCGTATCGATCGCCGCCGCAGCCGGACCGGTGGTGCTGGCCGGCGGTCTGACGGTGCTGGCAGAACATGGCATCGCCGATGCGCCGGGGTGCGACGTGGTGATCGTCTGCGGCGGCCCCGGCTGGCCCGAGGCTGCGGCGGATGCGGCGCTGCGCGCGTGGCTGCAAGGACTACAGCCCACTGGCGTGGCCTCGGTCTGCACCGGCGCGCTGATCCTGGGTGCCGCCGGCGTGCTGGACGGCCGGCGTGCGACGACACGACGACACGCTGTCGGCATCGAAACGCAGTCTCCCCTTGTACTGCTCGGCGCTGACGGAACGATAAAAACGCGTGTGGCCCAGGTGATCGACGATGGCGTCGTCACCGGCGGCGGCGTCTCGCTGGCGATCGACGCGACGCTGTATCTTCTCGGCCAACTCTTCGGCCCGGACGCGGCGCAGGAGGTCGCGCAGGTAATTGAGTATGACCGCGCTTACGCCGCGAACCTGGCAGCGCTGGGGGCGGTCGTTCAGATATAATGAGCCGCCGCACTTTCATGCCGCGTACAACGCTTGCAAGCTGCTAAAGTACGTCGTGTAATATCGTGTCATGGCCGGCTAATGCCAGCTATCCACGACCTTACTATATGGCACGAAGAAAAGACGTGGGTGACCGGGCCAAGCCCGATCATGACACATTAGACGATAGCACCCATCGAACCTTTGGAGTAGCCCGCCATGCATTGGGACGTTATCGCCGTGCAGCCAAGGCCGCCTCTTGATCTTATGGTTACCTTCGCCGATGGCACTTTGGGAACTGTGCGGTTCGAACCAACTCACTTGACGGGTGTCTTCGCCGCGTTGAAGGATCCCGAGACGTTTTCTCGAGTTTTCGTCGATCATGGCGCTGTCGCGTGGCCCGGTGACGTCGATCTCGCGCCCGACGCCATGTACTCCGAGATCAAACAGCACGGCGAGTGGGTACTGAAGTAGCATCAACCCAGGTCGGTGATCGGGGGATATCCTACCCGATCCAGCGCAGCGCCGCCTCCAGCCGCGCCACCTCCGCGTGAAAACCCGCGAGCCGCTCGCGGTTTTCCGCCACCACATCCTCCGGCGCGCGCGCTACGAAATCCGCGTTCTCCAGCTTCTTCGCCAGCTTCGCCGCCTCGCCCGCCGCCTTGTCGCGTTCGCGCGTCAGCCGCACGCGTTCCGTATCCAGATCGATCGTGCCGGCCAGCGGCAGCACCACGGTTGCCTCGTCCACCACAGCCTGCGCCGCGCCTTTCGGCATCTCACCGTCGAGCGCGCGAACCTCCGAACCGCGCGCCAGGCGGCGGATCGGCTCGATCCATCGCTGGGCCCGAGCCAGCGTCTCCGGCGCCGCGTCGCGCAGCAGGATCGGCACCATCGCGCCAGCCGGCACGTTCATCGCCGTCCGCACCGAGCGCACCGCGCCGACCAGCCGCACCACCCAGTCGAGTTCCTCACGCGCCGCCGCCGCCTCCGGCACAGGCGTCACCGTCGGCCACGCCGCGCGGATCAGGCTGCACGGCGCGCCGTAGCCGAAATGATCCCACAATTCCTCGGTCACGAACGGTATCGCCGGATGCAGCAGTCGCAACAGCACGCCGAGCACATGGGCTGCAACGGCACGCAATTCCGCCGCACCGTCCAGCGAGCCCTCCAGCACCGGTTTGGCCAGTTCCAGGAACCAGTCGCAGAACGAATTCCAGGTGAAGCGGTAACAGGCAGCGGCGTATTCATCGAAGCGATACGCCTCCAGCGCCGCATCCGCCTCCTCGATCGCACGGTTCGCCGCATCCAGAATCCACCGCGTCAGCGGCAAAGTCGCCTGCGCTGGGCTGAAAGACTCATCCGGCCGGATGTCGTGCATTTCGCAGAACCGCGCCGCGTTCCACAGCTTGGTGACAAAGCTGCGGTAGTCCTGCACCCGCGATGCACCCAGCTTCACATCGCGCCCCGGACCGGTCAGCGCGCAGATGGTGAAGCGCAGAGCATCGGCCCCGAAACGATCGATCAGCTCCAGCGGATCGATAATGTTGCCCTTGGACTTCGACATCTTCTGGCCGCGCTCGTCGCGCACCAGGCCGTGGATGTAGACCGTGCGGAACGGCACATCGCCCATGAAGTGGATGCCCTGCATCATCATGCGGGCCACCCAGAAGAAGATGATGTCGAACCCGGTCACCAGCACGTCGCCGGGATAGTATCTCGCCAGCTCGGGCGTCTTTTCCGGCCAGCCCAACGTTGAGAACGGCCACAGGCCGGAGCTGAACCAGGTGTCCAGCACGTCCTCGTCCTGCACCAGCGTTTCGTCATGGCCATATTTCACGCGCGCTTCCGCCTGCGCTTCGGCCGCGTCGAACGCCACGAACACCGAGCCATCGGGCCCGTACCACGCCGGTATCCGATGTCCCCACCACAATTGCCGCGAAATGCACCACGGCTGGATGTCGCGCATCCAGGCGAAGAACGTATTCTCCCACTGCTTCGGCACGAACTGCGTGCGGCCGGTTTCCACCGCCTCGATCGCCGGCTTCGCCAGCACCTCGGCATTCGCGTACCACTGCGTCGTCAGCCGAGGCTCTATCGGCACCCCGCCGCGATCGCCATGCGGCACTTGCAAGACATGCGGTTCGGTCTTCTCCAGCAGCTCCAGCCGCTCCAGCTCCGCCACGATCGCCTTGCGCGCGATGAAGCGATCCTTTCCCCCCAACGAGCGCACGAACGCCGGGTCCGCCACGCTGTCCACCGCCGCCAGCACGTCCTCGATCTCGTCCAGCGTCACCCGGCCCTCGCGATCGAGGATCGTCGGCATCGGCAATCCGTGCCGCCGCCCCACCTCGAAATCGTTGAAATCGTGCGCCGGCGTAATCTTCACCGCACCGGTGCCCTTCTCCGGGTCCGAATACTCATCGGCAACGATCGGAATCCGCCGCCCCACCAGAGGCAGCACGGCGAACCGGCCCACCAGGTCGCGATACCGCGCATCGTCCGGATGCACCGCCACCGCCGTGTCCCCCAGCATGGTCTCCGGCCGCGTCGTCGCCACCGTAATGAAGCGCCCGGGCTCGCCATCGATCGGATAGCGGATGTGCCACAGCGATCCCCTCACCTCCTGGTTTTCCACTTCCAGGTCGGAGATTGCCGTCTGCAGCTTCGGGTCCCAATTCACCAGCCGCCGGTCGCGATAGATCAGCCCCTGGCGATACAGCGCGACGAACACCTCGCGTACCGCACGCGACAGCCCCTCGTCCATGGTGAAGCGCTCGCGCGGCCAATCCAGCGAGGCACCCAGCCGACGCAACTGCCGCGTGATCGTCCCGCCGGATTCCGCCTTCCACTGCCACACGCGTTCGATGAATGCCTCGCGCCCCATCGTTCGGCGATCGACATTCCCCTGTTCCGCCAGCAGCCGCTCCACCACCATCTGCGTGGCGATGCCCGCATGGTCGGTGCCGGGCTGCCACAACGCATCCCGCCCCTGCATCCGCCGCCACCGGATCAGCGTGTCCTGCACCGTGAACGTCAGCGCGTGCCCCATATGCAGGCTGCCGGTGACGTTCGGCGGCGGGATCATGATGGTGAACGGCTGCCCCGACGATCCGGGATCGGCGGCGAACGCGCCCGACTTCTCCCAGCCTTCATAGAGGCGAGGTTCGATCTCCGACGGGGCGTAGGTCTTTTCCAGCATAGGGCTCTCCTGCGGCCTGACGCGGATGCCGCAGGAGGCCGCATATGACAAGGGGACGCTAGGGAACTGCCCGGCCGTACGACGCGCTCGATCTCCATCCGCACCAGGCGCTCGACCAGGTCCGGCAGGTTGGCATCCAGCCACTGCTTCAGCAGCGGCCGCATTTCCTCGCGCACGATGTCCTCGATCGTCGGACCGTCGCGGTGCACCCGCATCGACCGCTCTGTCGCCAGCGAGCGCACGAGATTGCCGACCGAAGTGGTCGCCGCGGCCTCGACAGCCGGAGCCAGCAGCGGCGGCGGCGGCACAACCTCCGTCGGCGACACCGCCTCGATCCGCGGCGGCGGTAGCGGCTCGACAGTCGGGACCACCTCCGGCTCTTCCTCCACCAGCATCGACGGTTCCAGCACAAGAACGTCGTCCGCCTTGCTCTCCGGCGGCGGCGGTTCGGCGGCGGCCACCGGGCTGGCGGCCGGCGTTGGCGCAGCGCTTGCCGCCGGCTCCTCCTCGCTCAGAATCCGCCTGATCGACGCGAGAATGTCCTCCATCGACGGGTCGTTGGCGGCCTGTGCGCCCGGCGCCGGTGTCTGCGATGCGCTCATCTCGATTCCTTCAACCGGCCGCTAGCGGCCCGGTTGGCTGGTCGCGTAGTCGCCCAGACCGAACCACTTGTTCTTCACCGCCTCGTAATAAGCCGTCTCGTCATACAGCGGCACCGCCAGATGCATGTCGCGCGCGGTCAACCGGCCGATCGCCGCCGCTACCCCATAAGATGCCGTGACAAGCTGTGCCAGGTTCTGCACCAGCGTCACCCGCGAGTTCAGCAGCGCCTGTTGTGCGTTCAGCACGTCGAGCGTGGTGCGGGAGCCGACGATCGCCTCACGCTCCACCCCCTCCAGCGCCACCGCGTTGGCCCGTATCTGCGAGCGCGTGCTGCCGGCCGCGGCGGTCGCCGCCACCAGGGTCTCCCAGGCGTTGACCGCCGATTGCACCGCCGTGCGTTGCGCATCGCCGACCAGCTTCGACGTCTGCTGCTGCGACTGCTTCGCCTGCCGCACCGCCGAGTATTCCGCTCCGCCCTGGTACAGCGGCACGGAAAGCTGCGCTACAACCTGGTAGCCGTTTACCTCGGTGCTGCGAGACCCGAGTTCTCCTGGTCGAATGCCTGCCCTTGCAGGCTTAACTGCGGAAGAAGCTGGGAGAACGCGACATCCACCGCATCCTTGGCCGCCGAATCGTTGAACTCCGCCGCGACGACGGTCGGGTTGTTCACCGTGGCCATATCCGCAGCTTCCCTTTCGCTGCGCACCGGCAGCACCAACGGCTGCGGCTCCACCAGGTCGGGCGGCGGATAGAACCCCACGATCTGCACGAATGTGGCGCGGGCGGTGGCCAGGCTGCCTTCGGCGGTCTGTCGCTGCGCCGTCGCGCCGGCCAGCGCCGCCTCGGCCTGCGCTACGTCAGTACCAGTGATTTCCCCCACCCGGAACCGGTCGTTGGTCGCGTCGAGCTGCTTCTTCAGCACCTGCTCGTTGTTGATGTTGAGCGTCAACAGGTCCTGCGCCTGGATCACCCCGACATAGGCATTGACCGTGTTGGTGAAGCTGGTCTGTTCCTGTGCAATCAGGTTGGCGCGCTCGGCCATGACCTGGTCCTTGGCACGGTTCACGTTCGCCTGCACCTTGCCGCCGGTATACAGCGGCTGGGTCACGGTCGCCTGCGCTGTGCCGATGTCGCGGTCGGTCCGCAGTTTCGAATACGCGCTGAGGCCCAGGTGCGAGTCCAGGCCGCTATAAGCGCGATCCAATCCGTCGCCGTACCCGGCGGTCCCCGCCAACACCACCGTCGGCCGCCATCCCGACAATGCGGTCGGGACGTTTTCATCGGTGGCGCGCAGCTTGGCACGCTCGGCCTGCAAGGCCGGCTGGTTGGAGTAGGTGGCGGCCAGCGCCTCCGCCAGAGTACGGGGCGCCTTGACCGGCGCCGCAGCGGAAACCGCCGCAGGCGGCGGTGGGGCGCCGGCGCCAACCGATTGTCCCTGGGCCAAGGCCGGACCCGCCAGTGCGATGCCGGTGCCGAAAACCAGTGTGTAACGCGAAATCATGCGCGACCTCATTGCTGGGCAAAGCAATACGCCCATGCTCCATGTGCCACAGCACCGGACCACGCGCCAAGGGTTTGTCGCGGGATGTCCGCGCTTCCTTCCTCAGAAACGCGAACGCTGGCGCCGGCAGCAGCGACGGCAAACGGGGCGTGGGACAATCGAACATGGGCTGGGCCCGCAGTCCGCTGCCGACCGCTTCCGCCAGGACCGCCTGGCTGGTGCGGCCATCGGTGCAGATCACGGTGACCAGCCGCCCACCGTTATTGCGCAACTGCTGAGCCAGCGCCGGCGGGATCGCCTGTACCCCGCCCTCCAGAAGAATGATGTCGATACGGTGCGCCGGAGGGCCAGCCGACCGAAAGCGAGCCCGAAACCACGCTGATCTCCGGGGCAACCTCGGTCAGCGCATGCCGGGCGAGTGCCAGCAGCGCCGGCTCCTCCTCCAAGGCCGTGACCCGCGCGCCGCAGGAGGCCAGCAGCGCGGCGCCATAGCCAACGCCCGCAGCCACCACCAGCGCGTTTTCGCCCGGCATCGGCGCTGCGAAGCTGGACCAGCCGAGCGATCGCCATCGGCTGCATCAGGACGCGTCCATTGCCCAGCGGCACGTCCTCGTCGGCATAGGCGAGGGGCGCCAGACCAGCGGGCAGGAAGCGTTCGCGCGGCAGACGGCGCATCGCGCCGGTGATGCGCAGGTCGGTGACGCGATTGGGGCGGATCTGGCTGTCCACCATCCGGTTGCGCGCTTCAATGAACAGGTCGGTCATCGGGGATCGGTTCTCGGTGGTCAGGGGCTGGGATCAGGACGGTTCTACACCGACCGCTCACCGCTGACCACTGACTGATCCTCGTTATGCCATCCCATCGCGGGGTGAGCCTGCCGGCACACTATTACGGCTGCATTCGGCGTGTTGCGGCTCTGGCCGGTCTTCGTGCTCGGCGATCGCTTCAGCGGCTTGGTCGCCATCCAGCCCGGACACACCCTCGTCACCACTGGTATCTTCGGTGTCGTTCGCAACCCGAGCTACCTGGGTGCCTTGGTCTTTGCACTGGGCTGGGGTCTGGCTTTTCGTTCCGGCCTCGGCGTGTTACTGGCATTGCTCTTTCTCCTGCCGCTTATTGCCCGCATTCGCTCGGAGGAGAGATTGCTCCGCACGCAGTTCGGCACCGAATACGATGCCTACTGCGCGCATACGTGGCGGCTGATCCCGTGGGTTTACTAGAGCAATTGCGATTTGACGGGAAAGGCTTGCGCTGTTCGACGGGCTCACGCAAGCCAGTCGTGGGTCAGTTTGAATGGATGCAATGGATCGGAATGCGACGGTTCACGTAATGAGCCACAGCTACCGCCGCTTTGGGTGGATCCCGGCTGTAGACGAGGCCGGTCAGCTACAGCCGTTTGGGGTAGCCGCTGAACTCCTCACCCGGTTTGATATTCGGATATTCGGCGATACTCTTCTCTGTACGCTTCTACGAACGGAAAAATGGCGAAGAACATCCAGGCGACATCCATCTTGTCGCCGAAGAGTGCGTACTTCTCGCCTGGATCGCTGCCGAGATCGTTAAGGGTTATCGGACGCCCTGGACGCCTGCCGTCCCAGCGTCGCGCGCGGTCCGTGTCGGCAGGCGTCCAGGGCGTCCGATAACGGGGGGCGAGCGATTTAGCCGCTGCGCGTCCCCCTCTACCGTCAGATTGCGGTGAGCCGACCGTGGCGCCGCAATCTCGGCGTACAGTGCGGTATAGGACCAATCGAGCAGCGCCCTGGTGTGCAATCCACGGATGAGATTGATAACATTGGTAAATTGACCGCAGACGGCCGGTCGTGAAGGCGTCGTGATCGGCGAGGGCTGGCTAACTCAGGCGCTTCGTGTCATAAGCAGGCGATCGACGAGCGGGTCTTGGCGGTGCCGCTTCGTGCCGGGGTCTGGCCGGCCCGCTGGCGATACCCTTCGAGAGAGCCTTTTTGTGAACCATTCCCCGCTTCACGTCCATGCGACACCCCGCCTCGATCCGACGCCCCACCGCCTGGCGTTGCCCGCCGCGGTCGATCGGCGGCGGATCGTCTGGTCCTACGCGATCACCGTCGGGTTGTACCATCTCGTCGCACTGTTGGCTGTGCTGCCTTGGTTTTTCAGTTGGACCGGGGTCGTGCTCGCCATTGCCGGCGTCTATGTGTTCGGCGGACTCGGCATAAATCTTTGCTATCATCGGCTGCTGACGCATCGTGGGCTGGTTTGCCCGAAGTGGCTGGAACATGGTTTCGCCGTGCTTGGCGTGTGCTGCATGCAGGACACGCCGGCGCGTTGGGCGGCGGTTCATCGGCGGCATCACGAGCATTCCGACAGGCAGGAGGATCCGCACAGTCCGCTGGTCAATTTTCTCTGGGGCCATGTCGGTTGGATGCTGATGGAGAACCGCGATCTGACACGACTGCGCATCTACGACCGCTACGCAAAGGACATTCTGCGCGATCCGTTCTATCGCCGGTTGGAGCGTACGCTGCTGTATCCGATCGTCGTCGTCTCGTCCTGGGCGGTGTTCTTCCTGGGTGGCGTCGCGGCCAGCGTCCTCAGTGGAGGCAGCGCGGCGGAGGCTGCTCAGTTCGGCGCGAGCCTGCTGATATGGGGCGTGTTCGTGCGTATCGTCGTGGTCTGGCACATCACCTGGTCGGTCAACTCCGCGGCGCATCTCTGGGGCTACCGCAATTATGACACCGGCGATCAAAGCCGTAACAACTGGGTTGTCGCGCTCCTGACGAGTGGGGAGGGTTGGCATAATAACCATCATGCGGACCCGCGCTCCGCGCGGCATGGCCATACTCGACGGGAAATAGATTTGATCTTCGGGTTTGTGCGACTGCTGGAGTGGGCAGGTCTGGCGCGGGATGTCGCACGTCCTGACCCTAGGGTGACCGCGGCACGATCCGACAGGATACGTAAACTGTAGCCACGACATCTTTGTCCGATGGGACGGGGTCGATCATCACCGCTTCATTTCGATGTGTTCAACGCTGTTTTTGAATTATGGATCGATCTGAAGGATCCTTTTGCGAACTGCAATTCCTAACGGTGCTCGACGATCGAACGCACTGCGGCGATTGTCCGGCGGATCATCATCATCCTACACGGACCGTCGCGCATCGCGTTTCCGAGCCGCGCCGCCCCAGGCGCTGTTATGTCTGGTCTTTGACAGTTCGCAATGGGTGGGATGCGGCCGCTCGCTCCCCATGGGCCGCGGCGTCTTGCCATCGCTGACAACTGCCCCGGCTGTCGCGCGCCAAGGTTCACGGCGGTCGGACGGCGTGCCGGGTGACGGACAGTACGTGCGCGCCGCGGCTAGTGCCGCCCCGAGAGTTGCCGTGTCGAAATCTTTTACAGATCCGCGCCATCTCGCGAATTGAGACGGAGTTGAGGATTGATTCTACTTAACTTCCCTTCGTGGCATCGGTATTGCATTTAGGCGACGCGCAACAATGAACGAGTTTATTGGTGGCGAGCTAATCCGTTCCCCCGTCATGGCCGGCCCATGGCCCCGGGCGCTTGTCCCGGGGCTTGTGCCGGCCATCCACGCCTTGAAATGCTGATGCGAGCAAAGGCGTGGACGGCCGGCACAAGGCCGGCCATGACGGGGACGCGCGGTCCGTGCGGCAACTGGTGCGTCTATTGTTGCGTGTCGCCTTACTTCTCTGAATCGTCATCGCATAGGAACACGACATGAAGAAGTTCCTGATTGCAGTCGCTGCTGCCGCGGTTGCCGCCGGATCCGGGGCTGCGCCGGCATCAGCGTCGACGCTACTCTCACTGAATCAGCCCGTGACCTGTAGCGGCTACTATAGTAGTGGGTCGGAAGTTTTTCCATGCACCAATGTTGATAATGGTGAAACGGGTGACACTGGCTCTCCCTACAACTGGTCATTCTGGCTCAGCCCACCTGACACAGGCGCTGGTCAGTATGTAACCATAAATCTCGGTGCGGTGGACACCATTACCCAGATCGTTGTCGAAGACACCCACAATCGCGGCTATTACGACCGGGGGACCGAAGATTTTACGATTGGAGTGTCGAATGACGGTGTCAATTTCACCACCGTTGTGTCTTCCGCCTTTACTTACTCAGATTGGGACAACCTGACCGACGTCCCGTTTGACCTGTCAACAAGCGGCCAATATGTTCAGTTCACCGTCGTCGGCCCCAATCCTTGTTTTGGCTGTTCAAGCGTCGGCCTGAACGAGATGTCGGTGTACGGTTCGTACGGTGCCCCAGTGCCGGAGCCGGCCTCTATCGCCTTGCTCGGCCTGGGTCTCGCCGGCCTCGGTTCGATCCGCCGCCGCAAGCGTGCCTGATACCGGCTGTCGATCTGCTTAACTGGGGCGGCGCCGCATGGCGCCATACGTTCTGCCTGGGTGGTGGTTCAACCAGCCATGCCCGACTCGCGATCCACCGTCATGGTGGCACAACCCGCGCCGTCATCCCGACTGTGTAAGACTGTGCCTAAGTTCGGTGCGAACCTACCCTTCTCGCTGGCGAGTTTGCAGCGGCTGAATATCCGCTGTGGATCGAAAGCCGCTACCGGGTCTTGCGGGGCGCATTGTCTTTCCCAGCGTGCCGGTCGTTCAAGGCGGCCCTTCCCTGTCCGGCCACGTCGTCAAACCCAGCCTCCAGCGCGGTGCCAACCACGGGCCTGATATCGGCGGCAAGCGGGCGCCCCTTTCTGGATAGCCGTCATTCGTCCCCGCACATGCTGAACCCCGAGACAATCGCCGCGCCATGGCGCCCAGCCACTTGCACGTGTCGGGATAGTTAGTTATAATGTCTGATATAGTCTGTCCAACTAACTATCCCGGAGCCCCGCCAATGTCCGCCCTCTCCACCATCGCCAGACAAGAATATTACATCCAACTCGCCGGTGGCCTGCCGCCGCCGGCGGTGAACAAGCCCGAAAACGAGGACCGCCGCATCAAGACCGCGGTCGAGACGTTCGAAGCCCTGCGCCCGGGCAACGCCTATGAAGGGCGCCTTGCCGTGACGATCGTGCTGTCAGGCTCGCATGCCGCGGAATGCCTGCGCGAGGCCGGCGATTTCCGTGACCGCGAGGACTACGCGAAACGAGCCCGCTGCCGCGCCCAGGCGGCCAGCATGATGCGCGCGGAGAACTCCGCGAAGCGGACGCTGGAGCGGGAGCAAAAGGTGCGGCTGGCGGGAGAGGCGGTGGCGGAGGCGGTGAGGGGGGCGCCGGCGGCGGCTGCGCTGCCGCCGCACGCCGAACGCCAGGCCGCGGCGCCACAGCCCGCCCGCGTACCGCCCAAAGCCGCGCCGCCGCGCCCGACTGTCACCCACGCCGCGGCGCCGCCCTCGGCCGAGGCTGTCGCCCGGGCTGAAGCCTTCGCGGGGGAGAACCTCGAGGCTGCGGCGCAGATCCGCCACGACCGCGGCGTTACCCCGGCGTGCAAGGCGCTTTACCGCCGCGTGGCGCTGCCCACCGATGCGGCGGTGATCGATGCGCTGGTCCGCGGCGTCAGCGACGTGCTGAGCCTGCTCGACGAGGTCGGCGGCGTGGCGCTGAACGCGGCGGCCTGACGCGAGGCGGCACGAAAATCGGGGAGGGAGTCGCGCGAATCGGGATTCTGAGACGTAGATGAGATGGTCTGTGGCGCCTCGACCGTGACGGGAGAACGGATCAGCGTGCCACCCGCCGACTCGTTCATTGTTGGGCGACGCCCAAGCATCTCGGGTCCCCGCTTTCGCGGGAATGACGACTGGCATCACCGTTTTCATCCCCGGTGGCGCATCGCCGGCGATGCGGGGCGTCTCTCCTGCGGAAGCGGGAGAGGTTTCGGAAGATTGACTCAGATCAAGGCGGACCTACTGGCCCCCGGCAATCCTGCCGCCATGAACGTATCCAACCTGATCGCCAAATACGACCGCCGCGTGCCGCGCTACACGTCGTATCCCACCGCCCCGCATTTCTCCCCCGCCGTCACCGCGGCGGATTACGCCGGCTGGCTCGGCGCGCTGGACGACGATGCGGCGCTGTCGCTGTATCTGCACGTGCCATTCTGCGCCTCGCTCTGCCTGTTCTGCGCCTGCCACACCAGCGTGGTGCACCGGACCGACCCGTTGGTCAGCTACGGCACCACGCTGCTGACCGAAATCGAGCTCGTGGCGGAGGCGATCGGCCGGCGGCTGAAGGTGCGGCACATCCATTGGGGCGGCGGCACGCCCACGGCCCTGCCGCCCGCCCAGATGCGCGACGTGATGCGCAGCCTGCGGGCGCATTTCGATGTGGCGCCCGATGCCGAGGTCGCGGTGGAAATCGATCCGCGCGAACTGTCCGACGCATCGTTGCGCGTGTTGGGGGAGATGGGGACCACCCGCGCCAGCCTCGGCGTGCAGGATTTCGATCCGGTGGTGCAGCAGGCGGTGCACCGCGTGCAGGACTACGACCTCACCGCCGCCTGTGCAGAGCAATTGCGCGGCGTCGGGGTCGGCTCGATCAACCTCGACCTGATCTATGGGTTGCCGCACCAGACCGAGGATGGCGTCGCCGCAACGGTGGAACAGGCGCTGCGTATTGAGCCGGACCGCGTCGCCGTGTTCGGCTACGCGCATGTGCCGTGGATGAAGAAGCACCAGGCGCTGCTGCCGGAGGCGGCGCTACCCAATGCGACCGAGCGCTTCGCCCAGCGCGAACGGGTGGAGGCGGTCATCACCGCCGCCGGCTACGAGGCGATCGGACTGGACCACTTCGCCCGGCCCGACGACGCCCTGGCGACCGCGGCCGCCGATGCCCGGCTGAAGCGCAATTTCCAGGGCTACACCACCGACGACGCGCCGGTATTGCTGGGCCTCGGTGCGTCGTCGATCGGGTCGCTGCCGCAGGGCTACGTGCAGAACCTGCCGTCGATCCCGGCCTGGCGCGATCAGGTGCGGGCGGCACGCCTGCCGGTGGCGCGCGGCATCGCCCTGACCGGCACGGACAGGCTGCGGCGCGAGGTGATCGAAACGCTGATGTGCCGCAACGCCGTCGATCTGCCCGCCGTCGCGGCGCGGCACGCCGCGGACCCTGCCAGCCTGATGGACGCGGCGCCGGCCTTGCAGGAGATGGCACGGGATGGGTTGGTGGTGTGGGACGGCATGCATGTGGCCGTGACGCCGGCCGGCCGGCCCTTCGTGCGCGCGGTCGCTGCCGCGTTCGATACCTATCTGGCCGCCGGCCTCGGCCGCCACTCCGCCGCGGTGTAGGGAGACGACGATGCTGCCGGACGTGATCGGCCTGCCCGTTGCCCCAGCGAACGCCCGGCCGGCCGCAGCCGCGGCGCCGGAGCAACTGGATTACCGCCTGTTCGCCGCGACGCCACTGCAACGCGACCCGTTCGAGTTCCTTGTCGTGCCTGGGTTTGTGCCCGCGCCCGTCGCGCTCGCCGCGGCCGAGACGTTCCCCGGGCCCGATCTGCCGGGGGTGCTGCCCGCCCCGACCGTGGCGCCGAACAGCGCTTTCGGCCGCTTGTTGGCCACGCTGCGGGGGGAACGGCTGACCGGCGCGTTCGCCGAGAAATTCGGCCGCACGCTGTCTACCGATCGGCTGATGGTGACGCTGCGGTCGCGCACGCGGCTGGGCGACGGACGCATCCACAACGACAGCGCCACCAAGGTAATCACCGCGCTGATCTACCTGAACGGCGCATGGGGCGACACGGGCGGTCAACTGCGCCTGCTGCGCGGGCCGCATGACATCGACGACGTGATCGCCGAGGTGCCGCCGCTGGCAGGGACTCTGATCGCCTTCGCCCGCTCGGACAGGTCGTGGCATGGCCACAAACCGTTCGAGGGACAGCGCCGCGCGATCATGCTGAACTGGATGACGGACGCCGCCACGGCGCGCCGCGAATGGCGCCGGCACGCGCTGTCCGCCGGGGTCAAGCGCTTGTTCAACGCCAGGTAAGGGGGCCGCCATGGATATGCCCGTGCAGATGCTGGATCCCGTCGGAAGCCCCGCCGGCAGCTCCGTTCGCCACGCCTTGCTGGCGGCGCGGCGGTCAGAGTACCCGTATCGGCACTGGTGCTTGCGTGACGTTCTGCCGCCGGAGCTGAGCACATCGCTTGCGGCGTTGCCCTTCACGGCGCCATCGATCGGCGACACGCTGGGCCGGCGCGAGACGCACAACGCGTCGCGGCTGTTCGTATCGCCGGCCAACCGGCGTCGGTTCGGCGCCTGTGCCACGTTGGCCGAGGCGTTTCAGGACGAAGCGACAACGGCGCTGCTGGAGGATATGTGCGATGTCCGGCTGCGCGGCAGTTTCCTGCGCATCGAGTGCGCTTTGGACATCGACGGCTTCTGGTTGGAGTCTCACACCGATATCGGCGCCAAGCTGTTCACCATGCTGGTGTACCTGTCGGACCATCCGGAGGCCGAGGATTGGGGCACCGACATCATGGATGCGTCGGGCACCGTGCTGCGCCGCCTGTCGGGGGCATTCAATACCGGCCTGATCTTCGTCCCCGGGCCGGATACCTGGCACGGCTTCGCCCGGCGGCCGATCCGCGGTGTGCGGCGCTCGCTGATTGTGAACTACGTGAAGCCGGAGTGGCGTTCGCGGCACGAACTGGCGTTCCCGGAGACGGCCGTGTAGCGGCGAAGCGATCCGCGTGACGAAAGCAAGCAAGTATTTATCACGGAGATAGAACGAGCTCGGTCGAGGGCCACGGAGCCAGTGTGCGTTCCGCGCTGCCGGAGCGAACTCATGGCCTCCGTGGCGCTCGACCGTGCTCGTTCTATCTCCGTGATGAATGCCTTGCGGTGTTGCTCGCAGGCGTTTGCGATCCTGGGCTTTCGCGGAGCCATCCATCCCCCGTTACCTCGCTGCTTGCGCCCGCCTGACCCGCCTGTCACACAGCGCCGCAGCATGCCGCACATCATCACGCTTATCGCCAACCGCACCGCCACAACTCTGACTTCGGCCGTCATCGCCCGTGTGCGCGACGCCGTCGCCGGCGGCGAACCGATCGTCCTCTCACCCGGCGAGGCCGCCGACATTCCTATCGCCGCAACGCCCGACATGAGCGCGATCCGCGCTGCCCTGGACAACGCCGCCATCGACGCCATTGCGACCGAACCACACACACGCCGCAAACGATTGCTCGTCGCCGACATGGACAGCACCATCGTCACCGGCGAAACGCTCGACGAACTCGCCGACTTCGCCGGGTTGAAGCCCCGCATCGCCGCCATCACCGCGCGCGCGATGAACAGCGAGCTCGACTTCAAGGCGGCCTTGCGCGAGCGCGTGGCGATGCTGCGCGGACTGCCGGTCGATGCGCTGGAACGCACCTGGCAGCGCGTGAAACTGACCGCCGGTGCCCGCGAACTGGTGGCGACGATGCGGGCGCACGGCGCCTATGCGGCGCTGGTCTCCGGCGGCTTCAGCTTCTTCACCGCCCGCGTGGCCGCGCTATGCGGCTTCGATCTGCACCGTTCCAATACGCTGCTGGACGACGGCACGGCGCTGACCGGCCTGGTCGCCGAACCGATCCTCGACCGCGACACCAAGCTGCATACGCTCACCCGCCTCGCCGCGGAACAATCCGTCCCAATGGCGGCGACGCTGGCGGTGGGCGACGGCGCCAACGACCTCGACATGCTACGGGCCGCCGGGCTGGGCATTGCGTTCCACGCCAAGCCGATCGTCGCGGCGGCGGCACAGGCGCGGGTGGACCACGCCGACCTGCGCGCGCTGTTGTTCGCGCAGGGCTATCCCGCCAAAGCCTTCATCGGCGCCTGACCCCCTGCTCAGAATCTCCCGAGCGCGGCGATCGCCACGGTGAGCAGCCCAAGGATCAGGTTCACACCGATCAGCTTACGCACCATGTCGATGTTCGCCACCATGCGCGCCCGATCGGTGGTGCGGCGAAACTTCGCATAGGGTCCGAACACGATCGCCAGGAAGATGATCGCCATCAGCACGCCGAGCCCCATCATCGCGTGCACGTTCCAGGTCAGGCCCGCCATCCCGCCATAGAAGCCGAACAGGATGGCGAAGCCGGACAGCAGGACCAGCGGCATGACGTGCCACACCACCAGGAAGAACCGGCGAAAGATCTGCGTGTGCAGCAGCAGGCGTTGCGGCGGCTCCAGCACCGACAAGCTGGGCCGCAGCACGACATAGGCGAAGAACATGCCGCCGACCCAGATCACGGCGCACAGGATGTGCAGGGCCAGCAGCCAGGACCAAAGGCTCATTCGGTGATCTCCCTGAGTTCGTCGAGTAATGCGCGCAGTTCGGCCGCGGCGCTGGAACGTGGTGCCGCCTCGGTGACGCCCAGCCCCTCGGCGAAGGCGATAGCGAAGCCGGTGCGGTTGCCGATCGTCGCGCGCAGCAGCGGCAGGTTGCGCGTGGCGATATCGGCCTTCACAGTGTCGCCGAGGCGCGACGCCGGCGGTACGCGGTTCAGCACGACGCGGGCCTTGCGGCGTTCGGCGGCGGCGAGCGCCAGTGTGCCCTCGGCCGCCCACACGTCGGGCGGGCTGGGCTGCACCGGGATCAGCACCAGGTCGGCGCCGCGGATCGCCAGCCTGGCGTCGGTGTCGATCTGCGGCGGCGAATCGATCAGCACCACGTCATGCGTGCGTTTCAGCCGGTCCAGCTCGGCGGCGAGGCGCCAGCCGGAGACGTCGGAAAAAGTCAGGGGCGCCGGGGCGTCGCGCTCCGTGCGGATGGCGTGCCAGCGCGTCAGGCTCTTCTGCGGATCGATGTCGAGCAAGGCGACGCGGGCCGAAGGCGCCAGCGCCGCGGCGAGGTTGGCCGCAAGCGTGGTCTTGCCGGTGCCGCCCTTCTGCTGCGCCACCGTGATGATGATCGCCATGACTGCGACTCCGCCGCTGGATGCGCGCTAGAGGACCAGAACCGCGCTCGGGAGGCCAGTGGGCTGATGCGGATCGGGAGCGCATAACGCCGGGCCGGAAGCGCCAGGCTGAGGCCCGGTCCGGCGGGCAATCACCCGGTTAACCGTTCGTCAATCCCATTTCTGATATATTGTCGGGGTGTCATGGCGGATCGACATCCTGAACGAGACGGTGGCTACCGAGATTTAGGCCCTGCCGCTAAGAAGACCCAGGCGACGCCGCGCAGCGAAATCGAGATCGCCCTGCGGCGCGCGAAGGATGTAGCGTAACCATACCATTCGGCGAGTTCAAAGCTCGCCTGCTGACGGACCCCGCGGTTCGGACGGAATACGATGCGCTGGCACCGGAGTTCGAGATCGGCACCGAGTTGCTGCGGGCGCGACTCCGCGCAGGGCGTCGCAAGCGGAACTCGCGGCACGGATGGGCACCAGCCAGCCGGCAATTGCGCGGCTGGAGAGCGGGCAGACGCTGCCGGGCACGAAGACGCTGCTGAGTTTTGCGCAGGCGACCGGGAGCACGTTCCAGATCCGGCTGCTGGCGACGGCGTAGGGGTGTTGCCCGGAGGAACTGGTCATGTCTGGCACTGTCGGGAGTTGCTGACGCGCCGCACAATTCATTGATTACCCTCAAAGCAAGCAGTCTCCAGCTTTGTCTTCTACTCAATTCTGGTAAGCCGCTTGTGGAAGTACATCGTGAGGCCAACGGCGTTTGAAATACGGCACTGTCCATCTGCGTGCATCTGCGGTTCCAATTTCTTGCTTTGGCCGAACAGCGCTGTGATGCAAGGTCTGGCGCCGCCAAAGTTGTACGCGCGTCAATAAGAAATTGGAACCGCAGATGCACGCAGATGCACGCAGATAAGGTCGGGGGCCGGGCGGTAATGGCGCGTAGCATGACGCAGGAATTGATGCCGGACGACCCATACAAATCACAGAAGATCTTTATTATGTTTTGCAGGGAACACAGTAAGGTTGACCGAGTTGAACCGTAACATCAAGCCAGGTTTGAATTCTACGGAGGTATTCCGTCGATGATCCAACTTTAGGCCAGTCACGCAGGGACCCTTCGAAGTCGCCCAAATTCGCGTTCGAAGCACCTCCCCGCTTTATATTCTTGATCTTTCCAGAAACCTTGCCACCGCAGGCGAACTCTTGCACGCAGTCGCTACGATGAAGCTCGATCACGACACGGGCAAATCATCCTGGCGCCTGGGACAACTCGGCCTGCCCGATTACCAACCGGCCCCGCCGGCCTGTATGCTGGCGCGAACCGTCCTGGAGACCGCGCCCCATGACCACCCCGCTTGCCGGCATCACCGTGCTCGATTTCGGCCAAATCTACCAAGGCCCCTACGCCACGCTGCTGATGGCCAAGGCGGGCGCCAACGTTATCAAGATCGAACCGCTCACCGGCGAGCCGCTGCGCCGTCGCGCGCTCGCCGCCGGCACGGGCGACACCACGCTGCCGATGGCCATGCTCAATGCCAATAAGCGCGCGATCACGCTGAACCTTAAGACCGAACGAGGCCGCGACTTGCTGTGCCGCATGGCCACCCGCGCCGACGTGCTGCTGGAGAATTTCTCCCCCGGTACGATGGACGATCTGGGCGTCGGCTACGCGGTGCTGCGTCAGGTCAACCCGAGGCTGATCTATGCTACCGGCACGGGCTTCGGCATCAGCGGACCGGATCGCGACAACCTGGCGATGGACTTCACCATCCAGGCCGCGTCGGGGATCATGAGCGTGACCGGGGCACCGGATGGTCCGCCGATGAAGGCCGGCCCGACGCTGGTGGATTTCATGGGCGGCATCCATCTCTATGCCGCGGTCGTCACCGCGCTGTATCAGCGTGAACACACCGGCGAAGGCCAGCTTGTCGAGGTGGCGATGCAGGAGGCGGTATATTCCTCGCTGGCCGCCAGCTACGACTATCACCATCGCACCGGCAACATCCCGCCGCGCGCCGGCAACCGGCAGGCCGGCTTGTCCAGTGCGCCGTACAACACCTTTCCCACCACGGATGGCTGGGTGGCGATCCACGTCGTCACCGAGGGCCACTGGACCAACCTGCTGAAGGCGATGGGCCGCGAGGACCTGAACGACGACCCGCGCTTCCGCACCAACACCGACCGCACCCACCACATGGCGGAAACCGAGGCGGTGGTTACCGCCTGGACCAGCACGCGCGGCAAGTCGGAGGTTGTCGCCGCAGCGAAACGCTACCGCATCCCGTGCGCGCCGGTGCGCAACGCGGTGGAAGTGATGAACGATCCGCACATGCACGAACGCGGCATGCTGGAGCGGATCGAGCACCCGTCGCTGGGTCCCATCGTCACGCCCAACTCACCGCTGCGGCTGCATGGTGCGGATCGCGTGCAGGCGGTGCCCAGCCCGAAGCTTGGACAGCATAACATGGAGATTTATCACAGTTGGCTTGGACTGCCGGAAGTCGAGGTCGTGGCACTGAAGCAGGATGGGGTCATCTGAAACCTCTCCCGCGGGAGCGGGAGAGGTCGAGGTGCGAAGCACCGAGGGTGAGGGTGATCGGGTCGGCACGCACTACCTGCTACGTGCCGACCCGATCACCCTCACCCGCCACTTCGTGGCGACCTCTCCCGCTCCCGCGGGAGAGGTTATCCCGCGCGCAGCGCGGGAAAGGCTAAGACGTGCGTCGCCGCGCCCCGTTCCGCCGCAGCAGGAACTCCCGCCCGAGCTTCACCATCGGCGCCCCGTCATACTCGACGATATCCGCCGTCGCATAAGTCTCGTGCCACGAATCCGGAATGAAACTCCCGGTACCGACAACGTCGATCGGCGCCCGCGCATCCGCCATCACCCGGCACTTGTCCACGCCGAAGCCGGACGATGCGACGATTCGCACCTTGCGATAGCCGGCCGCATCAAGCGCCTCCCGCGTGTGCCAGATCGCCGCGGCCGACACGCCGGTGCCGACCAGGTAGCGCAACTCCGTCTCGCTGCGGTAACGCCGGATCGCGCCGGGCGCGTGGCGTTCCAGCACCGCATAGCTTTCCGCCGGCCCGAGGCCTTCGACGAACCGGCCGCCATGGGTGTCGATGCGGAACGAAAGCTGCCCTCCCGCCGCCAGCTCGGGAAACCGCGCGCACACCGCCAGAGCGTCGGTGATCTCGCGGCCGAAATAGTCCGCCAGCACCGTCATCGGCTCATCGGGAAACGTCGCGCGGAACATCTCGGCGGCGCGCACCGTCGAACCGGCATAGCCGATCAGCGAGTGCGGCATCGTGCCGTAGCCCCTGGGCGCGCCGAACCAATGCGCCGTCCCGTCATTGGCATTACCGATGAAGCCGCGCGCGCCCTCGCGCTGCGCAGCCGTGCTGCCGACCGAGGCCGCGTAGGCCATCATGTCCTGCATCTCGCCACCGGCACAGTGACGCGCTTCCATCGCCAGGAACGCCACCTGCGGCAGCGCCAGGCTCATCTGGTAGGCATTGTGCGCCGCCACGCAGACGGGTCCGATCTTTTGCAGCAGGATCGTTTCCAGGTCCGACAGATGCACGAAACTGCCGGTGATGTACACCAGCGGTTCGCCGGCGCCGACCCAGGCGCCCTCGGGATACATCAGGTCGATGTCGAAGGCCGTGTCGCGCGCTGCCGCAACGATTTCCAGCCACTCGGTCATCAGCCGCGGCGCCGAGATCACCGGTCGGCGCAGGAACACCGCATAGGTGACGCGCTTGTCGCCAAAGCGGGCGACGATCTCCTTGGTGCGGTTGAAATAGCTGTCGGCGCGCGCGGCGATGTCTGCCGCGAGATCGTCGCGCGAGCCGGGTGGGGCGTCAGACATGACGGCGGGGTATTGGCATCACTGAGCTGCCACCTGCGCCAGTCCACCCGGAGCGCGGCGCTGCTTCAGCTCCTCCGCCACCAGGAACGCCAGCTCCAGCGATTGCTCGGCGTTCAGCCGCGGATCGCAGAACGTCTCGTAGCGTTCGGTCAGGTCGGCCTCGGTCAACCGAAACGCGCCGCCGGTGCATTCGGTGACGTCCTGCCCGGTCATTTCGACATGCACGCCGCCGGCCCAGGTGCCCGCCGCCGCGTGGATATCGAAGAACGACCGCACCTCCGAGAGGATCGAATCGAAGTTGCGGGTCTTAAGCTTGGCCACCGTGGAGATCGTGTTGCCGTGCATCGGGTCGCACAGCCACACCACCTTCTGTCCGCTGCGCTGCACCGCGCGCACCAGAGGCGGCAGTCGCGCCGCCACCTTGTCCGCGCCCATGCGGCTGATCAGCGTGATGCGTCCGGGCTCGTTTGCCGGGTTCAGCACGTCCAGGATACGCAGCAGATCGTCGGGCTCCTGCGATCGGGCCGACCTTCATGCCGATCGGGTTCTTGATGCCGCGCATGAATTCCACATGCCCGCCATCCAGTTGCCGCGTGCGGTCGCCGATCCACAGGAAATGCGCGCTGCACCCGTACCAATCGCCGGTCGTCGAATCCACCCGGGTCAGCGCCTGTTCATAGGGCAGCAGCAACGCCTCGTGGCTGATGTAGAAATCGGTCTCCCGCAGGTCGCGTGTCGTCGCACTGGTCATGCCGCACGCCGTCATGAACGACAGCGTCTCGTCGATGCGCGCCGCCAGGTCGCGATAGCGCCCCGCCAGCGGTGAGCGCTCGACGAAATCCAAATTCCACCGATGCACCTCGTGCAAATCGGCATAACCGCCGGAGGCGAACGCGCGCAGCAGGTTCAGCGTGCTGGCCGATTGGAAGTAACCGAACTCCATGCGCGCCGGATCGGGAATGCGCGCCTCGGGGGAAAAATCCGGGCCGTTGACGATGTCGCCGCGATACGATGGCAGCGTCACGCCGTTCTGTGTTTCGGTGTCCGACGAGCGTGGCTTGGCGAACTGCCCTGCCATGCGGCCGATCTTCACCACCGGCAGCGAAGCCCCGAAGGTCAGCACGACCGACATCTGCAACAGCACGCGGAACATGTCGCGGATGACGTTGGCGGTGAAGTCGGAGAAGCTTTCCGCGCAGTCGCCACCTTGCAGTACCAGCGCCTTGCCCTCCGCGGCCAGCGCGAGCTGCGCCTTCAGCCGTCGCGCCTCGCCGGCGAACACCAACGGCGGATAGCGCCCGATGCGCGCCTCCATCGCGGCGAGTTTCGCCTCGTCCGGATAGGCCGGCACCTGGCGGATAGGGCAGTCGCGCCAGGAGTTCGGGCTCCAGGCGTGCGGGGGCTTGGCGGTCATGGCAATGCTCTCCTCCGACGCCGTTATGTCGCCATTTTGGCAGCAAGGCCAGGGCTTTGCCCTGCAACCCACCAAGAGGGTTTTGCCCTTGGCGGGAGTCCAGAGGGCCGAGCCCTCTGGTGGGGTTCCAGAGCCTGCCCCGGCGAAGGCCGGGGGCAAAGCCCCTGCCCCTTAACCGACTGCCACGTCCACCAGCACCAGCTCGGCGTCCTCGGTCGCGGTAATCGCCAGCTCCTTCTCCCCGGTGATCGCCGCCCCGTCACGCGTCCCCACCGCCACCCCATTCACCGTCACCGCGCCGCTGGCAGGCACCAAATACGCACCGCGCCCCGCCTCCAGTGGCACCCGCACCGTCTCGCCCTTGGCCAGCGTCCCCGCCCGCAATGCCGCATCGGCATACAGCGGCAACGCCCCGCTGCCAGCATCCGCCTCCCGTCCGCTCGCCAGCACCGCCAGCCCGCCGCCGATCTTCGGAAACTCCCGCGCGCCCCACCCCGGAGCGACGCCATGCCGATCCGGCAAAATCCAGATCTGGAAGAGCTGCGTCGGCACCGGCTCGAGATTGTATTCCGCGTGCACGATGCCGGTGCCGGCATGCATCACCTGCACGTCGCCCGCCTCGGTCCGCCCCTCATTGCCCAGGCTGTCGCGATGGCTGATCGCGCCCTTCCGGACATAGGTGACGATCTCCATCTCGCGGTGCGGATGCGGGTCGAAACCGGTGCCCGCCGCGATCTCGTCGTCATTCCATACCCGCAGCCGGCCAAACCCCATCCGGGCCGGGTCGTGGTAGCCCGCAAAACTGAAGTGGTGGTGCGTATCCAGCCACTCGTTACGAAACGCGCCAAGCTGCGCGAAGGGACGCACGTCGATCATCGCCGGGCTCCTCTGAGTGATAAGAACGTTCGATATCGAACGATTACCGCCGCAGATGGTGCTCGCCCCGCGCCTCCACAAGGGGGCGGTCCTCGCCCGCCGCCGCCAGCCCCAGCTTGCGCAGCAGCGCCCCCAGCGCCCGCAACTCCGGCACCGACAGACCGCCCATCGCCGCGGCGATGTCACGCGCGTGGTGCGGAAACAGCGTCTCGATCAACGCCCGTCCTGCCGGCGTCAGTGTCACCGAGACGATCCGCCGGTCCCGAGGCGACCGCGACCGGCACACCAGCCCGCGCCCCTCCAGCTTGTCCACCACGTCGGTCATGTTGCCGGCGCTGGTCAGCACCTTGCGGCCCAGCTCGCGCTGGGTCAGCGGCCCCTTGTGCAGGATCGCCTCCAGCACGCCCAACTGGGTCGCCGTTAGCCCTACCGTCGCCAGCCGAGGCTCCACCCGCGCCAGCACTGCCTTGCCGGCCCGCAGCAGCTTCACATACGCCCGCAGCGCCTCACCAATCTGCTCTTCGTCGACCATCGCCGCCCGCCGAGGGCACCCCGCCTAACGCGTCATCATGACCGGCAGGTTGGAGTTCTCCAGCACGTGCCGCGTAACGCCGCCCAGGATGAGCTGACGCAGCCGCGAATGCGAATACGCCCCCATCGACAGCAGATCGCAGCCGAACCGCCGCGCCGCCGTCAGCAAGCCGGCGCCCACCGAGTTGCCCACAGAATGGAACATCTCGATGTCCGCATGCACGCCATGCAGCGCCAGGTACGCCGCGAGTTCCGGAGCCCCCGGCCCACGCCGCTGGTATCCGTCCGCCGACAGGATTCGCACTCCCTCGGCCCGCTGCATCCACGGCAGCGCGGCCAGCGCCGAGGCCGCGGACTCCGCCGTGCCATTCCACGCCAGGCAGACGCGGGTGCCGATCGTGGTCGGTGCCACTTGCGGCGAGATCAGCACTGGCCGGCCGGAGTCGAATAGCACCGCATGCAGCGCGTCGGAGGAGGACACATCCTCCCCGGCATCAGGATGCGGCACCACGGTCAGGTCGGCCAGCCGCGCCTGCTGCGCAACCAGGTCTTCCTCGCGGCCGGTCACCGCCGCGAAGCTCGCGCTGGCGTGGTCGGCGCCCGGACGGGCGTCGCCGATCACCACCTCATGCCGGGTCACGAACCGGTCGAACATGCCGCGCACCGCGTGGGCGCGGTCGCCGCTTTCCTTTTCGGTCGCCGACATCATTTCCTCGATCATCGCGCCCGACAGGCCCTCCCCGGCCAGCGGAGCAACGTCGCGGCTGTCCACGCGCACATGCAGCGCCAGCACGTGGGCGTTCCAGTTGCGCGCGATCATCAGCGCGGTGGTCAACGCCGCTTCTCCGGCGGCAGTGCCGGTCAGCGGCAGCAGCAGCTTGCGTATCGCCATGGGCGAGCCTCCTGTTCCGGGTGTTCTTCCCCGCTGGTGCAGATCAGGTCTGCGTTTCTAGCACGGCACGATATGGCATTGCAGGATTGTTCGCGCCAGGGCCAGGGCGGCGTCAACGTCGCGGGAATCGACCGGATGCCAGCTCCCCGCGCTGGGGTTGGCTCGCGCGATTGCATGCAGCACCGGAAGGGTCGCATCCGACGCATCGCCGCTCCGCCCGACAATACGGTGTTCCAGTTCCTCCAGCGGCGCCTCCAGCCAGAACCCGGCAAAGGGAACACCGGCCGCGCGCGCCGCGTCCTCCACCGCCCGCCGGTGCGCCGGATCGACAAACGTCGCATCGGCCACCACGCAATGTCCGCCCGACGCGGCAATGCGCACGCCGTCCGCCAGAGTGGCGAACACCGCCTGGCTCGCCGCATCGCCATAGGCCGACTGCGGCAGCCGCTGCTCCGGCTCGACATCGTGCTGCCGCTTGCGGATTTCGTCGCTGCGCAGGATCAGCGCTCCCGGCGCACGGCCGAGTCCGGGAGCCAACGCCCGCGCCAGCGTTGACTTGCCGGAGCCCGGCAGCCCGCCCACCGCGACGACCACCGCCGGCGCCGGCCGCAGATAATCCCGTGCGGCCTGTAGATACGGCCGCCACGCCGCCGCATGGCCGCTCCGAGCCTCGACATGCGCGCGCACCATCGCGCGGATCGACAGGAAGACGGGCAGCGTCGCCACCAGCCCCACATCCCCCGTCCGAGCGACATACCGGTTCAGCACCCGGTTGGCAGCGGCGCGATCCACCCGCCGGTCCAGATCCATCAGCAGGAACGCGAGATCGTAGGCCAGGTCGATGGTGGCGAGCGCTTCGTCGAATTCCAACGCATCGAACGGCACCGGCCGGCCCTGCCACAGGCAGAGATTGCCCAGATGCAAGTCGCCATGCGCGCGGCGGACAAAGCCCGCACCGGCGCGCTTGGCCAGCACCGGCCCAACCGCATCCAAAGCCGCCAGTGCGGCATCCCGCCACGCCTCGACCTCCATCGCCGGCAGTCCGGCGCCAAGCGCCGACGGCACGTTGCCGAGCACGATCTGCCGCATCGGCGGCAGCAAGCCCGCGACCGATGGTAGCGCCTGATGATAGGCAGCCACCGCATCGGCGACGGCATCCTGTAAGCTGGGTGTCAATCCGCCACGGGCCGCGATGGCATCGAGAAAATCGGCCACCGGAACCCGCGCCATGCGCAGCACCCAATCCTCGACAGGCGCGTCCGCCACGGCATCCGCCAGGGCCAGCGTCCCGTCGCGTTGCCGCACCACCGGCACCACATCGCGATACATCCCGGGTGCGGCCGGCGCGTTCAACGCCAACTCTCGTTCGCTGAAGCGGCGCCGATCCTCGACGCGGCTGAAATCGAGGAACGGCAGCGTCACCGCCTTTCTCAATTTCCAAACGGCATCGGTCCCGACGAACACCAGCGAGATATGCGTCTCGATCGGCGGAACACACGCAAGACGCTGCAGCATGGCGGCAGTTTCAGCCTGCTGCGGTGGGATTGGCATCAGTCCTGTGCCTGCATCGCGCCGCTTGCTTGCGAGCGTGCCCACACACAACGCCCTGCGCAGGGACGCTCCTGTCGCACCAGCCGCTCTCCACGGCATGAGCGCGTCACCTTGCGGTCAGATAACTCCAGCATCAAGGAAACAGCTTGCCGATCGACCATCCGCCATCCGCACGGCGGCTATAAACCGTGCGGTCGTGCAACCGGAACGGCATGTTCTGCCAGAATTCGATACTCTCCGGGAGGACCCGGTAGCCCGACCAATGCGGCGGCCGCGGGATGTCCTCGCCCGGGTACTTCGCCTCATATTCCGCAAGCCGACGCTCCAAGGTCAGCCGCTCGTCGAGCGGCCGAGACTGATCCGACGCCCAGGCCCCCAATCGCGAAATCCGCGGCCGCGACGCGAAATACGCGTCCGCCTCGGCGTCGGTGACCGATTCCACCACACCCTCGATGCGGATCTGCCGAGCCAGCGATTTCCAATGGAACAGCAGCGCGACGTGCTGATTGGCCGCCAGCTCCGCCGACTTGCGGCTCTGCTTGTTGGTATAGAACACGAAACCCCGCGCATCGACACCCTTCAACAGGATCGCGCGCGCCGAAGGCCGCCCATCCGGAGTCGCCGTGGCGACGGTCATTGCATTGGCATCGACCGGTTCGCTCGCCTCGGCCTCCGCCATCCATTCCCTGAACCGGGCAAACGGATCGGTCACAAGCGGGCTGCTGGCGTCGGGCATGGCGGGGCTTCCTGATAGCGCGCGCAACCTAAGCCGATTCCGCTTCGTTGACCAACGCTCGGGCTCTCCAATTCGCCGTCGGCGCCGGAGCGCTCGTTCTTACACGGGCACCCGCCAAAGGTTGGTGGCGTACTCCCGGATCGAACGGTCGGAGGAGAACCAGCTAACCCGTGCCGTATTGAGCAAACTGGCGCGTCGCCACGGGGCGCCTTTCCGCCAGAGGGATGCAACATCCTCCTGCGCCGCCACGTAGGACTCGAAGTCGGCGGTCACCATGAACCAGTCGGCGTTTGTCAATCCGTCGATCAACGGCGCGAAGCGCTGTGGCTCATCAGGCGAAAACACGCCGCCGCCAATGGCGTCAAGCACTTCCCTCAGTCGCGGGCTGGCAGAAATCGTTTCGCGCGCCGCGGGACCGTTCCGGCGGCGCTCCTCCACCTCATCGGTCTTAAGGCCGAACAGAAACATGTTTTCGTCGCCGACACGCTCATGCAATTCCACATTGGCACCGTCCAGCGTTCCGATCGTCAGCGCTCCGTTCAGCGCCAGTTTCATGTTCCCGGTGCCCGACGCCTCCATGCCAGCAGTCGAGATTTGCTCGGACAAATCCGCGGCAGGCATGATCATCTCGGCCAGGCTCACGTTATAGTCCGCCAGGAACACGACCTTCAGTCTGCCCCGCAACGTCGGATCGCCGTTGATCACCCGCGCCACATCGTTGATCAGCTTGATGATCAGCTTGGCATTGCGATAACTCGCCGCGGCCTTGCCACCAAATATCTTGACCCGCGGCACCCAGTCGTGCGTCGGCCGCGACCGCATTGCATCATACAGCGCCACGGTATGCAGGACGTTCAGCAATTGCCGCTTGTATTCGTGGATCCGCTTGACGTGCACGTCGAACAGCATGTCAGGATCGAGGGCGATATTCAGCCGCTCTGCGATCAGCGTTGCAAGGGTCTGCTTGGCGCCGCGGCGGATCGCGCGTAGCCGATCATGCAGTGCCGTGTCATCCGCGAGTGGCACGAGTTTTTCCATGGCCGCAGGGTCGTCGTAGATTTCGGGACCCACAACCTCGACCAGAAGCTGAGTCAAAGCCGGATTCGCATCGAACAGCCAGCGGCGGAAGCTGATGCCATTGGTGACGTTGACGATGCGGTCCGGATACAGCTCATGCAGCGGACGGAACACGGTTTGCCGCATCAATTCAGTATGCAGCGCGGATACGCCGTTCACCCGGCGCGACCCAAGGAACGCCAGGTGGCCCATCCGCACGCGCCGTCCCGAATGCTCATCGATCAGCGACACGGAGTCCAACGGCGGAGTGTCCAGCTTTTTGGCAGCAACAATACCATCGAGGTGCAGGGCGTTGATCTGGTAAATGATCTGCATGTGCCGCGGCAGCAGACGCTCCATCAGCGGCACCGGCCAGCTTTTCCAGCGCCTCCGGCAACAGCGTATGGTTGGTATAGCAGAAGGTCTCGCGGGTGATGCGCCAGGCCTCGTCCCACTCAACGTCGTGCACGTCCACCAAGAGACGCATCAACTCCGGCACGGCGATGGCCGGATGTGTGTCATTGAGCTGAATGGCACAGCATTCCGCCAGCGTGCGCACGTCCTTGTATTGCCGGATGTGGCGGAACACCAAATTCTGCAGCGACGCCGACGAAAAGAAATACTCCTGGCGCAGCCTTAGCTCCTGGCCGGCAGGCGTCTCGTCGCTCGGATAGAGAATCTGTGAGATCGCGTTGGCGCGGGCACCGGCCGCCAGGGCCCCGATATGGTCGCCGCGGTTGAACGTGTCCAGCATCAGCGGGTCGGGAGCGCGCGCCGACCACAGCCGTAGCGTATTGACGAAATTGCCGCGCCAGCCCAGCACCGGCATATCGTAGGCGACGGCAACCACGGTTTCGCTCGGATGCCACGCCGCCTTGTGGATGCCGTTGCCGCCGGTGATGAGTTCCACCGTGCCGCCGAAGCCAATCAGGTGACTCAGATCCGGCCGGGGAAACTCCCAGGGATTGCCGAATGAGAGCCAGCTTTCCGGGTAATCCTGCTGCCGCCCATCGCGGATGACCTGGCGGAACATGCCGTGATCGTAGCGTATGCCGTAGCCATGGGCTGGGATCGACAGCGCCGCCAGACTGTCCATGTAACACGCAGCGAGCCGGCCGAGACCGCCATTGCCCAGCGCCGCGTCTGGTTCCAGTTCCCGCAGCCGATCGAAGTCCACGTCCAACTCGGCGAGCGCGATGCGCACCTGATCCACGAGATTAAGGTTGTTCAGCGAATCGAAAAGCAGCCGGCCGATCAGGAATTCGAGCGACAGGTAGTAAACGCGCTTGCGGCCTTGGGTGTAGGCGGCACGCGTGGCAGGAACCCATCGCTCGACGATCCGGTCGCGCACTGCGAGCGCTGTCGCGACGAACCAGTCCCGCTCGGAGGCGACGATCGGGTCGCGGCCAACCGAGTAGGTCAGCTTGGCGACGATGCTGCGCCGAAGCGATGCGATGTCCTCGTCCTGCGCAGGGAGCGCGAGCCGGGAAGCGGCGGGGCGGATTGGCCGGGCGGTCGGGGGTGTCTGCGACATAAGTATCCTCTACAAAACTGCTCGACTCTAAGCCACTCGGGTTGCGCCATGGGCAGTTCCAAGCCGGCCCGGCGATCGGACATCTGGCCCGCTGGCAAGCAAGGTAGGCGGTTGATACGCTTTTCACCACGATAGGTTTGCCGGCGGAACCCGGTGATCGCTGTTGACCCGGGTCCGCGAGGGCGTGTTGCATGCAAGGCTCAGGCCGTCACGTGTACCCTGCCCAGTGTCATGGCCGGCGAAGCCCGGCCATCCACGTCTTCGTCCATGGCGGCTCGGACGCCCCGGCTGGCGGTCACGCGCAATGACGGCCAACAATCCCGCCTGGCAGTGACCCGTCCACTCCCGTTCAACCGTTGGAGGAACTCCGATGTCCCGCATCTTCATCACCGGCTCATCCGACGGCCTCGGCCTGCTCGCAGGGCAACTCCTGGCCAAGGACGGGCACCAGGTAACCCTGCACGCCCGCAACGACGCCCGCGCCGCCGACGCGAAACGCGCCCTGCCGCAAGCCGAGGCGGTCATCGTCGGCGACCTCTCCGGCATAGAGCAAATGCGCCGCGTCGCAGCGCAGGCCAACGAACTGGGCCGCTACGATGCGGTCATCCACAACGTCGGTGTCGGTTACCGTGAACCGCACGTCGATACAGTGGACGGCCTGTGCTGCGTCTTTGCCGTCAACGTGCTCGCGCCCTATCTGCTGACCGCGTTGATGCGGCAACCGAACCGCCTGGTCTATCTCAGCTCCGGCATGCATCGCGGCGGCAACCCCGACCTGGATGATCCGCAATGGACCCGTCGGCGCTGGAACGGATCGCAAGCGTACTCCGACAGCAAATTGTTCGATGTCCTGCTGGCGTTCGCCGTGGCCCGCCGCTGGCCGGCGGTGCTGTCGAACGCGATCGAGCCTGGTTGGGTCCCGACCAAAATGGGCGGGCGCAGTGCACCCGACGACCTGACACTCGGCTCGGTGACCCAGGCCTGGCTCGCGGTCAGCAACGACCCGGCCGCGACGGTGACCGGCCAGTACTTCCGCCACCAGAAGCCTCACAACCTGCATCCGGCCGCCCATCGGGTGGACCTGCAAGACCGATTGCTCGCCTACTGCGCTGATCTCGCCGGCACCCCGCTCCCCGACGGCCCCGCAATACCCACCGATAACTGACCGGAGCACCGTACCGCCGGCCCACTTCCGATGGCACTTCATCGCTCCGCAGCGCCACCCGTACGCGTGAGAGCGGCACGCAGCCCGCAACCCCCTCTTGCCCGCCGCCGTGCCCATGTGCCACCACCGCACAAAGCTCCGCCTGCGGACCCTCCCCGTTGGGCGGCTCGACCCTGGACATCCGATCCGGGGAGCAATGCAATCCTGAAGGATTCCAGATGCCCGACCCTGCCACCGCACGGCACCCGATCAAAGGCACCCTGATGCAGGGCAAGCGTGGCCTGGTCATGGGGGTAGCGAACGAGCGCTCGATCGGCTGGGGCATCGCCGCCGCCTGCGCTGCCCAGGGCGCCGAACTCGCGTTTACCTACCAAGGGGATGCCCTCGAACGCCGCGTCCGCCCGCTCGCCGAGTTCGGTCGGCTCCGACATGATGTTCCCGTGCGACGTCGCCGACGACGCCAGCATCGACACGGCGTTCACCGCGCTGCAACAGCGCTGGGACGGGCTCGATTTCCTGGTGCACGCCATCGCCTACGCCGACAAGTCCTACCTGCGCGGCCGCTACCTGGATACGCCGCGCGCCGCCTTCGTCCAGGCGCTGGACATCTCTTGCTACTCCTTCGTCGCGGCAGCGCAGCGCGCCGTGCCGATGATGCGGTCCGGCGCGTCATTGCTCAGTCTGACCTACATCGGCGCCGAACACTGGACGCCGCACTACAACGTCATGGGCGTCGCCAAGGCCGCGCTGGAGGCTTCCGTGCGTTACATGGCGGCCGACCTCGGCGGCCAGAACATCCGGGTGAACGCCATCAGCGCCGGCCCGATCAAGACCCTGGCCGCCTTCGGCATCGGCGATTTCCACTACATCCTGCGTTGGAACCAGCTCAATTCGCCGATGCAGCGCAATATTACGATCGAGGAAGTCGGCGGCGCCGGTGTCTACCTGCTGTCCGACCTGTCCGCCGGCGTCACCGGCGAGGTGCATCACGTCGATTGCGGCTACCATATTGTCGGCATGAAAAACCCCGCCGCCCCCGACATAGCCATCGTCGAAGGATAAATACGAAAGGCTCCGCGCCATGAGCGAGCTGTACGACGAAGACATACTGCGATGGAGCGAGCGCCAAAGCGCCCTTCTGCGCCGTGTTGCCGCGGGCGAGCCGGTCAACGAACAACCCGACTGGCCGAACATCATCGAAGAGGTGGAGAGCGTGGGCCGTAGCGATCTGCGTGCGGTAGAATCACTGCTCTTGCAAGCGCTGCTCCATATGCTGAAGGTCGAGGCTTGGCCGAATGCTCCCGCGGTTGCCGGCTGGCGGGCCGAGATACGACTGTTTCGAGCGCAGGCGCGCCGGGCCTTCTCGCCATCAATGCGCCAACGCCTCGATGTCCCCGGCCTGTATGCCGACGCGCTGCGCGGCATGCCCGAGACCATCGACAGTCAGCCGCCCCTTCCAGTGCCGCAGGAGTGTCCGGTTACGCTGGACGCATTGCTGGGCGACTGACCTCCCGTGTCCCACAACACCTTCGGCCACCTGTTCCGAGTCACCACCTGGGGCGAAAGCCACGGCCCGGCGATTGGCTGCGTCGTCGATGGCTGCCCACCCCGCCTGGCGTTATCCGAGGCCGACATCCAGCCCTGGCTGGATCGCCGCCGCCCCGGCCAGTCCCGCTTCACCACGCAGCGGCAGGAGCCGGACACGGTGCGCATCCTGTCCGGCGTGTTCGACGGCGTCACCACCGGCACTCCGATCGCCCTCCTGATCGACAACGTGGACCAGCGCTCGCGCGACTATTCGGCGATCGCGGCGCAGTTCCGCCCCGGCCACGCCGACATCACCTACGAGCTCAAATACGGCATCCGGGACTACCGTGGCGGCGGCCGGTCCTCCGCGCGCGAAACCGCGATGCGCGTGGCCGCCGGAGGCGTGGCGCGCCAGGTCCTGGGCTCCGGCGTGCGCATCCGCGGCGCCCTGGTGCAGATTGGCCCGATCAAGATCGACCGTGCGCGCTGGGACTGGGACGCCACGGCGGAGAACGACTTCTTCTGCCCCGACCCGGTGACCGCAGCGCAATGGGAAGAATACTTGCTTGGGGTCCGCAAGGCAGGCTCCTCCGCCGGCGCCGTGATCGAGGTAGTGGCGGAAGGCGTGCCGCCCGGCCTCGGCGCGCCGATCTACGGTAAGCTCGATGCCGACATCGCCGCCGCGCTGATGTCGATCAACGCAGTGAAGGGCGTGGAGATCGGCGAGGGCTTCGCCGCCGCCGCGCTGTCCGGCGAGGCCAACGCCGACGAAATGCGCATGGCCGACGGCGTGGTGCAGTTCGCCTCGAACCACGCCGGCGGCATTCTCGGCGGCATCGCGACCGGCCAGCCGATCGTCGCGCGCTTCGCCGTCAAGCCCACCAGCTCGATCCTGACGCCGCGGCAAACCGTCGATCGCAACGGGACAGACATCGAGATCAGCACGAAAGGCCGCCACGACCCCTGTGTCGGCATCCGCGCCGTGCCGGTGGGCGAGGCGATGCTGGCCTGCGTCCTGGCCGACCACCTGCTGCGCCACCGTGCGCAAAACCCGGACGCACCGGAGGTCGCGCGCCTGCCGCGCAATTGATGCGGCGTCTCTGGCCGCTCCGCATCCAACGCTACCGCCGCGCCGCCATGGACAGTCGACGGAACTGCAGCAGCGTCGCCCCGTCCGGCCACCGCGGCAAATGCTGCCCCAACGCCACCGCATGAGCAGCGGGGCTGCCGCGCTGCGGCCTGATAGCGAAGTGTGCGCTTGCGGACATGTGTTGTCTGCAACCGAGCCGGACAAAAGCGAGCCCCCAGGCATCGGCGCGGCCCAGTCGCCCTTGAACTGTCCGGCGTACCACCGTACGTTACCTCCGAAAGTGAGGCTCCAATATGCCGGGCGAACCGACACGCAGTGCTCGCATCGAGGCGCGGATTGCCCCGGACACGCTTTCCGTCGTGAAGCGGGCGGCCGAACTGCAAGGCCGCAGCGTCAGCGACTTTGTCGTTGCCGCCGCACAGGAGGCCGCCCAAAAGGCGATCGAGGAAGCGCAGATCATCCGCCTCTCGGTGGCGGATCAGCGCGCCTTTGTCGAAGCTATCCTCAATCCGCCACCGCTCGCCCCGGCCATGGAGCGTGCCATCAAGCGGCATCGCAGGTTGATTACGGCGTCGAGGTGACCGGGCCCTACGTCATCGAGGCTCTGGCCAAACATGACCGGCGCAACTTCACCTGCGGTGTTGCCGCACTGGATCGGTACTTTCGCGAGCAAGTGAGCCAGGATATCCGCAGGCGGGTGACGAATTGCTTCGTTGCCATCGATGCGGAAGGCGCCGTCGCCGGATACTACACCTTCGCCGCGGCCAGTCTGCCGCTGGCGGACCTGCCGGTGGATGAGGCGAAGCGTCTGCCTCGATATCCGTTGTTGCCGGCTGCACTGATTGGCCGCCTGACCGTAGCGGCGCCGCATCGCGGGCAAGGGCTCGGCGCTGCTCTCATTGTGGATGCGGTGGTGCGCACCATGCGGGCGGAGCCGGCGATCTTCGCGTTGATCGTTGACGCGAAGGATGAGCCGGCCGTCGCGTTCTATTCCCACCTTGGATTTCGCGCCTTCACGAACCGACCGATGAGCCTCTTTCTCCCGGTCGCCGAAGCACAGCGGCGGCTTTGTACGGCAGGCGGGGATTAGGCGGCGTCGCAACGCGGGTCGGGCGCTCTTTCCGGGCGCAGTCGGCCGGAGCGCAAGCGGTGGATCAGTGCACCTCGATCAGTACAATCATCCGCGCCATGAACCGCCTGGCCGTCGCGATCGCGTCCGTCGCGCTGTCCGGCGACACCATTGCGCCCGGGCCGATTTCGTAATCGGCGATGGCCTTGAGATTGTAGGTGCGACCGAGGAAAGTTCGCACCTCGACGTCGAAGTCCGGTACGTCCTTCGTCAGGCGTGCCAATTCGCGCTGCACACCGCGATGCGTCTTCACGAGCGTGCCGGTACTTTCAACGATCAACGCCTGTGCGGCATGCAGACCTGCAAGGTAGGCTTCGCGGTCGGCTTCGTCGGGCCGCCGATCGAGCATGCCATCCGCCTTCGCCAGACATTCGCGGGCCTTGTCGAGAAAGGCGGTGGCCTCGGCCCTCAAAGATCGACGCCGTCGGTGCGAACCCCGAGCATCAGTGGCGTACGCTCGTTGTAGGCACCGGCGCGGTACGGCATCGCGTGAACAAACTCGCCGGTTTCGCCGATGATGTCGGTACTTAACTTAAGTCGGCCAGCCGATACAATTCCGCGTCCCGGTCATCCATGTCGCACAGGAACACCGCCACATCGTAGTCGGATTCGGCATGCGCGTCGCCGCGCGCGCGCGAGCCAAACAGCACGACGCGCTCCAGGCGGTCGCCGTACATCTCATCCAGCGCCTTGCGGAAGCGGACAAGCACGGGATCGTTGATTGATGTCGTACTCATCATGGTGAAACTCATCGCATGCCCGTGGAGACGGCCAGCCAGTATCTGTGACCCTGGCATGGGTTGAAGGACATCACCAGTCTCGGGTTGGACGGTGATGGCGGTATAGCGCAAAGCAAATATCTTGGGTCAAAGAATGACACGCGGATGGGGCCATCCTTATCATACCGGCCATAGGGCGCTTTACCCTGGCGCCCGCCCTGACCATGGCCGCGACTGATGAGTAAGCCATGACTACGCTTGGTGTTTGGCGAGCCAGAGGATAGCGACCGCGTTCTGGCCGCAAATGGCGGGACTGGCCTACGTCGCCGCTATCTCCGTCCCACCATGAACAACCGCCGGAACGGCAGCAGCGTCGCCCCATCCGGCCGCCGCGGATAATGCGGCCGCAACGCCGCCGCATAAGCCGCGCGATACTCCGCCTGCAGCCCCTCCGGCAGCTTATCCAGGAACGGCCGCAGACTGCTCCCCGCCGCCCACTCCACCACCGCGTCCTCGCCGCGCAGCACGTGCAGGTACGTTGTCTCCCACAAATCCAGCGCCGCCACGTGCGGCCGCAGCAGATCGTAGTACTCCCCCGCCGTCAGGATCGCCCGGGCGAACCCCGCATCGCGCAGCACCGAGGCCCATGGCCCATACGCCGCCACCTCGTTCTGCAACCGCCGCAGTGGAGCGTCGTGCATCGCCGGCATCTGCACCGCCAGCACCCCGCCCGGCGCCAGCAGCGACACCAGCCGAGGGAACAGCGTCTCGTGCCCGCCCACCCAGTGCAGCGCGGCGTTGGAGTAGATCAGGTCCGGCGCCGCCTCCCCAGCCGCCGGCGCCCAGGTGGCAAAATCCCCCTGTTCGAAGCGGCAATCGGGCGCCGCCGCACGCGCCTTGGCCAGCATCGCCGCCGACCCGTCCACCCCCAGCACCGCGGCCCCAGGAAAGCGCCGCCGCAGGATGGCCGTCACGTTGCCGGCGCCGCACCCCAGATCGACCACACCAGACGGCGCCTCCAGCGGCACCTGCGCCAGCAGGTCCAGCGCCGGCCGCAGCCGCTCATCGGAAAAGCGCAGATACTGTGCGGGATCCCAGCTTGCCGCCGTGATCGCCATCTAGTGGTGACCCGCGTCGACCCGATCGAAATACTGCTTCACCCGGTAGAACACGCCAGCCACCGCAGCGATCGCCACCAGTATTCCGAACATCGACTGCGTGCCGCCAGCGGAACCGGAGGCGAACAGCAGCCCGCCGATGCCAGCCAAGGTCAGCAGCACCAGCACCAGCCACTCATTGAGCTCCATCGATCGCCTCCCGCATCATCCTTGCCGCCCTATACGTCGGCCCGCGCCGCGGGTGCAATGCCGGAACCCGGCGCATCCGCAGCCTTCGCATCCCGCTCGCTGGCGCTGCGCGGCTGCACCGTGCGCAGGGTCAGCCGGAACACGGTGCCCTCCGGGCCGGACGACGCCAATGCGATTTCCCCGCCATGCGCCAAGGTCAGGTCCCGAGCGATCGCCAGACCCAGCCCTGCTCCGTCATGCCGCGTGCTGCGGGCGAACGGCCGGAACAGGGTGGCGCGGACGGCGTCGGGCAGCCCCGGCCCATTATCCGCCACGTCGATGACCGCAACGCCCTGCCCCGCTTCGGCCGACACGTGAGCAAATGACGCGCCCGCATCGGCGGCGTTCCGCAGCAGGTTCGCCAGCACCCGAAAGAACTGGTTGCGATCCGCCTCGATCAGCAGCCCAACCGGCACGTGGTTGACCACGGCGAAAACTCGGCCGTGCGCCCGTGCCGCCTCCCCCGCCTCGTCCACCAAAGAGCATAGCTCCACCGGCGCCAGCTCCAGTGGCGGCGGCCCCTCGCGCGCAAAGTCCAAAGTGCGCCGGACCAGGTCGGTCGCCCGATCCACCGTGCGCACCAGGACCTCGCCGGCGCGCTGCACGGCTGCGTCGTGGTGGCTCTCCAGCCGCTCCGCCGTCAGCAGCGCCGGCGCCAGGATGCCGCGCAGGTCGTGGCTGATCCGCGCCACCGCGCTGCCCAGCGCGGCCAGCCGGGCATTGCGCCACAGCGCGTTACGCAACTCCGCCTGCATCGCCGCCAGCTCGCGGCCGGCCACCGCCATCTCGTCATTACCCAGCAGGCTGACGCGCTGCGGATCCAGCGGCAGGCTGTGCTCGGGCGCGGCGCGGAAGGCGGCAATGCTGCCGATGATCCGCCGCATCGGCCGCACCAGCAGCACCGCGACCGCGACATAAACCAGCGCCCCGGTCAGGCACGCCACCGTCAGCGACACCCAGACGAAGTCGCGAGCAAAATGGCGCAGCGCGGTGGTCTCGTCATGCGCCCGGAACACGAACTCCATGTGCGTGCCGGGAGGCGCGGCGGCGCTATCCACCACCCGCGTGCCGACCGGCCGATCGATTGCCAGCGCCCGCAGCGCGCCCGCCGTGCGCATGAACAGGCCCTCGCGCGGCAATATGATGGTGCGCTCCGGCGTCATCGCGTCCGGCCCGCTGAGCGTCAGCGGCGCCTCGCCTGGCTGTTGCAGCCGAATCGAGTCGGTGTCGGACAGCCGCAGCAACTCCGCGGCGGTAGCCGGATCGATCTGCCGGCCCGGCCGGCTGGCCGCGGCCAGCGCCGCGATCCGCGCATCGTCCAGCCGCTCGTTCAGCCACTGCATCCGCTCGTGTGCGAGTTCGGGAACGAACGCCAGCACCTCGACCGCCAGCACGATGACGATGGTCAGCCGGAACAGCCGGATCGACAGGCTATGGCGCAGCGGCGCGGATGTGGCACTCATCGCGGTCAGTCCGCGGCGGCGCGCGGGCCGACGGGATGCAACGCCGGCCGGTGGGTGGCGACCGCGGCGCGGCCGGCCTCGAACAACTCCGACAGGAACTCCGACTCGCCGTTGAACTTCGACGAGATGGGCAGGTCCAGCAGGGCCTCGTCCGCGTCGTAGCTGATCAGGTGGACCGATGGCGGCAGCGCCGCAAGTTCGGCGGTCAGCACGTTGTGGCAGGCGATCTCGTTGAGCCGGTTCATGATCTCCATCGGCGTCGTCGGCACGCCGGGGCGGCACGCGGGCTGCGCCCGGATCAGCACCAGCTCGTCCGGCGGCTCGGGCGTCAGCAGCGGGCCGAGCGGCGGGTTGCCGGCGTAGCCGCCATCCCAGAAGGTGCGGTCGCCGATCCGCACCGCCGGAAACACGAAGGGCAGGCAGGCGGACGCCACCAGCACTTCCGCGGAAACGGACGCATTGTCGAACAGCACCGCCTCGCCGGTCTCGACGTCAGTGGCCGCGACGGTCAGGCGCGGCGCGGAGGGATGGGTGAGCAGCGCCGGCTCCAACAGGTCCGCCAGCAGGTGGCGCAGCGGGTTATGGCCGAACGGGTTGAGCTGCGCCGGGCTGAACAGCCGCATCGCCATCTCCCACCCTTGCCAGAGCAGGGAGTTGGAGAGATCCCAGCCGAACAGCCAGCGCTCAAGCGGGCCGTTCTGAAAAGGGCTGAGCCGGTGGGCCTGCGCCACGCGACGCCATAGCCGCTGCATTTCCTGCCGCGCGCCGTCGTTGCCGCCGCGGACCCAGCCCTGCACCAGCAAGCTGCCGAGGATCGCACCGGACGACACGCCGCACACCGCGCCGACCTGCATTCCGTCCTGGAGCAGCCGGTCGAGCACTCCCCAGGTGAACGCGCCATGCGCACCGCCGCCTTGCAGGGCAAGACCAACCCCCGGGCGGCGGCCGGCCCCTGGCGAACACGATTCCGTCATACCGCCCAAGGTGGGGTATCCCGTCCCCCACGGCAACCGGTCCTGATAACCTCTCCCGCGCTACGCGGGAGAGGTATCATCAGCCGCGTCCACGTGATACCGTGCGCGCCCCTAATCTTTGGTATCCCCAATGCGACACATTATGCGGCGATGCGGCGCCCTCGCTGTGCTCCTGGGTCTGGGAGCGATGCTGACGGGTTGCGTCTACGATCCCTACACCGGCGGCTATTACCCATGTTGCGCCTACCCGTACCAGCAGCCGTATGCCGCCCCGTATTATCACGGGTCTGGCTACGGCTATCCGGCCCAGCCTGGCTACGCCGCCCAGCCTGGCTATCCGGCCCAGCCCGGCTATGCCGCCCAGCCTGGCTATCCGCCTCCGCCCGGCTATCAGCAAGGCCCACCGCGGTAGCGCGCGCGCCCGGCTTGCTTGACAGCGAGAGGGGGCCTGGGCTTCATCCGCCCCGCTTCCAGGGCAGGTAATCCAGCTTCTCATGGCGACCACGAAGGCTAAGGCCAAGCGCAAACCCAGCGCCCTGGTCGAAAACATCAAGACCATCGTCTACGCTGGCTTGATCGCCCTGGTGGTGCGTACCGTCGCGTTCGAGCCGTTCAACATCCCGTCCGGCAGCATGCTGCCCACGCTGCAAATCGGCGACTACCTGTTCGTCGCGAAATACAGCTACGGCTACTCCCGCTATTCCCTGCCGTTTGGCTGGCCGCCGTTCTCCGGCCGCATCTTCGGCCGGCTGCCGCACCGCGGCGACGTTGCTGTATTCAAGTACCCGCGCGATCCCTCGGTGGACTACATCAAGCGCATCGTCGGCCTCCCCGGCGACACCATCCAGGTACGCGAGGGTCTGCTCTACATCAACGGCGTGGTCTGCCCGCGCCAGCCGGAGGGCGACTACCAGGTCAACGACGACGGCATCCGCACGGTCTACCGTCTCTACATCGAGACCATGCCGAACGGCGTGAAGCACCAGGAGCTGAAGGCGACCGACCAGGGAGAGGTCAACAACTCCCAGGTGTTCACCGTGCCGCCCGACCACGTCTTCGCCATGGGCGACAACCGCGACAACTCCGCCGACAGCCGGTTCATGAACGGCGTCGGCTACGTGCCGGTGGAAAACCTCGTCGGCCGGGCCGAGATCATCTTCTTTTCGATCGACGCCGAGTATCCCTGGTGGGAATTCTGGTACTGGCCCTTCGAGATCCGCTGGGACCGATTGCTCATGTTGATCCATTGATGATGGGGACACGCTGATGGCAGCGGCCGGCGGCCTTTGAGCGACGCGATCGAGACGATCCTCGGCCACCGCTTTATCCGTCCGCAACTGCTGCGCGAAGCACTGACGCACCGCTCTGCCTTGCAGGGCAGCGGCCGCGCGCGCGGCTCCAATCGAGCGGCTCGAATTCGTCGGCGACCGGGTGCTTGGCCTGCTGATGGCGGAATGGCTCGCCGAACGCTTCCCGCGCGAGCAGGAGGGCGATCTGGGGCGGCGCCTGGCGTATCTGGTGTCGCAGCCGGTGCTGGCCGCGGTCGCCGAGGGGATCGGCCTCGGCGCCCTGCTGTCGGTGGCGCCGGGCGAGGCCCGTGCCGGCGTAAAGCGCCGCGCCACCGTGCTGGCGGACGCGCTCGAGGCGGCGCTAGGGGCGGTGTATTACGATGCCGGGCTGGAGGCCGCGCGCGGAGTCGTGCGCCGTGCCTGGGATGCGGCGATGGTCGCCCAGGTGGACCCCCCGAAGGACGCCAAGACCACCTTGCAGGAATGGGCGCAGCGGCACACCCGAGATCTGCCCGTCTATCGTGTCGCGGCCCGCTCCGGCCCGCCGCACGCGCCGGAGTTCACCGTCACGGTGCAGGTCGGCGGCGTGCAAGGCACCGGCACCGCCGGCAGCAAGCGGGTTGCCGAGCAATTCGCCGCCGCGGACCTGTTGCAGACGATGGCCAAAGCGGCGGCGCCGGCGGTTGTACCGGCGGCGGTTCCGGCGGACAGCGCCGGGTCAGTCCCATGATGCCGGACGCACAGACCGGACAACCTCTCCCGTTGCGCGGGAGAGGTCGCGGCGCGGCAGCGCCGCGGGTGAGGGTGTCGCGGAGGCACGGTCTTGTTGCGTGCCGCCGCGACACCCTCGCCCGGCGCTGCGTGCAGACCTCTCCCGCGCTGCGGGAGAGGTTTACCTGGCACCCGGCATGACCACCCGCTGCGGCTTCGTCGCCATCGTCGGCGCCCCCAACGCGGGCAAGTCCACCCTGCTCAACCGCTTGACCGGCGCCAAGCTGTCGATCGTCTCCCCCAAGGCGCAGACCACCCGCTTCCGCGTGCTGGGCATCCTGATGCGCGGCGAAAGCCAGGTGCTGCTGGTGGACACCCCCGGCATCTTCCGCCCGCGCCGCCGCCTCGACCGCGCGATGGTGGAAGCCGCCTGGACCGGTGCCCAGGACGCCGACCTCGCGCTGCTTCTGGTGGATGCCAAGACCGGCGCGACGCCCGAAGTCCGCGGCATCGCCTCGAAGCTGACCGAGGCGGAACGGCGTTGCTGGCTGGTGCTCAACAAGATCGACCTGGTGCCACCGGCCAACCTGCTGCCGCTGATCGCCACCCTCACCGGCCTGGCGTCGTTCGAGGAAACCCTCATGGTCAGCGCCTCCACCGGCGACGGTCTGAACGGCCTGGCGGATGCGCTGGCGCAAGCCGTGCCCGAAGGCCCGCTGCTCTACCCCGACGACGACCTGACCGACCTGCCCGACCGCTTGCTCGCGGCCGAGATCGTGCGCGAACAGATTTTCCGCCAGACCCACGAAGAAGTGCCGTACGCCGCGACGGTGGAGACCGAAAGCTGGCAGGAACGCAAAGATGGCTCGGTGCGGATCGAGGCGACGATCTACGTGCTGCGCCCCGGCCACAAGGGCATCCTGATCGGCGAGCACGGCGCTCGCATCAAGGCGATCGGCGCTCGCGCCCGTGAGGAGCTTGCATCGCTCCTGGAACGCAAGGTGCACCTGTTCCTCAACGTCAAACAGCGCGCCGGGTGGGATGACGAGCGCGCCCGCCTGCGCGCCATCGGATTGGATACCAAATAGCCGCGAGCCCTGCCGATCTCACTTCAGCGGCAACACACCGGGACGCTGTTGCCTTACCCCCGCCGCAGGCTTACCAGTGGCCGACCCAGGACGACACGACCGAAGCATGACAAGCCCATGATCGACGAATGGGACAGGGCGCTGACCCGCCTCGCATATTGCTCGACGGTGCTTATGCTTGAGATGGTCACCGCCAACGGCCGGCACGACGGCAGGAAGCTCGAGACGTTCGCCACGCCCATTGTTGGTGAGTTGTTTCTGTTGCGCCTCAAGACTGCCATCCGGGCGGCGGGAGGCCGCCAGGGGGCAGACCGGTTGCTGCGCGACGTCACGGAAATCAGTCCCGACATCTCGGATGCGCTGGACTGCTTGGCTGCGAGTGGAACGACGCGAGACCCCGACGCACGGGATTGGCTGCGGGAGAACGGTGATCGGCTGGAACAAGCGTATGTCACTGCGCGTCTGGCCCATATGGCCGGGACGGCGATGAAGATGAACGCGGTGCGGAATTTCGCCGAGTTGCGCCAACTGGCGCGCCGGCCCGATCTGCGAGACTTCGAGGGAACATCGGAGGACATTGCGATCTGCCTGATGTCAGCGAAGGCGTCCGAGCCGGGCCCCCATCGGTCACCCTAATCGTCATGGCCGGGCTTGACCCGGCTATCTATGCAGCACGGTGCCGCGATAGATGGCCGGTCGACCACGATCATGGCGGTTGAGATCTCCAGTGCCGGTATCTCGATCTTTAGGGCGCTTTGGATTATCCCCGGCCAGCCTCGCGCACGAACATCTTGCGCGGCAGGGTGATGACGAATTCGGTGCGCTCGCCGACCTCGCTGTCGACCGCGATCGTGCCGCCGTGTTGTTTCGTCACGATGTCATAGGTGATCGACAGGCCAAGTCCGGTGCCTTCGCCGCTCGGCTTGGTGGTGAAGAACGGCTCGAACAGTTTGTCCCTGATATCTTCGGGGATGCCGATCCCATTGTCCCGCACGCGGATTTCCACCCGATCGCCGAGGCCGCGTGTGGCAACCGCCAGCGTGGGTTGCAGTCCGGGGGAGGCACTGTCGCGGGCACGTTTGGCGGCGGCGTAAAAACCGTTGCTGAACAGGTTCAGGAACACCCGGGTGATGTCCTGCGGGTTCAGCTCGATCGGCGCGATGCCGTCGCCAAAATCCCGTTCCAGCGCAATGTTGAAGCTCTGGTCCTGCGCCCGCGCGCCATGATAGGCGAGGTTCAGCGCTTCATCGACCAGCGCGTTGATGTCCACCGTCCGCCGCTCCCCCGAGGCGCCGCGCGAGTGTTCCAACATCGCCCTTACGATGCCGTCGGCGCGCTTGCCGTGCTCCGCGATCCTTTCCAGGTTGCCGGTCAGCATGCCGGCCACTTCCTCGATATCGGCGCGCTGGCCATCGTCGAGCGACGCCGCCGCCTTCGCGATGGTTTCCTTCAGTTCGGCCAGCAACTCCACCGACAGCAGCGCGAAGTTGTTGACGAAGTTCAGCGGGTTCTTGATTTCGTGTGCGATACCGGCGGTAAGCTGGCCGAGCGACGCCATCTTCTCTGCTTGGATCAGATTGGCCTGAGCAGTTTTTAACTCGCGCAAGGTTGCTTCGGCGTTATCGCGCGCGGTGCGAATTTCGGCCAGCAGGCGCGCATTATCGATCGCGATCACCGCCTGGGCCGCGAAGTTCTCCAGCAAGGCGATTTCCTTATCGGAAAATTCGCGCACTTCCTGACGATAGACGGTGAAGTAGCCAACCGCGCGCAGGTCTTTGATCAGCGGCACATGCAGGATTGTACGCGCCCCGCCGAGATCGGCGATGGCGCGCATATTTGGTTGGCCACTCCTGTAGCCTTCCCCATCCTTGATATCTAAAGTTTGAACCGGACGGCCGGTTTCCAAGGCTTGTGCAGAGTCTGCCGAGCGAACTCACGCTGAACAGGATTTGGGCGCTGTGTTCGGCATATGCTGTGGGAACGCCACGGGTCGCCAGGAAAGCATGCGTCCCGTGTTCATCGATGCTGCGCAATATCCCGAACGCGGCCCCACACAAGCGCATCGCCTTTTCCAACATTGCATCGAACACCGGGGTCAGGTTCCCGGGCGAGGCGTTGATCACCTGCAACACCTCAGCCGTCGCCGTCTGCTGTTCCAGCAACTCTTGCAAATCCGCCGTACGTTGCCGCAATTCGCGCAACGCCGCCGCGCTGCCGAGGGCGATCACCGCTTGCTCCGCGAAGGATTGCACCAGTTCGATCGCGGATTGGTCGAATGCGCCCGGATCGAAGCGGGCAAATGCAATCACGCCAACTACACGCCCCTCGCGCAGCAGCGGCACATTGAGGAACGCGCGCGCGCCCAGGGCACGCCCCGGCGCGAAAATACCGAGATCCGCTTGCGCGTCGGGAACATGGACGACCTTGCCGCTCAGCACAGCGCGTCCCGGCATCGTTTCGGGGCCCGGTGGCCGAGGAAACGTGGCGAGCAATCGTGCCCAGGTTTCCGGCTCGTAGCCGAAGGAGGCGCGCTGGTGCATCAACGTGCCGTCGTACTCGACCAGGTTGCCGCCTTGCGCGTTCACCAGTGCGCCCGCGCGGCGAATGATCAGGTCCAACACCGGCAGTGGGTCGTCGGGTGAGGCGGTGATCGCCTTCAGCACCTCCACGCTCGCCGCCTGCCGGGCGATCAGGGCGCGATTATCGGCGTCGCGTGCTGTCAGCTCCGCAGTGCGGTCCCGCAACGCACGGTACGTCGCGGCGCTGCCGATAGCGATCGCCGCTTGCTCGGCGAAAGTTTTCAGCAGCGCGATCTGACTGTCGGAATAGCCGCCGCGTTCGAGCTTGCCGAGGAACATGGCGCCCACGACGTTCCCGCCATGCAACAGCGGCAGTCCCACGGTTGATCCCATGGAGCCAGCACTGATGTTTGCGTCAACGCCGGGTTCGGCACGGTTGTCCCGGATATGCACGTCCTGGCCATCGCGATAGACGGCGCCCGACGGCCCCGGACTCGGTGCCCGGGGAAAACCGCGCTTCCAGCGTGCCATCGCCTCCGGATCGCCTTCCAGGGCGACCATCGACCGGAGGTGGACCAATGCGCCGTCGTATTCCGTGAGCCCCACGTTGGGTGAGCCGCACAGTTCGTGCGCGCGCCGAACGATCAGGTCGAACACCGGTTGCGGATCGCCGGGCGAGGCCGACATTGCCTTCAGTACGTCGATGGTCGCCGATTGATGCTCGATCCGCTCGTCATAGGCGCTGTTGCGTTGCGTCAGTGCCGCATCGCGCTCCTGCCGCAGTTCCGCGATGGTCCGCCGCAGGTCGGCGATGATGGCGTCTTGCGGCGCGGTCATTGGCTGGCCCCTTGCGGGCACCGGTCCGGCCGCACCATGGCAGGCAGAGGCATGCGCGCGGCCGTCGCTGCGATAGGCATGTTTCCCCCCGGGCTGGCTGCAGTTGGGCTGCGTCTGTGGCCGAACGAGCGACAGGCTACAGGCTGGCGGACGGTTCACCAAATTCTTGCGGGTGGGAGCTGAATGACGGTTGGCCGCCGCGGACGTCATGCTGACGAAGCGACCGTGGCCATTCCAGTGATGCTGGAGATGCCCTGGTGGATAGCATCCGACGCCTGGTGCCCGCGGAACCACCGCTGCGGTTAGCGAGAAATACCGGTCTTAGCCCAGGCCGAGTTTCGGGCGCACCCAGGCGGCGAGTTGTCCGATTGCCTCGTCCGCCTCTGGCGCGGTGCCGGCCAGGAAATGGAAGACATGTTGCATCTCGGGATACACGTCGATCTTCACCTCAACGTCCGCACTTCGCAGGGCCGCAGCGAGCATGTGGCTATCGTCCAGGAGCGTCTCATGATCGCCCACCTGGATGTAAACCGGAGGCAGACCGCGCAGATCGCCATGGGTGGGACTGGCAAACGGGTCGCGCCGGTCGCCGCCTTCTCCCAGAAAAATCGCCACCAGTCCGAGGGAAAGTTCGCGCTTGACCAGCATGTCGCGCTCCCGGTTGCTTTCCCACGTCCCCCCGGTCCCGTACAGGTCGACTTGAGGGGACAGCGGCATCGTGGCTGCCGGTAATGGCAGGCCGCGTTCGCGCGCCCGAAGAATCGTTGTGACCGCCAGGCAGCCGCCCGCAAAGTCCCCGGTGAGCGCGATGTGACCCGGTGCAATTCCCTGGTCCAACAGCCAGCGATACGTTTTGACCATGTCGTCGACGGGTCCGGGATGGATGTTCTCCGGTGCGCGTCCGTAATGCACGATCAGCGCGCGGCAGCCGACGGTCTTGGCGATATGACCGTACATTTTACGATGCGAGAACATGGAGCCGACGACATAGCCGCCGCCATGCGAGCAAAGCAGCACGCGGTCCCGGGCGCATCCCTTCGGTTCCGCCCAGAGCGCCGGCACGCCGCCGGCGTCGGTCTCAATATAGTCCAGGCCACCCGGTTCAGCCGTCACGTCGCCCCAATGCTCAATCATCTCTCGCGTCTCATCAAGCGGCATGTCCGGATTGGCCGCGAATGCCGCAGTCCAACCTTTGTACAGATCGACCAGTTGCTGGGACTGCTTGCTTGCCACGCCTCCCCTCCACATTTGGACCAAAGTCTTCAGCTTCGATTAACATGTTTCGATTGACATCTGAAGTGTGGCGGGGCGCTCGACGCGCTCCACTTCGCTTGCCGGGATTGCCGATTGAACCGCCGATCCACCCGCCTCCGTATCGGCTCCCCCCCCAATCCAACCACGCGTCATTCGCGGAACCAGCGGAAAGGAGAGGATTAAGCCGTTCCGTGACTGCTGACTCCTGGCGAGGCGGCCGCGTTCGATACCCGATAAATCCGACGAACGAACCGTTCTCGGTGGAGTTCCTGGTCAACCACCGCTCCATCCTGTGGGACGATCATGCGCAGATCGTGGAACTCTATCACCTGGAGCTGGAGACGCACGACGTGCTGATCGCCAACGGTGCGCCGGCAGAGAGCTATCGCGACGACGGGAATCGGTGGTTGTTCCGTAATACCAACAGCGGCTGGCATCTGCCGCCGCAGCCTGCGTGCGCGCCGGTTCTGACGGGCGGTCCTGTGGTCGATGCGGTTTGGCGCCGTCTGCTGGACCGGGCCGGGCCGTGGCCCGGCTTTCCGCTGACCGAAGATCCGGACCTGCATCTGGACGCGCGCGGCAGGCGGATCGATCCGTTCGAGCGCCGTGTGGACGGGGCATACGCGTTCCGTCTGATCCTGCCTTCGGGCGCGCTGCGGCTTTGCTCGCGCGCGGCGGTGCCGCAGGAGCTGGGAATTGCGCGCGATTCCCGGCCGCTCGGTATCGCCGTGCGACGGCTGGTTCTGGAGCAGGGTATGCTGCGGCGCGTCGTCACAGCCGAGGCCGTATCGGTCTGCGATGGATACCACGACTTCGAGCCGGCCGTCGGCATTCGTTGGACCCGCGGCGATGCGGCGATACCGGCCGGGCTGCTCGCGGGCATCCGTGGTCCGGCGATCCTTCTTGTTGAACTGGGCGGAGCCACCCGAAACGTCGATGATGGCCGTATCGGCCAGGCGGCGTGAGCAGCTTTTGCGCGCTGATGGAGCGTTGAGGGCATGTCCGCCGCGATTCGGGCGGCGGGGGGGGGCTGGGTCTTTCGGTCTTGCAGGAACGGCTCCAATCACACGCGAGCCCGGCGCTGCGGCTTAGGGTGGCAATGCGCCGGTGCGTCGCGTGCTTGATTCTGCGGTGACCTCGATAAGTCCCGTCATCCCCGCGAAAGGACCCAGCAGCTTGGGTCCCCGCCTTCGCGGGGATGACGGGATGGAGGCGGCATCGGGCACCTTGTTCGATAGCTGCAACATCGAAATTCGGGGTATCAGTTTCGTCCGCTCCGGTTGCCGTCGCCGCCCCAGATGTCGCTCGGCGACACGTTCTTATGTCCGACGCCCCAGCCGCCGGCGGCCATCGCCAATAGGTTGAGGTTGGTATCGTCCAGCATCAGGTCGGCGTCCTGGCCGCAGTCCGCGGAGCCGCTCGCGCTCTGCTGGCCCGCCCAATGCACCCGATACCGCGGCCTTCCGTCGCCACGGTACCGCTGCTCGACCACCAGGCTGCCGCCGCCGCGATGGATCGCCTCAAGATCGAGGATGCAGTCGCTCTTGTCTGCGCGCAGCGCAGCGACCTGGGTGTGGACGTCGAGCGGCATATATCCCTTGGGATCGAACCGCACGATGTCGCCCACCCCCGGCCCAGCTCCACCGCGGTGCGCGCGATCTTCACGGCACCGGCCAGGCCGACCAGCGCAACCACGACAGCCAGCAATGCCGCAGGGAGCAACCCAGGGGTTTTGTGCTCATCATGTGCCCGCATGGCACCGTAACTCCGTCTCGTCTCGTCCGGTCGCTTCGTCTCTGCGTCGGGTCACCACACGCTGAAGGGAACGGCCAAGAAAAGGCGGCGCCGTGAAGACGCCGCCAAGTTTGGGGAGGAGTCCAAGAGAGGAGCGCAACGGGCCAAGCCCGTCTGCTTCTCGAGGCAAACAATGCCGTAGACCGAGGTTCGTCACATTGATCTGGATCAAGGCCGGGAGAAAATTTTAGCTCGCCACCGCGGCGAGGCGGATCAGCGTCTCCTCGCGGCCCAGCGCTGCGAGTGTCAGGTCGATCCCCGGGCTCGCCGTGCTGCCGGTCAGCGCCGCACGCAACGGCTGCGCGACCTGGCCGAGCTTGCGGCCGGCTTGCTCGGCGAAGGCCCGGAGCGTGGCGTCGAGTGCTTCCGGCGTGAAGTCGCTGACTGCCAACGCCGCCGCCAGGTCGCGCAGCATCTCGCGCGCGTCCGAGGTCAGCAGGGCGGCCGCCTTCGGCTCGATCGGCAGCGGCACGGGGCGCGCCAGGAAGGCCGCCAAATCCGCCAGTTCCTCCAGCGTCTTCGCCCGCTCCTTCAGCGCCGGGACCAGCCGGCGGATGCGCGCCGCCGCCGCGTCGTTCAGCACCAGGCCGGGGCGCCGGGTCAGCCGCTCCATCGTCTCGCGAGCCAGGCGGTCGTCGTCCGCCTGCGGATATAGACGCCGTTGAGGTAGTTCAGCTTGGCGTAGTCCATGCGCGACGGGGCACGGCCGACGCCATCGAGGTCGAACAGCCGGATCGCCTCCGCGCGGTCGAGCACCTCGATATCGCCATGCGACCAGCCGAGGCGCAGCAGGTAATTGCACAGCGCCTCCGGCAGGTAGCCTTGGTCGCGGAACTCCAGCGCGAACTGCGCGCCGTGGCGCTTCGACAGCTTGGCCCCATCCGGCCCGTGGATCAGCGGCAGGTGGCGCGAAGCGCGGCGGCGTCCAGCCCATCGCCGCGTAGATCTGCGACTGGCGGAAGGTGTTGGTCAGGTGGTCGTCGCCGCGGATCACATGGGTGATGCCCATGTCGTGGTCGTCAACCACGACCGAGTGGTTATAGGTCGGCGTGCCGTCGTTGCGCAGGATGACGAGGTCATCCATCTCGGCGTTGGCGACGCGCACGCTGCCCTGCACGAGGTCCTCGACCTCCGTCTCGCCCTCGCGCGGCGCCTTCAGCCGGATCGCCGGCTTCACCCCGGGCGGCGCTTCAGCGGGGTCGCGGTCGCGCCAGCGCCCGTCATAGTGCCATTGCCGCCCGTCCTCGCGGGCCTGGTAGCGCTCGGCGGCGATTTCCTCCGGCGTCAGGTAGCAGTTGTACGCCCGGCCCATCGCCAGCAGTTCCCGTGCAACCTCGGCGTGCCGCTGCACGCGCTGGGACTGGTAGATCGTCTGGCCGTCGCGGGTCAGGTCCAGCCAGTCGAGGCTGGCCACGATGCCTTGCGTCGCCGCATCGGTGCTGCGTTCGCGGTCGGTGTCCTCGATACGGAGCAGAAACTCGCCGCCGTGGTGGCGGGCGAAGAGGTAGTTGAACAGGGCGGTGCGGACCCCGCCGATGTGCAGGGGGCCGGTCGGGCTGGGCGCGAAGCGCGTGCGGACGACGGGACGGTCGTTTGACATGGCGCCGCATGTAGCATGCGCGTTCACCGGCTGTAGAGGCATGCGCCGCTACTCTGCCCCGCATGAACGCCATGAGTTTCCCCCTCCCGCCCTCTTCCCCCTCCCGCTTGCGGGAGGGGCCAGGGGAGGGTGGCGCGAGCCCCCCCCATCACCCTGCCCTGACCCCTCCCACAAGCGGGAGGGGGAAAGGGGGCGGTGGGACCGCGAGCCGTGAACGACCGCGCATCCCTGTGGCTGCCGGTATTCTTGGCCGCCGGAGTACTTATCTACTACGACCTCCGTTTCGAACCCCCCGTCTGGGCGGGCGCCATCGTCGCTCTGCCCGCCCTCCTGGCAGCGATCAGATTGCGCCGCGCCTGGTGGCCATGCGCGGCGGTCTCCGCGCTGGCCGCCGCCGCCATCGGTTTCACCGCAGCCCAGCTCGCCACCGCCCGGGTTCCGCCACCGGAAACCGCGCTGCCACCCACGCCATCCAGGTCACCGGCATACTGCGCGCCGTGGAGGCGCTGCCGGACGGCAGGCGAGTGACGCTGGAAGCGGTGCGATTGGACGACGCCGCCGCACCGCTGGCGCGGTTCCTGCGCATCCGCCTGCGCCGCGACGACCGCGCCGCCCTTAACACCGGCGACACCGTTCGGGTGCGGGCATTGGTCCGCACGCCCGAGCCGCCCGCCTACCCGGGCGGCTGGGACCTGCAACGCGACGCATTCTATGCCGGCCTCGGCGGTTCCGGCTTCGCTCTGGGGCCGGCCGCATTGCTGTCGCCGGGCTCGCCGTCCGCGCCATTGCGCCTGGTGCAGCGTCTGCGCGAGATCATCGCCGCCCGCGTCTCCGCGGCGATCCCTGGTTCCGCCGGAGCGTTCGCCGTCACCCTGCTGACCGGCTTCCAGAACGCCATGCCCGGTCCCGACCACGACGCCTTCCGTGCCGCGGGCCTCGCCCATTTGCTCGCCGTCGCCGGGCTGCACATCGGCATCGTCATGGGCTTCGCCATGGTGCTGGCGCGGACCGCATTCGCCGCGTCAGAGCATGCGAGCCTGTTCTGGCCCACCAAGCAGCTTGCCGCGGTCGTGGCGCTCGCCGCCGGGCTCGGCTACGCCCTGCTCACCGGGCTGCATGTGCCGATCCTGCGCAGCTTCCTGATGGCGAGCCTGTTCACGCTCGCCGTGCTGGCCGGGCGCCGGGCGATTTCCCTGCGCGGCCTGGCGCTGGCGGCGACCGCGCTGATGCTGGCCGAGCCGCAGGAGGTGCCCGGCGTCTCCTTCCAGATGAGCTTTTCCGCAGTGCTGGCGTTGATCTCCGGCTATGCCGCGCTGCGGCCCTGGCTGAACCGGCTGCATGGGAAAAGCCTGCCGCGGCGCTTTGGCGCCTATGTGCTGGCGCTGGCGCTGACCAGCGCGCTGGCCGGCACCGCCTCGGCGCCGTTCGGGGCGTACCATTTCGGCCGCATTCAGCTCTACTTCGTCATCGCCAACATGGCGGCGGTGCCGCTGACCGCGTTGTGGGTGCTGCCGGCCGGCGTGATGTCGCTGCCGCTGATGCCGTTCGGGCTGGAGTTCCTGCTGCTGAAGCCGATGGGCTGGGGCGCCGAGGCGGTGGTCTGGGTGGCGCGCACCACCGCGTCCTGGCCCGCCTCGACGCTGGACGTGCCGCATATCCCGGCCTGGGGGTTGGCGGTGCTGTCGCTCGGCATCGCCTGGCTCGGTCTATGGCAGACGCGGGTGCGGCTGGTTGGCGTGGTGGCGATCACGCTGGGCCTGGCATCGCCCGCCCTGGTGCGGCCGCCCGACCTGCTGGTGTCCGACGACGCGCGGCTGATCGCGGTCCGCACCGAGTCGGGCATCTGGGTGCAGTCGGCCCCCGGTGCGTCGAAGTTTACCCGCGATGCCTGGCTGCAATACTGGTCGGCCGGCGTCCCGCAACCGATCCCCTCCGAAGGCATCGCCGCGGCCGGCGCCATTACCTGCGCGCCCGATCGATGCCTGCTGCGGCCGTTTCCCGACGCGCCGGCGGCGATGCTGGTGCGCGGGGCGACGCATCCGGACGGCTGCGCGGTGTCCTCGGTCATCGTCGCCGCCGAGCCGGCGCGCGGGCTGTGTCCGAAACCCTGGCCGAAGCTGGTCGATCGCTTCACCGTCTGGCGCGACGGCTCGGTGGCGATCTGGCTCGATCCCGGTGGCGCCCGCGTGCTGACCGACCGTGTGGAGCGCGGTGCCCGGCCATGGGTGCCACCGCCGCCGGCACCGCGCGCCCACTTGTTGCATCCGGGGTTGGTTCCGGCGTTGGCCGATCGGCCCTGACGAACCGGTGCCTGCGGGGAACTGCACCGTGCTCTGGCGCGTTGCCTCCCGGCCACCACCAGCCGGGAGTCAGAATTTATGTTCTTCCACCGCAAGGAAACCATGATGCCGGTCGACGTGAAGAAGCCCGACCCGCGCTACGGCCAGTATCTGCTGGAGCAATTCGGCGGCGCGACCGGCGAGTTGACCGCGGCGCTGACCTATTGGGTGCAGTCGTTCCACATCACCGACGCCGGCATTCGCGACATGTTGCAGGACATCGCGATCGAGGAGTTCAGCCATCTGGAGATGGTCGGCAAACTGATCGAGCAGCATACCAGCAAGATGGACCAGAAGGATGTGTATGACGCTCCGCTGTTCCGCATCCGCGGCATGGGGCCACATTTCGTGGACAGCCAGGGGCATGCCTGGACCGCGGCGTACATCAATGAAGGGGGCAACGTGGTGCGCGACCTGCGAAGCAACATCGCGTCGGAGGCCGGTGCGCGGCAGACCTACGAAGCGCTGATGAAGATGTCGAAGGATGAGGGCACCACCAAGGTGCTGCACCATCTGCTGACGCGCGAGATCACTCACGCGCAGATGTTCATGTCGGCGCTGGAGAAGATGGGCAAGCTGGACGATCCGTATTTCGGCACGGTCAAGCCGGACGATACGGTGGACCTGGTGTTCAACCTGTCGCACGGCGAGGACGAGCGCGGGCCGTGGAACAGCAAGCCGAAGTTCCGTTACGTCGACGATCCGCAGCCGCAAGGTGGCCTGCCGCCCGGCCCGGTCAACCCCGACGACGAGAAGCCCCACAAGATGGCGGCGGAATAACCGCGCTGCATAACCTCACCGGCTTCCGACTAACTTCTCCTGCTTCGCGGGAGAGAGCCTGCCCCCGGGCGCTTGACCCGGGGGTCGCGGGCGCGAAGCGCACCACGGCGAGGGTGATCGGGCCGGCACGTGGCCCGCTCCCGCGCGCCCTCCGTAACATAATTGTGAAACGATTTGGCCCGCCGCGCCCCGAAGACCGAAATCCTGCCGTAAGACTTCGTCCAAAATACCGGTACTGATCCCACTAATCGAGACTAACCCTGCTTGCGCAAGGTCCCCTGCTCCCGCATGATGGGCGCCTGGTGTGAACGGGTGGTCGGACCATGCGGATTCCCGGTTCTGCGGTGGTTATCCTGGCGACTTGTGTCGCTATGGCGCTGGCGGGCGAGCTTGCCGGTGCCCGGGCGCAATCCGGTCCCCCGCCTCATGGCGCGGTCGGGATGGACAACGGTCCGGCAAAGCCGAAATCGGATCCGGTGGTCGCCGAGGTCGAGGGCCAGATCATCCACCTGTCCGACGTGGGCGACGCGATCCGCGCCATGCCGGGCGGCGGCACCGGACTTTCGCTCGAGGCACTTTTCCCCGCTGTGCTGCAACGGCTGGTCCAGCGCGAGGCCCTGGTGCTGCGCGCACGCGCCGAAGGCGTCGCCGCGGATCCGGCGGTGCAGCGCCACATGCAAGAGGCGGCGGATCGGGTTCTCGAGGACGCCTACCTGCACCGCGAGACCGACAAACTGGTGACCGGCGAGATGCTGGCGGCCCGGTACAACACTGAATTCAAAGGAAAACCCGGACCGGAGGAGGTCCACGGGCTGGTCATTCTCGTGCCGACCGAGGCCGAGGCCCGGGACATCATCGCCAGGCTGGCGGCCGGAGCCGACTTCGCCACCTTGGCGCGGCAGTCGAGCAAGGACGGAAGTGCCGGAAAGGGGGGCGATATCGGGTTTGTTCGTCGGGATGGCCTTGCGCCTGAGGTGGGAGCGGTGCTGTTCGCGCTGCGGCCGGGGGAGGTGACGCCGTATCCGGTCCGCACCGTCGCGGGCTGGTGGGTGCTGCGCGTTGACGAGCGGGAGGCTGGTCCGGTGCCCACGTACCTGGAGGTCCACGACCGGCTGGAGGCGGAGCTCGAACGGGAACAGGTGGCGGCGGTGGTGCGGAAGGCGCTGACGGGTATGACGATCCGGACGTACGACATGAACGGGCAGTGACGCCGGCGCGAGGCCATCGACCGGGTAAAGCGCCCTTAGTCCGAATCCTGCGGGAGACCAAAGGGCGTCTCATTGTCCGGCATTAGAGCCATGCGCAGACTTTTTATCTGATATTTGGATGATTGAATCCAGAAAAACAGAATCGCGCATTTATCCTTTACAGGCTGAAATCGCCATGCTAACGATCGTTTAACGACATCTCACCGGTCCGTGAGGTGCGCGGTTGCGTCGCCCGACGGAGCCGTTTGCAGAGGGAATACGATCGATGACGAAGCTTCTGGGTGTCCTCTTTGCTGCGGTCTTACTGACATTGGGGTTTGGCAACCCAGCGCGGGCCCAGTTGTCGGCATCGGCCGTGGCCCTCACTGCTGGGAACTACCTGACACTGGACGGCCTGACGATCACGGTTAAATCAGTCATCTGCGATGATGGCGGAGTGTCCTGCACTAATCTGTTTCTCGCGCCGACCTCGGGACCTGGTGCCAGCGTCATCATCGAGGCAGCAATGGGTAACACGGTGGGCAGCTCGCTGCAGCCTATCTTTTCCTACACATGCCCCAGTACCGGTTCGTGCGGCACTGACAATTACGACATGAGCGTTACTCTCAACGTGGCGGCCAAAAGCAGTACCCTCACCGGAGTCGCGGGGACCTTGAACGGCTCCGTGACCGTTGGCAATTCGAATGATACGGTAGCGAGCTTCAGAGTCGAACGTCACCTTGGGAGAGACCGTCACTCCCGGCGGCAATAGCAACTATCTCTGTAGCGGCAGTCTCGGTGAGGTGGTGGACCTGACCAGCCCTTCATTTGCCTGCACATTTGCTCACCAGAGCTCGCTGAACGTGTCGAAGGACCTCGGCCTATACAACAACTGGTACAGCATGGGCAACAACAGCACGCTGGTCCTCGCCTCTGTCGTTCAGAGCTTCACGCCGGCGCCGGAACCCGCGTCAATGGCCTCACTACTGGGTGGTCTCGTCGCACTTGGCGTGGTTCGCCGAAATCGCCGCCGTCCCTGATACCGTATGCGGCCGGCTCGAACTGGGGGAAATGTTGTGTTCTGCGAACTGCCTCAAGGACACGCCTCCAGCTTACTCCAAACCGGTACATCTATGGGCGGTCCACGCGAGGCGGCGAAGTACCCAGCCGGGTAACCTGACTTCGATCCGTGGATCTTAAAATCTCGCCCTTTGACATAGAGGCGTTGGCACAATGGCGTCACAATCCTACCAAGACCTGGTCAACGGCGATCTCTCCTTCACGGACATCGTTGCCAACGAGGTCGACTACGGTAATGTCATTTCATTCCTCGCTACCGCGCAAAATCCAATCGCGATTGCAAACCCACCTCTTCTGGGCATCGGATGGGGCGGTTTCCACGCGGGAGCGAGTGGGGCTAATTCATCCACCACGGTCACTGTTACCTACACCCTCAACACGACCGATCCGACCGAATCTATTACAGCTTACAGCAACTCTACGTAGTGGACCGTGATTCGGGGCCTGGTGTCAGTGCATCTGCGACTGAGCAGGCATTCGACACTTCGGGCAATCTGGTCGGAACAACAACCTGGTCGCTGGCCAGCAACTCGTCGCCGGTGGTGGCGCTGACGGCCGGCTATCAGACATTGAACATCGTTCTGACGATCAACAAATCGATCGGCTCGACGGGAGCGCCTTCTTCGCACATCGATATCAGCACTATCGATCAGTATTTTGGCCAAACTCTAGTATCGCAGTTGAGCTCGATCAGCAGCAACGTCTTCTGCGACGAAAACGACAATGGCACCTACGTGCCAGGCGATTTCGGCCTGTCAGGCGTTACCGTCGACCTGCTCAACGGCGCCGGCACGCAGGTCCTCCAGACGACGACCACCGACGCCAACGGCAACTACAGCTTCAACAATCTCACGGCGGGTACCTACGAAACCCAGGTGATCGCTCCCGCGGGAGACAGCATCACCACCGGCAACAACGGTGTTGACAGCAACATCACACTGGCCGGCGGCACCGACACCGTGGCGCCCGTCGGTCTCTATATGCCGGCCATCGTCGATGTGAACGTCTATTACGACCAGGACGAAACCGGCACCTACAACGCGACGGACGACTACTACGTCCCGGGCATGACGGTTGACCTGATCAACACCGCCAACAATGAGATCGTCCAGGCGGAAACCACCGACGTCAACGGCAATGTCAGCTTCACCGGCCTGGTGCCGGGCACCTACGAAGTGGTCGTGCTGACGCCCGCGGGCGTCAGCATCACCCAGGAAACCAACGTCGGATCAGCGGGCGAATTCACGGTCGCCTCGTGCAGCACGGTCAATGCGGTCGAGGGATTCTATTGAAGCAACTCCGGCGGCGGCGGCGGGTCGAATACGCCGGACGTCGAAATCCTCAAGATGGTGACCTCGGTCGGCAGCGTGTCGGGAGATCCCGCGGCGACGGCGGCCGGCGAGACGATCGACTACAGCGTGGTGATCAGCAACACCGGCAACGAGACGCTGACCAACGTGGTGGTGACCGACGTCACGCTCGGCACCACGCTGGGCACGATCGCCAGCATGGCGGCGGGCACCACCGCCACCTACAGCGCGTCGCAGACGGTCACCCAGGCCGAGATCGATAACAACACCACGGTGACCAACACCGCGGCGGTCACGGATGACCAGAACATCACCGGGTCGTCCACCGCCAGCACCGGCGTGACGCAGACCCCCGGTGTCTCGATCCTGAAGTCCGTGACGTCGGTCGGCGGCGTGTCCGGCGACCCGACGGCAACCGCTGCGGGCGAAACGATCGACTACAGCATCGTGGTCAGCAACACCGGCAACGAGACGCTGACCACCGTGGTGGTGACCGACGCCACCCTCGGCAAGACGCTCGGCACGCTGGCCAGCCTCGGGGTTGGCAGCAGCGCGACCTACACCGCGTCGCAGACGGTCAGCCAGTCGGCGATCGACACCGATAGCGCGGTGAGCAACACCGCAACGGTCACGGACGACCAGAGCGTCACCGGGTCCTCCACCGCCAGCACGGGCGTGACGCAAACTCCGGGCGTGTCGATCCTGAAGTCTGTCACGTCGGTCGGCGGCATGAGCGGTGATCCGACGGCGACGGCGGCGGGCGAGACGATCGACTACAGCGTCGTGGTCAGCAACACCGGTAACGAGACGCTGACCACCGTGGTGGTGACCGACACCACTCTGGGCGAGACGCTTGGCACGCTGGCCAGTCTGGGCGTCGGCAGCAGCGCGACCTACACCGCGTCGCAGACCGTCAGCCAGTCGGCGATCGACACCGATAGCGCGGTGAGCAACACCGCGACGGTCACGGACGACCAGAGCGTCACCGGGTCCTCCACCGCCAGCACGGCGGTGACGACGACCCCCAGCGTCTCGATCGTCAAGACGGTGACCTCGGTCGGCAGCGTGAGCGGCGACCCGGCGGCGACGGCGGCCGGCGAGACGATCGACTACAGCATTGTGGTCAGCAACACCGGCAACGAGACGCTGACCACCGTGGTGGTGACCGACACCACCCTGGGCGAGACGCTCGGCACCCTGGCCAGCCTGGGGGTCGGCAGCAGCGCGACCTACACCGCGTCGCAGACCGTTAGCCAGTCGGCGATCGACACCGATAGCGCGGTGAGCAACACCGCGACGGTCACGGACGACCAGAGTGTCACCGGGTCCTCCACCGCCAGCACAGGCGTGACGCAGACGCCCGGCGTGTCGATCGTCAAGACGGTGACCTCGGTTGGCGGCGTTTCCGGCGACCCTGCGGCGACTGCCGCTGGCGAGACGATCGACTACAGCATCGTGGTCAGCAATACCGGCAATGAGACGCTGACTAATGTGGTGGTCAGCGATCCGAACGGCACGGGCTCGCTGGGAGCGTTGGCCAGCCTGGCGCCTGGCGCCACCGCGACCTACACGGTGTCGCAGACAGTGGCTCAGTCGGCGATCGATAGCGACACGGCGGTGAGCAACACCGCGACGGTAACCGACAGCCAGAGCGTGACGGGCACGTCCACCGCCAGCACCCTGGTGACGCAGACTCCGGGCGTGTCGATCGTCAAGACGGTGACGTCGGTTGGCGGGGTCAGCGGGGATCCGACGGCGACGGCGGCGGGCGAGACGATCGACTACAGCATCGTGGTCAGCAATACCGGCAATGAGACGCTGACCAACGTGGCGGTGACCGATCCGAACGGCACCGGCTCGCTGGGAGCGTTGGCCAGCCTGGCGCCTGGCGCCAGCGCCACCTACACGGTGTCGCAGACTGTGGCTCAGTCGGCGATCGACAGCGACGCTGCGGTGAGCAACACCGCGACGGTGACCGACAACCAGAGCGTGACGGGCACGTCCACCGCCAGCACCCTGGTGACACAAACTCCGGGCGTGTCGATCGTCAAGACGGTGACCTCGGTTGGTGGCGTCTCCGGCGATCCGACGGCGACGGCGGCGGGCGAGACGATCGACTACAGCATCGTTGTCAGCAACACCGGCAACGAGACGCTGACCGGCGTGGTGGTGACCGATACGCACGGCGTCGGGTCGCTGCCGACGGGCGCCACGCTCGCAGTTGGCGCCAGCGCCACCTACACGGTGTCGCAGACCGTCGCCCAGTCGGCGATCGACAGCGACGCTGCGGTGAGCAACACCGCGACGGTGACCGACAACCAGAGCGTGACGGGCACGTCCACTGCCAGCACCCTGGTCACGCAAACTCCGGGGGTGTCGATCGTCAAGACGGTGACGTCGGTCGGCGGTGTCTCCGGCGACCCGGCGGCGACCGCCGCTGGCGAGACGATCGACTACAGCATCGTGGTCAGCAACACCGGCAACGAGACGCTGACCGGCGTGGTGGTGACCGATACGCACGGCGTCGGCTCGCTGCCGACGGGCGCCACGCTCGCGGTTGGCGCCAGCGCTACCTACACGGTGTCGCAGACCGTCGCCCAGTCCGTGATCGACAGCGACGCTGCGGTGAGCAACACCGCGACGGTGACCGACAACCAGAGCGTGACGGGCACGTCCACCGCCAGCACTCTGGTGACGCAAACTCCGGGGGTGTCGATCGTCAAGACGGTGACGTCGGTTGGCGGCGTCTCCGGCGACCCGGCGGCGACTGCCGCGGGCGAGACGATCGACTACAGCATCGTGGTCAGCAACACCGGCAACGAGACTCTGACCGGCGTGGTGGTGACCGATACGCACGGCGTCGGGTCGCTGCCGACGGGTGCCACTCTCGCGGTTGGCGCCAGCGCGACCTACACGGTGTCGCAGACTGTCGCCCAGTCGGCGATCGACAGCGATGCCGCGGTGAGCAACACCGCGACGGTGACCGACAACCAGAGCGTGACGGGCACGTCCACCGCCAGCACGCTGGTGACGCAGACGCCGGGCGTGTCGATCCTCAAGACAGTGACCTCGGTCGGTGGCGTCTCAGGCGACCCGACCGCTACCAAGGCCGGCGAGACGATCGACTACAGCATCGTGGTCAGCAATACCGGCAACGAGACGCTGACCGGCGTGGTGGTGACCGATACGCACGGTGTCGGCTCGCTGCCGACGGGCGCCACGCTTGCGGTTGGCGCCAGCGCGACCTACACGGTGTCGCAGACGGTGAGCCAGTCGGCGATCGACAGCGGCACCGCGGTGAGCAACACCGCGACGGTGACCGATAACCAGAGCGTGACGGGCACATCCACCGCCAGCACGGGCGTGACACAAACTCCGGGTGTGTCGATCACCAAGACGGTGACCTCGGTCGGCGGCGTCTCCGGCGACCCGACGGTAACCGCCGCGGGCGAGACGATCGATTACAGCATCGTGGTCAGCAATACCGGCAACGAGACGCTGACCAATGTGGTGGTCGCGGACACCACTCTCGGCACCACGCTCGGCACGCTGGCCAGCCTGGCGGTCGGCACCAGCCAGACCTACACGGCATCGCAGACGGTCAGCCAGGGCGAGATCGACAGCACCGTCACCTCGGTGACCAACACCGCGACGGTGACCGACACGCAGACAGTGACCGGGACATCCACTGCCAGCACGGCGGTAACGACGACCCCCGGCGTGTCGATCGTCAAGGCAGTGACGTCGGTTGGTGGCGTCTCCGGCGACCCGACGGCGACCGCCGCGGGCGAGACGATCGACTACAGCGTGATCATCAGCAACACCGGCAACGAGACGCTGACCAATGTGGTGGTCGCCGACACCACCCTCGGCACCACGCTTGGCACGCTGTCCAGCCTCGCGGTCGGCGCCAGCCACACCTACGTCGCGTCGCAGACGGTCAGCCAGACATCGATCAACAGTCACACCGAGGTAACCAACACCGCGACCGTCACTGACTCGCAGAGCGTGGGCGGCTCGTCCACCGCCAGCACGAACGTGACAGGCAGTCCCGGCGTATCGATCAAGAAAATGGTCACGTCGGTTGGCGGTGTGTCTGGCGACCCGACGGTAACGGCGGCGGGCGAGACGATCGACTACAGCATCGTGGTCAGCAACACCGGCACTGAGACGCTGACCAACGTGGCGGTGACGGACACCACCCTGAGCGTAACATTCGCCACCCTGGCGAGCCTCGCGCCCGGCGCGACCGCGACCTACACGGCGTCGCAGACGGTCAGCCAGGGCGAGATCGACAGCACCGTCACCTCGGTAACCAACACCGCGACGGTAACCGACACGCAAGCTGTGACTGGGACGTCCACCGCCAGCACGGCGGTGACGACGACCCCGGGCGTCTCGATCACCAAGACGGTGACGTCGGTTGGCGGCGTTTCCGGCGACCCGACGGCCACCAAGGCCGGCGAGACGATCGACTACAGCATCGTGGTCAGCAACACCGGCAACGAGACGCTGACTGGCGTGGTGGTGACCGATACGCATGGCGTCGGGTCGCTGCCGACGGGCGCCACGCTCGCAGTTGGCGCCAGCGCCACCTACACGGTGTCGCAGACCGTCGCCCAGTCCGCGATCGACAGCGACGCTGCGGTGAGCAACACCGCGACGGTGACCGACAACCAGAGCGTGACGGGCACGTCCACCGCCAGCACCCTGGTGACGCAGACCCCAGGCGTATCGATCGTCAAGACGGTGACGTCGGTCGGCGGCGTCTCCGGCGATCCGACGGCGACGGCGGCGGGCGAGACGATCGACTACAGCATCGTGGTCAGCAACACCGGCAACGAGACGCTTACCGGTGTGGTGGTGACCGATACGCACGGCGTCGGCTCGCTGCCGACGGGCGCCACTCTCGCGGTTGGCGCCAGCGCCACCTACACGGTGTCGCAGACTGTGGCTCAGTCCGCGATCGACAGCGATGCCGCGGTGAGCAACACCGCGACGGTGACCGACAACCAGAGCGTCACGGGCACGTCCACCGCCAGCACCTTGGTGACGCAGACGCCGGGCGTTTCGATCGTCAAGACGGTGACGTCGGTTGGCGGAGTCAGCGGCGACCCGACAGCGACCAAGGCCGGCGAGACGATTGATTATAGCATCGTGGTCAGCAACACCGGCAACGAGACGCTGACCGGTGTGGTGGTGACCGATACGCACGGCGTCGGCTCGCTGCCGACGGGCTCCACGCTCGCGGTTGGCGCCAGCGCCACCTACACGGTGTCGCAGACCGTCGCCCAGTCCGCGATCGACAGCGACGCTGCGGTGAGCAACACCGCGACGGTGACCGACAACCAGAGCGTGACGGGCACGTCCACCGCCAGCACCCTGGTGACACAGACGCCGGGCGTCTCGATCGTCAAGACGGTGACGTCGGTCGGCGGCGTCTCCGGCGATCCGACGGCGACGGCGGCGGGCGAGACGATCGACTACAGCATCGTGGTCAGCAACACCGGCAACGAGACGCTGACCGGTGTGGTGGTGACCGATACGCACGGCGTCGGCTCGCTGCCGACGGGCGCCACTCTCGCGGTTGGCGCCAGCGCGACCTACACGGTGTCGCAGACGGTGAGCCAGTCGGCGATCGACAGCGGCACCGCGGTGAGCAACACCGCGACGGTGACCGATAACCAGAGCGTGACGGGCACATCCACCGCCAGTACGGCGGTGACGCAGACCCCGGGCGTATCGATCGTCAAGACGGTGACCTCGGTCGGTGGCGTCTCCGGCGACCCGACCGCTACCAAGGCCGGCGAGACGATCGACTACAGCATCGTGGTCAGCAACACCGGCAATGAAACGCTGACCAACGTGGCGGTGACCGATCCGAATGGCACCGGCTCGCTGGGAACGCTCGCTAGCCTGGGTGCCGGCGCCAGCGTGACCTACACGGTCTCGCAGACGGTCAGCCAGTCGGCGATCGACAGCGGCACGTCGGTGACGAACACCGCGACGGTGACCGACAGCCAGCATGTGACGGGCACCGCCTCGGCCAGCACGCCGGTGACGCAGACGCCGGGCGTGTCGATCCTCAAGACGGTGACGTCGGTCGGTGGCGTGAGCGGAGATCCGGCCGCCACCAAGGCCGGCGAGACGATCGACTACAGCATCGTAGTCAGCAACACCGGCAACGAAACGCTGACCAACGTGACGGTGACCGATCCGAACGGCACCGGCTCGCTGGGGTCGCTGGCCAGCCTGGGCGTCGGCGCCAGCGCGACCTACACAGTTTCGCAGACGGTGAGCCAGTCGGCTCTCGACAGCGGCACGGCCGTGACCAACACCGCGACGGTCACCGACAGCCAGCACGTCACCGGCACGTCCTCGGCGAGCACGCAAGTGACGACAACTCCGGGCGTGTCGATCCTCAAGACGGTGACGTCGGTTGGCGGCGCCTCCGGCGACCCGACGGCCACCAAGGCCGGCGAAACGATCGACTACAGCGTTGTGGTCAGCAATACCGGCAACGAACTCTGAACAACGTGGTGGTGACCGACGCCACCCTCGGCACCGTGCTGGGCACCATCGCCACGATGGCCGCCGGCACCAGCGCGACCTACAGCGCATCGCAGACGGTGAGCCAGTCGGCGCTCGATTGCGGCTCGGCGGTGACCAACACCGCAACGGTCACCGACACGCAGCATGTGACGGGGACCTCCACCGCCAGCACGTCCGTATCGCTGACGCCCGGCGTTTCCATCTTGAAAACGGTGACTTCGGTTGGCGGCGTCTCCGGCGATCCGACGGCCACCAAGGCCGGCGAGACGATCGATTACAGCGTCGTGGTCAGCAACACCGGCAACGAAACACTGACCAACGTTGTGGTGGCCGACGCCACCCTGCACACCACTCTGGGCACACTGGCCAGTTTGGCGGTGGGTACCAGCGCGACCTACACCACCTCGCAAACCGTCAGCCAGTCGGCGATCGATTGCGGCACCGCGGTGACCAACACGGCAACCGTGACTGACACCCAGAGCGTGACGGGCACGTCCACCGCCAGCACATCGGTGTCGCTAACTCCCGGCGTATCCATCGTCAAGACGGTGACGTCGGTTGGCGGCGTCTCCGGCGACCCGACGGCCACCAAGGCCGGCGAGACGATCGACTACAGCATCGTGGTCAGCAACACCGGCAACGAAACGCTGACCAGCGTGGTCGTGGCCGATGCTACCTTGCACACAACGCTGGGCACGATCGCCAGCCTGGCGGTGGGCACCAGCGCGACCTACACCGCGTCGCAAACCGTGAGCCAGTCGGAGATCAATGCCGGCAGCGCAGTGACCAACACCGCGACCGTGACCGACAGCCAGAGCGCGACTGGCACGTCCACTGCCAGCACCTCCGTGTCGCTGACCCCTGGCGTGTCGATCGTCAAGACGGTGACCTCGGTTGGCGGCGTCTCCGGCGACCCGGCGGCGACCGCTGCCGGAGAGACGATCGACTACAGCATCGTGGTCAGCAACACCGGCAACGAGACGCTGACCAATGTCGTAGTGGCCGATACCACCCTGCATACGACGCTGGGCACGCTCGCCAGCCTCGGGGTTGGCTCCAGCGCGACCTACACCGCCTCGCAGACCGTCTCCCAGGCCGCCATCGACCAAGGCCAGGTCGGCTCTTCCTCGCCGAGCAGTACGCAGCATTGCACGGTGAGCGGGTCGGGGCTTGGCAGCGGCTGCACGGCATGGCTGAACTCCAGCTTCACGCCGACCTCGTGCCAGAACGGCGCGACCTACACCTTCCAGAACGTCAGTTGCACGATTAGCGGCCCGGGCTGCGGAACGCTTAACGTCAACGTGCCGAACGCGGTCGTGACCTTCTCCAGCTCCTGCACCCAGGCCACGACCGTCTTCAATTCGTCGCAAAACTGCTGGGTCACCACGCTGCCGTCCAATTGCACCCCCGGCAACGTGTTCCTCACCGGCCTGCCGTACCAAGTCCCGTCGGGCTGCAACCTGTCGGGCGCGACGATCACCTGGAACATCGGCGAGAGCGCCAACAACTGCGGCTCGTCCGGCGTTACCTGGCAGACTGGCTGCGCCGGCTACAGCAGCTTCAACGAGAATGGCTGCAACGGGCTGACCAACTACAACCAGATCGGCGTGCAGGTCTGCGACAACCTCCCGGATTGCGGCAACGGCGGCACCTGCGGTTCCAACACCAACGCCTGCACGCCGGTGAACCAGTGCACCAGCGGCAACTGCGGCTGCGGCACAACCGGTAGCAACGGGAGTTGTGGCAACGGCAGCGGCACCGGGACGATCGCTTGCGTCTCCACGGTGACCAACACCGCGACGGTGACCGACAGCCAGGGCGTCACCGGCACATCCACCGCCAGCACGGCGGTGTCGCAGACCCCGGGCGTGTCGATCGTCAAGACGGTGACGTCGGTCGGTGGTGTGACCGGAGATCCGGCGGCGACCTACAACGGCGAAACGATCGACTACAGCGTCGTGGTCAGCAACACCGGCAACGAAACGCTGACCAACGTGGTGGTAGCAGATACCACGCTCGGCACCACGTTGGGCACAGTGGCCAGTCTCGGAGTGGGCACCAGCATCACCTACACCGCGTCGCAGACGGTCACCCAGGGCGAGCTCAACAGTTGCGCCACGGTCACCAATACCGCGACCGTGACGGACAGCCAGAACGTCTCCGGGTCGTCCACGGCCAGCACGGCGGTGGACCATTCGAACGGTCTTACGGTGATCAAGCTGCCGGCCGAGGTCGTTGTCGGCACATGCGGCCAAGTGACCTACACGTTCGACGTCATCAATACCGGCAGCACGGCGCTCAGCAACGTCCAGATCACCGACAATATCGGCACTGCGTCCAACCCGGACTTCATCACTCCGGTCCTGCAAACCGCGACCAGCAACGGGGTCCTCGCGGTTGGCCAGACCTGGGTTTACACCGCCACGATCAACCAGTCGGGCGACTTCTCCTCCAACGGCGGCTCGCAATCCTGCTCTATCAGTGGGCAGAATCTCGGCAGCGGCTGCACGGCCTGGCTGAACTCCAGCTTCACACCGACCTCGTGCAAGAGCGGTTCCACCTACACGTTCCAGGACATCACCTGCACGATCAAAGGCCCGAACTGCGGCACCATCACGCTGAGCGTGCCGAACGCCTGCGTGACCTTCTCCAGTTCCTGCACGCAGGCCACGACCGTCTACAATGCGTCGGAGAACTGCTGGGTCACCACGGTGCCGGCCAACTCCAACCCGGGCAACGTGTTCCTCAGCGGCATACCGTGTCAGGTGCCGTCCGGCTGCAACCTGTCCGGTGCGACGGTCACCTGGAGCGTCGGCGAGAGCGCCAACAACTGCGGCACTTCCAATGTTTCCTGGCAGACCGGGTGCTCTGGCTACAGCAGCTTCGACCAGAATGGCTGCAACGGTCTGACCAACTACAACGAGATCGGCGTCCAGGTCTGCGACAACCTCTCGGGCTGCGGCAATGGCGGCAACTGCGGGCAGGAGTCCAACAACTGCGCCGGCACGCCGAATAACCAGTACACCAACGGCAATTGCGGCTCCGGCGGCTATAACGGTTACGGCGGCGGCAACAACAACAACAACAACGGCGGCACGTGCGGCAACGGCGGCAGCAGCGGCACGGTGGCCTGCGGCCAGCTCGGTGACAGCTCGGAAGCCGACACGGTCACGGTAAGCGCGACCACGGTCGGCCGCGGCTTCAACCTGGGCGATGCCGCCAACTACGGCATCATCGCCTTCGGCCCGAACGCCGTGAATGGATCGAGCACCAGCACGATCAACGGCAGTATCGGAGTGGGTGGAAGCTGCGGATCGATCTCCTACAAGTTCAGTAGTGAGAAGATCACCGGGAGCCTCGTCACCACCGGTACCGCGCCAAGCGCCAGCAGCATCGGCACCACGCCGGCGGGAGGCATCACTGGCAATAGCAGCACGCTTGCCGCCGACATCTCGGCGCTCCAGGCGCTGTCAACGACGCTGGCGAGCGAGACCGGAACGACAGAGAAGCTGACCAATGGCATGACCATCACTGCCACCAACGGCACCTTGGACAGTGCCGGCGACTACGTGTTCAACATCACCCAGTGGGCGAACAACATCACCATCAACGGCACCGGCGCGAACAACGTGGTGCTGAATATCGCCTCCAATGTGACGCCGAACCTCGACAACGTCGCGCTCACCGGCGGTCTCACAGCCAACGAGGTGCTGTTCAACTACCAGGGCAGCAACACGATCACCGGTACCAGCGGCGACACCTTCAACGCCACGTTGCTGGCGCCGAACGCGACCGTCGATGTCGCCACCAACGAGACGATCGACGGTCATCTGTATGGTGGGGCGAGCAATCAGGCCTTCACGTTCAGCTCCGGGGCGACCCTAAATACGCCGGCAAACACCGGCACCGGCACGCCCACGGTCACCACGCTGACTGCAAGCGACACCACGGAAGTCCAGGTGTTGTCGAGCAACAGCCCGATCACGGAGAACGGCACGCCACCGACAGGCAGCCTGTCGTCACTTTACGGCACGGCCGAGAAGATCGAGTTCACCTACAACCCCGGCGATACGATCTCGCTGGTGCAGAACCAGGCCGGGATGGCGTCGGTCACGGGGGCAAACTTCGACTCGATGGCCTTCATCGAGATCAGCAACAACAGCAACCCATACGCGTCGGGCGCCAGCACCTACTTCGAGGGCGAGGTGCAGAGCGGGGAGCAAATCTTCGCCGACGCCACGATCAACCAGCTTACCAACACACCGATCGCGGCGCCGAACAACCACTTCAGCACCGTCACCGGAGCCGACATCTTCGCCTATGTCTTCACCAGCCAGGCGGCGTTCGAGAGCGGTGCGGCGCCGATCCAGACGATGACCTACAACACCAGCGGCAGCCAGGCGATGCATATCGGCGACGAAGTCGCCAGCCTGACCGTGGTGGGCTACGTCGGCGCCACCGGCGGCCACTTGCTGTCGTAAAAGCTGAAAACCTCTCCCGCGAGAGCGGGAGAGGCATGCCACCGGGCGCTTGACCCGGTGGTCGAGGTGCAAAGCCACCGAGGGTGAGGGTGATCGGGTCGGCACGTAGCAGGTAGAACGTGCCGACCCCGCCGCCGCCCTCACCCACCCGCTGTACGCGGGTGAACTCCAGGCACCCAGAACCTGACAGAGATTGAACTGTCGCACCGTTATTTGCAGCGCGGCTCCTTGATGCCTGCGCAACGGCGCGTCCGTGCGGCAGAGCTGGTGCAGCCCGCGGTTTTCGGCGGGTTGATATTATGCGTCGGAGACCCGACGGGGTAGCCTCCGCGGCGCAGCCGGTCAGGTGGCGTCAGGAAGTGATCTCGGCCCGCGCTACGGCCAACTGGCGAACCGGCGGCCCGGACAAGACCTTTCGTAGGTAGCGCCGCCCAGGGTTTTCAACCGCGAAGTGGATCACCACAGCCAGCGCCCCAACCCCTGCGGTCGCAATCGCGACGGCAAACGCAGCGGGAACACCGTGCCGGTAAAAATACTCCATCACGCTGACGCCTATCCGCTGATGCACGAGATAGAGCGGGTAGGACATCTCGCCCAGGAAGACGAGCGGGCTCCAGCGCAGAAAGCCGATGTGGCCATTCACCGCAAACCACATGAATATGGTCAGCACACAGGTGCCGATGAAATACTCGAGCGGGGGAGGCGAAAGCGATTGGATTCCTCCACCCCACGCAGTGCTCAAAATGGCGAGCAGCATCGTGGCCACGGTAAGCGGAGATCCTTCCTGGTTCCGTATACGGAACATACATACGCCGATGACAAAAAAGTCGCCGTACTCGACAAAGGTTAGCGCGACGAAGTCGCTCGGCTGAGCCCCCTGGAGGAACAGGGACAACTTGTAGATCGCTACGGCTGCCAGAAAAACCAGGCAAAGCGACTTTATCCGTCTGAGCCAGCCGAAAGCAAAGATAACGCCGATCAGGATGTAGAACTGGACTTCAACGCCGAGCGTCCAGTAGGAGTTATCGACGTACTCACTTTGGAATAACGTCGCAGCCATGGTCATGTTGACCGCGAAGACCCCCAGCGAAGGTGGATGACGCTCCATCAGATAGGCCACCACGGTGGTGGCGATTACCGACACCCAATAGGCCGGATACAGCCGGGCAACGCGGGAAACCAGGAACTGGCGCGGGCGAGTGATCGATTCCAGCGTCATGAAGATAACGAAGCCGCTGGTGATGAAAAACATCTCGACGCTGTAGTGGAATACCTTCAGATCCAGGTTCATGAAGGTAAACGGCGTCTGGCCATCGTTGCCACGCCAGAAGGTCAAATGGAACAGCAACACGGCAACGGCGGCGATGCCCCGCATGGAATTGAGCTCGACAAGCCGGCTGACAGTCTGGTTCGGGCGCATCACACCGGTCGAATGAGTTGATCCAGCACCGAACACTATATCACAAAGATGCCGGCCGGGGAGAAATTTTGGCGATCGCGAGCTCCGTCCTTCGTCGCGGAAGGCCCAACTGGGGCCGCCTCTTGAGATCGCCAAGGACAAGGGTTCCGTCTGCCGACCCGATCACCGTCACCTGCCGCTCCGCCGCAACCTCCCCGGCGCCCGCGCCGAGACGGGATCGTTAAGCCCGGGCGTTGCCGGCGAGGTAATCCATCGCCGCCTGCACCCCGCCCGAACGGTGCGGCACGCCCGCAACTGTCAGCCCCATCTCCACACCCGCCAGCGTGCCGGCAAGTTGCAGATCGCCGAGATCGCCCATGTGCCCGATGCGGAACACCCGGTCCTCGATGCGCCCGAGGCCATTGCCCAGGCTCATGTTGAACCTCTCCAGGATCACGCTGCGCAGCCCGTCGGCGCTGTGGCCGTCGGGAACACGCACCGCGGTCACCCCTGGCGCACAAGCGCGCGAGTCCAGGCATTGGAGCTCCAACCCCCAGGCGCGCACCGCCCGGCGGGTCGCCTCGGCGAAGCGGTCGTGCCGGGCGAAGACATTGGCCATGCCTTCCTCCAGCAGCATCGTCAGCGCCTCGTTCAGCGCGAACATCAGATTCACCGCCGGCGTGTAGGGGAAGAAGCCGGTGCGGTTGGCTGTTACCAGCGGCTCCCAGTCCCAATAGCCGCGATCCAGTTTGGCGGAGGCCATCGCTGCCAGCGCGCGCGCGCTGATCGCATTGAAGCTCAGGCCGGGCGGTACCATCAACCCCTTCTGCGAACCGGCGATCGTCACGTCCACGCCCCACGCGTCATGTTGCAGGTCCGCGCAGGCCAGGGACGAGATCGCATCCACCATCAGCAACGCCGGATGCCGCGTGCGATTCATCACCGCCCGCACTGCGGCGACGTCGGTCATGCAGCTCGTCGACGTCTCGCACTGCACGACACAGACCGCCTTGATGCGGTGCTCACGATCATCGGCCAGCACCGCGCCGATCGCCTCGGGATCGGCGCCACGCCGCCAATCCGTGTCCAAAAACACCGGATCCAGCCGATGCCGCGCCGCCAACTGCTCCCACAGATACGAGAACCAGCCCGTGCGGCTCATCAGCACCCGGTCGCCGGGCGACAGCGTGTTGACGATCGCTGCCTCCCACGCGCCGGTGCCCGAGGCGGGAAAGATCGCGACGATCCCCTCGGTTTGCAGCACGCGCCGCAGCTTGCCCACGACCTCACGGCCCAGGGCGCCGAATTCGGGGCCGCGGTGATTGATGGCGTTGCGATCCATCGCGCGCAGGACGCGGTCGGGAATGTTGGTCGGCCCTGGCGTTTGCAGGAAATGCCGGCCGGAGACGGTGTCGGGCATTGGTGATGGTTCCTCCCAGCGGCGGGAGAAAAAGCACGGCGGCACCGGATTGCCAATGGCCCTTGTTGCGGATCCAGCCGGTCCGGAGCCGTTGGTGTGGTGCCAGCGGCAAGGCGTCTGGCTAAAACCGGGCTACGGCTCGGCGCAGTGGTCGTTGCGCGCCGCCTTTGCTTGCTTCGTGCGCGGACGAATTGCCACCTGCGTGGCCGTGGCCGCGTCTATTTCCCGCATCGCCTGATAGATCGCTTCGGTAACCTGCTGTGGCGGCAAAGCCAGCCATTGCTCGGTGCTGAAGCGGCTACGCGCACGGCGGTAGGCTTCATTGAAGAAGTCGCTCATGACGGGGCGCAACCGTTCGTTTATTAGTCGTGAAAAAAACGTTATACGACTTCCTCCCGGCAATAGCAAATCCCCCGCCGCCCGGTCATCGCCAGCGGCGGCGGCCCCAGCCGATGCCGGCGAGGCCAGCGCAGAGCAAGCCAAGCGAGGCGGGCTCCGGCGCCGGCGTGACCGACGAGCCGACAAAGTCCAGCACATCGTCGTGGCTGCCGTCCGCGCTGACATACAGCGTCTGCCCATAATCCGTGGTGTCCAGCGTGAAGGGCGCATCGATGGTCACGCCCGGCACCCGCGCGCCTTGGGCGAACAACGTGAAATCGACGAGCGGGGCCGGCGCCAGATTGGCCAGCGTCACCTCGGTGTCGCTCCCGTCCTGCGTATCGATGACCTCGGTGTATGTGCTGTCCGCCATGGTTACGGTGGACCCGTCGATCGTGATGCTGAGCGTCAGGCCGCCCACTCCGAGATCGTCGTCGAACGTGGACTGGGCCGAGTAGAACAGCACCGACGTGTCGTAGCTATAGCTGCCGCCGACGGTCTGCCCGGAAAGGTTGGTCCCGGCGGCGTCGAACAATCCGTAGGTATCGTATGTGTTGCCCGCAATCGTGCCGGAGAAGCTACCGCTCACAACGGTCGCCCCGGCCGTGCCGGCAGAGAACAGGATCGCCGGCCCCCCGAACAACACGGCCAATGCGACGACAGTCGCGCTCGATACATTGCTCATGCGGGCTGATCCTGTGGTTGCATCCGCGGCCGCTTGCCGGCGCGAAGGACGTGCAACCATCCTGAAGCAAGCCCAATGCCATTCGTCCAATTAGTTGTAATTCATCCATAAACACTGAATGCACTGGTACGCGCGTCATAAACGTGTAAGATTATCCGACACAAATCAAGAATGAAAACCGAACGAACCCGGTCCTCCCTCAGTCGTCGAAGCCGGAGCCACGTGGCGGCGGGCTCAGCAGCATACGCACGGTCCCGTTCGACACACCCTCCGGCTCCAAGGTGCCGCGCTCGCCGGCCGATACGCCGGCTGCCAGGCCGGTCTTGCCCTCAGCCGTTGCCGCCGGCGCAGTCACCGATGCCGGCGCCGTGAACAGGATGCTGGACGACCGCCCGACATCGCTGGAACCACCAGCCGGAGCGCTGGGGCCGGCAACGGTGTCGATGGTACCGCCCCACGCCGGGGCGCAAACCGTCGGCAGCATTGCGGCGAGCGCAAGTGCGGCGCCGCGCACGATCCCTCCGGACGCGCGGCGGAACCGCGCCCAGACCTGGCTGCGCCGCCATCTGACGCGAACGCCGCTTCCCGCCGGAAGCGCCCACCCCACGCGCGGCGCGCCAGCATCGCTCTCATTGCCCCCGGCGTCTTCGCACCTTGGCCGGTAGTTCGAGCCCACCTGCCTGGTGCTGTGTCCCCGGCGCATGGCGCGAACCCTCATCCCTCCAGGAGCGACTGTCGCGACGACAGGAACTCCTCCACCGCGCCGGCGAGGCGGTCGCACTCGGCATCGCCGATCGGCAGCGACAGGGCGAACATGCCGCGCCGGGCCAGCCAGATGCCGTGTGCCAGCATGTCGAAGAAGAACAACTCCTTCAGCTTCGCGTCGCCCTTCGCCGCATCGGCCGGCGAGCGCACCGCTCCGCGCATCGCATGCACCGCCAGCATCGAGCCGATGCCGGTGAATTGCAGCGGCGCGCCGGCGGCACGGCACAACGCGTTCAGCCGATCGCGCAGCGCGTCCCCCCGGGCGTTCAGCGCCCGCGCCGCGTCGGGTGTGTAGATCTCGGTCAGCCCGGTCAGCCCGGCCGACATGGTCAGCACGTTGTTGTTGAATGTCCCGGCGTGCGGCAGAGCGTCGGGCCGGCGCGGATCGAACAGGTCCATGATGTCGGCCCGCCCGCCGAATGCGCCGAACGACATCCCGCCGCCGATATACTTGCCCAGCGTCGTCAGGTCCGGCTTGACCCCGCGCACCGCTTGCAGTCCACCGGGCGACAGGCGGGACGTCATCACCTCGTCCAGGATCAACAACGCTCCGGTGCGAGAGCATGCGTCGCGCAGCGCCGCCAGGAACTCGGGAGCAGCGGGGATGCAGCCGCCGCTGCCGATCATCGGCTCCAGGATCACCGCCGCCAGGTCCGCGCCGTGCTGTTCGATCAGCGCCACTGTCGCCGCGGCGTCGTTGTAGGGCGCCAGCACGAAGGGGAACGGCGCGTTCACTGGCGAGCCGCCGCCGGCGAAGGTGAACACCGCGCCGTGGTAGGCGCCGTCGAATGCCATGACCTTGGGCCGCCGGGTGAACACCCGGGCGAGCGTGATCGCCAGCAGGTTGGCCTCGGTCCCGGAGTTGGTGAAGCGCACCCGCTCCAGCGCGAAACGGTCGCAGACCGCGCGGGCGAACTTCGCCTCGATCATATTGTGTGCGCCCATGCTGATGCCGCCGTCCAGCGCCCGGTCCACCGCCGCGTGGATCACCGGGTGCGAGTGGCCATACAGCCCCGCGGTGTACTCGCCGAGGAAATCGACGTACTCGGCGCCGTCCATGTCCCACAGGCGGCAACCTTCGGCGCGCGCCATGGCCAGCGGGAACGGCGGGTAGAACAGCACGGTGCGGGTATTGCCGCCGGGCATCACCGCGGTCGCCTCGACGTAGCGGGCGAGGCTCTTCGGGTTGCGGGCGACATAGGCTTCCTTCGCCTCGGTCAGGGCCGCGTCGATGTTGGCGTTCCGCAGTGCCGTTTCGCTCATGTTGTTCTCTGCCGTGTGCTGTGGCCGCGTTTGTCGCGCCGGGACCCGCGCCATGCAACATCGGGTGGCGGCAGCAGGGCTGCGTCACCTCTCCCGCAGAAGCGGGAGAGGTCGAGACGCGAAGCGTCGAGGGTGAGGGTGATCGGGTCGGCACGTAGCGGGTAGCGCGTGCCGGCCCGAATTGGTGCATGGGGTGTTGCCCGGCGGGGTCGCGAACGGGCCTCCCTTCCAGGCGAAGTGCGCCCCGCGGCATAGCAAGCAAGACAATTTTTGCCGCAGATGCACAAAGATAGGACTGGGGGGTCTCCGCAGCACCGCGGCTCGCCGGCCGCGGTCCATCTAGGTTTACCGTGAACGAGCAAACCGGACTCCGGCCCATCGGTGTGCATCGGTGGCAAGACCTTCTTGCTTGCTGTGCCACGCGCCGCTCCGTGCCCCGCCGCGAACGAACTCGGCACGCTGATCCTCACGTTGCATGGTCCTGGCATGCAGCGTTCGCGGTCCCCTCCCAGCATCGTGCGGGACGCATCGAAGCCAGCAAGGGTTTGACGCAAATGCAGGCAGGTGGAGGCAAAACACGCGAATGAGACATGGGCCGCCGCCTCGGCGCGGCTCTTCAGGGCGTGGTGCTTCCTTCGCTACCGTGAACGACCGTGCCGCATTAAGTACAGCTGAGCCGTGTGGATGTTCAGGGTGGTGACGGTTTCGCGCAACCCGGTGGCACCGGCCAACTGACCGTAGGCGATGAACTGGGTCTTGATGGACAAGGCGCGAACCAACCGAATTTCAATCGTTCGGCGACCTGGAAGCAGTGCCTGTCACATCGCATGATCCAGCAGCACCACGACTTTCCAACCCGGATGCGCGGCAGGCAGCAGCGTGATCTGTTCGTATTCCAACGTGCCGTCGCCTGGGTGATTGAAGCGGCGCGTTCCACCCTCGCGTGCCAGCACCGCCTGCGCATTCCACAATCGGGCGAACGGCGGGCTGCTGCGTTGCAGTTCGCTCACCAGCGCCTGCATGCCGGGGTCGTCCGATGTCCGGGCGGTGTCGGCGCGGAATTCGGCCAGCAGACGCCTTGCCCGGTTTTCCCAATCCCAGATGAACGCGCGGGCGGCAGGGTTGAGGAATACGAAGCGCAGCAGGCATGCCTCGCCGCTGTTGAACCAGGGGGCGAACAGGTGGCCGGCGGCGTCGTTCCACGCTCGCGCGGACCACAGGCGATCGAGCAGGTAGGCGGGCGTGACGGTGGCGCGAAGGACGGCGGCGAGTTCGGGGGGCACCGTGGCGGGCGTGGCTTCGCCCCGTCGAGGGGCTGGGTCGCGGCGGCGGGACAGTTCGAACAGGTAGGCGCGCTCGGCCGCGGTGAGTTGCAAGGCATCGGCCAGGCGGGCCAGGGCGGCGGCCGACAGGGAAATGTCCCGGCCTTGCTCCAGCCAAGGTGTACAGGTCGTGCTGATGCCGCAGAGCTGCGCCACTTCCTCGCGGCGCAGGCCTGGGGTGCGACGGCGCGTGGGCGGCGTTGTGGGCTGGCCGGCCTGGGCGGGCGTCAATGCTTGCCGCCGGGCGCGCAGGAAGGCGGCGAGGTCGTGCCGTTGGTCGGTCGCTTGTGCCATGGTGGGCATCTCATATACCAGGATAAGCAGCCGACTTATACCCGTTTAAGATCGGCGCGATCATGCCGGCCAGCGTTCTCGGAGGGAGCCAATGCCATGAGCCAATCGCAGCAGGAGTTCGTCGCCGGGCAATACGCGCCACGCGCGCGGGATTACGTGACCAGCGTTGTGCACAGCTCTGGCGATGATCTGGATCGGATCGAGACGGAGTTGGGTGGCTGCGGGACGGCGCGCGTGCTCGACCTGGGATGTGGCGGCGGCCATGTCAGCTACCGCGCGGCGCCGCTGGTGGCGGAGGTGGTGGCGTGCGACGTGACCGCGGCGATGCTGGAGGTGGTCGCGCGGACGGCGGCCGAGCGCGGGCTGTCGAATATCGTTACGCAGCAGGCAGCGGCGGAGGATCTGCCGTTTGCCGATGGCAGCTTCGATATCGTGCTGTCGCGGTTCACCACGCATCATTGGCGGGACATGGAGGCTGGGCTGCGGCAAGCTCGACGGGTGTTGAAGCCGGGCGGCCGGGCGGTGTTCATCGACGTGACGGCGCCGCCGGATCGGGTGCTCGACACGCATCTTCAGGCGGTCGAACTGCTGCGCGACGTGTCGCATGTGCGGAACTATGCGCTGGCGGAGTGGGTGGCGGCGCTGTCTCGCTGCGGGTTCGCGCTGGAGGGGATCGCGACGCATCAGCTGCGGATGGATTTCCCGGTATGGGTGGCGCGGACGCAGACGGCGCCAGAGCACGTGGTGGCGATCCGGTCGTTGCAGGTCGGGGCGCCTGCGGTGGTGCGAGCGCATTTCGCGATTGCGGAGGATGGGAGTTTCGATATCGAGGTGGCGACGATGGTGACGCGCGCGGCGGGATGAGATTGGTCGTACGTCGATGACCGGATCGTAACCGCCGGAGCGGCTTACATGTTTGTTAAGGTCCTGGCAGCTACAATCGTTGTTGACTTTTATGGCAACATTGAGCGAAACTGTCCGGGCTGGGCGACTGGGGCTGTTCGAACTTCCGGAGTGGGAGTGGCGGCGACCGGTGCGTTCGCTGTATGTGACGCCTGAGTTGCTTGCGTGGGCCGACGATACACAAAGGTTGCACGACGTGACGATCGGCGGGCGCACTCCGTTCGAGCATCTGGCGCAGTTCCTGTGCGATTTCAGATGCAGTTCCGATGTGCACTACGGCGACCTCAGACGTATGTTACCGACCAAGGGTGGCGTATGTACCCGCTGGGATTGCGGGTCTATGGCTGATGTCCTGCGCGGCATGCGTTTGTTGCTGTGACCGGAGCTATCGAAGCCGACACCAAGCGGGACCGGCGCCTCAACGACCACAAGCGTGACGAGGTGCTGCGGTTCGCGTGGCGCGCGGGGCTGACGCATACCATCCTGACAGGAGACTACCTTGCCGTCTTTCCGCACCAAGGTTAGCGCCCGCCGGGGGGCATACCTGGCGTTGTCCGCGCAGGTTGAGCGCCAGTTGCGGGAGGCGTATGCGCGCAAGTTCGCGGCGGGGGAGGCGACGCAGTCGAGCATCGCGGACAAGCTGGGGATCGACCGGTCGGCGGTGCATCGGCGACTGACCGGGCGCACGAATATGACCCTGGAGAGCGCTCGCCGATATGGCCTGGGCGCTCGATCAGGGCGTTGAGGTGCGGATTGGCGATGCAGATGAGTCCGGTGCGCGGGCGGAAGCCGAGCGTCATGCCGCAGCGCGTGTGCCTCGGGCCAAGCCGGGAGGCACACGGAAGACGCTGGCGCTGAATGCGCGATGACCGGGCATTGAGAGCAGATCCGCCGTCAGGTCAGGCCAATCGATCGTGCCCAATCATCGAGCGGGATAACCATCGTGGCCAGATCCCGGTCGGGGTGAGTTTGCATGTCCCGTGCGAAGGGCCGGTCGGACACCACGACACCGCTGGCTCCCATCGCGAGAGATTGCGCGGACTTAGGCGGGAGATTGCTTCGCTTCGCTCGCAATGACAGCGGAGTGCGTGGCACTGAGCGATAGGCAGGGCATAGACATGCATTTTATGGGTTGAACCCCCATAACTGATGGTTCATACCTAACTCCCGTCACCCACCACCGCCTCCCCCGGATGATCACCGCCGCACAAATGCGTGCCGCCCGTGCCCTGCTCCAGATCGACCAGCGCCAACTGGCCGAGCAATCCGGCCTGTCCCTGCCAACCATCCAGCGCATGGAGGCCAGCGACGGCGTGGTCCGCGGCAACGTCGATTCCCTGATGAAGCTGGTCCAAGCCCTGCAACGCGGCGGCATCGAGCTGATCAACGACGGCGCGGCCAGCCACTCGGGAGGCCGCGGTGTCCGCCTCGCCGCCCCAGCCGCGGCGGGTGCGGTGACGTCCCGGCACCGGGGGCAGGAATGATCCCGCTGATCCTGGGCTGCATTGCCGGCCTGCTGGCGCTCGCGCTGATCGGCGCGGTCACCGCGCGTATGCCGGTCGGCGGCCCGCTGGTCTATGGCGGCTGCCTGATCGTGTCGCTGGCTACGCTGTTCGCCGGCCTTACATCGATCGGTGCGCCACCCACGCAACTCGCACTGCCGATCGGCCTGCCGCAGATCGGCGGCCATGTCCGGCTGGACGCGCTGTCGGCGTTCTTCCTCACCGTGGTCGGGCTGGGCAGTGCCGCGGCCAGCCTGTTCGCTCTGGGCTACGGCCGGCACGAAGAGCACCCGCAACGGGTGCTCCCGTTCTACCCGGCCTTCATCGCCGGCCTGCACATGGTGGTCATCGCCGACGACGCGTTCCTGTTCCTGTTCTCGTGGGAGCTGATGTCGCTGGCGTCCTGGGCACTGGTGCTGGCGCATCACCGCGAACCAGGCAATGCGCGTGCGGCGACGATCTACCTGCTGATGGCGGCGTTCTCCGGGTTTTCGCTGCTGCTGGGCTTCGGCCTGCTGGCCGGCACGTCAGGCGGCTACGCGTTCGAGGCGATGCGCCATGCCCACCCCTCGGCGTGGATCGCCGCGCTGGTGCTGATCCTGGCGTTGATCGGCGCCGGATCGAAGGCCGGCCTGGTGCCGCTGCATGTCTGGCTGCCGCTGGCGCATCCCGCCGCGCCCAGCCACGTCTCCGCGCTGATGAGCGGGGTGATGACCAAGGTTGCGGTCTACGGCTTCATCCGCATCGTGTTCGATCTGCTCGGCGGGCCGACATGGTGGTGCGGCGGCGGTGGTGTTGGTGCTGGGCGGCGTCACCGCGGTCATGGGCGTGCTGTACGCGCTGATGGAGCACGACCTGAAGCGATTGCTCGCGTACCACACCGTCGAGAACATCGGCATCATCTTCATCGGCCTGGGACTGGCGCTGGCGTTCTCCGCCAATGGGCTGAATGCGGCGGCCGCGCTGGCGCTGACCGCGGCGTTGTTCCACGTATTCAACCACTCGGTGTTCAAGAGCCTGCTGTTCTTCGGCTCCGGCGCGGTGCTGACGGCGACCGGCGAGCGCGACATGGAGCATCTGGGCGGCCTGATCCACCGGATGCCGAAGACGGCGTTCTGCTTCCTGGTGGGCTGCGCGGCGATCTCTGCCTTACCGCCGCTGAACGGGTTCGTGTCGGAGTGGCTGACCTTCCAGGCCATCCTGCTGCATCCGAACCTGCCGCAATGGGGATTGAAGATCGCGATCCCGGCCGACGGGGCGTTGCTGGCGTTGTCGGCTGCTCTGGCCGCGGCGTGTTTCGTGAAGGCGTTCGGGATCAGCTTCCTGGGGCGCCCGCGGACCGCGGCGGCGGCACAGGCACGCGAGGTGGACGGGTTTTCGGTGACGGCGATGGGTGTCCTGGCGGCGCTGTGCCTGCTGGCGGGCGTGCTGCCGGGCCTGGTGATCGACGGGCTGGCGCCGGTGGCGCAGGCGCTGACGGGCGCGCGCATGCCGACTCAGATCGGGTTGGATTGGCTGACGATCGTGCCGGTGGCGCAGAGCCGCAGTTCGTATAATGGGCTGCTGGTGTTCGTGTTCATTGCGGGGTCGGCGTGGCTGACGGCGGTGGCGGTGCATCGGTTGGCGTCGCGGGCGATGCGGCGCGGGCCGGCATGGGATTGCGGCTTTCCCGATCCCAGCGCGGCGACGCAATACACCGCGGGGAGCTTTGCCCAGCCGATCCGGCGGGTATTCGGCACTCTGGTTTTTCGGGCGCGCGAGACGGTGACGATGCCGCCGCCGGGCGACATGGCGCCGGCGCGCATCGTCAAGACGATCCATGACCCGGTATGGGACGCGATGTACGCGCCGATTGCCGGCGGGGTGGCATGGGCAGCCGACGTGCTGAACTACCTGCAGTTCCTGACGATCCGTCGGTATCTGGGGTTCGTGTTCGGGGCTCTGGTGCTGCTGCTGTTGGCGTTGGCGCTATGGCAGTGAGGGGCCGCGCCGGATCGGAGTGGGACGTTGCTACCCCCTCCCCAACCCTCCCCCTCAAGGGGGGAGGGGGTCGTACAAACTCTCTCTCCGGCCCTCTGTCATGATCCGCGATTTGCTCATTCAGGGCATGCAGATGGCGCTGGTGCTGCTGCTGGCGCCGCTGCTGACCGGGTTGGTGCGCAAGGTGAAGGCGCGCGTGCAACGCCGGCGCGGGCCGCCGCTGATCCAGCCGTATCGCGACCTGCGCCGGCTGCTGTCGAAAGAGGTCGTGCTGGCGGACAACGCGTCGTGGCTGTTCCGTGCCGCACCGTACATGATCTTCGCCGTCACCTGGGTCGCCGCCGCCTTGGTGCCAACCTTCCATACCGGCCTGATCTTCTCGTGGTCCGGCGACCTGATCGCCATCATCGCCTTGCTTGGCAGTGCGCGCTTCATGCAGGCACTTGCGGCGATGGATATCGGCACCAGCTTCGGCGGCATCGGCGCCTCGCGCGAGGTGATGATCGCATCGCTGGCCGAGCCGGCGATGCTGATGATCGTGCTATCGGTCGCGATCATCGCCGGCTCGACGCAGCTCTCTTCCATCGCGGCGTACATGGCGTCCTCCGCCGTCGGGCTGCGGGTGTCGCTGGGGCTGGCGCTGGTGGCCTTTGTCATCGTCGCACTGGCGGAGAACGCGCGCATCCCGGTGGACAATCCCGCGACGCACCTGGAATTGACCATGGTGCACGAGGCGATGGTGCTGGAATATTCCGGTCGCCATTTGGCGATGATCGACCTCGCGGCGTCGCTGAAACTGCTGCTGTACGTCTCGGCCATTGCCTGCATCTTCGTGCCGGTCGGGCTGGAGCGCGGTTACGCCATCGGCTTCGCCGCATGGCTGGCGAAGCTCGCGATCGCCGGCGTGTTGCTGGGCGTGTTCGAGATGTCGATCGCCAAGATGCGCGTGTTCCGCGTGCCGAATTTCCTCGGCGCGGCGCTGATGCTGGGATTGCTCGGCGTTCTGCTGCTGTTCGTGTCGCGAGGGATGTGATGCTCGGCCTGGACTTCGACATCGCGCACATGCTGGCGGGAGGGCTGGTGCTGGTCAGCTTCATGATGCTGTACCAGGACCGGCTGTATGCGCTGCTGAACGTGCTGGCGCTGCACGCTTTCGTGCTGGCGCTGTCGGTGGCGTGGCAGGCGCATATCCAGCACGCGCCGCATCTCTACATCACCGCGGCGCTCGCGCTGGGGTTCAAGGCGATGCTGATCCCGTGGGCGCTGCGCCGCATCGTGTTCCGCCTCGGCATCCACCGCGAGATCGAGACGGTGGTGGGGATTGGCGTCACCATGCTGGCCGGCATCGGCCTGGTGGCGTTGTCGCTCGAAGTGATGCTGCCGGTCACCACGCATGCCGATCCGGTGGCGCGCGAGGACATCGCGCTGGCGTTGTCGGTGGTGCTGATCGGGCTGCTGATCATGGTGACGCGACGCAATGCGGTCAGCCAGGTGGTCGGGTTCCTGTCGCTGGAGAACGGCGTGAACCTGGCGGCCACCGGGGCGCAGGGCATGCCGCTGGTGGTGGAGATCAGCGTCGCGTTCTCCGTGCTGATCGCGTTCATCGTGGTGGGGATTTTCCTGTTCCGTATCCGGGAGCGGTTCGACACCGTGGATTTGCAGGCGCTGGACAATTTCAGGGGGGAACGGCGATGAACCTCTGTCATGCCGACGAAGGTCGGCATCCACGACTTCTCCTGATACGGGTGGCAAAGTCGTGGATGCCGACCTTCGTCGGCATGACGGCGAGCGCAGCGTCGGTACCGGCCAGACCATCGCTCCCGCGCAAGGGGCGTGGCGTATTATGATCGGCGTCATCCTCACCCCGCTTGTGGCAGCGGCGCTGCTTGCCGCGATCCCCGGCTATCGCATCTCCGCGCGGCTGAACGTGCTGGCCAGCTTCATCTCGCTGCTGTTCGCGATCAGTCTGCTGTTCGACCGTCCGACCTCCGGCCAATATCTGCTGATCGACGACCTCAACATCGTCTTCATCTTGCTCAATACCTTCGTCGGCTTCACCACCAGTGCGTTCAGCGCCAGCTATATCGCGCACGAGCTTGACACCGGGCGGCTCACCGCGCGCTACCTACGATTCTATCATGCCATGTTCCAACTCATGCTGTTTGGCATGAACCTGGCGTTGATTGCCAACAACATCGGATTGATGTGGGTGGCGGTGGAACTTGCCACGCTGACCACGGTCGTCATGGTCGGCATTTACCGCACCCACGAAGCCATCGAGGCTGCCTGGAAATACTTCATCCTCGGCAGCGTCGGAATCGCGCTGGCACTGTTTGGCACTATCCTGGTCTATCTCGCGGCCCGGCCGGTGATAGGGGAGGGCATGGACGCGATGGTCTGGACCAACCTGCTGGCCAGCGCACACGAATTCGATCCGGCCTTGCTCAACATCGCCTTCATTTTTCTGCTGCTTGGTTATGGCACGAAGGTCGGGCTGGCGCCGATGCACGCCTGGCTGCCCGACGCGCATGCCGAGGGTCCGACACCGATCTCCGCCGTGCTGTCCGGTCTGCTGCTGAATGTCGCGCTGTACGCTCTGCTGCGGTTCAAGCTGCTGCTTGCTGCCAACCCCGCCGCCATCGCGCCCGGGCCGCTGATGATCGGGCTTGGCCTGCTGTCGCTGATTTTCGCGGGTTTCATGTTGTATCGGCGGCGCGACATCAAGCGCATGTTCGCCTATTCGTCGATAGAGCACATGGGCATCATCGTGTTCTCCTTTGGCATGGCAGGGCCGCTGGGTAACTTCGCGGGGCTGTTGCAAATGACCATGCACAGCCTGACGAAATCGGCGATCTTCTTTGCCGTGGGACACGTCGCGCAGGTGAAGGGCACGCAGCGGATCGCCGAGATGGGCGGACTGACGGAGTCACATCCGGTGCTGGGCTGGACCCTGGTGGCCGGCGTCGTGGCGATCGCCGGGCTGCCGCCGTTCGGCGTGTTCACCAGCGAGTTCCTTGTCGTCAGCTCGACCTTTGCGCGGGAGCCGGTGCTGGCGGTGCTGGTGGTGTTCGGCCTGCTGGTGTCCTTCGGAGCGTTGCTGTTGCGCATGACCTCGGTGGCGTTCGGCGCACCGCGTGGGCCGACCGGGCCGGTCAAGGCGTCGTACGTGCCGATCTTCGCGCACCTTGCGCTGGTGCTGATCGCCGGCATCTGGCTGCCCGGGCCGCTGGTGGCCTGGTTCCAGCACGTTGCGGCCATGTTGGGCTGAACCGATGGCGCTCGATGCAATCCTTGCCGGTGGACAATTGGTTGCAGGGCACCGTCCGTTCGCGTGTGTCGTGGTCGATGCGCAGGCGTGGCAGGATGCCGCCGACCTGCTTGCCGCGGGTGAGCTGACGCTGCTGAGCGTGTGGGGCGAGACCGGCCGGGTCCATATGGCGGTGTCGCAAGACGTGGCGCCAACGGTCGTCGTGCTCAGCCTGGAATGTGCGGATAACCGGTATCCGGCGGTCGGCCGCGTGCATGCGCCGGCGATACGGCTGGAACGTGCGATGCACGACCTGTTCGGTCTGGAGCCTGTCGGCCTGGAGGACACGCGGCCGTGGTTCGATCACGGGCGATGGGGCGATACGCCGCCGCCGGCTTATGACTTCCTGCCGGTAGAGGGCGAAAACCTGCACCGGATTCCGGTCGGGCCGGTGCATGCCGGCATTATCGAGCCGGGGCATTTCCGGTTCACCTGCGATGGCGAAACCGTGGTGCGGCTCGAGCAGCGGTTGGGGTATGTGCATAAGGGGGTCGATGCGCTGTTGCATGGGGCGTCGATCCCGCGGGCGCTGCGCCTGGCTGGCCGCGTTTCCGGCGATTCGACCGTCGCTTATGCGTTCGCCTTCTCTTTGGCAGTGGAAGCGGCATTGGGGATCGAGGCGCCCCCACGGGCCGCGGTGCTGCGTGGCGTGATGGCGGAGTTGGAGCGCATCGCCAACCATCTTGGCGATTTTGGCGCGATCTGCAACGACGCATCGTTCAGCATCATGCTGGCGCATTGCGGCGTGCTGCGTGAGAATGTGTTGCGGTGCGCCGCGGCCTGCTTCGGTCACCGGCTGATGATGGATTGCATCGTGCCTGGCGGCGTCGCGGCGGATCTGGATGGCGAGGGCGTGGCGCGGATCGGTGCGCTGGTCCAGCAGGTTCGCGCGCGCTTTGCACCGTTGGTGGCATTGTACGACGGCACCGCGTCGTTGCAGGATCGCACGGTCGGCACCGGCATCCTGCGGGCCGAACTGGCGTTGCGGTTCGGCGCCGGCGGCTATGTCGGCCGCGCTTCCGGGCGGGCCTTCGATGCGCGCCGGGCGGCGGGTTATGCGCCGTACGATGCGCTGAAGTTCGATGTGCCGGTGCTGCAGGAGGGCGACGTCAACGCACGTGCCTGGATCCGCATACGCGAAATAGAACAGAGCCTGGCAATGCTGGAACAATTGCTCAAGGCATTGCCGGAGGGCGCGGTGCGGGCCTCGATGGAGGACGCGTCGCTGGAGCCCGGCGAAGGCATGGCGTTGGTCGAGGCATTCCGCGGCGACGTGCTGGTGTGGCTGCGCGTGGCCGGGGGCCGGGTCGATCGTTGCCATTTGCGCGACGCGTCGTGGTTCCAGTGGCCGCTGCTGGAGGTCGCGATCGAGGGCAACATCGTCGCCGACTTTCCGCTGTGCAACAAGAGTTTCAACTGTTCGTATTCGGGGCATGATCTGTGAGGACACAAGCAGCCGCAACGTTGCTTCCGGCGCACCCCGCGTCATGGCCGGGCCGAAGTCCCCGGGCGCTTGACCCGAGGATCACCCGGCCATCTATGCAGCACGGTGCCGCGATCGATGGCCGGGTGATCCCCGGGTCAAGCGCCCGGGGACTTCGGCCCGGCCATGACGACGGAGAGACATGGGCCACGCCATGTTGAGAACCCTCCTGCAAGGCCTCCGCCTGCCGCTTACCGAGCCGAAGCCGCCGGCGGATCCGGAACTTGCCGCGCTCGCCGCGACGCTCGACCAGGCGGCACGGCGCAAGCTTGGGCGCAGCCTGGCGATCCGCGAAGTGGACGCCGGTTCGTGCAACGGTTGCGAGCTGGAAATCCATGCCCTGAACAACGCTTTCTATGACCTGGAGCGGTTCGGCCTGCATTTCGTGGCGTCGCCGCGGCATGCCGACGTGCTGCTGGTCACCGGGCCGGTGACGAAGAACATGCGCGAGGCGTTGGAGCGCACATGGCGCGCCACGCCCGACCCGAAATGGGTCGTTGCGGTTGGCGATTGCGCGGCCGACGGCCACGTCTTCGCTGAGAGCTACGCCGTCGTGGGGGGCGTATCCGCCGTGGTGCCGGTCGATCTCGTGATCCGCGGCTGCCCGCCGACGCCGACGCAATTGCTGCAAGGGCTGTTGTCGCTGTTCAAGGCGTAGCCACCGGCGCGCCGGCGGCTTGCCACACTTCCGGCCGGAACGTTCCGCTTGCATTGGCCGGTTCTGCGGGGTCATAATTTGCGCTCGAACCATCTCGGCACCCCCCCCGCCATGTCGGCGCTAACCATGAGGTCCTTTCATGGGTGTTCCTCCTACCCCATTTCCGACGCCCAACGCCACTGACCGCAATGCTGCCCTTGGACGGCTGGCACGCAACGAGACCGTCGGCCTGACGGATCGCAGACAGGCGGCCGACTACGACATGGTCGAGAAACTCGCTGTCAAGCGGTTGATAACGCAGAACCTGTCCACAGCGACCACCGCGGATATGGAATATGGCGGCATCATCAAGCTGCTGGAGGATGCGCGGCTGACCATTTCGCTGAAGGCGCCGAACTGGTTCTATTCGGAGAACAAGTCGAAAACCTACGGCAACTTCTGGGAACGCGGCGTCAGCGGCGCATCCAGCGACGCCAACAAGCGCGACACGGCAGAGAATTCGATGTTCGGCTACAGCCAGCCGGTGGTGGGTGCCGATCCCGGGACGATTGCGGCGCAGAATCGTCTGATGACGCTCGGCAACAAGCCGAGTGCGAGCTTTCAGCCGGCCATGCGGCCGCGCTACGCCGCGGTGGACTTCGCCTTTTGCATCAACGGCGGCCTGTCGAAATATGGCCGCAGCTTCCTGGTGCTGAAGGATTTCTTGAAGCACAACTCAACCTACACCCATTGCGATTCGTTCGAGGTCGATATGGACCTCGCTTCCCGCAAGGCGGAATACAATAACCTGACGTTCTTCCTCAGCGAGGTTGGTTGCAGCTACTTCCAGTTTGGCTACATCGTTTTGTTCTGTCACCCGGCGATCCTGAAAAAACTGCACAGCTACGCCATGGGCCTGACCAAAAAGGGCAGCGAGGAAAACATCCTAGGCGGCAACATCTATATCGAAGCGCAGATGCACGCCGACATCGTATTCAGTCAGGATGTCGCCGAGCTGTGCATCAGTACGCGCGACTGCAATACCGGCCCGGTGCCGCACCCGAAATACGGCAAGTTTTTCGGCGGCAAAACCGTCTGGGATGCCGAGGACGCAGCGCGGGTCAAGGCGAACGCGAAGAAGTTTGCCACGGCGAACGGCATCAAATACGTGGAGGTGCCGTAGCCGGCGGGAGGGGGCGCTTTCGTCCGCCGCGGCAACGTGCCTATCCTGCGCCCAACGACTGGCGCAAGGAGGCAACGCCGATGGCCGAGATTCTCGGGCTGGGGGTGACGCACTCTCCCCCCATGCTTGGCACCGACGAGCGGATGGCCGGCATCCTGGAACGGGTGATGCGCAGTCCGCACGTGCCGGCGGCGGCGCGCGATCCGTCCGGCTGGCCTGTGCCGATGCAGCGGGAGTGGGCCGAGCACCAGGCCGGGCGGCTGGCCGGGCCGCATCGGCAGCGCCTGGTGGAGGCGTTTCGCGCGGTGCGCGCCGCGCTCGATGCGTTCGATCCGGACCTGGTGCTGATCTGGGGCGACGACCAGTATGAAAACTTCCGCGAGGACGGTGTCGCGCCGTTCTGCGTATTTGCGTTGGATACGATCGAGTCTCGGCCATTCGCGCGGCTCGGCAAGGCGGCGAACGCCTGGGGCGAGCCGAACGATATCGTGGTGCGGCTGGCCGGTCACCGCGCGGCCGGCCGCTATCTGACCACCGCGTTGATCGAACAAGGGTTCGACATGCCGTATGCGTATACCATGCGGCACGAGGCGGGTCTGCCGCATGCGTTCATAAATGCGCTGCTGCTGCTGGACTATGACCGGAAGGGCCTGCCCTGGCCGGTGCTGCCGTTCCATGTGAATTGTTATGGCTCCTCGACGATTTCCAAGCGCGGTGCGTTCGCGCATATCGATGGCACCGGGTCCGATGAACCGGACCCGCCGGGGCCGAGCGCAGCGCGGTGCTTCGCGGTCGGTGCGGCGACGGTGCGGGCGTTACGCGAATCGCCGTGGCGCGTGGCGGTGATCGCGTCGTCGAGTTGGTCGCACTCGTTTCTTGCACAGAGCAATCACTATGTCTGGCCTGACATGGCGGCGGATCGGGCGCGGTTCGAGGAACTACGCGACGGGCGTCTGGGATTGTGGAAGGATTTGCGGATTGCGGACCTGGAGCATGCGGGCCAGCAGGAGATGCTGAACTGGGTGTGCCTGGCCGGCGCGATGGACGCGCTGGGGCGGCGGCCGGTGTGGACCGAGATGGTCGAGACGTACGTGCTGGCGGCGAACAAGGTGTTCGCGGTGTTCGAAGCGGGGTGAGGGGTGGGAGGTGGGGTCGGCACTCACCATAGTGTCATGACCGGGCTTGGACCGGTCATCCACGCCTTTCCTGCGTGCTAATCAGCAAAGTCGTGGGTGGCCGGCCTTCGCCGGCCATGACACAGTACTAATTGACGCGGCGCTTTACCGTTCGCTGAATAGCACGCCGCCCTTGGCCTTGTTGTCACGTGACGATTCGATGATCTCGACCAGGACCGCATCGGCGGCGACGCCGAAGTTTTTCACCACCGCATCGGTGATGTCCTTGATCAGCGCGCGCTTCTGATCCTTCGACCGCCCCTCGATCGCGTGCACATAGACTTCCGGCATCGTGTTGCTCCCTTCCTGACGGCACGCAGCCTGGGCGATTGACAACCGTCTGTCCACGCCGCGTAGACTGTGCGCAATCGCGATAATGAGGGGGAACCATCCATGGCCGGCTCGAGCTGGAGCAGACGACGCGTGTTGCAGGCGGCGGTGGCGGCACCGGCGATCGTCGGGCGTGCGGCGCGCGCCAGCGGAACGATCCAGATGGTGAGCCACCGGTTTCCGGCACTGGAGTACTATGCCGAGAAGATGCGCACGGCGCTGCCCGGTGTCTCGGTCAATACGCAGCTCATGCCGTTCGACAAGGCGCTGGAGCTGATCACCATTGCGTTTTCCTCCAAGGCCGACACGATCGACATCGCGTATGCCAATGATTCCACATTCCTGACCTTTGCGAAGAACGGCTGGCTGCGGCCGCTCGACGATCTGTGGGCCAAATACAAGGTGGAATTCGCGCTGGACGATTTTCCTCCGTCGGTGCTGAAGAGTTTGAGCTATGACGGCAAGCTGTATCTGATGCCGCACACATCGAATGTGATGTTGCTGTTCTACCGCAAGGATTTGTTCGCGCAGGCCGGCAAGCAGCCGCCGAAGACCATGGACGATTACCGGGCGCTGGCGAAATCGTTCAATTCGCCGCTGCGTGCGGGGACGATCAGTTGCCTCAAGCCGGTGGATGCCGGGTTGAACGAGGCACACTGGTATCTGAACACCATCGGCGATGGCTGGTTCGACGACAAGTGGCACCCGATCTTCAACGATGCGCGTGGCGTGCAGGCGATCGAGGCGATGAAGGAGGTGACGCAATACGCTCAGCAGGGCTTCACCGCCGCGGCCAATGACGAATGCACGATCGCCTTGCAGCAGGACACCGCGACGATGGGCCTGCAATGGGCGACGCGGGCCAAGGCGATGGACGATCCGAGCAAGTCGCGCGTGGTCGGGCAGATCGATTGGGCGCCGCCGCCGGGCGGGCATGGGCGCGGCGGCTCCGACGGGTATGGCATTTCGGCGTTCAGCAAGCAGGATCCTGACACGCTGTTCCGCATTATCGCCACCTCGGCGAACCAGACGAACATGCGGGCGGTCGCGCCACTGATGGTGCCGCCGCGGCGCTCGGTGCTGAACGATCCGGAATTGAAGGCGACGTATCGCTACTATCCCGCGTCGCTGGAGGCGCTGCCGGCAGCGCTGCCATTTCCGTCGCTGCCCGAGTTCTATTCGATCGGTGAGTTCATCACGCGGCGGATTCTGCAGGCGGTGACCGGGGAAATGGCGGTTAAGGCGGCGCTGGATGCGGCGGCGGGCGAGACTGAGACGTTCCTTAAGGGGCATGGCTATTACTGAGGGCGCTGCGGGGCGGCGCGCGTTGGGCTCTGGCGCGGCGGGCGGGGACGGCCCGGGCGGTTCTGCTTCGCCGGACGAAGCAGGCAGCACGGTGCGTGCCGCGGCACCCTCACCCTCGGCGCTACCGCGCCTCGACCTCTCCCGCCAAGGGCGGGAGAGGTTTAGTTATCGGCGGGAGAGGTTAAGTTACAGGTTGTTCCTGCTGCCGAGCGCGTTGGTGCTTGGCTCGGTCATGCTGTATCCGCTTGGTTATGCGATCTATCTGAGTTTGTTCAACTACGATCTTGGCAGCGGTGCGCGCGACTTTATCGGAGTCGGAAACTATGCAGCGCTACTGGTGGACGAACGGTTCTGGGGCTCGCTCGATCGCACCGTGGCGATCGTGTTCTCGGCGGTCGGATTGGAATTCTGTCTTGGGCTACTGATCGCGTATGGGCTGTACCATCTCACGTTCGGCACGCGCGTGCTGAACCTGCTGTTGTTCCTGCCGAGCATCGTTACGCCGGTGGTGGCGGCGCTGTTCCTGCGGTGGATCTTCATCGGACGGTGGGGACTGGTGTCGGGCGTGTTGATCAGCCTGGGTGTGTTCCCGCCCGACTTTCTCGGCAATCCGGCGTGGGCGCGCGCCACCGTGGTGCTGGCGGACGCGTGGCAGTTCACGCCATTCATGATCCTGGTGCTCTATGCCGGGCTGAACACGGTGGATCACAGTCAGATCGAGGCGGCGCAGATCGACGGCGCCGGGCCGTGGACGCTGCTGTTTCGCATCATGCTGCCGTCGATCCGCGCGCTGATCGTGTTTGTGCTGGCGATTCGGCTGATGGATGCGTTCCGCTTCTTCGACACGATCTATGTACTGACTGGTGGCGGGCCGGGGACCGCGACCGAGACAATCACGCTCTACACCTACGCGCTGGCGTTCCGGCTGTTGCAGGTGGGCAAGGCCTCGGCGCTCGGCGTGCTGACATTGCTGGTGGTGGCTGCATCGACCGCGTTGATGATCCGGGTGGTGTACCGGCGCGAGCGGGGCGCCTTCTGATGCATCGTCACCTGCGCTCGCAGTTGCCGCTGTTCCTGGCGCTGTGCGGCTTCACCGCGGTGAACCTGACGCCGATGATCTGGGGCGTGCTGACCTCGATCAAGCATCCGGTGGATGCGTTCGCAGTGCCGCCTCGATTGTTCTTCGCGCCGACCTGGGAGTTCCATGCGCAGATCTGGGTGGAGAAGGGGTTCTGGCGGTTCCTGATCAACAGCGCGGCGATCTCGGCGGGCACCGTGGTGACCTCGGTTTCCGTAGGCACGATGGCGGCGTATGGGCTGTCGCGGCTGTCCAGCGGTGCGTCGCGGGGGTTGCTGTTCGCACTACTGTCGATGCGGATGTTTCCGCACATCCTGCTGGCGATTCCGTTCTTTTTGCTGGCGCAGGCGTTCGGGCTGATCAACACCTACGCGGCAATGATCCTTGCACTGGTGGCGATCAACCAGCCATTCACTATCTGGTTAATGCGCAGCTTCTTCCTTGATGTGCCGCACGAGTTGTACGAAGCGGCGGCGATCGACGGCTGCAACGCATGGCAGGTGTTCGTGCGTGTGGCGTTGCCGGTGGTGCGGCCGGGGCTGTGGGTGACTGCGCTGTTCAGCCTGCTGCTGGCGTATAACGAGTTCTTGTTCGCGCTGGTGCTGACCGGGCCGGATACCAAGACTCTGCCGGTGGCGATTGCGGAGTATGGCGGGGAGGACATCAATTACTGGTCGCTGTCGGCGGCGGCCGCGGTTGGGATTATGCTGCCGATCGTGGTGTTCATGATGTTACTGCAACGGCATTTGGTGCGTGGGCTGGCGTTGGGTGCGGTGAAGGGGTAAGGGGGCGAGGGTGATCGGGAGGCTTGGCTCTAACCTGCTACGCGCTGAACCCGTTACGTGCCGACCCGATCACCCTCACCCTCGGTGCTTCGCACCTTCGACCTCTCCCGCTCCCGCGGGAGAGGTTACCTGAGCGCGACAGGTGTACGTTACGGGGTTGGGGCTTCGGGGTGTAGCAGGTTGGCGGTGCGGAGGTCGTTCCATAGGCCGGCGGGGATGGGCATTTGCAACAAGCCTAGATTTGCCTCGAATTCGGCGGCGTTGCGGGGGCCCGGAATGATCGCGCAGACCGCTGGATGGGCGAGCGGAAATTGCAGGGCGGCGGCGGCCAGCGGCACCTTGTGCGCGTCGCACATGGCCTCGATCCGTTTCACCCGCTGCACCACTTCGGGTGGGGCGGCGGCGTAGTTCCAGGTTTCGCGTCCGGCCAGGATGCCGGAATTCAGCGGGCCGCCGACGACGATCGAGGTGCCTCGCGTCACGCACATCGGCAGTAGGTCGTCGAGCGGTTCCTGTTCCAGCAGCGTGTAGCGTCCGGCGAGCAGAAAAACGTCCCAGTCGGCGAAGCCGAGGGCCTCGATGAGGATGGCCTTTTCGTTGACGCCGATGCCGATCGCGCTTGCGCTGCCGTCGGCCTTCAGCGCCTGCAACGCGCGATAGCCGCTGTCGCGCAGCGCGCGCAGGTGTGACGCATTGCCCTCGACACCGTGCTGATAGACGCCGATATCGTGTACGAAGAGGATGTCGAGCTTTGCCAGGCCGAGGCGCTGGTATGAATCCTCGACCGAGCGCATGATGCCGTCGTAGGTGTAGTCGTAGATCACCTCGAATGGCATTGGCGACAGTCTGCCGTCGGTGTGGCCGGGCGTTCCGTGCCGTGGCCGCAACAGCCGCCCAACCTTGGTGGACAGCACCCAGTCGTTGCGCGGGTGTTGGCGCATGGCATCGCCGACGCGGCGTTCGGCGGCGCCGACGCCATAGAATGGTGCCGTATCGACATAACGCACGCCTGCATTCCAGGCGGCGCGCACCATAGAACTCGCTGTCCTCGCGGGTGACCGGAATACGGCTACCGCCCATGGTGGCGGTGCCAAGGCCGAGACAGGTCACGGAAAAACTCGTTTTGCCGACACGACGCTTTTCCCATTCACGCATGCACAGCCTCCTTTGCAAGTGCTCTACTGGGCGGCGTCTGGCGCGACCTGTCAACCGGAGCAGCGGATTATGAATATGCAGACCAAATATAGGTAGGAGGTTTTTGACACAGTGTGCGAAATTGTTCTTCCCCCGGTCGCATCCAGGTGGCATGATGATGTTTAACTATTGACGTATTCGGAATGAGTCTGGATAGCTGTCCTGGACGGCGGTTCGTGGATCGCACAGAACAGGGGCAAAATGGTGAATCCATGGGGGGATGCCCGGCTATCCGGCCGGCAGATGGCCAGGGCCCGGTTTAGTGCGCCGGCCTTGGCGCGGCGCGTTGGGGCGCAGGGTGTCGGGGCCGGGCGGCCCGGGGCGCCCCGTCCCAGGGCACGGCGGTTCGACGCGACAATGCTGCTGCCGTGTCTGGCCCTGCTGCTGGGATTGGCCATCGCGACAGTGCCCGCCCTGGCGCAACAGTCGCCGAACCTGAACCTGGTGCCGCAAGGCTCGCCGATCCAGCGCATGCTGCCGCCGGCCCCGCCCACCAGCGCGCCGGGCACCGCGCTGCCCGCCCTGCCGCCGCCCGGCGCCGAGGTGCCGAACCGCACCGTGCGCGTCCTCGACGTGTCGGTGGACGGCGTCACCGCCTTCCCCGCCGCCGACATCGCGCACTACACCCAGGACCTCACCGGCCCCGCCGTGCCGCTGCCGCAGATCGACGCGGCACGCCAGGCGATCCTGCAACACTACCGCTCCGCCGGCTACGTGCTCAGCACGGTGTCCGCCAACCTCGACACCGCCGGCCACCTGCGCTTCGTCATCACCGAAGGCCGCATCGCCAGCGTCAAGCTGGACGGCGACATCGGCCCGGCCGGCGTGCAGGTGCTGCGCTTCCTCAACAAGCTGACCGAGGTCACGCCGATCAATTCGGTGACGCTGGAGCGCTACCTGCTGCTGGCGCAGGACGTGCCCGGGGTGACGCTGCGGGCGGTGCTGCAACCCTCGGCGGACGATCCCGGCGCGCTGAACCTGATCGCGCAGGTGAGCCGCCAGTCGGTGTCCGGCCTGGCCAGCTTCGACAACCGCGCCTTTGTGCAGACCGGTCCGGTCGAGGCGCTGGGCGTGCTGGACTTCAACAGCTTCTCCGAGCTCGGCGAGAAGACCGAAGGCACGTTCTACCACACCTTCCCGAACAGCCAGAACTTCGGCCAGCTCGCCGAGGAGTTCTTCATCGGCGCGTCCGGCCTGAAGGGGCGGATCTATATCGGGCACGGCAACGCGGTGCCGGAAGGCGGCGGCCCGAGCGGGCTGCAGGCGGAGAACTACCACGGCGCCACCGACGTGCTGGGCGGGGTGCTGACCTACCCGGTGATCCGCTCGCGCCAGCAGACGCTGAACATTTACGCCACGTTCGATGCGCTGACCTCGAATGTGCGCACCGGCGTGCCGCTGGTGCTGACCAGCTACGACTCGCTGCGCGTGTTGCGGTTCGGCGAGGACTACGCGATGTCCGATCTGTGGCTCGGCGCCAGCCGGCCGGCGAACAACGTGGTGTCGGTGCGGCTGTCGCAGGGCCTACCGATCCTGGGCGCGGACACCGACGGCACGGCGGCGACCGCGGCGCGGCAGGGCGAGACCGCAACTTTCTTCAAGGTGAACTTCCAGGTCACCCGGACGCAGACGCTGTTCAGCCCGTATGAGGGCAGCAGCGTCGCGCTGATGGGGCTGCTGACGGGGCAATGGAGCAACGACATCCTGCCGCCGGCGGAACAGTTCTACCTGGGCGGCTCGCAATTCACCCGCGGCTACTATTCCGGGCAGATCCCCGGCGACAAGGCGCTGGCGGCGACCATCGAGCTGCAGTTCAACACCGGAACGAACCTGTCGATGTGGGGGCTTTCGGCAGAGGTCTCGACGCAGTTCTACCTGTTCTACGACTGGGGCGAGACCTGGCAGAACCAGGCGGCGGACTTCGCGACGATGGTGAACTCGGCGGGCGGCGGCGTGCGGCTGCAGGTGACACGCTACACCGAGGTGGATTTCGAGGCTCTGGCGCGGTTCAACCGTTACCCGACCGGTTCGGGCGCCGATGTTTCGGCGGAGAACGGCATCGGACTGTACTGGCATGTGCTGGGTCACTTCTGAAAGAACGCATGCCGGACGCCGCTAGGGCGATCGGTACGACGGGGGAATAATGATGGCTAAGCCGTGGCGCAGGGCGAACGTGAAGCTGTTGGGAGTCGTGCGGCGGCGGCGCCCGGCGCTGCTGGTCAGTACTGCCCTTTGCGCTACCGTGACGATGGTGGTGTCGCTGCCGGCCGCCGCCCAGCCGGCGCCGAACACGCGTCCGACCGGAGGCGTGGTGGTGGGCGGCAGCGCCTCGATCAGCACGACGACCAGCCAGACGACGATCAACCAGTCCACCCAGCGCGGCGCGATCAACTGGCAGACGTTCAGCGTCGGCAGCCAGCAGAGCGTGCAGTTCAACCAGCCGTCGTCGAGTTCGGTGACGCTGAACGAGGTGGTGGGTCCGAATCCGTCGCAGATCGCCGGGCGGATCGGCGCCAACGGGCAGATCATCATCGAGAACCAGTCGGGGGTGATTTTCTACAAGGGGGCGATCGTCAACACCGCGGGCCTGATGGTGACGGCGGCGTCCAGCGGCAACGCCGCGGTGCAGACGTTCATCAACGGCGGTCAGTTGGCGCTGGATCAGGCGGCGAACCCGAACGCGGCGATCGTGAACCAGGGCCAGATCACGGTGAAGCAGGCCGGCCTGGCGGCGCTGGTGGCGCCGCAGGTGGCGAACTCCGGGGTGATCACGGCGAGGCTGGGGACGGTGGTGCTGGCGGGGGGCGCGACCAAGGCGGTTCTCGACCTGTACGGCGACGGGATGCTGTCGATCGACGTGACCGGGCAGATCGCGCAGGCGCCGAACGGCGCGCTGGCGCTGGTAACCAACAGCGGGCTGATCATTGCCGATGGCGGCACGATCCGGCTGACGGCGGCGGCGGCGGACGGGCTGGTGCAGACGCTGGTGAACGCCGGGGGACGGATCCAGGCGAACAGCGTCGGCGGGCATACCGGGACGGTGACGCTGAACGGCGTCGGCGGGTCGGTGACTGTGGTGGGTCAGTTGGATGCCGAGGGCGCCGCGCCGGGGACGACGGGCGGGGCGATCGCGGTCAACGCCACGGGCAACGTGACGGTGGCTTCGGGGGCGAAGCTGAATGCGTCGGGCAAGGCCGGCGGCGGGGTGGTGGCGGTCGGCACGACGCTGCAACGGGCGGCGGGCGGGCCGGGCGTTGCGTCCACGCAGACGGCGGCGAACGTTACGGTGGCGGCGGGCGCGACGATCGCGGCGAACGCCACGGCGAAGGGCAATGGCGGGCGGGTCACCGTGCTGTCGGCCGGCACCACGCAGATGGACGGGCTGATCTCCGCCACCGGCGGGCCGTTGGGCGGCAACGGCGGGTTCGTCGAAACGTCGGGGCACTACCTCGGCATCGCGTCAACCGCAACGATCGATGTCGGCGCTCTGGCCGCCGGCGGCACGATGGGCACCTGGCTGCTCGATCCGTACAACATCAACATCAATGCTACCGACACGAATACCGGGACCGTCGCCGCCGGCGGGACGATCACGTTCTCTGGAAGCAACGATCCGGCGTCAATTGCGAATACGACACTGGAGGGTGCGCTCGGCAGCGGCAACGTCGTTGTCACCACCAACGGCGCCGGGACGCTCGACCTTGGGAACATCACGGTCTCGGCGCCGGTGACCTGGACCAGCACCAATTCGCTGCAACTACTGGCCGACGACAACATCACCGTCAACGCCGCGATCACCGGGACCAGCGGCAGCCTGATCCTGACGTCCGGCAACACGACCAAGGCGGGCTCCATCACGATCGCCGCGCCGATCAGCGTCGATACGTTCAGCGCCAGCACAGGCTACGGGCGGTACGGGCACCATCAATTTGAACTACGCCACCACGGCGGTCGTAACGACAGCCGGAGGCGGCCAGACGTACAACAACCCGGTTGTTCTACAGGCGGCGGCCAGCCTGAGCGACACGGGAAACGGCACGATCCATTTTGTCAGCACGGTTGACGGCGCCGAAGCACTGACCGTGAATGCCGGCAGTACCGGTGCCGTGATATTCGGCGGTGCGGTGGGCACGACGCCGCTGACCAGCCTGACGGTGACCGGCACGACCACGTTGGGCGGCAACGTCACGACCAACGGGCCGCAGACCTTCAACAGCGCGGTGACGCTGGGCGCCGCGGTCACGTTGAACTCGAATGCCAACACGGCGAACGGGACCATCGCGGTCCTCGGCCAGATTACCGGCATCGCCAACTCGCTGACGCTGACCTCGGGCACCGGGGCGCAGACGCTGAGCGGGGTTACCACCACTGGCACCCTGGTGCAGAATCCGGTTGCACCGCTGACGCTGGATACCGGGATCTACACGATCAGGTACCGGCGCCTACACATTCCCGGCGGTTACGACGAATGGCACGCTGACGCTCGGCCAGGCGACGAATTTCGGCGCGGTGACGCTGGGTAGCAACACGGCGGTCAACAGCACCAATACGGCGATCGACTTCACCAGCACGGTGGATGCGAAGGCCGCTGGCAGCCAGGGCCTGATCGTGAACGCCGGGACCGGGGCGGTGACGTTCGCCGGCGCGGTCGGGACGACGGCATTGGCGAGCCTGGCGGTGACCGGTCCGACGACGCTCGACGGCAACGTCTCGACCGATGGGGCGCAGACCTACAACAGCGCGGTGACGCTGGGCGCGGCCACGATAACGCTGAATTCGAACGTCAGCGGTACGGCCAACGGGCCGGTCGACTTCGGCAGCACGGTGGATTCAACGGGCGCGGGCAGCGACGGCCTGACGGTGACCGCCGGGACCGGGACGGTGACTTTCGGCGGTGCGGTGGGTGGAACGGCAGGCGCTGGCGAGCCTGCAGGTGACCGGTCCGACGATACTCGGCGGCAATGTCACGACCGACGGTCCGCAGACCTTCAACAGCGCGGTCACGCTGGCTGCGGCCACGGTGGCGCTGAACTCCAACTTCAACAGCACGGCGAACGGCGCGGTCGATTTCGTCAACACAGTGGATGCCACGACGGCGGGCAGTCAGGGCCTGACGGTGACCACCGGGACCGGGACGCTGACCTTCGGCGCCGCAGTGGGTGGAGCGAAGAAGCTGGCGAGCCTGGACGCGACCGCCGGCTCGATCGTGTTGGGCGGCGCTATCACGACGAGCGGGTCACTGACGCTGGACTCTACGACGGCCGCGACAACTCTGACGCTGCCGCAGAACCTGTCGGGCTCGGTCGTTACATTGGATTCCGGCGGGGCGATCAACCAGACCGCCGGGGTGATCACGGCCGGCACGCTGTTCGCGACGTCCACTGGCGGGGCGTCGCTGGGCGATACCAACGCGGTTACCGATCTGGGGACCTCGACCAACACCGGCGCGGGCAACTTCACGCTAAAGGATGGCCAGGCGCTGACGGTGCTCGGCACGGTTAATGGCGGCACGGGGACGCTGTCGCTGACCACGACGTTGGGCACGATTGCGATTGGCGCGACTGGGACGGCCGGGGTGCTGGATACCCCTACGGTGGTGCTGGACGCGGCGGGCGCGATCAGCGAGCCGGACGGGTCGATCATCGCCACGACGCTGACCGGCAGCGCCGGCGGCACGGTCAGCCTGTTGAGCGCGACAAACACGATCGCGGCGCTGGGCAGCTTCGCGGTGGCCGGGGGAGCCTTCGGGTTCGGGCTGGACGACGCCGCGGCGCTCAGCGTGACCGGGACCGTCACCGCGCCGAGCTATGTCTATCTCGCGAGCAGTGTTGCGGCGGGCATTACCATTGCCGCGACCGGGAGTATTGGGGCGCCGACGGGCACTCTGACGCTGGCCAGCTTCCAGGCCGACAATTTCCTCAACGACGGCACAGTGACGGCGACGACGGCCGAGGTGGCGCCGTTCCATAGCGGAACGCTACTGACGATCGGCGCGGGCGGCGCCACGCTGGGTGTGTTCAACGCGACGAATTTGCGGTTCGGCGCCGTCACGATTCCCGGGACCGCGACGCCGGTGACAACCGCGGGATCGATCCTTATCGAAGGGACGCTAGGCTCGGCTGCGAACAACATCGAACTCGACAGCCTGGGCGGGATCGGCGAAGCCAGCGGGTCCGAGTTGATCGCGGGCACGTTGACCGGCACCGCCGGCGCCAATGTCGTATTGCTCAACACCGGCAATACGATCGGCGCACTGGGCAATTTCGGCGTCACCGGAGGCGATCTTCGCTTCCTGGATACCGGCAGCATCGACGTCACCGGATCGGTGAGCGCGACCAACGCGACGATCGCCGCCGGAACGATCGGCGTGGCCGGCAGCATCATTGCGAACACCGGCAGCCTGGGGCTGACGGCGACGGCGGCCGGGATCGCGCTGAACAGCGGCGTGGTGCTGAACGCTGCGACGCTGGATCTGTCGGCGGCGAGCGGCGGGGTGACCGAAGTCAACACCGGCACGGTGATCGCCGGCACGCTGGTCAGCGGCGCGGGGGTCAAGAACACGGTCACGCTGCTGAGTCCCGACAATACGATCGGCGCATTGGGGACGTTTGCGGTCACCACCGGCGATTTCCGCCTGGAGGATACCGGCAGCCTGAACGTGGCGGGGTCGCTGAGCGCGGCCAACGTGACGCTGACGGCCGGCACGATCGGGGTCAGCAACAGCATTATCTCGGTGGGCAGCGTGGGGCTGACCGCGACGGTGGCCGGGATCGGGCTGAACACCGGCGGCGTGGTGAATGCGGGAACGCTCGATCTGTCGGCGGCGGCCAGCGGGGTGACCGAGGCCAGCAACTTCACGCTTGTTGCGGGCACTTTGCTGAGCGGCAAGGGCGTGACGAACACGCTGTCGCTGATCAACAACCACAATACGATCGGCACGCTGGGAGCGTTCACTGTCACCAGCGGCGATCTCGACCTGGTCGATCAGGAGGGCCTGACGGTCGCGGGCCTGGTCAGCGCGAGCGATATCTTCGCCAAGGTGGCGCTGAGCGGCGGCACGCTGCAGGTCGGCAACACCACGACCGGGGCGACGCTGACGGCAACCGGAACGAGCAGCGCGTTCATTACGATGGTGGCGGATAACATCGTCGAGGGAACAGCGGCGAGCACGATCACCGCGACCGGCGGCACGGTGGCGATCGCGCCGTTCACCAGCGGCACTCTGGTCAGTCTCGCGGGTGCGGCCTCGGCCAACACGTTGCTGATCGATACAACGCTGCTGGGCGACATCAATACCGGCGCCGCCGGCACGCTGCGGATCGGCAGCTACAACGACGTCGCCAATGGCGGTACCGGCACGGTAACCGCCGGGCCGATGACCGTGGCTGGGCTGGTGAACCTGTCCACCACGCAGGCGGGGACTTTGTGGCTGGACAGCCTCGGCTCGATTGTCGAGGCCGGGGCGTCGAGCGGGATCCAGGTGGTGACGCTGCGGGGCGACGCGGCCAATGGCGTGAGCCTGACCGCCGGGACCGACAACCTGATTACCGATCTGGGTCCGTTCAACGCGGGAACCGGTGGGAGTGGCGACTTTGCGTTGCTTAACGCGCAGGGCCTGAACGTGATCGCTCCGGTGATCGCGAACAACGGGTCGGTGTCGATCACGGCGCAGGGCACGCTGACCAACAGTTCGACGGTCCTGGCGGGGACCTTTGTATACCTGACGGCGAACACCGCGGCGAACACCAACATCACCAACTCGGGTTCGGTGATCGCGGTCAACAACGACGTGTCGGTGACCGCGACGGCGGGCACGATCAGCACCAACTATATCAATGCCGGCAGCAACGTGGCGCTGTTGTCGAGCGGCGACCTGACGAACAGCGGTTCGGTGATCGGTCAGGCCGGCAGTGCGTCGCTGACGTCCAGCACGGGCAACATCGTCAACAACTACGCCAGCGCCGGGACAAACGCGACGCTATCGGCCCCTGACGGCAACATCGGCAATACCACCCTGATCGGCGTCAGCAGTGCACTGCTTTCGGCCGGCGGCAACATCACGAGCGGCTATGCCTATGGCGGCGGCACCGCGACGCTGAGTGCCGGCGACAACATCACCAACACCGGTTCGGTGATCGGGAACACCGGCAGCGCATCGCTGACGGCGACGACGGGGACGATCGCCAGCGACTACGTCTATGCCGGCACCAACGCGACGCTGACGGCGGAAACCAACCTGACCACCACCGGTTCGGTGATAGCGAACACGGGCAGCGCCGTGCTGACCGCCGTTACCGGCTCGCTGACCAATAGCGGTCTGGTCGACGCAGGTACGTTTGCAATCCTGCAAGGCTCCCTTGCGCTGACCAACTCGGGTTCGGTGATCGCGGTTACCAATGACGCGTCGCTGACGGCGACGGCTGGCACGATCGACAGCAACTACGTCAACGCGGGCACCAACGCGGTGCTGTTGGCGAGCGGCGACCTGACGAACAGCGGTTCGGTGATCGGTCAGGCCGGCAGTGCGTCGCTGACGTCCAGCACGGGCAACATCGTCAACAACTACGCCAGCGCCGGGACAAACGCGACGCTATCGGCCCCTGACGGCAACATCGGCAATACCACCCTGATCGGCGACGGCAGTGCACTGCTTTCGGCCGGCGGCAACATCACGAGCGGCTATGCCTATGGCGGCGGCACCGCGACGCTGAGTGCCGGCGACAACATCACCAACACCGGTTCGGTGATCGGGAACACCGGCAGCGCATCGCTGACGGCGACGACGGGGACGATCGCCAGCGACTACGTCTATGCCGGCACCAACGCGACGCTGACGGCGGAAACCAACCTGACCACCACCGGTTCGGTGATAGCGAACACGGGCAGTGCCGTGCTGACCGCCGTTACCGGCTCGCTGACCAATAGCGGTCTGGTCGACGCAGGTACGTTTGCAATCCTGCAAGGCTCCCTTGCGCTGACCAACTCGGGTTCGGTGATCGCGGTTACCAATGACGCGTCGCTGACGGCGACGGCTGGCACGATCGACAGCAACTACGTCAACGCGGGCACCAACGCGGTGTTGTTGGCGAGCGGCGACCTGACGAACAGCGGTTCGGTGATCGGTCAGGCCGGCAGCGTGTCGTTGACGTCGAGCACGGGCAACATCGTCAACAACTACGCCAGCGCCGGCACAAACGCGGTGCTATCGGCCCCTGACGGCAACATCGGCAATACCACCCTGATCGGCGACGGCAGTGCACTGCTTTCGGCCGGCGGCAACATCACGAGCGGCTATGCCTATGGCGGCGGCACCGCGACGCTGAGTGCCGGCGACAACATCACCAACACCGGTTCGGTGATCGGGAACACCGGCAGCGCATCGCTGACGGCGACGACGGGGACGATCGCCAGCGACTACGTCTATGCCGGCACCAACGCGACGCTGACGGCGGAAACCAACCTGACCACCACCGGTTCGGTGATAGCGAACACGGGCAGCGCCGTGCTGACCGCCGTTACCGGCTCGCTGACCAATAGCGGTCTGGTCGACGCAAGTACGTTTGCAATCCTGCAAGGCTCCCTTGCGCTGACCAACTCCGGTTCGGTGATCGCGGTTACCAATGACGCGTCGCTGACGGCGACGGCTGGCACGATCGACAGCAACTACGTCAACGCGGGCACCAATGCGGTGCTGTTGGCGAGCGGCGACCTGACGAACAGCGGTTCGGTGATCGGTCAGGCCGGCAGTGCGTCGCTGACGTCCAGCACGGGCAACATCGTCAACAACTACGCCAGCGCCGGGACAAACGCGACGCTATCGGCCCCTGACGGCAACATCGGCAATACCACCCTGATCGGCGACGGCAGTGCACTGCTTTCGGCCGGCGGCAACATCACGAGCGGCTATGCCTATGGCGGCGGCACCGCGACGCTGAGTGCCGGCGACAACATCACCAACACCGGTTCGGTGATCGGGAACACCGGCAGCGCATCGCTGACGGCGACGACGGGGACGATCGCCAGCGACTACGTTTATGCCGGCACCAACGCGACGCTGACGGCGGAAACCAACCTGACCACCACCGGTTCGGTGATAGCGAACACGGGCAGCGCCGTGCTGACCGCCGTTACCGGCTCGCTGACCAATAGCGGTCTGGTCGACGCAAGTACGTTTGCAATCCTGCAAGGCTCCCTTGCGCTGACCAACTCGGGTTCGGTGATCGCGGTTACCAATGACGCGTCGCTGACGGCGACGGCTGGCACGATCGACAGCAACTACGTCAACGCGGGCACCAACGCGGTGTTGTTGGCGAGCGGCGACCTGACGAACAGCGGTTCGGTGATCGGTCAGGCCGGCAGCGTGTCGTTGACGTCGAGCACGGGCAACATCGTCAACAACTACGCCAGCGCCGGCACAAACGCGGTGCTGAACGCGGGCGGTAGCATCAGCAACAGCGGCGTGTTCGCCGGCGGCAGCGCGACGCTGATCGCGGCGACGCTGAACATTTTCGACATCGGCAGCGGGGTCACGGCGAGCACGGGCTCGGTGACGCTGACGGCGACGGACGGCAGCATCGCGGAGTCGGGCGGCATCTCGGCGGCGACGACGGCGAGCCTGACGGCGGGCCAGAACATTGACCAGACCGCCAACGCGATCACCGCGGCCGGCGGCGGCGTGACGCTGATGGCGAACGCCGGGACGATCGGGCAATTGTCGGGTGCGACGATCTCGGCCACCGGGGCGGCCGGCACGATCGCGCTGACCGCCAGCGCGCTGGACATCGATACGGCCGGCATCATCATGGCGAGCGGGACGGCCGGGGTGGTGGACCTGACGGCACACCGCTCGATCAACCAGTCGGCAGGTCTCATCGCGGCCGGGACGCCGGGCAACACGAGCACCGCCGGGACACCCGACGTGACGCTGGTGGCGACCACCGGAACGATCGCACAGACCGGCGGCACCATTGCGGCCTACAACACTGCCGGCACCATTGCGATGAACGCGATCGCGTCGAGCATTGCCGTGGTAGGCGACATCATCGCGGCCGGCACGGCGGCGCTGGTCGGCCTGACGGCGGGGACGTCGATCTCGCAGACGGGCGGGACCATCCTGTCCGGCGGCGCCGGCTCGATCACGGCCTCCAGTGTGGTGACGCCGAGCCTGTCGCTGGTGGCGAACGGCGGCACGATCGGCCAGTCGGCCGGCGCGCTGATCTCGGCGGGAACCAACAACGCGGGTGTCATCGCGCTCGCCGCGACCGGCAATATCGGGTTTGCCGGCACGATTTCGGCGCCGGGCAGCGCCGGCGGGGTTGGCTTGACCTCCGGCGGCACGATCAGCGAGACGCCAGCCAGCGGCATCCTGCTGGCCGGGACGCTGGTAGGCTCGTCCACCAATGGAACGACGCTGACGGCGACGTCCGGCAGCGGCAACATGGTGGCCAATCTGGGCTCGTTCACCACCGGAGCCGGGTCCGGCGCCAACGGCGACTTCGTGCTGACCGACGGCGAGAGCGTGACGGTGATCGCCCCGGTGATCGCGAACAGCGGCTCGGTCCTGATCAATGCGACCGGCACGCTGACCAACAATTCGACGATCCGGGCGGAGACCTTCGCGTACCTGACGGCGAGCACCAATCTGACCAACAATGGGTCGGTGATCGCGATCGACAACGACGCGTCGCTGACGGCGACGACGGGGAACATCAGCAACAACTACGCGTACGCGGGCGGCAATGCGCTGCTGTATGCGCCCGACGGCAGCATCGGCAACACGTATGTCCAGGCGGTGGACAATGCGACGCTGTCGGCCGGCGACAACATCGACAACGGCACGGTGCTTGCGGGCGGCAATGCGTTGCTGACGGCCGCGACAGGCACCATTACGACCAACTACGTCAATGCCGGGGCCAATGCGACGCTGACGGCCGAGACCAACCTCACCAATACGGGTTCGGTGATCGCGCAGTCCGGCAACGCCTTGCTGACGGCGACCGACGGCAACATCGTCAACAACTACGCCAGCGCCGGCGGCAACGCGGTGTTGAACGCGGGCGGCAGCATCAGCAACAGCGGCGTGTTTGCCGGCGGCAGCGCGACGCTGATCGCGGCGACCCTGAACATTTTCGACATCGGCAGCGGGGTCACGGCGAGCACGGGCTCGGCGACGCTGACGGCGACGGACGGCAGCATCGCGGAGTCGGGCGGCATCTCGGCGGCGACCACGGTCGTCCTGACGGCGGGCCAGAACATCACGCAGACCGCCGGGACGATCCAGTCGGCCGGTACCGGCACCATCCTGGCGTCCGGCTCGGTGACGCCGAACCTGTCGTTGATCGCGCACGGGGGCACGATCGGCCAGTCGGCGGGCGCGCTGATCTCGGCGTCCAACAGTGCCGGGGTGATCCAACTCTCGGCCTCCGGCAACATCAGCTTTGCCGGCACGGTTTCCGCGCCGGGCGCCACCGGTGGCGTCGACCTGGCGTCGGGCGGCACGATCAGCGAGACGGCGGGTAGCGGCATCCTGCTGGCCAAGACGCTGATCGGCACAGCGGCCAACGGGGCGACGCTGGCTGCAACGTCCGGCAGCGGCAACATGGTCGGCAATCTGGGCTCGTTCACGACCGGAACCGGCGGGGCCGGGTCCTTCGTGCTGACGGATGGGGAGAACCTGTCGGTGATCGCCCCGGTGATCTCCAACACCGGCTCGGTGCTGATCAACGCGACCGGCACGCTGAGCAACAGTTCGACGATCCAGGCGAATACCTATGCGTTCCTGACGGCGTCCACCAACCTGACCAACAGCGGTTCGGTGATCGCGATCACCAACGATGCGTCGCTGACGGCGACAACCGGCAACATCGCGGAGTCGGGGTTGGTATCGGCGGGTGGCACGGCGTTCCTCTCGGCGGGCGACGCGATCGCGCAGACCGCGGGGACGATCATCGCGGCCGGTGGCGGCGTGACGCTGATGGCGAACAGCGGCACGATCGGGCAGTCGTCGGGGGCGACGATCTGGGCGACCAACGCGACCGGCACGATCGCGCTGACGACGCAGACGGTGGACATCGACACTTCGGGCGTGATCCAGGCGACCGGAACCGCCGGCGTGGTGGACCTGACAGGCAAGGGGTCGATCACGCAGGCCGCCGGGTCGATCGCTGCGGGGACTCCGGGCAACTTCGGCGCGGCCGGCACACCGAGCGTAATGCTGGTGGCGCAGACCGGGACGATCGGGCAGGCGGCGGCGGCCACCATTGCGGCGTACAATGCCGGCGGCACGACCGGCCTGAAGTCGACCGACTCGAACATCACCACAGCAGGGACGGTGTCGGCCGCTGGCACTCTGGGCGTCGTAACGCTGACGGCGGGCGGTGCGGTGACCGAGACGGGCTGGCTCAACGCCGGCACGCTGACCGGTGTGGTCACCGGCGCGGCGAGCCTGACGGGCACCAACCAGATCACCAACCTGAACAGTTTCAGCGCGGCGACCCTGACGCTGGACGACGTGCCGAGCCTGACGGTGATCGGTCCGGTTATCGCCACTGCCGGCACGATCGACATTTCGACGCAGGCCGCACTGACCAACAACTCGACGATCCAGGCGAGCACCAGCGCGATCCTGCTGGCGGCGACCAATCTGACGAACAGCAACACCGGCACGGTCATTGCGCAGACCGGAAGTGTGTCGGGGACCGCCGGAACCGGCACGCTGAGCAATAGCGGGCTGATCAACGCCGATACCAACGTGATACTGACGGCGGGGACCGACCTCACCAACACCAACACTGGCACGGTCATTGCCCAGACTGGCAACGCGACGCTGGTTGCATCGGGCGTCACGACGGCGGCCGGCACATTGACCAACAACGGAACGATTTCTGCTCCGGGCACCCATGTTGTCGTTATATTGACCGCGAATGATGGGCCAATCATGCAGGGGTCGAACGGTGCGATCATCACTGCGCTCGGCACGATCATCATGGATGCGAATGACGGCGTTCCGGCGTCCGGCAGCATAGCGGAGAATGGCACGTTGATCGCCAGCCTGTTGACCGGCAGTGCGGCCGGGACGGTCGATCTCGCCGGCAACGCGACCTTCTCCGGCAGTGACCTCATCGTGGATAGCAACAAGGTTGGCACACTCGGCAGCTTCACGGCCAACAACAAGTTCTTCCTTAACGACGGCACCAACCTGGCGATTACCGGCTCGGTAAGTGCGGCGACCATCCAGATCAACGATCCGAATCAAATCACGCTGGACGGCGGCACCTTCGTGACGGCTGGCATCCCCAACAACGGGACGCGGTCGGCGAACGGCATCTCGGAATCGAACTACCAGACCCAATTGCCGCCCAGCAGCGGTATCACCACGCTGGGCGCCTATCTGAATGCCAACAGCGTGATCGAGTTGCCGGGCAGCTTCACCGTCCAGAACCTGCCCAATACGATGACTACCGAAAGCGTGCTGAGCATCAACCTCACCGGGGGAAACCTGCAGTTCAACGGCTCGCAGTTTGGCCTATATGCGCCGAACACGTGGCTGGTGCTGCACGTGCTCAACGGCACGGCGGGCGGCTCGATCTACGTCGAGGATCTCGACTTCGTCTATAAAACGCCGCCGGGCAATGCCCAGTTCCTCAATAGCACGATCCACACAAACACCGGCGACGCGGCAGCGGAAGCGGGCTTCATTTGGCCGCAGCCGGACGCGGTCTTCCAGGTTAACGGCTGCCCGATCCACTCGGTGAACTGCGTGCTGCTGGCGACGGAGGGAGTGCCGCCGACCAACCCGACAGACTACATCAACATCGGCGCGCCGCTCAACCAGGAGAACCCGGAAGACCTGGTGCTGCCGGCGGTGTCGGACGAGCGGTATGAGCTGGTTCCGTGCGATGATCCGGACGCCAAGGAAGGCTGCCCTGCGACTCCCAAACCACCGCCGCCGCCCCAATGAAGGCCGGCACGATGATCCATGGTGGCCGGATGAGCAGAAAGGTCGTACCCCTCCCCTTAAGGGGAGGGGGAGGACACTGTCATTGCGAGGAACGAAGCGAGGCGGCAATCCCGTGCCTGACGAACCGCCCGTGGTTCGTCAGGCACGGGATTGCCGCCTCGCTTCGTTCCTCGCAATGACAGTTAAGCCTTAACTCGCCGCCGCCTGCGTGATTGCTCTAGGATTGCCTGCCCTTCCAGATCGTCTCCGGCCAGGATTAACGACCATGCGCGCCACCTTTGCCGCCCTACTGCTCCTGTTGCTGCCGCTGGCCGGGTGCGACACCCCGCCGCCGGATGCCTATGTGCATGGCGCGGTCAGCGTGGGGAAACCGGCGTCGCAAATCTCGATCGGCAAGAATGCCGTGGGCGAGGACTGCACGCAGTCGGCGAGCACGGGCGATTGGCCTCTGTCTATTGCGGCACGTGGGAGCAGCCGAGCGCGCGGGTGCGTAGCGGCGGGCCGGCGGGCGGCGCATCGCTTGAATCACTCGCCACCGCGAGTCCGTGGCGCGTGTCGATCGATACGCGGTTCCGTTGCGATGCGCCGACGGCGACGACGATCCTTGGCGGCAGTCCGGCCGAGTTGATGCAGTGCACGCGCCTGGTCGGTGGCTGGGCGCAGGTGGCGATGGTCGCCGAGGTCAACAACACGGTCTGGTACGCCGACGGGGCGCTGCCCGCCGCCCGCGTCATGGAGCGTTCGGTCGGCGTGCTGTCCGGGGTGATGAAGCCCGACGCCGCGCCGGCGAGTTCGGCGGCCGATGCGCTGCTGGCGAGCAGATTGGCAGCGCAGGCATTCAGCTCGGGCGATGTGGGGCAGTTCGATCAGTTGATGACGGCGGGCACCCGCGCCAACCTCGCGGGCAATACCGGCGCGGCGGAAACCGCGTTCCGGGCCGCGCTCGCGTTGCAGCAGAAATTGCTCGGCAAGGACAATCCGAACACCGCGCTGACGATGATGTCGCTGGCGCTGCAACTGTCCAACGAGGGCCGCTTCGCCGAGGCCGATGCGCTGTTCGACCAGGCCGGGAAGCTGGTGCCGGCGTCGGCCGAGGCGATCGCGCCGGCGCGCCTGTTGCACTATCGCGGCCTGGATCAGATGAACCAGGGCAAGCTGGAGCAATCGCTGGCGATGCTGACGCAGGCGGATGCGATGTACGCAGCCGAAGTTCCGGATGATGCGCTGAAGGCGAAGGCGCCCCCGACCAGCGCCCAGCTTTCGTTCGCCCACTCGGTGGCGTCCAGCTCGCTGGCGCCCGACCAGGGCTTGCTCACCGACCCGCGGGCGCAATCGGCGTTGCTGGGACTGATCGAAGTGCGGCGTAACCGCGCGGTGGTGTTGCGTGTGCTCGGCCGGCCGGCGGAAGCTGACGCGCTGCTGAAGTCGGCGAGCGACCTGGCGCGCGGCAATGGACTGGCGCGGCCGATCGTCAATGCCCGGCTGTACCGCTCGACCGCGCTGACCTCGGCGGCGGAGGGCGATGACTCGCTGGCGCTGACGGAATTGCAGGAGTCCACCGCGGCGTTCGGCCGGGCGCTGCCGGGGTCGAAGCCGCTGGCGGAGACCTACCTGCTGAACGCCCGGGAGCTGCTGCGCACCGGCCACGGGACCGACGCACTGCCGCTGTGCCACGGTGCGGTGGTGGCGCTGACCGCGCTGAAGGCCGGGACGACGCCGGACCTGATGGCGCCGTGTCTGGACATCTACGCTGCGGCGGCCGACAAGCAAAAGGATCAGGCGCAGCAACTGCTGGCCGAGATGTTCACCGCGGCGCAACTGGCGCAAGGCGGCATCACCAGCCAGCAAATCGCCCAGGCGAGCGCGACCCTGGCGGAGAACTCGCGCAACCCGAAGGTCGGCGAGGCCATCCGGTTGCAGCGCGACCTGAAGGGCAAGCTGGACACGCTTTACAGCCAGCGTGACGACATCACGCAGGCGCAGCGGGCGGGCACGCCGAGCAATCCGGAGATCGTCGCGCAGACGGCGGCGCTGGATAAGCAGATCGACGATACGCGGGCGAAACTGGCGGACGCGGACGGCGCGTTGCAGGCGGCCTCGCCGAACTACGGCCAGCTCGTGCAGCAGGTGGTGACAGCGCAGGAGGTTTTTGCCGCGCTGCATTCGGGCGAGGCGTTCGCGGCGATCAGCGTGGCGGATCAGGACGGCTGGGTGATCCTGTTGCGCAACAACACCGTGACGGTGTCGAAGATCGACGCCGGTGTACCGCAGGTGGCCGGCCTGGTGAAGCGAATCCGCGAAGGCATCGAGCTGACCACCGCGGGGTTGCCGCCGTTCGACATCGCCGACGCGACGCAGCTCTACAAGCTGACGCTGGGTGGCGTGGCGCCGCAGCTCGACGGTGTGAAGGCGCTGGTGGTTGCGCCGACCGGGCCGCTGCTGTCACTGCCGTTCGAGGTGTTGCTGACCGGCCCGGCCGATGCAACCCATCTGCGCGACGCACCCTGGCTGGTGCGGCAGTTCACCCTGGCGCACGTGCCGGCGCCGAGCAATTTCGTCAGCTTGCGCAAGATCGCGGCCGGCTCGCGTGCGGCGAAGCCGTGGTTCGGGTTCGGCGACTTCAAGCCCGTGACGCTGGCGCAGGCGGAACGCAGCTTCCCCGGTTCGACCTGCGCCGACAGCGCGCGTTTGCTGGCCGGCCTGCCGCTGCTGCCGTTCGCCGCAAAGGAGCTGGCCGCCTCGCGCGACCTGCTGGGGGCGAGCCCGTCGGACGAATTGCTCGGGTACCGCCTTCACGGCCGAGTCGGTTCTGAAGACGCCGCTGAAGAACTACCGCATCCTGCATTTCGCCACGCACGCGTTGCTGCCGACCGATCTGGCCTGCCAGAGCGAGCCGGCGATCATCACGTCAGATCCGGCGAACGCGACCAATGCGAGCGGGGCGCTGCTGAGTGCTTCGGAACTGGTCGGGTTGGACCTGGACGCCGATCTGGTGATCCTGTCGGCCTGCAACTCGGGCGGTCCCGGCGGGACAACAGCGGGCGAAAGCCTGTCCGGTTTGGCGCGCGCGTTCTTCTATGCCGGGGCGCGTTCGCTGCTGGTCACGCACTGGTCGGTGAACGACCAGGTGGCGGCGTTCCTGGTGGCCGACACCTTGCGGCGGATGAAAGAGAACCCGGCGCTCGGTGTCGCCGGGTCTTTGCGCGATGCCCAGCTTGCGATGCTGGCGGACGCGGGCAAGGGGTTGCCGCCGGAAATCGCCCATCCGTTCTTCTGGGCGCCGTTCGCGGTGATCGGTGAGGGCGGTGAGCGGGTTATGAACGCCGAAGCGGTTTCAAAAACCCGGCTGGCCGGGCTATGATCGAACCCACTGGACATCCCGCCGGGGTCGCCCCGGCCATCTGAACCGGGCGTGCGCATGGCGGAGACGATCGAGACCCTCGGCAAGTACGAGATAAAGCGCACGCTTGGCAAAGGTGCGATGGGCACCGTGTACGAGGGGTGGGACCCGATCATCGCCCGTCGGGTCGCGATCAAGACGGTCCGGGTGCCGGACACCAGCGACGATCCAGAGACCGAGGAGGCGCTGGCGCGGTTCCGACGGGAGGCGCAGGCAGCCGGGCGGCTGACCCACCCCAACATCGTCGGCGTGTTCGATTACGGCGAGATCGGCGACATCGCCTATATCGTCATGGAATATGTCGACGGGCCGTCGGTGAAGTCGCTGGTGGACAAGCACGAGCGGTTCGCCATCGGCGACACGATGCGGGTGATGACGGACCTGCTGAACGGGTTGCAGTTCAGCCACGCGCGCGGGGTGGTGCATCGCGACATCAAGCCGGCCAACGTCATGCTGACCAGCGACGGCCAGGCGAAGATTGCGGATTTCGGCATCGCCCGGATCGAGAGTTCGTCGATGACTCAGGCGGGCACGGTGCTGGGCACACCGGCCTACATGTCGCCGGAACAGTTCATGGGCCAGGTGGTGGACGCGCGGAGCGACATCTACTCGTCGGGCGTGTTGCTGTACCAGTTGCTGACCGGCGAGCGGCCGTTCGAGGGCGGCATGTCGGCGATCATGCACAAGGCGCTGAACACCGACCCGCCGCTGCCGTCACAGATTACAGTCACCTGTCCGCCGGCGTTCGACGCCGTGGTGCGCAAGGCGATGGCCAAGCGGCCGGAGGAGCGGTTCCAGTCGGCGACGGAGTTTTTGGAGGCGTTGCAGGCGGCGGCGTCGGGGCGGCCGATGCCGTCTGGGCTGCCGCCAGAGGAGGACGACTCCGGCGAGGCGACGATGGTGGCGGCGGCGCCTCGCCGTGCCGCTGCTACGCCGGCTGCACCGGCGGTGCGGGCGGGTGCCACGGCGCCGGCCGCGAGTGCTGCTGCTGCTGCGGCACCGAAGCGTTCCTCGCTGCCGATGATCGTGGCGGCCGCGGTGGTCGTGCTGGTGCTGATTGGCGGTGGGGTGTGGTTCTTTGTGCTGCGCGGGCCGGAGACAACGCAGGTGGCCGGGCCGATCACGCCGCCGGTGTCCGGGCCATCGACGCCGATATCCACACCGCCTGCGCCGCCACAGACGGGTCAGACCGGCTCGACGGGGCAGACCGGTTCGACTGGTCAGACGGGTCAGGCGTCGCAAGGATCGCAGAACGATCAGACAGCGCAAAACGCTCAGACAGGGCAAAACGCTCAGACCGGGCAGACGGTGCAGCCGACCCAGACCCCGGCGCCTCCGCAGCCGCAACCAAAGACGGATATCACCGCGCCGGCACCTCCGCCGCAGCAGTCGGCCAGCGCTGGATTGGACATCATTCGCCAGCAGGTCGCACAGCTTGCAGCGGGGCAGAACTGCGCGGTGGTCAATGGCGGCGTGCAGGACGGCGGCAATATCACACTGACCGGCTACGCCGGGACGACGGCGGCCGATGCACTGCGCCAGGGACTGGCCGGCGTTTCAAGCCCCGGCGCGGCGGATTGGCGGATCACCAGCGTGGACCCGATCTTTTGCCCCGCCCTGGAGGTACTGCACCCGATCGTGCCGGCGTTCGGTGTCAGCCTGCCTCGGCTGGGTCTGACGCTGGCTGACGGGAAGACTCAGTTGCGAGATGGCGAACATATCCTGCCACGGCTGGTCATGCCGGATTTCCGCGCCAACCTGCGGGTGGATTATGTCGGCCACGACGGCACGGTGCTGCATCTTTATCCGCAGGTGGCCGATCCGAAGCAGCATATGACCGCGGACCCGCCGAAGACGTTCCAATCCGGCGAGGCGGTGAACCTGGGCGATCCCGCGCCGGGGCATCCAGCGTGGGAGGTCGGGCCTCCCTATGGGACGGACATGATCATCGCGATCGCGTCGTCGCAGCCGCTGTTCGATCGTGCGCGGCCGGACAATGTGGAACAGGAGGCGGATTATGTGCGGGATCTGCAGGCCGCGGTGGATGCGGCGCGGCGGCGCGGCGTGCGGCTGACCGGCAGCGCGATGACGGTGGATACGATCGCGAAGTAGGGGGGCGGCGGGCGCTGAAGGCGACGTGCCGATACGAACATCCTCACCCTCGACGCTTCGCGACTCGACCCCGGGGGATGAAAGCGGTGACGCCAGTCGTCATCCCCGCGAAAGCGGGGACCCGAGCTGCTTGGGTTCCCGCCTTCGCGGGAATGACGACATCGGGCGTCGGGGGAGTTTTCATAGCAGGTTATTTTATCGGGTGTTCGGGGAAGGAGAGCTGGTCGCGGTCGCGCCAGTCGGGGCGGACGTAGTTGATCTCCATGAGGCGGCGGACGCCCTCGATCGGGCGGGGCTCGAAACCGTGCCAGGTGGCGGGGCCGGGCACGAAGATCACGCCGGAATTGAAAGTGCCGGGAGAACGGGCCACCCAGCGCTGGTCGGCATCGTAGATGTCGGTGCCCCAGTCCTTCGCATCCGGGCCCGGTGAACAGATAGATCACCATCGAGAACAGCTTCTCCGGGATGTCGCGGTGCGGCTCCAGCCAGGCAGCCGTCGAGGTCCTGCATGTATTCCATGCGCAGGAAGCTGCCCGCGACACGTCGATGTCGCAGGTTTCGGCCATGGCGCGCGCCACGTCGGGCCGCTGCAACGCGTCGCGCCAGCGCGGCGCAGGCGGGAAATTCTTTTGCAGCGCCGGGGTGATGAAGGTGCGCAGGCGGTTGTAGCTGGCGCGGGTGCCGTCGGTGTCGCCCAGCACGGGCGGAGCGATCGGCAGCATCAGGATGGCGGTGCACAGCGGCTCGGGGAACACGTCGCGCAGATTCCAGTGGCGGAACGGCCACTCGGCGCGTTCCGACTGGCTGACGGCGCCGATGAAATGATCGGCGATCTGCGCGACGGTTCGGAATCGGCGGGTAGCTCATCGTGCGCACTCCCGCGGTCAGAGCGGCGCGGGGCGTAGTCGATGACCTTGCGCAGCAGCGGCACCGACTTGGCATAGGCGCTGACGCTGTGGCGCCAATATTCCTTGCGGCACGTACCATTCGGAGTCGACGTAGCAGAGTTGCAGGCTCATGCGCTGGCCCTTCTGCGGCAGGAAGCCGTGCCAGGAATGCTCGCAGACGCGGAACATCAGCATGCGGCCGAACTCGGGCGCGAATTCGAATGCGTAGTCGTCGCGGTCGGCGCTGCGCAGCACGCGCAGGCGGCCGCGCTCGTAGGGCCACTCGCGGCTGAAGCCTAGCAGGACGGTGATGATCTTATGCTTCGAATCCGGATGGGCGTAGCCTTCGTTATAGTGGCCGGTGGTGTTGCCCATCATGACGATGGCGGGCGGGCAGGCCGCTGAGGTCCATGTCGAACTTGCGTTCCACCAGGTGGCGAAAGCGCACGCTGAGCAGATCCTGGACGCACGGCGGCGAATTCCGGGCCGTAGTTTCAGGTCGGGCAGCGCGTAGCTGCCGCGGTCCGGGATGACCGGCGCATCAGCGAGCACTTCGGTCTTTCAGCGGCCGGCGACAGCGCGTGCTCGACGAAGGCGAAGTCGTAGGGATCGTGGCGCAGTCGGCCAGGGCGATGGCGGCTTCGTTGAGCATGGCGAGCGGTGCGTCGACTTCCGGCATGGCGATGCCCTTTCGTGATCAAAATGGTGAAGATCGCGGTGAGATCTTCTGCGGCGATGCCGATCCCTTCCACCTCGATCAGCCAATCGGGACGGCAGACCGCACCGCGCAGGATCAGGATCGGCAAGCCGGGGAAACGTTCGCGCAGGCACCCATCGACGCGCGGAAATCGGCCGGGTCGCGCAGATAGACCAGCAGATGCGTCATGTTGCGCAGATCAGCTTCGCCGGAGTGCAACAGTGCCTCGACATTTTCCAGCGCCCGCTCAAGCTGGCGCAGGACGTCGCCCGGATGCAGCACCTGCCCCGTCCTGGTCGATGCTGGCGGTGCCCGAGATGAAATGGTGCGCCCGATCGGCATAGGCGATCCGCGTGCCGCGCTCGAACGTGACGTTGTAGTCCTTGGTGGCGCAGAGGTTCTCGAAGTCGTTCAGGTAGGAGACCTGGCTGGGTGCGAGGTCGAGGTTCGAGTACGCATCCATCAGGACCGTGTCGTAGCGATGCCCGCAGGCGCCTTCGATACCGGTGCTGGCCAGGTAGTGCGTATCGCGAGTCATGCCGTGCCGCACGAACAGCTCGGTGCGGGCGGCCACCATCTCCTGGTAGAAGACATCGACGTCCTTGACGTAGATCCACGTGCGCACGCAGTTGTCTCGCAACGTGCCGCCGTGGTCTCCCAGCGCCCCGGTCAGGCGATCGAAGACTTTGCGCGTCTGGTCGGCGGTCGGCATCGGCTCCCGCGTCGCCCCATTACACAGACGGCTGCTCCAGAGGTGGCGCGTGCCGTGTTTCTCGACCAGCAGGTGGTGCGGCGACAGAGGCTGCTTCCGAACCGGCGCATCGTCTTCGATGTGATAGGCCAGGAGGGCCAGCTTGGCGCCGGGCAATGGCGGCTGCTGCACGATGGAGACGGCGACCGGGCCGGCGTCGGGGTCGTCGAACAGGGCGGTTTCCTGCAGCAGTTCGGACTGGTTCGGCGCGTCGCTCAGATAGATGCGGCGGAACACGGCGCTCTCTTGCGGCACTCCAAGCGCGGCGCGGGCTTCGGCATAGCAGCGTTTGACATGATCGATCTGCCTGGTCAGGGACAGGCCGGCGGGCGCCTGGACGGTGATGAAATGCTCTGTCCCGCCGAAGCTTCCGCGAAAGCTTGTGGCTGCGATGGTGTCGGCGACGGGCATGAGCAACGTCCATTCGGTTGGCGCGGTGTTCTTTGCACGCTGGCGTGCACGGCGGTGCCGGCGACGGGCATGGGTGGTCCATCCAGGTGTGGCAAACCCGGGACAGGAGGTCCTCCATCCCCGACTCGCCGGCCGGGACATAGGCGCCCGGGTTGGCGGGGGCGTCGTTGATCTGGATCAAAGGGGGGTGGGCCCGTGCGCGCCCCCAACCCTGGTCCACTTCGTGGCCCAAGCCCTCAAGGGGGGAGGGTTCCTCTTTTTTAGCGCGTTAGCGCGGTCACCAGGTTCGCGGCGGCGGCAGCAACCTGGGCGACGGTCGGGGTGTGCACGGCGTCGGGCCAGCGGTCCTGCGGCAGGTGGAACAGCTTGTTGCTGCCGACCAGCGTGATGTAGTGGCCTCCGGCGCGGTGGATGTCACGAGTCTCGCCGCTGGGCACGTGGGTGGCCGGCGCCAGGGTAGCGGGCGGTTGGCCGACTTGCGTCAGGCATTGCTCTGCGCGGGCACGCAAGGCGTTGTCGTTCGACAGCAGGCTGAGCTTGCCGTCAGTGGCGCCGATATTGGCGCCGTAGTGCACCCAGATGGCGCCGTCCGGCTTGTCCCAGCCGGGATGCCGCGCGATGAAATCGTCGAGGCCGATATGGCCCAGTTCGTGGCCGCTGTTGGCGGTGAAAATCACGTCGCAGGCGGGGGGCTGGGCGATCACAGCGCATAACGATTCGAGCCAGCACACGAGGCCGCCGCCGCGCTCGGCGGTGGAGTGCCACCAAGCGCTGCGCGGCGTCATCACCACCAGCGGCGCGCGCGCCGGGTCGCTGCCGGCGATGGTCACGACGATGTTGCTGGCTCGGGCCGGTGTGCGTTCGTAGTGCACGATCAGGCGCGCGGGTGCGCCGCTGGCGATTGCCTGCTGGAGCGGCTGGCACGCTTCGCTGGGGAGGTGGATCGCGGGGGCACCGTAGGGGTCGCGGAATTGCTCGGCATTGAGCAAGGCGAGGCCGGGTTGGGCGCCTTGGCAGACGATGACCAGGGCGGCGTGTGCGGTCTTGCTGCGTAGTTCCCGGTATTCGCCGGAATAGACGGCGTGCGGGGATAGCTCGGCGACGGCGATCGTTGCAGTGGAGGCGGGCGCGCCGAGCATGCCGGCGATGCCCTCGGGGCCGGTGGGGGGCGCGTCGAAGACGGGCACGCCATCGAAGCGGGTGCCGGCTACTTCGAGATAGGCGGTGATGGGATCGATGCGGTCGAGGGTGAATTGCTCGGCGGCCGCCGCTGCGCCGAGCGAGGCGGCGGCTTGCGTCAGCCACGCGGCGGCGGCGGCGTCGCTCTCGGTGCCGGTGCGATGCATGCCTGAGGAGTTCCAGGCCTGCAACCATGTTGCGGCGCGTTGTTCTGCTTCGGTGGTCATGGGGTGGGCCGGGTTTGATGAAGCGGCAGAACCACGCGTATCGATAACCCTCGGTGGGTCGTTCGGTTGGACGGTCGATACGCCCAATAGCACCGACTACATGGATGCGTCATTAGGTCCCGTCAGACCGCAATCGCGTGACAATGTCATTGGCGACGGCTTGAAACCCAGCCCACGTATCGCTTCGCGTGAGATCTTCGAGGGGAAAGCTCGGATATTTCTGGGCCGAGGAAAGGTTGATGCCTGGTAAAGCCCGGAATTGTGACAGAATCTCATCCCGTCGAGCTGGTTCGGTGAACGCCCTCGTGGCTCCGAGATTCCCGAGTCCGATCCATACCTTGCCATAGGTGTCTACCGTGAGGACGCAAACAGGTTTCTGACCGGGCACAACAACGAGCGCTGATATGTTCTTTTGCCCCTTGATCAAACCTACGTCGAGGCCGATTTCGCGCAACCAATCAAACAAATGATGCGCGGCTCCTCTCTTTGCATCCGAATCGAAACCATCCAGGATTTCCGTTTCGGACATCGGTGGCGGGGACGCTGAAACAGACTTGGCGACCTGTGCACGCTGCGTGTTGCCGATCAAGTGCGGGACCAAAGTGCGAACACCACTCGAGGTCGCAAACTGATCGAGTTCGAGCGCCAGTACCTCGAGCAGGGCGCATCTGCTCATTAAGGAACTCTACAATCCGGCGAAGAGAGGTCGGGATACGGTCGGCGACGAAAACCAATCTGACTCGGCCGGCTCGCAAATTCGCTTCGACTCGACGCCGAAAGGACTCAGCATCTCCGTCCTCCAGGAACTCGGCAAGAAGCGCATCGCGATCTTTTCCCAACTCCTGAGCGCTCTTGGCATAAAGCGAAACTATTCGGTCAATTGGCAGGTAGGCGACGCTATTTGCCGCATAATCCAACATCTGTGCCACCACCTCGCGGCGACTGCGCGTGTCGCTCGCGCGCTTTACCTCCACCAGGACTGGTACGCCTTCACGATCGACAAACAGATGATCGATTGCCCATCTGTCGGTTCCGGCGTGTTCATCCGGAATACCCAACTCTCGGCATATGAGAAGCAACCTGGCGTCCGATGCACTGGTGCCGCGCAGGAGTGACGGGTGATCGGCAAGTAGCCGCTGCAACAACTCCTCTGAGTCGTATGGCGCCTGCGTCAATTCTGTCAGTGCATTATCTTGCCCTATGAGGAAAATACTTGTTGCCACTATGCAATCTCCGGGCGGGTTGGCGGTGTCGCGGAAAGATGTGCGGATTAACGGAATCGATGCTACGCGGGGCGGCGAACGATCGGCGAGGGAATGCTTTCGACCATGACGTTGATGCAGGCGGGCTTGCCGCTAGCCAGCGAGCGTTCGATCGCGCCAGCCATATCCTCGGGTTTTTCCACCAGTTCGCCGTGGCCGCCGAGGGCGACGGCGACCAGGTCGTAGCGCGCGGGGGTGAGTTCGCAGCCGACGGCGCGGTCTCGGCCGTAGTCGCGCACTTGCAGATTGTACTCGGCGTTCCAGCGTGCATCTGTGCCGACGATGGCGACGAAGGGCAGGTTGCGGCGCGCGGCGGTTTCGAACTCCGCCATGTGGAAGCCGAAAGTGCCGTCGCCGAGCACGGCGATGACAGGCGCTTTCGGTTCTACCAGACGCGAGGCGATCGCCATCGGCAACGAACTGCCGATCGAGCCGCCGACGCCGTTGATCATGCGGCGTGGCGGGACGGGGAGCACGCTCTGGCCCCATTGGGCGAACTCGCCGCCGTCGCAGATCAGCACCGTGTCGGGGTCTTTTTCGACGTAGGGTTTCAGGGCGCGGAAGACCTCGATGGCGTGCAGCTTGCCGGGGGTTTGCGATTTCAGCGAGGACCAGGAGTCGGGGCGGTTGGCCAAGGCCGCGCGGGCTTCCGCCAGCCATGCGGCGTTGCCGGGTGCTCGGCTCGTGGCGCGGCGGAGCAGGGTGTTGCCGGCGGGATGGGTGTCGGCGACGCAGCCGAAGGCGAAGCGGGCGCCGGTTTCGCGGGCGGCGCGTTCCACCAGCGCGCCTTCGGGGTCAATGGAGATGAAGCGGCAGGCTGGGTCGATCGCGGGGGCCTCACCGAATTTCAGCGTGTAGTCGAAGGCCTTGCCGAGCAAGACGATGAGGTCGACGCGGCGGATGAGGTCGTTGAAGGCGCCGAGGGTGGCGTCGTTGAAGCCCCTTGGGCTTTCCATGATGCAGGTGGGGACCTGCAACGTCGCTTCCAGGCGGGCGAGCAAGGCGCGGCCGGTAGGGTTGGCGAGGTGCGGGCCGGCGATCAGCAGCGGGCGCGATGCTGACGCGATGATGCCGAGGATGGCGTCGGCCGCGGCATCGTTCAGCGCGACGGGTGCGGCGGCGAAGTCGGACGGTTCGGGCCACACGGCGGCGTTGTCGGCGACGTGGGCATCGAGCAAATCGGAGGGGAGGCTGAGATGCACCGGGCCGGGGCGGCCGGAGGTGGCGATGCGGATCGCTTTGGCAACGTCGGCGCCGAGGGTTTCGGCGGTGGCCGCGGTCCAGGATGCCTTGCTGACATGTGAGGCCATCTCGGCCTGGCGCAGTTCCTGGAAGCCGCCGCGGCCGAGTTGGGTGGTCTCGGTGTGGCCGGAGAGGAGGACGAGCGGGGATTCCTGGCCGAGCGCGGTCATCAGGCCGGCGGCGGCGTTGGCGTGGCCGGGGCCTCCGGTGACCATGGCGATGCCGGGCTTGCCGGTGAGGCGGCCCCAGGCGTCGGCGGCGTGAACGGTGGCGGCTTCCTGGCGGGTGTGGACGAGGTCGATCGAGATGCCGATCGCGGCGTCGAACAGCGACATGATGTGGTTGCCGGAGAGCGTGAAGACCGTATTGTGTCCGGCACGTTCGAGGGTGCGCATGACGATGTCGGCGCCGCGGAGGGGTTGGGGCATGAGACGGTTTCGCTCCAGCAAATGTTGGTGGGCAGTTTAACGCGGGGGTCGCGGACGACAAATCCGCGCGGTGGACGGTGATCAGAGCAATCGCTCTTGGCACTTGCCTGACGCAAGGCAGCAAGCAAGATTTCAACACGGAGGCAGAGCGAGAACCACGGAGGATCACGGAGCCCTTGGGCCTTCCGCGTCGCCGAGGCAAGCACATGGCCTCAGTGGCGCTCCGTGGCTCTCGTTCTGTCTCCGTGTTAAATACTTTGCGGTGCTGCTCGAATGCGCCTGCGATCTGGGGTTTTGCGGAGCATTCATCAGGGCAAATAGGGTAGCCCCGGGATGAAGATCGAAGCGGCCTTCGTTTGTAGGGTTGGGCAGGGATGCGTGCAGCGTCATGCAGTATGTCGTCAAGCGCTACGCTGATGCACGGCTGTACCGATACCACCACACTGTCATACGTGACGCTGGACCAGCTTCGTGGCCTGCTCAGGGTGCGGGTGGATGCGGCGATTTACGACGCCGACGACGGTTCCGATGTCACTCGGTCGGTTCTGGTGGTGGACTCACCCCAGCGGGGCGGCGAAAATGCCGTTGTGGCCGGCCGGTGTTGATGCATGCCCTGGCACCGCAGGAGTTGTTCGCATCTGGTATATTTATAAGAGAAGATCGCCAAGACGCAGAGATCGCAAAGTGTGCTGCTTGGCGATCTCTGCGTCTTGGCGATCTTCTCTTATAAATATACCAGATGCCAGTAGCACCTGCGCCACGCGACGAGCGATTCGGAATGCCACCCCAGAGCCGCAGCCCGGCCGCTCGGCGTCGAACAGGAAGCGCGTTTAGGTCCCCGCCTCTTGTATCGATTTGAGGGCGGTGGCGATGGGCAGGTACAAAAAACACAAGATGCGCCACTTGCAAGGCGCGGCGACAAACGGGAGCCGGCCTTGGCGACGGCGCGGACCTGGCCGTGGCGCGGCGGGGGTCGCGGACGCGCCGGTGCGACAATGCAACCGGCGTGGCCCTCAAGCATATGGCGAGGCCGAAGCCGGGCAGGCTGTGGCGAGGTCCGGGCGCGGCCTCGCATTTATCTCTTGGCAAGCTATCGACGGGCATTATTGCGGTCAGCCGCATTGACGCGGTGCAACTATTGCCCCATACCCTATGCCCAAGATCGCCGAAGTCGCTGGTGCAACCGTGTTCGTCTTTCCGAACGACCAGCCTCCACCGCACGTGCATGTCCGCTTCCAGGGCGTCACGGTGCGCATGCGTATAACTGACGCCGAACCGCTCGATCAGGCTGCGACTTTTCCTCCAGGTGTGCTGCGCGACGCGCGAGGCTGGCTGCTGCAGAACCGTGATCGCGCGGCCGAGGTCTGGGCGGCGTACCACGGATGACCATACCGGCCGCGCCACAACCTCGGATCGTCGAACTCGCCACTGCTGCGCCATTCGTGCTGCGCGTCACCTGGCAGGACAGCAGCCACACTCGCCATGACTTCTCCGGCCTTATCGCCGGCCAGCCCTGGGCTGCCGCGTTGCACGACCCAGCTGTGTTCAGCACGGCGCAATTGCAGGACGACGGCTGGCAGATCATCTGGCCGGGCACTGAGATCGCACTCAGCGCCCATGGCCTGTGGGACGACGCGCACCCACCGCCTCCCGCCGCGAAATACATGTCGGCGGCGGACTTCGTGGCGTGGCAGCGGGAGCGTGGCTGGTCGTTCGCGCAGGCGGCCGAAGCGTTAGGTGTCAGCAAGCGCATGCTGAAGTATTACGCAGCCGGAACACATGAAATTCCAAAAACCGTCTGGCTCGCCTGCATGTATCTCGCGGCAGAGCAATCACGGCGGGAAAGGGCGCAATCCAGCACGCGCCGCAAGGCGAACGGCCGCGTCGGAGCGGCATAGCAACCACCGTAACCCTTGCGTCCGCCTCCCACTTCCGCCATATCCCACGCCGCCGGATGGCCCGTTCGCCGCCCGGTAATTCACACGCGAGGCGCCTTTCCCGGCCAAACGGCTCGGGTTCCGGTGTCGCAAGACGCAGCCTCGCGGAGGCACAACCGGACGCGCGAAAGGACCCGCCACCATGGCGATGCCCGAGTTCACCCTGCGCCAGCTTCTCGAAGCCGGCGTGCATTTCGGCCACCACACCCGCCGCTGGAACCCCCGCATGGGGCCGTACATCTACGGCGTGCGTAACCAAGTCCATATCATCGACCTGCAACAGACCGTGCCGCTGCTGGACCGCGCTCTGCGCGCGGTGCGTGACACGACCGCCGCCGGCGGGCGCGTGCTGCTGGTCGGCACCAAGCGCGCCGCCGCCGAATACGTGGCGGAGGCGGCAAAGCGCTGCGGCCAGTATTACGTCAACCACCGCTGGCTCGGCGGCACGCTGACCAACTGGAAGACCATCACCGGCTCGATCAAGCGCCTGCGCCAGATCGAGGAGCTGCTGGGTGGCGACACCCGCGGCCTGACCAAGAAAGAGGTGCTGGAGATCACGCGCGACCACGACAAGCTGGAGCGTGCGTTGGGCGGCATCAAGGAGATGGGCGGCCTGCCGGATATCCTGTTCATCATCGACACGAACAAGGAGAAGCTGGCGGTCGAGGAAGCCAACAAGCTGCACATCCCAGTGGTGGCGATCCTTGACAGCAACTCGGACCCGACCGGGGTCACCTATCCGGTGCCGGGCAACGACGACGCGATCCGGGCGATCACGATGTACTGCGACCTGGTGTCGGGTGCGGTGCTCGATGGGATCAGCGCGGAGATGCAGGCCTCGGGCGCGGATATCGGCGGCGCCGAGAACCTGCCTCCGGAGGTCATGCCGGACGTCGAAGTTCCCGCCGAAGCGCACGCCTGATAGGAGGGCGAACCATGCCGGAGATTACCGCTGCCCTGGTGAAGGACCTGCGCGAGAAGACCGGCGCGGGCATCCTGGACTGCAAGAAGGCGCTGACCGAGACCGGGGGGGAGATCGAGCCCGCGGTGGATTGGCTGCGCAAGAAGGGGCTGGCCGCGGCGGCCAAGCGCTCGGGCCGCGTCGCGGCCGAGGGTCTGGTCGGCGTCGCCTCGGCCCCGCAGGTCGCGGCGATGGTCGAGGTCAACACCGAGACCGACTTCGTCGCCCGCAACGAGCAATTCCAGGCGTTCGTCGAGGCGGTGGCAAAATTGGCGCTGACCGTGGGCGACGACATCGAGGCGTTGAGGGCGGCGCAATATCCGGATAGCGCGGTGACCGTGGCAGAGCACTTGACGCAGCTTGTCGCGACGATCGGCGAGAACATCACGCTGCGCCGTGCGAAGCGGTTCAGCGTGGCGGACGGGGTGGTGGCGACCTACGTGCACTCGGCGCTGCGGCCGGGTCTGGGCAAGATCGGCGTGCTGGTGGCGCTGCAAGGGCCGGGCGAGCTGGAAATGCTGGAGATCCTGGGCCGGCAGATGGGGATGCACATCGCGGCGAGCCGGCCGATGGCGCTGGATACATCAGGTGTCGATCCGGCAGCGCTGGAGCGTGAGAAAGCGATCCTGGTGGAACAAGCGAAGCAATCGGGGCGGCCGGACAACATCATCGAGAAGATGGTCGAGGGGCGCATCCGCAAGTTCTACGAGGAGGTCGTGCTCCTGGAGCAAGTCTGGGTGCACGACGGCGAGAGCAGGGTGAAGGCGGTGGTGGAGAAGGCTGGGGTGAAGCTGGTCGGGTTCGAGCGCTTCGCCTTGGGCGAGGGCATCGACAAGCCGCAGGGCCCGGACTTCGCGTCGGAAGTGGCGGCGACCGCGGGGGTTTGATCGCGCACCGCCGTCGCTTTGGTCGGGATGCGCGGGGGAATCTGTGCTTCAATCAGTCGCACAGGTATGGCCCGTGTCAGGGCCGGCACGGTTCGTGCGCAGCCGTCGAGAGTCGATCGTTTCGCGGGCTGGTGTAACAATACACCGTAGGCGCAGGCGCATTTTCGGCCTATCGTGCACGCGTCCGAGCATTCAGGAGAACGGTCGTGGCCAAAGGTAAGGACCGGGGGCATCGTGAGGCCAAGAAGCCCAAGGCGGACAAGAAGCCCGCCCAGGCAACATCTTCGTTTCTGCGGCCGCAGCAGCCGGCGAGTCCCAAGCCGGTCGAAAAGGATCGCGCGAAGTGACGCCGGTGTCCGCCCCGGCCATGACGGTTGGGGCGGACCATGCGGCAACGATCCAGCTACTCCTTCGGCCGCCGGTCAACCACGCGGCGTGCCTTGCCGAGCGAGCGTTCGATCACCCCTGACGCTTCCACCACCACGCGTGTGGTCAGGCCGATCGTGTCCTTGATCCGCGCCACCAGCGTCCGCGCCTCTTCCGCCAAAGCCACCGGGTCGAAGAAGTCCGGCGGCGCCTCGACATGCACCGCGACCTCGTCCATCCGCCCGTCGCGTGTCAGCTCGATCTGGTAATGCCCGGTCAGCACATCGCTCTTCAGCAATTGCTCTTCGATCTGCGAGGGGAACATGTTCACCCCGCGCACGATCACCATGTCGTCCGAGCGGCCGGTGACCTTTTCCATCCGCCGCATGGTTCGTGCCGTTCCGGGTAGCAAGCGTGTCAGGTCGCGCGTGCGATAGCGCACCACGGGCATGCCGACCTTGGTCAGCGAGGTGAACACCAGCTCTCCCGGCGAACCATCCGGCAACACGGCGCCGGTTTCCGGATCGATGACCTCGGGATAGAAATGGTCTTCCCAGATGTGCAGCCCGTCCTTGGTTTCGATGCATTCGTTGGCGACGCCGGGTCCCATCACCTCCGACAAGCCATAGATATCCACGGCATCGAGCGCGAATCCCGCCTCGATCTCACGGCGCATTGCGTTGGTCCAGGGTTCGGCGCCGAAGATGCCGATGCGCAGCGAACAGTCGCGCGGATCGATGCCGTCGCGGCGGAACTGATCGAGAATCGCCAGCATGTAGCTGGGCGTAACGGTGATGATATCGGGGCGGAAGTCGTTGATGAGCTGGACCTGGCGCTCGGTCATGCCGCCCGACACCGGCACCACGGAACAACCCAGGCGCTGCGCGCCGTCGTGGATGCCCAGGCCGCCGGTGAACAGGCCGTAGCCATAGGCGTTGTGCAAGATCATCCCCGGCCGGCCGCCGGCGGCATAGATCGAGCGCGCCACCACTGCCGCCCAAATTTCGAGATCCTCGCGCGTGTAGCCCACCACGGTCGGCTTGCCCGTGGTGCCCGACGACGCATGGATACGCACGATCTGTTCGCGCGGCACCGCGAACATGCCGAACGGATAGTTGGCGCGCAGATCCTGCTTGGTGGTGAAGGGGAATTTCGCCAGGTCTTCGAGTTGGCGGAAATCGTCCGGATGCGCACCGGCCGCATCGAAGGCGGCGCGATAATGCGGCACGTTGGCGTAGGCGTGGCGCAACGTCCAGGCGATCCGCTCGCGTTGCAGCGCCGCGATTTCGTCGCGCGACGCGGTTTCGATCGGATCAAGTCCCGCCATTGGTGTTCTCCGTCTTTCCGGTGCCGCGAAGCGTGCGCGTATGGCCGCGGAATTCCGCTACCAGATCGCCGCCCGCGGTGGTGACCCGCACGTCGTAGATGCCCGACCGGCCGGCGCGCGTCCGCTCCACCGCCTCCGCCACCAGCATCTCTCCGACCCGGGCCGGGCGGATGAAGCTGATCGAGGCGTGCTGCGCGACCGCAGTATCGCCGCGTTGGTTGGACGCGAAGGCCATCGCGGAATCGGCCAGCGAGAAGATGAACCCGCCGTGGCAGATGCCGAGGCCGTTCGCCATGGCGCCGGTGATTGTCATGCAGAGGCGGGCGTGCCCTGGCGTCGCCGCGTCCAGACGCATGCCAAGTTCGCGGCTGGCGCGATCGGCCTGCCACATCGCTTCGGCTTGTGCATTAACCAGTTCGTTCATTGCTGCATGGATTAAGTGTTTAGTTAACTGAGTACGCTGTCATTGCGAGCGCAGCGAAGCAATCCCCTGCCTGACGAACCGGCGCCGGCTCGTCAGGCGGGAGATTGCTTCGGCGCTTCGCGCCTCGCAATGACAGCGGGTTGGGCACTGACAGCGGGTTCGGCAATGGCAGAGCTCGGCTGGCAGGTTCATTCGCCGCGAAACACCGGCGCGCGCTTTTCCAGGAACGCACGCACGCCTTCCGCGTAGTCCGCACTGCGGCCCGCGGCCGCTTGCTCATCCCGTTCCAGATTGAGTTGCACGTCGAGGCTGTTCTCTCCCGCCACCGCGAACAGCCGCTTCATGCGCGCCAGCGCGGCGGTTGGCGCTTTGGCCAACGTTGCAGTCAGCGTCTCCGCTTCCGCCAGCAGTGCGGTGTCGTCAACGGCTTTCCAGATCATGCCCCAGGCTTCGGCGCGCTGCGCGTCCACGGCCTCGCCCAGCATCGCCAGGGCGCGGGCCCGCGCTTCGCCGATGCGATGGGTGAGGAAGTAACTGGCGCCGGAGTCCGGCACCAGACCGATCTTCACAAACGCCATGGCGAATTTCGCGCTGCGGGCTGCCAGGACAATGTCACAGGCGAGCGCGTAGCTGGCGCCGGCGCCGGCCGCGATGCCGTTCACCGCACACACCACCGGCAACCTGATAGTGCGCAGTTTGCGCACGACGGCGTGGTGCAGGTCGGCGACCGTGCCGAGATCGGGTGGACCATTGGGTCCCGGCACCACCTCCGGCCCGAGTTCCTGCCCGGCGCAGAAGCCGCGGCCGGCACCGGTCAGCAGCAACGCCCGGCAGCTTGAGTCTGCCTCCGCGTCTTGCAGCGCAGCGAGCATGGCACGCAGCAGTTCCTGGTTGGCGGCGTTCAACTTGTCGGGGCGGTTGAGCGTCAGTTTGCGCCAACCTTCGCGCGGTTCGACGCGCAGCGTTTCGCTCATGTGGTTCTCCGCCATTGCGACCATGTGACGCGCCCGAGCTCCGGCCTCGGCCGGTCGGGCAGCATCGCGATGTACTCCAGCGAATGCCCATCAGGGTCATCGAAATACACGCTCGCCGCCGGCATCCAGGCGAGCACGACCGGCTCGTCGATCGGATTGCCGCCGCCGGAATCGCGCGGGGTCAAGCCGGCGGCGCGCAGTGTCTCGATCGATCCGAGGACGTCGTCCAGCGTCACGTCGAAGGCGATGTGCAGACGCATATACATGGGGGCCGACCCGACGCACCACAGGCCGAGCATCGCTCGGTCCGACGTCGGCACCCAGAAGAACGCGACCTGGCGCGCGGGGATCACGTGCGCCAGCGGCAGATGCAGCACGTCGCGATAGAAGGCGATCGAGCGGTCGAGGTCGCGCACCGTCAGGTGGGCTTCGAACAGGCCGCGGATGTTGGTCATGGTGCACGTTTGCTGCGCGGGAAGAACTCAGAGCGACCTGGAGGCGGGAGGCACGCAGCAAGAAAGTGGTTCGGCGCGACCCGATCACCCTCACCCTCGGTGCTACGCACCTCGACCTCTCCCGCTCCCGCGGGAGAGGTGGACTGGCACCTCATGCCTTACCTCGCTGCCGCACCGGCAAATTCGTGCGATACACGACCCGCTTCAATGCCATCGCCGTCTCCACCGACTGCACCCCCGGGATGCGCATCACCACGCCGCGCAGGAACGCCTCGAACGACGCCAGGTCCGCCGCGACGACGCGAACCAGATAGTCGCGCGCGCCGGTCATCTCGTACATCTCCATTACCTCGGCGCAGGCGCCCATCGCACGCTCGAATGCGGCCAGGGCATCGTCGGTATGGGTCGCCAGCTTTACGCTGACGAAGGCGTTCACCGTCAGCCCGACCTTCTCCTGGTCGAGCAAGGCGACGTAGCGCTGGATGACCCCGGCCTCCTCCAACAGCTTCTGCCGGCGGTGACACGGCGAGGGCGACAGCGCCACCGCCTCGCTCAGCTCGATCGTGGTCGCGCGGCCGTGAGCCTGCAAATGCTCCAGGATCGCGATGTCGAGCCGGTCCAGCTCCATGCCGTCACCCTTCGTTGCAGCGCAGCATATTAGCCAATCCTGCCAAATTGGCGTGCGCGCCCGTCCAACTATGGCAGCCTTTCCCACGCCACCATACCTAGAGTCCGAGGCGGGGTGGAACGGCACAGAAAGCCTGTAACCACGTTGAGAGGCGATCCAGGATGGATATCGGACTCGGCCGCGCCGCTGTCACACTCGAATCACGCTTTGTCGATCTCGACCATCCGGTGCTGCTGACCGGCATCCAGGCCCTGGTGCGATTGCTGTTAGAGCAAGCGCGGCTGGACCGCGCGGCGGGGCTGCACACTGGCGCGCTGGTCTCGGGCTACCGTGGGTCGCCGCTGGGCGGACTGGACCAGGAACTCTGGCGGCGGGCCAAACTGCTCGAGGCGCACGACATCCGGTTTCAGCCGGGGGTCAATGAGGACCTGGCTGCGACCATGCTGATGGGCACGCAACAGCTCGACGCGTTCCCCGGCGCCCGCGTCGATGGGGCGTTCGGGCTTTGGTATGCCAAGGGACCGGGAGTCGATCGGTCCGGCGACGCGCTGCATTGCGCCAACATGGCGGGCACGTCGCGGCATGGCGGTGTGCTGGCAATTCCAGGAGACGACCACGGCGCGCACTCGTCCACCTATCCGCACCAGACCGAGTTCGTGTTCCAGAACGTTTTCATGCCGGTGCTGAATCCCGGTTCGGTGCAGGACATTATCGATTTCGGCCTGGCCGGCTATGCGATGTCGCGCTTCAGCGGATTGTGGGTCGCGTTGAAGACCACGGCCGAAACGGTGGAGCAAGCGGCGACGGCAGTTGTAAGCTCGCAGCGACGGTTTGCCGTGCCGGATTTTGCAGTGCCTGCACATGGCCTGAATTTCGATCCGCATTTACGCTTTCCCGCGGACCGCACGGAATTGGAGCGCCGGGTCGTCGATGAGCGGCTGCCGGCGCTGTTGGCCTGGGCGCGGGCCAACCGGCTCGATCGGCTGGTGTTCGGCGGGCATGATGCGCCGATCGGTCTGATAACCGTGGGCAAGGCGCACGACGACACACGGCATGCATTGCGTTTGCTCGGGCTGGAGGGGCATCCGCAGATCGCGCTGTACAAGGTCGCGCTGACCTGGCCGTTGGAAACCGAGGGGTTGCGCGAGTTTGCGCGCGGCAAGCGCGTTCTCTTCGTGATCGAGGAGAAGCGGCCGCTGGTCGAGGCGCAGTTGCGCGACGCGCTGTACCACCTTCCGGCCGATACGCGCCCGGATATCGTCGGCAAGACGGATCAGCACGGCGCACCGCTGCTGTCGGCGTTGATGGAGCTGTCGCCTGAAACAATTGGTGTGGCACTGGCAAAGGTGCTTGGCGACGCCGCCCCCTCCGTCATTGCGGGCGGAAAAACGACGCGGCAATCCCCCGCGATCGAACGTTCGCTGGACCTGCTGCGCCGCGCCCCTGCGTTCTGCGCCGGGTGTCCACATTCCACGTCCACCAAGGTGCCGGAGGGCAGCTTCGCCACCGGCGGCATCGGCTGCCACATCATGGCGCTGGATGCCGACGACCAGACCCGCACCTATGTGCAGATGGGCGGCGAGGGCATGCCCTTCGTCGGCATGGCGCCGTTCACCGACACGCCGCACACCTTCGCCAATCTCGGTGACGGGACCTATCAACATTCCGGCATCCTGGCGATCCGTCAGGCGCTCGCGGCGCATGCGCGGATCACGTTCAAGCTGCTGTTCAACGATGCGGTGGCGATGACCGGCGGGCAGCCGGCCGAGGGTTCGCCGACCGTGCCGCGCATCGCGGCGCAGCTTGCCGCGGAGGGCGTGCAGCGCATCGCGGTGGTGGCGGACGAGGCGGACCGGCTGCCTCGGGCGCGCGATCTGCCGCCCGGCGCCACGCGGCACACGCGCGAGCAATTGGACGCGGTGCAACGCGAACTGCGCGACTTCGATGGCGTCTCCGTGCTGATCTACGACCAGGTCTGCGCCACGGAGAAGCGCCGCCGGCGCAAGCGCGGATCGATGGCCCAGCCGGCGCGCCACGTCGTCATCAACGAACAGGTGTGCGAGAATTGCGGCGATTGCTCGGTGCAATCGGGGTGCATCGCGATCGAGCCGGTGGAGACCGAACTCGGCCGCAAGCGGCGCATCAATCCGACGAGCTGTAACGTCGATCTGTCGTGCCTGAAGGGCTTCTGCCCGAGCTTCGTCACCATAGCCGGACCGCCCGCCGCACAAGCGATCGATCCGCAGTGGGAACAGCGGGAGGATGCGCTGTCACGCGGTCTGCGGCAGCCGGCATTGCCGGACGCCGCAGTGTGGCGCGGGCTGTTCGCCGGCATCGGCGGCGGCGGGATCGTGACGGCGGGCGCGATCCTGGCGATGGCGGCGCATCTTGAAGGACGCGCGGTGCGCACCCTGGATTTCACCGGCCTGGCGCAGAAGAACGGCGCCGTGGTCGCGCATGTGCAGATCGCCGATACCGCGGCGGAACTCGACGTCGTGCGCATTCCGCTCGGAACCGCCGACCTGATGATTGCCGCCGACCTTGCGGTGGGTTGCGCGTCTGGCGTGTTGGAGAGGGCGGCGAAATCGGGCGCGGTGGTCGGCAATCTCGACCTCGCGGCGACCGCCGCGTTCAAGCAGGATCCACGCTTGCCGATCGATGCCGTGCTGCACCGGCGCACCATCGAGCGCGCCACCGACGCCGGCAAATCGGTCTGGCTGCACGGGGTGCGCATCGCCAAGACCCTCTTCGGCCACGCCCAGGCAATGAACACGCTCTTGCTCGGGGTTGCATGGCAGCACGGTTTGGTGCCGGTCGGCCAGGCGGCGCTGCTGCGCGCCATTGAACTGAACGGCGCGGATTTGAATTTAAATCGCCGCGCGTTCCTGTGGGGCCGTATTCTCGCGCAGCATCCCGAACTCGCGGATGAAATCCTGCGGCAGGCGGTGCAAACCCCGGCCGCAACAATTCAAGACCTGGTGGCGGCGCGCGCGGCGGCGTTAACGCAGTATCAATCGCCAGCCTATGCCGACCGCTATCGCGCGCTGATGAACGAGGTGATCGCACGTGAGACGGAAGTGGTTGGCCGCCCCGGCAAGCTGTCGCGCGCCGCGGCCGAGGGGTTGTTCCGGGTGATGGCCTACAAGGACGAATACGAGGCGGCACGGCTGCATGCGGACGCCGCGTATGGCGACAAGCCGGTGTTCCATCTGGCCCCGCCGTTGATCGCCCGCACCGATCCGGCGACCGGGCGTCCGCGCAAGATCGCCGTGCCCGGCTGGCTCGCATTGCCGCTGTTCCGTGCGTTGCGGCATGGCAAGGTGCTGCGAGGCACGCGTCTCGATCCGTTCGGCTGGCTGGCGGAACGGCGGCACGAGCGTGCGTTGCGCGAAACCTATGTCGGTGATCTGCGGGCGGCGCTGGCGGCACTGCGGCCGGATACACTGGCTACCGCGGTGGCGCTGGCAGAACTACCGGACATGATCCGCGGGTTCGGTCCGGTGAAAGAGGCGAACCGGGTGAAGGCGAATGCTCGTCGCGACATGCTGCTGGCCCGGCTGGCTGCGACTTCACAGATGGCGATGGCGGCCGAGTAACCCCGCTATACCTCTACCCTGATCTACCGACGCAAACGCTGCGTGCACGGAGGGCAGCGTCCCCGCTGTCATTGCGAGCGAAGCGAAGCTATCTCCCACGTAAGTCCGCACGAACGCACGTGGGAGATAGCTTCGCTTCGCTAGCAAGAAACAACCCGCGTTGCCCGGCTCCCACGTCATGGCGGGCGAAGGCCCGCCATCCACGACTATGCTGCGTGCCGTGAGAAAAGGCGTGGATGCCGACCTACGTCGGCATGACGTGGGGGCGGGTACCACCGCAGTTTCATTCAGGGCGGGTCGGCCACCGCCGGACCGTGGCCAACTCGCAATGACGGAATTGGACGTGTCTTCGCTTCGCTCGCAATGACAGCGGGGACGGAATGGACCTGCCTCAGAACAGCGACAGTTGCGCCTGCGCTGGCGCCGCGCCCGCCTGGTCCGGCAGGGCGAATTGGGTGCAATCCAGGCCCTCGCGGGCTTCGTCCAGGCCCCATTGCCGCGTGGCGCGCGCGAAGCGGCGCAGGAGCAAGTCGGCATAGACCCCCTGTCCTGCCATGCGGTGATGGAAGCGCGGCTCGGACAAGGCGCCGCCGCGGGTTTCGCGGATCAGGCTCAGCACGTGCTTCGCGCGATCGGGGAAATGCGTCGCCAGCCAGTCCTCGAACATCTGCCGCAACTCGTGCGGCAGACGCAACAGCACGTAGCCGGCGTGGCGCGCGCCGGCGCGGGCTGAGGCTTCCAGGATCTTCTCCATCTCCGCGTCGTTCAGACCGGGGATCATCGGCGCGGTCATCACGCCGCACGGCACGCCGGCGCGAGTCAGCTCGGCGATGGCGTGCAACCGCCGCGCCGGCGTTGCGGCGCGCGGCTCCATCACTCGCGCCAGCGCCGCATCGAGCGTGGTGATCGACACATAGACCCGTGCCAGTTTCCGCTTCGCCATGCCCGACAATATGTCCAGGTCGCGCAACACGCCGGCCGACTTGGTGACGATGCTGACCGGGTGATTGTAGCGGTCCAGCACTTGCAACACCGTGCGGGTCAGCTTCAGCGTGCGCTCCACCGGCTGGTAGGGGTCGGTGTTCGAACCCAGGGCCAGCGTCCGCGCCACATAGCCGGGCTTGCGCAGTTCCTTCTCCAGCAAGTCCGCCACGTCCGGCTTGAACACCAGCTTGGTTTCGAAATCCAACCCAGGCGAATAGCCGAGATAGGCATGCGTCGGGCGCGCATAGCAATAGACGCAGCCATGCTCGCAGCCACGATACGGGTTCACCGCACGGTCGAAGCCGATATCCGGCGAACTGTTCCAGCTTATGGCCGATCGGGTCGAATCGCGCGTCAGGGTGGTGGCAAGGCGCGGGAGTTCGCCGAACTCCGAGGTCAGCGTTTCCCAGCCGTCGTCGAACGGGTGGGTGGACTGTGCTTCGAAGCGCACCGGCGGATTGAGCGTGGCGCCACGGCCGCGCCGCGCCAGCGACGGCATGGTTTCCGGCGGCGGCAGTTCTGGCATTCCCGCGCGTTCCAGCGCAGCGAGAGCGTCCGCGTCCTTGCCAGTTTCGGCATTCCCGCGCATGGTCCCGTTCCCTGTCCGTTCACTTGCACACAATGGCGGACCCGAGATGCGCGGTCAAGAACAAAAAAAGAACATAACGGCATTGCCCGCGTATGCAGAGGGTGGCCGTCCGCCCCCGGAGGTCTCAGTTGTCATCCCGACGCTGAACGCCGCGCGGGTGCTTCCCGCAACCGTCGCCGCGATCCGGTGGGCGGCGGAGGTCATCGTTGCGGATGGGGGTAGCAGTGACGATACCGTTGATGCGGCGGCGCGGCTGGGAGCGAGCATTGTCAACGCCCCCCGCGGGCGTGGTCGCCAGATCGCCACCGGCGTAGCTGCCGCCAGTCATGACTGGCTGCTGCTGCTACATGCCGATACGCGGCTTGGGCCGGGCGCCGAGGCTGCGGCTCGGCGGCACATGATCGGGTCCGCCGGCTCGGCCGGGTATTTCCGCTTTGTGCTGGACAGCACCGACCCTCGCGCCCGGCGGCTGGAGCGATTTGTGGCCTGGCGCTGCCGGGTGCTGGCGCTGCCATACGGCGACCAGGCATTGCTGCTGCACCGCGACGTGCTGCGCAGCGTCGGCGGCATGCGCCCGTTGCCGCTGATGGAGGACGTGGACCTGGTCCGACGTCTGGGCCGGCGCCGGCTGGCGGCACTCGATGCGGAGGCGGTTACATCGGCGGCGAAATGGGAGCGCGATGGCTGGGTGCTGCGTTCGGCGCGAAACTTATGTTGCCTGGGGTTGTGGTTCGTCGGCGTGCCGATGCGGTTCATCGCTCGGCTGTATTGAAACACCGATCGCCCGACTGGACGGGCGCGAATGCTCTGCGTCACAGTGGACGCACGCGGGAACCATCCAGCAATCCCGAAGGGAGGAGACATCAGTCCGATGCCGCCGCACGAACATCGCTCGCCGCTACCCAATATCGTGTTCATCATGGCCGACGACCTCGGCTACGCGGATGTCGGCTGTTACGGGCGGCCCGAGCTGGCCACGCCGCATATCGATCGCATCGCCGCGCAAGGCGTTCGGCTGACGCAGGGCTATGCCAACTCGGCGGTATGCTCTGCGACCAGGCTCGCGCTGATGACCGGACGTTACCAGTATCGTCTGCCGCTCGGACTGGAGGAACCGCTGGCAGGCAAGACCGATGTCGGGCTGCCGCCCGATCATCCGACCTTGCCGTCGCTGCTGCGGGCCGCCGGCTACGGCACCGCGCTGATCGGCAAATGGCATCTGGGCGTGCCGCCGAACTTTGGGCCGTTGCAAAGCGGCTACGACCGCTTCTGGGGCTTTCGCACCGGCGCGGTGGACTACTACACGCACGAAACCACGCGTCAGAAACACGATCTTTGGGACAATGAAGAGCAAGTCCGGGAGGACGGCTATTTGACCGAGTTGCTGGGCGACCACGCCGTGACCACCATCGACGGCTACGCGGCGCAGCGGAGGCCCTTCTTTCTCAGTCTGCATTTCAATGCGCCGCACTGGCCGTGGGAGGCGCCCGGCGATCGCGCGGAAGCGGATCGCCTGCGCGGGACCAATCTGCGGCATTTCGACGGCGGCACGCAGCAGACCTATTTTCGCATGATCGAGGCAATGGACGCACAGATCGGCCGGGTCTGGGCGGCGTTGGACGCGCACGGGCTGTCCGACAACACCATCGTGATTTTCACCAGCGACAATGGCGGCGAGCGATTTTCCGACACCTGGCCATTCACCGGCATCAAGACGGAACTGCTGGAGGGCGGGCTGCGCGTTCCAACTCTGATCTGCTGGCCGGCGCGGATTCCGGGCGGCCGCGTCAGCGAGCAAGTGGCGATCACGATGGATTGGCTGCCGACGTTGCTGGAGGCGGCGGGGACGGCGCCCGATACCGCGTATCCGCCGGACGGGATCAGCCTGTTGCCAGTGCTGATGGGGCAGCGCGATCCGATGCCGCGCAAGCTGTTCTGGCGTTACAAGACCAACGCCCAGCGTGCCGTGCGCGATGGCGATCTCAAATATCTGAAGATCCGCGACAACACCTTCCTGTTCGACGTGGTGACGGACCCGCGCGAGCGGGCGAACCTGAAAGATCGGCATCCAGCGCGGGCGGAGCGCATGGTGGCGGACTGGAACGACTGGAACGCGACGATGCTGCCGGAAATACCGGACAGCTTCGGCGAGACCTACACGGCAGCGCAACTCGCCGATCATATCGGATCGACGTAGTGTTGCGACTCCGACGCTTCGTCGCCACAAAAATCGCCATCCCCGCGAAAGCGGGGCCCCATGCCGCTGGGTCCCCGCTTGCACGGGGATGACGGTGTGGTTTGCGGTGAATGCGGACCAAGTAGCGTTTGCAACATAATGCCGCATCTTTCGCGGGAGATCGCTTCGCTTTGCTCGCAATGACGGAGCGGCACGTGGGATCGATCCGTCAGACGGGGATGGGGCGAGGCTGTTGCCTGTGACAGACAAAGGACTCGGCAAGACCCGCGACACGGTGGTGGTGTTCGCACGCGCGCCCCGGCTGGGTTCAGTGAAACGGCGGCTCGCCGCGGAGATGGGTGCGCGGGCAGCGCTGCGCTTTCACACCGCGACAATGAGCAAGCTGCTGCGCATGCTGTCCGCCGATCGGCGCTTCCGCACCGTGCTGGCTGTCACCCCGGACCGGGCGCGGCTGCGCGTTCCACATGGCGTCGCGTGCGTGGCGCAGGGCGGCGGCGATCTGGGCCGGCGCATGACACGTGCGTTCCGGCGCTTCCCGCGGCGCCGCGTGGCTATCGTCGGCTGCGACATTCCAGACGCGAATGCCGCCGATCTCGCGGCTGCGTTCCGGGCGCTGGGACGCGGAGACGCGGTGTTCGGACCGGCGGTGGATGGCGGTTATTGGCTGGTTGGCATGGGGCCGCGACGCCCTGCGCAGCCGTTCGCCGCAGTGCGCTGGTCCACCCAGCACGCCCTGGCCGACACACTGGCGAACTTTGCCGGCCAGCGGGTCACCTTGTTGCGGATGCTGCATGACGTCGATACCGCGGCGGATTGGCGGCGCTGGCGTCGCCGTGGCGACGGCGCCCCGATGGTTTGATCGAAATCAAGAAAGGCCTGAACCCTCGAGTACAGTCTTCGGAAATGATTTACCCCGAATGGCGCAGTGTTCTATAGCATCTTTCCAAAAGCGGGGGGAGGGAGATGGTATTTATTTTCCACTCCAGGAAAGCTGGCGACGCTCTCGCCTTTACGCGAGACCGTGAGGGCAGACGGCTGCCGCCTGAGTTTGCGCCCTGGGACCTTTTGGGCTGGGGTCCCGCGGAAACTGTGTGTCGCTTGCCAGGGGTCGCGGACATCATCGAGCACAATGGGTTCTTTCTGCTTGCCAGATCCGCGAGTGGCGCCAGACGCCGGGCGCGGCGTGCCTGATCGCCGCGGCCTGGCAACAGCATCGCGGGCTCGTGAAACCAACCGCCACCGTTCCGCGGCGTTAATCGACGTTTGCAGCGTCGTCCCGCGGGAGAAGTCATTTCGTGCAGATCAGGGCCGGTTTCGACATCACCTACCAATGCCCGCAGCCGACGCCGATGCTGCTGGCGTTGAGCGTTCATCCATCGCGCATGCCCGATGTCGTCGGTCCGCACCGGATCGAGTTCGATCCGCCGATCGGGGCGAGCGAATATCGCGACGGGTTCGGCAATATCTGCCACCGTATCGTCGCGCCATCAGGGCGGTTGCGGATTTCAACCCAGATCGTCGTCGGCGATCCGGGCACCGCCGATGCGCTTGTTCCCGGCGCAATACAACATCCCGTGCAGGAATTGCCGGACGATGTCCTGGTGTTCCTGCTGGGCAGCCGGTATTGCGAAACCGACCGGCTGACCGACCTCGCATGGTCGCTGTTCGGCTGTACGGCGGAGGGTTGGCCGCGCGTGCAGGCGATCTGCGACTATGTGCATGACCGGGTCGAATTCGGCTACCACCATGCCGATCCGACACGCACTGCTTTCGCCGGTCATCACGAAGGCCGCGGCGTGTGCCGCGACTTTGCCCATCTGGCGATTACGCTGTGCCGCTGCATGAACATTCCCGCACGATATTGCACCGGGTATCTGGGCGATATCGGCATCCCGCCGGTCGATGCCCCGATGGATTTCAGCGCGTGGTTCGAGGTGTATCTCGGCGGCCACTGGCATACGTTCGATGCCCGCCATAACACGCCGCGCATCGGCCGCATCCTGATGGCGCGCGGCCGCGATGCGACGGACGTCGCGCTGTCGACGATTTTCGGTCCGAGCATGTTGGCCGGGTTCAATGTCGTGACGGACGAGGTGCGTTAGATCGGTTGCGGGTTCGGTGGATTTGGGTAGCCTGCCCGCATAATGTCGAACCTCACCCGAATGGTGCGGACGCGGATCCGGCGTTTCACGCGGCTGCCGCTGGTGTCGCCTCGGCAGTGGGTGCGGCGACTGGTGTTCTGGGTGGGCGCGGTGCTGGTGGCCGGCGTGGCGATCGGGTTTGCCGCGCTGGCGGATCGGGCGGCCGATTTTTTCGTGGGCGTACAGAGACCGCGGCCATGGATCGCGCTGCTGATATGTCCGGCGGGTCTCGCGGTGTCGTTCCTGCTGACGCGGTACGTGTTTCCGGGCGCGCAAGGCAGCGGCATCCCGCAGGTGATTGCCGCACAGCACATGACCGACCGCGCGGCGATCGCCCGCGTGCTGTCGCCGCGTATCGCCGCCGGCAAAATCGGACTGACGTTGCTGGGTCTGTGCTGCGGCGCCTCGATCGGGCGCGAGGGGCCGACCGTGCAGGTTGGCGCATCGATCATGCACGGGCTAGGGCAGCTTCTGCGGTTGCCGCGGCTGGAGCTGGAGCGCGCTCTGGTGCTGGCGGGCGGTGCCGCCGGGGTGGCCGCGGCGTTCAACACACCGCTCGCCGGCATCGTCTTCGCCATCGAGGAACTGAGCCATTCGTTCGAGGCGCGCACTTCCGGTACCGTGCTGACGGCGGTGATCATCGCCGGGGTCACGACGCTCGCGTTGATGGGCAACTACACGTATTTCGGCCATACGGCGGCGGAACTGGATTTTGGTCGCGGCTGGATCGCGGTGGTGTTGTGCAGCGTGGCCGGCGGACTGTCCGGCGGTTTGTTCAGCGCCGGGCTGATCCGGTTCGCTGGCGGGCTGCCGGGGGTTGCCGGACGCTGGTTGATGCGCAATCCGGTGGTATTCGCGGCACTGTGCGGGCTGGCGTTGGCGGCAATCGGCATTGCCTCGGACGGACAGACCTACGGCACGGGTTACGCGCAGGCGCGCGGCATGGTGGAGGGCACGACGACGCTGCCGGCGTCCTACGTGGTGCTGAAATTCGCCGCCACGGCGATCTCTTATATCAGCGGCATTCCGGGAGGGCTGTTTGCTCCGTCGCTGTCAGTCGGCGCCGGCCTGGGTGAATGGCTGGCGCATTTGATGCCGTCAGCACCGGAGGGTGCGGTCGTATTGCTCGGGATGGTGGCGTATTTTTCCGGAGTCGTGCAGGCGCCGATCACCTCGGCGATCATTGTCATGGAGATGACCGACGACCAGCGCGTAACGGTGCCGTTGCTGGCCACGTCGTTTTTGGCATTTGGTATTTCGCGGCTGGTGTGCCGACGACCAATTTACGGTGCGCTGGCACGCCGTTTCCTGGCAGCGCAGGGGCATCGGCCGGAGGATCGTTCGGGGTAGGCGCGGGGTGGACGGCATGGGATGGCGTGTGCGTCACGTGGCACCCTCACCCTCGTCGCCGCGCGCCTTGACCTCTCCCGCGTAGCGGGCGAGGTTTCGTGGTTATGACCCAAATTCGCATCGGACTGTTGCTGTTTCCGCGCATGACGCAGCTCGACCTGACCGGGCCGTTCGAGGTGTTCGCGAACGTTCCCGGCGCCCAGGTGCTGCTGTTGTGGAAGACGCTGCAACCGGTCGAGGCTGAGACCGGCCTGCGCATGCTGCCGCACGCCACGCTGCACGACTGTCCGCCGCTCGACGTAATTTGCGTGCCGGGGGGACCCGGGGTCGGCGCGCTGATGGAGGATGCGGAGGTGCTCGCCTGGCTGCGCGCGCAGGCCGAAATCTGCACGGTACGTCAGTTCGGTGTGCACCGGATCGTTGGTGCTCGGCGCGGCTGGATTGTTGCGCGGCCGGCGCGCGACCTCGCATTGGGCGTCACGCGATCTGCTGGCGGCGTTCGGGGCGATTCCGACCGCGGGGCGCGTGGTGCGCGACGGCAATCTGTTCACCGGCGGCGGCGTCACCGCGGGGATTGACTTCGCGTTGACAATGGTGGCGGAACTGGTTGGACCGGCGATAGCGCAGGCGATTCAATTGCGGATCGAATACGCTCCGGCGCCGCCGTTCGACGCAGGAACCCCGGAGACAGCACCGGCCGAGGTTTTGGCAGCCGTGCGAGCAGCCGGCGCGCCGATGCGTGCCGCACGCGAGGCGTTGGTCGCGCGGATCGCGGGTTTGAAGTAAGGCCGGGGGTTTGCCCACGGATCAAGTCCGGGGCAGGCTCTGGACCCGCCAGGGGGCTTTGACCTCATGGACCCCCCAGCAAAGGCGTAGCCTTTGCGGCATCATGTAGCACACGCCACTTGGTCCCGAGTCACCGCAAACTACACCGTCATCCCCGCGAAAGCGGGGACCCAAGCGGCTGGGTCCCCGCTTTCGCGCTAGGGGATTCTCACATCTGGCGTCAGTCCGAACCCGAGCATCCTGCCGCGGTGGATCTGGTAGAAAGCTTCCATTCCCCGCCGGAAGGTGATCGGCCCTGGCGGCTTATAGTAGCAGTTCCAACCGCCGAGACGGGCGACGACCCAGCTTGCCCACGCCAGGCTGTGGGCCGGGTGAGGGTTCTTTTGCCGATCCGTCTTGCCTTCGAGCGTCGGGACGAGCGCCTCGATGGTGTCCATCTCCGGCTCGGTAAACACTGTGGCGCCCGGCAGCTGATGTTTGCCATCCCGCTCCTGCGTCAGTTGGATATCGATACAGGCCGCCTTCACCGCCGCCGCTGTCAGCTTCTCCAAGCGTTCGGCCTTGGTGACCTGGCTGTCTTCCAGTTGCAGTCCCTGGGATTTCAGCACCCGGTGCAATTGCTCGATAACCCAGCGACGCTGGTACCAGCCGACGATCTGCCATGCGCCGCCCGCGTCGGCGATCTCGTGCGTCGTCAGCAGCCGCCAATGCAGCGGTTCCACGTCCGCCGGCGGATCGACCTCCTTCGCCTCGACCACCCGCAGCCGCACGCGCTTCGGCAGCGAGCGGTCGGGTTCCTGGTCCGGGCGGCGGATCTCCACCTCGCCATAGCGCATCTCCACCACCGCGGTTCGCTTCGGCTTGCCGGGATCGCGCGCCGGCAGATTGATCTGGCGCTGTCCCACCACTGGAAAACCGGCCGCTGCGGCGTACAGCATGCCGCCGGTGGCCAGCCGGCGGTCCTTCATCACCCGGGTCAGCATATCGAAGCCGTCCGTCGGCACCGAGGCCCATTTGGCGTAGATGTCCGACTCCCGATCGTCCACCATCGTCACCGTCGCCGCCAGTTGCAGCACCTGCTTCGCCTGCGCGGCGGCATCCAGCCAGCGCATCGATTCGCGCTCCTCCAGCGGACGCTCGCGATGCGGGATCGGGTTTACCCCAGGGCGGGTCCAGATCTGTCCGCCCACCAGACCGAGGCAGGCGCCGCTGTTGGCGTCGACGGCGATCGTCGAATGCACCAGCAGGCCGTACCAATTGCCTTTCTTCACCGGGCCGAGGCCGCGGCGGCGCTGCGCCGCGGTCGGGAACTTCACTTCACAGCTTGTCATCAATCGCCAACACATGCAGACCGGCACAGGCGGGGCCGGTCTGCGTGCTCCAGGAGGCGATGATCTTTGTCGTGGTTACCTGCTCGTTGGCGAAGAACCGCCCGGCTCCGAGTTCGCCACCACGGTCGCCGCCAAGCCGTTTGAGGCAGACCGTCTTGCGCGCGACCATCTGTTCGAGGATCGCGCCCCCCTTTGGTCGCGACGCGCATCCCCGAATGTCCCAAGTGACAAGTCCATGGCGGCTCCTGTGTGTCCGTTGCCGCGATACACCCAAGCCGATCCGCCCCGCGTCGGGCCAATCACATTCCGATTCCCAGATTACTTGTGCGCATGCCCTAGCGCTTTCGCGGGGATGACGATTCTTTGTGGCGTTTGCAACATAACGCCCGCCTTTGGCGGGGATCCAAGGGGCAAAGCCCCGTCCTTGCTGCCATTCCCTTGACGTCGCACACCGGCCTCGCCCACGCTTTCCCGCAAGCAGCCGTCAAGCTGCCGGTGGGGAGCCCGCAACGCGTGGCTGGGAGAAATTACATGCGACGAAGCATTCTGGCGTCGGTGGGCCTGTGCGCCGGCCTCGCCTTCAGCGCGACCCAGGCGGCCGCGGACCTGTTCAAGTGCCCGCATGTCGGCGGCGACTTCACCTTTGGCCAGGAAGCCAACATCAACAGCCTGGACCAGATGACCTCGGCGACAATCTCGACGCGCAACATCGCCATGAACATCTACGAAGCCCTGATGACGCGCGACGAGAATTTCAGCCCGATCCTCGATCTGGCGTCATCGATGACCGAGGCGCCCGACCATCTCACCTATACCTTCAAGCTGCGCCAGGGGGTGCATTTCCATAACGGCAAGGCGATGACCTCGGCCGATGTCGCCGCCTCGTTCGACCGCTACGCCCGCATCGGGCTGGAGCGCAGCATGCTGGCCAATGTCGATCGCTGGGATGCGCCGGACGCGGACACTTTTGTCATCCACATGAAGCAGGTGCAGCCGACCTTCCTGATCGCCCTGAGTTCGTTCAGCGTGCCGATCGTCATTATCCCCGCTGAGGACAAGGACGATCCGCCGCAGCAGCTCAAGCCGATCGGCACCGGGCCGTTCCAGCTCGTCGAATTCGGTGCCGGGCAGCTACGTGAAGCTGAAGCGCTATGACGGCTACACACCGAATACGTCGTTCGACCAGCGCACCGGGTTCGGTGGTTACAAGCAGGCCTGCTTCGGCACGGTGACCTTCCGCATCGTCACCGAGCCCGGCGCCCGCGTCGCCGGATTGCGCACCGGCGAACTGCAAGGCGTCGAGGACATCCCGGCCAAGTCGGTCCCCGACCTGAAGAAGGATACCAACATCACCATCCTGCCGTTGCAGAACTGGTGGATCCAGATCACCTACCCCAACGTCTCGGTGCCGCCGACCAACGACCTGATGTTCCGCAAGGCGGTGCAGGCGGCGCTCGACATGGACGAGATCATGGATGCTGCGTCCGACGGCAATTATAAGCTGAATGTCGGCTTCCAATATCCCAACCAGGCCGACTACTCCGACGCCGGCAAGAGCACATACAACCTGCACGATCCGGACCTGGCGAAGAAGTACCTGGCGCAGTCGGGTTACAAGGGCGAGCCGGTGGTCCTGCTGACCGACAAGGACTATCCGCCGATGTACAACTCGGCGCTGGTCATGCAGCAGGAGCTTCAGGCGATCGGCATCAACGCGCAGTTGAAGGTGACGGACTGGCCGACCTCGGTGCAGCTTTCGCAGCATTCCGACAGCGGCTGGAACTTCTTCTATACAGGGTGGGGCACGCAGCCGGCGCTCGGCGCGTTGGCGACGATGCAGTTCTTCGCGCCGCCCACGGCGGTGTATCGGCCGCTGAATGGCAAGGACGATCCGGAGCTCGTGCGGCTATGGAACGACATGAACCGGCTACCGACACCGGAAGGTCGCCAGCAGGCGTTCGCGTCGATGCAGCAATACGTGCTGGAGCAGGTGTACGCAATTCCGTTTGGGTCGTTTACGAAGGTGCAGGGGGTGAGGTCGAACGTGCAGGGGTTCGTGCCGTTCCGCATCCCGCGCATGTCGGACGTATGGTTCCAATGACAAAACCTCTCCCGCAACGCGGGAGAGGTCGATGGCGCGTCAGCGCCGAGGGTGAGGGTGTTGCGGCCCCCCGCAATATTCCTGCTCACCCGCAGCCAAGACAAGCCATGAGCGACCCGATCACCCTCACCCTCGACGCTGCGCGTCTCGACCTCTCCCGCTCCCGCGGGAGAGGTTTTCGCTGACATGGTCTCCATCATCCTCCGCCGCCTCGCGAGCGCCGTCCCGATCCTCCTGATCGTCAGCCTCATCACCTTCGGCATGATCCACATGATCCCCGGCGACCCCGCCGCGGCGATCGCCGGCCTCGCCGCCACCCCCGAGCAAATCACCAACATCCGCCACGACCTCCTGCTGGATCAGCCGCTCCCCACGCAACTCTTTCGCTGGTACCTCAATCTTCTCCACGGCGACCTCGGCCGCTCCCTCCTGCTCGGCGAGCCGGTGACCAGCGCGACCTTCACCCGCCTGCCGGTGACCATCGCGCTCTCCGCCTACGCCCTGGTCATCACCCTCGTGCTCGGCCTCGGCACCGGCATCGTCGCAGCGCTGCGCCAGAACACCTGGATCGATCAGGCCGCCATGCTGTTCGCCATGCTCGGCATCTCGCTGCCGAACTTCTATCTCGGCCTGCTGATGATCATCCTCTTCGCGGTGGACCTCGGCTGGCTCCCCACCGGAGGCTACGTGCCATTCACCACCAATCCGCTCGGCTGGCTCGCCACCTCGACCATGCCCGCCATCTCGCTCGCCCTGCTGCTCACCGGACTGCTGGCCCGCATCACCCGTTCCACCATGCTGGAGGTGCTGCGCCAGGACTACATCCGCACCGCCCGAGCCAAGGGCCTGCCGCGCCGCCAGGTCGTCATGAAGCACGCACTGGCCAATGCGCTGATCCCGATCACCACCGTCATCGGCATCATCGTCTCGTTGCTGATCTCCGGCTCCGTCGTGACCGAGACCCTGTTCTCGATCCCCGGCATGGGCCAATTGCTCACCCAGGCGGTGCTGAACCGAGACTACCCGATGGTGCAAGGCGGCCTGCTGATCACCACCGCCCTCCTTGTCCTGATCAACATAGCCGTTGACGTCGCCTACGCCCTGCTCGATCCGAGGGTGCGCTACAATGCCGCCTGACGTTGCCATCGCCGACCCGGCAACCGCGCTCGACGACGCAACACTGCCGCGCCATCACCATCCGGCCTGGGCGGCGATGCGGCGCCTGCTGCACCATCGGATGTTCGTCACCGGACTGATCCTGTTCGGCATCGTTGCGCTGGCCGCGCTGCTGGCGCCGTGGATCGCGCCGGTCGATCCCAACCGCCTGGCGATGCGCTTCCGGTTCCTCCCGCCCTCGCTGGACCACCTGTTCGGCACCGACAATTTCGGCCGTTCCCTGTGGTCGCGCGTGATCTGGGGAGCGCGCCTGTCGATGGTCATCGGCAGCGCCGTCGTCGTGATCAACGCGGTGTTCGGCACGCTGATCGGCGCCGCGGCCGGCTACTACCGAGCGCTCGATAACGTGGTGATGCGCATCAACGATGCGCTGATGGCGTTTCCGGCGGTGCTGCTGGCGATCGGCGTCACCGCCGTGCTGGGGCCGTCGGTGAACGACGTCATCATCGCGCTCGGCATCGTCTACACGCCGCGCACCGCGCGCATCGTGCGCGCCTCGGTGATCGTGCTGCGCGAGATGGACTACGTGCAGGCGGCGCGCGCCGCGGGGGCCGGCGATCTGCGAATCCTGTACAAGCACATTCTGCCGAACGCCATGGCGCCTCTGATCGTGCAGCTTTCGTTCCTGTTCGCCTACGCCGTGCTGACCGAGGCGACGCTGTCGTTCCTCGGCGTCGGCGCCGTCCCGCCGACGCCGACCTGGGGCAATATCATGGCCGAGGGCCGCCAATACATGGTCGACGCCCCCTGGATCATTACCATTCCGGGCGCCGTCCTGATGATCACCGTGCTCGGGTTGAACATGCTGGGCGACGGTCTGCGCGACGTACTCGATCCGCGGTTGAGGATTCAGCAGTGAACGCGCTTCTCGTCCAACCCATTCGCTGGCCGGTGCATATCCGTCATCCCCGCGGAAGCGGCGATCCAAGCGGCTGGGGTCCTCGGTTCCGCGGGGATGACGGATATGCACCGGCCAGCGAACGGGTTGGACGAGTGCGCCCGCCATGACCCTGCTCTCTGTTCGCAACCTCACCACCGCCTTCGCTACCGCGCGGGGGGAAATAACTGCGATCGAGGACGTCTCCTTCGACCTCGACGCCGGCGAAATCCTCGGCATCGTCGGCGAGTCCGGCTCCGGCAAGAGCGTCACCGCGCTCACCATCATGGGCCTGCTGCCGCGCCCCCCCGCCCGCGTCGCCGCCGGAGAAATACGCTTCGCTGGCGAAACGCTGACCACGCTCAGCGAGTCCCGCATGCAGCGCATCCGCGGTCCCGGCATCGCCATGGTGTTCCAAGAGCCGATGACCTCGCTCAACCCCGTCTTCACCATCGGTGAACAGATCATCGAAACGATCCGTGCGCATGAACGCCTTGGCAGCCGCGCCCTGTTCGCCCGCGCGGTGGAGTTGCTGGACAAGGTCGGCATCCCGTCCGCCGCGGCGCGCATGGGGGACTACCCGCACCAGCTCTCCGGCGGCCAGCGCCAGCGCGTGATGCTGGCCATCGCGCTGTCCTGCCGCCCACGCCTGCTGATTGCCGACGAACCCACTACCGCGCTGGACGTCACCATCCAGGCGCAGATCCTCGACCTGATGCTCGACCTGCGCGACGAATTCGGCATGGCCGTCATCGTCATCACGCACAATATGGGAGTCGTCGCCGAAACCGCCGACCGCGTCCTGGTCATGTACGCCGGCCGGATCATAGAGCAAGCGCCGGTTGCCAACCTGTTTGACCGCCCGCTGCATCCCTACACAAGGGGCCTGCTGCGCTGCGTACCGTCGCTGACCGAGGATCGCGCCACCCTCCAGGACATTCCCGGCACGTTGCCGGAGCCGGGACGCCGTCCCACAGGCTGTCGTTTTTCCCCCCGCTGCGCCCATGCTGTGCCGGCCTGTTCGTCCGCTATCCCGCCCCTGGCGGAATTCGACCGCGGCCACGCGGTCGCCTGCATCCGCGCCGCGGAGTTGGCCGCCGCGTGACGCCGTTAATCGAAGCCACGGGACTGACGAAACATTACCCGCAGCGTTCCGGCGGCTGGCTCCGCGGCGAAACGCGGTTCTTGCGCGCCGTTGACGGCGTGTCGCTCGCCATCTCGCGCGGTGAGACCCTGGGCCTGGTCGGCGAATCCGGCTGCGGCAAATCAACCTTCGGCCGGCTACTGATCCGCCTGCTGGAGCCGACCTCCGGCAGCATCCGCCTCGACGGCACCGACATCACCGGCTTGCACGGGTCCGCATTGCGCGAACACCGCCGCGCCATGCAGATCATCTTCCAGGACCCCTACGGCGCGCTCAATCCGCGCATGTCGGTCGAGGACATCGTTGCCGAGCCGTTGATCATCCATGGCGCGCGAGCGGATGCCTCTACCCGGCGGGAGGTGACCCGCATGCTGCGCCTGGTCGGCCTTCCCGACCGGGCTCGCGCCTTGTTTCCGCACGAATTTTCCGGCGGCCAGCGGCAGCGCATCGGCATCGCCCGGGCGCTGATCCTGCAACCGAAATTTGTCGTGTGCGATGAGCCGGTGTCGGCGCTGGACGTTTCCGTCCAGGCACAGATCGTCAACCTGCTATCGGAATTGCAGCGTGAACTCGGGCTGACCTACCTCTTCATCGCGCATGATCTTGCCGTGGTGAAACACATCTCCACCCGCGTTGCGGTGATGTATCTCGGCAAGGTTGTAGAGCTTGCCGAAAAGCGAGCTCTCTACGCAGGACCGTTGCATCCCTATACCCAGGCGTTGATCAGCGCTGTCCCAGCCAGCCACCCCAGGTTGCGTCGTCGAGTCCGAGAGCAACTAACCGGTGATGTGCCCAGTGCGTTAGTGCCGCCGTCCGGTTGTCTCTTCCACACACGTTGCCCGCGCGTAATGCCAATTTGCCGTGAACAGGAACCGCCAATCATCCAGTCTGGCGAAGGGCATTTCGTGACTTGTCATTTGGTAAAGTGATCCCAGCGTGAAAAGAATCTGCATTTGTCGCTTCAGTTAGGTTTCACGCCGCCTAACTGGGACCTCATGCACCTAACATGAGCCAAACCGGAACGGATGCAGGAGGAAACCCGCCATCCGCTCCCGAGTTCGTGAGGGTCGCAGTTTGAGAGACACAAAGAGATTGTTGGGACATGGAAAAAGACTTCGCGGACATCAGCGCTCTGATTGCTGACCGGCTGACTTTTTTTCGCCGCGGGATGACAGGTCTGCTGCAAGAAAGCAGGCCGGGCTGGTGCTTGGCGGAAGCGGGTACCTTCGATGAGGTGCTCGCACATCTGCGCAGCCACAGTCCGGAGTTGCTGCTGGTCGATCTGCAGCTTCCCGGCGTGGACGGACCGGACGGCGTGCGCCGGTTGCGTACGCTCTGCCCTGAGCAAAACATCGTGGTGATGGCCGACAGCGACGACCGCGGCACAATTCTGGAGTGCCTCGCCGCGGGCGCCCAGGGCTACGTACTGAAGTCAGCCAGCCCATCGCAATTTTTGCGGGCGCTCGACACCATTCTTTCGGGTGGGGTGTTCGCCCCCGCATCGCTGACCGGAGTGCCGGTACGAGCAGCCCCGTCGCCGCCCAGCGTGGACCTGGGCATCGCACCGCCCTCGCTGGCGACGCTCACCGACCGGCAGCGCGACGTATTCCGCCTGTTGGCGGAAGGCTGCGCGACCAAGACCATTGCACGGCGCTTGGACCTCGCCGTCGGCACCGTGAAGGTGCACTTGGCAGCGATCTATCGGGTGCTGGGCGCACACAGCCGGATGGAGGCGATGGCCAAGGCCTGCGGCGGTTTCGCCGTGCCGATGCTGATGTCCGAGCCGATGTCCCTTACGGAACGGGTGAACTGACGATCAGTTCGTTCCCGTCACGCCGACCGAGGCCCGCCGCGCGCCCGGAGTCACATCGCGTACGATGCGCACACGTTAATGGTGTAGTTGTTTAGTGGCGGCGGTAGCCACGTCGAAAGACTTGGGCTGATGATTTGCACGGTTTCGTAGGTGCCCGTCGACATCGTTGGACAGTTCGCCGTGTTGACTGCGCCGTTCACATTGATCGTCAGGTTCCCGGCGATCACGCTGCTGATCCAGTTTGGCGCCAATGTTTGTGCGTAGGTCTGCACCGCTGAAGCGGTGGTGCATCCAGATGCCGCGATGGCGCCGCACCGTGCCGCTTCCGCGGCAACCGCCTGCAACGATCCCTGTGTCCAAAGGATCATGCCCAGATCGACGGCGCCGAACGTAATCAGGAACATAGCCGAACCCACTACGGCAAATTCCAGCGCCGACGATGCCCGACTGTCGCGCAGCAGCCGCCGCATGGGGGACGGTGTGGTCATTGCAGAGGCACCCAGGCTGTCTGGGTCAGGGTCTGCGTCCCGCTTACCTTGCTGAGCAGTGGCAACATCGGGGTGTAATTGTAGGTCAGGGTAAGCTGTACGTACTTCCCGGCGGTCCCGCCGGACGTGCATGTGTTGCCGCAGGTTGTCGCGGTCAGCGTGGAATTCGGCGACGAACCCGTGATGCAGTAGCATAGCGCAGGATTGCTGGCCGTTGATGTGACCGTAAGGCCCGGCATCGACTGCGCGGCGGCATTCGTCATCACCGTCTGGATGTTCGCCGCGGTGACCGGCGGCGAGCGCTGGTCGGTCAGGTTCGCATATTGCGCTCCTGCCGCCACGGCCGTCGCCAGGCAGCTCTTCGCGATAGTAGATGATGCCAAAATCCGTCACGCCCCCCAGGAACAGCGCCACGATGGGAAGCGTGATGGCGAACTCAACCGCGGCAACGCCGCGCGCGGCAGCGACACTCCAGCGAAGCAATCTCTTCATCGCACGATCCGGCACAGGTTACCTTCGGACACACGGTCGATCGCGATCGGCAATGCACTACCGGTCGGCCTTGCATTATAGGAAATGCCGCTAAGCTGTGCGGACTCTTGCATGAAAGATGTCAGCACAGGCAGCGCTGCACTGGCCGAACCGTTCTGCCAGGCGATCGTATCGCAGCGACTCATTATTGTAACCAGCCCGTGTGTATCTTGAGGGCGTCAATTAAGCACAGAACGGCAGATTTTCCGATCCCCCGTGTTGCCTACGCCGCCTGGCCTAGTCCTTTTGGCTTAGGCGTAGTCCGACGGTCTAAGGCCATCGGTAAACCGTGGGTCAGCCGTCTTGCCGAATTGTTTATCAACGCGATTTTAACGAATCTCCACATCGAAACGAGGCCGTTTGGGGGTGGAGTGATATGCTGGTGTTACGGGTTGGTAAGACGTCCTTCGGGCGCGGCAATAATGACCTGGCAGTCCTGCGACATCAGGGCGTGCGTGCGGAACATGCCGAAACCGGTCGTGATGCACTGGATTTTCTGCGCCTCTATGAATACGACCTCGTGCTGATGGACCTCCATCTGCCGGATATGCCGGGTCATGAAGTCGTCCGTACCATGCGTGCAGCCGACTTCAAGGTGCCGGTTCTGATGCTTGCCGATGCGGCGACACCGCAGGCAAAAGCCAAGGCCCTCGACCAGGGAGCCGACGATTTCATCACCACTCCCTGCGAAACCGAGGAACTGCTCGCGCGCATCCGCGCGATCGTTCGTCGCAGTCAGGGCCACGCGAATTCAATTCTTCGTCTTGGCCCGGTGGAACTCAGCCTCGACCGGCGCGAAGTTCGCGTGCACGGCGTGCAGCTTCATCTGTCCCGCCGGGAATTCGCTGTACTGGAACTGTTGTTCCTGAAGCAGGGCGTTATACTGAACAAGGTCGCCTTCCTTAACCATCTGTACTGTGGAATGGAAGAGCCGGAAATGAAGACGATCGACGTCATCATCTGCCGGCTGCGCAAGAAGTTGGCGGTCGCCGGCGTTCCCACGCTGATCGATACCGTGTGGGGCTGCGGCTACATCCTGCGCGATCCGAGCATCGCTCCGTCGGTTATGGCAGTCGAGCCTGCCTGGGCTTCACACGTCGCGGCGGCAGCCTGAAGTCGCACGACCGCTCGCATCGTTACAGGCAATCCCGATTGGATCGCGCGATGCGAGCCGGTGTGCGTCGTTGGTTCTCAACATTCGCAGCTTGCAGCCTTACGATTTTCGCTTCCCTTCACAACGCACATGCACAGCCCGGAGTCGATTGCGAGCAGGCGGGCCGTGCTGCCGAACAGCAATATAGGTTACCAACGGGATTGCTGTTGGCGATTGGACGCATCGAAAGCGGCCGTTGGGATCCTGCACTGGGCCACATCGCTCCGTGGCCGTGGTCGGTCGATATCGAGGGCGAGGGACATCAGTTCGATAGCAGCAGTGAAGCAATAAGTGCGACGCGCACTGCGCAGACGGCAGGTCATCGCAGTGTCGATGTCGGGTGCTTCCAGATCAGTCTGCTGCACCACCCGGACGCATTTCCCAATCTGGACCAGGCGTTCGATCCTCAGGTAAACGCACAATACGCCGCGCGCTTCCTCGCTTCATTGCAAGTGCGGCTGGGAAGCTGGGAGGATGCGGTCGCTGCATATCATTCTGCTACGCGCGAACTCGGCCTGCCGTATCGACAGCGCGTATTCGCCGCATGGTCGGGCGGTACATCGGATAACTCCCCAGTCACAGGCCGGGAATTTCCGGGCTTCCCCGGGATCCGGGTTTGGTCCCCCAGCCCGGCCGGAGCAGTGTCCGAGGCGGTTGCAATCCAAACCAATTTGTCACAATCGTTGCCGAACGTCATTACACCGACCCGGTGACGCCTGGCCTCGGCGGTGTTTATAAACGAGGGTCCGGTTTCGACGGATCGGTCCCATGTCCAATTCCGTCATTGCGAGCGAAGCGACGCAATCTGCCCCGAGACGATCCGAGAACTCACGCGGGCGATTGCTTCGCTTCGCGCGCAATGACAGCGGGACGCCGGGTACCAAGCGTTGAAGTCGCAACACTGGCACCCGGCCGCTGCGATTTAGCTCTCGCAAGGCAGCGATGACAGCCAGCGCCAGCACCAGTGCGGCCGCAGCCGGTGCAATCAACCACTGGTCTATGCCTCCGAGATTCCCTGACAGCAGCGGCAACACGAAGGCCATGACAAGCAGCGTCTTCGTCCACGGTGCGAATCCAATCGTCCGCCCATCGCGCACCAGCCAGGCGATTGCGACCCCCGCCAGCATCAGGTCGTAGAACATGACGATGGGAACAGCCACCGGCGTCGCCGCCAGCAGCACTGCCGCGCGAACGGGAAGGCTGAGATTGCACCGCCAGACAACCCCGACCAGCACGGCAGTGCCCAAAGTGACAGCCGCCTGCACGATATTGGCAAGCCACCGTTCTTGCCCGAGCTCCAGCATTGCGCCAAACGGGCTTGCAAGGCCGGCAAGATCATTGGCGTGGCTCGTGTAAATCGATTGCGTGACGGTCAACGAGTGCAGAAACTCGGTCCACGACTCGCTGCCGAACGCCAGGCAGGAAAGTCCGGCCAGCGCCAGGACCGCTGCGCCGGCCGCGGCGAATGCTCGACCGTGTCCGCCTGCCAGCAGGGCGATAGGGATCAGCAAGCCGAGTTGAGGCTTGTAACAAAGCACGCCAAACAGCAAACCGGCGACGATCGGTCGCCTGTCGATGTTCCAGGTCGCCGCTGCGAAAAGGCCGGCGGTCAGAAACGCATTCTGTCCTGTCCCGAGGGTCCAGAACACCGCGGGAAATGCCAGCAGGAATACCAGCTTCGTGTCGGGCAGGATCTTCCGTACGGCCAGCAGGCACCCCGCGAAAGTGAAAACCTGGAATGCGATGAACGCACAGAGATACGGCAACCACCCAAAGGTGGCACAAATCAGCAGGAATACTGGCGGATAATAGAACCTGAAGTAGGGAATGCCCGGTGCCGTTGCCTGCTGTTCGACCGCGTAGTGCGCCGCGTGATCGTAGGCCAGCAATCCGGCCCCAGAGTCCGCCTGCCGGCCTGCCGCATAGAACGTCACGAAGTCGCTGGTTGTCGGGTGCTGCAAGGTCACAATCAGGCCGTGCGTGCCGGCGACGCAGAACGCAAACCCTATCAATTCGCAAACCAGCAGAATCCACGCATAGGCCATCAGCCGGTCGTTGGTCAGCCAGTCTCCACTGCGGATCCGAGATAGCACCTGCGGCATGGTTTTTCCTGATTTCTCTCCGATGGGCAGACATGCTCGTGCAACGCCGGTTGCCGTCTCGTTTCGTGCTGTCGCATGCGGATCGTCAGCATCGTCAGGAAAGCCCCGAACCCGCCGATTGTGCCGCGGATGATCGGCTGCCGGGAACGAACCGTTAGACCAAACAATGCATCGCTTCGTATTTTCGACAAAGTGAAACCATCGCTTAACTTCATCCATGGTTATTTCCGCCTGCATGCGTTCGGCGACGCGTTGGAACTGAGACCACTCGAGCCGGTGCGTGGCATATCTGGGCAACGGAAAAGAGGACACCTCAATGATTGAATTCCTGAAGACCTGGCTGGAGCTGAAGACCGACCGGCGCGCCGTCACGATGTTGGAATACGGACTGATCGCCGCGCTGATCGCCGCTGTCTGCGTGGGCGCGGTGACCACTCTGGGCACCGACATCTCGACGAAGTTCAACGCGATCGCCACCAGCATCTGATTCTGGACGACGACGACGACGAAGACAAGACGAATACCCGGCGCGGCGGCGGCAGCCGCCGTCGCGCCGCGCCTTTCCAAGACCGCTTCCCCAAATGGGGATCACAATGCGGCAAGACTGGGCAAACGGAGAAGAGGAACACCTCAATGGTCGAATATCTCAAGGCCTGGTTGGAGCTGAAAACCGACCGGCGTGGCGTAACAATGTTGGAATACGGACTGATCGCTGCACTGATCGCCGCTGTTTGCGTTGGCGCGGTGACCACTCTGGGCAGCAACATCTCAACCACATTCACCGGCGTCGGCACCAGCATCTGATCGGCTGGCGACGGTGGCACGACTGGCGCGGTGGCGAACCGGCTATCGCGCCGCATGTTTCCGGGTCCGAACGAAGATGCGAGGCTCCCTATGACGCACACTTGGCCATCGCTGCTCATATCGGCCCTGATGCTAAGCAGCGTCGGCGTGCTGCTGATGGCATCGCTGCACGACATCGTCGCGCGCACCATCCCCAACTGGACGGCCGGTGTGTTGGCGGTGCTCGGTATCGGGTTGCGCGTGATGACCGGCGGCCTGATCGGTGGGCTGTGTGCGGGCATCATCGTCTTCGTGCTGGCCGCACTCTGCTGGAGGCGCGGATGGATGGGCGGCGGCGACGTCAAGCTGCTGGCAGCTTCGGCGATCGTCGTGCCTCCCTCGCTGGTCTTCAGCTTCATCACGGCGGTTGCGATTTCCGGCGGCGTCCTCGCGATTTTCTATCTCGTTGCGCGGCGCCTGGTAACTGCGCCGCGGACCGCTCGCCCCCGCTCATTGTTCGCGCGCGCTCTGCGCGTTGAGCGCTGGCGCATCCACCGGGGCGGGCCGCTTCCCTACGCCTGCGCGATCGCCGCCGGCGGTCTCATCATTCTGCTCTAGGCACTGGCAATGATCCTGCGTGTCGCATTCTTCATGCTGATGGCGGTCGGGCTGCTCGGCTTTGGCACGGTCGCATGGATCTCCACGCGTCCTCCCCCGGCAGCAGCGGCGGTCGGCGAAGCGCCTCCGCCAACCACGAAAACGGTGACTGACAGCGGCTCATGCCGTTCATGCCGGCGTGTTGCTCAAGCCCGAGGATCTTGCTTCCAGGGCCGTGCCCATCAACGATCCCGCGGCGGACGACAGCAATGCCGATACCCCCGATGCGCGTCGCGGCCTGGTCGGTGCGATGGTGCGCCGCAGCCTGTCTCCCGACGATATCGTGCGCAACGGCGATGTCATGCGGCCGGGGGATCACGGTTTCCTTGCCGCGGTGCTCGAGCCGGGGATGCGCGCTGTGACGATCGCGGTCGATAACACGACCGGATTGGCCGGACTGATCTGGCCTGGCGACCGGGTGGACCTGATCCTGACCCAGACGATTGGCGAGACGAACCTGCCGATCGGTCATCGCGTCGCGGCTGAAACGGTTCTCCAGGACGCACGGGTCATCGCCATCGATCAGCAGATCATGCAAGGCGCCGTGGCGGCCCCGGACAGTCAGGCAAAGACCGTAACGATGGAAGTTACCGAGGAGCAGGCTGAGCGGATCTCGGTCGCGACCCGGCTTGGAAGGCTCTCGTTGTCAGTGCGTTCGGCGGACACCACACAACGTTTCGCACGGCCGACATCTGGCACCAACACGACCTGGGCGGTCGATGTATCGCCCGCCCTTGGGTCCGGACCACCGGCGCCGCCGGCGGATAACGTGGTCCGCGTATTCCAGGGCGGTGGAGACGTAAAGGAGTTCAGGTACTGATGCGAACGATGATCAAGTTGCTGTGCGAGACCTGCGTCGCTGCGGTGCTGATAGGCGCACCGCTCGCGGTCGCCGTGGAGCCCGGCGCCGCCGTCCCCGTTGTGGCGTCGCCGACAGAGCGTGGCGGCGTCGTGTTGGAAGCTGGTACCGGCAAGGTGCTTTCGTTGGTTGGCGCGGCGACCAATATCTTCGTTGCCGATCCGAAAGTCGCCGAGGTGCGGCCGGCCAGTCCATCAAGCCTGTTTGTGTTTGGCATTTCCGCCGGCCACACCACGGTTGCCGCGATGGATTCCAACGGTCACCTGCTGGCGCAGTACCGATCTTACGGTGCATCCCGCGTCGTACGGAGCAACCACCGCGCAGGCGATGATCGCGCGGCTGGTGCCGAATGCCCATGTGCAAGTGCAGGCACAGGCGCACGGCCTGATGCTGACCGGTTCGGTGTCCAGCCCGAGTGAAGCCGCGCAGGCGGTTTCCATTGCCAAGGGCTACGCAGGCGACACGACCAACATCGACAACGAAATCGTTATAACGGCGCCGATCCAGGTAACGCTGAACGTCCGCATCGCGCAAATGTCGCGGACGGTCGTACGCAATCTTGGAATCAACTGGTCCGCGCTCGGCAATATCGGCAATATCGCGCAGATAACGCCGGCGGTTGGGCTGGCAACTGCGGGCTCACTCGGAGCAATTCCCGGACTGATTGGTAACCAAGGCGCCAAGGGGTTCACTTTTTCCGCCTTGATCGACGCCCTGGCCAACGACAACCTGGCCCACATGCTGGCCGAGCCGAACCTGACTGTCATGAGCGGCCAGACCGCCAGCTTCCAGGTCGGCGGCGAATATCCCATTCCTGTCGGCCAGCAAAACGGCACGATCTCCATCGATTTCAAGAGCTATGGCGTTCTGCTGAGCTTCTTGCCGACAGTCATGAGCGACGGCAGGATCAATATCCACGTCAAGCCTGAGGTTAGTGAGCTCGACAAGGCCGACGGCATTCAACTTTCCGCCGGCAATTCGACCATTCTGGTGCCGGCCCTCACTGTTCGCCGGGCCGAAAGCACGGTGGAACTCGGCAGTGGCGAGAGCTTCGCCATCGCCGGATTGTTGCAGCAGACGACGCAGGACAACGGCAACGGGCTGCCGGGGCTCGGCGATACTCCGGTGATCGGCGCACTGTTCCACGACAACCAGTTGTCGCACCAGGAGCAGGAACTGGTGATTATCGTTACACCTTATGTCGTACGTCCGGTAAACAACGTCGCCGCGCTGCACCTTCCGACCGACGGCTATAAGACGCCTTCGGACCTCGAGCGTTTGTTTTTGATGCGCCAGGTGACTCCCAGCGCGGCGCCGGTAGCAGTCCGGATTCCCGGCGACGCCGGTTTCGTTGTCCAGTGAGGCAGACATGTCGCGTAGCATGACGTTGAACCTCGCATTCGTCGCCACCATCCTCGCTCTCGCCGGCTGTGCCGCGCGCGATCCCTATCGGCGCACCGACGTCTGGCGGCCAACCGGCTCCAACGCCGGAAACATTGCCGCGATGGTCGCGAATCCGCATGACCTGATCAGCGGACGCGGTTCACCGTACATGAACGCCGGCGAACCGGCGCTTGCCGTCAGCCATGTCTGGCTCGACACGCCGAAGCCTTTGCTGGGATCGGGCGGGTCCGGCGGCGGGGGCAGTGCAAGCGGCGCTGGCGCAGGTGCCAGCGGAGCCAGCAGCGGTGGTTCGTCCGGAACTCCAGGGAGCTGACCATGCCTGACGATGGCGTCCTGCAACTTCCGCCAGACGACGTACCGATCAACGACACGTCATCGGCGCGCTACGACCGGCCTTCGCTGATTGGTTTCATCACCGACGCGCGTTCGGAAGAGGCGTTGCGCGACGGACTCAACGAAGTCACAGTCGAGCAATTGGACATCCGCCGCGGCGGCGTGCGCGCGGCCATCACGGCGATGCAGAAAATGGCAACGCCGAAGGTTCTGGTGGTCGATGTCAGTGGCGAGGATCAGCCGCTGACCGCTCTCGGCGATCTCGCCCATGTGGTCGAGCCGGATGTCTGCGTGCTGGTGATCGGCGAAACCAACAACGTGGACTTCTATCGCGAGGTCACGCGGGGCATGGGCGCGGCGGACTATCTTGCCAAGCCACTGACCCGAGACATCGTGGCCCGCCATTTCTCGGCGTTCCTGCGCGGCAAGACGCCGGCGGCGCAAGCGGCGATGGGTGGTCGTGCCATCGCGATTACCGGAGTGCGCGGCGGCGTCGGCGCCACCACGCTGGCGGTCAACCTGGCCTGGAACTTCGGCGTCGTCATGCGGCGGCACACCGTCTTGCTCGACCCTGATATTCAGACTGGCAGCGCCGCATTCCTGCTGAACGTGCAGCCCGGCCCGGGATTGCGGGTTGCATTGGAAGCGCCGGAGCGTCTCAATTCGTTGCTCGCCGAACGCGCGGCGCAGCCCGCGGCGGATCGGCTTCACGTGCTGGCCGGCGAAGAAGCCCTCGCCATCCAACCCAATCCCGCACCAGGTGCGGCCAGAGGACTGCTCGATGCGCTGCGGTCCCGCTACAATTTTATCGTCGCTGACGTGCCTTTCGCGCCTGTACCGCTATACCGGGATCTGCTCGATCTCGTGGATCAGCGGGTATTGGTGATGGAACCCACCCTGGCCGCGGTGCGCGATACGCTGCGTCTTCTGGCACTGCCAGCCGGTGACGAACAGTCGCAACGCGCGATCGTCATCTTGAATTGGGTCGGCATCACCGGCGGCCTGACCCGCCGCCAGGTTGAAGACGCCTTGAAGATGAAGGTCGATATCGCAATTCCGGACCTACCCCGCCAGGTCGGCAACGCCGCCACGCTGGGCGAGCCCGCCATGGCGACGTCCAACGGTTTTCGGGCAGGCGTCAACGAAATCGCACGGCAAGTGGCGTTCGTCGGTTTGCTCGACTCCACCGCTGCCGCGGCAGCAGCAGCCGGCGCTCCTGCTCCGGGCAAACAGCGCAGTTGGAACCCATTCAGGCGGAAAGCATGAACGCGTCGATCCCGTCCTTCGGCCGCCGAGCCTTGCCGCCGCCGGTCCAGCTCCGGCCCAACAACACGAGCAAGCCTGAAGCACCGATGCACATGCCCAGTGCACCGGAAGAATTGATCATCGAGTTGCGCAACATCTGCCTCGCACGGCTCGATCCGGCGGCGGTCGCCGCGATGCCGGAAGATCGTCTGACCGCCGATGTCGAACGTCTGATTTCGGAAATCGCCACCGAGCGGCGCGTGCAGCTCAATGCGCGAGAGCAGCGTGCGCTGGCGGGAGAACTGGTGGATGACATCCTCGGGCTGGGGCCGCTCGAGCCTTTGCTCGATGATGAAACGATCAGCGAAATCATGGTCAACGGACCGGAAAAGACCTTTGTCGAGCGCAGCGGCAAGGTGGTTCTGTCGAATGTCAGGTTCCGTGACGTCGCGCATTTGTCGAACATCTGCCAGCGCATCGCCGCGGACGTGGGCCGCCGCATCGACGAATCCAGCCCCATGGTGGACGCCCGGCTGCGCGACGGTTCCCGCGTCAACATCGTGTTTCCGCCGCTGGCGCTCGACGGACCGTATATCTCGATTCGTAAGTTCGGCAAAAAGAACATCGGCTTCGAAAAGCTTATCGAGTGGAAGGCGCTGACCAAGCAGGTCGCGCGCGTGCTGGAAATCGCCTCGCAGGCCAGGCTTAATGTCTTGATCTCGGGCGGCACCGGCTCCGGCAAAACCACGCTGATGAATGCCATGTCCCGCCTGATCGAACCCGGCGAGCGCATCGTCACGGTCGAGGACACCGCCGAGCTGCAATTGCAGCAGCCGCACGTGGTGCGGCTGGAGACGCGCCCGTCCAGCCTTGAAGGGCGCGGCGAAATTACCCAGCGCGACCTGATGAAGAATGCGCTGCGTATGCGGCCCGACCGCATCATCATCGGCGAGGTACGCGGATCCGAAGCGTTCGACATGTTGCAGGCCATGAACACCGGCCACGACGGCAGCATGTCCACCATCCACGCGAACACCACGCGCGACGCGCTGACCCGCGTCGAGAACATGGTGCAGATGGGCAACATGGGTCTGCCGTCGCGCGCCATTCGCACCCAGGTGGTCAGTGCCATCGAAATGATCGTGCAGGTGGAACGCCAGCGCGACGGTGGCCGCCGCGTGACCCAGGTTACCGAGGTCTGCGGCATGGAAGGCGACGTGATCACGCTGAACGACATCTTCCAGTTCGAGGTTCTGGGCGAAGGGCCCAATGGCAAGCTGATCGGCCGCTACAACGTCAGTCGCGTGCCGCCATCCTTCCTGCGGCGGCTGGCCTATTTCGGCCTCGACAAGGCCTGGAAGCAGGCATTGGAAGATAACGAACCATGAGGGAACACGGCCTGCTATGGGCGCTTATGATTCTGTCGTGCGTGACGCTGCATGGGGCTTGCTATCAGCGGTATGCTGGTGTCCAAGGCGCAGCAGACCAAGGCGAAGCGCGAGGCCCGCATGAACGCGGTCTCGTCGCCACACACAAGGTGCAGCGGATCGAAATCTCCGCCTTCATCCGTCCGGCCCGCAGCCGCGACCACTCGCTGCCCTCGCTTGCCGCATCGCTGTTCGGCTTCGATATCACCAAGCCGGAGCAATATCCGCTTAGCTGGTGGTTGGTCCTGCTGATCACGCTGGTGGTCGCGAAAGTGGCACAGTCGGTTGCTGAGAGCCTGGTTGGCAACCTGTCGTACCTCGCACTGCCGGTGGTCTGGATTTTCGCCAGCCGTGCCATCTTCGGCTGGTCGGAAAACCGCCGCAAACAGGCGCTGCTACGCCAGCTTCCCGACGTCCTGGCGATGATCGTCCGTTCGGTACGCGTCGGCATTCCGGTCATGGAAGCGATTCGCGTCGTTGCGCGCGAGACGCCTGAACCGACCGGTCCGGAATTCGCCCGCCTGGTCGATCAGTTGTCGATCGGCGTGGCGATCGATGAGGCCGTCCTGGAACTGGCCCGGCGCTGCAATATTCCCGAATACCGGTTCTTCGCCACCGCGATAACATTGCAGAACCAGACCGGAGGCACCCTTAGCGACACCCTGGACAACCTGGGGGACGTGATCCGCAAGCGGGTGGCGTTGGCTGCCAAGGGTAAGGCGCTCGCGTCCGAGGCGCGCACCAGCGCGATGGTGCTGACCGCGCTGCCGGTCGTGACGGGCTTTGCCCAATGGGCGTTGAGCCCAAAATATGTCGGCATCCTGTTCGAAGACCCGGTTGGCCACGCCCTGTTGGGTGCGGCAGTCCTGTCACTTTGTATCGGCTCCTTCCTGATTCGGACCATCATCCGCAAGAGCCTGTCATGAACGGCCGGATACTGATCTTCGGCGGCTTCGTTTTCGCACTCATCATGGTGTTTTCGAGCGTCTGGATGTTTCGCCAGATCCGCCGCGAGGAACGTTTGGCCACGCGGGTGCGTGTGATCCACGGCCAACCGCCGGCTGCCAAGAAGTCGGCCGAGCCGCAGGCAATTCGCGCCGCGGTCGTCAGCGGCCTCGCCGCCCTTGGTCAGGCCATTCTGCGCAGTGGCATGGTGTCGGCGCGCACGCTGTCGGAGTTGGAGAATACGCTTGCCGCCTCCGGGCTCCGCGGTGCGCAAGGTGTCGGCGTATTCCTCGGCGCCAAGATAATGCTCATGGTGGGGCTGCCGGCGTTGGTCTGGCTGGCACTGCACGATATCCACTTGCCCGGCATGCTGGGGACGCTGTTGCCGGCCGGCTCCGGGGTGATCGGATTGCTGGCGCCCGACTGGCTCGTCGGCAACCAGCGCAAGCGCTACCTCGCCCGCATCGAACAAGGCCTGCCGGACGCCCTGGATATGATGGTGATCTGCGCCCAGGCGGGCCTCGGGCTGGGCCCCGCCATCATCCGGGTCGCCGCCGAGATCCAGCACGCCTACCGCGAGATTGCCCTGGAATTCGAAAAGACCGCCAACGAATTGCAGGTCATGGCCGACAGCCGCATCGCGGTTCTCAACCTCGGGACGCGCACCGGGCTCGATTCGCTGAAGCGGCTGTCCACCACCCTGGCGCAGACGCTCCAGTACGGGACACCGCTCTCGGACGCGCTGCGCGTGCTGTCGGCCGAGATGCGGCAGGAGATGCTGACCCGGTTCGAAGCCCGCGCCGCCCGGCTGCCGGTATTGCTTACCCTCCCGACCATCATTTTTATTATGCCATGTGTCTTCCTAATCGCCGGCGGTCCTGCCATGATTTAGATGATGCATACGTTCAGCCACTGATTCGCGATTCGCAGATGCGCAGCCGGTCCCTCCTCCTGGCCCTGCTGTTGGCCGCTTGCGGCCACCCGCAGTCGGGCGTGTCCGGGCTTGAGCCGGGCCTCGACGTGGCGAAAGCCGCGTTGCGCGGTGGGTCGCCCGAAACCGCCCTGCAACTCGCCGACAACGTGTTGGCGCGCGATCCGCGTGATGACGCTGCCCTGGTGGTGCAAGGCGACGCGCTCACCGACCTCGGGCGTCTTTCGGAGGCGTACGACAGCTACAACCGGGCGTTGCAGGCCGATCAGGATTCCGTCGGTGCCATAATCGGCGTGGGACGCATCCGCCTGACCGACGATCCGGCTGCGGCGTCCGTGTTGTTTCTCCAGGCGCTGCGCCACAACCCGCGCAATACGACCGCTTTGACCGATCTGGGAGTGGCTCGCGACCTGATGGGAGACCATCCCGGAGCGCAGCTGGCGTATCGCCAAGCACTCGGCATCGATCCGGAGGACTCTGCGGCGCAAATCAACCTGGCGTTGTCTATGGCGATGTCGGGCGCCGCCGCCGATGCGGTTCGCATGCTGCGGCCAATGGCAAGCGACCCAAATGCGTCGCGCAAGCTGAAGCACGATCTGGCGGCAGCGCTGACCATGGCCGGAGATCGCGAGGAAGCCGCCCGGATCCTCAGCAAGGACCTGTCGCCGGACGATGTGCGCCAGGCGCTGGACGACTATGCGGCGGCGCGATCGGGCGGTGCCATAAGCGCTGCGGCGGGAGGCAGCCAGGCGGCGCTGGCCCTGACATCTTCGATCGCGGCACCGGCGCCCTCGGCCGCCCCGGTACCCGTGATGGTTGCATCGACCGCGCCGATTGCCGCGCCTGCTCAAGCCACTGCCGCTGCGCCGATCGCTGTCCCTGCGCCGGCAGCCGCACCTGCGGCATCACCCGCACCGATCGTGCCAACCGCACCAGTCGCACCAGTCGCGTCAGTCGCACCGGCCGCTGCACCGACGCCGGCCGCGCCACCCCCGGCGCTCATGGCGGCGCCTGCGGAGGTTCCTGCGGCGGCGCCCGTCGATGCAGCCGAGTCGTCCATGCCAGCCAAGTCAACCGAATCAGCCGTCTCTCGGCATGTCCAGCTTGCCAGCCTTCCCAGCGAACAAGAGGCGCACGCCGAATGGCGCCGCCTGCGATCGCGGATGCCAGTGTTGTTCGCCGACCGCCAACCGGTGTTTATCAAAGCAGAGCGTAACGGCCATACTTACTGGCTGATCCGGACCGGCGGGTTTGCCGATGGGGCTCAAGCCAGGGCGTTTTGCCAGCAGGTTCAGGCGGCCGGAACCGGCTGTTACGCCAGCGCGATGTAGTCCGCGGCGCTGTCGCCCTGCGGCCGCCACCCGGGGGAAACCGATGGTCGCATACCGGGAAGCCCTCCGCGCCGCCCATGTGAATGGCTTCCGGCGTAACTTCCCGGCTGCCAACGACCCACGCACTGCGTCAGGCCTGCTGTTTCCGACGTTCCGCCCGAAATTTCCCATTCAATTCAATGGTATATCGGTATTCACACTCGGTTCGTGCTTTGCACGAAACATCGAGGCGGTCCTGGAAGCCCGCCATGTCAGCCTGCCGACGCTGGCGTTCGCCGCGCCACAGTCCGAGTGGCCCGGTCGCCCCAACGGACTGCTGAACGAGTTCAATCCCGGCACGATGCGGCAACGCATCCTGTTCGCCTTGCAAGGCAAGACCTATCCAACCGAAACGATCGTTCCGGCCGGCGGCCTGTATCTGGATCTGCTGCTGCCGCCCGCCGGAGCCGCCGTGACGTTCGAACGGGCCGTCGAGCGACGCCAGCAGATCGCCGCGGTCTATGCCCACCTGCCGTCATCGCACGTCGTCATCGTCACGCTTGGATTGATCGAATCCTGGTTCGACAACGAGACAGAACTCTACCTCAACCGGATGCCGCCACAGGCGTTCGCCGACCGCAATCCGGGGCGCTTCGAGTTCCGGCAGATCGACGTCGCCGACAGCATATCCTTGCTGGAGGAACCACTCGAAGCGCTGACCGCCGCCGGGCCGAAGGTGCTACTGACGATCTCGCCGGTCCCGCTGCAAACCACGCTCACCGCAAACGATTGCGTCGTGGCGAACGAATTCTCGAAGTCGGTGCTGCGGGTCACGGCAGAGCACCTGGCAAGCCACGCTATGATCGACTATTTCCCAGCTATGAAATCGTCCGCAGCGGCGGCCTGAGCAGCTATCAGGAAGACGGCGTCCACGTGAAGGACGCGATCGTCGAATGCGTCACCAACTTTATGCTGCGCGCCTATGCCGCGGATCGCCTTTGATCCGCCGGGAGTGGCCGATCGGCCCGGCATGGAAGCAACTGACCTTTGGGGCCTCACCGTCCGCCAACGCGACCCGCTCCGACACGATCGTCACGTCGTAGCCCGCCAGCGTCTGCTACGCCCCTCGGGTTACGGCTGGGCAACGCTTTGCAGGCGCAATTGCTCCTTCGGCGGCGGCACCGCCGCGCCGCGCCGCCGCGCCCGCACTTGCGGCAGCCGAAAGCTTGCCCCGGTCCGCGCGAAGTCGCCGTAGCCTCCTGCGTCAGCGCAACGGCGATCTTGCGCTTTGCGCTCGCCTCCAGTTGGTAGACGCGTTCCCGCGTCACGCCAAACTGTTCCGCAAGGGAATCAAGATGGGTGACTTCCTCGGTGTCGCTCATGCACCGGGACAGGAATACGAGGCGTTCGCGTTCGCCGAGAATCTCCTGTGCCAGGCTGACAATCCGTTTGCGCGCCTTGGCGTGGTCCAGGCGCAGAATCACGTCGTCTTCCGGCGAGGCCGCATCGTCGGCGAGCGTGTCCTCCAGCTTCACCGCGCCGGTTTCGCCCTGGCCGTCCGCATGCAGGCTCAGCGTGCCGCCTTGCATCAGGCGCATGCTGCGCGCGACCTCATCGCCCGGCAGCCCGATGCGTCGACCGATACGTTCGCAAAGCTCGGACTCTGTCGGATCGACTTGCTCGCGCTGGCAGCTCCGGCGCGCCTCGGCCAGCAACCGGCCGCGCATCTGCACGAGTTGACGGTGACCATTCGAACTGGGCAGCCGCACCGGACCGGAATTCCGCCGCACGTAGTCCTGGATATACCAGCGGATCCAGCCGATCGCGTAGGTGGAGAGGCGGGTTTCGAACCGATCGGGGTCGAACCGGCCGATCGCCGCATGCAAGCCAAGGTGTCCCGCCCCGATCAGGTCGAGCAAATCGATGTTCAGATGCCGGTAGCGGCTGGCGATCGCGACCACCAGCTTGCTGTGGCTCTCCCACAATTCCATCTGGGCGGCCTGCCGGCTGCGCTCGCTGCCTTTACTGTGCACGATCCGCAGAAGCTGGCGTTCACGCTCGGCGGTCAGGTTCGACAGATCGATCTGGCGGCGGATCGCACGATCGGTCCACCTCGTCGCATCCCCCATGCTGATCTGCCCCACCCTATTTCAATCCCAGCCTCGCGAACTCGGTTTCCCGGATCGTTTCGCCAGGATAAACCAGCCCGCGTTGCAGCTTCGTGCCAATTTATGGACCCTTACGCAGTTTTCCCGACCCTGGTGTAATTCTCGCCCCGAGATAGGCGGCAGATTTCATTACGGACACTGCCACAATCAGCCATAAATATAACGGACACGAAATCCCCACAGCAAGGATTCCCGCAGTGAATTCGTCGTCAATTCAACGCGAACGAGACGACCCCGTTGCGACGCCGAATTCTGCCCGAAAACAGCGGAAACACAGCGGTGAATCGGTAAAGATGACATGAGTTGGTAACCAGCTCGGGCTGCATGTTATTGTGGCTGCAAGCGCCTTGAGGGCCACCGACAACTAGACCTTGTGGTCATCATGCCGGCATCGACACAAGATTGCCACCACGGCCCGATTGCTCTCTCCGCGTTGGTCCAAATTATGAGATAATGTCCGCATACATGTCCGCGTCTGGTCATTAATGCGAGATCGCCAATCAAGGGATGCATTTCACGGCAGATTAACGTCAATCTGCCGTCGTTTTGCCTCTCTCGCGGGAGACGGACAGGCGTGCCGGCGGGCCTTCACCTGGGTATCTCTCGCGTCCCCCACTCCCGCCACCAACGCTACCGCACTTGCCGCCACCGCACTGCCGGTCCTAACGTCGCCTCACAACACCGGGGGAGACAGCGGATGATCATCGAAATGCGCACCTACACGCTACAGCCGGGCACCTTGGCCGAGGCAGAGAAGCGCTTCGGCGAGGCGCTGCCGATACGCGAGAAATACTCGAAGCTCGGCTGCGTTCTGGCACACCGACGTCGGACCGCTCAACCAGATCATCCATGTCTGGACCTACGACAGTTTCGAAGCGCGAAGCCGCATCCGCGCCGAGGCGATGAAAGCCGAGGGTTGGCCGCCGAATATCCGCGAGTTCGTGACAGCGCAGCAGAGCGAGATATTTCTGCCGGCGCCATTCTCGCCGCCGCTGGAGCCGCGGCAACTCGGCGGCGTGTTACGAAATTCGCCAGTACACCATGGCCGCCGGCCAGATCCCCGGCATGATCGAGCGCTGGGCCCCCAGGATCGACGAGCGGGTGAAGCTGTCGCCGCTGGTCGGTGCCTGGTATTCGGAATTTGGCGCGCTGAACAAGTGGGTGCACATCTGGGCCTACAAGGATGCCGGCGAACGCCAGCGCATCCGCGCCGAAGCGGTGGCGCGCGGGGTATGGCCACCCGGTGGCGGCCCCGCCGGTGCGATGATCAAGCAGGAGAATATGCTGGTCGTACCGGCAAGCTTCTCGCCCCTGCGCTAACCTTCCCCCGCGGGAGAGGTTTCCTTCCAGAAGAATACCGTATCGCCCGGCGTGCCGTCGGCGTTCAACGCGTACCCGGGGATACGCCCGCCCTCGTGCCAGCCCATCGCTCGATACAAGTGCTCTGCCGCATGGCCGGCCCGCGTATCCAGCGTCAGCAGCGACCGTCCAACACGCGCGGCCTCCAGTTCAACGCGCTGCATCAGGGCGCGTGCGAGCCCGTGCCGGCGCGCGTCGGGATGCACCAGCAGCTTCTGCACCTCGGCACGGTGCGGCGCGTTGGGCGGCGTGCCGGTGTGAAGCGTGACCGTGCCGGCCAGCACGCCGTCCACCCAACCGCACAGCAGCACCTGCGTCCCGGCGGCGATCTCGGTGGTGGCGCGCTTCCAGAAGGCACGCGCGGTCTCCGGCGGGAGCGGCGGCAGGAACGATACGCCGGCGCCACCGGCAACGCAGGCGATCAGGATATCGGCGAGGCGATGTTCCGCGGATGCGGCCGCGGCAGCGTCCATCACCTCGATGCCGTTCACCGGCTTGGCGTAGGCGAATTCCAGCGAGTTCGAGATGTCGTGCAGCACGCGGATCGGTCCGGCGCGAACGTAGGAACGCTTTTCATAGAAGCGATGCGCGCGGTCGAAGCGCGTGTCGCTCCACAGCACAAGGCGTGCCGCACCTTCCGCGATGGCGTGCGCTTCCGCGATATTGAGCAAGCGATGTGCGATGCCGGAGCCATGCTGCAAGGGATTCACATAGACACGGCAGATTTCCCACGCCGGGAGTTGCTGGGTTGCTTCGCCGTGCCCGATGGTAGCGGGCCGGGTCGCCGCCATGCCGATGACGGTGCCGCCATCCTCCGCCACCCACAGCGCGCCGCCCGTTTGTGCATAGTACATCGCGAGTGCGCGCAACTCCGGCATCTCTCCGTCGACGTCCATGCGAATACCGGGATACAACGCCCAGCACGCACCGATCAGTGCGATCAGTTGGTCGGCATCGGAGTCTTGGCCCGAACGGACGTGTGCGAAGACTGCTCCCCCTCCCCTTGAGGGAGGGCGTTGGGGGGAGGGGTGCAGGCATCCGTGGCCGGTGGTTGTACGCACCCCTCCCCCCAACCCCCTCCCTCAAGGGGAGGGGGAGAACTCTAACTACAACTCCGCGGCTACGAACGTCCCGATACGCGCCGGCCGGTTTCCAGCGCCGCATACGTTGCCACCGGCCCCGGCATCAACCAGCGGAACCCCTGCTCTATCAGCTTCTCGACATTCTTCGTATCGACGTGGGGATGGCCGCACGGCACGTTGTATTGCTTGCAGATCGCCAGAATCTCGTTGATCGCCGACGCGACCGTGGGATGTTCGTATTGCCGCGGATGCCCGAGGTCCTGCGACAGATCGCCCTCCCCGATCAGCACCACGCCAATCCCCTTCACTTGCTCCAGCATTTTCGGCAGGTTGGCGATCGCGCGCTTCTCTTCGCACATGATCACAACCAGCACCTCGCCTTGCGGGTTCAGCGGCCAGGTGTCGGCGCGCTTATAGTACTCCTGATCGGTCAGGCCCCAGTAGCGCGCGGCACTGCGCGGCGCGTCGCCGCGCTGTCCCGGCGGATCGTAGTACGCCGCCTCGGGAGGACGCGGATAACGCGACGCGGCGACCGCGTTGCGCGCATCGTCCACGGTGCTGACATGCGGCCAGACGATGCCGTAAACGCCGATATCCAGCACCTGCTTGGCGATCCACTGGCTTTGCTCGCCGCCATTCGGCGGGATACGCACGAATGGCGTCACCGTCGGCGCGATCGTGCCGGACGTGGCGATCTGCCGCCGGTTCAGCATGTATTGCATGCAGTCGCGCAGCGCCTTGATGTCGTACGGGTTGTGTTCCATTTCGAACACCACGCCGTCGTACGCCGAGGCGCTGAGGTTCACCGCCGTCGCGACCTCGCCCGGCGCGAAGGTGACGAAGGTCGGCTTGCCGGATTCCAGCGCCTTGATGGCGCCGTTCAGCCGAGGAATGTCCATGCGGGAAAACTCCTTCAGGTCAGGGCAGCGGCGAACAGTTCTTCGGGACGATAGGCGCACGGGATCAATCCCTGTTGCGCGGCGAACGCCACGCACAGTTCGATGCCGCGGCGGTTCGCAGCGAGGCCATAGGGCAGCACGTCGTCACCGACGATGCCCTGCCAACGCGCCTCGGCGCTGGGCTCGCGCGCGGCCTGTTTCGCCGCGGTGAACAGGCGCATCAGTTCGTCCGCCAGCCAGTCATGCTGGTCCAGCAGCGCGCGCTTGATGCAGAGCACGTGGTTGACCGGATAGGCGCCGGTACGGGCATACCAGGCCGCAGCGGCAGCGTCGGCATCCGGAATGACAGTCCGCACCTGCGCCGGATCGAGTCCGGCCAGCGCGATGCCCGCGTCGATCTCGCCGTTCATCAACAGCGCGGTCAGATCGGCGCCCGGCGCCAGGCGGACCGTGTTCGGCGGATCGCGATACTCCAGAACATGCGCATCCTCGGCGGTGACCCAGGTGACGCTGCCGGGATGCACGCCGTAGTCGCTTTGCAAAATGCCGCGCACCCAGACGCCGGTGGTCTGCGAATAAGCCCGCACGCCGACGCGCCTGCCGGCGAGATCCTGCGGGGCTTTGATCGACGAATCGCTCCGGCACATCAGCGCGCCGTGATGGAAGCCGCGCATCAGCACCACCGGCAGGCCGATGATCGGCTTGGCGTAGGCGTGCGCCTGGGCCAGCGTGGTCAGCGCGATCTCGCACAGGTCGAAGTCCAGCGTGCGCACCATGCGGCGGAAGGACCGCGTGATCTGCGGCATCTCTTCGAAGTCGAGGCGCACCCGGCCGGACGTGACGCTGCCGTCCTTCAGTGCGACGGCGTGCGGGTAGCTGGCAATGGCGGAGCGGAGAGTGAGCATGGCCGGAAAACCTCCCCCGCCGCACGTCAGAGGTCAAGGCGCGCAGTACCGACCGCAAGGGTGACGCTGATTAGGTTCTGCGGGGAAGTAAGTGCTTCAACCAGTCGCGCCGTAATCCGCGTGTCGTGGCCGGCGAAGCATTACTATTTGATCACCGTTCAACGGTGAAGGCGATTTTCCCCGTGACCCGGTAGGCAATGACCTTGTCATGCTCCACCACGCACTCGAACTCGCCGATGCGGAACGACATAATTCCACGCAGGGTCTTGGCGGCCTCGGTAACTGCTCGGCGGCACGCATCGTCGAAGCTGATCTCGGACTGCATGGTAACGTCGATGTTGCGCACGATTGGCATTCGAGCCTCCCTGGGTATGGGGCCGGCCGCGTCCACTGGCATTCACGGCCTTGCGATGCTGTTTGCTCGTGGCCGAGCCCTCCGGCACCGTGGCAAATCGCGGCGTAATATGCAAACCTTGACTGATGATCACGCTGCGAGCGCGGGTTCCCTGCGTAATCTTGCCAGCAACCAGGTTCGCTCTCGTTGCGGGCTCTGTTGATCGAAATCGAATTCTGCTCGCCGCCCTGTGATTGCTGGCTCTGCCACTGCGGCATCTTGCCGAAGCCAAACGTGCGGTGACGGTGCGGCTTCGGCTTATTTTTCAGCACGGAGGACGTGCTGAGAGCGCGGGGAACACGGAGAGAGCGATGTTCTGGGGCGGCGCCATTCACTGGTCGGGTAATCGCGCTGGCGCTCATGACGGACTGCGCTTTCTCCGTGTTCACCGTGCTCTCCGCACTTCCTCCGTGCTGAAAAAATCAGTCGAAGCCGCACCGGGCAGCGATGTGTACTGCCTGATCGGCCGAGTATCCGTCGCCTGAACGCGGGAGGGCTGCCTGGGGACGTTGCTACCCACACCGGATAGCGAAGAATCAGGAATCGTCATCTCCGCGAAAGCGGAGATTCAAACGGCATTGGGTCCCCGCTTTCGCGGGGATGACAGTGTAGCTTGGGGATGACAGTGTAGTTTGGGGTGACAGTGTAGCTTGGGGTGACAGTGTAGCTTGCGGTGAATGCGGACCAAGTGGCGTTCGCTACATAATGCCGCAAACCTGCTACGTGGAAGGGGCCTTCACCGTCGGATAGACATCCGCCCCGTAATGCTTGCGGAAAGTCTCGATCTGGTCGGGCGGCGGCGGCGCGTAGACGCATTTCTTCGAGGTGAACCGCCCGCCCATGATGCGGTTCAGCTTTACCGCCGCCTCGCCCAGCTTCACCAGGTTGGTGATGCCGTTGAGGATCGGCACGCCATCCTCGGTTTCATAAACCCCGGCATGCGCCAGCAGAGCCATCACCACGCCACCCGCGGCGATCACCACCTCGGCGCCGGCTTGGGTGTTCTTGCGCGCCGCTTCGTTGAACTGCGCCAGGATGCGCCCCCGCGCTTCCGGATTGTCGAAGCCGGGCCCCAGGTCGGTGATGCGCTCGATCGCCATGCGATTGGCTCCGGCGAACCGCGCCCGCAGGCCGTAGCGATCGACGTTCTCGACGATGCGCGGGGTGAACTTCTCGTTGATCGTCACGAACGAGAAATTCGCCCCCATCATGCAGGCCATATGCATCGCCGGACTCGCACAGCCCCAGCACGGGGATGTTGGCGATCTCACGGGCCTCGCGCAGTCCGGGGTCGGCGATGTTGCCGATCAGGAACGCATCGAAGCCTTGGAGCACTGCGCGCTGCACGTTCTTCAGCACCTCGCCGGTTTCCAGGTATTCCAGGTAGCGATACTGGTCGCCGACGCCGCCGATCTCGGTGATGCCGGCGACATGGATCTCGGTGTCGGGATCACGCACCTTGTCGAGGATCTCGCGCAGCACGCGGGGATAGCCGCCCCATTCGGTCTGGCGCGACATGCTCTGATACCACAACTTCATACGATCTTCCTCCGGGCCGACAATTCCTTGCGCACCGATAGGGCAACCGTGGCAACGGTCAGCACCACCAGCAGCAGACAGACCGGACGCGTGACCGCCTGCCAGACGCTGTCGTATAACACGACCGCTTGCAGGAAGTAGGTCTCGATCGGCCCGCCCAGGATCAGCCCCAGCAACAGCGGCGGCAGCGGCACGCGCAACAGCCGCAGCACGAAGCCGAACAATCCGGTGCACAACGCGACGTACACGTCGAACATGTCGCCATTCACCGCGAAGGCGCCGACCAGCGAGAACACCACGATCACCGGCGCCAGCACCGACAGCGGCGCTCGGGTTACGCTGGCGAACACCCGGGCGCCCACCAGCGCGACCAGCAGCATCATCGCGTTGGCGACGAACGCACCGGCGAAAATGGTGTACAGCACGTCGCCGCTGCGTTGCAGCAGCATCGGTCCGGGGATCATGCCGTGCATGGTCAGCGCGGCCATCACGATCACGGCATCGACGCTGCCGGGAATGCCCAGCGTCAGCGCCGGCACCAGCGAGGAAAACACCGCCGCGTTGGCCGCGGTCTCCGGCGCCAGTACGCCGCGCACGTCGCCGTTGCCGAAGTCGTTCGGTTCGCGGGCGCTGCGGCGCGCCTCGCCGAAAGCGATGAACGAGGCGATGGTCGGCCCGTGGCCCGGTACCACGCCGAGGAACACGCCGATCGCCGCCGACTTGGCGATGGTAAGCCAATGCGCGGCCCAATCCGACAAGCGCAGCAGGAAAGGGTCTTTCATGCTCAGTGAGGCGATGTCGGTGGTAACGCGGGTGCGCCGGTGCAGCACCATTTCCAGCAGCACTGGCACGGTGAACAGGCCGACCAGGGTCGGCACCATCGGCAATCCGTTGATCATGTCTGGAACGATCACCAGGCGGATGTCGCCGGTCGGTGCGGTGCCGACGCTGGCCATCAGCAAACCGATCAGCATGCCGATGGCGCCGCGCAACAACGAACCGGAGGCCAGCGACACCACCGCCGCCATGCCGAACAACGCCAGGCCGAACATCTCCGCCGGTCCGAAGGTCAGCGCCATGGCAGCCAACGGGGGCGACAGCAGCATGAGCGACGCGGCGGCGCAGAAGCCGCCGATGGTGGCGCCGACGATGGAGGCGCGCAGGGCCCGCCGCGCCAGGCCGCGGCGGGCCATCGCGTGGCCCTCGATAGCGCAGGCCGCGGCCGCCGCATTGCCCGGAATGTTGATGCAGATCGCCGCGATCGAGCCGGCATACACCGCGGCATTCCAGATCGCGATCAAAAACAGCACGCCGGTATCGGCGCGGAACACGAAGGTCAGCGGCAGCAGCATGGTCATCGCGGTCGCGCCGGACAGGCCGGGGATCGCGCCGAAGCACATGCCGATCAGCACGCCGCCGAACATGGCGCTGAGGTTGACCAGGGTGAAGACTTCCTGGAAGCCGTGCGCAATCAAATGGCCCATGCCGACCGTGTTTCCCCCGTTCATTTCGGCGCACGTCCGCGCGGCCGCCCTTATCGTCGTGGCCAGGGTGAAGTCCCTAACCGTCATGGCCGGGCTTGACCCGGCCATCGATCGCGGCACCCTGCCGGGATAGATGGCTGGGTCAACCCCCATAAGCGTCAGGGTATGCGGGTGGCAGAGATAGGTTTGTGTCATGGCCGACGAGGGCCGGCCACCCAGGTGTTTGCTCGGTGGCCCGAAGCAAAGACGTGGGTGGCCGGCCTTCGCCGGCCATGACACGTTTGTTCGCCGGCCGCGAGATTGCGGCACCGCTGCCGCACAACGATCGGTTAAGGAAACGCAACAAGATGCAAAGACGACAGGTTACCGCCGGGCTACTGCTTGCGGCGCCCGCGTGGCTGGCCACGCGACGCGCGGCACGCGCCGATGATTTTCCCAGCCGGCCGGTCATGATCATCGTGCCGTATGGCGCCGGCGGCGGCGTGTCGATCAACGCGCGCGCGCTGGCGCCGTATCTGGAACAAACGCTCGGCACCCGCGTGCTGGTGGAGAACCGCGAGGGCGCCGGCGGCATCACCGGCCATACCGCGGGTGCGCTGGCCAGGCCGGACGGTTACACGCTGACCATGGTCAGCCCGGCGATCTGCGCCTCGCCCTGGCTGGTGCCGAACGTGCGATTCACGCCGGCGGACTTCGCCTATATCGGCCAGGTCAGCTTCGTGCCGAACATGCTGGTGGTGTCCGCCGACAGCAAGTTCCGAACTCTCAAGGACCTGGTGGATGCAATGCGCGCCGCACCGGACACGATCTCCACCGGTATGGAGGCGGGCTGGCCCAGCTCCTCCGTGGCGGATCTGGTGTTCCTGTCCAAGGCCGGGGCGAAGGCGAAGGTGGTGCCGGAATTCAAGGGCGGTGCCGAGAAGATCGCAGCGGTGCTGGGCGGACATCTCGATTTCTCGGTCAACAACACGCAGGAGGTGATGCCGCTGTACGAGGCGAAACGGATCCGCATCCTGGCGATGGTGGCGCCGGAACGATCGCCGTTGTTTCCCGATGTGCCGACGTTCCGCGAGCTTGGCTATGACGTGACGATGGGCGTATGGCGCACGATCGCCGCGCCGAAAGACACGCCGCAGCCGGTGCTGGACAAGCTGTCGGCCGCGTTGCAGGCCGCGTTGCAATTGCCCGGTTTGAAGGACGACTTCGCCAAGGTGCAGCTTACCGTGGATTACCTCGATCCCGCTGCGGCGCGCGACCGGGCGATGGCCGAGTACGACGATTACGGCAAGCTGTTCACCACGATGGGCATCAACGTGAAGACGAAGTCCTGAAGGTGCTGCGCGCGTCGGGGAGCCTGGCTTGCGGCGTTGTGTTCGGCGTGCTGTTGCTGGCCACGCTCGGCATGGATGGGTCGCTGCACTATCCGCTCGCTTATTCGCAGGTGCTGATCGGCGGTATCGCGGTGCTGTTCCTATGTTCTGCGATACGCGACCGGCGCGACGCGGCGGCGTTGCAGGCGGCGCATCCGGAGGCGGCGATCGGCGATGCACCGGGCGGCGTCGCCGCGACACTGGCGTCCGCGGCGTTGTGTGTCGCCTACGCTTCTGCCTGGCTCTGGCTGGGCTTTTTTATCGCGACGTTCCTGTACGTCGCGGCGCAGCTTTGGCTGTTGCGCGAACGGACCGCGCTGTTTCTGCTTGGCGTCCCGGCATGCGTCACCCTACTGGTCTATGTCGTGTTCGCGCGTCTGCTGGCCCTGCCATTCCCGGCCGGAGCGTGGTTCGGCACCTGAGGCGAGGCCACGTGCCTCTCCTGCTCTCGCGGCAAAGGTTGCTCAGTCGGTAAGTAGGGCGACACTGCCCTCAGTGTCATGGCCGGCCCCCGTCAAGCGCCCGGGGGCAAGGCCTGGCCCGGTCACCCACGTTTTTCCTTCGTGCCACACAGCAAAGTCGTGGGTGGCCGGCCATCGCCGGCCATGACGCATTACTGATCGTCGCACTACTTGCCGGCGGGTGAGTAAGTCAGGCGGGGCGCCAGTTGAAACGGGCGGCCAGCCACGTGCGCAATGCCAGCAACGCGGCCTCGTTCGCCGCCACCGGCGCGGTGTTGGCGGTGGCAGCCGGGCCGCCCAGCGGGTGCACGTTAAGCGACATGGCCGACGACTGCACGTCCAACGCGCCGGCAGCGTCGGTGCCGGCGCGGCGCCACAGCGCCACCATGGCCGCGGGAGTCAACTGCGGCAGCACCAGCCCGAACTCCAGTTGCGAGGCCGCCGCGGCGGCAGACCAGGCGTCGAAGATCGGGCCGGAAAGCATGCTGCCGCGGCGCTGCGCGTAAAGCTCGGGCAAGGTCGGAACGTCGGGAAACTCGGCGGGCCGGATCAACGCGCCCGCATCGTCGCGCACACCCAGGGCGAAGATCGGCGCGGCCCCGGCATCGGCGAGTGCCTTCGCCTGATCCGGCACCTTGTGGCCCCGCAACAGGACGGCATCGACCGCGTTGCGCGCGAACGCGGTCTGCAACGCGTCCTCCTCCACGGCCCCGGGCACCAGTTCGGCGCGGCCGCCGAGCAATTCGATGCCGAGCACGGCCGGCAGGTCATGGCCAGCCGGATGCGCGGCGGCGATCCGCACGTTGCCGCCTGCGGCGAAGCTGGCCGCGCGGCCGACCACTACGGCTGGCGTTACGCAGGCCATCACCGTGACCCAGTGGGCGACGTCGAATTTCGCTCGCGGATCCCCCACCAGCCAGTCGAGCACGGTTTCCCCCGGCGCCAGCAGCACGGTGTGGCCATCCGGGGCGACGCGCGTGTCGAACTGGTTGGCGCCGGTAACGCCGTCGGCCCCGCCGGCGGCGGTCCGCCGCATGGCGATCCCAGGGGCGAGCGACTGCGCCAGGGAGGGTTGCAGCAGGCGCGCCCAACGATCCATTGCTCCGCCATCGGGCCCGGCCACCAACATGGTCGCACCATCGGGGAAGGGCGTGTCGGCGAGCGCGGGGGAAATGCCGAGTGCCGGTGCGGCAGCGCTGCGCCCCGCCCGCGCCAGGACGGGCAGGCTCGCGAGCAATCCCAGCAAACGGCGCCGGCGAGGCGATGGCAGGGTCGCGGTCATGGGTGGACTCTTCCTGCGCTTCGAGGCTGGCGGCGACCAGCCCCAACCCTTTCCTACCTCACTTCGCCGTGATGGCAAAGTCGTGACCGTACGGTGTCGGAATGGCAGGACGGGGACGCATTTGCTGAAATAAGCCCGGCAGCGCTACGCGTCGTAGGCCACCAGGGCCTCGCATGGCACATCGAGGCGGGCGCGGCCGTTGAGGAAGCTGAGTTCGATCAGGGCGGCGGCGGCCGGCACCACGGCGCCCACCTGGCGCAGCAGCGCGATGCCCGCTGACATCGTGCCACCGGTGGCGAGCAAATCATCGACGATGACGACGCGCTGGCCGGCTTCTATCGCGTCAGCCTGGATCTCCAGCCGGTCGGTGCCGTATTCCAATTGGTAGTTCAGGCCGACGGTTTCTCCCGGCAGTTTGTTGCGCTTGCGCAGCATGACGAAGCCGCAGCCGAGTTTCAGCGCAAGCGGCGCGGCGATCAGGAAGCCGCGGCTTTCCAGGCCGGCGAGCAAATCGGGCTGGTAGGCGCGCACCATCTTGGCCATGCGGCCCATCGCCACCTGCCAGGCGTCGGCGTCACGCAGCAGGGTCGAGATGTCGTAGAACAGGATGCCCGGCTTAGGGAAATCCGGGATGCCGCGAATGTGGTCCTTAAGGTCCATGCGCCGGAGCCCTGTCACCGATGGGACGAGCCTGGACATGTAAAGCGACGGCCCCGCTACCGCAAGCAAGCCGCGCCCGCGGCCGGAGACGGGCCATCGAACCGAACGCCACCGTGCATCGAGCCAGTGGAGCTGTGGTCGCAACGCAATCTCGGATCAGACGTAAGCCAACCGTCCCGGAGGTCGGTGCGCCGCGCCCCAGCCAGGCTTCGAGAATCCCTCCGCGTTCGGCTGGAGCACATGCAAGCCGGACGCCGAGGATGATTTCAACGTCGCCCCAGATGCGGCCGCAAGCAACGAAAAGCAGCTCCATGCATTGCTCTGCACGAGCGTCGGTTGGCTACTCAACTTCAACGTACCATGTCTGACGGACGAGTTCCGAATCGCGTTTGAACCACGCAGGTACCAGCCTGGTGATATGCTGCTCGTCCGTCCAAAAGCCTGCTTCTCTGTGCAATCTGTGTTAATATGCTTGCTCGCTGGCTTGCTGCACTGTCCTCGGCGAGGCGCGTTGCAGTCCACCGTGATGCGATCGCCCGCATGCGATTGCCTTGCCGGGATTCGGTGTCTCCATCGACTCCGGCGAACTTGGGGATTATGTATCGAAAATCTGACCGTTCGCTCTGACCTGCCGCTGAAGGTTGAGGTTGTGCGGATAGTTGTTCTTGCCACACTCAACACTGATCGTCCTGGCAGGTGCTGCAATGGCGGATATGTTGTCAGGTTCAAAGACAATGCCGATGCCATCCTATGACACTCAGCGATACTGCCATCGCGCGAGTGCTGGCGCGGTCTACCACTTCGACGAAGCACGAGACGGCTGTTTGCATGACGAGCAAACCGCATATAAATCTCTCAAGCATCGATGGGACAGTCTGCCCCGAAATCTTGGAAGATATTGCGACGGACTGGCACAGGTCGTTGGCGCGAGCTTTCAGGCACTGAGGGATTATGTCGATGACCAGCTTCGTTCTCCGGATGCCCTTACAAGGTCTCAACTGACGCGATAGATAGCCCCGAAGGTCAGGCGCCGTTCTCACCCGACCGCAGCATGACGACGTTGATATCGCTGACTTACAGACACGGCACAGGAATTGCTGAACACCGCAAATCGCCGCCCGCAGACCGCCCGGCGCGCGCCTCAGTGCAGCCGCAGCCAAGCCGCGGGGTGGCGGAACGTTGCCGGCTTCACCAGCTTGGCCGTGGCGACGCGAACCGAATGGAGCTTGCCATCCAGTTCGCGGTTCCAAAAATCCAGGAACTGGTGCAGCACCGGGTACTGCGGCGCCAGGTCGAGATCCTGCCAGACATAGCTTTGCAGCAGGCGCGGGTGATCCGGCAAGTGGTAAAGGATCTCTGCGGTGGTCAGGCGATAGTCCTTAAGTTGCAGGGCTAGGCTCATGGTCCTCTCTCGCTCTGGCGTGGGTGACGCTTCTGTGGCGCTTCGTGGTCTCGGAATCAGGTCCGAGGTGACAACAGAATGACATACGCCAGGGTTGTTAACGCAAGATAAAAACACCAGGATTTCAACAACTTGGCACTCCTCTGCGGCGATTGCTGCCGGCTTTCTGGCAGTCTTCGACAAAGAGTGCTAACGAAGGCTTGACTTGCTGCGGCGGGAGCCCTAAGTCGCTGGCACTCCCGGGCTGGGAGTGCTAACAGCCCCGCCAGCGGTGCCCATTTGGGGCCGCCAAGGTGGATGTTGGCCGAGCCAAATCCACTCACACACTGAGATCACTCAGGAGCGATCCGCATGAATTTCCGTCCCCTGCACGACCGGGTCGTGGTCCGTCGGCTCGATGCCGAAGAAAAGACCGCGGGCGGCATCATCATCCCCGACACGGCCAAGGAAAAGCCGATGGAGGGCGAAGTTATCGCTGTAGGTCCCGGTGCCCGCAACGAACAGGGTCAGCTCGTGGCGCTCGACGTCAAGGCTGGCGACCGCATCCTGTTCGGCAAGTGGTCGGGCACCGAGGTCAAGCTCGACGGCGAAGAGCTGCTGATCATGAAAGAGTCCGACATCATGGGCATCGTCGAGGGTACGCCGGCCGCGAAGAAGAAGGCCGCCTGACTCTCGCTCGTGAAACGCACGGACTGAACGCGACAACAAGATAGACGAAGGGAATAAGCAATGGCTGCGAAGGACGTACGCTTCGCCGGAGATGCTCGCGCGCGCATGCTGCGTGGCGTCGATATTCTGGCCGATGCGGTGAAGGTCACGCTGGGCCCGAAGGGCCGCAACGTGGTGCTGGACAAGAGCTTCGGCGCGCCGCGGATCACCAAGGACGGCGTGACCGTCGCCAAGGAGATCGAGCTGGCCGACAAGTTCGAGAACATGGGCGCCCAGATGGTGCGCGAAGTGGCCTCGAAGACCAACGACATCGCCGGTGACGGCACGACGACCGCCACGGTGCTCGCCCAGGCGATCGTGCGCGAGGGCGCCAAGGCGGTGGCCGCGGGCATGAACCCGATGGACCTGAAGCGCGGCGTCGATCGCGCCGTGGCCGCCGTGGTTGAAGAGCTGAAGAAGCGCTCGAAGAAGATCACCACTCCGGCCGAGACCGCCCAGGTCGGTGCCATCGCCGCCAACGGCGAGCACGAGATCGGCAAGATGATCTCCGAGGCGATGCAGAAGGTCGGCAACGAGGGGGTCATCACCGTCGAGGAAGCCAAGGGCATCGTCACCGAGCTCGACGTCGTCGAGGGCATGCAGTTCGACCGCGGCTATGTTTCTCCGTACTTCATCACCAATGCGGAGAAGATGATCGCCGAGCTGGATCAGCCGTACATCCTGATCCACGAGAAGAAGCTCTCCGGCCTGCAGCCGATGCTGCCGTTGCTCGAGACCGTCGTGCAGTCGGGCCGTCCGCTGCTGATCATCGCTGAGGACGTCGAGGGCGAGGCGCTCGCGACCCTGGTGGTGAACAAGCTGCGCGGCGGGTTGAAGGTCGCGGCGGTGAAGGCTCCGGGCTTTGGCGATCGCCGCAAGGCGATGCTGGAAGACATCGCGATCCTGACCGGTGGCCAGGTGATCAGCGAAGATCTCGGCATCAAGCTCGAGACCGTCACGCTGGCGATGCTCGGCAAGGCGAAGAAGGTGCTCATCGAGAAAGAGAACACCACCATCGTCGAAGGCGCCGGCAAGAAGGACGACATCAAGGGCCGCTGCAACCAGATCCGCGCGCAGGTCGAGGAAACCACCTCGGACTACGATCGCGAGAAGCTGCAGGAGCGGCTGGCGAAGCTGGCTGGCGGCGTCGCGGTGATCCGCGTCGGCGGCAGCACCGAGGTCGAGGTGAAGGAGCGCAAAGATCGCGTCGATGACGCGCTGCATGCGACCCGCGCCGCGGTCGAGGAAGGCATTGTGCCGGGCGGCGGCGTGCCGCTGGCGCGTGCGTCGATCATCCTGTCCAAGCTGAAGGCCGACAACGACGACCAGCGCTTCGGCATCGAGATCGTCCGCAAGGCGATCCAGACTCCGCTGCGCCAGATCGCCGAGAACGCCGGCGAGGACGGTGCGGTGATCGCCGGCAAAACGCTGGACAAGGACGAGTACAACTGGGGCTTCGACGCGCAGAGCGGCGAGTTCAAGGACCTGGTGAAGGCCGGCATCATCGATCCGACCAAGGTCGTGCGCACTGCGTTGCAGGATGCGGCGTCGGTGGCCGGGCTGCTGATCACCACCGAAGCGATGGTGGCGGAGAAGCCGGAGAAGAAGGGCCCGCCGATGCCTCCGGGCGGCGGCGGCATGGGCGACATGGACTTCTAATCCAGTCGTCCGGCGTTGAGACTGAGAGGGGCGGGCCGCAGGGGCCGCCCCTTTCGTTTTCTGCCTCAAGGCAGGAAATGTCTCACAAGCACGAAAGCTTTGTGACGCTTGCCTGACCTTCCTTCGGCTTTGTGAGACATTTCCTGCCTTGCGGCCGCAATGGCCCTGCCGGCGTTGTTCGGCTTGCGAGCCAAATGCGATTGCTCTGGAGTGAGCCACGCCTCCAGCAGAGTCCGCGATGCGGCGATCAGGCGTTTCGCACCAGGTCGAGACGTCAATCCGGACGGATTAACCGCAAATTCGATTCCTCGAACATCCGCCGTGCGCGCGGCATGTCGTACGGGCAGGAGATCAGTGTCTCCTCGTCCCATTCCTCCCGCTCCTGCGCGAGAAAGTCGCCAGCGTAGACGTGCAGCGCTCCGGTCAGCTTGCCAAGTGGATTGGTGACGGAATGGATGATGTCCTTCCCCAGCGAACATGTGTCGCCCGGCATCAGCGAACTGGCCCCTGCCGCCTCGAGTGGCCAGCGGGCGTCAGCGGGCAGCACCCGCCAGAAGATATTATCCTCGCGGCCGCGATTAGATCCCGATGACCGCCCACATGTGATGGTTGTGCGGCCTCTCCGTCATCTGCGGACCCCAGATGAGGTTCAGGATGGTCGCCGTGGCAGAGCGGTACAATATGTCGATGCCGGCGCGCTTCGGTTCGCCGAGGGCCGCGGTGACCGCGCTACGATCGTTCATAGCCGCGGTCATGATTTCGCGCGCGGCTCGCTGGTCGCCATCAGTACACGCTTTCTGACAGTCGACGATGAAACGCTGCAGGTCGAACATCGACAGCTCCGCGCAGGGCCCGGGGCGTTATTGTACTGTTTCGCTGGCCGCGTGACAATTATTGTTGAGCCGGGTGTCGCCCGTCTGCCGCGATCCTATGGCGACAGCCAACCAAGACCATTCGCCAGATCTCTCCACCTCGGGCGATGCGTCGTGTTACGACCGGTGTGAACATCGCCCACGAGCGCTTCGCAGCGGTCTCGCGCCGACCTGGCCCTCCGCGCATTTGCTCGGGATCAACCCGACCATCTATGGCGTCATGACGCCGCATGCAGGCGCGATTAAAATTTGGGCATTCCCGCCGAGCCGCCTGCGGTCGCTGTAAAACTATCGGCTCGTTGGTATTATTTCAACAGATGAAGCTCCAGACCGTTCCGGTTTACGCAACTGCGTCTCAAAAATCTTGGTTGTCCCAAGGTTCGCCACCTGTTGCAGCGTGATAGCGCAGGGGAATCGGGTGAAGCAACCTACCGGGCGATGAGTTCCGCGAGGAAATCATCATCCCAGCCGGCGGCCTTGCGCTTGGCCCGTAATGAGGCCTTGCCTGGTGCCGTTCGGATCAGGTTGTAGGCCATGTGCCTGATGGTGGCGATATTGGCCGGTGCGTGATCGGTGCGCACCCGGCACTCGTCGTCGCGGAAGATCATGTCCAGCACCCAGTGGAGGCTGTTCTCGATTGCCCAGTGACTGCGGACGATCGGTCCCAGCAGGTGCGCCAGCAGCACCAGTGAGGTGATGTAGAAGCGTGTCTCCAGCTCGATCTTATCACCGATCTCCCGCGCGCTTTCGACGACAACAACAGCTTTCAGGCCAGGCCAGTTGTGACGTTCCTGTAGCCAGGCGACATCGTGAATGACGGTTGTGGTTCTGGTTTCGATGCGGCCGTGATCGCCATCGACCGTCTGATCCTGGCTGACCTCGGTGTCCTTGAAGCCTGCGGCCTTCTGCTCGGCCACGAAGGTCTCGACATCCTCGCGCAGCGATCCCTGATTGCCTTTCAGCGCGAGGACATAGTCGGCCTTCTTGACCACGACCTTCTGGGCGATGTCGCGCTGGCAGCCCATCGCATCGATGGTCACGATCGCGCCCTCGATCGCCAGCATGTCAAGCAGCTTGGGAATCGCGATGATTTCGTTGGACTTTTCCGCGACCTTCACCTGACCGAGCACGAGGCGCTGGCGTGCCGCGAAGGCCGACACCGTGTGGATCGCCGGATTGCTGCCCTTCTTGTGGCCGGACCGCCGCGAGGTCTTGCCGTCAATGGCAATGACTCCCTCCGGCGTCCCAGTCTGCGCGGCGACCCAGGCAACGAAGCAGCGCTGGAATTGCTCAGCGTCGAGCACGGCGAGGATGTCGCCGAGATGGTCGTGTGCCGGCGTGCCATCCTTGAACGGACGGAAGCGCCGCAGAAGGGCGAGCTTCTTGCAGCCGAACAGGGCGATCTCGGTGACCGCCTCGGCACCCGCCAATACGGCGAGCAGACACAGCAGCAGAATCTCGTCCAGCGGATAGGTCACCTTGCCTTGCTGGCGAGGGTCCTTCAGGTCCTTGAAATAGCGCAGAAAAACAACAGCTTCGTTGAATGCGGCGCAATCGGTTGTCGCGTCTTCCATGGCTACCCCCAGCAAGCGAATCGAGGGTTGCCATAGATTCAGCACTTTATCGGTTTGTCACCTACTCCTTCACCCGATTGCCCTGCGTGATAGCGCGACCGTGATTGACAGGTCAGACGGTTTCTGTGCCAACTGTGCAACGCAATCGCATTTGGCTAAGCTTGCTGCGCCTCCGTGCATCGGGTGCTCTCAAGACGTCCAAAAGCCCGATTGTCGACCGCGTTGCGCGCTGTTGCGCGACGCCCAGACGGAGAATGGCGCAGACCATGGCTACTGGTACAGTCAAGTGGTTCAATACCACCAAGGGATTCGGATTCATCGTGCCGCAGGATGGCGGCAAGGATGTGTTCGTCCACATCACCGCGGTGCAGGCCGCCGGCTTGCGTGGCCTCAATGAGGGTCAGCGGGTGAGCTACGAAGTGGCGATGGAGCGCGGCAAAGCCGCCGCCACCAACCTCAAGCTCGCCTGAGACCGATCCGCGTCACGTCGCCATCTCCCATCCCCATACGCGCGACAGGGGACGCGCACCGGAAGGAATAACCATCATGGCTACAGGCACCGTGAAATGGTTCAATGCGACAAAAGGCTACGGTTTCATCATGCCGCAGGACGGCGGCAAGGATGTGTTCGTACACATCACTGCCGTTCAGGCAGCCGGATTGAAGGGTCTCAATGACGGCCAGAAGGTGAGCTACGAGATTGCCATGGAGCGCGGCAAGGCCGCGGCCACCAATCTTAAGCTTGCCTGATCCCGACTTGATCGCCTGATAAGGCGGGGCCTTTCCCGGCAGCGCCTGGCCTAACGGTGCCTGAGCAATCGGGCCGTCGTTCCGGGTGGCATCCCGAAGCGGCGGCCCGTAGTGTTTCTGGCGAGTCGCTTTCAGGGAGTCGCCATGTTTTCGCTTGCCGAACTCGAAGCCGCACAACGCCTGGTGCATGCGTGCTTCCCGGGCACGCCGCAATACTCTTGGCCGTTATTGTGCGAACGCACCGGCGCGGACGTATGGGTGAAGCATGAGAACCATGCGCCGACCGGCGCTTTCAAATTGCGCGGCGGCCTGGTCTATGTCGAACGGCTGGCACGCGAACGGCCCGACGTCGCCGGCATCGTTTCGGCGACGCGCGGCAACCACGGACAGTCGTTGGCCTATGCCGGGCGGCGCTACGGCGTGCCCGTAACGATCGTCGCACCGCGCGGCAACAGCGCGGAGAAGAACGCGGCGATGCGCGCGCTCGGTGCGCGTCTTGTGGAGCATGGCACGGATTTCGAAACGGCACGCGACGAGGCTGCGCGGCTGGCCGCGGCCGAAGGGCTGGAATTCGCGCCGTCCTTCGCTCCTGACCTTGTCGTGGGCGTTGCCACTTATGCACTGGAACTTTTCCGCGGGGCGCCATTGCTCGACGCGCTGTACGTTCCGGTCGGCCTCGGTTCGGGTATCTGCGGCGCGATCCTGGTGCGGGATTTGCTCAAACTGCCCACCGAGATCGTCGGCGTGCAGGCCGCCGGCGCGGATCCTTACGCACGGTCCTTCGCCGAGGGTCGTGTGGTCGCGTTGAACCGTGCGGACACCGAGGCCGACGGCATTGCGGTGCGACAGCCCGACGCGGCCGCGCTGGCGATTATCCGCTCCGGCGCCGCACGCATCGTCACCGTGAGCGATGCGGCGATCGCCGACGCGGTGCGCGCCTATTGGATTGATACGCACAACCTCGTGGAGGGCGCCGGCGCTGCGCCGCTCGCCGCGCTGGTGGCAGAGCAGGAAAGGATGCGCGGCAAACGCGTGGGGGTGGTGATCAGCGGGGGCAATATCGACCTTGCCCTGTTCCGGCGCTGGGTGCTGGGATGAGGTAACGCGCGGCGCAAATAATCCCGACCGCAGGAGGAGCATCCGATGCTGGCATTCGATCTCGAGAAAGAACGGCAGTTCAACCTTCAGAAGCACGTAGAGAAGGTGCTGGGGCGCGTCGGCGAGGGCGACGTGACGGTCGCCTGCTGGGAACCCGGACAGACCAGTCCGAATCACCTGCATCCCAACGCGACCGAGATCTACTTCTGCTTCCAGGGCGGCGGCACGATGCGCACGCCGACCGGGACGGTGGAAGTCACGCCGGGCAGCTTCGTGGTGCATCCCCGCGGCGAACTGCACGAATACATCAACGGGCCACAGCGGACGCTGCTGTTCCGCGTGCGCTACGGCGACGACATGTCAACGCGCACCAAGGACTGGCCGAGCAATCCGGACTTCCAGCCACGTCCGGGCGACCCCGAGTGGTTCGCCGCGCACCCGAACGGCTGACGCGTCGAAGCCTCGTATTACTCAGCCGTCGGCGAGTAAGGCGACACTGCCTTTGTGTCACGACCGGCCGGAACCTGTCCTTGGGCGCCTGACCCGCGGGCCGGCCAGGACACAGGGAGCCGGGGCATCTCCTCAGGCAGCGCTGCGCTCCAACAGCATCGCCGCTTCCGTCATCGCGTCGTCCGCTATCGCATCTTCTGCCATCGCCTCGTCGCACGGCGCCTCACCCGTAGTCTCCGCGTCCGCCATGGCGTCGATTGGCATCGTCATCGGGTCCATCGACGGCTCCCGCACCATGTAGCCGCGGCCCCATACCGTGCCGATCAGGTTGTCGGCCCCCGCCTGCACCAGCTTCTTGCGCAATTTGCAGATGAAAACGTCGATGATCTTCATCTCCGGTTCATCCATGCCGCCATACAAGTGGTTCAGGAACGCTTCCTTCGTCAGGACCATGCCTTTGCGCAACACCAGCAGCTCCAGGATCGCATACTCCTTGCCGGTCAGATGGACTTCCTTGCCGTCCACCATGACCTCGCGGCTGTCCAGGTTGAGTTCCAGCGGCCCCACGCGCAGCGCCGGCTGGCTGAACCCCTTGCAGCGGCGCACGATCGCCTGCATCCGCGCCAGCAATTCAGCGCGGTCGAACGGCTTGGTGATGTAATCGTCCGCCCCCATGCCCAGCCCCTTCACCTTGGCCTGCGGGCGAGCCAGGCCGGACAGGATCAGCACCGGGGTGTCGTTGCGCGCCAGGCGCATCCGCCGCACCACCTCATACCCCTCGATGTCGGGCAGCATGATGTCCAGCAGGACGATATCGTACTCATAATGGCGAGTGAGCTCCAGCGCCTCCTCGCCGGTGTCGGTGTGATCCACCACCGCGCCGCTGGACTTGAGCATCAGAGAAACGCCCCTGGCCGCGGTCAGATCATCTTCAACCAGGAGGACACGCATCTGGGAAACTCCCCGCTAACGATATTCGTCATACCACTATTGCGTGTGTTTGCCCATAGTTTTTTCACCTTTTGCGTGTATCTAATGGTGCCAACGTCTCGATGCGTCGTGGGAGGATAGAGGGGATTTGGGCATGCGCCGCCATTTCACGAATAAATCGTCTCAATGAGACGGTCCGCCCTCGCGCTCCAGGCGGCAGCGTGCTGCGCCGCCCTGCGCGGCATCCCCAAGCTGCGGCTGGCCGGCCGCGTTTCCGGGATTTCCGGGCTCGTCATCGATATCGACGGGCTCGCCGGGCACGTATCGGTCGGCGATCGCCTGTTGTTGGAGGCACGGGACGGCCGCGGTGTGCCGGCCGAAATCGTCGGCTTCCGCTCGGATCTGGTGCAGGCGATGCCGTTCGACGCGCTCGACGGGCTCGGTCCGGGCAGCCCGGCGGTCCAGGCCGGCGATCCGGGCGGCGGCTTTGCCGTCTCCGACGCGTGGCTGGGCCGGGTGCTCGACCCGCTTGGCCGGCCGTTGGACGGGCACGGCGCGCTGCCACACGGCCCGACGCCGCGCCCGATCCGTGTCGCCGCGCCGGAAGCCACCACCCGTGCCCGGCTGGGGCCGCGGCTCGACCTGGGCGTCCGCGCGCTCAATTGCTTCACCACCTGCCGCCAGGGCCAGCGTCTCGGCCTGTTCTCCGGCTCCGGTATCGGCAAGTCCAGTCTGCTCGCCATGCTGGCCCGCCATACCGAATGCGACGTGGCGGTGCTGGCCCTGGTCGGCGAACGCGGGCGCGAGGTGCGCGAGTTCCTCGAAGACGACCTCGGCGCCGACGGGCTGGCGCGGTCGGTCGTCGTGGTGGCCACGTCGGATGCGCCGCCGCTGCTGCGCCGCCAGGCTGCCTATGCCGCGATGACCGTCGCCGAGCATTTCCGCGACCAGGGGTGTCTGTGCTGCTGCTGATGGACAGCGTCACCCGGTTCTGCCTGGCACTGCGGGAGATCGGCCTGTCCGCCGGCGAACCCCCGGCCACGCGCGGCTATCCGCCCAGCGTGTTCGCCGAACTGCCCCGCCTGCTGGAACGCGCCGGGCCGGGACTAGAGCAAGCGGGTGCGGTAGCCGGCCAGATTACCGCCCTGTTCACCGTGCTGGTCGAGGGCGACGACCACAACGAGCCGGTCGCGGATGCCGTGCGCGGCATCCTGGACGGGCATGTCATCCTGGACCGCCGGATCGCCGAACGCGGCCGCTATCCCGCGGTGGACGTGCTGCGGTCGCTGTCGCGTGCCGCGGCAAGCTGCCTGGACGCCGAGGAAACCGCGATGCTCCGGCGGGCCCGCGGCATCCTCGCATTATATGAGGACATGGCGGACATGCTGCGCCTCGGCGCGTATCGTGCCGGCACCGATCCCGCGGTGGACGAGGCAGTCTCGCTCGCACCGCGGATCGAGGCTGTGTTGCGGCAGGACAAGTCCGAAAAGAGCCTGCTGGCGGATTCGTTCACGCTGCTGCGTTCGGCTCTGTTGGGGGCCTAAGTGTCCGTCCGGGAACAAGTCCTCCAAGTGATCGCTATCCGCCAGCAGCAAATTCGTTTGTCCCCGGACGGTCCCTAAGTCGTGGCGCGCCATCCGTTGCAGACGTTGCTGCGGGTTCGCGGCATCGCGCTCGACGCGGCACGCCGGGCGCTGGCAGATCGCTTGCAGGAGGAACTCGCCGCCGCAGACAGATGCTCGGCCATCTCCGCAACAATCGCTCGCGAAGCCGCGTTGCAGGTCAGCCTGCCCGTGCAGCGCGGAACGACGAAATCCTATGTCGCCTGGCTAGAACGCACCCAGCTTGCGCACCGCGATGCCGAAGCGACGGTTCGCGCCCGCGTTGCGGCAACCGTCGAGGCGCGCGCTTCATTGAATGAGGAGCGGACCGGCGTCAGGGCATTGGAAGCTGTGCTGGAGCAGATCCAGGCCGTCGCGCGCGATACCGCTGCGCGGGTGGAGCAGGCGGCGGTGGATGAGGCAGCGGCCGGGTGCAAACGGCCGGAACGTTGGAGCGGGTGACGGGAATCGAACCCGCATAACCAGCTTGGAAGGCTGGGGCTCTACCATTGAGCTACACCCGCGCTGGGCGCGGGTGTAGCTTGGGCGAATACCCCACGCAACGTGTGCGGGAAATGTTCAGACGTGATGGCTTACCGGCCGGCGGGTATCAGATGCTCGAGCGCCTCGGCGACCGAGCCAAAATGCGCCGCCCGCCCCATCATTGGTTGCACGACGACGTCGCAAGCGCCGCGCCACATCATCCAGCGGCGGAACGAACTGTCCTGCGGGTAAAGCGCCAGTACTTCCTCATATTCCTCGCCCTCGGCAGAATAGTCGAGTTCCACCACCATCCGCAGATCGTGGTACTCAGACCATCCCTGAACCATGACCAGGTCGGGGAGTTCGAAAGCGAGCCCCATTGGCAGGGCGGTCAGCAGCGGCGGTGGCCTGTTCATCCGGCGTCCCTCATCGTTCTTCAGGTGTCCAGTCCGGGGTGTCTGCGCTTCACAGACGCGTGAGTATCCGCATCACGGGCCCGTGAAAGCAAGTGTTATTTTTAGGCCTCGATCAATTAAACAGCACGATTTCGCAATTGTTTCGTATCCTTCGACCGTTCCTGATTGGAATATGAAATAACGCCCGGCACCATGTCGCAGTAATAAAGCGAATTTGCCGTAATTGTTCCGTGTTATTCTATAGAAACGGAGTGGCTGGGCGCGGATTGCGAAGATTGCATGGTCGTTTACGTCTCTCGACGGTTTGTTTCACCTTTTCTTCATCTCCCAGTTCTGTTATTTGTAAGTCGTTCAGGAGGAACGCCATGAACCAGGCCCTCGTCACCCTGTCCGCCGCCGAGGCCACCGCCAGCGAGCGCGAGCTTCTCGATGGGGAGACCAGCCCGTTGCGCGCTGCCACCGGCTTTGTCTACGGCACCGCTTTGTGTGGCACGTTCTGGGCGGTGACCGGGTTGCTCGCCTGGTCCCTGGCATAAAGGCCGGCTCCGAAGCGTGCGAACGCCGAGCGGGGCATCGGCCGGCCTGTTTGGCGGAGCGGGCCTCCGCTCAGGCGTTACAGCGCTTGCAACCCTGACCACAGCGTCAATCGCCAGCAAACTGCCCATTGCCTGACGGACGGGAGAGCATCCAGCTTGCCGTCCACCGCCCAACCTTTGCCGCCAAGCCTCCCCGGGCTACTGTCAGGCCTGGAGGAACTCATGCAGGTAGCGGCCCCGATCGACTGCGACGTGCATCCGTCGGTGCCGAGCCTCGCGGCGCTGATGCCCTACCTGGACCCGTTGTGGCGCGACACGGCGGTCCGCCGCGGCATGGATGAGCTGAACACCATCAGCTACCCCAGCCGCAGCCCGCTCACCGTACGCGCCGACTGGCGCGACGAGACGGGAAGGGCGGCAACCACGCCGCAGGCGCTCGCCGCGCAAGGACTGGAACCGTTCGGCACCAGGCTCGCCATCTGCAACTGCCTGTACGGCGCGCAGGTGCTGTTCAGCGAGGACATGGGCGCCGCCTTCGCGCGCGCGATCAACGACTGGATCGCCCACGAATGGCTGGACCGCGACGACCGGCTGCGCGCCTCGATCATCGTGCCGATGCAGAACCCCGAACTGGCCGTGGACGAAATCAACCGCGTTGCCGCCGACCGCCGTTTCGTCCAGGTGCTGCTGCTGGCAGGGGCTGACCAGCCGCTGGGCAAGCGCCACTGGTGGCCGATCTACGCCGCCGCCGAACGGCTCGGACTGCCGGTCGGCATCCACGCCGGCAGCACCTACCGCCATCCGGTCACCCCGGTTGGCTGGCCGAGCTACTATACCGAGGATTACGTCAACCAGGCGCCCTCGATGCAGACCCAGCTCACCTCGATCGTGGCCGAAGGCGTGTTCACCCGGCATCCCAACCTGACCGTCGTGTTGATGGAATCCGGCGTCACGTGGCTGCCGGCGTATCTCTGGCGGCTGACGAAGTTCTGGAAGGGACTGCGGTCGGAGATCCCCTGGGTGTCGGACCCGCCCTCCAGCATCGTGCGCGAACGCGTGCGCCTGACCCTGCAACCGTTCGACGGGCCGCCCGACGCGGCCGCGGTGATGCGGGTGATGGAACATATCGGCTCGGACGAGGTGCTGCTGTTCTCCACCGACTACCCGCACTGGCAGTTCGACGGGCTGGATGCACTTCCGGCGGGACTTGACCCAGGGCTGGCACAGAAGATCATGGCGGAAAACCCGCTACGCACCTATCCTCGCCTGCAACAGACGGCCCCAAGGGGTATTGCTTCGGAGACCGTGGCATGAACGTGGACGTCCTGAACCGAGTCGGCGCGCAGCCGGCCGCCGCTTCCAAGGTCGGCATCGCCGATTGCGACGTGCATCCTCGCCCGGCCGGCGCCGGCATCGGCGGGGTGAGCAAGTCGCTCTACCCGTACCTGTCGAAGCGCTGGCGGGACCATGTCGAATCGTTTGGCGCGATCTACCGGCAGCCGTGGGAGAAGGGCTCGGCTTATATCAAGGGCCAGCCGCAAGCATCGCGCCGCGACGCGTTTCCGCCGGGCGGCATGCCGGGCAGCGACCTGGCCTTCATGCAAAAGCAACATCTGGATCCGAACAACGTCGTGCTCGGCATCCTGAATCCCCTGACCTCGGGCCAGGGCGCGCAGAACCCCGAGCTGTCCGCCGCCCTGACCCACGCCACCAACGAGTGGCAGGTCGCCGAGTGGACGTCGCGCGATTCCCGGCTGCGGGCGTCGGTGGTGGTGCCGTACGAGGACGCGGCCGCCTCGGTGAAGGAGATCGAACTCCGCGCCGGCGATGCGAATTTCGCCCAGGTGCTGCTGTTGAGCCGCACCGCGGAGCCGCTGGGGCAGCGGCGCTATTGGCCGATCTACGAGGCCGCCGCCGCCGCGGGGCTGCCGATCGGCGTGCACGCCTTCGGCTATGGCGGCTGGCCGATCACCACGGGCGGCTGGGGCTCGTTCTACCTGGAGGAGATGGTCGGCCACGCGCAGGCGCAGCAGGCGCTGCTGATCAGCATGATCTTCGAGGGCGTGTTCGAACGGATTCCCAATTTGAAAGTGGTGCTGATCGAGGCGGGGTTGGCCTGGGGCGCGGCGCTGGCGTGGCGCATGGATCGGCAATGGGCCAAGCTGAAAGCCGAGACGCCGCATTTGAAAATGCCGCCGTCGGAATATCTGCGGCGCAACGTGTGGTTCACCACGCAGCCGATCGAGGAACCGGAACCGCGCGAGCACCTCGCCGAGGCGATCGACTGGCTCGGCTGGGACCGTGTGCTGTTCGCCACCGACTATCCGCATTGGGACTTCGACGATCCGTCGCACGCGCTGCCGATCCGCATGACGGAGACGCAACGGCGCGCGGTGTTTCTGGAGAATGCGAAGGCGGTGTACGGTGTGGCGTAGGCGATACCGGGAGCGGCCAGTCCCGTTGTCGGGACTGGCCTAACTCGTACGGCCGATCGATCGCATTTGCAAATCTTCGTTGACGGTGTGTGACTACGGCAATAGTGTCCGAGTCGCGTTTTCGCGCCTGAGATCCAAAAAATGCGGCGGGCGATTTTGTGGATTGCAGTGCCGGCTGTCTTCGCGGTGGCCGCCCACGTGGCGAGCGCCCAACCGGTGATTGTTTTCGACAGCCATACAGAAAGTTCATTCGATCTGGAACCTCTGGGGGTGTCGGCAAAGTTGGTCGAGAACCCGAACGCGATTTCATTTGTTAGCCCCAGCGTTATGGCGTCGATTTCCAATATCATGCTCGATCTGGGTTGCCGCGAGCAGTCTTCGGTCGCCGATTGCGGGGCCGGCGTCTTTGCGGCGGTTGGAACGATCTCCAGTAACTACACGCTCGGGACCGTGCTGGCTCTGGCGAGTGTCAACCGCCTTGTTGCCGGCGATCCCACTTATGGCAGCAGCATGGGGATTAACCCCGGCGCCCAGTTCGTCCTGCCGAACAGCCTGTACACCGGCCGAGTGGATGGCGCGGGCGCTCCAAACGCTCTAAGTTACTCGGTGTCCGCTGGTGCGAGCAGGACGCTCGAACACGGCGGCCGAAATTCGATGACAGTCAGGCTTGAGAGTCTTATCGGCAACGATGTGCCTGGCACCGCCAACCCGTCGGCGCCGACGGCCTGTGCGGGTGGTCCCTGCGCGGGCGGGGTGGCGAGCATCACTGTATACGACACCGAGAGTCTGATCGCGCGGCCGATCGTCGGATCAGCATTAGCCGCCTACCCAATCAGCTTTGCGGTGACCACCCACGGCGTGCTGACAAGGCATGGCAGCCAGGGGACGAGCGTTTCGGCCGTGCCGATCGACACCGGGCGCTCAGATGTTGGCATGGCGGTGGCAGCGGGTTCGGGCGGCGCCACGGTTCCCGACAATTACTGGTATTACGGATTTTACGGGGCGGCGACAGCCTGCACCGCCGATACCGGCCAGACCGTCTCCGCCTGCTCATTCTGAGCGGGGCAAGTGAGATGGCAGGCGGCGGCGAGGACGCGCCGTGAGACATCATTGTTGCACGATCAAGTCGAGCGCATAGTGGGAGGGCACTCGGAAGTTGAGGAGGATCGCCCAACTCAGCCGGACTGATAAAGCTTGTGCCAGCGTGTGCGGCTTGGTCACCCGAGCCCGCTATTCAGGATCGTATGGCCATGGGCTTACGTCGGCACTTTCGACTGCCCTACCGGCGGGCACCAGGAGTCGGAAATTTTTACAGGTTCACGCTGGGCCAATTTCCATCCGCCTGCAACCGCCTGTAATCACACGAATTTCTTGTTTGGCATGGGATTTGCGTTTGGAATGTTCACGATCATGTGACAGCGTTCTGACGCGTTGAGGCCATTTGCCGTGGCTCACGCAAAACAAACGATGGGGTTTGGTGATGCGATATCTCGCGGCACTTGGTGGCTTGGTCGTCACGGGCGCGCTCGCGCGTGGCGGGAGCGCCTTAAGAGTCCGACTCGAATCTCAAGCCCAACGAGCCAGCCTCCTGGCGAGCAGCATAACGCAAGCGGCGTGGAGGAAGGCTGTGGCCGATGCGATGGTGGCTTCGAAATCCTTGGCAAGGCGGCGGTTGCGATTGATCCAGGCAAAGAACCGCTCGACCACCCAACGCCGCGGCAGCAGCTTGAAGCCAACCTGGTTGGGTAGCTTGCGGACAATCTCCACCACAATGGATGTCGCATTGGCGACCCGTTCGCCGGCATAGACGCTGTCGGCAAATACTTTCTGGATCGAGGGGAACCGGGCGTGAGCGGCTTGCAACACCGCCGGAGCGCCATCACGGTCCTGCACTGACGCCGGGTGCACCTGCAATTCCAGGCTGCGCCCGTCGGTGTCCACCAGAGCATGTCGCTTGCGGCCGTTGATCTTCTTGCCGGCATCATACCCTCTCGGGCCGCCGGCTTCGGTGGTTTTGACGCTCTGCGTGTCGATGACCGCGGCAGTGGGACCCGCCGCGCGGCCGACCCGCTGACGATCCTGCGCCACCAACTGATGGTCCAGGCGTTCCCATGTTCCGTCATCGCGGAAGCGGGTGAACCAGCGATACGCCGTCTGGTGCGGTGGGAAATGCTCCGGCAGCATACGCCACGGACAACCGCCGCGCAGCACGTAGAACATGGCATTCATGATCTCGCGCATCGTCCAGGACCGTTTGCGGCCGGTTTTCGCTGGCGGCGGCAGCAACGGCGCGAGCACCTGCCATTCGGCATCGGTCAGATCGCTGGGGTAGCGCAGATCATCACGGTCGTGCTCTGCGCGGGTTTCGCGGGTCCACATAGGAGGCTCCAGGTGCCAGGGGGCCTCCTAGATTCCATCGACTCTTGCGGTTTCAACCCCCCACCGGCAGGTTTCGAGACGGCCTCTTAGCCGGCCCCCAACCTGTGGTCCTGTTCAACAGCACCACCAACACGTCGTACTTCCACCCGGAGGCGATAGACTATGGTAGTGTTCCTGCCAGCGGCGCCACCGAAGGAGCTACGTTCGGGAGCGCAAGCTTTACGTCAGGCATAGACTCGCTCACGCTGGGTCTCTCCATCTACTCCTATCAAGGCGCCTGGACCGCTCTCTCAAAGCCAGCCGCCAATATGCTGACGTTGCAGTGCCCGGGTAACAACTGTAGCAACGACCCATATGCGAACGGTGAATTTATCGAGGACCTCTACAACGGCAGCACCCGCGAGTTTCAAGGTGCAATCATCACCAACGTCAGCACCAACAACACCAACCACACCGTCACACTCACGCTCAACGAGAACGTGGCTGCTTTAGGCAACGTAGCTCTAACCAATAAGAGTTTATCCGGAAAGTTCATGCGGGATTGCAGAGCTTTCTCAGCATGAGCCGAACCGATGCCCAGCGCAAAAATGCCAGCGCGTTCCGTGTCAAACATTCGAATTCCTTGGCCAACCGCCGACAGCGGCCGAGCCAGGCGAACGTGCGCTCCACGACCCAGCGCTTGGGGAGTACTTTGAACCCCGGATCGGACCGCTACACGATCTCGACCTTCAGCCGCCGTCTGAGTTTCCTCACCCCATTGCGGAATTTCGGCCCCTGATAACCGCCATCGGCAAACAGTTTCCGCAATAGCGGGAACCGATCCAACAATGCGGCCACCACCAGACACCCGCCATCTCGATCCTGAATGTTGGCCGGATGGACCACCGCGCCCAGCAGCAGGCCTATCGTGTCGACCAGGATGTGTCGCTTCTTGCCCTTGATCTTCTTGCCTGCGTCATAGCCGATCGGATCGATGCAGGCCCCCCTTTTTCAGCGCTTTTCACGCTTTGGCTGTCGATCACGCCTGCGGTCGGATCGATTTCCCGTCCGGCTTGCTCTCGGCATTTGGCAAACAGCGTATCGTGGATCTTACGCAATGTGCCATCGCAGTCCCAGCGGGTAAAATAGTCATATACTGTACTCTTCGGCGGCAGGTCCTTTGGGATGTACTGCCATTGGCAGCCCGTGCTCAGGATATACATGACGCCGTTGACGACCTCACGGATCCACCACCGTTACGCTTGCGCCCACCACGTCTGGCCGGCGGGATCAGAGGGTTCGATGAGTGACCCACTCCTCGTCGGTCAGGTCACTCGGATAACGTAGCTTGACGCCGGTCATACCGGGCACGGTTATCGGCCGTCCACATATGGCACCTCGCGAATTGGTGCCGATAATAGAATCCTGCCGATTTAACGGGTTCAAGCCCGTCACCCTAAGTGACTCTGACGACTCTAAACTTTCCGGAGCGACACTAATATCGAATATGTCAAGCCAGGGGACTTTGTGATCAGCCTCTGGACAAATTCTGCCGGCAGTGCGCCCGGCAGCAATCCTTCCACAAACTTCCCAAACCAGAAGGTCGCATTTACAGCGCCGATATCCGACCTTACACTTTACAATGAAGACCCGAGCTTTGCGGCCAATTATAATGGTGCATTATTCACCTTCGCGAACCCATTTGGTAATTATCAACTGGCGTCGAACACCACCTATTGGATCGAACTCACTACTGCCACGCCAGGCACGTCGCTCGGGTGGGATCTGCTGAATGGTGCCGTCGGAACGAACGTCAGCGGGAAAGACTGGGTACAGCTCAACTTATGCGAGTGGAAAGACCTGCGGCACTAATCCGACGTCCGATTGCTCCTTCCTGAACGGCGGAAATCAAGGGTTACAGGGCAACGGCAGCGGTGTCGAGATGGACATGGAAATCGTCGCTCCGGAGCCCGCATCGATGGCGGTCTTGGGGACCGGACTTGTCGGCATTGGATTGCTGCGCCGCCGTCGCCGTTCTTAAAGCCACTATCTGGTGATGAAGGCCGGCGGATCGCGCCGGCCTTGTCAGCCGCGCAACCGTCTCACGCCCGGGGATGCGCCTTGCGCCAGACCTCCATCAGCCGCGCCGTCTCCACGCTGGTGTAGCGCTGCGTGGTGGACAGGCTGGCGTGTCCCAGCAGATCCTGGATCGAGCGCAGGTCCGCCCCGCCCTCAAGCAGATGCGTCGCGAAGGAATGCCGCAGCGCGTGCGGCGTCGCGTGCTCTGGCATTCCGCGCAGCCGGCGGAACAGCCGCATCGTCCGCTGCGCCACCGCCGGGTCCAGCTGGCCCCGCGCACGCCGACAAACAGCGGAGCGTCCGGTTGCGGGTTCGGATGCAGCGCCAGCCACGCGGCCATAGCGTCGCGCACCGCCGGCAGCACCGGCACCACCCGCTGTTTCGAGCCCTTACCCACCACGCGCAGCATCCCATCCGCCCCAGCCAGCGGCGCATCTCGCACGTCCAGCGCCAACGCCTCGGCGATGCGCAGCCCGCAGCCATACAGCAAGGTGAACAGCGCCTCGTCGCGCCCCTGCACCAGGGCGCGGTCGGACACTTCCCCCGCTTCCTCCGCCACCGCACGAGCATGCGCCGGCGCCAGCGCCTTCGGCACCGGGCGCTTCGCCCGCGGCGTGGCGATCAGCTTCACCGCCGGGTTGTCCACGCCCTGCCGCCGCGCCAGCCAGCGAAAGAACGTGCGCACCGCCGCCAGATGCCGCGCCCGGGTGGCGTTGCCCGCACCCTCCCCCGCTTCGGCCGCCAGCCAGGCGCGGAAATCCGCCTGACGTAGCACCTCAAGCGCCACCAGATCAGGCTCGCCGCCGAGGTGCTGCGTCAGGAACCCAAGGAACGCCGCCACGTCGGTGCCGTAAGCCTCCACCGTCAGCGGCGACGCCCGCCGCTCCTGGCCGAGCCAATCCAGAAACGCCACACGCGCCGCCTCGGCGAGCATCAATGGCGCTCGGCCAGTGAGGCCCGGCTGGACCGCGGGAAGCACCAGGGGCGCTGCCCCGACCCCGTCAGGGGGCTTTGCCCCCTGAACCCCCAGCAAAGGCTCAGCCTTTGGCAGGGATCCAAGGGGCAGAGCCCCTTGGTGGGGCTGGGGGCAACGCTCCCGACACTTCCGCGATCCGGCCGGGCCTCACCGGCCCAGCGCCGCGGCAACGGCGCGGCCAGGAACGCGAGCGCTCCGGCCCCCTGCCCCGGATCCAGCGCCCGGGGTCGCGCGCCAGCAGCGCGAGCAACGCCGGCGGTCCCTCGCCCGGCACCAGAGCCAGCGCGTCATGCCCGGCCAAGCCCGCCGCCTCCGCATGCAGCAGCCTGGCGTCGGTGGCCACCTCGCGGAACAGCACCTGCCGGCCCTCCAGCAACCGGGCCACGGTGCCCTGCGGCAACGCACGGGCGCCGGGATGCAGCGCTTCCAGGCACAGATGCGCCGCATCGACGCCCAGGATGCCCGGCATTTCGTGGCTGATGCAGTCCCCCGGATCGGCGGAGCGCAGCAGCGCCAGCACCGCCTCCTGCACCCGTGCAGCCAACCCTGCGGCGGCGCGGCCGGCAGCCAGCACGTTATCGGCGCGCTCCGCCATCGCCGCGGCATGCGCCCGCTCGGCATGCACCATCGCCGCCATATGGTCCGCCAATTGCTCGCCGTGCACCCGCGCCGGTGGGGCCAGCAGCCGATAGAGCGCCGGGTGCTCTGCCAGCCAGGCCGGATGGGCGCGCAGGAACGCCTCGACGAGCGCGGCGTCGGGCTCGTCGGGCGTCGGCGAAGGGCGGGTCATCCGCCTGGGTTCAGGCGATGTGCTGGCCGGTCTTCGCCCAGTCCGCCAGGAAGTTCGCCAGCCCTTTATCGGTCAGCGGATGGTTGAACAGCGAGCGCAGCACCGCCGGCGGCAGCGTGGCGACATGGGCCCCGATCTTGCCGGCCTCGACCACGTGCAGCGGGCTGCGGACCGAGGCGACCAGCACCTCGGTCTTGAAGGCCGGATAGTTGCGGTAGATCTGCACGATGTCGGCGATCAGGCTCATGCCGTGCTCTGCGATGTCGTCCAGCCGCCCGACGAAGGGGCTGACGAAGGTGGCGCCGGCCTTGGCCGCCAGGATCGCCTGGGCAGCGGAGAAGCACAGCGTGACGTTGACCATGGCGCCGTCGTCGGTCAGGCGGCGGCAGGCGCGCAGCCCGTCCGGCGTCAACGGCACCTTGACCGCGATGTTCTTGGCGACTGCGCGCACCACCCGCGCCTCGGCCATCATGCCGTCGAAATCGGTGGCGGCGACCTCGGCGCTGACCGGGCCTGGGACGACGTCGCAGATCTCCGCCAGCACGTCGAGGAATTTGCGGCCGGTCTTGGCGACCAGCGACGGGTTGGTGGTGACGCCGTCCAGCAGCCCGCTGGCGGCAAGCGACTTGATTTCCGCCGTATCGGCGGTATCGACAAAGAACTTCATGCCATCGCTCCGTTTTGCGGCTACGCCTGGGGGTTCAGACGCGTGGGGTTGGATCGTCGTCGGGGTCGGCAGGGTCGGGTGGATTCGGATCATATAGGATGACGGGGGCAGATCGAAAGCGAAGCGCGGAGGCAATCCGGCGGGTGCAGGTGCTGCTGCCTTACCCGTTTCCCGAGCCGTTCGACTACCGCGTGCCGGCCGATTTCAATCCGCAACCCGGCGACGTCGTCCTGGTGCCGCTGAACCGGCGTGAGGAAGTAGGCGTGGTGTGGGATGCGCCGCGGGGCGAGGACACTCCCCCTCCCCTTGAGGGAGGGGGGAGGGGGGAGGGGTGCGAGCCGCCGCCGGCCGGCAGCGGTTCGCACCCCTCCCCCCAACCTTCGTCCGCTTCGCGGTCCAAGCCCTCAAGGGCAGGGGGAGACCTTTTTCTTTTGTCCCCCTCAGACGCCACTCCCGACTCCCACGCCGCACCAGGTTCGGTCCCGGACCACAAGCTGAAACCGCTGATTGCTTTGGTGGATACCCCGCCGATGCACGAGGATCTGCGGCGGCTGGTGGACTGGATGGCGGCCTACACGCTGTCGCCCCCCGGCGAAGTGCTGGCGATGGCGTTGCGGGTGAACCGCGCCGCACCCGGTCCGGTCAGCGGCTGGCGCCTCGCCGAGCCGCAACCGGAGACGCGCCTGACCGACGCCCGCCGCCGGGTGATCGAAGCGCTATCCGACGCCCAGCCGCGCACGACCGCCGAGTTGACACGGGTTGCCGAGGTCAGCAGCGGCGTGGTGCGGGGCATGGCGGATGCGGGATTGCTGGTGCCGGCGACTCTGTCGGCCGCGGCCCCATTCGCCATCCCCGACCCCGACTATCCCGGTAGCGTGCTGTCGCCCGACCAGAAGGCCGCCGCCGCCATGCTGCGCCAGGCCGTGGCATCGCACGTTTTCTCCGTCACACTGCTGGATGGCGTTACCGGCTCGGGCAAGACCGAGGTCTATCTGGAAGCCGTCGCCGAGTGCCTGCGTCAGCGGCGCCAGGCGCTGGTGCTGCTGCCGGAGATCGCCCTGTCCTCGCAATGGCTGGAGCGGTTCGAGCGGCGCTTCGGCGTCGCGCCCGCGGTGTGGCACTCCGACCTGAGTTCGCGGGTACGCCGCACCACCCGGCATGCGGTGGCGGAGGGTGCGGCGCCGGTGGTGGTGGGCGCTCGCTCGGCGCTGTTCCTGCCGTTCCCCGATCTCGGCCTGATCGTGGTGGACGAGGAACACGAGACCGCGTTCAAGCAGGAGGAGGGCGTGGTCTACCACGCTCGGGACATGGCGGTGGTGCGAGCGCGGTTCTGCGCCGCGCCGGCTGTGCTGGTGTCGGCGACTCCCAGCTTGGAGACGGTCGCCAACGTGGAAGCGGGCCGCTACGCGCGGCTGACGCTGCCGGTGCGGCACGCCGGCGCGCTGATGCCGCACGTTGCGGCCATCGACATGCGAGAGACGCCGCCGGCGCGGGGGCACTTCCTGGCGCCGCCGTTGATCGAGGCGGTGCGCGACACGCTGGCTCGGGGCGAGCAAGCGATGCTGTTCCTGAACCGGCGGGGGTATGCACCGCTGACGCTGTGCCGGCATTGCGGCCACCGCATGCAGTGCCCGAATTGCACCGCCTGGCTGGTGGAACACCGCACGCGACGGGAGCTGCAATGCCACCATTGCGGCCATGCAGTGCCGATCCCCGCGGAATGCCCGGCCTGCGGCGCCGCCAACAGCCTGACCGCCGTCGGTCCCGGCGTCGAGCGGATCACCGAAGAAGCGGAGGCGCTGTTCCCGGAGGCTCGGCGCCTGGTGATGGCGAGTGACACGATGCCCGGCCCGCACGCCGCCGCCGAGGCGTCCCGCGCGATCGCGGCGCGCGAGGTGGACCTGATCATCGGCACCCAGATCGTCGCCAAGGGCTGGCATTTTCCCCACCTGACCCTCGTCGGGGTGGTGGACGCAGACCTGGGCCTGGCCGGCGGCGACCTGCGCGCGGCGGAGCGCACCGTGCAGTTGCTGCACCAGGTGGCGGGCCGCGCCGGTCGTGCCGAGGCTCCGGGGCGGGTGCTGCTGCAGACGTTCTCGCCGGAACACCCGGTGATGCAGGCGCTGGTGGCCGGCGACCTGGCGGGGTTCATGGCGAGCGAGGCAGCGCAGCGCCGCCCCGGCCACTGGCCGCCCTACGGACGGCTGGCGGCACTGATCGTCAGCGCGGACTCGGGACTGGCGGCGGATGCGCTGGCGCGCGACCTGGGACGAGTGGCGCCGTACGGCGATGGCGTGGACGTGCTGGGGCCGGCGCCGGCGCCGCTGGCGATCCTGCGCGGCCGGCACCGCCGGCGGCTGCTGTTGAAGACCCGGCGCGACGTAGCGGTGCAGCCCATCCTGCGCGCATGGCTGGCACAGGTGCCAGTGCCACGCGGCGCGAAGGTGGAGGTGGATGTCGATCCGGTGTCGTTTCTGTAGATAAGGAGGGAAAAGGATCCTCCCCCTCCCCTTGTGGGAGGGGGAGGATCCTTTTGGCAATGACAGCGGGACCTAACACTACCCTCCGAGCACCGCCTCCGCCGATGTGTAGCCCAACCCCACATCCTGCGCGACCGCCGCGTGCGTCACCTTGCCGGCGTGCACGTTCAGCCCGTGCCGCAGGTGCACGTCGTCCAACATCGCCGCGCGCCAGCCCTTCGTCGCCAGCGCCAGCGCAAACGGCAGCGTCGCGTTATTGAGCGCAAACGTGGAGGTGTGCGCCACCGCACCCGGCATGTTGGTGACGCAATAGTGCACCACGCCATCGACAACGTAAGTCGGAGCGGAGTGTGTCGTCGGCCGGCTGGTCTCGAAGCAGCCGCCCTGGTCGATCGAGATATCCACCAGCACCGAGCCCGGCCGCATTGCCCGCACCATGGCGCGCGACACCAGTTTGGGTGCGGCGGCGCCCGGCACCAGCACCGCGCCGATCACCAGGTCGGCGTCCAGCACCGCGCGTTCGATCGCCTCGGCCGTGGCGAACAGCGTGGTCGCGCGTGGCCCGAACTGCAGGTCGAGTTCCTTCAGCCGCGGCAGCGACCGGTCGATGATGGTCACCGACGCCTCCAGTCCCACCGCCATCCGCGCGGCATTGGTGCCGGAGACGCCACCTCCGAGAACGACCACCTTTGCCGGAGCCACGCCCGGTACGCCGCCAAGCAGCACCCCTGCGCCGCCTTGTTCCTTCTCCAGGCAATGGGCGCCGACCTGCACCGCCATGCGCCCGGCGACCTCGCTCATCGGCGACAGCAGCGGCAGGGCGCCGCGCGGATCGGTGACGGTCTCGTAGGCGATGCAGGTGGCGCCGGAGCGCAACAGCCCCTCGGTCTGCGCCTTGTCGGCTGCGAGGTGCAGGTAGGTGAACAGCACCTGGCCCTCGCGCAGCAGATTGATCTCCGCCGGTTGCGGTTCCTTCACCTTCACCACGAGGTCGGCGGCTGCAAAAACGTCGGCGGCGCTGGCCACGACGGTGGCTCCGGCCGCGCGATAAATGTCGTCGCCGATGCCGATGCCGGCGGCGGCGTCATGCTCCACCACCACGTGGTGGCCGTGCAGGGTCAGTTCGCGCACGCTCGCCGGGGTCAGGCCGACCCGGTATTCGTGCGTCTTGATCTCCTTCGGAACCCCGACCTTCACGCCAACCTCCTGCATCCGACAATGCTCCGGCTGGATATGGTGCGCCGTTGCGCCGCTGCGAGCGATCCGAACGGCATTGACCCGAGGCGATGGGCGACTATGCAGGGACACAGAACCCAGGAGGCACCGATGCCCGAGACGACACGCCGCGCGTTCACGCGTTTGGGCCTGCTGGTCCCCGCGGCATCGCTGCTGCCATGGCGCGCCGATGCGGCGGATGCGCCAGTGCGGATTGGCTGCGCTTATCCGCTAAGCGGCAACGCCGCGTCGGCCGGGCAGAGCAGTCGTGCGGCGATCCAGGTGGCGGTGGATATTATCAATGAGGCGCATCCGGAACTGGGGGCGCTGCCGCTGGCCGCCACCGCGGGGCTGCCGGGCCTCGGCGGACGCAAGGTGGAGGCGGTATTCGCCGACCACCAGGGCAATCCGGCCACGGCACAAAGCGAGGCGTTGCGGCTGATCACTCAGGACAAGGTTGTGGCGTTGTGCGGCTGCTATCAATCAAGCTGCACGCTGACCGCTTCGGCCATCGCCGAACGCTACGGCCTGCCATTCATGGCGCCAGAGTCGTCGGCGCCGAACCTCACCGACCGCGGATTCAAATGGTTCTTCCGCACCACGCCGGTCGGCACCGACTTCGGCATCGCCTACGCCGACTTCCTGAGTGGATTGAAGGCCCACGGCGTGAAAATCGATCAGGTCGCGCTGGTGAACGAGAATACCGAATATGGCACCTCCACGGCCGCGGCCATCGCGCCAGCGCTGGCGGCCAAGGGGCTGAAGTCCGATCTGCGCATCCCCTATGTCGCCAATTCCACCGATGTCAGCTCGCAGGTGCTGCAGCTCAAGAGCGCCAACCCCGACGCGGTCATTTTTGTCAGCTACACGTCGGATGCGATCCTGTTCGTCAAGACCATGCACAATCTTGGCTACAAGCCGCCAATCCTTATCGGCGACAACTCGGGGTTTTCCGATAACGCTTTCGTCGAGGCGGTGAGCGATCTGGCACAAGGCGCGATCAACCGCAGCTCATTCGACGTGGGCAAGCCAGACAGCGTGCCATTCCTGGTGAACGCGATGTCCCACAAGCTGACCGGCCACGACATGGACGATACCTCGGCGCGCGGCATGCAGGGGTTCCTGGCACTCATGGATGCGATCAACACCGCCGGTTCCACCGAGCCGGCAAAGATCCAGGCGGCGTTGCGGGCGCAGGATCTGAAGCCGGATCAGTTGATGATCGGCTATAAAGGCGTCAAGTACGACGACCATGGCCAGAACACGCTGGCATCCACGCTGCTGGTGCAGTTGTCCGGAAAGAAATACGTCGCGGTGTGGCCGGAGGGTTCGGCGGTGCAGACACTCGTAATGCCGTTCAAGGGGTGGGATTGAGCGCGCCAGGCGGTCGCTACCCTCGCATTACTGAGCTGCCGGCCGGTGAGGCGCCAATTGGAAATGTGTCATGGCCGGCCCTCGGATCAAGCGCCCGAGGCCAGGCGGAGCCTGCCACCGGGCACTTGACCCTGTGGGCCGGCTACCCACGACTTTTCTAATTGATGCGAAGAAACGACGTGGGTGACCGGGCCAAGTCCGGTTATGACACGTGGGCAATGTCGCCCCACCTCCCGACTGCTGAATAAGACTTATCAATCCGGCAGCGGAAACTGCTTCAGATACGGTGCGTATTCGTCCTCGACGTCGATCTGCAACGTTGCCAACACCCGCACCACCGCATTATAAAACCCGATCGTCAGAGTCAAATCCACCACCTGCTCATTTCCCAGGACCGACTGCAATGTTGCGAATGTCGCTTCCGTCATCGCACCATCCGTCGTCATCTCGCGAGCCGCCAGCAGCACGGTTCGAGTCAGTGCATCAAGATCGGTCGACTTGCCGTCCGTGTCGTCGATCATTGCCCTGATGTCGTCGTCGGTCACCCTGAAATCATGACCGATCTTCACGTGATGCGACCATTCGTACGGCGACCGCGCCAGCCAGCCGACCTGTAAAATCGCCAGTTCGCGCAGACGCGGGTCGAGCTGACTGCCATAACGGATGAACTGCCCGACGCCGGAGAACGCCCGCGCCGCATCGGGCGAATTCACCAACGCCCGCGCCAGGGCGATCGGACGCTTCAGCAGGTCCTGGTTTTCGGGCGCCAGATCATCAACATCCAGATAGGGCACGCGGGCCATAGGGCAACTCCCCTTGCTTCCTGATGAGCGACGCTACACGTCACTTCACGCTCTTGGCCAGCCACGCGGTAATCAAGCCGGCGATCTGCAGATTGTTCTTCTCCAGCATCATCATGTGCGCGTTGCCGTGGATGCCATGCTCCTCCAGCCGGATGAAATCGGTCTTCACGCCGGCCTGCACCAGGTAGTGTGCCGTGCAATGGTCATACGGCGCGTGGTACGACGCTTCACTTGTGATCAACGCGACCGGGATGTTGCGAAGATTGGCCAACGCTCGCGCCGGCCTCTTCTGCTGCCAGCAACGGACCAGATCCGGTTTGTCCGGCGTGGCCTGTTGCTCGATCTGCAATTGCGACGGATCGCTGACCGGCGGATCGTAGGCGATCGGAATGTCGGTCACACCCCAGGGGCGCGAGTGGCCAGTGCCGATCACCATATCCTCGAACGGCGGTCCCGCCGGTTCCACCGCGACAACAGCCTTGACCAGTTGCGGCCGCGCATCGGCGATCAGCCAGCCGAACGGCCCCGACTGCGAATGGGTCAGCACGATCGCCGGGCCGATCTTGTCGAGCAACGCTGCCGCAGCGTGCTGGATCAGCGTCTGAGTTTCCGCATTGCTGGCGAGGAACTGCACCTGCGACGAATAGAACTGGTCGAAGATCGGATCACCGACCTGGCCATGCTTCGGACCATCACCCGGCCATTGCGTGTGCAGCTTCGCCTGCGGCCACAAATTATGCAGTTCGGGCGCGGTGAACAGCTTTTCGATGGTTTGCGCGTCGAACGTGCGGACCTTGCCGTCGATCCCCTCCTGCCAGGCCGACCGGCCGCGTGCCGGCTGATCCACCATGTAAACCTGATAACCCTGGGCGCAGAAGAACTCCGCCCAGCCCTCGCGGCCATCCGGCGTGCCCATCCAGTTTGTCGCGGTCTGCGCGGCGCCATGGATCAGCACCATCGGATAGCGCTGATGCGGATGGGCTGGCGTGAGTTTCTCGACATACATCTGGCCGTGCATCACCTGCTTGGCCGGGTCGCCGACGTAGCTGCCGCCGACGAAGAAATAGCTGCGTTCGGCGATCGGGCTGGCAGACGGCATACGATTTCCCCCCGGTCTGTTGTGCGTGCAGCGAACCTGAGGCGATAACGAGCAAGCACGCGAGGACTAAGGCGCCTGGAATAGGCCGCATGATGATTTCCCCCCCGGTACCGGTCATGCCACAGGTTGTTTGACGTGGCCGCCGTCCTGTTGCACACGCTCGATCCCGCCAGATCGCGAGTCAAGCAACGATGCCGACCTGAGCTTCGCGCCAAAGCCTGTCGGCAATTAGCCTGACCGGTGCCATCAGGGTGAATCACATGCCAGATCCGTTGACCGCCTTCCGCCTCGATGGCCGCACCGCCCTGGTCACCGGCGGTCGGCGAGAAATTGGCCGCGCCATTGCGCTGGGGCTGGCCGGCGTCGGTGCACGGCTCGCAATCCACCATGTTGGCAACGCGGACGAAGCCCGCGACGCCGCTGCCGTCGTGGCCACCATCCAGGCGGAAGGTGGCGAAGCGCAGGCGTTCGCACAGGATTTCACGCAGAACGACGCCGGTGCCAATCTCGCCGCTGCCGTCACGCAATGGGCGCCGATCGACATCCTTGTGTTGAACGCCTCGATCGAGATTCCGGAAGACTGGCAAACCATCAGCCACGAGCATTTCGACCGCCAGATCACCGTCAACCTTCGATCGACCCTGGAACTGCTCCAGGCCCTGGTGCCGCCGATGGCCGCGCGAGGCTGGGGTCGCGTGGTGACCATCGGCAGCGTGCAGCAGGTGATGCCGCACCCGGCCATGATGGTGTATGCCGGCACCAAGGCGGCACAACTTAACTGGGCGATGAACCTGGCCCGGCAGTTTGGCGGCAAGGGTGTCACGGTGAACAACCTGGCGCCGGGAGCCATCCTGACCGCGCGCAACGAGGCACAGATGCAGCGCGAAGGCGCCGCGCTGGCACAGCGGATTCCGGTCGGGCGACTCGGCTCGCCGGACGACCTGGTTGGCGCGGCGCTGCTGCTATGTTCCGACGCAGGACGCTACATCACCGGCGGAAACTTATACGTGGACGGCGGCCGGCACATCGCTTGATTGCGACGCGATCTTGAAACCAGCCGTGCCGTGCCTTTGTCTGGGGAAGCAAGGAATTGAGACATGCAACGACACAAGAATACCGCCGGTGGGCCGACGCCGCTGCCGTCGCAACCCTGGTTCGCCGGCATGGCGATCGGCCTGGCCATCCTCGGCATGGCGAGCAGTGCGATGGCGTTGGGAGCGGGAGTGGCGATCGGGCAGGCGACGTGCGGTGGGAAGTCGCGTGTTACGCCGAGCCCATGACACGGCTGCGCAAGCGATTGCCGTCGCGCTCGCCGTAGAAGATGTCCGGGCTGAGTTCATCCACCGAGCAACAGCCGGTGTAGGCCATCGTCTTGTCGAGTTCGTTTCGGATGAGGCTGATCGCGCGTAGTGCGCCGGCCTCACCGCCGACCGCAGTGCCATAGAGCGTGGCGCGGCCGGTCAGCACGGCCTTGGCGCCCAATGCCAGCACCTTGGCGATGTCGGAGCCTCGGCGCACGCCGGAGTCGAGAATCACCGTGGCGCGGTTGCCGACCGCTTCCGCGACCTCCGGCAGCAGATCGATGGTGGCGGCGGAACTGTCCATGTTTCGCCCGCCGTGATTCGACACGATGATGCCGTCCACGCCGTATTCGATCGCCTTTACCGCGTCCTCCGGGCGATTGACGCCCTTGATCATCAGGATGCCCGGCCAGATGTCGCGAAACTTCGCGAGGTCGTTCCAGTCGAGCGAATCGGCACGCAGCGCGTCGCGGCTGCCGACCCCTGACAGCACGGATTTCTGGTACTCTTCCGGGTAGTTCTCGTGCCGCGGCATGCCGATGCTGGTGAAGTATTTCAGCAGTACGTCCTTCGCCCAGACCGGATGCCGCATGACATCGACAACGAAGCGTGGCGTGGCCCTAAAGGGCAGAGCAAAGCCATTGTGCGTGTTGTATTCGCGGTTCGGTGACACGGGGGAATCGACCGTGACGATCAGCGCCTCGAAGCCGTTGCGATGGGCGCGCTGGATCAATTGGTGCGATAGCTCGCGCTGCTTCCAGACATAGAGCTGGAACCAGAGGCGGCCGCCGACCTCGGGGCCGCCATGCTTGGCGATCTTCTCCATCGCGGTCATCGAGGCGGTAGACAAGGTCAGAGGAATCTTCGCCTTGGCCGCGGCCTTCGCGAGTTCCAACTCGCCCTCGTGCCAGCAGAGGCCGGCCGCGCCGGTGGGGGCGATAGCCATGGGCAGGCTGGCGGGTTTGCCGAACAGCGTGGTGGCGACGCTACGCTTCGACACGTCGACCAGGGCGCGATGGCGGAGTTTGATGCGCTCGAAGGCGCTGCGATTGTTGGTGACGGCGAGGTGGTCCTCGGTCGCGCGATCGACGAATTCGAATACGCCCTTCGGCAGGCGGCGCTGCGCCGCGGCGCGGAGATCGTAGATGTTCAGGCAGCGATCGAGGTTGAGCATGGGGATTTGGTAGAGGGGATCGCCTGTGTGGTCAATTGCATGGGTCGGAACCGTACCCCTCGGGACAATGCCTGGGGAGGGTTATGTTACTCCCGGTGCCCCGCTCGATATCCTGTTTTCCGCGGGCAGCGGGCATAGACCGCGCGCCCGTGATCGATGTCATTGTCAGTCCTGAAAAGGTCGCCATTGCGCAGCTATGGCAAATTCAAAGGCCTGTATTTGCCGGTTATCGCAGCAAGGGGAGGAACATTTGCATTGCTGCCGGGATCGAACACTACTGAATCCGCAACCTCTCGTACAGAGACCGACCGATCGACCATGATATCCGTACGGCCGGCAAAGCTTCTCATGGAATGTGGCAGGTCCGACCAAGGGGCGTACCGCCATTGCTGATGAGCGATTCCTGCCGGGTTGGGCAAAACTGGAAAGCGTCCGTTCGGGTAGATGAGCAAGCCATCGGTTTGCAGGCTCGAGATCATCCAATTGAGTGCCACGTCAGAAAGCTGTGCCTCTCCCTTTGCGATCGAGTAGCCGCCACCGACATCCGCGTGCGCGCCCGCAAAAAATTGCTGCACGACATTGGGGGCTTGATTCCATAAAATAGGCAAAAACGCGTCTCGTTGCTCGTCGAGCGAAATCGCCTGATAACCCTTCGCAACGTTTGGGCTCAACTTCGTATTGGCCAGCGGAAATAGATCCGCTTTTGCATCTGTTACATCACCTGTGGCGTCATACGCCGCAGAGAAGCCGTAGGAGCTGACCGTGTCCCACACTCCTATAGCTCGGATAGACGGCACTGCTACGAATGAGGACGGGGCGGTAAGGAAAAAATCGGGGGAATCGAGCATCAGTTTGTCGAAATAACCTAGCAATCCTCCGTTCACCGAAACCGTTCTCTGATATGCGTACCACGCGCCAGCTCCAAGCTTATAGGCCTGGACCTTGTTGTCGGGGTTGTAGGTTTTAGGGTCGAGCAGCCCAGAGAAAACGATCAACCCCGCCAGCGCACGTACTGTGTAAGCCCCGCGGCTAAATCCGACCAGGTAAATATTGTCACCGGGCGTATAGGTCCGCGAAAGATAGGTGTAGCCGCGCACAATCCTGGCAATCAAGCCCACACCCGCCGCACCGCCGAGTAACTTTATTATCGGATTATTGGCGTCTCCTACGCCGTCTATATATTTTGCCGATTGCACCACGTCTTCGCCATCGACTTCAACGGCCTCCTGTTCATCGTCCTGCACCGCACCGGCTGGCGCTGCGGTACTGCTCAACTGTACAAATAATTTATAGACATTCGTTGGGTCCGGCAAATCCTGATCATCGACCTCCCCCGGTCCGTTACAGGTACCATCGGCGCAAAAAACGACGTTCTTTGGAGGCATGTCAACTGCTCGCTTCCGTGGTAAGGGTCCAACCCAGGCCGGGCTTGGCAGACAGTTCACGATGAAGCTTAGCTTTAAGGCGCTTGGTCGAGCAACTTTCGGCCGCAACTCTAAACGTTATTTATCTATTGCGCAACGAAAATCCGATGGGACCTGCCAAAATAAGGCTCGAGTCATTACCTAACGGCAAGTGCCGGAACCAGTTCTCGCGATCGAAAGAGGCAGGTGGCACCCAACGCATCGCAAAGCAGCCGCAATGCTCCGGAATCAGGGCCCATGCTTGACACTCGCGAGGTGCCTGCCACGCGCTGCACGCAAAATCCCAGGCACCGGAACAACCCCGCCCGCGTCGTCAGGTCTCCATCCACCAACAGCTACGCGCGTCAGACCGCCGCATCCATCACCATGTCGCGCAGCCGGTTGCCCTGGCGGTAACCGAAGAAAATATCCGGGCCCAATTCGCCCACGGTACGGCACCCGGTGTAGGCCATCGTCTTGTCCAGCTCGTTGCGGATCAGGCTGATCGCCTTGCCGGCACCAGCCTCGCCGCCGACGGCCGTGCCGTACAGCGTGGCGCGCCCGGTCAGCACCGCCTTGGCACCAAGCGCCAGTGCTTTCGCGATATCCGACCCGCGTCGCACGCCGGAATCAAGAATGACCGTGCCGCGGTCGCCAACTGCCTCGGCGATCTCCGGCAGCACATCGATGGACGCCACGACGCTGTCCATGTTGCGGCCGCCATGGTTCGACACGACGATGCCGTCCACGCCGTATTCGATCGCCTTCACCGCGTCGTCCGGCCGGTTGACTCCCTTGATCATCAGGATGCCCGGCCACTTGTCGCGGAAGATCTTGATGTCCTCCCAGCTCAGCGAGTCCTGCCGCATCATCTGGGTGGTGGCGGGATCGTTGCGGTTCGCGCGCTTATACTCGTCCGGGTAGTTCTCGTTGCGCGGCATGCCGATGGTGGTGAAGTACTTCATCAACACTTTGGTGAACCACACGGGGTGCCGCATGATGTCGAGCGTGAACGTGACGTTCGGCGTGAATGGCAGCAGAAACCCGTTATGCGTGTTGTACTCGCGGTTCGGTGGCACGATGGTATCGACGGTGACGATCAGCGCCTCGAATCCCGCACGGTTGGCTCGTTCGATAAGCTGGTAGGAGAGCTCGCGCCGGTTCCACACATAGAGCTGGAACCATAGTCGCCCGCCGACGCCCGGCCCGGCCTGTTCCGCGATCTTCTCCATCGAGGTCATCGCGCCGGTGGCGAGGGTGAAGGGGATTTTCGCCTTGGCTGCGGCCTTCGCCAGTTCCAGTTCGCCTTCGTGCCAGCACAGGCCGGCGGCGCCCGTCGGGGCGATCGCCATGGGCATCGACACCGGCTTGCCGAACAGGGTCGTGTTCATCGTGCGGCCGGATACGTCCACCAGGGCGCGATGCCGCAGCTTGAGGCGCTCGATGGCGGCGCGGTTGTTAGCGACGGCGATGCCGTCCTCGCTGCCGCGATCGACGAATTCGAACACCGCTTTTGGCAGGCGACGCTTTGCGGCGGCGCGCAGGTCATAGACGTTCAGGCAATGGTCGAGCGCGGACATTGGTGATTCCCCTGGGACTTCTCCCCCGATTGCCGGATGATGAAGGTGGGAGACGGGATGTCAAGGCGACCAACAAACCTCTCCCGCTCCCGCGGGAGAGGTTTCTTGTGTGTTCATCCCACTTCTCGCAGCACCTCGGTTTTCACCGGCAGCACTTCGCCCATCCAGACGGCGTTCAAAGTGTGGTCGTCGCGAGGACGGCCCGATTGCGGATGCAGGAGGATGGTCAGGCCCATGCGGTTCAGCATCAGGAACGGCGCCAGCGCTGGCAGCAGATCAGGCTTGAACGCGACCTGATACATCGCCTGCACGTGCGGGCCGACCGGCTCGTCGTGCCAACTTCCCATGCGCATCTGTCCGGCGAAACGTTCCTCTACCCAGCGGCGCAACGTCGCGGCGCGGTCCTTGCTGGCGGGGTCGTAGTAGATGTGCGCGTGGTAATCCTCGATCGCGGCAATGTCTTTCGGTGCGTCCTGCATCAGCCTGTCTCCTCCAGCCGCTGTTTTACGTCGCGCTTCGTTACCTTGCCGTAGCCGGATTTCGGCAGCTCCGGCCAGACCACGATGCGTGCCGGCCATTTGTATTTCGCCAGCCGTCCGTCGAGATGCGCCATCAACGCGCGTTCATCGATCTCGGCCCCCTCTGCCGCGACCAGCACCGCCACGCCGCTTTCGCCCCACCGAGCGTCCGGCATGCCGACCACGCAGGCTTCGGCGACCGACGGATGCGTCAGCAGCGCTTCCTCGATCTCGCGCGGATATACGTTCGAGCCGCCGGAGATGAACATGTCCGAAGACCGGCCGGTGATGAACACGTAGCCCTGTGCGTCCATGTGTCCGAGGTCGCCGGTGTGAAACCAGCCGAACCGCATCGCTTGCGCTGTCGCTTCGGAATTGTTGTGATAGCCGGCGAACACGCCCGGCCCACGCACACAAATTTCGCCCGTCGTGCCCGGCGGCAGCACGTTGCCGTCCAGGTCGAGAATCGTGATTTCCATGCCGGTGCGCGGGATGCCGCAGCTTCCCACCCGCATTTCAGCGTCGTCCAGGCTGTGCAGTTCGCGCGGCAGCACGGTGATGTTGCCGGTCACCTCGCCCATGCCGAAATACTGCACCAGCACCTTTCCCAGTTTGCCCAACGCGTGCACCTGGTCGGCGCGGTACATTGGCGCGCCGGCATAGATCACGTAGCGCAACGACGAATGGTCGTAGCGGTCCACCGCCTCGTGCCGGGTCAGCATGGTGAGGATGGTTGGCACGGTGAACATGTTGGTGACGCGGTGACGTTCCACCAGGCGCCAGGCTTCCTCGCAATCCAGCCGCTCGCCGGACAGCAGCACCGTGGCAGCGCCGCGCGCCACTTGCGGCAGCGCATGCACACCGGCGCCGTGCGACAGCGGAGCCACCACCAGCGACACGTCGTTCTCGGTCGTCGCAGGCATCAGGTCGCACAGATGGTTGCAGACGACGTATTCCATCTGCCCGTGAGTCAGCACGCCCGCCTTTGGGCGGCCAGTAGTGCCGGAGGTATAGAAAAACCACGCCGGGTGGTCGTATGCAACGTCGGCGGCCCGCGTGACGGGCGGCCCGTGCGCCGCCAGCGTATCCCATTCCAACACGCCCGGACCGATGGGAATCTCCAGCTTGCACCCGGGATTTTCCGCTTTCGCCGCCGCCGCATGATCCGGGAAAGCCGCATCGAAGATGTGCACCGTAGCGCCGGAGGATGACGCGAGATACGCCACTTCCGGCGGGGTCAGGCGAAAATTCGTTGGTACCCAGACCGCGCCGAGCATCCAGGTTGCGAACATCGTCTCCAGCACGGCATTCGAATTGCGGGCGTGCAGCAGTACCCGGTCGCCATGCCGCACCCCGCGCGCAGCCAACCCGCCGGCCGCCACCTGGACCCGGTGGGAAAAATCCGCCCAGGTCCAGGTTTGCTCGCGCCAGATCAGCGCCGGCCGGTCGGGAAAGCGTCGCGCGCTCTGCAACAGCAGATGCGCGAGATTGCTGGTTGGGATCAGCGCAACGGCTCCAAGATCGACACGTAGTTGGCCACCGCGGCGCCGCCCATGTTGAAGACGCCGCCGATATCGGCTTTCGGCAACTGCATCGTACCCGCCTGGCCGGTGAGCTGCATCGCAGTAATCGCGTGCATCGAGACGCCGGTGGCGCCGATCGGATGGCCCTTCGCTTTCAAGCCGCCGGACGGATTAACCGGCAGGCGGCCATCCTTGCGGGTCCAGCCTTCCAGCACCGCGCGTGCACCCTGGCCGGGTGCGGCGAGGCCCATCGCTTCATATTCCAGCAACTCGGCGATGGTGAAGCAGTCGTGCGATTCGACGAAGGACAGGTCTTGCAGTTTCAGGTCGGCGGCATCCAGCGCGCGCGACCATGCCTGTGCCGCGCCCTCGAACTGGGTGATGTCGCGCTTGCTGATGGGCAGGAAGTCGTTCACCTGCACCGCGGCACGGAAGCGCACCGCCTTGCCGAGCGAACGTGCGGTTTCCTCGTCCGCCAGCACCAAAGCCGCGGCCCCGTCCGACACCAGCGAGCAATCGGTACGCTTCAGCGGCGGCGCGACGTACGGATTCTTCTCCGATACGGTGCGGCAGAAATCGTAGCCCAGGTCTTTGCGCATCTGGGCGTAGGGGTTGTCCACGCCGTTCTTGTGGTTCTTCGCCGCGATCGCCGCGAGAGCGTCGGACTGATCACCGTAGCGTTGGAAGTAGCGCTCGGCGATGCGGCCGAATACGCCGGCGAAACCGGCGGGGATGTCGGCTTCTTCCTTCTGGTAGCTGGCCTTCAGCAGGATGTCACCGACCTCCTTGCCAGGGGTCGCAGTCATTTTCTCGACGCCGATCACCAGGGCGAAGCGGCCCCGGCCGGCGCCGATGAAGTCGCGCGCGCCGTATACCGCGGCGGAGCCGGACGCGCAGGCGTTCTCGAACCTTGTGATCGGCTTGAATCGCAGGTCGGGTATGTGCTGCAGCACCAGCGACGCAGGAAAGTCCTGCGTCGAGAAGCCGTTGTTGAACAGGCTGACGAAGGTCCCGTCGATGTCAGTGGCGGCGACGCCAGCATCCTCGATCGCCGCACCGGCGACGCGGCCGATCAGCGATTCGATATCCGGGTCTTCCAACCGGCCGAACGGCGAGTGTGCCCAGCCGACGATGCAGGCTTCGGTCATGGCTTTGGTCTCCTGGTCTGGTCGGGCGGAGATTAGCGCATCGGGATCGCGATGGCGACGACCGCCGCTACGCGGCTATCGGGGGCTGGGAGCAAGGCGGCGCAGATGCTTCCCATCGAGGCGGACCGACGCCCCGTTGTCATTGCGAGTTGACCACCGGCCGGCGTGGCCGACCCGCTCTGGATGAAACTGCCGCAGTTGTCGCCCCACGTCATGCCGACGAAGGTCGGCATCCACGACTTTGCCAGGCCACGCGCAGCACACTCGTGGACGCCGACCTTCGGCGGCATGACGTGGGAGGCGATCTCGGACAAGCTCCCCCCTCCCCCCGGACCCCCTCCCACAAGGGGAGGGGGAGGGTCCTTGGCCGGTCGATCTCCGCAGTTTCATTCACGGCGGGTCGGCCGCCACCGGCCGGTGGCCAACTCCCAATGAGAGGGAGGCAATGACAGCGGGCGGGACAGGGGCAGGCGCCGGGACCGGCACAGGGGAGGCGAAACTGCCTCCCCGCTACTCGGCAAGCTCGGGCGTCAGGCCATCGGGACCAGCAATGTCGTTGCGGTCACGTCCTCCAGATGGTCCTCCACGCGGGTCACCCCGGGCATGTTCTCAGCCATCACCCGCACCGCCATCTTTTGCTCCTGGCTGTGCACCACGCCCCACAGATCGACCACGCCGTTCTCGACCGTCACGTCAAGCTGCGCGATCATGGCGCCCCATTTGTGCTGCCGCAACTCGGCTAGCAGAGCAGTGCGGATCCGCTGATCGTCGGCCAGCACGGGCGGGGTCGGTTGCAGCCGCGTCGCCAGCGCCCGCAGCAGGTTGGCACGGCTGACGATGCCCACCAGCTTACCGTCGCGCAGCACCGGAACTCGCTTGATCCGCCGGGTTTCTAGAATGCGCGCGATCTCGGCGATCGGCGTGGCCTCGTCCACCGTGATGACGTTGTCGGTCATCACCTCGGACGCCTTGCGCCCGTGGGTTCGCACATATTCGGCGGCCAGCGGCGTGGCGCGGGAAACTAGTTCGAGCAGATGCGAGCGGCGCGGCTCGGAACCGAGTTCAACCCGCCGCAGCAGGTCCCCCTCGGTCACAATGCCAGCGACGCCGTCTCCCTCCATCACCGGGATGCCGCTGATATGGCTTGACAGCATCAGCGTGATGATCTGATCGATCGGGGTATCGAGACGCACCGTTATGACGTCGGGCGTCATGATGTCGGCGGCGTTCATGTGTTGCTCCATTCTTGCCGATAGCCGTAACGGCCTGGGCCGCACTGTCGGCGGAAACGCGCGTTCCCGCCTTGATCTACGTCAACCCGGGGAGCCCGATTTTGGCGGGTGGGCGCGGTGCGGTGCCGCAACCAGCCCATGCTCATGGCCGAAGCGGGCCCGCATCACCGCCGCCAGAGGCTGCGCGGAAGCCGCGACCGCCCCGCCCCCGCGCACCCGGAAGGCCTGCGGATGCGCCAGTGCCAGCGGCGGTTCGCCGTTCTGCAACGCTCGGGCGGCATCCAGGATCAGGCGGCGAAAGCGGATCACGCCCATATCGGTTGGACCCAAATGCTCGATCGTGCGATCGGCGATCAGGCCCTGGCTGTCCTGGATGCAGGCGTCCTGTTCCGACACACCCTCGATCCCGGTGTAGCTCTCGGTCTTCTGCTTGCCGCGGTCGATGAGATAGTCGTTTTCGCGGCGGCGCAGCGGGATGTAGGCGGCATCGACCTGGGCATGGATGCCGGAGCCGGCGCGATAGCGGGCGCGTTCCGCGTCGGACAGCGGGCGGTCGGGGTTCCAGGTGTAGGTGTGCACCCAGCACGAGGTGTCGTCGATCGGGACCCAGCATTGGCCGTGGTAGTTCTCGCCGGGGAACGCGTTGGGAGCGAGGCCGTGGTTGGGCATAAGGAACTGGCTGATGCGCCAGTAGGTTTCGCCAGGGTCGCCGCGGCGGGCCGCGCCGAGCACCAGGCCGGCGGGATGGTCGGCGATGGTGAAGCGCGGGGCGCCGTCGTCGCGCATCCAGCGGACCGTGTCGGGCCCGGACGACACCTTGGTCAGCAACCGCGCGGTCACGTCATCGGCGTCGGAGATCGACATGTGGAGGAACGAGAAATGCGCGGTGTCGAGACCGCCCTCGCAGGCCTGCGCCCAATTGCATTGCTGGAGTTTCTTGGAGACGAAGACGTGCGAGGCCGGCAGCGTGGTGAATTCCAGTTCCGGCAACGGCGGGATGGCGTCGGGCGGACCGAGATAGGCCCAAACGAAGCCGCCGGATTCGCGGCTCGGGTAGGCGCGCAGGTGAACATTTCGTTCGGCTGTTTCGCGTGCCGCGCCGGGCTCCATGGTCGTGATGGCCAGGCAGCGCCCGTCGGTGGCGAATTTCCAGCCGTGATAGACACAGCGGATGCCGTTTTGTTCGTTGCGGCCGTAGAAGAGATCGGCGCCGCGATGCGGGCAGCGCGGCGACACCAGACCGACCGTGCCATCGGTGGCGCGAAAGGCGCGGAGGTCCTCGCCCAGGATGGTAACACGGAGCGGCGGGCCGTCGGGCTCGGGCAGTTCGGCGCTGAGCAAAACCGGGTGCCAGAAACGGCGGAACAGATTACCCATCGGGGTGTTCGGGCCGGTGCGGGTCAACAGGACGTTGTCGGCGTCGCTCAGCATTTCATAAACCTCCCGATCGGGCGATCGCATTTGCCCTGACGAGTGCCCTGCGAAAGCCCCAGATCGCAGGCGCATGCGGGCAACACCGCAAGGATTCTAACACGGAGATAGAACGAGGGCCACGGAGCCCGTGTGCGGCTTCGATCGTGGGGTAGGCATATTGGCTCCGTGGTTCTCCGTGGGGAGATTGCTTCGCTGCGCTCGCAATGACGGTGTTGGTCGCTGATGGCTGGTCGCGCAGGCAAGCACTACTCTGCGGTCCAGCCGCCATCGATCACCAGGCTCTGTCCGGTCATGAACGCCGAGGCATCCGACGCAAGGAACACCACGCCGCCGGCCATGTCGTTCGGCACGGCGAAGCGGCCCAGCGGCGTACGGTCGAGCAAGCGTTTGCCGTGCACGTCATGCTCCAGCAATCCGTGCGTCAGGTCGGTGTCCACCCAGCCCGGCGCCAGCGTGTTTACCCGCACGCCGCGCTTTGCCCAGTCCAGAGCGAGCGCGCGTGTCAGCATCTCCACCCCGCCCTTCGAGGCACAGTACGGCACCGAGCGCGGCAACCCGCCCAACCCGGCGACTGAACTGACGTTCACAATCGAGCCGCCTGCGCCCATCGCGCCGCCGATATGCTTGCAGCACAGGAAGACGCCGGTGAGGTTGACGTCGATGATCTGCTGCCACTCATCAAGACCGATGCGCTCGATGCCGCGGAAGATCGGATTGACGCCGGCGTTGTTCACCAGCACATCGATCTTGCCGCAACGCGCCAGCACGGCGTCGCGCAACGCCAGCACGTCGGCCTCGCGCGCCACGTCGGCGACCTGAACCATCGTGCGGTCGCCGATCGCATCGGCGGCTTCGTTCAGCGTCGCCTGGGTACGGCCGACCAGCACGACAAAGCCGCCATGTCGCGCCAGCGCTCCCGCCATGGCGCGGCCGATGCCGCGGCCGGCGCCGGTGACGATGCAGGCTTTTCCGGTCAGATCGAAGTCGCTCACCAGTTCGCTCCATTGCGGGCGATCCGCTGGGCGAGCGACCACCGGTGTACCTCGGACGGGCCGTCGTAAATGCGGAACGCGCGCACTTCGCGGAAGATGCGTTCGACCAATGTCTCGCCGGTGACGCCCTGACCGCCGAGCACCTGCACGCACCGATCGACCACGCGCCAGATCGCTTCCGAACAGAACACTTTCGCAATCGAGGATTCCGTGGTGCCCCGCGCCCCCTGATCGAGCAACCAAGCCGTGTGCCAGATCGACAACCTGCTCATTCTGATATCGATTTCATTGTCGGCGAGCATGAAGCCGACGCCTTCGTGGTTGACCAGCTTCGCGCCGAACACTTCGCGCTGCTGGGCATAGCCGGCGGCGATATCGTGCGCGCGCCGGGCGGCGCCGAGCCAGCGCATGCAATGGGTCAGCCGTGCCGGCGCGAGCCGCACCTGGGCGTAGCGGAAGCCCTTACCGGGCTCGCCGAGGATGTCGCTGGCAGGTACCCGCAAATTGTTGAACTTCACCACGGCGTGGCCGCCGGCAAACGCCTGGTCGAGGCTGTGCATGGTGCGGACGATCTCGATGCCCGGCTGGTCCATGTCGGCGAGGAACATTGTTGCAGCGCCGTCCTCGCCCTTTGCCATGATGATGGCGAAGGCGGCGCCGTGCGCGCCGGTGATGAACCATTTGGTGCCGTTGATCACCCAGTGGTTGCCGTCCTTGACCGCGGTGGTGTTGATCGCCGAGGGATCGGAGCCTGCGCCTGGCGCCGGCTCCGTCATGCAGAAGCACGATCGGGTTTCGCCGCTTGCCAGCGGGCGCAGCCAGCGTTCTTTCTGTTCGCGCGTGGCGACCTGTTCCATCAGGTGGATGTTGCCCTCGTCGGGCGCGAAGATGTGCAGCGCGACGGGACCGAGCAGGGAGTAGCCCGCTTCTTCGAATACGATGGATTTGCCGACGTGGTCGAGGCCGAGGCCGCCGTAGTCGGGAGAAGCGTGCGGCGCGAGCAATCCGGCTTCGCGCGCAAGCGCCACGAGTTCGCGCCGAAAATCCTCGGTGGGACCGTGTGCGGTCTGCCGCGGGTCGGATTCCAGCGGGATGATCTTATGGCGGATGAAGTCTCGCGTGCGGCGCTGGAGGTCTTGCAGTTCGGGGGAGAGGGAGAAGTCCATGTATCACCTGTCATTGCGAGGAGCGAAGCGACGAAGCAATCTCCTGCCTGACGAACCGCCAAAGGTTCGTCAGGCAGGAGATTGCTTCGTCGCTTCGCTCCTCGCAATGACATCGGGGGGCGAGCACTAGAACGCGCGTCCCTGCGCGATGTCGTGGGTGAACTCCAGGATGCCGGTGCCGATCGCGCTGAGCGGTTCGTAACGCGGGTCGGCCGTGGCCCCGGTGCGCCAGCGAAGCCCAAGCTGCAGGAAGATCACCGACAGCTTGTACATCGCCAGCACGCGATAAAACAGAAAGTTGGAGACATCGCGTCCGGTCAGCCGCGCATATTCCGCGACTGCCTCCGCGCGCGGATACAGGCACGCCTCGTCGGCCGGCATTTGTGCCATGTCGTGCATCGCCCAGGGGTCGTCGGCGTGAATCCAATAGCTCAGCAGAGTGGCGAAATCGAACAGCGGATCGCCCCGCGTTCCCTGGTCCCAATCCACCACGGCGACGGGAGAAAAATCGGTGGGATTCAAAATCATGTTGTTCAGCTTGAAGTCGTTGTGCAGCAACCCAGGCGGCCCGTCGGGCACCGCATGCTGCTCCAGCCACGTGCCGACGTCCTGATGCAGCGCGTCGGTGCCCTCCTCCTTCGCCGCCCAGCCGCGCTTGCGCCAGCCGGATACGGCACGGGCGAGGAAGCCTTCAGGGCGGCCGAGATCGTCCAGTCCGATCGCGCCGGTGTCCACCGCGTGAATTGCCGCCATGGTTTCCAACAGCACCTGCGAAAGGCGTGTGCCGATCTCCGGGCGATGCGCGAGCTCAGGCGGCATGTGTTCGCGGATCACCAGGCCGGCGCGGTATTCGAGAATCTGGAAGCGCTGGCCGATGACGTTCGGATCGTCGCATAACACCACGCTGCGCGGCACGAAGGGCAACGCGTCGGGCAGGCGCGACAGGATGCGGTGCTCGCGCGCCATGTCGTGGCTGCCAGCGGGAAGCTCGCCCATCGGCGGGCGGCGCAACACGTACGGCTTGCCGCCGAGGTGGATGAGGTAGTTGAGGTTCGCCAGCCCGCCGGCGAACTGCCGCGGCGGCGGATCGATGTCGAGCGTAAGGCCGCGCGTCGCGAGGAACGTGCGCACAGCGTCCCATGGCAGCGCTACGCTGTCCTCCGGCGAACGCAGATCGGCCGGCATGTCGTGTGGCAAAGAACCTCCTGTCGGCAGGCGCGCGATGCGGCTACTGATAGCCGAAAGCGCTGGAGCGATACAGGAGGGACACCCGGGCGACCGCGCCGATGCTGCGCCAGGCTACGAGCGATGTCCCGGTCAGTCTGCCGGCTGCACTGACGTTTTCGGTTCCCGGGCGAGCTTCCTGGGGGCTTTGACCTCGACGGGTTCCGCGGGGCTCGGATCGGCTATCCCATCGGCTGCGCTTGCCCGCGCTTCGAAATCCACTGCCATCGCGAGGAACCTTTGCTTCGAGGCTTCGCGGTCGACAGTCTCGGCCATGCCTCGGAAACGTGCCGCCTCCTCACGCAGGAATTTAGGAGTCATCGCCAATCCTTTCGGGCTCGGGGGAAGCCCCACACGGCAACCAGAGGCTCCGTCGGTGTCCGATGATGTCAGCTTGGGGCCGACGGGATGTGTGGACGCCGGGCATCGAGGACAAGCCCTTTCATTGTCCCGGGCGATTCCAGTCAGCTTTAGGCCAACGTGGTTCCGTGAGTTGGCTGGAAGGGTGTTCGAGGACGCCGGTGTCGGGGCGCCGAAATCCAGGCGGCTGCGACTGCAAGGCTTTGCGCCCGGCGTCCGAGTGTCATTGTGACCGCAGAAGCGATACCCCGCGTGGGATGCTGCGGCCTCATGCCGGGGATGGCTTCGCGTCACGCGCAATGACGGGGCAGGCGAAAGGATCGATCCGATGCGTCATGGCCGGCGATGGCCGGTCATCCACACGGGCGACTCAGCGTCGGCGCGGGCTGTTATAGGGGGCACCACACGACGTCCGGCTGTCTCGGCCCAAGGGAAACACCCACCGATGCAGCGAAAGCGATACCGTCAGGCGGGTTCGTCCGGCTCGGCGAAACTGACCAGCATCTGCCCCTCCTGCACCATATCGCCAACCTGGCAGGAGACAATTTGCACCATCAAGTCGGCAGGTGCGGTGAGGCGGAACACTGTTTTCATTGCCTCCAGCACCACAAGCACCTGGCCGCGCGTTACGGCCATCCCTTGCTGCGCCAGCACCTGCGTGACCTGACCCGGCAGTGGCGCGACCAGGCGGCCGCCGGAGTCGTCTTCCTCCTCGGCGTGCGCGATCGGATCGGGCAAGGTGAAGCGGAACGTCGAGCCGTTGTGCCGAACCGACAGCGTTTCGCCGTCATGCGTGACGCGGACGCGGCCTCGCGTGTCGCCGAGCGTCGTCTCCAGCCAACCATCTGCACCGCGGCTGGCGGACCCGCGCAGCGTGCGATCACCGATCGTCAGCAGCCACGCCGCACCGTCGCGTCGCGCCGTCACGGGCCAGGATGATTCGTTGGCGTGAAACTCGAGTGTACGATCCGGCAGCAGGTTCAGCCACCACTGATCGCGCGCGTGCCAGGGCGAATATGGGTCGGCACCGGCGGCGGCCTGGCGCGCCGCGGTATCCGCTTCATCGGTCAGCACGGCCAGCGCTGCGGCGGCCAGCACGTCATCCGGCGGCTCGGCCTGTGCCGCCAGCAACGTATCGGCGTGGCGGGCGATGAAGCCGGTATCGACGCCGCCGGCGGCGAAGGCGGGATGCGCAGCGATGCGGTAGAGCAAATCGAGATTGCTCGCCACGCCGACGATCTCGCATTCGCCCAGGGCACTGCGCAGCGTCGCCAGCGCGGCGTCGCGCGTCGCCCCGTGCACGATCAACTTTGCCAGCATGGCATCGTAGTGGATGGACACGGTGTCGCCGGCAACGAAGCCGGAATCGATCCGCACCGATGGCGTTGCATGCGGCAGCCGGCATGCGACGAGCCGGCCGATCGAGGGGGCAAAATCGCGCGCCGGGTCTTCGGCGTAGAGCCGGGCTTCGAAGGCATGGCCCGACAGGTGAATATCCTGCTGATTGGCCGGCAGCGGTTCCCCGGCGGCGACACGCAACTGCCACTCCACCAGGTCGAAGCCAGTCACCATCTCGGTGACCGGGTGCTCCACCTGCAGCCTGGTGTTCATTTCGAGGAAGAAGAAGCCATCGGCATCGGCGACGAACTCCACCGTTCCGGCGCCGACATAGCCAACTGCGCGCGCCGCGGCGACGGCGGCTTCGCCCATCGCGGCGCGACGGCGCGGATCGATGCCGGGGGCCGGGGCTTCCTCGATGACCTTCTGGTGGCGGCGCTGCACAGAGCAATCGCGCTCGAACAGATGCACTGCGTTGCCGTGGGTATCGGCGAAGACCTGCACTTCGATATGGCGTGGGCGCGGGAGAAAGCGCTCGATCAGCACACGGTCGTCGCTGAACGAGGCGGCGGCTTCCTGGCGGGCCGCTTCCAGGGCGGCGGCAAAATCGTTGGCGGCTTCGACGACACGCATGCCGCGGCCGCCGCCGCCGGACACCGCCTTGATGACGACCGGAAAGCCGACGCCGTGCGCCTGGCCTGCAAGGAAGGCCGGGTCCTGGTTGTCGCCGTGATAGCCGGGCAGCAGCGGCACCCCGGATCGTTGCATCAACGTTTTCGCCGCGGATTTCGAGCCCATGGCGCGCATCGCGCTTGCCGGCGGACCGACGAAGATCAGGCCGGCGTCAGCGCAGGCGTCGGCGAAGGCGGGATTTTCCGAGAGGAAGCCGTAGCCGGGATGGATCGCCTGCGCGTCGGCCGTTTGCGCGGCGGCGATGACGCGGGCGATGTCGAGGTAGCTTTCGCGCGCCGGTGCGGGGCCAATACGGATGGCCCGATCGGCGGTGCGCACGTGCAGCGCGTCCGCGTCGGCGTCGGAGAACACCGCGACGGTCTCGATGCCGAGCCGCTGCGCGGTGCGGGCGATGCGGCAGGCGATCTCGCCGCGGTTGGCGATCAGGAGAGTGCGAAACATGCGGGGTCCACTGTCATTGCGAGGCGCGCAGCGACGCGGCAATCCCCCGCCCGACGAGCCGGCCTGGCTCGCCGGGTGGGGGATTGCCGCGTCGCTGCGCGCCTCGCAATGACAGAATCGGGTTCACATCCGGAACACGCCAAAACGCGTGTCCTCCACTGGCGCGTTCAGTGCAGCCGACAGTGACAGGCCCAGCACGCGACGGGTGTCCGCCGGATCGATCACGCCGTCATCCCACAGCCGCGCCGTCGCATAGTACGGATGGCCCTGGGTTTCGTATTGCGCGCGGATCGGCGCCTTGAATCTTTCTTCGTCCTCCGCCGTGCCTTCGCCTGCACCACGGCGCACCGTCGCCAGCACGCCAGCCGCCTGTTCGCCACCCATGACGGAGATGCGCGCGTTCGGCCAGAGGAACAGGAAACGCGGATCGTAGGCGCGGCCGCACATGCCGTAATTGCCGGCGCCGTAACTGCCGCCGATGATCATCGTCAGTTTGGGCACCGCGGTGGTGGACACGGCCGTCACCAGCTTGGCGCCATCCTTGGCGATGCCGCCCGCCTCGTATTTCCGTCCCACCATGAAGCCGGTTATGTTCTGCAGGAACACCAGCGGAATGCCACGCTGGCTGCACAGCTCGATGAAATGCGCGCCCTTCAGCGAGGATTCGGAAAACAGGATGCCGTTATTGGCGAGGATGCCGATTGGGTAGCCGAACAGGTGGGCAAAGCCGCAGACCAATGTGGTGCCATACAGTTTCTTGAATTCGTCGAATTCGCTGGCGTCCACGATGCGAGCGATCACCTCGCGCACGTCGTATGGCGCGCGCAGGTCTGCGGGCACCACGCCATGCAACTCCGTGGGATCATAGCGCGGCGGCGCCGGCGGGCGCAGCGCGAGGTTCGCTTGTTTCACATGGTTGAGACCGCCGACGATACGCCGGCACAGCGCCAGCGCGTGGCGGTCGTCATGCGCGTAGTGGTCCACCACGCCCGACGTGCGCGCGTGCACGTCGGCCCCGCCGAGGTCTTCCGCGCTGACGATTTCTCCTGTTGCCGCCTGCACCAATGGCGGGCCGCCGAGGAAGATGGTGCCCTGCTTGCGGACGATGATGCTCTCGTCGCTCATCGCCGGCACATAGGCGCCACCGGCGGTGCAGGAGCCCATCACCACCGCGATCTGCGGGATGCCGGCGGCGGACAGGTTGGCCTGGTTGAAGAAGATGCGGCCGAAATGTTCTCGGTCGGGGAAGATCTCGTCCTGCATCGGCAGGAAAGCGCCGCCGGAATCCACCAGGTAGATGCAGGGCAACCGGTTGGCGCGGGCAATCTCCTGCGCCCGCAAGTGCTTTTTCACCGTGACCGGGAAATAGGTTCCGCCCTTCACCGTGGCGTCGTTGGCAACGATGACGCACTCGCGGCCGGCGACGCGGCCGACACCGGTGACGATGCCGGCACTGGGGACCTCGCCGTTGTACAGCCCGTAGGCGGCGAGCTGAGACAGTTCGAGGAATGGCGAGCCGGGATCGATCAGGCCCGCGACCCGCTCGCGGGGCAGTAGCTTGCCGCGGGACCGATGGCGCTGGCGGGCCGTTTCGCCACCGCCCAGCGCGACGCTTGCGACTTTCTCGCGCAGGTCGGTCACCAGGCTGTGCATCGCTGCGGCGTTGGCGGCGAATTCGGGGCCGCGCGTGTCGGTCTGGGAGCGCAGAATCATGTGCGGCGTGCCCGCGTGCCATGATGCGCAGCCGTGCCCCTCGCATCAGGGCGAGCGAAGCCGCGCCATCCACGTCTGCTTTTGGTGCCGGAAGAACAGTCGTGGATGGCGGGCCTTCGCCCGCCATGGCGTGGGAGGCTTGTCATGCGGTTTCCGCGAACAGCTCGCGGCCAATGAGCATGCGGCGGATTTCGCTGGTGCCGGCGCCGATCTCGTACAGCTTGGCGTCGCGCAACAGGCGACCCGTCGGATAGTCGTTGATGTAGCCGTTGCCGCCCAACGCCTGGATTGCCTCCAGCGCCATCCAGGTCGCCTTCTCGGCCGCGTACAGGATCGCGCCGGCGGCGTCCTTGCGCGTCGGGCCGCCGCGGTCGCACGCCTTGGCCACGGCGTACACGTACGCTTTGCAGGCGTTCATCGTCGTGTACATGTCGGCGAGCTTGCCTTGCATAAGCTGAAACTCGCCGATCGCCTGGCCGAACTGCTTGCGCTCGTGCACGTAGGGCACCACCGCATCCATGCAGGCTTGCATGATCCCGATTGGACCCGCGGCGAGCACGGCGCGTTCATAATCCAGCCCGCTCATCAGCACACGGACGCCGGCATCGACCTGGCCGAGAACGTTTTCTTCCGGTACTTCGCAATCCTGGAACACCAGTTCGCAGGTATTCGACCCTCGCATGCCAAGTTTGTCGAGTTTCTGGGCGGTGGAGAACCCGGGAAAGCCCTTTTCGATCAGGAACGCGGTGATGCCGCGTGGGCCGGCGTCGGGGTCGTCTTGGCATAGACCACCAGCACGTCCGCGTCCGGACCGTTGGTGATCCACATTTTGGACCCGTTCAGCACGTACCGGCCGCCGCGCTTCTCCGCCCGCGTGCGCATGCCGACGACGTCCGATCCCGCGCCCGGTTCGCTCATCGCCAGCGCGCCGACGTGGTCTCCGGCAATCAGCCTGGGAAGGTAGCGGCGCTTCTGCGCCTCGGTGCCGTTGCGGCGGATCTGGTTGACGCACAGATTCGAGTGCGCGCCATAGGACAGGCCGACCGAGGCGGAGGCGCGGGAGATTTCCTCCATCGCCACGACATGCTCCAGGTAGCCCATGCCGGCGCCGCCGTACTCCTCCTCGACGGTGACGCCCAGCACGCCGAGGTCGCCGAACTTGCGCCAGAGGTCCATGGGAAAGGCGTTGTCGCGGTCGATGGCGGCGGCGCGCGGGGCGATCTCCGCGGCAGCGAAGGCCTCCACCTGGCCGCGCAGCATGTCGGCGGTTTCGCCAAGGCCGAAATCCAAGCCGGGGAGGCGGTTGGGGATCGCTGGCATCGGCAATCCTTCGATATCGAACGATATGGCCGAGAGGATGCCGCATTGGGCGGCCTGCGCCAAGGGGGGCGTGATTGCACGCCCCATTGCCGGGAGCACGCCGCTCGCCGCCACGGCCCTGCAGCGCACATGCCGAGACTGGCTGCGCCGTCGGTTGGAGCGTGGGGGAGAGCGGGCATGATCGTTGCCCACATGCCCCGTATAACGCCATGGGGCCGTCGAAACATCGGAGCAGGACCCTGGCGTTATTCGCGTCGCCGATACCCTACCCGGCACCGAGCGCTACCGGCTGAACCGAGCGAACACCAGGGATGGAGCGCCTGGCCTCTTTCGCCGCGATGGCCCGATCCGAAACGTAGGTCCGGGATCGGCTCTAATGCTTTGCGTACTGCTCTCTTGGTCCGGGCCCGTCAGCTCCCCAAAAATAAAGTGACGGCTCACCGCAGGCAACCGCCCGCGGTTGCTCTGGATCCACGCCGAACATGAAGCGCCGGCACTCCTGCGCCGTGATGAGAGTATGCAAGAGACTGTGGCCAAGCCTGCCGCACTCCGTCGATTGAGGGTCTTCCCTGATTCCCAGGATTACCTCGTCCAGTCCGAACCCGGGGGCGGGTCCCGTGCCGCCCAGATCGAAATGTCCAAACAAGAACAAGGGGTGCCGGTCCGAGCAGGTCGGGTAGCTGTGAGCGGCATGCAACCGGTGTGACAATGACCGTGCCGGATGGGTGGTGCGCATGACACCTGTCCTCTCGTTGAATCTCAATGTGGGGATTGTGGCACGAAATGGGTCAGTACCGGGTTAAGAACATAACCCCAACACGCAGCCGGACTGCCCATCGGCCGCAGCATATCTGCGGGGGTCGCCGCGCATCCGCGGCCTACCAGGCGACATCCAGGTTCTTGACCAGCCGGCCCCGGATGCGCATGTTGCCGGCCTCGCGAGGTATCAGGCCATGGCAAAGTCAAACGTTGTTCAGATCAAGCTGGTTTCCAGCGCCGACACCGGCTTCTTCTACGTGACGAAGAAGAACGCCCGCTCCACGACAACCAAGCTGGAGCTGAAGAAGTACGACCCGGTCGTGCGCAAGCACGTCGCGTTCAAGGAAGCCAAGATCAAGTAACGCGGTCCGGGGCGGGGGCCATCCCCACCCGGTTGCGGCCGCTCCGCTTGGCGTCATACAGCGCCAGGTCGGCGGCACGCAGCAGCGCTTCGGGCGTCGTCGGGACGTCCTGCGTGCAGGCGATGCCAACGCTGATCGTCAGACGGCAACGCTGACCGGGGCCGGGCTCGAAGCCCAGCGCCTCAACAGCGACGCGTAGCCGCTCGGCGGCAGCCGAAGCGTCTTCGGAGCCGGAGCCCGGCATAACCACGACGAATTCCTCGCCGCCATAGCGCGCCAGCGAATCGAACACCCTGGTGTTGTCGCGCAGCGTCCCGGCGATGGCGCGCAGCGCCCGGTCGCCGACCGCGTGGCCGTGGTCGTCGTTGACCATCTTGAAGTGGTCGACATCGATCATCAATAGCGCGAGTTCGCGCGCCTGCGGCCCTTCGAGCAGGTTGCGCAAGTGGCGCATCAGGTACCGCTGGTTGTAGAGGCCGGTCAGCGGGTCGGTCATCGCCAGCTCCAACGCGGTGCCGATATCGGCGCGCAGCCGGTCCTGGTAGAATTTACGGCGGATCTGGTTGCGGGCGCGTGCGCGCAACTCGTTTTCGTCGATCGGCAACAGCAGCCAGTCATTGGCGCCGAGGTCGAACGCGCGCAGCAGCCGGTCGCGTTCCTCAGGCTCGGCGATCAGCAGCAGCGGAATGTCGTGGGTTGCGTCGGCGGCGCGCAAAGAGGAGGCGAGCTTGAGCGGATCTTCCTCCGCCAGCGACAGATTGAGCACGATCAGGTCGAAGGGAATCGCGGCGGAGAGCGTCATCGCCTCGGCCTGGCTGCGGGCGCGGCCGGGGATGATGCCCTCGCGGGCCAGGGCGTCCTGGATCGTCTGAGCGCTGACGTCCCAATCGTCCACCACCAGGGCGCGCGCCCCGGCGACGGACGGGATGGCGTGGCGTTCGGCGGCCAGGCCCAGGGCGCGGGCGGTCTCGCCGCGGGCGCGCCATTCGTCCAGCAAGCGTTTGAGCCGCACCAGGCTCTTCACCCGGGCCATCAGGGTCTCGTATTCGACCGGCTTGGTGAGAAAGTCGTCGGCGCCGGCGTCCAGACCACGCAGCCGTTCCCCCGGTTCGCCGAGGGCGGTGACCATGACGACCGGGATGTGCAAGGTGTCCGGGTTGTCCTTCAGGCGCTTGCAGCACTCGAACCCGTCCATGCCGGGCATCATCACATCCAGCAGAATGAGGTCTGGCTGCCAGTCCGCGGCAGTGGTGATGGCGTCGAAACCGTTCTTGACGCTGGCGACCTGGTAGTATTCGGCCGCCAGCTTCGCCTCCAGCAGCCGGGTATTGGCCGGCACATCATCGACGATCAGGATACGGGCGGTCATCGGCGACGGTTTTCCTGGCCTCGTGCGGTTCGCTACCGGCGGGAACTGTGTATCTCAGGAGAACTTAACGCAGGGTTGCGCTTCACGGAAGCATTGGTGTGCAGGACGGGAGTTTAATCACGATCGGGCAGCAAGCGGGAGCAATCGAGAGGCGTGAGCGTCGATGGCGATCGGGGCGGCGGAGGGAAGGCAGAGCGTGCCGACCCGATCACCCTCACTCTGGGTGCTTCGCACCTCGACCTCTCCCGCTCCCGCGGGAGAGGTTCGCTTTGCGGCGGGAGAGGTTGCCTGTCGGGTGGTTGGGGGTCACACGTGGAGGGGGCGGAACGCCATCCGCCATGGTTGGATGGGGCATGCTGGATCGGTTGGCGCCTTTCGGGTTTGTGCTGCTGTGGAGTTCGTCGTTCATTGCCGCCCGGGTCGGGCTGCGGCACCTGACGCCGCTGCTGTTTGTCGCGGTGCGGATGTGCGTCTGTGCCGCTGTATTGGTGGCTGCCATGGCGGCGCTGCGGCGGTCTTGGCGGCCGCTTGGCGGGGTTTGGCTGCACTGCGCGGTGGCCGGCGTCCTGATGAACGCGGTGCTGCTATGTATCGCCCACGTGGCGATGACCCGCGTGCCGGCGGCGCCGATCGCGCTGATCCAGACGCTCAATCCGATACTGACAGCGGCGCTGGCCTGGCCGGTGCTGGGCGAAAAGCTGCGGCCGTTGCAATGGCTCGGGCTGGTGCTGGGGGCATCCGGCGTGGTGCTGATTGTCGGACTGGCGGCGCTGCACAGCCGGGTGGAACTCAACCTGCTGCTGCTGAACGTCCTGGGGGTGTTCGCGCTGTGCGGCGGCACGCTGTATTTCGGCCGGTTCTGCCGGGGGGTGCCGCTGCTGGAGGGCACCACCGTGCAGTTCATCGCCGCCGCGGTGGCGTGCGTGGCGGCGATGGCGGTGTTCGAGACGCCGCACGCTGATTGGACCGTGGGCGCGATTGCCTCGGTCGCCTGGAACGCCGCGTTCGTGTCGCTGGGCGGGATGGTGCTGTATTTCGTCATGCTGCGGCGCGGCACCGCGGCGCGGGCGACGGCGATGTTCTACCTGATGCCAGGTACGGCGGCGCTGATGGCCTGGGTGCTGCTGGGCGAGTCGCTGGCGCCGCTGGCGGTGGCCGGGCTGGCGGTATCATCGTTGGGATGCTGGCTGATGAGCAGCCGGCGGTGGGATGGCGGCGTGCGCCGTTAAGGGTTTGTTCACTTTTTTACGTTAGTTACTCTTGCGTCGAGGCGGAGCCGCTCGGACCGCCGCCTCGCGCTAACGATCGCACGCGGAGGAGCCTTCCCATGACGCGCCATGCATTGCCGGGCAGCGAACGACAGCCGATGCCGGGAGCGCGTCCCAGCGGACCGGCCGACCCGGCCGAATTGCTCGAGGTCAGCGTCGTGCTGCGGCATAACGCCGCCGACACCTTGCGGGAGAAGCTGCGCAAGCTGGCGGAGGGCGACGCTTCGGGGGCGCACGTCACGCGGGAGGAGTTCGCCGGACAGTTCGGAGCCCGTCAGGAGGACATGGACGCGGTGGCGCGCTTCGCAGCATCGCATGGCCTGGCGGTGGTGGCAGCGAACGCCGCGCGCCGGACCATGGTACTGTCCGGCACCGTTAACGAACATAACCAGGCCTTCAGTGTGGCGCTACAGCGGTTCGTGCATCCAGGCGGCGCTTATCGTGGCCGGGTCGGGCCGGTACACCTGCCGGAGGAACTGAAGGATGTCGTCGAAGCTGTACTGGGCCTCGACAATCGGCCCATCGCCCGGCCGCATTTCCGCGGCCGGCAGGCTCCCGCGGGCTGGCGGCCGCACGATAATGCGGGGGCGGCTGGGCTCACGTTCAGCCCGACCGTTCTTGCCTCTTTGTACGATTTTCCGGCTGGCGACGGCCGGGGCGAATGCGTTGCGGTCATCGAGTTGGGGGGCGGTTACCGAACCGTCGATCTCCAAGCGTATTTCGCTGGCCTTGGCGTCAGTCCGTGGCCGACGATCGGCACGGTTTCGGTGGACCACGGCATGAACCTGCCGACCGGCGACGCGAGCGGACCGGATGGCGAAGTGATGCTGGACCTCGAGGTGGTCGGTGCGATCGTCCCGGCCGCCCGCGTCGTGGTATATTTTGCACCGAACACGGATGCCGGGTTCCTCGACGCGGTCAGCGCCGCCACGCACGACGCGGTCAACCGGCCGTCGGTGATCTCAATCAGTTGGGGTGGGCCGGAGGCTTCCTGGACACCGCAGGCGATGACGGCACTCGACAACGCACTGCAGTCGGCGGCGGCGATGGGGATCACGGTCTGCGTGGCCTCGGGCGATAGCGGTTCTGGCGACGGGACGAGCGACGGGGCGGATCATGTGGACTTCCCGGCGTCCAGCCCGCACGTGCTGGCCTGCGGCGGCACCAGCCTGGACGCCGCCAACCTGGCGATTGCGAGCGAAGTGGCATGGAACGACGGCGCAAGCGGCGGCGCCGGCGGAGGCGGGGCGAGTTCGTTCTTCCCACTGCCGGTGTGGCAGGCCGGGTTATCCGCGGTCAAAGCCGGCCAGACCGGACCGCTGACGATGCGCGGCGTGCCGGATGTGGGTGGCAACGCCGATCCGGACACCGGCTACAACGTGCGGGTCGATGGCGTCCCGACCGTATTGGGCGGCACCAGCGCCGTGGCGCCGCTTTGGGCGGGACTGATTGCGCGGATCAATGCCGCGAAAGGCGGGTCTGTCGGCTTCATCAATCCGGCGCTGTACCGGACGCCGCGAGCGATGCGCGATATCACCCAGGGCAATAACGGCGACTATGCCGCCGCCGTCGGCTGGGACGCGTGCACCGGTCTTGGCAGCCCGAACGGTTTGGCGGTCGCGGCGGCGCTGTCGGTGCCGCCGGCGGGCTGAGTGCAGGTGCTGCTCGCTGCGCCGTCACCTGACCTCCGCCCACTTCGTGGGAGAGGGATTGCGTTACCGAACAGCGAATTGGGTCTTACCGAACATGACCTCGCGCTCGGCGTCGGTCATCGACCCCTTGCGCTGGTGGTCCGCCAGGACGGCCACGCCGCGCTGTACCGCCGGCCGCGCGGCCATGGCGTCGTGCCAGCGCTTTACGTTCGGGTAGACGGCGAGGTCGACGTTGCGGCGTTGCGGATTGCGGATCCAGGGGAAGGTGATGATGTCGGCCATGCTGTACTCGTCACCGGCGAGCCAGGTGACCTCTGCCAGGCGCTTGTCGAGCACACGATGCAGGCGCGCCACTTCGCTGGTGTAGCGTTCGATGGCGTAGGGGATCTTATCGACCGCATAATTGGCGAAGTGGTTGTACTGGCCGAACATCGGGCCGACGCCGCCCATCTGGAACATCATCCATTCGAGGCACTTGTAGCGGCCGACCATGTCCTTGGGGATCAGTTTTCCGCCGGTCTTCTCCGACAGGTAGATCATGATGGCGGCGGATTCGAATAACGTGAGCTTCTTGCCGCCTGGGCCGTCGGGATCGACGATCGCCGGGATGCGGTGGTTGGGCGTGATAGCGAGGAATTCCGGCTTGAACTGGTCGCCTTTGCCGATGTTGATCGGGATGACCTTGTAGGGGAGTTCCAGCTCCTCCAGCGCGATGTGCACCTTGTGCCCGTTCGGGGTGGGCCAGCTCCAGACTTCGATCATGCGGTTCCTCCTTTGGGATCGGTGGGTTGATTATGCCCGGCTCCATTGCCGGTTCAGCAGGAGGGCGGTCAGGAATACCGCGGCGTTCGGGGTGGCGCGGATACGAGACCAGTCGTCGAAGGCGGACTGGACGCCGCCAGTCATGTTGAGGACCTGGAACCGCGTGAAGGTCTCGTCTATGTCGTAATCCGCAGCGTGGCGCGCGTTCTGCAGAGCAAGAAACTTGGTCGCAATCGAAATCAAGCCAGGGTCAAGCGGTAACGATATTAACGGCCGCACATGTTCCGACAAGCCAGTTCGGCCGGCAAATTGCCGGCAAAGCGACTTCATGTCCGCATGCGCGTACGCCCGCCGCACCTGGCCACGCAAGCCCCTTGGTTGCGCTGGAGCGCTCAAGCTCGCGCCCTCCGCCCCGAGGAGGTGAAACAAGGCGTAGGACGAAGCCGAAACGGCACGCCGCAGACTAGCCTGGCGTGGTTTGGTCGGCTCGCGGCCCGCAAGATGCCTCGCTTGCTCAAGCAAGTCGTGATGTAGCGCCATTGGGCCGGATCACACGCGCGTTGGCTGAATGGCGCGCAACTGGACGAAAGGCCAGTGCGACAGTTCGGCATCGAGCAAAGCCCGCGTGACCTCATTCGTGAAGCGGCCAACCCGCGCTAGCTTCTCCTCCGATGGCCGCAGATCGTCATCCACGACCAACCAGACATAGACCGCCGGATCGCCCTCCCAGTCCGAGCCGAACTCGACGTCGTAGCCCTTCACGTCCTCCGGCCACGGCATCGCAACGACGATCCGGCGGATCGTCGCGTCCTCCTGCTCCCGTATGCGCCGATCCAACATGTGCCACCCGCCTTGGTCAGCAATACCACTCTATATTTGGTTCACGCATTCCCTGCCAGATGATCGATCGCCGCCTGCACGCCGCCCGGCTTATGTGGAATACCGGCAACGCGCAGACCCATCTCCACGCCGCCCAGCGTGCCGATCAATTGCAGATCGCCGAAATCGCCGAGATGGCCGATGCGGAACACCCGGTCCTTCAAAATCCCGAGCCCGTTGCCCAGGCTCATGTTGTACTTCTCCAGGATCGTGGCACGCAGGGCATCGGCACTGTGGCCCTCCGGCACGCGCACCGCGGTCAGCGAGGCGGAGTAATGCCGCGGCTCGGCACACTGCACCTCCAGCCCCCAGGTCCGCACCGCGCGGCGCGTTGCTTCGGCATGGCGGTCGTGGCGGGCGAACACGTTCGCCAGGCCTTCCTCACGCAGCAGCTTCACCGCTTCGTTCAAGCCGAACAGCAGGTTGGTGCCGGGCGTGTAGGGGAAATAGCCGGTCTTGTTCGCCTCCAGCATCGGCCGCCAGTCCCAGTAGCTGCGCGGCAACTTGGCGCTCTCGGCCGCCTTCAGCGCCTTGTCGCTGACCGCGTTGAACGACAATCCCGGCGGCAGCATCAGCCCCTTTTGCGATCCCGCGACCGTGACGTCGACGCCCCACTCGTCGTGCCGATAATCGATCGAGGCGAGCGACGAAATCGTATCGACCAGCAGCAACGCCGGATGCTTCGCCGCATCCATCGCCGCGCGCACTTCGTCGATGCGGCTGGTGCAGCCGGTAGACGTCTCGTTGTGCACCACACACACCGCCTTGATGCGGTGCGCGCGGTCATCGGCCAGCGCAGCGCCGAGCGCGTCCACGTCGGCGCCGCGCCGCCAGTCCGTGTCGATGAACACCGGGTTGAGTTGCAGCCGTTCCGCCATCTCCTTCCACAACGTGGCGAACCAGCCGGTGCGGCACATCAGCACGGTGTCGCCGGGCGACAGCGTATTGGTCAGTGCGGCTTCCCAGGCGCCGGTGCCGGAGGCGGGATAGATGATCACCGGCGCCTGGGTCTGGAAGATCGCCTTGAGGTTTTCCAGCAGTTCCCGCCCCATGCGGCCGAATTCCGGACCGCGATGATCGATCGTCGGATTGTCGATCGCGCGCAGCACGCGATCCGGCACGTTGGTCGGGCCCGGTATCTGCAAAAAGTGCCGGCCGGCGTGACGGGACTGGCTCATGGCGGGTGGCTCCACTCGTTAGGAGGCGGGAGATTGCCGCCGTTGGCACGGATTGCCAAACGGCGTGACGGCATCGGTCCCGGCTAATCGAACAGCTTGTGCAGGTGAACGCTGAGCGCCTTGGGCGATATCGTGCTGCTGATAAACCGGTCGTCATCAACGATCAGGATTTTGCGGCCCCCCAGCTTGCTCATTCGAACGGCTACGCTGTGGTTGCCACGCAGCGCCGCGCGCACGAATTGAGGACTGGCTAATCGAGGTACTGCGATGGAACGCCGACCATTATACCAGCCCGCAATACGGTTGACCTACGGCGCCGGTCGCCCCCAACCGTCATGGCCGGATCAAGCCCGGCCATGACGGTTGGGGCGGTCCGTGCGACGCCGTCGAGAGTCAATCGATCGGCGGGCCGATATTACACCAACGGCCAAATCGGTCAGCCGAGCTGGGCCGGTTGGCGCTTGCCGAGGATCTTGTGCAGATAGCCACCCATCGACTTCGGTGATACCGGCTTCACCAGAAAGCCGCTGATCTGCAACTTGACCGCATCGTATACCGTGGCTTCCGCTGCGTGTCCGGTCATGATGACCACCGGCGTGTCGCGCACCGACAGTTCGGGATGCTGACGCAACCGCGCGACGAATTCCAGGCCGCCCACGCGCGGCATGGAGATGTCGCAAAGCACCACGTCGGGTTTGAATTCCTCGATCATGACCAGGGCGTCGTCGCCGTCAACCGATTCGCGCACGTCGAAGCGGTCGACCGCGCGCAGCACCGCCCTTATCGTCATACGCATGAACGGTTCGTCATCGACCACCAGGATCCGGCAACCCTCCAGATTGCTCATGCAACAGTCTCCTCAACCGCAAGACATCGGCTGATCTCTGCCTGCACTTCGCGATGCGCTGCCACGATGGCTTGGGCCAATCGACTCAGTTCCGGCTCCGGCGCGCCGGGGGCGGCTGTTTCCAATTGGCGCGCAAGCATGCCGAGGCGTATCGCTCCGACGCCGAGCGATGCGCCGGCCAACTTATGTGCCTCCGCTGCCATCGCATCCCAGTCGCGCTCGACCGCCATGTGCTCTATGCGGTCCACGAGTTCGGTCGCTGCGGCAAGAAACGCCGCGAGCCACTGGCGGCCATCGGCCGCGTCATCGGCAAACAACTCACGCCAGTTGGTAGGATCGAACACAGCGGCAGTCGCGAGATTGCCAGCCTCGGCGATGGTGACTCCACCCGCGGACTGCACGAGCCGGGCAATCGTCGCTTGCAGGTGGCGCAGGTCGATTGGTTTGGCGACAACGGCGTTCATGCCAGCGGCCGCGCAGCGCTCCTGCATTGCCGTCGTAACGTCCGCGGTCAAACCGAGGATCGGCATGCGCCGCCGGAGGCGAGCCGCCTCGGTAGCACGGATCATCCGCGTCAGCGCCTCGCCGTCGATCTCCGGCATGTGGCAGTCGGTAATCAGCATGTCGTAATCGGCGTCATCCAAGGCAACCAGGGCAGCGCGGCCATCCGGAACCGTGGCTACCGAACACCCCAGGCGCTTGAGCTGGCGCTCCAATAGCCAGCGATTGGTGAGTTGGTCCTCGGCGATCAGGACGCGAAGCGCAGGCAGCGCCAGATCCTGACCAGGTGTCCCCCCGGGCGTCGCAACACCACCGGCGGCAACCAGCGGGATGCAGAGCGTGAAGACGCTGCCATGTCCAAGCTCGCTGGTCACCGCGATATCGCCGCCGAGCAATCGCGCCAACCGGCGCGAGATCGACAGGCCGAGGCCGGTCCCGCCGAATGTCCGGGTGGTCGAGGCGTCGGCCTGGGTGAAAGGCTCGAACAGACGGCCGATCGACTCGGTGGCGATACCGATGCCGGAATCGCTGACCGCAAAGGCCACCGTCCTGCCGAGGTCGGGCAGTGTCGTGCCGCTGACCATCAGCCGCACCGATCCGGCCGCAGTGAATTTGATTGCGTTCCCAAGCAGATTGACCAGGATTTGCCGCAGCCGCGCGGCATCGGTGGAGATCCAGGTTGGCAGTTCCGGCGCGACGTCGGCGGCAAGCGACAGGTCCTTGGCGCCGGCGTTTGAGGCTATCGAGCCGATCAGCGCACTCACGAACTGGCGGAGCTCGATTTGCTCCATCTGCAATTCGATCTTGCCGGCATCGATCTTGGAAAAATCCAGCACGTCGTTCAGAACGCGAAGCAACGAAGCCCCCGAACCACGCAACAGCTCGATCATGTGTCGCTGGTCCTGGTCAAGGCCGGTCTCGTGCAACAGTTCGATGATGCCGAGCAATCCGCTCATGGGCGAGCGTATCTCATGACTCATCATGGCCAGGAATTCGGATTTCGCCTGGGCGGAACGGTTCGCCCCATCGCGTGCGGCGCGCAGCGCATCCTCGGACTGCTTGCGCTCCGTGATGTCCGTGAACGTGCGGACAACGCGGCCATCCGACAGATTGCTGCTGCGGACTTCGATGATCTTGCCGTTCGCCCGATGATGTTCCCAGACGGGCGTCGGTCCCGCATGCTCGGCAAGGAAACCTCTGAACCAATCGTCGAATGTCCCGACGCAGGCACCGAATTCGCCGCGCTGCCACGCCATACGCAGCACGTCGCTCAGCAATGGACGCGTTGCCAGGTAAGGCTCTGGCAGACCCAACAATTCCGCGACCCGCCCGTTGACCACTGCAGGCGCAAACCCGCATCGATCAGCATGATCCCCTGGGTCATATTCTCCAGGGTCACTTCGAGCAAACGCGACTTTTCGATGTTGCCCGCGTTGCTTTCATCGAGCGCCATGCGCGTGCGATCGTGGCCGACCTGGTGCCGGACCAGCAGCGCAATGACGACGAGCAGTAGCACGCTGACCAGACTGGCGATCGTCAGATAGGCACGTCGGTCGTAATGGTATCCGGCGAGGGCCTCGCGCTCCCCGATCCCAACCACGACGAACAGCGGATAGCCGTCCACTGCACGGTAGCTGAAGATCCGGTCGATGCCATCGACGGGACTGATTGCGCTGAAGTTGCCGCTTGGCGACTGGGTGATTGCGCGCATCAGATGTGTGCCGGCGAGCGATTCACCGATCCCGTGGCCGCCGCCGGGCACGCGGGAGCGAATGATGCCATCGGCGCCGACCAGCGTGGCGACGCCTTCCGTGCCGATATTCAGCGAGTTGTACAAGCGTGCAAGATAGAGCGGATCGAGTGACACGACCGCCACGCCGGCAAGGGATCCGTCTCGGCCGACAATGCGCCGGGCGAGTTGGATGGACCATTTCTTGCTGACCCGTCCGACGACGGGTTTGCTGATGAACAACCGGTCCTCGGTGCTCGCGGCCGGGATACGAAAATGCTCGCGGTCGCTGAGATCGACCCGGTTCGTGATGGGATCCAGGCTGCTGACAAGCAGATGGCCATCCTTGCCAATGACGGCGACCTGGAAGGCGGGATCGGTCAGAAATTCGCTGTGCTCCGTCCATCTGCCGATGTCGAACCGGTCCGGATCGCTGACGTAGGAGGCACGAACATAGAATAACGTCTGATCAACCGCCCGGAAAGTACCAAGGATCTGCTCTTGGAATACGCGGGCAAAATTGCCGGTGTCGCGTACCGCGTTGTCGAGCGCCGCCTGCCGTTCGGCCGACAAAGAATGCAGGACACCGAACCATAGAATGGCGATACCCATTACGCCGAACAACAGGCTGGGTCTTCGGGCGATCACGCCAATGGCTCGGCGAATCGCGTGCGGCAGCGACGCAAACGCGGCAGTCGTCACCGGATGAAGCCAACGGACCATGGCGAGGCGAAACCAGGTTGCACTCGCCGTCGATGATGCCGTAGGCGCATTGAGAACAGGTTAACGGGCGTGGCGGCGGGGTCGTCCGGGCAGCAGGCGCTGCCGCCAGTTCGACGCGTTACGCCCCGCGGAACACCGGACGCCGCTTCTCCATGAACGCACGCCGGCCCTCGACGAAGTCTTGGCTGGCGAAGCACGCCTTCACCAGCCGATCCGTCAGTGCGAGGTCGGCCTCGGCGCCTTTCACCAACTCGGCCACCGTGCGCTTCAATGCGTTGATCGTCATCGGGGCGTTGTCGGCGATCGTGTCGCAATAGCCGCGCACATAGGCGTCCAGCTCCGGCGTGGGCAAGACGCGGTTCACCAACCCCATCGTCTGCGCTTCGGCAGCGCTGAAGTGCCGGGCGGTGAAGAAGATTTCCTTGGTGTAGGACGGCCCCACCAGGTCCATCAGTTTCTTCACCCCCTTGTGCCCGTAGCCGAGCCCAAGCCGCACCGCGGGAATGCCGAACTTCGCGCTGTCCGCGGCGATGCGCAGGTCGCAGCACACGGCAATGGCGACGCCACCGCCGATGCAATAGCCATGGATCATCGCAATCGTCGGCTTGGAACATTCGTACAGCCGCTTGCTCGCATCCTCCAGCGCATGGTCATACTCCGCGTTGCTCTCGGGCGAGGACCGGGTCTTTTCGAATTGCGAGATGTCGGCGCCGGCGACGAAAGCGGCTTCCCCGGCACCGTGCAGCACGATCACCCGCACCGCCGGATCGTTCTCGAACCGGTCGAGGATGGTCGGGATTGCCTGCCACATCTCCAGCGACACCGCATTGCGGCGCGCCGGATTGTTGAAGGTCATCCAGCCAATCGATCCCTCGATACGGGCCAGCATCTTCTCCGTGGGCAGGGCGATCATGGGGGCATCGTTCATGACGCTGATCCTTCGGGGCTTGGAATGCGAGCAATGCTGCGCGGATCGATCTCCAGCCAGACGCTTTCATCCGCGTCGTACACTTCGCCGGGCGCGGCGATGACACGGAGCCGCAGATCCGATTCCGGCGGGCGCACCACGTATTCCCAATACTCGCCGAGATAGGCGCGCTCGGCGATGCGGCCCTGCACCCACCAGCCACCGTTTTCCCCCGCCGGTGCGGCGGCGCGGTGGATGACGATGTTCTGCGGGCGCACGGAGAAGCTGGCGTCGCGCATCAGGCTGCGGGCATCCGGGGCGAGGTCCGCGCGCACGGTGAAGCCGGGAAACACGATACTGCCGCCGTCCAGCGTGCCGTCGAGGAAATTTGTGCGGCCGATGAACCCGGCCACGAACCGGGTCTTCGGTCGCGTGTACATCGACACCGGATCGTCCACCTGCTCTATCCGGCCGTGGTTCATCACCACGATGCGGTCGGAGGTCACCATCGCCTCCGCCTGGTCGTGCGTCACATAGACTGTGGTGATGCGAAACGCGTCGTGCAGTCGGCGGATCTCACTGCGCATCTCCTCGCGCAGGTTGGCATCGAGGTTGGACAGCGGTTCATCCAACAGCAGTACCTCAGGTTCAATGACGATCGCGCGTGCCAGGGCGACACGCTGTTGCTGGCCGCCGGAAAGCTCGGCCGGATAGCGGTCTTTCAGGTGTTTCAGTCGCACGACGTCAAGCATGCGGTCCAGGCGTTCATTGATTTCCGCGCCACCCAGCCTGCGCAGCTTGAGACCGAACGCGACGTTCTGCCCCACCGTCATGTTCGGCCAGATGGCGTAGCTTTGGAAAATCATCGACATGCCGCGCTTTTCCGGCGGCACCACCTGGCTGGGCGACGACAGCAGCGCGCCGTTCATTTCGATGCGCCCCGCGGTCGGCTTCATGAAGCCGGCGATCATGCGCAGCGTCGTGGTCTTGCCGCAGCCCGACGGTCCCAGCAGGGAGACAAATTCCCCCGGCTGCAGCGCCAGGGTGACATCCTGGACCGCGGGGGTCGCGCCGAAACTCTTGCCCAGGCCGATCAGCGAAAGCTTGGTCATCCACGTTCCCGTCGCAGCATGAAGTCCCGGCCGAGCAAGCTGGTGGCAACCCCGACGATCAGCAGCGTCGAGGCCAGCAGCATGAAGCCAAGCGCGGCCAAGGTTTCGAAATTGCCCTCTTCGCTCATGTCCATCAGCATCACTGACATGGTGCGCGTGTTCGGTCCATACAGGAACATCGCTGTGGACAACTCGCGAGTGGCCGGAATGAACACCAGCAGCCAGGCGCCGATCAGGCTGCGCTGCATCAGCGGTACCAACACGCGGCGGATCGCGAGCAAGCGGCCGCCGCCGAGGATGCGGACGGCGTCCTCCATCTCCGGGTTGATGCTGCGGATCGCGGCGTGGGCGTTGGCGTAGCCGATCGGCAGGAAGCGGGTGGCGAACGCCAGGATCAGGATCGTTGCGGTGCCGTATAGCGCCAGCGGCGGCGGCGCGTAGGCGGCGTAGAAGGCGATCGCCAGCACGATGCCGGGGACGACGAACGGCGCCATGGCGACGAAGCTCAGGACGCTGGCGGCGGGCAGCAGGCGGCGGCTGACGATATAGGCGATCGACAGCGCGAGCGTCATGGCGATGCAGGCCGCGGCGGCGGCGTAGGTGAAGCTGTTGATCACCGACTGCCGTGCGGTCTCGTGCTGGAACAGCAGGTAGGTGAAGTTGTGCAGCGTGAAGTTGTCCAGGCTGAGGCCTCTGCCCCAGGCTTTCGATAACGCGGCCTGCGCCAGCACGAAGTAGGGCAGCGTTACCGACAGCGACAGCACGAACATGGCGTAGCCGAACATCACCCAGCGCCAGGGGCCGAGTTCGATGGTGCGCCGGTCGCCGCCTTTGCCGGTCAGGGCGATGAAACCTCGGCGGCGGATGATCAGCCGCTGCACGCCGAACAGCGCCACGGTGATCAGCAGCAGGGGCGCGGCGTAGGCGGCGGCGACCTCGGCGCGGATCGGCTGACTGAAGAACTGCAGCAACTGCGTGGTGACGACGTTGAAGCGTGCCGGAATGGCGATCAGGGCCGGCGTGCCGAACAGGGCGATAGCTTCGAGAAAGGTCACGATGGCGCCGGCCAGGATCGCCGGCAGCACCATCGGCAAGGTGATACGGAACGTGGTGCGCAGCGTCCCGGCGCCGAGGATGTTGGCGGCGTCTTCCATTTCCGACGACACCACGTCCAGCGCCGCCGAGGTGAAGATGAAGATGTAGGGGAACGAGTAGATCGCGATGTTGAACACCAGTCCGGGGAAGGAATAGATGTTGAACAGACCGTGTTCGGCCCCGGTCAGCGCCATCCAAACGCGATTGAGCCAGCCGGAATTGGGACCCGCCAGCAGGATCCAGGCGATCGAGCCGAGATAGGGCGGGGTGACGAACGCGCCTAACACCAAGAGCCGCACCGCGCCCTTCGCCGGCATGTCGGTGCGGGCGGTTGCCCAGGCAAGCGGCACGGCAAAGATCAGGCACAGCACGGTCACCCAGAAGCCGAGCGCCAGCGAGTTCCACATCGCAACGAGGTAGCGCGCCCGGCCATAGGCGGCGGCGTAGTTCGCCAGCGTGAAGGCGCCGGTGTCGGCGTCTTGCAGGCTGAGCTGAACCAGGCGGAACAGCGGGTTCACCACCAGGAACAGCAGTGCCACCGCGAGGGCGATCCACAGCAGCAACAGCGGCTGGAACGTGCGGCGGCGCGTCGCGGCGATGGCGGCGGGTTGGGTGAGTTGGGCCTGGCTCATGGTCAGACTTTCCTTTCCCGCGCTGCGCGCGAGAAAGGTTGCCCGCGCGCAGCGCTGGAGCGGTTATTGAGCGGTCGGGAAGTAAGGCGACACTGCAACAATGTGTCATGACCGGGCGTGGCCCGGTCACCCACGTCTTTCTTTCGTGCCACGCAGCATAGTCGTGGGTGGCCGGCCTTCGCCGGCCATGACACATTACTGATGGTCGCCTTATTTGCCGACCGCTCTGTCAGTGTCAGGAAAACGTGTCGCGCCATTGCTCGATCACCTCCGGGACGCCCTTGGCGATTTCCTCGGTCGTCACGCGCAGCACCTTCATCTGCGATAATGGTTTGGCGCCTGGATTGGGCGGCACGTCGTCGCGCACCGGCGTCTGGAAATTGTCAGCCATGACCTTGGCACATTCGCGGCTGAGCAACCAGTTCATGAACAACCGGGCGGCGTTGGGGTGCGGCGCGTTAGAGAGCACTCCGGACGGACCGATGCACAGCACCGAACCGTCGGTCGGGTAGACAACGCTCATCGGGTTGCCTTTGGACGCGGTCAAAAGCGCAGTGGCCAACGGGCCGAGACCGGTGACGCACTCGCCGGCATTGAGCAGGGTGATGGGATCGTTTCCGGAACGGCCGATGCGCGGGTTGTTCTTGGCCAGCTTGTCGAAATAGTCCCAGCCGTAGAGCTTGCGCATCTGCACGGTCCACACCCCGACATAGCCGGAGAACGCGGGATGACCGAACGCCACGCGGCCTTTCCATTTCGGGTCCAGCAGGTCCGGCCAGTTTTTCGGCGCTTCCTCCGGCGTCACGTGCTGGGTATTGACGATGATCAGCATCAGGGTGGAATGGTTCGGATACCAGTAGCCATCCTGCCCCAGCCCTTTGAACGCCGGGGCGAGCGCGGCGGCGTTATCCGGCGTGTAGTTCGCCAGCGCCTTCTTCTGCATCAGCGCCGGCATGTGGGCGATGTCGGTGGTGCTGAACACGTCGCATTGCGGCGCGTTGTTCTTCAGGTCCTGCAGCAGGCGTTCATACGCGACCTGGCCGGTGGTGCGGATCACCGCGACCTTTACGCCGGGATATTGCGCGGTGAACGCTCGCCCCATGACTTCGGCGGTCTCGCCGTCCACCTGGGCGATATACCAGGTCAACGTGGCTTCCTTGCGGGCCGCGTCTTCGAGCGCCGCGGTGTCGGCGCGCGCGCCGCTTGGAAGGAAGGCCGTGGCGCCAAGCGTGGCCAGGCCGGCGGTGAGCGTGCGGCGTGAGATGGTTTCGGACATGTCGCCTCCTGGCACGACGTTAAGCAGAGCAGCGCCGCGGTGACCAGAGGCATTGGTGCAATTCAGGATTCACGAGGAAATAATCGAATCGGCTGCCAGCGGATCACGGCTCCCTGTGTCATGGCCGCCCTTCGCCGGCCATGACACAGGGGATTGCGAGGCGACTGATTGACGCACTTGCTTCCCTGCAGAGCCTCAGCTTCCGAAGGTGTCGCGCCATTGCTCGATCAGTTCGGGGACGCCCCTGCGGATTTCCTCGACCGTTAGCGGAATGACTTTCTGACTTGCCAGCGGCGGTTCACCTGGCCGCGGCGGCACGCCCTGACGTAGCGGCTCGGAGCCATCGCGGGCGGCCAATCGCGAATGGGCATCGCCCAGCAGCCAGTTCAGGAACAGCTTTGCCGCATTCGGATGCGGGGCATTGGCCGGAATGGCAGACGGCCCGACGCACAGCGCCAGCCCGTCGGTCGGATGGATGACGCCGATCGGGTTGCCCTTGTCCTGCGCCTGATAGGCGCCGATCGCCGCGCCGACGCCGACCAGGCACTCGGCGGCGTTGAGCAAGGTGATCGGGTCGGCAGCAGAACGGCCGATGCGCGGGTTGTTAGCGGCGAGTTTCTCGAAGAACTCCCAGCCGTAGAGTTTCTTCAGCGACAGCGCCCAAACTCCGGTGCAGCCGCTGAACGCTGGGTGCCCGGTTGCGACGCGGCCTTTCCATTTCGGGTCCAATAGATCGGTCCAGGCCTTAGGCGCCTCTTCCGCTGTCACATGCTGAGTATTGTAGATCAGGAAATACCGGTCGGCACCGGTGACGTAGTAATAACCGTCATCGGAGACGCGCTTGAACGCCGGGATCAGTCCGGCTGCATTGTCCGGCGTGAACGGCGTCAGTTCGTGACGTTCCTTCAAGATCGGCATATGCGCGATGTCGGTCGCGCTGAAGACGTCGCATTGCGGTGTGTGGTTCTTGATGTCCATCAGCAGGCGCTGGAAGGCGACCTGTCCGGTAGTGCGAATCACCGAGACGCTGACGCCCGGATGCTCTTGGGTGAAAGCGCGGCCCAGTGCCTCGGAGGTTTCGGCATCGGCTTGCGCCATGTACCAGGTCAGAGAACCTTCGCTGCGCGCGGCCGCTTCGATGTCGGCTGGGTCCGCCGACGCGCCTTGCGGCAGTGCCGCGACGGCGCCCAACGTCGCCAGCCCGGACGCTGCCCTGCGCCGCGTTATGAAATTCGCCATATCGCCTCCCTGCCGCGTTCAGTTGCCGAACGTGTCGCGCCATTGCTCGATGACTTCCGGCACGCCCTTGGCGATTTCATCCACCGACAATGCCAATACGGGAATCTGGTCGAGCGGCTTTTGGCCGGAGGTCAGCGCAAGTCCGGGATGTACCGGGTCGCCATGGTTGGCCACCGATAGTTTCGCGAAGTCATCGCTCATCAGCCACTCCATGAACAACCGTGCGGCGTTCGGATGCGGTGCGCTCGCCATGACCGCGGAAGGACCGACGCATAAGGTTGCGCCATCGGTCGGATAGACCGGGACGATCGGATTGCCCTTGTCCACCTGCTGGAACGCGGAGTTGGTGGGCGCCGGCCCGACCAGGCATTCGCCGGCGTTGATCAGGGTAACGGGGTCGTTGCCGGACCGGCCGATGCGCGGATTGTTCTTTGCCAGCTTCTCGAAGAACTCCCAGCCGTATTTCTTGCGCAGCGCCAGGACCCAGATGCCGGTGCAGCCGGAGAACGCCGGATGGCCGGTGGCCACACGGCCTTTCCATTTCGGGTCCAGCAGGTCGGGCCAGTTCTTCGGCGCCTCGGCCGCTGGGACTTTCTGGGCGTGATAGACCAGAAGATGCGTGGTGGAGGAGGCGGGATACCAATAGCCGGCATCCTCGACCGGCTTGAACGCCGGCAGCAGCGTGGCCGCGCCTTCCGGCGTAAAATTCGCAAGCTGATTGCGCTTTTTCAGTTCGGGGTATTGCGCAATGTCGGTGCCGCTGAACACGTCGCATTGCGGCGCGTTGTTCTTCAGTTCCTGCAGCAGGCGCTCATAGGCGACCTGTCCGGTGGTGCGGATCGTGGCGACGGTGACGCCGGGGAATTTCGCTGCGAACGCGCGGCCCATCGCTTCGGCCGTTTCGGTGTCCACCTGGGCAATGTACCAGGTCAGCGTGGCTTCCTTGCGGGCGGCCTCGTAGAGCGCCGGGATATCGGCTTTCGATTGGCGGGGAAGGATCGCCGCGATCCCGGCTGCGGCAGTACCGGTCATGAGGTGACGCCGGGTGATGGTCATGGATTGGCTCCGTGGGACAGCAGCAAAGACGTGGGTGGCCGGCCGGCGCCGGCCATGACACGGCGGCACATGACGCGGAGCAATGGGTTGGTCAATTTCCGAACGTATCGCGCCATTGCTCGATCACCTCCGGAATGCCCTTGGAGATTTCCGTTGTGCTCAGCGCCATCGATTTGAACTCGCCGATCCGTTTGGCGCCTTTGATTGGAGGCGCATCGGCGCGCACCGGCTCCAGGTGCCATTCGGCGCAGGCCTGCGCGTAGTCAGAGCTGAACAGCCATTCGAGATAGAGCCGGGCAGCGTTCGGATGCGGCGCGGAGGCAAGCACCGCCGAGGGACCGACGGTGATCACCGTGGCATCCTCGGGATAGATGAAGCCGACCGGGTTGCCCTTGTCCACATTCTGCATCGCGGTGCTGAGCGGCCCTGTGCCGACCAGGCACTCGCCGGCATTCACCAGGGTCAACGGGTCGTTGCCGGAACGGCCGATGCGCGGGTTGTTCTTCGCCAGTTTCTCGAAGAACTCCCAGCCGTGCAGCTTGCGCATCGCCAGTACCCACTGGCCGAAAAAGCCGCTGAACGCGGGATGCGCCAGTCCGATACGGCCCTGCCATTTGGGATCCAGCAGATCGGTGCAGGCGCGCGGAGCATCATCCGGTTTGACGTGGGCAGTGGAATAGACCAGGCCCTGGAAGGATGCGGTGGTCGGGTAATAGTAGCCGGTTTCACCGAGACCTTGGAACGGTGCGGCCAGAGCACTGGCATTCTCGGCCTCGTAGTGCGCCAGTGCATTGCGCTGCTTGAGGTCCGGCATGTGCGCGATATCCGTGGTGCTGAACACGTCGCATTGCGGCGCGCCGTTCTTCAGTTCTTGCAACACCCGCTGATAGGCGACCTGGCCGGTGGTGCGGATCACCGCGACAGAAACGCCTGGATAGCGCTGGGTGAAACGGCGGCCCATCGCCTCGGCTGCCTCGCCGCTCATTTGCGCGACATACCACGTGAGGGTGCTCTCCTTGCGCGCGGCGTCCGCCAATGTGTCGAGGTCGGCGCGCGTCGTACGCGGCGCGATGATCGCGGCTGTCGTTGCGCCGATTCCGGCCACGATCGAGCGGCGCGAGACGCCGACGGTCATTCGATGTTTCCCCCTGTGCGTTGCGGTGATTTTACGCTGTCGGGGACGGGGTTGGCCAGGGTGCGAGGGGGGAGGGGAACAGGCTGCGTGCCGACCCGATCACCCTCACCCGCCGCCTTGATCCGCTTCACTGCTCAAGCCCGCGAAGCGCGGGAGAGGTTTTCAGGCGCCGGGAGAGGTTTCAGGATCAGCCACAATGCGATCAGCACGTTCAGCAGGTTCCACGCCACGCCGTTGGCGAACGCCAGGCGGTATGATCCGGTAAGATCGAAGATCCAGCCTGACATCCAGCCGCCCAACGCCATGCCGAACAGCGTGGCCATCATCACCACGCCGACCCTCGCTCCCGCTTCCCTCGCCGGGAAACATTCGCGGATGATGATCGCATAGCTGGGAACGATGCCGCCCTGGAACAGTCCGAACAGCGCCGAGATCACATACAAGGACGTCAATCCGTCCATCAGCAGATACAGCATCAACGCCGCCATCTGCGCGAGCGATCCAAGCAATAGCGTGCCGAGCCCGCCGATGCGATCGACGATGAAACCGGAGCCGATGCGGCTGACGATACCGCAGGCCAGCATCAGCGACAGCATCTGTGCGCCGCGCGCCACGCCATATCCCAGGTCGCCGCAATAGGCGACGATATGCACCTGCGGCATCGACATCGCGACACAGCAACTGACGCCGGCCAGCGCCAGCACTGCCTGCAATACCGACGGACGCAGTCCCAGCGTGCCAAGTTTCGGTGGCGCCGCGGCCGGCACTCCGCTGACGCCGTGCATTGGCGGACGCCGCCGCAACAACAAGGCGAGCGGCACCATCGTCACGCCGCAGAACGCTCCGATGCCGAGATGCGTCGCGCGCCAGCCGACGGTGCCGATGAAATGCTCTACCACCGGTGGCCAGAACGCGCCGGCGACGTAGTTGCCGGAGGCGCAGATGGCGACCGCGATGCCGCGTCTGCGGTCGAACCAGTGGGACACGTCGGCGATCAGCGGCACGAAGGTCGCGGCGCAACCGAGCAGGCCAATCAGCACGCCATACGCCAGGGCAAACTGCCACAAGGTGGTGGCGGAGGCCGCGGCGAAATAGCCAAGCATCAGCGCCACCGCACCGCCGATCACCGGTAGCATGACGCCGACGCGATCCGCCACGCGCCCCAACAACACGCCTCCCAGCGCGTAGCCGATCATGGTCAGCGTGAACGGCAGGGACGCGCTACTACGCTCGGCGCCGAACTCCGCCTGGACCGCGGGCAGTGCGACGACCACCGACCACGTGGCCACGCCACCGACCGTCGAGAGCAGTACCGCGACGCCGAGGCGGAACCAGGAGTACGGGGAGTCGGTCAGGGGGCCTCGTTCGAGAAGATGATCGTGCCGGACGCGGCGAACATGCCGCCGACGCCGTGACACACCGAGATCTTCGCTCCTTCCACCTGCGCTGCGGCGATGCCGCGCATCTGCCGCACGCTCTCTTGCAGTGCGTACATGCCGTACATGCCGGAATGCATGTAGGACAGGCCGCCGCCATTGGTGTTCAAGGGCAGTTTGCCGCCAGGCGCTGTGTTGCGTTCGGCGATGAACGCGGCTGCCTCGCCGCGCGGGAGGAAGCCAAGATCTTCCAATCCGTAGATCGGCAGATGCGCGAACGCGTCGTAGATCATCAGGTGATCGACGTCCTTGTGGCCGATGCCGGCCTCGCGGAACGCCGTCGGACCGGCGACGCGGAACGCGCGCGAGGACGTAAAATCCTCCATCTGGCTGACCATCGGGGTTTCGACGCTTTCGCCGGTGCCGAGGATATAGACCGGCTTGCGCGGGAAGTTCTTCGCCCGGTCGGCGGAGGTTAGAATCAGGGCACCGCCGCCATCGGTCACCAGGCAGCACATCAGCAACCGGAACGGATAAGCGATCATGCGCGAATTGAGCACGTCGTCGGTGGTGATCGGATTGCGGAAGGTGGCGCGTGGGTTCTTGCTCGCCCATTCGCGCTGCACCACGCAGACCTGGGCGATCTGTTGCTCCGTCACGCCGTAGGTCTTCATGTAGCGCAGCACCGGCACGGTGAACATGCTCGGCGGTCCCATCGGACCGAAGGGTTGCTCGAACTGGCCCTGCAACGATGCCGGCGCCGCCGCACGCGGCGGAGCGCCGACACGCGAGCGGCCGGATTCGCCGTGGGTGACCAGGATCGTCTTCGCCAGCCCGGCCTCGATCGCCGCTACGGCATGCCGCACATGGATCATGAACGAGCACCCGCCGACCGAGGTGCCGTCCACCCAGGTCGGCGTGATGCCCAGATAATGCGCTGTCTGCACGGGCGAATCGCCGGCGGTGGCGACGCCATCGATGTCCTTCGGCCGCAGCCCGGCATCCTCCATCGCGTTCAGCGCCGCGTCGGCGTGCAACTGGATCTGCGACATGTCGGGAATGACGCCGAGCTTGGTGGTTTCCGCGGCGCCGACGACCGCAACACTGGTGCGTGGCATGATGCTTATCCCTTCGCCGGACGGAACAACGGCAGCGTAATGGTGTCGTTCTGCTTCTCGAACGCCACTTCAAGCGGCATGTCGAGTTGCAATGCCTCCGGCGTCTGCGGGCAATCGACGATGTTGGTCATCATGCGCGGGCCCTCGGCAAGCTGCACGACGGCGATCGCGTAGGGCGGCGTGAAGCCGGGCACCGGGCGATGATGGATCACGTAGCTCCACAGGATCGCCTTGCCGGACGCCTTGAACACGCTGACCTTGCGTGAGCCACAGGACGCGCAGAACGGGCGCGGGGGGAAATAGGTCTTGCCGCAACCGTCGCAGCGTTGCAGGCGCAATTCGCCTTCGCGCGTGCCGTCCCAGAAGTGTTGGGTCTCGGGTGTGGGTTGTGGCAAGGCGCGGCCGGGCTCTGGCATCTGACGTTCCCCTGGTTCGTTTCTGGACTGGCGGTCGGTGGGCTTCAGTTCGGCTTCAGGCGCCCGGCGACGTAGGTGGCGCCGGCGGCACCGGCCAATTCCGAATGGCGGCGGCCGAGGGTTACGCTGAAGGTGTCGCCCTCGTTGTAGGTCTCACGCTGGTCGCCGTAATCGACGGTCATCTCGCCGGCGACGACCATCAGGCGCGCATCGAAGTCGTGCGCGTGTTCGGGATTGATCTGGCCGGGCTGCATGGTGACGGTGACGACCTGGCGTCCTTCGCGCTGAAGCTCGGCCTCGAATGCGGTGCGGTCCATTCGCGGGTCTCCCCCTCTCTGCCGGGCGCAGGCTAGAGCGGTTTGCGCGGGGCTGGCAACGGCGAGAACGCGACAGCCGGCGCCTTGCCCATGTGTTGCGTCCCTGACGCTTCGTGCCCAGCGTCATTGCGAGTTGGCCATGGGCGAGTTGGCCATGGGCCGGCGGCGGGCCGCCGTGGATGAAACTGGGACGGCGGCCGGGTTTTTTAGGACCCTCCCCCTCCCCTTGAGGGAGGGGGCTGGGGGGAGGGGTTCGTGCCGCACGGAACCCCTCCCCCCAACCCCCTCCCTCAAGGGGAGGGGGAGGGTCATTAACCTGCCCGCAATGACAGCGTTGGCCGCAGCGTGCCGTCAGTTCCGCGGCGATGTTCCCACTACCGGAGCCGAAGCCATGGCATCGCGCGCCGATCCGGCGCTGATCGCTGACGCGGCGTCCCGCGCCGGTCCAGCACTGGGCGAGGCTGCGGCATCGCGCGTCGATCCAGCGCTGAGCGGTGACTGCGGCGTGACCAGTTCCGCCAGGTCAACGTGCCCGACATGCAGCGGAACCCATCGTTGCGTCGATCTACTACGGACCAGTAACGACACGACGTGGGTCACAGCGTCCTCGTTGCTCATCAACTGGGCCATCACTTGCTCTGGCGCCGTCACCGGCTGACTGCCAATTTGCTCTATCACATCGCCCGGCCTCAGGCCCAAAGTCGCGGCCTGGGATCCGGGAGTTACCTGATCGACCAGAACCCCCGACGCATCGGTCAATCCGAAGCGCTTGCTGTTCTCCGCGGTGATCGCGGTCAGGTGCAAGCCACGGCAAAGACCCAGCTCCACTGCTCGCGCCAAGGCGGCGGCGCTTGCCAACACCTCACTGCGAAGCGCCACCACGTTCGGCCATGCCTTCGACTGAACCGTTATTTGCGTTGTGCGGCCATCTCGCCAGACGGAAAGCGATATCGGGGCGCCAGGCGGCTTCATGACGATCATACGCATGACAGCCCGGGAGTCGGGCGATTGCTGCCCGTCGGCATCGGTGATGATGTCGCCCGGCTTGAGCGACGCCTGTGCGGCCGGACTGTTTGGATCGATGCCGGTGACGATGGCGCCGCCCGGGTCCGCCCGGCCGAAGCCCATCGCGACCTCCGGGCTGAGATCCTGCAAGTGGACCCCGATCCAGTTCGGCAGGTCCGTCTCGGGGTAGCGCAGCTTGCCGGCTACGAACTTCACGACGTTGGACGGCAGCGCGAACCCAATTCCGATCGAGCCGAGGGTTTTGTTGTTCGAGTACCAATGCGGTGTCGATCCCGACAATCTCGCCCGCGCAATCGAGCAGTGGGCCGCCGGAGTTGCCCGGATTGATTGAGGCGTCGGTCTGGATGTAGTCGTCGACCGGCGAGCGCATGAGGTCACGGTTCAAAGCACTCACGACCCCGGTGCTGACCGAGGTGCCGATCCCCAGAGGGTTGCCGACCGCAATCACCGGTTGAGCTACTTGCAAGGCATCGCTGTCGCCAAACGGCAAAGCCGGCAGCGGGCCCGGAAAATTCACTTTGAGCAAAGCCAGGTCCACGAAGTTGGCCGCGGCGATCAATTGCGCCGGTACCTCCCGCTTGTCGTTGAAGATGATGCTGATCATCGCGGCATCCTGGATGACATGCTTATTGGTAATGATGACCCCTGAGGGGTCGATCACTGCGCCGGAGCCGACGAAAACCCCGACCTGATCGTCGATAGGTCTCTCGGCGGCCGTGCTCTGCGTCTGAGGGAGCTTGACGTCCGCTTCAGGCGTGGCGGTATCCGTGTCGCCCGCGGGAATGAGTTTGACGACCGTGATGTTGACGATCGCCGGGAGCGCCTTGGCAACGACGTCGGCGGCGGGGCAAGCGTTCGGCGCGCTGGCGGCCGACGCGCCGGTGCCGATTGCCGCGATTGCCGCCATAGTGGCAACCAGCAGCCCGATGCGCGTGCCTCCGATTCGGACCCGGTCTGCCAGCGAACGACCGCAGGAGGTCGCGACCTCCGCGACGCCCAGACGACGCGCCGCCGGCCGGGCGGCGGGTCCCGGACGAGTTCCGAAGACCGGGATGATCCTCATCATGGGCGAGCTCCGTACAGTTTACCGACAGGGTAATTTGGTGGGGTGACGGCGCCCTCACAAGGACGTGGCGCTGCGATACGGGATCGGCTCAACTTACCAACACCGCCTTGCCGATCACCTTGCGGTCGATCACCGCCTGCAACGCCTCTGCCGCGCGTTCCAGCGGAAACCGGTGCGAAATGCGCGGCCGCAGCTTTCCGGCCGCCGCCAGTTTGGTCAGTTCGCTCATGTTGGCGATCGCCAGTTCGGGATTCGCTTCGTTCAGCCCGCCAATGCGCACGCCGATCGCGTCGATGCCCTTGATCAGGAGGTAGTTGCTGCGGATGTTGGTCGGGCCGCCGCCGAGGAACCCCAGGATCAGCAGCCGTCCGCACCATGCCAGGCAGCGCAGCAACTCGTCGGTGACCTGAGCGCCAATCGGGTCGTAGACGATGTCCGCGCCATGGCCGCCGGTCAGTTCCTTCACCTGGTCGAGGAACCCTCCGGCATAGCCGATCGCATGGTCGGCGCCTTCTTCCAGGCAGGCCGCGCGCTTTTCGTCGGTGCTGGCGGTGGCGATCACCTTGGCGCCGAACGCCTTGGCCACGTGGATGGCGGCGATGCCGATACCTCCGGCGGCGCCGTGCACCAGCACCCATTCTCCGGCCTGCATCCGGCCGCGTTGCAGCAGGGCGTGGTAGGCGGTGGCGTAGGCGCCGCGGAACACGCCGGCGGCTTCCAGGCTCATGCCATCGGGCACCTTGTCGCACAGCGCGGCCTTGGCGTTGCCGAGTTCAGCGCAGGCGCCCAGCGTGTGGCGGCTCATCACCCGGTCGCCCGGCTGGAACGCCGTTACGTCCCGGCCGACGGCGACGACCTCACCGGCCGCCTCGCCGCCGGGAATAAACGGCGGATCGGGGCGAAACTGGTATTTGCCGGCGAGCATCAGCACGTCCACGTATTGCACGCCGCGGGCGCGGATGCGCACCGTGATCTCGCCCGGGCCGGGCGGCGGCGGGTCCGGCACCTCGCGCAGCGCCAGCACCTCCGGACCGCCGAACGCCTCGCACACCATGGCTTTCATGTCAGGCTTCTCCCCGTTGCGGAGGTGAGTTAAGCCCAGGGTGGGACGGGACCCAACACCAGGGGGTTGCCACAAGCGGCCCTGGCCGGTGAAACGAGGCTGTATTGACGCATCATGAATACTTATTCACGTGGCGAAGTCGCCACGGGCCTTGATCGAGGTCAATCCCGACCGCTATTCGCACAGCCCCATACAGGAATGCCCATGTCCGCGACGGCAACCAGACCACACTACGCCCTGTCGGCTTCGCCAGATCCCGCTCTGTTGGCGGAGTTGCTGCGTCTCATCCCGCTGTTCGAGACGCTCGACGATCGCCTGATCGACGAGCTCGCCGCCATTACGCAAGAGGTGCGGCTTCCGGAAGACACCGAACTCTGCCGGCAGGGCGCCGTGCCAGAGCACTTGCACGTCCTGCTGGAGGGGCAGGTCGCGCTGTGGGCGACCGGGAAGGACGGCGCGCGCGCCGTGGTCGAGGTGGTCCGTGCACCCGGGTATTTCGTCCTGGCCACGGTGCTGACGCGCCTGCCCCACCTGATGACAGCGGTGACCGTCTCGGCAACTCGTCTGCTGCTGATCGACGTCGAGGGCCTGCACGCGTTGCTGGCGCGGGACACCGGTCTGGCCAACGCCCTGCTGCGGGCAGAGGCGCTGAATTTCCGTGTGCTGGTGCGGCAGGTGCAGGACCTCAAGCTGCGAACGGCGGCGCAGCGGCTGGGCTGCTATCTGCTGGCGCTCGCCGACGATCCCGATGCCGCCGCGGCGAAGTTCCGGCTACCATTCGACAAGCGATTGCTCGCAGCGCAACTCGGCTGCCGGCAGGAGAATCTGTCGCGCGCGTTTGCAACCCTGCGCGGCGTCGGTGTGGAGACGCATGGATCGCGGGTGATGCTGCACGATATCCCGGCGCTGCGTGACTTCGCGGTGCCGGATGAGCAAGCCGACCCGGGGCTGCCGTTCTCGGGGTAGGCGAGGAAAGCGAGCAAGGCCCGGGACTTTGCCTCTGGCCTTCGCCGGGGCAGGTTCCGGACGTTGCGCTGCCGGCGTTGCGAGTGGCACATTCGCGGCATTATGTAGCAGACGCCGCAAAGACCCGTCATCCCCGCGACCACACCGTCATCCCCGCGAATGCGGGGACCTAAGCGTCATGGGTCCCCGCATTCGCGGGGATGACGGTGTGGTCGCGGGGATGACGGTGTGGTTGCGGTGAATGCCGGCCCAGTGGCGTTTGCTACATAATGTGGCACAGTCGTGCTGCACTCGCGAACAGGACAGCGCCCGATGAATTTCAAGTCTTTCATGGCCGCAGCACTCGCCTTTGCTCTCGCCGGAGGAGCGGCCGTCGCGCAGGATGCGCCGCCCAAAGTGCTTCGGGTCATCCCGAGCGCCGATCCGGCCGAACTCGATCCGACAAAGGCGCTGAACCTGATCGGGCGCATCTATTCGCAGATGGTGTTCGATACGCTATTCGCGCTCGACAGCCACCTGGCGCCGAAGCCGAACATGGTGGAGAGCGAACAGGTCAGCGCTGATGGGCTGACCTATACGTTCACGCTGCGGCCGGGGTTGAAATTCCACGACGGCAGCCTGGTGACCTCGCGCGACGTGGTGGCGTCGATGGAGCACTGGATGGCCGGCCTGTCGATGGGGCCGCAACTCAAGGCGCGCACGGCGTCGCTCGGCGTGGTCGATGACCGCACGTTCAGACTGGTGCTGAACAAGCGCTTCGGCCTGGTGGAGTTCATGCTGGCCGGCCCGGGCTCGCCGATGCTGGGGATCATGCGCGAGGCGGACGCCAAGCGGGATCCCTCGGTTCAGATCACCGCGCCGATCGGATCGGGTCCGTTCCGCTACGTCGCCAGCGAGCGCGAATCGGGTCATCGCGTCGTGTTCGAGAAGTTCCGCGACTACATTCCGCGCAGCGAGCCTCCCGATGGGCTGGCCGGCGCTCGGATTGTGAAGGTCGATCGCGTCGAGTGGACGATCATTCCGGACGCCCAGACGGCGGCGAACGCGCTGGCCAAGGGCGAGGTCGACTTCTGGGAGCAGGTAAATCCGGATCTGACGGGGATGCTGCGGCAGGAGGGGATCACGGTGCGGCGCATCGCGGCGCTGCCGACGGTGGCGTTCATCCGGCCGAACTTCCAGCTTCCGCCGTTCAACGATGTGCGGGCGCGCCAGGCGTTGGCTTATCTGTTCGACCAGAAGGAGATGATGGAGGCAGCGGCGGGGAACGGGGTGGGCTGGCAGGAGTGCCACTCGTTCAGTGTCTGCGGCGGGCCGTATGGGACGGAGGTCGGTTCGGAACCTTACCGCACGCCGAACATCGAGAAGGCGAAGGCACTGCTGGCGGAAGCCGGCTACAAGGGCGAGAAGCTGGTGCTGCTGGGAACGCCGCAGTTGCCGGCGATCAACGCGATGACCCTGGTGGCGGCGCAGCGCTTGCAGCAGGCGGGCGTCAACGTCGATGTGCAGATGGCCGACTTCGCGGTGATGTTTCAGCGGATGCAGGCGGCGAACAAGCCGCTGGACCAGGGCGGTTATAATTTGTTCGCCTACCACGCGATCGGCAGCGCGTGGTTCCATCCGCTGATGAACCTGTCTCTGGATCTGTCATGCACGGGAAAAAACTGGGCCGGCTGGCCGTGCGATCCGCAAGGCGAGGCATTGCGGCAGGCCTTTTTGGAGGCGCCGGACGATGCGGCGCGGAAAGTGGCGTTCGAGGCGTTTCAGAAGCGGCTGTGGGAGTTCCTGCCGTATATCCCGGTGGGGCAATTCGACGTTGTCACGGGATGGGGGAAGAACGTCTCAGGCGTGCTGAACGCCTATATCGTGGCGTATTGGAATATCGACAAACAGTAGGCGCGTGGCGAATCGGCCGCCGGTTCACTATGGGACCGTCCGGGAACAAGTCCTCCAAGTGATCGCGCTGCAAATTCCGTGTCATGGCCGGTTGCGGCGGCGATCAGGCCCTCGGCGACGGCTGCTGGGTCAGGCCCGCCCGTGACGGTCGGAGAGGTCCGTGCCGTACGGGAATGATTTCCCCGATCGGTATGCGAACTGATTGCCGGCGAACGCGGTCGTCGCCTTCATCTTGGCGTAGACATAGGCACGGGTCGTTTCGGGCAACCGATAGTGCGTGATCGGCCCGCTGATGTCCGAAGTTGCCATCGACTTTGAAACCAGCCCGCCGACGGCGTGGGCGACCTCGACATCCTCGATCCCATCGCTGGCGGAGACGGCAATTGCCGCGTCCAGAGTGAACGCATCGGCGAAAACCGCCAGGCGCTGCAACGTCGCGCGTTCCTGCACTGACAGAAGATCGTAGCTCCAGTCGAGCAGCGCAGCGAGTGTCTGGTGGCGCGCGGCAGCAGTACAGTCGGCCGCGGTTGAGAATCCACAACCGCTCGTCCAGATGTGCCGCCAGCCATGCGAGGCCGAATGCTTCGACCTGCGCCGCGGCAAGTTCGATCGCCAGCGCGACACCGTCCAGTCGCCGGCAGATTTCGGCCACGACCGGTGCATCCACATCGCAGAATCTGAAACGTCTGCTGCGCGGCGGTCGCCCGCTCGACGAAGAGCTGCACCGCGGGATAGGTGATTGCTTCCGCCGCGGTGAGATCCGGGGTATCGGGCGCGCATGGCAATGGCGGCAGAAGCCGCACCAACTCGCCCGCTATGCGCAACGCTTCGCGACTGGTGGCGAGGACATGAACGCCGGGCGCGCCCGTGACGATCGCCTCCACCAACTCGGCCGCGGCGTCGACGACATGCTCGCAGTTATCGATCACCAGCAGCATTTGCCGATCTTGGAGATGCCGGACGAGATCGCGGATCGGGTCAATCGAGCCGATGGCAACACCAAGGACCCTCGCGAGTGCCCCGGCGACCGATGCTTGCTCTGTCACCGGCGCCAGATCGACGAAATCGACACCGCCCCGATACGATCCCGCAAGAGCTTCAGCGCAGGCGATGGCGACCAGGGTTTTGCCAATTCCACCGGGTCCGACGATCGTTATCAGGCGCTGGTGCGGCAATGCGGCGACCACGCGCTCGATAAAGCCGACGCGGCCGATGATCCTGCCGACGGCGGACCGCGGCAGCCGCACGGGCTCCGCAGAGAGCGGAGCAAGCAATGACGGCTTTGACGCCTGCGACACAGGAGCGACGAATTGATAACCCCGGCCGGCCACAGTGCGGATCAGCCGGCCATCGCTGTCGCCCAGGGCTTTGCGCAACGCCACAATGTGAACTCTGAGATTGCCGTCCTCGACGCACATGCCGGGCCAGACCCTGGCGAGCAAGTCGTCCTTCGTCATCAACGTGCCAGCGTTTGCCGTCAACGCAATGAGAATGTCGAGCGCCCGGCCGCCGATATGGACCGGTTTATCATCTGCAAGCAAAAGACGCTCGACCGGCAGCAGGGTGAATCGATCGAAGCAAAGGCGATCTCCGGACGTGTCGGAGCTGCCGCCGGTGATTGCCACGCGACCGCACAGGTCGGCAGGTTGCAGAGCACCCAGGCCTGTCACACCCGGCATCTGGTGGGGAATTGCGGTGCCTGAACCGTTCATAGGGTTCACCTCCCGATGTCCGTCAATTCACCGCCGCACAATGGCACGTACCGGAAGACTGCTCTATCGAACTAAGGTTCGACGTGCCTCCACCATGGTTGCCTGTCGCTATACGAAGGTTTAGCGAAGCCGCGGAGATCGCGACCAATGACGAACTCGGAGGCCGCTTCCTGAATTGATCGCACCGGCCATGACGATTGGGGCGACCGGTCAGTGCGAGCTTTGCGGTGGGCTGCCCGTGCCGAACACTTTTTCCAGGCATTGGATCAGGGTTTCCCCGTCGAACGGCTTGCTGAGAAAGCAAACCGCCCCGGCCTGCAATGCGATCTGCCTGATATTCGCGTCGGGATACGCGGTGATGAAGATGATCGGCATCGGGGAGTTCTCCGCGACCAGCACCTTTTGCAGATCCAGCCCCCCCAGCCCCGGCATCTGGACGTCGGAGATGAGGCAGGAGGTGTCGTGGCGTTCCTGCGACTGCAGGAAATCCTCCGCCAATTCATAGGTTTGCACGTCGTAACCGAGTGATCGCACGAGGCTTGTGGTGCCAAGGCGGACTGCCTCGTCGTCGTCCACGATAGCGATGAGGGGTGTCTTCACGTCTCGTCCGATCACTTGCTGCGGCGCCAGAGACGCGGCAAAGAGAACTCAATCACGCGTGCAATGTGTGGGATCGCTACTCGCGGGTAAAGCTATACAAGGGTTTATTCGTAGCAGCCGTTTCGGAGGCCGGACCCGGCGCCGGCGGCCGATCCCGATCGCGTGCTTCACTCACCGAGACGGCCTTGCGGGCGCCGCGGCCAGAGCCTCCGCCATTCGCACCAGCTCGGGCAGCGATCTCGCGCCCATTTTGCGCATCACGTTGCCGCGGTGAATTTTCACCGTGATCTCCGACACGCCGATCTCGTGCGCGACCTGCTTGTTCAACATACCATCGGTCACGTATTTCATGATCTGCTGTTCTCGGGCGGTCAGCGCATCGAACTTCGCCCGGAGGTCGGATTGTCTCGCCTCCTCGCCCCGGCGCTTGCGATCGACCTCGATGGCGGCGCTGATCGCATCCAGCAGGTCCTGATCGCGGAACGGTTTGGTAAGAAAGTCGATCGCGCCTGCCTTCAGGGCCTTGACCGACATCGGCACGTCGCCATGCCCGGTCATGAATATGATCGGGATACGAATGTCTTCCCTGATCATCTCGGCCTGAAGCTCAAGACCGCTTTGGCCTGGCAACCTGACGTCCAGAACGATGCAGGCTGGCGCCGTTGGCAGGTCCGCTTGCAGAAAAGCCGCCGCCGAGTTGAACATCTCGACGTGCAGGTCAACCGATTGCAACAGACTGCGCAATGCTTCGCGCATGGACGGATTGTCGTCCACGACAAGGACGACCGGTTCCTGCGCAGTCGGGTCAGCTTCTGTCGATCCCTGTCGATCCGTCACGACGCATTTCCTGCGGCCGGTGATCGGTCGAAAGATGAGGTGCCGGCTGAATGTCGTCAAGCGCGCGGGAGGCGAGCAGGAGACTAAAATTCTGCTGGAAAGTAAGTGCTTCAATCAGTTGCCCCTAATCCCCTGTGTCATGGCCGGCCTTCGCCGGCCATGACACGGAAATTGCAGCGCGATCACTTGGAGGACTTGTTCCCGGACGGACACTAGGTACCGGTGCTCGCGGGGAGGCTGAACCGGAAGATCGCACCTGGTTCGGTTGGCCTCGACTTGGCCCACATCCGCCCACCATGAGCTTCGATGATCGAGCGGCAAATCGACAGCCCTATCCCCATGCCACCGGGCTTGGTGGTGAAGAAAGCCTCGAATATACGTCCGGCGTTTTTGGGATCGATGCCGGAGCCCGAATCCCGGACCTCGAGCAATACGTGGTGACCTGCATCGGTGCGTGTGCTGACCACGACGGAGCGAGCGCGATCCTCGACGCCGGCCATGGCCTGAACCGCATTCAGGATCAGGTTGATGATGACTTGCTGAAGCTGGATCCGATCGCCTTCAACGGCGGGGAGATCTGGGCCAAGCTCCAACTGCAACAACGCTTGATGGCTGGCCGCCTCGCGCCGGACCAGCGGCACCACCTCCTCGACCACGGCGTTCAGGTGCAACGGGTGCTTCTCTTGCGTCGATTTGGTCGTCAGCCCGCGGATGCGCTGGATGATTTCGCTCGCGCGGCGGCCGGCCGCGATCACATGCCTGATCGACGACTCCACTTCGTCGAGCCGCGGCGCCTCACGATTGAGCCATCGCAGGCTGGCCTCGCCATGCGACACGATGGCGGCCAGCGGCTGATTGACCTCGTGGGCGATCGAGGCGGACAGCGCGCCGAGGCTGGTGACCCGGGCGATATGGGCAACCTGCGCCTGCGCCTCGTGGACTTGTGCTTCGGCTCGCCGGGCGGCGGTGACGTCCATCAGCGAGCCGACGAACTGCGCCTTGTCGGGCTCGTCCTCCAGGGGATGGGCGACCGCATGGATGTGCTTGAGCATGCCGTCGGGCATCAACAGCCGAAACTCGATGTCGAATTCGGTGCGGCCGGTTGCGGCGCGATCCACCGTGCCGCGGACTAATTCGACGTCATCGGGATGTACCCGCTCCAGCATCAACGCGATTGAGGGTCTGATGGTCGGTTCGTACCCGAAGATGGCGAAGCTCTGGTCGGACCAGAACACGTCGCCGCTAACCGCATTCCATCCGAAGCTGCCGGTCAGACTGAGCTTTTGCGCTTCCGCGAGATAAGCCGCCTGGCTACGGCGCAGCGCTTCCTCGGCGTGCCTGCGTTCGGTGATATCGTTGTTGGTTTCCAGCGTGCCGATCGGGCGCCCGCTCTCATCGCGTTGCAGCGACCATCGGCTTGCAACGATAACCTGGGTGCCGTCCTTCCTGGTGTTGACGAGTTCGCCTTCCCAATGACCGGTGCGGAGCAAGAGTTCGTCGATTTTCTGGCGGCTTTCCGGGAAGATGGTCTTCAGGAGCGCGTGCGAAACCGTGCCGACCGCTTGCTCGCGGCTCCAGCCGTAAAGTTGCTCCGCGCCACGGTTCCAGAACGTGATCGCGTCGCGGGCGTCGCGGGCGACGACGGTATCGTGTGTCAGGTCGAGGAGTTGCGCCTGCCGCTTCAGAGTCTCCGCCGATAGCCGCACGCGCCGGACCTGGCCGGTAATCACGAACGAGGTCAGGAGAAACGTCGCCAGCAGCGGAATATCCTGCGAAAACTCGATCTCGAGCGAGAAAATCGGCGGTATGAAAAAAAAGTCGAGAGCCAGAACTGCGAGAACCGAGAAGAAGGCTGACGAAACGAAGCTGTCCCAGAGCGACAAACCGACGACAATCGTCAGATACACAAAGCCGGTAGTGCCTGAGTTCAAGCCGAGCACGAAGCAAATCCAGGTCGCGAGCGCCAGAACCGCGATGCCGACCAGCCACAGGATCGCCAGTTGTCTTGGTCTCGATAGTGGGAAGCCGAAGAAGCGCATGGCCGGCTTGCTTCAGACGAGGCCGGCGCGGCCAAACCGCACGACCTGGCAGAGGCTGGTTCGCCGCCGCGAGGATGGGCGCACCATCCCTGGCCGAGACATCTTCATTCTCCCCCACTACGCGCCCTCGACGCACCAATCAGCATTAGCGTGTCCGGTGCGAGGCGACATTCCCGGTCACTTATGAAACACCTCGATCCGCGCTGCAACCGAAGCAATCATCACCAAGGCTGTCGTATTTGCCATGACGGTGAGGCGGTCCGTGCGAAGCGGGCGAGTGTCAATCGTTCGACTGGTTGGTGTGACGCGGCATGTAATGTCATGAGCCACCGGCCGCGGTCAGCTTGAGATACATCAGCCCGGTCATCAGCGCATCGTTCAGCGCGTCGTGCGCGGGCAGCGCCGGAAGGTCGAGGTCGGCGAGGATGCGGGCGAAGCTGAGATCGACCGTGCCGGTATAGAGCGCGTCGCGGGTGGCACGCTCGCGCATCACCCGGTCATAGTACAGCGCCGAGACCTCGATCGCGCGGTTGGGCAGGTTGATGCCGAGCCAGGGCCGGATCACCCGGTTCACCATGGCGATATCGAACTCGAGATAGTAGCCGACCAGCGGCCGCGTGCCGATGAACCGCAGGAAGCGGTCCACGGCTTCACGCGCCGGCAGTCCACCCGCGACATCCATCGGGCGCAGCCCGTGCACCGCGACCGCCGCGTGCTCTATCGCGGCGGAGGGGCGCACCAGCAGCTCCAGGCGCTGGCTCAACAGCAGGCGGTTGCCGCGGATGCGGATGGCGGCAAGGCTGATGATGTCGCTCCGCCTGCGGCTGAGGCCCGTGGTTTCCGTGTCGAAGACGACCGCCTCGGCGGCATCTTCCGGCTCGAACAGGAAGGCGTAGGCAGGGTCGCGCAGGCGGGCCCGCGATCGGGCGCGGGAGGAGAGCCAGCGATGCAGGAACTTGCGCACGCGCCGGTCCCGGTCAGAACGCGTCAAGACGGAAATGATAGCTGATCCGCTCCTTGAAGCGCTTGGCGATCAGCAGGCTGTCGCGCAGCCCGTCATGCTGTAGCCGCGACAGGTCCTGGGCGCGGACGGTATTATCGCCCGCCGCCCCGCCGGCGCCGCGGTCCTTGGCGAGGCGCGCCCGGAGCCTGAGCTCCATCAGGTATTGCAACGCTTCCGCCAGGTCCGCAGCGACGTCGCGCTCCAACGCGCCGGCGGCGGCCAGCGCCTCGATGCGGGCAAAGCTGTTGACCGCCTCGATGCGATGCTCCAGGGCGAGTGCCCGCACGCCATGCACGATCGGAAACAGGCCCCCCTTCTTCACGTCGATCTCACCCGCGTGCTCGCCGGTGCCGAGCAGGATTTGGTGAAAGAAGCCAATCGGGGTGTCGAATTGCAGGATCGGCCTGGCGAAATGCGACAGGAAGCCGCCAGCATTGCCGATGCTCGCGAACAGGTGGTGCCGCAAGTGCTCTAACACCCCCGGGTCGCCCGCCACCGGCGCGGCGTCCGTCAGAGCCGCGAGGTTCAGAAAACTCTCGCCGCCCGGGCGCACCAGCCAGTCATCGATGTCGGCACGGAACGCGGCCTCCCGCTGCGCCCAGTGTGGGTTGGAAACCATCATGTTGCCGGGGCAGCGCGGGTAGCCGTAGCCGATCAGCGTTTCGGTGAAGCGGGTGCAGACGTCGCGCAGCGTCGCGTCGTCGATCGCGGCCCCGTCAGAGACGATCAGCGCATTGTCCTGATCGGTGCGGGCCAATTGCTCGCCACGCCCCTCCGAACCCATGACGACCAGGCAGGCGTTCGCCACCAGATCGGGCGGCGCCAGGAACCCGAACAGCCGCCGCAGAATACTGCGATTGAGATCGCTGACCATCTCGGCGATCGCCTGCACCTTCATGCCGGTTTCGTGCAGCGCCTCCAGCAGTGGCTCGATCGCAGCGGCTGCCCGGCCGAGCTCATCGATCCCGGCAGCGCGCTCGATCTCCGCCATGACGAGATAGGAGCGGCTCGACATATGACCCATCAGGTTGATGAGCTCGAGGACGCCGATGACGGCGCCATCCCGCAGCACCGGCATATGGCGCACACCATGTTGCGTCATTAGCAGCAGGGCGCGGAACAGGAACGCGCCGTGGTCGATGGTCACGGCCGGGAACGACGCCACCTGTTCGATCGGCGCGTCGAACGGCAACGCATGGACGAACGCGGCCCTGGCGAGATCCGCGTCGGTCACGATGCCCAGCGCGTCGTCTGCACGGCGGACCAGCAGGTTGGTGGCTTTTTCCCTGTGCATCCGCAGCGCCGCCGCCTGCATCGGCATGGCAGCAGGGACGACGACCGGCGGATTCAGGAAGGCCTCCCCGACCTTCGCCATCATCAACGGCGCCATCCCGCGCGTCGCCTCGCGCTCTGCCCGGGCGGCGAGACGCTCGCCGAGCCGCTGCGCGAAATAGGCTTCGAAGGCCGGGTTGGCGCGGCAGAGATCGAGCAATAGATGGCGCGGCAGGAGCTGCGCGATGGTCTCCTGCCGGACTTCGGCGGTCGCCGGCGCGGGCGCGGCGAGCGCGCCGGCCCCGACCAGGTCACCCGCGCCATGCACGGTGATCACCTCGTCACCAGCCCGTTCGCTGACCAGGCCCTTCACAACCAGATAGAGGTGCGCGGGCGCCTCGCCCGCCTGGATCAGCACCTCGCCCGGCTGGAGGAAGGCGACGTCGGTCGCCGCTGCCAGCTTGCGCCGTTGCTCCGCGGTCAGGCGCTCGAACGGCGGGATGGAGAAATCGAGTGCGGCTGGCATAAGGGCACCATTCCCCTCGCGTTACGGGAGGGGGCGGCAGACACGTCTTGCTCTGCCCTGTTTTCCCTAGCACAGGGAGAGAGGGCGTGTAACCGTCGCCGATATCTCTGCCCAGAGGCTTGACTGGTTGCGGCAGCGATCCTCCGACCGCTCGGTTTCTTCCGTCGTCTGGTCGTCGCGTTACCACACCGGCCATAAAGTCTCGATAGCGCGCGGATATCTCACCGGCGCGCCGGCGACCGGATCAGCAGCGCCACGAGGCTGGCGCCGATCAGCGCAATGCCACCCGCGGTCAATGCGGCATCGAAGCTGCCCGTGGTGTCGCGCACGTAGCCAAACACCACTGGCCCGACCGTGCCGCCTAAATTGCCCGCGCCGTTGATCAGTCCGATACCAACGCCGGCGACAGAGATCGGCAGCACCTCAGAGGGTAGGGTCCAGAATGGTCCGAACCGGCCCAGGAAGGCGCCGATCGACAGGGTCAGGAACACCACCGTCGCGTAGGGTCCGAACCCCGTGGCGAACTGCGCGCAGAACAGGAACATCCCACTGGCGGAGGTGGCGGCGATCATGTGCCATTTGCGTTCCTGCCGCCGGTCGGAACTGCGCGCGACCAGCACCATCATCGTCGCGCCCGCGGCGTAGGGCAGCGCCGACACACGCCGACCAGCCCGATCGATGCGCCGGTCTCCTTCACCACGCTCGGCAGCCAGAAGCCGACGCCCCACTCCGCCGCCAACGCGCCGAAATTGTACAGCACCAGCAAGATCACCGGACGGCTGTAGAGCACGCTCAGCCAGTGTCCGGTCGCCGGCGGAATGGCGGCGTTCTCCGCGGCCAGTTCCGCCATCAGCCGGTCTTGCTCAGCCGCCGGCAGCCACGCTGCCTTCGCCGGGTTGTCGGCGATCGCCCATAACCACACGCCGCCCCACAACAGGCCGGGCACTGCCTCCAGCAGGAACATCGTGCGCCAGTCGGAGACGGATAGGACGAACCCTGAAATCGGATTGGCGATCATCGGCGCGATCGCCAGGCTGAGCAGAAAGACGGTGTTGGCGCGGGCGCGCTCGGATTTGGTGAACCAGGCGCGGATCAGCACGATGTACAGGTCAGCACACCGCCCTCGGCCAGGCCAAGGGCGAACCGGTTGATCCAGAGCTCGGTCCCCGTGCGGACGAAGGCGGTCGTCATGGAAATCGCCGCCCATGCCAGCAATTGCAGGAAGATGATGCGTTTGGCCGACCACACACCGGCCAGGCGGCCGGCGGGGATTTGCAGGACGATGTAGCCCCAGAAGAACACGCTGGTGGCCTCGCCGATGGCCACCGCGGACAGGTGCAAGTCGGCGCGCATCGCCGGGATCGCCATTGCGATGTTGGTGCGGTCGATGAACGACAGCACGTACATGACGAACGAGACGCCCAGAATGCGCCACCAGCGGTCCTGGTGGAATGGCAAACTGCGCCGGGTCATGAGGCAGGCTGCGTCAGCGCGGCCATGACACGTGTTGTACGACGGTCATGGCCCCAACAGGATCGACAGCGCCTGCCGATACGCCACCTCAGCCCGGGCCTTGAGTTCGGGCGTGGTGCAGCTTCCGATCGGATGCTGGACCTTCATGAACGGGTAATCCGCGAGGCCCATGATCCGGGCGATGTTCTGAGCCGTGACTTCGAACGGTTCGGTGGTCAGCACCACCGCCCGTTTACCCAACTGCTCGAATGTAATTCCGTCGTGCAGACTGCACGTAGAGCAAGAGCCTCAATCGCCCAGGCCGGTGATGAGGAAATCCACCTCCGAAGCTGCCTGGGCCAGGGTCTCGGACGGCGCCGGCGCGCTGGCGTTGGATTTCGAATACACCGCGCGAATGACGCAGCCGTTCCGTTGCACAAACAGATCGGCCACGGCGTGCAGCATCTCCGGCGCGTTCAGCTTGCCGTTTTCCAAAATGCCGATGGTCTTGCCCTCCAGGGAGGCGAGCGCGGCCGCGCGGGACAGGCTGCGTTCCGCACCGGACGCTGTGGGGTCATAGAGCTGCACGAACGTTCCCTTTCTAAGTCCAATCGATGCAGACCCCGATGGGCTTGTGCTGCATAATCGAACCGCGGCCACGGCTCCATGACGGGATGAAGCAAGAATGCCCGCCAGCGTCGCCACCACCCATGGTGATAAGGATGTCATCGGGCGTCAAGCCGCGGTGAACGTAGCCGGCTTCGGCCAATGGATGGGAATCCGGCCCGTGCTGCTTTTCGTACTCGACGTCGCGGTATTTGCCGACGCGGGTCATCTCCTCGACGGTCCGTTTGGCGTGCGAAAACAAAAACTCCTGGGCGTTCTGCCGGGTCCAGCCGGCGCCGGCGACAATGCGCATATGCTCTGGAGCGAGGATGACGACGCTCTGGCCCAGCGTGATGCAGCCATCGTTGGCCATCGCGTCGGCCACCGAGCCCAGGACTTGTTCGGGTGTGTTGCCACCGTGGTTTTCCACGTTGCAGAACCCGCCCCCAGCGAAGGCCGTGACGCTGGATACGCCATCTGGATAATCCTGCGCCTGGCACAACAGCGGCCACGGGTTGCCGCGGGCGCGTTCGGCGATGCAGAAGCTGTATTTGCCGGGATTGCCCTGCGTCGATTTATCGGAAATGCCCGGGATCATCTGGAACACGTTGCGCAGGATCAGCCTGGTGGCGCGACCGATCGTCGCGTTGGCCCGATTGCCGGGTCCGAACAGGTTCACGTCGGCGTTCATGCCGATCGCGTCGGCGTAAGGTCCGCTGACGATCAGTAGCGGCGCGGACCCGCCGGTGCTGGCGGTCGAGCCGTGGAAGTTGAAGCCCGGCTTGTCCATCGCCTCGAACGCGGCGACCACGACCGGGAAATACTCCGGCAGGCAGCCGGCCATGACCGCGTTGGCCGCGGCGGCGTGGATGGTGAGTTGCAGCCCGGTCGCGGGATGCGTGGCGATCACGGCCTCGGGCGGGCGGCCCTCATAGGCCAGCATCGCATGCACGCGGTCCACCACCGGCGGGATCACCGGCAGACCATCGGTCCAGCCTTGCTCGTAGCAATAGTCGATCGCGGCCAGCAGATCGTCTGGCACGTCGTGGATGCGGTTGAAGTCGAGTGGCATTGATCGGGGCTCCTGGTCTGGCGGACCTTGGTTGGTCATCGCGTTTCCAGCGTCGGGGTAAGGACGCTAACCGGCGCGTTTGGCAGTGGCAAGCTGACCGTGGCGGAGAGTTATGCACTGAGGCTGGCGACCGTTGCGCCGCCGCCATCCTATCGAACAAGGTGCCCGGTGCCGCTTCCTTCCCGTCATCCTCGCGAAGGCGGGGACCCAGCGGCATAGGTCCCCGCTTTCGCGGGGATGACGGGAAGCAAGCGGGATGACGGGACTGGGCGGGATGGCACGACTCACCAAGGTCACCGCAAATCAAGGACGCGACGCACTGGTCTTCGTTCGTCGTCAAGGGACGCGCCGAAGCCGCAGCCGGGCCGCCATCATCGCGGCGCCGGCGGCAGACCGGACATGAATTTCACCAGATACGGCTTCCACACCGACCCGTAGTAATGCGTGAAATGCCCATGCGTGTCCTTGCTATAAGGGGTCAGCACGTAGGTGCCGTGTGCGATCTTCTTGAACGCGCGTTCGACAGTGCCGAGCGTCGGCGGGTCGGCGAAATCCTCGACGTTGTTGATCAGCATCACATGGGCCTTGATCTTCGGCAGGTCGGCCTCCGGGCTGTAGTCGTAGATTGATTCGAGTTCGTACAGCGTGTTGTTGGCGTCGCCGTTCTTCATCAACGTTGCCAGGCGCTGGTCGTAGAGTGCCTTGGCCGCCTGCATGGTCGGCGCTGCTTCCTGAATGCGTACCGGGCTCTCGGTCAGGTCGTCGCCGGCCGCCGCGTACATATACAGGGTCGGGGTCTTGTCGTAGTTGCCATCATGCCAGGCCGGGTCGTGGCGGATCAGCTCGGCGGCGGCGTGGCGCAGCATGTAGTTGCGGCCGCTGATCTCGACCGGCTGGCACGACAGCCCGATCGTGCCGTCCATCAAATCGGGATACCACTCAGCCCACAGGAATTGCTGCATGCAGCCCAGAGAGCTGCCAATAACCAGCCGTATATGGGCGACCTTCAGACCGTCCGTGACCAGCCGGTGTGTCAGGTCGACCATGTCGTGGTATCGGTAATGTGGGAAGCCGGCCTTCAGACCATCGGACGGTTTCGACGAGCCGCCGCGCCCCAGAGCGTCGGGCATGATGATGTAGTATTTCGCCGCGTCGAGCGGCTGGCCCGGCTTGAACAGTTCGTCGGCCAATGTCGGGCGAAACCAGTTGGCGCCGGTGCCGGTATTACCCTGCAGCAGCAGCACGGCGTTGACCACCATGCCCTCTGCGTTTCGTTTCGCAGTGCCGATCGTGCGGTAATGCAATTTCACCTCCGGCAGGCTCTCGCCGCTGGTGAATTTGTAATTGCTGACGGCGTAATCGCCTTCCTGATAACCGGGCCAATTGGGGGGCGGCTGTTTTGCCGTCTCTTGTGCCAGCGCCGGGAGCGCCGCGGCCAGCAACACGGTCACGATCAACGCGCGTACGAGCATTCGTTTGCCTCCAAGGGTCATTCGGCAAATCCATATTATCCACGATTGTCGAGCGACGCGAACCGCACCGCGGCAGACGCACTTACTCAGATGTCAGGAATCAGGCGACAATTCAGCGATCATCATCATCCCCGCGCAATTCACGTCATCCCCGCTTGCGCGAAGATGACGTGAGTATACGGGCGTTTGTCGTCCTGCTTCCCGATTGCTCAGTGATGCCAAGCGCCTCATTGATCGAACTCTTGAACGACGCCGGCCCCATCATACCGGCCACCGGATCAAGCGCCCGGTGGCCGCTATGACGCAACTCGGCGGCGGGATCAGTGCACCGTTGCACCCTCCGCGCCGAGGCCGGTCTGCGAGCGGATGTACTCGTCCTCGAACGCGAGCCGCTCGTTCTTTGCTGCCGCGGAACTATCGGCGAGCGACACGAGCCATGCGACGATGACGGCCGCCGGCAGGGTGATGATGGTCGGGAAGTCGATCGGGAATATCGGTGCCCCCATGCCGAGCACCTTGCCCCAGACCGTCGGCCCCACCACCACCAGCAGCACCGACCCGAGCAAGCCGACATAACCCCCGGCGAGCGCCCCCCGCGTCGTTAGCCCGCGCCAGAACATCGCCATCACCAGGATCGGGAAGTTGCTGGAGGCTGCGATGGAGAAGGTGAGAGCGACGATATAGGCGACGTTCTGCCGTTCGAAGGCGATGCCGAGCAGGATCGCGATGATGCCCAGGGCGACGACGGCCACCTTGGAAACCCGCACCTCGGTTTGCTCCGTCGACCGGCCATGCGCGATGACGTTGGCATAGAGGTCGTGCGAGATCGCCGACGCCCCCGCCAGCGTCAGGCCGGAGACCACCGCCAGGATGGTGGCGAAGGCAACCGCGGCAATGAAGCCGAGGAAGAGATCGCCGCCCAGCGCCTGCGCCAGATAGACCGCCGGCATGTTGCCGCCGCCCTTCAGTGCGATGCCCTTCGCCGCGTCCACCAGATAGGTGGGGTTGCTGGCCACGAACACGATCGCGCCGAAGCCGATGATGAAGGTCAGGATGTAGAAGTAGCCGATGAAGCAGGTGCCGTAGAGCACCGACTTGCGGGCCGCCTTGGCATCGGTAACCGTGAAGAAGCGCATCAGGATGTGCGGCAGGCCGGCGGTGCCGAACATCAGCGTGAGACCGAGCGAGAGCGATTCGATCGGGTTCGGCTTGCTGCCGATCGGCGCCATCGACTTCATGATGGCGTCGTGGCTCGGATGGATGCGCACCGCCTCGGCGAACATCGCGCCGGGGCTGAAGCTGAAATGGATCAGCACCAGCAGCGCCATCAGGGTCGCGCCGCCCAGCAGCAGCGCCGCTTTGATGATCTGCACCCAGGTCGTCGCCTTCATGCCGCCGAAGGTGACGTAGATGATGATCAGCACGCCGACGATGATGATCGATTGCCAGTATTCGATCTGCGGCAGCAGGGTGTGCAGCAACTGGCCGGCGCCGACCATCTGGCCGATCAGGTAGAAGATCACCACCACCAGGGTGCTGAGCGCGGCCATCACGCGGATTGGCCCGCGCTTCAACCGGTAGGCGGCGACGTCGGCGAACGTGTACTTGCCGAGGTTACGCAGCCGTTCCGCAATCAGGAACAGCACGATCGGCCAGCCGACCAGCCAGCCAATGGAGAAGTTGAGACCATAGAAGCCGTTGAAGTAGACCAGCGCGGCAATACCGAGGAAGGAGGCAGCCGACATATAGTCGCCGGCGATCGCGAGGCCGTTCTGCAGCGCGGTGATGCCGCGTCCGGCGGCGTAGAAGTCGGTGGCGGTCTTGGTGCGCTTGGCCGCCCAGTACGTGATGTAGAGGGTGAGCGCGATGAACACCAGGAACATCGCGATGGCGTGCCAGTTGACCGGTGCCGCGGCGGGCGCTCCCTGGGCGAGTGCAGCGGTCGGCAGCAGTGCGAGCGTCGCCGCCGCGGCGCAAGGCAAGCGGAACAGCGGGCGCATCATCGTGTCTCCTCGAGGAGTTCGCGTGTGAGTTCGTCGGTAGCGCCAGCCTTGAACACGTAAATGGCGGTCAGCACGATGGCGACGAGGATGACGCCGACACCGATAGCGATGCCTATTGTCGTGACACCGCCCGCCACCAGCGGGGTGGCGAGGAAGTCGCCGCCGAACGCGACGAGCAGGAGGAAGCCCACGTAAACGATGAGCATGATCGCGGACAGCGTCCAGGCGAGGTGGCCGCGCGATCGGCAAAGCTGGTCAAAGCGCGGATCCCGACGGATCCGTTCAAGTCTCGAGTCACTCATGACGTTTCCTCCTGTTATTGTGGCGGCTACGTCACCCGCAAGAATTGCCCTCGGGCCAACGTATGCAACCGATACTAGCGCATCACGAATTTGCCCCACCCCGTTTGCCGGGTGTTTCCCCTGGGCGCCTGGCCCGAATCGGCCAAACCTTAAGATTTAGCAATCTTAATCAAATATTGCGGAGCACGCCAGTGGCCACCCGCGAGGGCCCAGGCCGCCGGCCGGAGGACGTGTGGGCTCAAGCCCGATTGGCTGAGCGATGCGCAGGGCCGGCACACCGTGCCGGCCCCCCTTCTGCCAGGCTCAGGTGTAATCGCCCAGCTTGCAGCCGAACGCGTCGGGCGCCTGCATCAGCGGCCCGCCCGGGACGATCTCCACGATCTCGTAGTAGTCGTCCGGATTCTTCATGTCGGCTTTCTTCTTGCCGCGTTCGATGATCACCGGCCGGATCAATTGGTGGTCCTCCGGACGGAATCGCACCTCGCCCACCGTGGATTGGGTCGGCTTGCCCGCCTCGTACGCCTTGATGACATCCGGCGGATAGAAGCTGCCGGCGCGCGTCACCGCGTCGGCCCACAACGCGATCGACATGTAGCCGGAGTTGGCGCTCCACTCCGGCTTGTAGTTGTACTTCTTCTCGAACGCCGCGACGAATTCCTTCGCCAGCGGGTACGTGTCTTCAAGCGTCCACCAGAAGTCGGTCGAGGCGTAGACGCCCTGCATCAGCTCGGCCCCGACATCGCGCGCCAGGAACGGCGTGTTGTACGCCATTACCAGCGTCGTCTTGTCCAGCACGCCGAACTGCTTCGCCTGCTTGATCGATTGCACCGCGTCGTTGCCGAAATTGATATTGATGAAAACGTCGGCGCCGCTGTTGGCGATGTTCAGCAGGTAGGAGCTGTAGTCCGACGCGCCCAGCGGACACACCTGGTTGGTCGCCACGCTCCAGCCGCCCTGGTCCTTCGTTGCCGTCTCGAACGACTGCCGCACCGTGTGGCCATAGGTGTAGTCCGGCGTCAGGAACGCGATCTTCTTGTTCTTGCCAAGCTGCTTGACGATCACCGGCGTCAGCGCCGCCGCGGCGGTCTGGGCATAGAAGCACTGGCGGAACGAGTAGCGCACGCAGTCCTTGCCGGTAGTGTCGTTGGAGCCGCTGACGATCGGCAGGTAGATCACATGCTCCCGCTGCGCCAGCTTGTTCATCGCCACCGCTTCGGCCGACGATACGCAGCCACACAACAGGATCGCCTTGTTGTCGCTGATGAACTTGGTGCCGTTCTGCACCGCGGTGTTCGGCTTGGCCTCGGAGTCCGCCACGCCATGCTCTATCTGCTTGCCGAGCAATCCCTTGGTCAGCCCGGTGGCGATCTTACGAATCAGCGGATCGCCGCTGTTGATATGCTCCAGCGCCAACTCGACGCCCTTGAGTTCGTCCTCGCCCTGCACCGCATAGGTGCCCGTGCGCGGCAGCGACACGCCGACGAACACCGAGGAACCCGACACCGCGGCCGGCCATGTCCCGACCGGCGGATGGTCCTCGGCCGCTCGCGCAACGCTCCGCAGGCCGGGCAGCAGGGCGCCCCCGGCCAGGCCGGCACCTGCCAGCAGCACCTCGCGGCGCGACGCCCAACGCGACTCATGTGACCTCTTGCTCATCCGGACTGCTCCCCTCGCTCATTGGCGGTTGACGTTTTCCTTCCCATTCGCCTTTTGACAAATTCCAATTGTCCGGGCACAGCGAACGGGACAGCCGCGTCTGCTACGGGAACGTTCGCCGCGGCGCAAGTCGCGTTCGGCAGCGATGACGGTTTGGTTGTTGTCGCGGCGCACAGAGCCGATTATGGAACGGCAGTCTTGGGAGTTCACAACGCACGGCGCTGCGCGTTGGCAGATGGGGGAGCAAGCCGGACTATGTGCACGCGTGCCGATTGGCGAACGCGCCATCGTTGTCTCGATCGCTGATCAGCCGCGAATTGACGCGATGCCCAGCCTGCCTCTGCTGCTGTCCCAGGCGTTCAACGGCCTGGCCCTTGGATCGTTGCTGGCCCTGGTCGCCAGCGGCCTGACCATCATCCTCGGCACCCTGGGCGTGTTGAACTTTGCTCATGGCGCGCTGTTCATGGTCGGCGCGTACGTCGCTTACGTCGTGCTGGACGCCACCGGATCGTGGTTGCTCGCCCTGATTACCGTGCTGGTCTTCATGCTGCTGGTCGGCGTGGTCATCGAGCGCGTCGTCATGCGCCTGTTCTACCAGCGCCCACCGGAGGACCAGATCCTGGTCACCTTCGGCACCGGCATCGTGCTGGTCGAGGCGGTGCGCGCAATTTTTGGCAGCGACACGCTGCACATTCCTACACCGTCCTGGGGCGAGGGCGTCACCCGCCTCGGCTTCCTGATCTATCCGACCTACCGGCTGCAACTGATCGGTATCATCGCTGCCACGCTGATCGCGCTTTACGTAGTGCTGTATCGCACCTCGCTCGGCCTGGTGGTGCGGGCCGGAATCGAGGATGCCGGCATGGTCGGCATCCTGGGCATCAACGTTCGGCGCACCTTCCTGCTGGTGTTCGCCATTGGCGTGGCCGCCGCGGGGTTCGCCGGTTTGCTCTATGCACCGATCCTGTCGGTGACGCCCGACTCGGGTGAGCCGTTCCTGGTTCAGGCCTTCGTGGTGATCGTCATCGGCGGTCTTGGGTCGTTCCCCGGCGCGGTGCTCGGCGGACTGATCGCCGGCGAGATCATGAGCATCACCAGCGCGTTCAACTCCGGCTACTCCGAGGTGATGCTCTACGCAGTGATGGCATTGTTGCTCGTGCTACGCCCGCAAGGCCTGTTCGGCACCGAGGGCCGGGTATGACTAAACCTCGCCCACGCAGCGGGAGAGGTCGGCGCGCAGCGCCGGGTGAGGGTGCCGCGGCGCCTCCGAACCATCCTTCGCTGCGTGCCGATTTAGGACCGAGCGTGAACGCGGCACCCTCACCCTCGGCGCTTCGCGCCATCGACCTCTCCCGCACAGCGGGAGAGGTTAGATGACGATGCTGCCCGAACTTGTCCTCGCCATCGTGCTGGTGGCGATGCCGTTCGTCTTCCCCCACGTCGGCGGCTCGTTCGACTTCATGGAGCGCACGCTCGACTGGGGCATCCTCGGCATCGGCTTCGATCTGCTGTTCGGCTGGACCGGCCTTCTATCGTTCGGCCAGGCCGCCTTCTACGGCACCGGAGGTTTCGTCGCGGTCTACCTGTTGCTGAACAACATCGTCGGCAGCGTATGGCTCGCGCTTGCCATCGGCACCATCGCCGCCGGCCTGTTCGGCCTGTTGGTCGGCTGGTTCGCGGTGCGCCGCATCGGCATCTACTTCGCCATGATCACCCTGGCATTCGGCCAGATGGCATACTTCCTCGAATTCAGCCCACTGCGCGACTACACCGGCGGCGAGAACGGCCTGCCCGGCGTGCCCGAACCAACGCTCGGCTTCGGAGCGCACGCCATCCGCATCCATACCGGCGCGCCGATGTACTGGCTGCTGGCAGCCTTCTTCTTCGCCAGCTTCATGCTCGCGCGCCGGATCGTGCACTCGCCGTTCGGAGCCATCCTGCGCGCGATCAAGGAAAACACCGCCCGCGCGGCCATGCTCGGCCACGCCGTGCCGCGCTATAAACTCGCGGTGTTCGTCATCGCCGCGATGTTCGCCGGCGTGGCGGGCGGCTTGCTCGGCGTGTTCCAGAGCTTCATGCCGCCCGACGCGTTCTCGCTCGACACCTCCGGTCAGCCTGTCGTGCAGACGGTGATCGGCGGCGTCGGCACGCTGATCGGTCCCACGGTGGGCGCAGCGGTCTGGCTGTGGCTGCGCGACAACCTGCAACTCATCCCTGGCGTCGGAGCGTTGTGGAAGCTGATCCTCGGACTGATCTTCGTCGTGTTAGTGATCTTCCTGCGCCGCGGCATCGCCGGCGAGATCCGCCATCGCTGGCTGCGCGGCGCACCGCCGCCAACCGCAGAGCCCGACGGTGCATCCATCGCCGTCGTTGCGGTCAACGCGACGATGCCGCTGACCGCACCCTGCTCCGGACGCGGCCCGACGCCCCGGCGCTGGAAACGCATGGCCTGGCCAAACACTACGGCGGCCTGCGCGCAGTGGACCATGTCTCCTTCGCGGTGCGGCCGAATTCGATTTACGCGGTGATCGGTCCGAACGGCGCCGGCAAGAGCACGCTGTTCAAGATGTTGCTCGACGAGGTGCACCCGACCGAAGGCGAGGTGCATCTGTTCGGCCGCCTCATCGCCGGAACTGGCGCGACCCGCACGGCGCAACTCGGCATTGGCAAGAGCAATCAGCTCAACACGCTGTTTCTCGACCTGACCGCGCGGGAGAACCTGCGGATCGCTGCGCTGGCCCGCCGGCGCGGCGCGTTCCGGCTCGACGTGCTGCGCCGGGGCGATCGCATCCCCGAGGTGGAAGCGCAGGTCGAGGCGGCACTGTCCACGGTCGGTCTGGGCGTGCGTTCCGAACTGCCGGCGCATGTGCTGGCCTACGGGGAAAAACGCCGCCTGGAGATCGGCATGGCCTCGCCACCGGCCCCAACGTGCTACTGCTTGACGAACCGCTGGCCGGCATGAGTCCGGCCGAACGCATCAGCACCCGCGCGCTGATCAACGAGATCGGCCGCGACCGCACGCTGGTGATCGTCGAGCACGACATGGATGCGATCTTCGAACTCGCAGAGCAAATCACGGTACTTACGAGGGCCGGCTGCTGGCGGAAGGCACTCCGGACGCAATCCAGCGTAACCAGGCGGTGCAGGACGCCTATCTCGGAGGCATGCGCGAGGTCCATGAGCCTGCTTGAAGCGAGGGAATCAACAGGTTTTTACGGCGAAAAAGCCATATCCTGTTCGACGTCTCGCTGCGCGTGGAGGAGAACGAGGTGGTGGCGCTGCTGGGCCGCAACGGCGCCGGCAAGACGACGACGCTGCGCACGATCATGGGCGTGCTGGTGCCCGGGCAGTGGTCAGTATCCGACTGGACGGCAAGCCGACCATGGCCGCCCGCCCTACGAAATCGCTCGGATGGGTTTGCAGCTTGTGCCGGAGGAACGCGCGATCTTCGGCTGCTCTGACAGTGGAGGAGAATTTACGCCTGGCCGCGCCGACGGCGCCGAACGCGTGGCACTCTGGATCGGATCTAGCGCGGCGTTCCCGCGCTTGCCCGAGCGGCGGCGTTCCGGCGGGTCGCACGCTGTCGGGTGGCGAGCAGCAGATGCTGGCGATCGCGAGGGCGTTGATAAGGGACGTCGAGGGTGATCCTGCTGGATGAGCCGTTTGAGGGCCTGGCGCCGCTGATCGTGCGCGACCTGGTGGTGGGTCAGTCCGCGAGCGCGCCGCAGCAGGGCCGCACGATCGTGGTAGTGGAACTAAACGGTGGCAGCGGCGCTGTGTTTGGCCGATCGGGTTTATGTGCTGAACAACGGGCACGTGGTGTGGACTGGAACGCCGGCCTGAAAGTTACGCCGATCCGGCTGTAATGAAGAGCCATTCAGGCGTTTGAGAAACGCCGCGCTGAACAAATACTCCCGCGGGAGCGGGAGAGGTCGAGGCGCCCTTGCGCCGAGTCA
>CAVXNH010000015.1:0-27389 GCA_963762885.1 uncultured Alphaproteobacteria bacterium
TTTCCGGATCGGGCCAGGGCGCAGTGCGCCTAGGTCTTGGCCCGCCACTTCTCCGAAGCGCAGCAGCCCGATCGTGCGCTGCGCTATTGGCTGGCGGCCGGCGAGCGAGCGATCCGTCGTCCGCCAATCAGGAGGCGATCGGCCATTTGACGGCCGGCCTGGCGCAATTGGAGCAGCTTCCCGACACGGCCGATCGGACGAAGCAGGAACTGGCGCTGCAACGGCTGCTCGGCCAGGAAAACTTTGCCGTAAGGGGACTTGCGGCTCCGGAGACCGACCGTGCGTTCAACCGCGCGCGTGAGCTGGCGCCGCGACCGATGATGACCAAAGCATCATCCCGGTGCTGTTCGGAATTATCCTCGTCCAGTGGGGCGCCGGACAGTTCGCAAAAGCCAAGTCGACCGCCAACGAGATCTTCCACCGGGCGAGGCGTACGCGAAGGCCACCGGAGCGGGCATCGCCGGGGACTTCGCGGCTGCCGCAACGAGCAGTCTTACAGGAGATCAGCGGCGCGCGCGCCGGCATTTCGACAGCGCTATCGCATCTTATCGGGGCATCGACGCGGCCGCGGCGCAGCGCATCGCCTACGAATACAGTATCGAACTGGCGGCGATGTCTAACGTCTATGCGGGCTGGACCTGGTGGTTGCTTGGTTATCCGGACCACGCCCTGAGTTTCGCCGATGAGGCTATCGCGACCTGTGAACGCTTCCGGCACGACTATACCCGCTCGCGGGTGCTGTATTGCAAGAGCGCGGTCCACGGATTCCGGCGCGAATGGGCAACGGTCGAAGAATGCGCCAACGCATCGATCGCCGTCGCGCGGGAACGCGGACTCGGCATGATGGTGGCAGTTGCCCGGATCATGCTGACGGCGGCACGAGCAATCCAGGCGCCGGGTAACGCGGCCGCGGACGATCTGCGGCAGGCTATCGCGGCGTACCGCGCGACCGGCAGCAGGCTCCAGAGCACGCATCACCTGACCCTGTTGGCGCAGGCGCTCGCCGCGTGCGGCCAGCACGGCGAAGAGCCTCGCCGTGTTGCACGAGGCGGCGGCCCTGGTCGAGGACTCCAGTGAACGTTACGCTGAGGCGGACATCCACCGCCTGGAGGGCGATCTGCTGCTGGCCGGGAATCGCCCGGCCGAGGCCGAAGCCAGCTACCTGCGGGCACTGGACGTAGCGCGGGCGCAGCAAGCGCGAGCGTTCGAACTGCGCGCCGCGACGAGTCTCGCGCGCTTGTGGGGGGACCAGCGCCGGCACGCCGAGGCCCGCGATCTTCTCGCCCCGATCTACGGATGGTTCACCGAGGGCTTCGACACGCCGGATCTGAAAGAGGCCCTGGTATTGCTCGAAGAATTGGGGTGATAACCGAGGCGGCGGTGGGCTAGACTCGCGGAGAAATAATCGAATCAGCAGCCCGCGGATCACGGCTCCCTGTGTCATGGCCGGCGAAGGCCGGCCACCCACGATTTTGCTGTTTGGCCAGGGCAATCACGTTTGGCGTTCTCAACTCGGCCGCAAGCAAGTTTTTATCACGGAGGCAGAAGGGAGGGCACGGTGATAAAAGCTTCGCGGTGTTGCCACACGCGCCAGCGAATTCGGGGGTTTCGCCAAGCACCTAATACCAACCCGCCGAACGATCTCAACTCTCGCACCGCTTCGCACGGACCGCCCTAACCGTCATGGCCGGCCCTGTGCCGGCCACGACGGTTAGGGCAGGCCATGACGGTTAGGGACGGCCGTTGTCGTGCGTCAATCGTTTTGCGGGCTGGTATAAGCGACGTTCGTATAGCTAAGAACCTCAAACTCGATGCCATCTTGATCGAGAAAATAGAACCGGCGGCCCGGTTCATAGTCGGCGTGATTGATGGCTTGAGACCAGCCGCCACCACCCGGGCCTCGGTGGCGTCAAGATCGTCAACTTCGACGCCAATATGGTTCAGCGGTCTGCCTTTGGTGAAGGCCTCCGCGGCGTGGTCAGCATCGTCTCGGGTCGTCAGCGCCAGGTAGTGATCGTTCGACCCGACATGGACCGCGTATCCGCCGCTCTGGGACTGGCCGCGCCACCGGACGTGCCAACCGAACAGCGCTTCCATCAGACCCACCGTGCGGTCGGGGTCGGCAACCGCGATATTCACATGCTCTATGCGTAGAGATGACATCGGATTTCCCTCCTGGGGCCAAGCCTGCGTCACTGGCCTGTTGCAGGTTGTAAAACCTCAAGTTAACTTTAGGTCAAGGTATTTTCGGGGCGCTGCATGAATCCACCTTCAACGCTGTCGATCGGGGAGCTCGCTCGCAGGACCGGGCTTTCAGTGTCAGCGATCCGCTTCTACGAAACACGCGGCCTGGTCAGGGCGGTTCGTACCGCCGGCAATCAACGGCAATTCATGCGGTCCGACATTCGGCGGTTATCGTTCGCGCTGATCGCGCAGCAGTTAGGACTAACCCTTGCCGCGGTCGAAGCCGAGCTTTCGACGCTGCCGCACGGGCAGGCGCCGACGCGCGCCGAGTGGCGGGCCATTGGCGCGCGATTGCGTGGCGTCCTCGCGGCAAAGGTCGCCATGCTGCAACGAACGCAAGAGCTGTTGGATGGCTGCATCGGATGTGGCTGCTTATCGCTCGATCGCTGCGCCCTGTACAATCCAAACGATCGTGCGGCACGCGCTGGCCCAGGTCCGCGCTTCTTGTTGGGAGACCGGGCATCGGACTTCGAAGACGATTGACCCGTATCCGAGGTGCAATGGCGACCCCCGATTGCGCGCGCAGCGAAGCAGTCTCCCGCAAGATTTCTAACTGCGTTCCTCGGCTAGCGACCGCACGACATCCTTGCCCTGGCGCGCCTTGTCACGGCTCTCCGGCGTCTCCTTGCCGAGCGGTGTGTTGGCGACAAAACGATAGACGTCCGCCGCACCCTGGAACATTTGCGGCGTCATGCCGACCCCGCTGAGGGTCTTGGAGATTTCCAGCATTTCCGGAACCCAGCGATACGCCTTTGGCGGCAGGATCGGAAACTGGCCGAGCGCCCAGCGATAGCGATCCGCCTGGGACTGCCGCAACTGCGCGTCGAGCACGTCCGCAACGCCAAGGCGTTCCGCGGCGATCAGTACCTCGAGCCAAACCGCCTGCGTGCCCTTGTTGAGGGCGCCGTAGCACATCTTCAGCGCGCTGGCGTCCGCAACGCCTTCGCCAATCGCCTGTACAACGATCTGTGGTCCCGCGATCTGTTCCAGATCGGCAGCGCCCGGGCCCGAGACGAACAGGTTGGTCTTCGCCCCTCCACGCGGCGGCGGCCCGATGATGCCAGCGTCGAGAAAACGCCCGCCGGCCGCCTGCACCACCGCCGCGATGGCGCGCACCGTTTCCGGTGCGATCGCGTTGCAGTCCACGATCAGCGTCTGACGGCCTGTGGCGCGCAACCCGTCCGCGAAATCGTGTGCGAAGTCGGGCGCGGCGCCTGGATCCATGATCGACAGCACAACGTCGCATTCGGTAACGAGGCGCGTAACCGAGCCGACATCGATCAATCCGGCCTCGCGCGCCAGACCACGAGTACGCTCGCTGCGGTGTTCCAAAGCGCAGTAGACATTGAAACCCTCGGCCTTGAGTTGGATCGCGACCGCCTGCCCCATATCGCCGGGGCTCATCACGCCGATATTCGTGATCTTCATTGTACCGGTCGTCTCGCTCGCGGCGTGTGCGGCCGACGGCAGCCCGACAAGGGACGTCGCGACGCCCCCGGAGAGCAGGAGAAAATCGCGGCGGTTTGGCTGCATGACGTCGTTCGCGCTCATTGCCGATCCTCCGAAGATTGGCGTGCCCGAACCAATCGGTGGCAAATTGGAACCGTAGACCAAGCCGTCTACGATTGACGTACGGCACGGGCCGGCCCCAACCGTCGTGGCCGGACTTGACCCGGCCACCCATGCAGCACGGTGCCGCGATAGATGGCCGGGTCAAGGCCCGGCCATGACGGTTGGGGACGGCCTGTGCGGAGCCGTCCGAGTGTTACGGCTAACGCGGGACTGCTATCCGCAGCAGCTTTCTCCCTGTGCCGCGGCTGCTTGATACTCTGACGCCACGCCACCGGCGCAGAAGCAGGACACCGACACCGTCACGTCGGCGCGCGCAGCGGCGAACTCCACCCGCTGGCGGATCAGCATCGCCTCCGCGGTCTCCCCGCGCTGTGCGAGACAGTCGAGCAAACCGCGCAGTGCCCACAAATTGTCCGGGTGAATCTGCGCGCGGGGCAGCGCACCGCCGAGCCCCAGATCCTCCCGATACACCCCCTCCGCCTCCGACACCCGCCCCTGCTCCAGCAGCAACGCACCAAGCGCGTGACGGACAGGCTGCATCCACCCCCATGGCTCGTCGTACGGCAGGTCGTCTTCCAGCGCGATGGCGGCGCGCAGATGAGCGAACGCCGCGTCATGCTCTCCGCGGCGATAGGCGATCTCGCCCGCAAGCATCTCCTCGGCGATCGCCAGAAGCTTCACGCAGGCGACGTTGTGAATATACCTGCTCTCCGGCACAAGTTTCGCGGCCGCGCGGAACAGCGCTTGCTCCGCCTCCGCCGCCGGCACGTTGCCCAGCGCGGCGTGCGCCACGCCCTTGGCGTAGTGCATCATCGCCACGGTGTTGCAGTATAGTTCGCGATCCGCCGGCAGCGCCTGCGCGATGATCTCCTGCCATTTGCCGAAGCGGATCAGGACATGCTGCCGGATGGCGACGTAGCCCTCGAAGAAGTTGGCCATGGGCGGCGAGGGAATCCGCAGGAACGCCTCGGGCATCGTCTCGATCAGTTCGTCGGCAGCGGCGAGGGCCGGCGCGAATTGGCCGAGGAACATCGCCCCGTAAGCCGCGAAATGGTAATTATGAATGCGGTAGCCGGAGTAGAAATTCATTGGCCCGGCGCGGTCGTAGAACTTGCGGTCCGCGACGATCGCCTTCTGGTTCCAGTGCATCGCATCGCGATAGTGGCCGCATTGGATGTCGATGTGGGTGGGCATGTGCACAAGATGCCCCATGTCGGGCGACACCTCGCGCAGCCGGTCGCCGGTGACCAACGCCTCCTCTGGATGCGGCGACATCTCCATCAGGTGGACGTGCAGGTGCAGCAGCCCCGGATGGCGCGTCGCCCCGGATAGATCGCGGAATGTGCGATCGAGCACAGCGCACGCCTCCAGCGTGCCGGCGCCGGGCGAGGGTTCGCCGGTGCGCGGATCCCACATGCGCCAGGGCGTGCGGTTGAGGATCGCTTCCGCGAAGATATGGCAAACTTCGAGGTCGTCAGGATGCCCCTGGTACGCCAGGCGCATGGCGTCCGCGAAGGCGTCGTTCCACGGGCGCTGGTCGTCGATCGGGTCGCGCTGGGGATAGCGCGCCGGCAGCGCCTCGATCAGCGCGCGTTCCGGCGCGGTGACACCATCGGCCAGCACAAGGGCTGCGCGGGCGGCGTCATAGGCGCGGGCCAGCGCGGCCGCCTTGCCGGCTGGATCCATCAGGTCCCAGGGAAAGTTGTAGTTCGGCCCGGCCGCATAGCCGATGCCCCAATGCGCCATGGCGCAGTCCGGGTCAGCCTCCAGCGCTTTTTCGAAACAGGCAAGAGCCTCCTCGTGGTGGTAGCCAAAGCACCAGTTGAGACCTCGGTCGAACCAGCGCTGGGCATCCGCGGAACGGGTGGTCACTGTCCGCGAGTAGGGGCCGAGGTCGTAGGGATAGTCCATGTCACGTCCTCCGCTTTATCAGGTGTCGTCGAACCGCAGGCCGACGCCGCCCTGCGCCCCTCATGCCAAGCCTCGATCCGCCGCGGGCGGAGACACGATGCGCCGGCGCGCCGCCGAAAGGGCGACAATATTCACGGCTCAAATCAACTCTATCCATTGTCCAAGGGGTTCCGCAACGAAAATACCCAGCAGCGAAAACATGCTGCCCTCCCGTTCGACTGGCGCTGCCAGGGAGGTGGCGCCAGAGCATCGCCAGGACATACCGCCGGATCGACTTGCACCCGGCCTGTGCGGAGGGCCGTGCGATCCCTTCTCTGAATTGACATACCCCTTACTCAGCAGTCGGTAAGCAAGGCGACACCGCCCACCAGTGTCATAACCGGGATTGGCCCGGTTACCCACGACTTTCCTTCGCGCCACACAGCAAAGTCGTGGTGGCCGGGCTGCGCCCGCCATGATACGATATTACCTGTCGCCTTGCTTACCGACTGCTGAGTAAGTGCCTTCCAACAGGGGGGCGGAGCGACCAAGCGCTGTATTTCCCACACCGTTCGTTGTGATTTCGGTCGTATATTTGTTGGAAACCAAGGCCGCTTGGAAACGTTGGACCCAGCAGAGCTTCCGAAAGTCCTGATTGGTTCTTCGCTATCCGATGTGGGTGGCAACGACCCCAAGCAGCCTCCCCGGGTTCGGATGATTCGATCGTTTGATGCAGGAGCGTCGGGTTATGGCGACGGATACTCGGCCGGCCAGACATGACACATCGCTGCCTGGTGCGGCTTCGACTTATTTTTTTCAGCACGGAGGAAGTGCGGAGAGCACGGTGAACACGGAGAGAGCGCAGTTCGTCGCCGGCGCCAGCCCTGTCACCCGACCGTTTAAAGGCTTCGCCCATGCACGCCGCTGCCTCCGTGCTCACCGTGCTCTCCGCACTTCCTCCGTGCTGAAAAAATGAGCCGAAGCCGCACCGGCGCCGCCGGTCTGGCTTCCGCAACATGCCGCAGTGGCGGTGGCGGCAACCACGGCTCAGCGAGCCGCATTCGCAGCCAAGCTGCTGGGATCGTTGCTACCCACACCAGGCGGCGAAGAACCTCTTGATTTCTGCGGCCCGCTGTCTGGTATCGGACACCTGCCGGTCAGCTTAGTCTTAGGCGACGCCCAACAATAGCTGCTTCGAATGTGGCACGGACCAAGCCCACCTCGTCATGGCGGGCGAAGGGCCGCCATCCACGTCTTTCTTGCGTGCCGCATCATAGTCGTGGATGCCGACCTCCGTCGGCATGACGGGGGACAAGGCCCGTCGCGCCATCGATCGATTCGTCAATTGTTGGGCGTCGCCTTACCGTCAGTCGATCTGCCAAAGCGTGTCGCAATTCAATATTGGGGGCTCAAAGCGAACCCCAAGCGCAGTGAACTCCGCCGCGAGGGCAAGCATCGGGGCGAATGTCGCCATTTGGTTGGCGTCGGCTACAGTTTCCCAAATACTGACGTTGTGCATCGCGTGATTTGCATGATCGATGCCGACGTAATAGCCAAGACTACCGTTCATGCCGCGTATACCGCTTTCAAGGCTTGCCTTGCTCGCCTGCAACTTCGCCTCGACGGCGGCAGCGATGTCGGCATCGAATTTTCCAAGCGAGATGCGAATGACCGGCGCATGCATCGGCCTATTACCCCAATGCCTTCTGCCACCGTCTCATTGCCCACAGACCATGTCAACGAGCTGCCGGTTCACGGTCGCTGCGCTTCCATTACGGTCAAATCTTCCGAACTCCCGAAAGCCTTGAATTGCGCAAGTGACATTATAAATCGACTTAGCAACACTCTTGCTCGAACCACATAAGGCGACGCCCAACAATTGACGAATCGATCGATGGCACGACGGGCCGTGTCCCCCGTCATGCCGACGGAGGTCGGCATCCACGACTATGATGCGGCACGCAAGAAAGACATGGATGGCGGCCCTTCGCCCGCCATGACGGGGTGGGCTTGGTCCGTGCCACACTCGAAGCAGCTATTGTTGGGCGTCGCCTAAGGCAAACGGATGGACACCCGTCCCGGCGCGGCGGCACGATGCAGACAGTGCAGCGCCGGCAACGGGAAGGGGGTCGGATGACGCGGGCGGTTGCGATGCTGGCTCTGCTGCTGGCCGGGGTGCTCGCGCAGGGCCCCTCCGCAATCGGCATGACCATGGCGGTGGACGGCGACCATGTGGTCCTGTCTGGAACGGTCGTCGGCGACGAGTGTGCGCGGCTGCAGTCGCTCCTGCGGCAAAGCGTCATCCGGACCGTCGTGCTGACGCAGTCGCACGGCGGCAACGCGGAGGCCGGCTATTGCGTGGGCGCGCTGATCCGCGCACACGGACTGAATACGTTGATCCGCGGCAGTTGCAACTCGTCGTGCTCGCGCATGTGGCTTGGCGGCGTGTCGCGGACGCTCGACGGCGAGAGCGCCCGCGTCGGACTGCACGGCAACTACCGGAACGGCAGCCTCGAACCAGGTGCCCCTGCGCGGCTGCAGGCGTCGATTCCGAACTATGCGCCAGTGAACCGGGAGCTGATGGTGCAATGGACGACACTGCCGACGAACCACGACATGATGTATTTCTATAACGACCACGCCGAGCTGTGCGAGAGTGGCCGTTGCACACCGTTGCCGGGGTGGAACGCCGTGAATGCGGGGCTGGCGACGCGGTAGAGCTTTCTGGAAATGACTTGCCAGAGGGCACTGTCGACGATGGGTCAAAATAGCAGTGTGACGGGGTCTGTTTCGCCGGCGTGGTTCCCACCCGCCTGAGCCTCGCGTCACGCGAAATTTGAAGCCGCCTCGCAGCGATCGCGTTTTCACACAATCTGCTTGAATTTCGGCCAACAAGTCATGTCGCGGACGCGTCACCCTCCACTACTTGAAAATATGCGAACCAGCCTGCTCCGGCAGTGCGCTGGAACGTGGCATATCTGCGCCGGCGCGGCGACCAGCGATTGCTCGCGCCTGGATCGCCGTGCCCGAGGTAGCGCAAGAGCATCGCCAGGGGCATATCCGGTTGATGGACGCCCCCTCCCCTGCTTTCTCCCACCATGTGATCGCCACCGACGGCGCCGCCCGCGCCGGCGTGCTGGCAACCGCGCATGGCCCGGTCGAGACCCCGGTGTTCATGCCGGTCGGCACCGCCGGCACGGTCAAGGCGATGACCGCCGACGCGGTGCGCGCCACCGGCGCCCGCCTCGTGCTGGGTAACACCTACCACCTCATGCTGCGTCCCGGCGCGGAACAGGTCGCGCGGTTCGGCGGACTGCACCGCTTCATGGACTGGCCCGGCCCGATCCTGACCGACTCCGGCGGCTTCCAGGTCATGTCGCTGGCCAAGCTGCGCAAGCTGGACGCCGACGGGGTGACGTTCCAGTCGCACCTCGACGGGGCCACCCTCCGCCTCACCCCAGCCCGCGCCGTCCAGATCCAGCATTTGCTCGATGCCACCATCACCATGGCGCTGGACGAGTGCACGTCCTTCCCCGCCACCGAGGCGGAGGCGCGCGCCTCGATGGAGCTCTCGATGCGCTGGGCCGCGCGCTCCAAGGACGCATTCGTCCCCCGCCCCGGCTACGCCCTGTTCGGCATCGTGCAGGGCAGCGTCTACCCGGCCTTGCGCGCCGCCTCCGCCACCGCGCTGACGGCGATCGGCTTCGACGGCTACGCGGTCGGCGGCCTGGCGATCGGCGAGGGCCAGGCGACCACCTACGCCGTGCTGGAGGCGACGGTGCCGCTGCTGCCGCCGGACCGCCCGCGCTACCTGATGGGCGTCGGCACCCCCGACGACCTGATCGGCGCGGTGGCGCGCGGCGTGGACATGTTCGACTGCGTCATGCCGACCCGCGCCGGCCGCACCGGGCGAGCCTTCACCTCGGCCGGCGTGTTCAATCTGCGCAATGCCCGGTTCGCCGCCGATCCGCGGCCGCTCGACCTATTATGCGGCTGTCCGGCTTGCACCCGCCATGCCAGGGGCTACCTGCATCATCTGTTCAAGGCGGAGGAGATGCTGGGACCGATGCTGCTGACCTGGCACAATCTGACCTACTACCAGGATCTGATGCGCGGCCTGCGCTCTGCCATCGTCGAGGGCCGGTTCGCGCAACACGCCGCAACGATACGCGCCGGCTGGACCGCGCAAGAGGACGCATGACCGACGACCCCTATGCCAACCTGACGCAGCTTGGCCGCCCGACCGCGGTGCCGGCATCGCCGGACGCAGCGAAGCTGGAACGCGTGGACAATCCCGCGCCCGGCCGCCAGTACTGATACGCTTCACCTGTCCGGAGTTCACCTGTCTCTGCCCGCTGACCGGCCAGCCGGACTTCGCGCATATCCTGATCGACTATGTGCCCGGCTACTGGATCGTCGAGAGCAAGTCGTTGAAGCTGTTCTTCGCCTCGTTCCGCAACCACGGCGCGTTCCACGAGGCGTGCACGATGGAGATTGCGCGGCGGTTGATGGACGCGGTGGCGCCAGTGTGGCTGCGCATCGGCGGCTACTGGTATCCACGCGGCGGCATACCGATCGACGTGTACTGGCAGAGCGGCTCACCCCCCGATGGCGTCTGGATCCCGCCGCAGGATGTGCCTGCCTATAGGGGGAGGGGATGACATGCCCATAAACCTCTCCCGCTCTGCGGGAGAGGTCGACGCGAGCGTCGGGTGAGGGTGACGGGCCGCCCCAGCCCCTTCTCCCCCCGCTCCCCCCCGGTCGCCAGAAAAGCCTTTCCCCCGGGCGAGGTCTATCTGCGACAAGGCCCTCGCCCTCGGCTTCGACGCCGTCGGCTTCTGCCCCGCCGAGCTCGGCCCGGAAGCGCGCGAACGCCTCGGCGCCTTCCTTGCCGCCGGCCAGCACGGTGATATGGGATGGCTCGCGGCGCACGCCGATCGCCGCGCGCATCCCCGCGCCCTGTGGTCCGAGGCACGCAGCGTCATCGCCCTCGGCCTGTCCTACGCGCCCGGCGACGATCCGCTTTCTACGCTGCAACAGCCGGACCGAGGCAGCATCTCGGTCTACGCCCGCAACCGCGACTACCACGATGTCGTCAAAGGCATGCTGAAGCATCTGGCACAGTTCATCGTGTCGCGCTTCGGCCCGGACGTGAAAGTGTTCGTAGACACCGCGCCGGTCATGGAAAAGCCGCTCGCGGCGCGCGCCGGCATCGGCTGGCAGGGCAAGCACACCAACCTGGTATCGCGCGCGCACGGCTCCTGGCTGTTCCTCGGCGAGATCTACACCACGCTGGACATCCCCCCCGACCAGCCGCACGCAGACCGCTGCGGCACCTGCACACGCTGCCTGTCGGTCTGCCCCACCGACGCCTTCCCCACGCCCTATCGGCTCGATGCCACGCGCTGCATCTCCTACCTGACCATCGAGCACGCCGGCCCGATCCCCCACGAACTCCGTCCCCTGCTCGGCAATCGCATCTATGGGTGTGACGATTGCCTGGCGGTGTGCCCATGGAACCGCTTCGCCCGCGCCACACCGCACACCAGGCTGCAAGCGCGCGAGGACCTGACGGCGCCGCGCCTGGCGGACCTCGCGGCATTGGACGACGCCGGGTTCCGGGCAAAGTTCAGCGGCTCTGCCATCAAGCGCATCGGACGCGATCGGTTCGTGCGGAATGTGCTGATCGCCATCGGCAACTCTCGCGACCCGACATTGACACAGGTCGCCGAGCGATTGCGGTCAGACCCCAACCCGGTGGTCGCGGAAGCGGCATCCTGGGCGTGCGATCGCCTTCGTGCGTCATACTAATACCAGCGCGCCGAACGATCGACTCTCGACCGCTTCGCACGGACCGCCCCAACCGTCATGGCCGGCCCTGTGCCGGCCATCCACGTCTTTTGTCGCGTGCACGAAGGCAAGGCGTGGATGGCCGGCACAAGGCCGGCCATGACGGTCAGGGACCGCGCCTGGAACTCCGTCGCAAAATCGCTGCGCTCTGAACGCCGGACTGAGCTCACCGAGCCATCGCCATCCAGCGGACGCACCTCACCTTTGAACTTATTACCAATAAGCTCCGCCGGCGTGGCAGTGAGATTCCGCAAAAAGATCGTCGGATGTTCGTTGTCGTTGGTAAAGGTATTGTTGCGGATAACGATCTTGTCGGTCGGCTGGCGCACGCCCTCCTCGCCGATGATGATCGAATAGGCGTGATTCTCGGCGTTTGGTCCCTTCTCCAGCGTGCTTCCTTCAACCAGCAGAGATCCGCCGTTCGGCACGTCGATCTGGTAGCTCGAGTTCCCTTTGGGGCCATCCTCGATGTCGCAATCGATAACCTCCGTGTTCAAGGCTTTCGACTTGACATTATGTGTATGCTGGGTCTCGTAGAAACGCGTATGTTCCACGTGCAGCAGATGGATAAATCCAGTGTAGATGCCATGCGCGCACCCCCCTTCGCAGGCGCCGTTATGGACGAACTCGCTGCCGGAAATTTTGATCGTGGCGTTGGGATTATCTGTGGTGAGGATGCCCTCTTCGTTGTTGAGGAACTTCACGTTCTCGATTGTGAGATTGCCACCCTGCGCGCGGATCCCAGCGCCATTATGGTCCGGCACCCGAGCGCGTTGCAGCGTGAGGTTGCGGATTGTAATGTTGTTGCCGTCTGTCACCAGGATGGCCTTGCCCTGACAGGTTGTATCGGTGATACCGCGCCCGCTGCGGCGCCCTCGATGGTCAGGTTGTCCTGGCGGATCACCGCACAATCGTAATACTGGCCCGGCCCGATGCTGATAGTGTCGCCGGACTTCGCGGCGGCGACCGCTGCGCTCGGTTGCTTGTACTGCTTGTCGGGCCCCACATCCAGCGTTGTCGCATGCGCCGCCCCCGACACCAGCAGCGAAAATCCAATCGTGATCGCCCGCCAATCCATATCCGCAATCCCCTACCCTCGATATCGGGCCTGACCATATCAGGCCGAGGATTGCCGCACCATCTCACCGGCATGACACGCGCGGCAGCGCAGGGAGACCACGGTTATGATCGCGACGGACGCTCGATCATGCCCGGCAAGACCAATCCCACCCAGTGCGAGGCGCTGACCATGGTCGCCCCGCATAGCTTCCTGGAACTCAATGTTTTCAACCCGGTCATCATCGTCAGCCTGCTGCAATCCTGCCTGCTGCCGGCCGACGCGGCGGAGGGCTGCGCCGCCGACACGGTCAACAGGCCGGAGCCGAACCGCGAACACATCGCCGAGAACCGGGCAAAAACCCCCATGCTCGTTACCGCACTGAATCCGCGGATCGGTTATGACAAGGCGGTGAGCATCGGCAAGGTTGCACTGGCCGAGAACGTCGCGCTGAAGGACGCCGCAGCAAAACTGGGTTTCGTGCGGCCCGAGGACTTCGATCGATGGGTCGTGCCGGCGGCGATGACCGAGCCGGGGGCGACGTGGGAAGGAGGTGGCGGCTGAGTGGGCTGGTGAAGCGAAGCTTCTCCCTGGCAGGCCATCGGACCAGCGTGGCGCTAGAGGAGGCATTCTGGACAGCGTTGGGTCGCCTGGCGGCCGAGCGCGGTCAAACGCTTTCGGCACTGGTCGCGGCGACGGACGCGGCACGCGCGCCGGGACAGCCACTGGCTTCGGCGCTGCGGGTGCTGGCATTGCAAGAATCGCGCAGCGGTTAACCTTCCATTTAAGAATGCGCGCGTATTCTGGCCACGCGGTCAGGATGGCCGCGTGAAGGAGAGGATCTCCATGAGCCAGCTCTCAGCCCCAGTGTTGCTTCGCCGGGGCGCCGTCAGCCCGCTGGTGCTATCGGATCGACTGATCGCGCTTGCCCAGGATGCCGACCGTGCCGGGTATACCGGCACGGCCGAGCAACTCGTTTGCCTGGCATGCACCGTGTTCGACGAGGCGCCTCAGCAGCAGGGCCATTGAGCGGACGAAGCAAGGACCGGGGCTGCGCCCCTGGCCCCCGGCAAAGGCGTTCCTTTTGGGCCATTATGGAGCAAACGCCACTTGCTCCGCATCCCCTGAAAACCAAACCGTCATCCCCGCGAAAGCGACGCTTTCGTGGCGATGACGGGTGTTGGTGGCGTTTGTTCCGTCATGCCGGCTTTTGAAATCCAGCCTCTCCAGGTGAAGCGTTCCAAGGGCAGCGCCCCTTGGTGGGTCCGGAGCCTGCCCCCGGGCTCGACCCGGGGGGCAAAGCCCTGGCCTTGCTTCGTCACCTCAATCGCCCGACACCGAAACCCTGATGCATGACGGCTGTGCGCCACCATGGCGCAATCCAATCTGGATGATACGCGCATCGGCGACCTGGCTCCGTGTGGGATCGGCGCCGGTGCCGGGATTGACCGGAAACGCCGGAAAGGCAGCCGCGGACAGCGACAGGCGCAGCGCCTCGCCCGGCAGCAACGTGATGCAGCACGCTCGCATCGGCACCGCAACCGCCTGCCCCGAATCGAACCGCCGCAGATGGCGATACCCCGACGCGACCGCAAAGACCTGACCGCCCGGGCCGACGCGTGACAGCACGCAGCCGATATCGAGGCTCGGCGCATCGCTGACCAGGAACAGCGCCGCCTCGACAGCGCCGGCCATCCGAAGCGGCGCCTCCAGCGGCGACGAGGTAAAGGTCAGGACGTCGGAACGAGCATCGACGGCACTTCGTTCGGCCGGACCCGGCGGAACGCCGAACGCGCCGCCGAGGCTCGGCGCAGGCCGCCACGGATCGTGCACCAGCCACTCGATCCCCGGCGCCGCGGACGCATCCAGCAACCGTCCGTCGGTCTGGACGACGGCGGCTCGGCCGGTGGCGCTCGGATAGAGCGCGACGGCGCGGTCCGGCCAGGCGGCAAAGTCTCGCCATGTCCTCGTGCCGAGATCGAACAACCGCACCGCGGGGTCTTGCTCCACGCCGTTGGGAATGTCTTTCAACCAGCGGTCGAACCAGCGCACTTGCAGCAGATCGATCGTCGTCTCCGCATCCGGGCCGAAATCCAGGGCACCGACCTTGCGATCCCACGGAAAATGCGCCCAAGGCCCGACGACCAGCCGCGCCGGCACCCGGCCCGCGGCGGCGATATGGCGAAAACCGGCAAGGGTGCCGGGCAGGTGCAAATCGTGCCAGCCGCCGATGAACAGCATGGCCGGCCCATGCTCGGCCAAGCGCCCCCCGGCGGCACTGGGTGAGATCCGCCGCCAGTAAGGACTGCCGGCCGGCTCGTCGAGCCAGGCATGGTAATGGGTAAGTCCCCGGGTACTGCTCGATAATGCGAGGACGCGCGGGCACCGGTTCGTGGAACGGCAGGTTGCGGCTGGCGGCGAACAGCTCGGCATACGCTGCGCGGTCGCCGCCGAGCCGGGCCGTCTCGGCCGCGAGCTGGGTCGCCCAGCCCAAATTCCCCTGCAACAGGAACGCATCGTTCTCATAGGCCCAGTCGCGCCGCAGGTCCCAGCCGATCATCGCCGGCGCGATTGCCCGCAGCGCATCGCCATCGCTCGCGGCGGCGGCCAGGAGTTGCGCGGTGCCCTGGTACGAAAACCCGTACATGCCCACCCGGCCGTTCGACCCCGGCAGCCCGGCCGCCCAGGCAATGGCGGCGGCACCGTCCTCCGCCTCGCTTTCCAGGTACGGAACACGCCTTCGGAGGAGCCACGGCCGCGCACGTCCTGGATCGCGACGAGGTAGCCATGCGCGGCATACCAGCTCGGATGGGCATAGCAGAGCGTGTTGGCGATACGCCGCCCATAGGGCTGACGCATCAGCAGCACCGGCCAGGGACCCGAACCGGCGGGACGATACAGGTCGGCATCCAGCCGCACCCCGTCACGCGTGGTCATGCTGACCGTCTCAGGCAAGCCGATGTCCGGGGAGCAATTCATCGCGGCATTATGCAGCACGCACTGCGCCGGCATGCCAGTCGCTGCGATCCCGGCCGTTCGCCTCCCGCACCCCACGCTGGCGCCCACCGCGTTTCATCGCGGGTTGACCACCGGCCTGCGGCAGCCGACCCGCCCTGAATGAAACTGCTGCCGGGTCAGGCCCCAACGACACGCCGTCGGCACCAGCAGCGCCAGGCCTTCCGCCCGCGTGCTGACCCGCCCTGGTGTCCCAGAGCCGGCGAGGCGTACGCGTGATCAGCGCTTCCACAAAGATGCGTGGATGCCGGCCGGAGCCAGCCACCGATTCATTCCAGTGGCGACCGTGTCGCTGCCAGGCTGGGCCGCGCCAGCACCGCATCCAGCCAGGCCGCAATACGCGGGTGCCTGGCAATCATCGCCGCGCCCTCCGGCGTCATGCGAAAATAGACGAACATCGGGGCCGCATGCCGGTCGGCGAGCGTTAAACTCGGTCCGGCAAGCCAGAAGAGGGCAGAGCGTTGGTTGTCAGCTAAACGACGCTAAGGGCGAACGTTCCAAGAACCCAGAAGCGAGCATCAGGCCGCCATCCTTTCTCGCCCGAGATTGAGCGGCCGACGATGCCCGGCGGTCGCCGCCGCTCGGTCCCACAGGAAGTCACCTGAGAAGCCGATGTGCTCCCACATCAGTGGTGAGGTGTGGGCAAGGAATTCATCCGGCGGCGTCCGCCCAAGGTCTCGTATGTGGTCGAGAGCATCAGTCATATAGATCGAGTTCCAGTCTACGATGGCGGCGATCGCCAGGTTGAGGCCAGACGCGCGAAATTGTTGAGCGTCATGTCCGCGGTCCGCGATGTGGCCTTGTTTAAAGGTGCAGATCACTTGCGCCAACGCGTAGCGCTGTTCGCTCTTGTTCAGGCCGGTCTGGCAAAGCTGTCGGAGCTGAGGCAATTCGAGCCAATCCAACATGAATAACGTTCGTTCTATGCGTCCCGGTTCTTGCAGCGCGAGATTGGCCACGCCCGGAATGTCCGGAAACCCTGGACTTTGGATGGCAAGCCGGACAACATGGTTTCCGGGCGGGAAAACGGACAAACTGATCCTCGGCACACGTTGGCTATGTACGCGTCAGCACTGTCGATCAGGATCTTGCGCTGCAACTCGACGCTCTCGCGTCCGTCGGGTGCGCAAAGTGTTTGAAGATCGCGCCTCCGGAGCGCGGGCCGATCGTGTGGGATTGCGAGCTGCGCTTGAGTATGTGTGGGAAGGCGACGTGTTGATCGTCTGGAAACTGGATCGACCTGGACGGTCATTGCCGCATTTGATCGAGACCGTGACCGTGCTCGAAAAGCGAGGTGTTGGCTTCCGATCGATCACTGAGGCAATCGATACTACTACACCAGGCGGAAGACTTATCTTTCATCTCTTCGGAGCACTCGGCCAATTTGAACGCGATCTCATACGTGAACGCACTCGGGCTGGCCTGAATGCGGCCGCGGCGAGAAGAAGGCGCGGCGGTCGTTTGCCAGTGGTAACAGAAAATAAGCTTAAGCGTGCGCAAGAGCTAATCGCGAAAGGGCTGACTGTGCGAGAAGCCGCTGTTCGGTTGCATGTCGGAAAGACAGCCCTCTACAATGCTATCTCCCTTCTACCGAACACTGCGGCTTGCGAGCACCGTTCACCGTCCCCGTCGTCATGACAGGATCGGATCATATTCCCGCAGCCGATGCCATGTGGGCATGCCGCGACGCTTACAGTGGTGATAGCTGTTCATTATCTTTTCAGACGCACGTTGAACGGTATGGAATTGGCCAGGTGTCGGTCCCGGGTTCGGTTGCTCTATGACCGAATACGCCAAGGGGTGGCGGGTGGCGATCCTGCTTGTTTTGCTGTGTCCGATGATTTGTCATGGAGCCGAGGCGCAGCTCCTGCCGCCAGGAGCAACGTTTCGGGACTGCCCGACCTGCCCGGAAATGGTGGTGATCTCACCCGGAACCTTCATGATGGGATCGACCGAGGCCGATAACGAAAGAGAAATGGCCGCCGAAGCGCCGAACGATTTCGGTTTTTTGTGGTTTTTACGAATGAACCCGCGGCAAATGGCGGTAAGGACGATGGCTCACGAGCATCCGCAGCACCGTGTCGTCATCGAGAAGCGATTCGCGCTGGGGCGATATCCGATCACTGTCGGTGAGTTTGCCGAATTCGTAGCCGAAACTCATCGGTTGACGGGCCGCTGTTTCCTGTGGGCCTTGCATCTGAAGCGGGTGCCGATCCTAAACAACGCATGGCAAAATACCGGCTTTGCACAAACAGCCGAAAATCCGGTCGTTTGCGTTTCCTGGCGGGACGCAGAGGCCTATGTTGCCTGGCTCAACAAGAAGACTTCGAGCCCAGATGGCCTGGGTGACCTCTATCGGTTGCCCTCAGAAGCAGAGTGGGAGTATGCGGCAAGGGCTGGCACGACCACATCTCGTTGGTGGGGTAACGACATAGGCAACGGCCTGTCGTGGTGCGACGGCTGCGGCGACCCGTACTGGCCGAAAGTAAATTTCCAAGTTGCACCTCTTACCGGGCAGCCACTTCACATGAAGAGACGTCTGCCAGGGACAATTCCGGTGCGCTGGTTTCCTCCTAATCCGTTCGGTCTCTTGGGAATGCCGGGTAATATTTTGGAGTTTGTCGAAGACTGTTGGCACGCCAGCTATGCAGATGCCCCAACCACTGGTGCTCCATGGACTTCGCAATCCTGCCAGCAGCGGGTATTACGCGGCGTGGGTTGGGACGGGGGGACATGGGCCGTGAGATCGGCGACACGAGAAAGTCTCGCCCCGGACGACGGCTGTAATGACCTGGGATTCCGTATCGCCAGAAGAATGGCAGCGGACAATTTGCCATCATCATCTGGCAACTGAGGACGGCGACAGCACAGCCACGGTCAGGACGTCTTGGCGTGCAGTTTCAAACAAATCGTGTGGTGACCCCTGATAAGTGAGCCGGCCGGACGCTCACGCCAACAACCCCGGATCGGCGGGACTACGGCATGACTGTCGCCTCGACGTTCTTGGAACGTTCGACCTTGGCGTTGTTTAGGTGACAACCGGCGCTCTGCCCTCAGAAGGCGTCGCCGCCGATCTCTGTCAGTGCCCGCAGGCAGGTTTCCGCGCGCGGCAGGGCGGCGGCGATGCGCGCCTCGTCGGGCGTGCCGCCACGCGCCGGCGCACGCACACGCTCCACAAAGATATCCCAGACCAGAGCGCGATAGCAGTAGCCATCCAGCACGCTCAGCGCCTGGTTCATTCGCGCCTGCGCGTGCGGTCCCTGCGGTTGCAGCGGTGGTCCGTCGAACGCCGCATCCACGTAACGCTCGATCGCAGTGCTCTCATACAGCCGAAACCCGCCATGCTCGAAGGCCGGAATCCGGCCGAACGGATGGCGCGCCAGATGTTCTGCCGGCGGCCCGCACGGTGCGAACACATCGACGTCCACGTGGTCGTAGGCCACGCCCTTCTCGTGCAGCGCCAGCCGCGTCGCGCGCACATACACGCTGTAGGCGGCGCCGAATACGGCAGGCCGATCGCTCATGACCTCACCCCCGCGCCGCCAGGCCGACCCCGGTCAGCGTCACTGCGACCGCCAGCAACTGCCGCGGCCCCAGCGGATCGCCCAGCAGCAGCGCCGATCCGAACACGCCGATCAGCGGCGAGATCAGCACCGTGGTTGCCGCCGTCGACGCCGGGACGAACCGCAAGGCGCGAAACCAGGCGAGATACGCGACCGTCATCGGCATCACGATGATGTAGCAGCAGCACAGCCAACCCAGCGGCGTCACCGCGCGCCAGTCCGGGTGCTCCCAGACCGCGAGCAATAGCACCGGCACGCTGCCGATCGCTGCCTGCCAGGCCACGCTGGACACCGGCGGCAACGCCAGGGGATGGCGCTTGGCGACCACCGTGCCCAAGCCAAAAATCGCCGCCGCCAACAGCCCGCACGCAACGCCCGGCAACTTGCTCCACTGCGCTTGCACCGAACCGACGCCGACCAGCAGCGCCACCCCGATCAGACCCAGCACCATCGCCGCGACGCGCCGGGTGGTCGGGCGTTCGCCCAGGATCGGCCAGGCCAGAACGCCGGCCCAGATCGGCAGTGTGTAGGTGACGATCACCGCCTCGGACGCATTCAGCCATGCCACCGACATGGTGCTGAACACGATGAACCCGCCGAAATTCAGCATCGCGAAGACGGTCAGCCAACCCCATTGCGAGCGGGGCGGCCGCATTGCCTCGCGGCGCAACGCAGCCACGGCAAACGCGAAGGCCGCGCCGCCGAGGGTGCAGAAAGCGCGCATGGTGAACGGCGGCAACTCGGTCAGCAGGAACTTCCACTGCGGCCAGGTCAGGCCCCAACTGCACGCCGTCAGCAACAGCAGCGCCAGGCCTTCCGCCCGCGTGCCGATCAGCCGTTTGGACGCTGGCTCAGCGGACGTAGACACGGACCTCGCGGCCCGACAGCACCGGGTCGGCGCGCAGCCCGAGATGGATGCGCGCCGCCGGCACGCCTGTCAGCATGATCGACCGCATCACCTCCGCGGCGTCGCTTTGACCGTCCGCCACGGCGGCGGCGCTCGGCAGCATGGCGACGACGTCGTATTGCACGTTGCGGTCGCGGGTTTCGGCCGCGCGCACCGCGTAACGCAGCAGTTCCTCGTATTGCGGCGGCGGCCCGCTGAAATCGATGGTGACCAGTGGCACGCGCTGATCCACCTTCACCGGCGGCGCAGGTTGCGCCGGGACTTCGGCCTTCGCCTCCGGCGCCGGCGCAAAGGTCTTCTGGTCCACAAGGGTGCAGCCCGCCAGCAACAGGCAAGCCAGCAAGCGGTGCAGGGCGGGGGGCGTCATGCGCAACAAACTTGCAGGAAGCGGCGCATCGGGCAAGCCAGCCCCTTTAGGGAGGGGGATGACCTTGTTTCGTGCCAAGGCGACGCCCGACAATTGCCGCGCCAGCCAGCACACGGGCCGCGCCCAACTCGTCATGGCGGGCGAAGGCCCGCCATCCACGGCCTGTCTTGGTGCGTGCGGCACAGTCGCGGATCCCGGCGGGAGCCTGCGGCCGGGCGCTTGACCCGGTGGCCATGGGCCGGCGATCCACGCCTTGCCTTCGTGCACGCGACAAAAGGCGTGGATGGCCGGCACAAGGCCGGCCATGATGTGAGGGGATTGCTTTGGCGCTGCGCGGCTCGCAATGACACCGGGCAAGGGGTTGCCGCCGCGCTCCATTCCCGCGATGACGCCCGGTAGCGCTGAGGAGCCTGGGGAATGCTGCGTCTGTCCGTGCTCGACCAATCGACCGTGGTGACCGGCCGCTCGCCGGATACCTCCATCCGCGAAAGCCTCGTGCTGGCGAAGCATTGCGAGGCGCTGGGCTACCACCGCTACTGGTGCGCGGAACACCATAACAGCGAAAGCCAGGCCGGCACCGCGCCGAGATCCTGATCAGCGCCATCGCCGCCACCACCAGCCGCATCCGCGTCGGCACCGCCGGGGTGATGCTGCCGCACTATTCGTCGCTGAAAGTGGCGGAGCAATTCCGCGTGCTGGAGGCGATCGCGCCCGGCCGCATCGACCTGGGCCTGGGGCGGGCGCCGGGGTCGGACGGGCGCACTGCCTATGCGCTCAATCCGCGGGCCGAGACGGCGGCGGACGAGTTCCCGGCACAGGTGCGCGACCTGCTGGACTGGCTCTCGGGGGAACCGTTGGTCGAGGGCCACCCGTTCCGCGACATCCGCGCCCAGCCGGGCGGTCCGACGGTGCCGGAGGTCTGGATCCTCGGCAGCTCCGACTACGGCGCGCAGGTAGCGGCGTATTTCGGACTGCCGTTCTGCTTCGCGCATTTCATCACCGACGGGCGCGGGGTGGACCAGGCGCTGGCGGTCTACCGGGACGGCTATCGGCCAAGCGAGCGGCATCCCGCACCGCACGCCGCAATCTGCGTCTGGGCGATGGCGGCGGAGACGCAGGACGAAGCGGCGCGGCTGTTCAGCTCACGCGAGATGTGGCGGCTGGGGCGCGATCGCGGCGTATACGCCGCGCTGCCGTCGCCGGAGGAGGCCGCGGCGTATGCCTACTGGGCGGCGAGATTGCCCGCGTCGAGCGGCTGCGTGCGCGGGCGTTGTATGGCACGCCGGACGTGGTGGGGGGCAAATTGCGGGCGATGGGGGCGTCGTTCGAGGTGGAGGAGATCGCCATCCTGACCACTCTGCACGACCCGGAGGCGCGCCGGCGGTCCTACACGCTGCTGGCGAAGGAGTGCGGGCTAGCCGCGCCAGACGTCCCGCTGGCCGCTGACTGAACTGCGCGCGCGCCAGAGCTGGAAGCGGAACGCCAGCCAGGCAATCACTGCCGCCGCCAGCGCCACGGGTATCAGGATCAGCGCGATCCACAGCGCGAAGGCGGCCACGGCGAGGGCGCCCGTGATCACCGCGATCACCGCCGCCCAGATGAAAATCCGGGTCAGGATCGGCGGACGTGGCGGCTGCGGCGGCACGCGGAAGCTGCCGTCGGCAAGCATGTCGAGTTCGGGCGGGACACGATCGCTCATGCGCGCAACGTGGCGCGTAGGGGGCGCAGGATCAAGGTATTGCCGCCGTTCGCCTCTCCCGCTTTGCGGGAGGGGATAGGGCGAGGGTGTTGCGTGCGGTCCGTTTCACCCTCACCTTCCTCTCCCGCGGAGCGGGAGAGGAGAAGTGGGAATCATGGCTGGCATTCCGCCGCTCGAATTCGGCAATCGCGCGTTCTATGGCCGGACCACCGGGGAGGGAACGTCGTGGTGATCGACTCCCCGTCGCTGGTGGCGCAGTCGGCGGTGCCGATCGACGCGCCGCGCGACGTGCTGGTGCACGCCGCCTATCTGGCCGCGCCGCCGACGATCGGATTGCTCAACCGCGGGCTGCGTGGGGTGATCGCGGTGGATGCCGGGATCGGCCGCAATGATTTCGGGGGTGGGCGGTCTGGCGCTGGCGGACAGCGTCCACGTGCCGGCCGCCGCGATCAGCGTCTTCAGCGCCGCGATGTGCGTCGGGCGGTCGGTGTGGGACGACGGGGTGGTCAGCCGCGTCAACGCGACTGCGGCGGCGCTGGGTGTGCAGCCGGGCTTTCGACCAGGCAGCCGCGACGCTGATGCTGCGCGCGCCGCTCGGCATGCCGCGGCATCTCGCCAACCCGCAAGGCGACAGCGATTTCCTGCTGGAGGCCGGCGAGGACGGCGGCATCTACGGCTGCTGGAGCATGGGGCTGCCGCGTGGCGACCGGGCTCGGGATGTGTTCTGCGTCGGCACGCCGGTGGATACGACGATGACGGTGCACATGTACAATCATGGTGTTCTGCCACGCGGCGTGATCGGCAGCGATGGCGGGTTCGGGCGCGGGCAGATGGCGATCGCCGGGTTGCACATTTTGCAGGACATGGAGATTGCGTGCGCGGGCGTGTCGCACCTGACGGCCGAGCTTGGGGATGCTCGGAGTATCTATCGTGATGGGATTGTCAGCGTGGCGAACGCGTTGGCTGAGGGCTTGGGTGTGCGGATCGGCATGGCAGCGCGTGAGGCAACGAGGTTGATGCTTGGGGCGACGCACGGGAAAACCTCTCCCGCGGGAGCGGGAGAGGTCGATGGTGCGAAGCACCGAGGGTGAGGGTGATCGGGTCGGCACGCAGGTAGAGCGTGCCGACCCGATCACCCTCACCCTCGTGCGCTTCGCGCCCTTGACCTCTCCCGCTGCCGCGGGAGAGGTTTATAGAATCTCCCCCAGCCGGCGGATCGATCCAAGCACCTTCTCCTGCGGCAATCCGGGCCACTGCACACGCATGATCATGTGGTTGACGCCCAGCCGCTCCTGCCAGCGCGCAATCTCCTCCTTCACCGCGACCTTGTCGCCGATGATGAAACGATCGCGCGCCATTTCCTCGAACGTCATGCCGGCGGTCGGGCTTTCCATGCCCCACGCCGCGTAGGAGCTTATTTGTATTCCAACGCCGCGCGGCATTCCTCCATCGCGGTCTTTTGCTGACGCGCCGACATAGCACTCGCGCGCGATCGGGAATTCCGTCACCTGCTTGCCAAGTTGCGTCAGCGTTTCGCGATAGACCCGCATCAGCGGTTCCGTGGCGCCGAGGGTCGTCGCGTTGGCGATCAGCCACGCATCACCGATGCGGGCGGCGCGCTTCACCGCGGCCTCGACCAGGCCGGCGACCCAGACCGGAGGCCCGCCCGGGCGCAGTCGGCTTCAGGCTGATGCCGTGGTCTTTGACCGAATAGAACCGGCCTTCGAAGGTGACGCGATCCTCGGTCCATAGCCGGCGCATGAGCTGGATGCTTTCGGTAAACCGCGGTGCGCGTTCCTTCAGCGAAATACCGAACGCGTCGAATTCTCCGGCGCGATACCCGAGCCCGACTCCCAGTACGAAGTTGCCCCTGCTCAGCACGTCGAGCGTCGCCGCTTCTTCCGCCACGTGCACGGGATTGAGCAGGGGGAGCAGGAGGATGTTGCCGCCTATGGTCATGCCGTGGGCTTCGGGCAGCAGGTAGGCCATCAGCGGGGCGATCTGGAGCATTTGCAGCGGCGCGGTCAGGTAGTGATGCGGGAACAGCAGCGAAGCGAAACCGGCATCGCGCGCGACTCGCACTTGCTCCACCAGTTCGGGGATCCGTGCGGCGACGGAATCGCCCTCGGGGAACTGCGTGTTGATGAACATACCGATTTTCATGTGCCTGCACCTCTCTCGCGCATAAAACCTCTCCCGCGGGAGCGGGAGAGGTCAAGACGCGCAGCGTCGCGGGTGAGGGCGATCGGGTCGGCACGTAGGCAGGTAGAGCGTGCCGACCCGATCACCCTCACCCGCCACTTCGTGGCGACCTCTCCCGCGCATAGAGCGCGGGAGAGGTTTCTTGCCGGTCGAACCTGACTTACGCTTCGTCCGCCTGAATATGGAGGGTCCGGTGAAGCTCGGCCTTATGATCAACACGCAGTTCCCCGAGGGCGACTCGGTGCCGGCGCGCATCCCCGAATTGGTGGAGCAGGTCCGCGTCGCGCGCGACGCCGGGATGGTGTCGCTGTGGTTCCCGCACCACTATCTCACTTCGCCGCTGCAGATGTTGCAGATCGCGCCGATGATGGCGTTCCTCGCGGCGGAAGCCAGAGGGATGATGGCGATCGGCCCCAACATCCTGATTCTGCCATTGCTCAATCCGGTGCACGTGGCAGAGGAAGCGGCGACACTGGATGTGCTGACCGGCGGCAAATACATCATGGGCGTCGGGCTGGGCTATCGCGCGCCGGAGTTCGACAGTTTCGGTATTCCTTTGTCCGAACGCGCGCCACGCTTCGTCGAGGCGATCCGCTTGATGCGGCGGCTATGGACCGAGGACCGCGTCACCTTCGAGGGCCGCTTCTATTCGGTGAAGGATCACGGCATCGGCCTGAAGCCGCTACGTCCCGGCGGCCCGCCGATTGATATCGCAGCGCAGGTGGACGCGGCGATCAAGCGCGCGGCGCGCATAGGGGATGCGTGGCTGATCGTGCCGTCCACCTCGCTGGACACGGTAGCGCAGCAGATGCGGCTGTATCGGGCGGCGCTGGCCGAAGTGGGCGCACGCCGGTGGAATACCCGATCTCGCGCGAATGCTATGTCGGCACCAGCCACGCCACGGCGTTCGAGGAATGCCGGGCGGCGCTGGAATACAAATATAATGCTTATGCGTCGTGGGGCCTCGGCGCCTCGACCCGCCAGCCCTTCGCGGAATTCGCGCGCGATCGGTTCATCATCGGCGACAAGGTGTCAGTGAAGGAGGAGATCGCGCGGTACCGCGAGGCGCTCGGTGTGGACCATTTCATCATGCGTTGCCAGTGGCCGGGGTTGGCGCAGGAGAAGGTGCTGGGAACGATACGGCGGCTGGGGGAAATGTTTGGGTAAGTCCCCTCCCCCGTCATGGCCGGGCTTGACCCTGCCATCGATACAGGCACGGTGCCGCGATAAATGGCCGGGTCAAGCCCGGCCATCTATGCAGCACGGTGCCGCGATAGATGGCCGGGGTCAAGCCCGGCCATGACCGGGGGCGCTCCCGGGTGAATTCGTGTGTCATAATCGCGGCTTCACAACCAGCCGGACCGTCTCGTCGATGCGAGACAAGAACAGCGGCAGCCGGTTTTCCTCGATGTACCGATCCGTCGCGATCCGGGCGCCGCGGAACGCGCCGTAGTCGTCGATGATCAGGATGCCGCCGTCCGATAGCAGCGGGTAAAGGTGGACCAGCTCATGATAGGTCGAACTGTACAGGTCGGTGTCCAGGCGCAGCAGTGCGATCGAGTCGGGACGGGTGGCAGGCAGAGTGTCCTCCACCAGACCCTCGACGAATACGAAACGGTCGGCGGGATAGCCCGACGCACTCACCACCTCCCGGACATGGTCCTGCGTACCCCGAAGCACCAGCGCCGGCCGTTGCGCTGATAGTGTTCCCAGGTCGGCAAGGCGGGGACGCCGTCCCAGCGCCTGTCGACGGCGTCCGGCTTCGGCATGCCGGCGTACGTGTTGTAGATAAAAATCCGCCGCGAGGTGTCGCCGAAATGCATCAGTGCATGTGCAGCCAGCAACATCGAGCCGCCCGACCACACACCGCATTCCACGATATCGCCTTGTATCCGGTGGCGCACGATGGACCCGATGGACTGGTAACAGCGCCCACGTGCAATTCCACCCCGGCGCCGTAGGTCTGCGTACGGCGGCCGCACCTTGCCGGCGATGTCGGCAAAGAACGGGTCGGAAATGTCGGGATATTCTCGCGCCCCCTTCGGGGTTTCGAGCAACAGCATGGACGTCTCCGGCAGCGGCGGCTGATGCCAGCGTAGCGCGGCCGGTGTTAACGAATGGTGAGCAGCGGCCATTGCGTGGGCTGCATTGCTGAACCTCCCCCAGCGGCCACTATCGTGCTATCCTGCCGTGGAAATGCCTTGAAGTGGTGTCATGCCCCGCCACCCCAACAGCCCTCCCCCTCCTCATGATCCGTCTGCCTCCCGCCCTGGTGCCGCTGCGCAACAGCACGTTCCGCCGTCTCTGGCTCGCCAGCGTCGTCGCCTGGCTCGGCACCTGGCTGCAGAATACGGGCGCCGGCTGGCTGATGACCACGCTGGCGCCACGCCCCCTGATTGTCGCCATGGTGCAGGCCGCAACCATCATGCCGGTTTCTTGCTCGCCCTGCCCGGAGGCGCCCTGGCCGACATCGTCGATCGCCGGGTGTTCCTGATCGGTACCCAGATCTGGACCATCCTCGCCGCCGCCAACTGGCCGGCGCTGACGCTGGGCCACGCCGTGACCGCCAGCGTCCTGTTGATCCCTGACCTTCGCCATCGGCATCGGCTCGGCGCTGACCGCACCCGCCTGGAGTGCCATCGTCCCCGAACTGGTGCCGCGCGAGGACCTGGTGCAGGCCATTGCCCTCAACGGCATCGGCTACAACCTGACCCGCGCCGTCGGCCCCGCCCTTGCCGGTTTCCTCATCTTGCTGGGCGGCACCAGCCTGGCGTTCTCGCTCTACACGGTGTCGATCTTGCGGCGATCGGCGCTCTTGCTGACCTGGCGGCGCGGCCGACGGTTCACCGGCCTGCCGCGGGAACACCTGGTGTCCGCCATGCGCGCCGGGGTGCGCTCCGTGCGCAACACCCCGGCGATCCGCCATGCAATGGTGCGCACCATCGCCGTTTCGCGCCGGCGTCGGCGCCCTGGGCGCTGCTGCCGCTGGTGGTGCGCGAGCAATTGCACCTCGGCGCCGGGAT
>CAVXNH010000016.1:0-228388 GCA_963762885.1 uncultured Alphaproteobacteria bacterium
GACCCGATGGGCATCCAGATTCGACTTCGCCCGGGTTACGAAGAAAGCGCCAGCCTCATGCAGGACATGCAGGCGGGCAAAATCCACGTAGCCACGATCCATGACGTAGATGGCGCCAGGTTCCGGTAGCAGCATATCGAGTGCATGAACATCGTGCAGCTTGCCATCGGATATGTGGATGAAGCTTGGGATGTTGCCGCGTAGATCCAGCAGCGTGTGTATCTTCACCGCCGCCCTGGTCGAACGGAAATGCGCCCATGGAAACACCGATAGGCACAGGTCGATAGTCGTCGAATCGAGCGCGTATATGGTGCTGGGCAAATCCACGTCCAGATCGTCGTCAGCATACAGTCGCCTGGCCTGCGCTATCAGCCGCTGGGCAAACTCGGCGTAAATGCGCCAATCCCGGGCTTCGTTGGCGTCGGACAGCGTGGAGCGGCGAACCGGCCCTCGCAAACCCATGTGGTAGAGCTTGGCCGATTGCGCCGCCAGGCACGCCTCGATGTCCCGCAGGCTCTCCCTGTAGGTGATCTGGGCAAATGCCATCACCTGATACTGTGCGGTGCAGGGCAGCGTCCGCACGGCGCGATTGCCATTGTAGCGCGCAACAATCCGGTCGAATGTGCTCCACGGCAGAAAATCCATCAGTTGCGCGAATAGCGTCTTGCCGGTGTTCATGGCCTGGTCCCCCCGCCAAATCGTCAGGGAGAGCCGTCACGAGATCAAATCCGCCCCAGCAACGAACTACCAAAATCCCTTATGTGGCGGTAACTTTCAAGAAATCCTGCCTCAACGAACCGGACAGCAGTGATGTCTTCGATGAATTGCCCAATCGAGGCCTGCGCCTCAGCCAGATCGCGATAGCACCGTCCGTCAACTTCCTCCTTCTTCAGTGTACGCATGAAGCTCTCCGCCATTGCATTGTCCCACGGACAGGCCGGCCGGCTCATGCTCGGTTGGATGCCGGCCTCGTTCAGCCGCTCAATATACTCGGTGCAGGCATACTGAATCCCACGATCCGAGTGATGGATCAGCGCGCCCGGCACCACCTCTCGCTTGCTCAGCGCCATATCCAATGCACCGAGCGCCAAACTCGCCTGCAGATGCGAAGCCATCTTCCAGCCAATCGCCATCCGGCTGAAGGCATCCAGAATCACTGCCAGATAGACGAACGCTTCCGACAACCGCACATAGGTGATGTCGGCAACCCATAGCTGGTTGAGCGCCATCGGTACCACGCTGCGCGCCAGATTCGGATACAGCCGGAATTGATGCCGCGACTTCGTCGTCACCACGAAACCCCGCTTCGGCACGCAGAGCAAATTGTCCTCGCGCCGAATCCGTTCCACCCGTTTGTGGTTCACCGCCCAGCCAGATCGCTTCAGCAGGTACTGTAATTCGTGGAATGCCGTAGTGGCGGTTGGCCAGCGACAGACGCTGGATCTCATCGCGCAACGCCGTCTCCTCCTGACGTGGCGCCGATGCCTGCCACTGCCGGTAGGTACGTGGCCCGACTGACACCGGACAACGCGCACATCCGCTCGATCCCGAGATTGCCTTGCTGCTGCGTCGTCGCCCGGATCACGGCGTTGACGCCTTCGCGCCAGGCGCGCCGTTCGTCCGGCGTCGTTCCCTGACCTGCTGCAAGGCTGCGCGAAAAAATCCACTTCCAACTGCTGCTGGCCGATCTTGCGTTCCGGTTCGGCGATCCGGCTTTGGACGTCCGGCACTGTGTGAGAGGCCGGTTCGCCCGACTGGTTTCGTTCGGCTGCGGTGCCGGTGGAAGGACGACCGGCGCGGCGAAGGTTGTCCGAGCCGCCGGCCTCGTACTTGTCGCGCCAGCAGTAGAGCAGCTTGCGCTCCAGACCCAGTTCGTCGGCCAAGGCCACGATATTGTCGGTCTCGGCCATGCGCTTCAGCGCGGTCAGCTTGTACTCGCGGGTGAAGCTGCGTCGCTTCTTCCTGTTTGACACACTCGTTCTCCTCATCGAACAGTGCGTCTAGTTTCTGTGTCTCAAGATAGGGGGAAAGTCCAAGCGGCACGGTCTATCTGCGTGCATCTGCGGTTCCAATTTTCTTCTAACGAACGTCCTGCACCGCAACCCATGACTTGGCGTGGTACGGGCACCGCCGCATGCCAGGCTTTGGCATGCTGGAGCGGAACGCACGTCTGCAAGCAAGGAGTTGGAACCGCAGATGCACGCAGATAGACCGCGCGGCCGCGACGACATCGGCTGACACGGCCGAACCAATGTCTGGGCAAAAACTCGAGCACGCCCGTAGATCATGCAACATTTGTTTATCCCGTGTTGATCCAGGCAGGGAAACCATGTACATCAACCGCTTTGTCGTGATCTCCGGGTGCTCCGGGGGCGGCAAGTCGACGCTCCTGATTGAGCTTGCCCAACGCGGTTACGCCACGGTGGAAGAACCCGGCCGGAGGATCGTCAAGCAAGAGATGCTCGGCGCGGGCTTGGCACTGCCCTGGGTGAACCAGATCGCTTTCGCACGACGCGCCATCGAGATTGCCCTTGCCGACCGCGCCGCTGTCGGCCATGAAGCCGGTTGGGTATTCTTCGACAGGGGCTTGCTCGATGCCGCCGCCGCGCTTCAGCACCTGACGGGTGAGCCGGCGTTCACAACCCTCGGGCAAGCGCATCGCTATCACCGTAAGATTTTTCTAACCCCGCCTTGGCCGGAAATCTATGTAACAGATGCTGAACGGCGGCATGGCCTCAACGATGCCATTGCCGAGTATCGGCGTCTGCTCGTTGTGTATCCATCCCTCGGCTACGAGGTGACGATCCTGCCCAAGGTCAGTGTGCAGGAACGCGCTGATTTCGTCCTGCGTGCCTTGACGGAGTAGCAAATCATCGCGAGAGCGTACAGTTCAACGGACAATAAGGAAATGCGGCATTCGGGGCGGTCGCATTTGGGTCAGTCGGGACTGTGGCGTCCGGCCGGCTTGGTGGCCCTGCCCAATAGCCCGCGCGGTTTGTTCTGCCGCAAGCATTTAACACCGAGAGCACGAAGAACCACGGGGGAGCACGGAGCCGTGCCCTTCCGAAGCCGCGACACATCGCACGGAATACAGTGTGTTTATTGCTGGCTGGGGCGTTCGCTGCGGCGCGCCGGGCCAGGAAAGCTGCTCCGTGCTGCTGCGTGGTTCTTCGTGCCCTCCGTGTTAGATTCTTGCAGCAGAACAAACCGCCCGGGCCGCCGATTGAGCTGCCGGGATCAACCGGCTGCAAACGCGAACGCCCTGGGCAGTCGGTTGACTGTAGTCAGCACATGAAGTCGAGTCCGCCTATGATAACAGGCAGCGACAGCGATGGTATCCGCATCGTTCGTCAGCAAGTGCATCTCACGAATCCGTCTCGGCATAAAATAGAAACACATCCAAAAACAGCAGGAGATTACATGACAAAGAGCGCAACGACCAAGGGCGAGTCCCCTGCTCGGCTGATCGACGCGAGGATCAAGGAACTGAACGACTGGAGGGGCAAGACGCTCTCCCGTGTCCGCACTCTCATCAAGCAGGCGGCCCCAGACGTAGTCGAGGAGTGGAAGTGGCGAGGCGTTCCGGTGTGGTATCACAATGGAATGATATGCACCGGCGAGACTTACAAGAGCGTCGTGAAGCTGACTTTCGCTAAAGGCGCCTCGCTCGACGACCCTTCAGGATTGTTTAACGCCAGCCTTGAAGGCAACACCAGGCGCGCTATCGATTTGCATGAGGGCGACGAACTGGATGGGGATGCCCTCAAGATGCTGATACGTGCTGCCGTCGCCCTGAACAGGTCATCGGTCCGATAGTCGAATGGGGCTCGTCAGGGTTTGACGCCTGTCGTGACCTTGACGCCCCCATCCCACGCACCACCTGAGCACCTGGCACGCCGCTCGACGAACCGTTTCTGTCAACCGCCGTGTCTTGATATTTGCAAAAGCGCCCAATTCGGCTCGCACGCCACCACCGCGAACCTACGGTATAAGAAACGGACCAAAGACCCGCCGGGCCATCCGACAGAGCAGCGCGACCCAGACCTGCTACCGCTCACCCCGCACCCCCCGGCCGACACACCCCCAACCCCCAGTCCGTCGCAGTATCATCCCCGCGAACCTCCCCTTATACTGCCGCACATGCCATTCGACGTGCGGGATTTCCCCGGCGCCCTGCCGGAAGATCGAGCCACCAGCCAGCGCAACCGCCGGCTCGTGGCGTCCTGGCTGTTCGTCGTCGCCGGCATGATCCTGGTCATGGTCGTCCTCGGCGGCATCACCCGCCTGACCGGGTCCGGCCTGTCGATCATGGAGTGGGCGCCGGTCACCGGCATCCTCCCCCCGCTAAACCACGCCGAATGGCAAAAACTGTTCGACCTCTACCAGCAGATCCCGCAATACGCCTTGCTGCACCAGGGCTTCGGCCTCGACGGCTTCCGCCACATCTTCTGGCTCGAATGGACCCACCGCCTCTGGGGCCGCCTGCTCGGCGTGGTCTTCCTCGGGCCCCTGGTCTGGTTCTGGGCCACCGGCCGCATCGAGCGCCGCCTGCGCCCCTGGCTCCTGCTGCTGTTCGTGCTCGGAGGCCTCCAAGGCGCAGTCGGCTGGTTCATGGTCGCATCCGGCTTCTTCCCCGACGCCACCGCGGTGTCGCCCTACCGCCTGGCGGTGCACCTCGCCCTCGCTTTGTGCCTCTACGGAGCGATCGTCTGGACCGGCCTGACCGTGTTGCAGCCCACGCCCACGCCCCGTGCGCGCAGCACCCTGCTGCACCGACTCGCCCTGGCCTGCTGCACCCTGGCAGCGCTGACGATCGTAGCGGGCAGCTTCGTCGCCGGCACCCATGCGGGCTTCGACTACAACAGCTTCCCGCTGATGGACGGCCAGCTCTTGCCGGACACCTACGCCAACCTCACACCCTTCCTGCGCAACCTCACCGAGAACATCGCGGCGGTGCAATTCGACCATCGCCTACTGGCGACCCTCACCGCCCTCCTCACCGCCGCCACGGTCGCGTTCGGCTTCCTCACCCCCGCCTCGCTGGAAATACGCTTGTCGCTCGCCGCGCTCGGGCTGACCACCGCCGTGCAGTACGGCCTGGGCGTCGCCACGCTACTGCTGGTGGTTCCCACCGGCCTCGCCGCCGCCCACCAGGCCAACGCCGTCCTCCTCCTGACCGCCGCCCTGGTCCTGCTCCACGCGCTGCGGCGCCCGCGCCCAACCCCGGCGGCAGTCGCGCCATGAGCACCGTGCGGCGCCCGCGCATGACCCACCTGGCCGACCCGTCGACGATCGACATCGACCCCGTGCTGGAGGCGTTGCCGGTCGGCGTCGGCATCGTCGATGCCGATCGCCGCATCGTCTACATGAACCCCGCCTTCCACGACTCGCTGGACCTGCCGCCGAACAGCATCCCGTCGGGCACCCCGGTCGAGGACGCGGTGCGCGCCGCAGCCCACCGCGGCGTCTACGGACCCGGCGACCCGGAAGCGCAAGTGGCTGCCGTGCTGGCCCCCGACCGGACCCGTCCCGGCCGCCTGCGCCGCCGCACCTTCAACGGCCGCACCTTCGACCTGCACAGCGCGCCGCTGCCCGGCGGAGGCTATGTCGTCTGCGCGGAGGAGATCACCTCGCTGATCGAAGCGCGCGCCGATGCGGAACGCGCGCTGACCCAGACCACCACCGCCCTGGCAACCCTCCAGCACGGACTCGCAGCCTTCGGCCCGGCCGGGACCCTGCTCTTTGCCAACCCCCGCTTCGCGGAATTGCTCGCCTTGCCGCCTGACCATGTCCAGCCTGGTATCGGCTTCCCGGCCTTGCTCGACCTGATGGCCACGCGTGATGAGTTCGCCGGGGCCGATGGCGCCGCCTTCATCGCCGGACAGCGCGCCGCCGATCGCTCGCATTCCGTAACAATGCGCCGCATCCGCGGCAACGGCCAGGTCATCGACGTGACCTCCGATCCGCTGCCGGATGGCGGCTGGACCATGGTCGTGACGGACATCACCCGGCTCGCCCAGGCCGAGGACGAGGCCTCGCGCCGCGCCCGCGCGCTGGATGCGATCCTGGAGGCGATCCCGCACGGCGTCTGCGTCTACGGCGCTGACCATCGCGTGACGATGTTCAACCGGACCTACCTCGAGGCGATGGCCGAGGCGCCGCTGGCGGTGGGCGATCACCGCATGGAAGTCATTCGCCGCCGCGCCGAGGCGGGCGAGTACGGCCCCGGCAATCCGGACGAGATCGCCGCCCAGCAGGCCTCGTTCGACGTCACCCGGCCGCAGATGCGGCGGCGGCGGCGGCCGAACGGCACCGTGGTGGACGTGCGGACCGCGCCGCTGCCGCATGGCGGCTTCATCAGCGTGGTGACCGACATCACGCCATTGACCCAGGCGGAAGCCGAGCTGTCGCGCCGTGCCGAGGAAATGGCCGCGATGCTGGCCTCGATCCGGCATGGCGTGATGCTGTGGGGACCGGACCACCGGCTGGTCGCCAGCAATGCCATGGTCTCCGAACTGATGAACCACTTGCCCGGACTGCTGACCCCCGGCCGCACCGAGGACGAAATCCTCGACAACATGCTGCGACGGGGCGACTTCGGCGAAGGCGAGGCTGCGATCGCCGTGGCCGACGGCTTGCGGGACCGCGACCGGTCGGTGACGTATGTCCGCACCATGCAGTTCCGCTCGGGCCGCATGGTCGAGATCCGGTCCGATCCGGTGCCCGGCGGCGGCTGGCTCTCGACTTATTCCGACGTGACCGAGGCGCGCCAGGCCGAGGAAGAACTGCGACGCGCCAAGGAATTGGCGGAGGCGGCCAACCAGGCGAAATCGCGCTTCCTGGCGACGATGAGCCACGAGTTGCGCACCCCGCTGAATGCCGTGATCGGCTTCTCCGACGCCCTGCTGCGTGAAGCGGCCAGTCCGACCACGGCACGGGTCGCCGAATTCGCCCGCCAGATCAACGAATCCGGCCGCAACCTGCTGGGGCTCATCAACATCATCCTGGATGTCGCCCGCATCGAGGCGGGCCGCTTCGACCTTGCCTCCGAACTCGGTGGATGTCGAGCGTCTGGTGCGGGCAGCGGTGCGGCAGGCCGACGCCGCGGCCCAGGCCGCCGAGATCACCCTGGTCGCCGAATTCCCCGGGCCCCTGCCGACGCTGCGTGGCGACGAACGCCGGCTGACCCAGGTGCTGCGTCACCTGATGTCGAATGCGGTGAAATTCACCGAGATCGGCGGCACGGTGACCGCCGGCGCCAGGCTGGAGCCGGACGGCGGAATGCTGATCTACGTTCGTGATACCGGTATCGGCATCCAGGAGGAGGATCTGGAACGGGCGTTCGAGCCCTTCATGCAGCTCGATTCGACGCTGTCCCGCCGCTACCAAGGCTCCGGCCTGGGGCTGTACGTGTCGCGCGCCCTGGTGGCCGGACACGGCGGCCGCCTGACCTTGCACAGCCGGCCCGGCGAGGGAACCACCGCCGAAGTTCGCCTGCCCGCGTCGCAGTTGGAAGATGCCGGCGGGTGATGGCGAAACGCCTCCCGCCACCCCACTTAATCGCATGGGTCGCCATCGCACGGGTCGCCATCGCACGGGTCGCCATCGCACGGGTCGCCGTCGCATGGGTCGCCGTCGCATGGGGCGCCCGCCCGTCGTGGCCGCCCGCCCGCTCGTCATGGCCGGCCTTGTGCCGGCCATCCACGCCTTTGTGGTGCAACCGGCCAGAAGGCGTGGATGGCCGGCACAAGGCCGGCCATGACGAGCGGGCCGTTCAACGACCGGGCCGCTGACCACTGACCACTGACCAGGAGAGGCCATGACGCCGCTCGCCGAGACCGACAAGCTGTTCTTCGAACGCGCCGATGCCACGCTGGACCGTGCCGTGGCCGAACATGTGCTGGGCGAAGCGCTCGCCGCCAGCGACGATGGCGAGCTCTACCTGGAATACCGGGAGAGCGAGAGCATCAGCCTGGATGACGGCCGCATCCGCAGCGCCGGCTTCGACACCTCGCTGGGCTTCGGCCTGCGCGCGGTGGCCGGCGAGGCGACCGGCTACGCCCATGCCGGCGAACTCTCCGAACCGGCGCTGCGCCGCGCCGCGGCCAGCGTGGCGGCGGTGGCGTCCGGGCACTCCGGCACCGCGGCCGAGCCCCCCCGCGCCACCAACGCACGGTTGTATTCCGACGCCAACCCGCTGGGGGCGGCGGAGTTTCCCGCCCGCACAGCGCTGCTCTCGGAGATCGACGTTTACGCCCGCGGCAAGGACCCGCGCGTCAAGCAGGTCATGGCCTCGATCATGGGCGAGTGGCAGGCGGTGCAGATCATGCGCCCCGACGGCACCCGGGTCGCCGACCTGCGGCCGCTGGTGCGGCTGAATGTCGCCGTGGTGGTGGAAAAGGACGGTCGTCGCGAGACCGGCAGCTACGGCACCGGCGGGCGGTTCTCCTACGACAGGGTGACCGACGCCGCCGTGTGGCGCGCCGCCGTGGACGAGGCGCTGCGCCAGGCCCTGGTCAACCTCGAAAGCGTCCCGGCGCCCGCCGGCGAGATGGAGGTCGTGCTGGGCTCGGGTTGGCCCGGCATCCTGCTGCACGAGGCGATCGGCCACGGGCTGGAGGGCGACTTCAACCGCAAGAAGACCTCGGCCTTCTCCGGCTTGTTGGGGAAGCGCATCGCGGTGCCCGGCGTGACCGTGGTCGACGACGGCACCCTGCCCGACCGCCGCGGCAGCCTGACCGTGGACGACGAGGGCACCCCGACCAACCGCACCGTGCTGATCGAGGACGGTATCCTGGTGGGCTTCATGCAGGACCGGCTGAACGCCCGCCTGATGGGCATGGCGGCGACCGGCAATGGGCGGCGGCAGTCCTACGCCCACTCGCCGATGCCGCGGATGACGAACACGGTGATGCTGGGCGGCACGTCCTCCCCGGAGGAGATGATCCGCTCGGTGAAGCGCGGCCTGTACGCGGTGAACTTCGGTGGAGGCCAGGTGGACATCACGTCCGGCAAGTTCGTGTTCTCGGCCTCCGAGGCCTACATGATCGAGGACGGCAAGCTGGGCGCCCCGGTGAAGGGCGCCACGCTGATCGGCAATGGCCCTGACTCGCTGACCAAAGTGACCATGGTCGGCAACGACATGGCGCTGGACCCCGGCGTCGGCACCTGCGGCAAGAACGGCCAGGGCGTGCCGGTCGGTGTCGGACAGCCGACGCTGAAACTGGCGGGACTGACGGTAGGCGGCACCGCGGCGTAATCGGCGTTGCCAAGCGCTTCACTGATTGATTATCACACCGCGCATCGCTGAATGGCGTAGAACGAGGTAGAATAAGTGCGACGTGGAGCCACGGATTGCGGCCGAAGCTCCACGTAGCGCCAGTCGAACGGCATAGCGGCAGTGACAATCGCTGCGTGAGCAGGGGTGATCGCTACCTCTCGTTTACGGATAAACGCGCGGCCCGATATACGCCTAATCTTGGTTACTCGGCGCGAGGTCCAGCGTCTTTCCCGTCGCCTGAGTTTGTCCGGATCGTACTGTCACCGGCAGGACGGTCTGTCCCGTCTGCGATGTAATCGGTTGCTCTGTCTGCGTTGCCGGGGTTTGCCCCGTTAGTGGGCGGTCGGTTTGCGTGGTCTGCGGCCGAGTGGATTGCATCGTCTGCGTTTGGCGACCACCGCGGAGTGGCAGCAGTGTCGGCGCATAGGGTAGGGTCGGCGTGGCACCCGGGTTGTTCGTCGTCGTCGGAACGCTGGCCTCCGCGGAGGGATTGAACGACGGGAATGACGTTGGCATCGGTATCGGATTTGGCGCGACCATCGGTGTCTGGACGTTTCGCAGTGAACTGTCATGCCGCGCAGGCTTATTGCCAGGCGGTGCCGGCGGGGCAGGCGAGGTCTGGACAGGCGTGGCGACCGAACAAACTTTCTCGCAGTCGGACAGCGCCGTAGCGAGAAAGTCGATTTGCTGGACCAGGTTCCGATCGGCCTGCTGAAGGCTGACCAGAGCCGCGCCTCTTGCTACCTGCTCCTGATTTCGCAGTGCCGAGAGGTAATCGACCGCGGTGTTCAGCGTTGCTGCGGCCGCACGGCACTGCTGGCAATTTGTCTGCCGGTGGGTGGGAGTCCGGATTGGAGTTGGAGTCACGATCGGTGGTTGTCCGTCGCCCCCCGGCGGCACCACTGGAACCGGATCGCCAATGCGCCTCGGGATCGGATCCTGGCAGAATGGGGAGTTGACAGGCACGACAATCACCTTGATCACGACAGCGATCGTGCCATCTCTTCCGGCAAGGGAACTGAGTTTTACATCGAACGAGACCGTGCTGACGCCCGCGTTGCCTGGCGTTATGATGACCTCCCCGGACTGGTCTCCCGAATCGTTCCGGACCGTCACTATATCGTTCGAGGAGCTTGTCGGTCCATGGATGTCGACCGGTGGTTTTGTCTTACTGGATTCGTCGCCCTTGCTCCACTCGGCCGGCAAATAGGGATACAAACCGAGCGGTGGATCTCCCTGGCAAACGCGGATAGTATAGGTGTGAGTATTACCACTAACCTGCGGAACCGGCAATTTGAGTATTGTCTCGGCATTTGCGTTCGCAAGAGCAAGGCCGCACGCCAGCAGACCAGCAGTACCTCGCTTCATGGCCCGCCCGAACGTGGTCCTGGTCGTTGATTGCAACATCGGCGTATCTCCTTTGGTTTGTACCTGTTGCGACGGCGTCAGAACATGCCTGTGATCGACCGCGCCATTCCTCCGCGCAGCGTTGGTACTGCTGCGGCGAAATCGAGGTTTACCTCGTTCGCAGGTACTAACGATCCTGGTCTGGTAGCGTTTCCAACTGCTCACCTCCTGCGTTGTCACATTGCGCCGCCCGGCGCGACCCTGCTCTAGCGACTGGACGGTCTGTTCCGTCACAGGAGCGATCGAGCGTTCGGAGATTTGCAGGTCCGTAACGATGCTGAAGGTGACGTTCTTGACTGCGGCATCCGCCAACGTCGCGATCGCGCCGGCGACCAGGCCGCCCGCGGCCGTCGCGTTGTAGCCGCCGAACGTCGAGCCGATATACGAGCCCGAGTAGGCCGTGTTCAGCACGCTGCCGTAACCGCCGACATTCGCCTGTTCGGCTGCTGACGGACTGGCCTTGCCGACCTGCAATACGTTGACCTGCAGTTGGTAGTTGGCCTGGTCCGGATCAGCGACCAGGGTGTAGCCTTTGGTCGCCAGTGCCTGCCTCACGTCAGGCGTGATGTCGATCTCCGGCCGGTCCGAACTGTTGCGGACCTGCAGGAAGATCACCTTCCTGTCGGGCGTCACTGGATCCAGGAATACCGTATTCGTCATCTTGCTCTGCACGTCGAGGTCGGCATGCGAGATCGATGTTTGGACAGCAGCGCAGCCGGTCATGAGCAACGCCAACGAGCCCAGTGCCGTTACGTGATATGAGTGATATGATCGCATTGTCCATCTCTCCTATGAGCCGGCGGATTGCCCCGCACTTCGCATCGAGAGAGGGAATAGCCCCAAATCGGAATGTTCCGATACAGATAGTATGGGTGACGGTACTCGTTTATTTAATAAACGGGAATCCGCCTGAGAAACATAACCCTGATACATTGGTATAGTCGGTCGGAATTCTCGAATTTCGCCTGGGTTTCTTCCGCCCCGGCTGCTGCGACCGTCGCACCGCCGGGGGTTCGCATTGTCGATTCGCGCCGCTCCAACTCACGGGAGTCGGCACCTTATACCAGCCCGCAAGACGATTGACGTACGCCAACGGCCGTCCCTAACCGTCATGGCCGGCACATGGCCCCGGGCGCTTGTCCCGGGGCTTGTGCCGGCCATGACGGTTAGGGCCGTCCGTGCGAAGCGGTCGAGAGTCGAATCGCTCGGCGGGTTGGTATTATTTGCCCATAGTGTCATGACCCGGCTTGGCTCGCACGATATTCCTGCGATCAGCTCCGCGAGATTTTAAACCTCACCGGTACCCCAGCTCCTGCAGCGCGTCTCGCGCCATGCGCAGATCGCCGGTCGCGAATCCCTCGGTGAACGCGCCGTAAACCCTGGCCAGTTCGTCGCGCGCAGCGTCAACGCGGCCCTGATCCCGGCGTAGCCACGCCAGGCTGGTAACCGCGCGAAGCTGCCAGGCACGCGCACGCTGCGCCACCGCCAGCTCGACCGAGCGCAGGAAATGCGCCTCTGCCGCGGCCTCCGCGGCGGCCGAATGGTCCAGCCTGACCAGCTCGCCCTTGATGCGCCACAGCTCCGCCAGGTACCAGCCCTCGCCACTGCTCTCGCACCGCGCGATCGCATCCTCCACCGTGCGCAGGCCGCGTGCCGTCTCGCCGGCTTCGCCGAGACATATCGCAAGCTCGCCAAGCAGGAAGAGAAAGCGCGGCAGGACAAGTGTATCGCCGGCGCCATCCAATTCCGCTTGCAGCACGCGCACGCCGGCATCGACGTGCCCCTGCTTCACCATCACCACACCGTTGAAGCAGCGCGCCCAGATCTGCCAGAGGCGCAGCGCGTGACTGCCCGCATGATCGAGCAGTACATTGCCGTAACGTTCGGCGCCGGCGAGATCGCCATTGAGCAATGCGATCGGACACGCTGCCTGCCCCAGCACGTTGCTGAGCGACAACGCATTGCCGATCGAGTGCGCCTCTTCGATGTTGGTCTCGACGATGCGCGTTGCCTGATCGGGCAATCCCAGCAGCCACAGGATCCGCGCCTGAAAGTAGTGCGCCGTAACCTGCTGATCGAACTGGAAGCGCGCGCCGAGCGGCCGCCCGGCGGACGCGGCGTAGCGGCCGAGCATGCTCTCGATATGGTGCCGTGCCTGCATCTGGTCTCCCATGAAATGCAGCGACTTACCCAGAATGCGATCGGCTATCATCAGATCGATCGTAGTGGACGACCCCGCAACGATGGTGGCGAACCGCTGTGCCAGTTCCAGCGCAAGGACCTGCTGTCCACTGTTAAGGCTGTCCACCCACAGGCCCCACAGGCCGCGCAGCCGGTAGCTGGTGTCGTTAAATTGCTCCGCCAGGTCCAGCGTCGTTTGCCAGGCTGCCCGCGTGGCACGTGCCGTGCCGACCGCGAACATCAGCGACCAGCCCAGTGCTGCGGAAAGCTGCATGCGCGCCTGCGCTGCGCTGTCCCCGGCCGCGTCCAAGTGTTCCAACGCTCGTTCCACCCAGGTCCGGCATTCGCCCATCAGCGAAAGCTGCACCCATAGCGGCACCGCATTGATCGTCAGCGCAATGCCGATCGAGAGATCGCCCTCGGCGGAGAACGACCAGCGCAGCGCGGCGCGCATGTTGTCGATGTGGCGGGCATAGATCGTGCGCCACTCGGTCGCCGACAGGGTCTCGCATTCGGCCTCGGCCTTGGCGAACAGCGCACGGTAATGGTCCGCGTGCCGGCGGAATGCCGCATGCGATTCGCTGCTCTCCCCGAGCTTGGCCAAGGCATAAAGACGCGTGCTGTCGAGCAGTCGGTAGGATACGGAAGCGCCGCGTTGATCGAAAACGACAAGCGATTTCCCAACGAGATTGGCGAGCACGATCGCTTGCGTCGCATCATGGTCGTCCGCGACGGCAAGCGCCAATTCAAGCGAGAAATCGCCGGCGAAGACGGCGAGTTGCCGCAGCAGCCGGCGCTCGTCTTCCGGCAGGAGCTGATAGCTCCAGTCCAGCGCGGCTGCGAGGGTCTGATGCCGCGGCATGGCTGTGCGGCGGCCACTCATCAGCAGCCGAAAGCGGTCATCGAGCCGGGCCGCAAGTTCGCGAATGCCGAAGGCGTCGATGCAGCCGGTGGCGAGTTCGATGGCGAGCGGAATTCCGTCCAGCCGGCGGCAGATCTCCGCGACGATCGGCGCATCGGCATCGCCGAGTTCGAAGCCGTTCAGGTTGGCCGCCGCGGCCCGCTCGACGAAGAGCTGTACGCCGGCGAAGGTCAGCGCCTCCGCGGCACGCAGGTCCGCCGACGCGGTTGGCGTCTCCAACGGCGGCAGCCGGTGTACCCGCTCGCCCGCCGCGCGCAGCGGTTCCCTGCTGGTCGCCAGGATGTGCACGCCGGGCGCGGCCGCGGACACCTCCTCTGCCATGGATGCGGCGGCTTCGATCACATGCTCGCAATTGTCGAGCACAAGCAGCATCTGCCGGTCCCTGAGATGGGCCAGCAGCGCCGGGGTGCGATTTTCGGACGGGATTGACAGGCCAAGCACCGTGGCGAGCGCACTCGATAACATGCTGGGATCGGCAACTGGCGTCAGGTCGAGAAATATGACGCCATCGGGATAGAACGCCGCGAGTTCCCGCGCGACGGCGACGGCGACCGTCGTCTTGCCGATCCCGCCCGGCCCAACCAGCGTGATGAAGCGCCGTTGCCGCAGTTGTGCCGACAATGCCGCGACCACAGAGTCCCGGCCTATGACGCGGACCAGCGACCCAGGAAGGTTATCGATCCGCGGTGGCGTCACCGCCCGATCGATTGCTGCCGTCTGCTGCGACACACTGATCGGCGCGACAAAGCGATAGCCCCGGCCTGCATCGGTCACTATGTATCGGTTACCGTCCTGCCCATCACGCAACGCCCGCCGCAACAGGCCAATGTTGACGCGTAGATTGGTTTCCTCGACGAACGTGTTCGGCCAGACATAGGCCACCAGTTCGTCCTTGGTGACCAGTTGACCGGCACGGTTCACGAGCGCGATCAGAATATCCATCGCGCGGCTACCCAGCGCGACCCGCGTTTCCCCTTCGCGCAAGAGATGCTGTGCCGGTTGCAGGTGGAAAGGTCCGAAACTGACCGTGCGGCTGCCACCCCCGGCGCTGTCCTCGGCCATGGCGTGATCCCGACGAAGCAGGCGGAGCGTAGCGGTAGCCGCGGGCCAAAGTCCATATCGGGTTGGGCTGGTGCCGCGGCAAAACAGGAAATATGTCACAAAGATGAGGGAAGATTCGAAAAGGCGACGCCCAACAATGAACGAGTCGGCTGATGGCACGCTGATCCGTTCTCCCGTCGTGGCCGGCCCATGGCCCCGGGCGCTTGTCCCGGGGCTTGTGCACGCCATCCACGCCTGGCAATGCTGATGCGAACCAAGGCGTGGATGGCCGGCACAAGGCCGGCCATGACGGGGACGCATGGTCCAGGCGCCAAGTGACGCATCTATTGCTGGTGGCAGGACCCGGGGACGGCACGATCGGCTTGTGAAGCTTTGCGGTCCTTTCTTTAACTTTGTGAGACATTTCCTAACTTGCCGCTGCGCCAGCCCTGCCAAGGTTGCTTTGTTTCCGGCCCAAAAGCGATCTCCGTGGCTGCGACCCGCAATAAGGATTTACATTGATTTATTCCCCTATTGCGCGCCGGTGTCTGCAAGATACCCGGGACATCAGACGAACCAGGCGCAATGACGACTTCTGACGCAACCGGATCCGAGCCAACCCTCGAGCCGACCACCCAACAATTCATCAATTCGATGGGTGGCGCGCCACTATTTCTAACCTTGCCCCCGGTCGAGGCGCGCGCGGCATTCACGCTGCTCCAGTCGCAGCCTGTCGGGAAGCCCAGCGCTCGGTTCGATGACATGACATTCCCGGTGGGCCCCACCGGAACGGTGGAAGTGCGCATCGTTCGGCCGCGTGACGCCGATGGGCCGCTGCCTGTGGTGATTTACTGCCATGGCGGCCGCTGGATTTGCGGCGATGCGGACACGCATGATCGGCTGGTCCGCGAGCTTGCCGTCGGTGCCAATGCCGCGCTGGTGTTCGTCGCCTACGACCTTGTGCCGCAGGCGCAATACCCGGTCGCCATAGAGCAAGCCTACGCCGCTGCGCTCTATGTGGCGACACATCCGGAAGAGTTGAACGTCGATGCCATGCGCCTGGCGATCGTCGGGGACTGTGTTGGCGGTACCATCGCAGCCTCCGTCACGCTGCTGGCGCGGGAAAGGCGCGGTCCGAAAATCGACCTTCAGGTGCTGATCTGCCCGGTCACCGATCCCGACTGCGACACGAACTCATACCGGCGCTTCGCCGATGGCCCGTGGCTGACCAAAGCGGCGATGGCGCAGGCCTGGAACGCCTGGCTCCCCGACCCGGGGATGCGGGCGACGGCGGCACCGCTACGCGCGACGATGGAACAATTGGCCAATCTGCCCGACGCGCTGGTGATCGTCGCCGAGAGCGATGTGACCCGCGATGAGGGCGAGTGCTATGCGCGGAAGCTGTCCGACGCGGGCGTCCGGGTCACCTCCGTGCGCTACAACGGCACAATCCATGATTTCGCCGTGCTGAATGCGCTTGCCGACACGCCGGCCGCACGTAGCGCAATCGCGCAGATCATCGGTGCGCTCGGCGCCGCGTTCGGCTGACAGCGCACCGGGACCGGCCTGCGCGCGCCGCGCCGTGGGCCCGGCCGGGATAAAAATTGTCCATTCTGGGTGAATCTTCCTGGACAAGCATGCGGCGCTAGGGTTGAACCCAGCCATCATGCTTATCACCGCAAATTCATCGGCTCGCCTTTTGCTCCTCCTCGGCCTGGTGCTCGCGGGCGCGGCGTCCGCGCGGGCCGAGGCGCCATGCCCCGCCGAACCGCCTGCGCCCACCCTGCACCTGCGGCATCTGCACGCAGCGCTCGAACGCGGCACCGAAGCGGTGGTCGTCGCGCTCGGCTCGTCCTCCACCGAGGGCGTGATGGCGTCCGACCCGGCGCATTCCTACCCGGCGAGGCTACAGGAAGCGCTGGAGCATGCCCTGCCGCGCATGCATATCGCCGTGCTGAACCGCGGCGTCGGCGGGCAGGACGCGCCGGAAGAACTGGCCCGGTTGCACGCCGACGTCATCGCCCTGCGCCCGCAACTGGTGATCTGGCAGGTCGGCGCCAACGGTGCGATGCGCAACGCCGATCCGGCCGAGTTCCGCCGCATGGTTACCCAGGGCGTCACCCGTTTGCAGGAGGCCGGGATCGACGTGATCCTGATGGACAACCAGCACTCGCCCAAGGTGGACGCCGCGCCAGAGCATGCTGTGCTGGACCGGGTCCTGGCGCAGGTCGCCGAGGCGACCGGCGCCAGCGTGTTTTCTCGTTCCGGCCTGATGCAGGCCTGGGACCAGGAGGGTGCGCCCTATCTGACGTTCATTTCCACCGACGGCCTGCATCACAACGATCACGGCTATGCCTGCGTGGCGAACGCGCTGGCGGATGCGATCCTGCAAGGGTTGCACGAGACACGGGCGCTGTCGGCGAGCAGGTAATACCTGCCGGCTTCGATTTATTGGACGGCAAGTAGACCGGCCATGACACGGGGGGCGGGATCCGCCGGGGATTTGATTCGGTTATTCCCCCTCGGGCACTAACCCGCCTGGCGATCGCTTCTCCAATCCACTCAGGCACGCCGCGGCCTATGCGGCGCGAACGGCGCGCGCGGCGACCTCTGCCGCGTGCAGTCCGCTCAGCCAGGCCCCGGCGACGGTGCCGGCAAACCCGTCATGGCACGCCTCGCCGGCGAACAGCAGATGCCCATCCCCGAGAGGCTGGCCCAGCCGCACCCGCGCATCCGCGTTGCCCGCCGCGACATAGGAGTAGGCGCCGCGGACAAACGGATCGGCCTCCCAATGCGTCACCAGGTTGGTTCCGCCCGAGAACAGCTTGTCCACCCGGCCGCCAAAGATCGCCCGCATTTGTGCCAGCGCGAAATCCACCGCGGCTGCCTCGCCCGCCCGCGCCAGCTCCCAGGCAATTGTGCCGCCGATCCATCCCTGCACGTAGTCGCGCCCGTACCGGCCAGCACTGGAACGGCACCAGGCGGTCGCCGCGCCCGGTCACCTGCCGATCGACCGAGCAATGCAGCGGCAGGTCCAGCCGGTCCGGACCGGTTGCCCGCAACGCCACCTTCATCGCCAGGCCCATCGGGAGTGCCGCAACGCAGGCCTGCACCTCGGCCGGCAACGGCGGATCGAACGCGATCCCACCGGCGGCCAGCACGCCGGTGGATGCGGTAACGATGGCGGCGCCAGCGGATAGCGTGCCGCGTGGCGTTTCCACCGTCACCCGGCCGCCCGGCCCGTTCCAGTGCAGCCGCGTCGCCGCGGTGTTCAGGCGGATGTCCAGGCCGACGCCCAGCCGCCGCTCGACGAAAGCGCCGATGCCGCCTTGCGGCACCAGGTTGCTGCCGTCCAGCACGTTGCGCCGCCAGTCGCGCAGGCTGAACTCCTCGGCCTCCGCGACGCAGATCACCGGGCCTTCGAACGCCTCCACGGTCAGCGCCCAAGGGTCGCCGGGCAGATGGTCGGCCACCGCCGCCAGAGGCACATCGGGGAGCGTCCGCAGCAGGCCGTCGGCCGCCGCTTCGTAGCGCGTCCAGGCCTCCTCGTAGTCGGCGTATTCGGCCGGTGACGCCTCGCGCGTGCCGACGAAGGTGCGCTTGCGGCGCAGTTCGTCGGAGCGCAGCAGGGTATCGCCGGCTGCCTGGGCGATCGGCACCAGGGGGTTGCGCTCGGCCCAGTGCAGCCACACCGCGCCCATGTCGAACCAACAGCCGCCGAGTTGGTCCGGATACGAGGTCCAGGCGCGCCCGCCAATGCGGTCGGCGGCTTCCAGTACAATCGCGGTCAGCCCGTGCTCGCGCAGGGCTGTCGCTGCGCCGAGGCCAGCGCAGCCCGCGCCTATCACCAGGACGTCGGTGTCGGTCGGCGTCGCGGGCATCGTGCGTCCTCCGGGAGCGAATGCTGATAGAGTCAGCGCGCCGGGCGCCGGGGGCAAGAGGTCCAGGGCAAAGTCCCGGCCCTCTTGCCCCCGGCGCCCACCGCGGGTTACGGGCGCGCATGGCAGACGACATCTCCACCGACGTGGCAATCATCGGCGCCGGCCCGGTTGGCCTGTTCGCCGTGTTCGAACTCGGCATGCTGAAGTTGCAGAGCCTGCTGATCGACGCGCTCGGCGAGGTCGGCGGCCAGTGCGCCGCGCTGTATCCGGAGAAGCCGATCTACGACATCCCGGCGCATCCGGCGATCGAGGCCGGGGACCTCGTGGCGCACCTCGAGCGCCAGATCGCGCCGTTTCACGCACCGCGGTTGCTCGGCCGTCGCGTGACGGGCCTGGCCGGCAGCGCCGGGGCGTTCACGCTGACCACCGACCAGGGCGACACGGTGCATGCCAAGGCGGTCATCGTCGCCGCCGGCGCCGGCGCGTTCGGTCCCAACCGGCCGCCGATCGACGGCTTGGCCGACTACGAAGCCACCGGCGCGGTGCAGTACTATGTGCGCCGGCGCGACGACCTGCGTGGCAAGCGCGTGGTGATCGCCGGCGGTGGCGATTCCGCGGTGGACTGGGCGCTCGCCTTGAAGGACATCGCTCGCGTAGCCGTCGTCCACCGCCGCCCCAAATTCCGCGCCGCACCGGAAAGCGCTGCCCTGCTCGATGCCGCTGCGGAACGGGGCGATATCGAGATGGTCATTCCCTATCAGCTTCAGGCGCTGCACGGCGTCGGCGGGGTGCTGGCCGAGGTCGAGGTCGCAACCCTGCAAGGCGCCGCGCGCCGATTGCCCGCCGACGTGCTGCTACCGTTCTTCGGACTGTCGATGGACCTGGGTCCGATCGCCGCCTGGGGGCTGGAGAGCGTGCAGCATCATGTGAAGATCGATCCGGCCACCTGTGCAACGAACCTGCCGGGTGTATTCGCAATCGGCGACGTGGCGACCTATCCGGGAAAGTTGAAACTCATCCTGCAAGGATTTTCCGAGGCCGCGGTCGCGGCGCACGCGATCTTCGCGGTGGTGCATCCGGGGGAAGCACTGCATTTCGAATATTCGACGACGAAAGGTGTCCCCGAAACCTGACGACGCACTGCCCAACGACAACGCCGCCCGGCTATCCTGCGCCGGTCATTGCAGCTAATCACCCAGTCCGTTCACTCACGAGGAAGCGATGCAGATCGGCCGCCATAAGCTCACCCTGTGCAAATACGGCTGGATGCTGCATTTCGGGCCGTATATCGGGAAGTGCTTCGAGCTGTATGGCCAATACAGCGAATCCGAGGTCAACGTGCTGCGGAGTTTCATCAGGCCTGGCGATACCGTGCTGGATATCGGCGCAAATATCGGCGACCTGACGGTGCCGATGTCGCGGTTCGCGGGCCCCAACGGAAAGGTATATGCGATCGAGTCGAACATCGAGACATATCACACGTTATGCGCCAATCTGGCGCTGAACGGCATCCAGAACGTCAAAGGTCTTAACGTATTCATCGCCGATTCCCCGGAAGTGGACACCTCCGGGCCGTGGGGCAAATTCGGCTATGTCAGCGAGATCTGGGGCGCCCCGGTGGTGTCTCTGGACGCCCTCGGCATCGAAACCTGTTCCTTCATCAAGATCGACGTCGACGGGAAGGAGGTGGAGGTGTTGCGCAGCGCCGCCGGCCTGATCGAGAAATGCCGTCCCGTCATCTATTTCGAAAACGACAATCGAGAAAAGTCTCCAGAGCTGCTGGGTCATGCGATGAGCCAGCAGTACGATCTGTATTTTCATCCGGCGCCGATCTTCGACCCGAACAACTTCTTCGGCAATCCGACCAATCACTGGGCGCCTAACAATATAATCTCCTTCATGATCCTGGGTATACCGAGCGAGAAGCGAGCCCAATTCAAGGTTCAATTGCGCCAGATCACCGACCGGAACGCATGGTGGGATAAGGTTCTCCAGCAGCCCTCGTAACGCCGGTTCGTTCCAGTTTTACTCAAACCGTGAGAAATCCGGCTGCCGCTTTTCCATGAATGCCGCGAACGCCTCCTGCGCCTCGGGCGACGCGAGACGTTCGGTGAACAACCCGATCTCCTCCTGAATGCGCCCGGCCACGTCCGGCGCGCCGTGTTTGATCAGCCGCTTGGTCAGCCGCACCGCCTGGGGCGGCAGCGCCGCCAGCCGCCGCGCCATCTCGCGCGCCGTGTCCATCAGCGCCGCATCGTCCACCACGCGGTTCACCAACCCCCATTCAAACGCCGTCGCCGCGTCCAGGGGCTCGCCGAGCAGTAGCATCGCGCTGGCGCGTTGATGTCCGAGCAAGCGCGGGACGAGCAAGGAACTGGCGGCTTCCGGCACCAGGCCGAGGGCAGTGAACGGCATGACGAAACGCGCCGAGCGCGCCGCGACGATCAGGTCGCAATGCATCAGCATCGTGGTGCCGACGCCGATCGCTGCTCCATTTACGGCGGCGATCAGCGGCTTCTGCAACGACGAAAGCGCCGGCAGGAAGCGGCTGCCGCCGCGCGGCCGGCTGTTCGACCCCTGAAAGTCCTTCACATCGTTGCCTGACGTGAACGTGTCGCCGGTTCCCGTCAGCAGCACGACGCGAATGGCCGGATCCGTATCCGCGCGTTCGAACGCGGCGCTGACCGCCTCATACATGTCGCGCGTCAGCGCGTTCTTTTTCTCCGGCCGATTGAACCGGATTTCCAGTACGCCGCCGTCGTTCGAAACCACCACGAGATCGTTCATCGTCTTCCCCTATTTCGCCTTGGCCCGGAATCTCAGCTTGCGTAGTCCGGCTCTTCACGATCGAGCACCCGGCGCCACGCGTCGAGGTGCAGCCGCGCATCGATCTTGTCCCCCCAGGCGCCGTGCCAATCGCGGCGAGCGCCCTCGGGCAGGCGGCGCAACGGCAGTCCGGTGGACATGGCGGTGAGTTGATACATCACCGTGCGCTCGGCGATGAACAGCTCATCGAATGCGTCGTGCACCGTCGGACCGGCAACGGTGACGCCGTGGCCGCCCATCACCAGGATGCTGGCATTGCCCATTGCCGCGGCCAGCCGATCGCCTTCCGCTTTTGAATTTGCCGGCGCGACACCGCCGTCATCCACGGCGACGCGGTCGTTCAGCAGCAGGTTGTTGTGGTGCGCCAGGGCAAGCTGCGGCGTCTCCAGCAACGACAATGCGGTGAGCCAGCGCGGATGCACGTGCAGGATGCAGGTCGCCTCGGGCTTTTGAAGATGAATGCGGGCATGGATGTAGAACGCCACCTTGCGCAACTCACCCGTGCCGCGCAACACGCGGCCTTCGAGGTCGCAGACGATCAGCGAACTCGCGGTCAGCTCCTGGAACAGGTAGCCGCGCGGATTGATCAGGAAGCGCGTCGCGTCGCTTGCGCGTGCCGGCGGCAGCATCAGCGAATTATGGTTGCCGATTTGCTCGTTCCAGCCGAGCCGCGCCGCCACGCGGAACACCGCCGCCATGTCGCACCGCAGCCGCCATTCCTCGTGCTCTGCATCGGTCGAGGAGAGTGAACGGACGATAGCAGACATCGGCGCGGCCTTGCAGTTGGAAGAGCCGGCGAATTCTGCGCACCTGACCCCACTTGGCAATAGCAGTGGCGTCCCCGCCGGCGCCTATTACTTTGCCAATCTATCATTGGCATCGGCAACGTCCACCAGCGGCAGAGGCACCGGCCGGCCGGCCTCCCGCATCGCCGCGATCTAGCTTCGCCGCGCCTCGGCGCCGTTAGCGAGCGTTTCCTCAATTGTCTCCCCATCCGACATGCAGCCCGGCAGATCGGGAAATTCGATCAAGTGGCCACCCCCTTCCTCCGCCGTCAGGGGACGGATATTGGAACGGTACTTAGTCTCGCTCATGGGCGCCTCGCATCGAGTCAATAAAGCGATCGCGACGCCTTAGGGCAATCGCATTTGGCGGCCGATCGTAGAAATGCGAGCGCCTATGGATACGAGTATGTCATGCGACGCAGGTGCTGCTGGCGCCAGGTAAGGCGACGCGCAACAATAGACGCATCAGTTGCCGCACGGATCGCGCGTCCCCGTCATGGCCGGCCTTGTGCCGGCCACCCACGCCTTTGCTCGCACCAGCATTGCAAGGCGTGGATGGCCGGCACAAGGCCGGCCATGACGGGGGAACGGATCGGCTCGTCACCAATCAACTCGTTCATTGTTGCGCGTCGCCTAAATTCATCAGCGGAGGAAGCTGAGACGCAGAGGCGGATAAGAGAACCTGACCCAGGCCAGCAAGAATGCCAATAAAACCATTAAGCAACCTTCTTTGCGTGCTCTGCGTCTCAGCTTCCTCCGCTGATCAATTTACCAGCCGCCAGCAGCACCTGCGTCGCATGACGAGACGCGGATCTCTCTCGCCTCACTCCCAACCCCGCGCCCGCCCCGGCGTCACCCCGAACGCCGCGCGGAACGCCGCACCGAACGCCGGCCCGCTGGTGTAGCCGACCGCAGCCGCCGCCCGCGCCGGCGTCGCCCCCTGCGCCAACGCCGCCAGCGCCTCGGTCAGCCGCAAATGCCGCCGCCACGCCTGGAAACTCATCCCGGTCTCCCGCCGGAACAGCCGAGCCAGCGTGCGCGCCGACGCCCCCGCCATCTCGGCGAACGCCTCCAGCCCGCGCGCATCCGCCGGATCGGCCAGCAGCGCTTCTGTCACCCGCTGCAGCCGAGGATCGCGACACGCCGGCACGAAGATCGGCCGGGTCGCCGCGCGCCCGATCTCGTGCAGCGCCAGCGCCACCACATGCCGCACCGGCCCGTCCTCGTCCCACATCACCGGCTCGTCGCACGCCGCCAGGATCAGCGCGCGTAGCAGCGGCGACACCGCGACCACGGTGACCGCCTCCGGCCCGGCCCGCGCCGCGTCCTCCCGCAGGAACAGCCCGCGCATGCGCAGCCCCGCGGGCATGCGCGTCACGTGCCGCGTCCCTGCCGGCATCCAAAGTCCGGTCCCGGGAGGCACGATGAACAGCGCCGCCGCCGTCACCACCCGCATCACACCGTCGATTGCATGCAGCAACTGAGCGCGCGGATGCTGGTGCCACCCCGTGTCGTGCCCCGCCGCATAGTCGAACGCATATCCCACCAGCGGCCGTGGAGCTTGCTCGAACGGGCGCAGGTGGGAACGATCGGGCTGTCCGCTGTGCGACAAGATTTGGCCGTACGTCGAGAGAGCGCCAAGTCTAGGCTGCTGACCGAACGGAGGCCACCCCTCCGTCCCGGATTGCCGCCGCGCCCACGCCCGCAGAACCGGCGGCACCCGACGCCACGAGAGGACCGAGATGAGCCCGAACCAACGCCTGATCGCCTTCATCAACCTGGCGCACGGCTTCACGCACTATTCGCTGTTGATCCTGCCGACCGCGGTCCTCGTCATGGTGGCGCCGGGAGGCCGCTTCGGCGATTCCTATGCGCCGGTCCTCGCGCTCGCCACCGGGATGTTCGTGCTGTACGGGCTGCTGTCCCTGCCGCAGGGCTGGATTGCCCAACGCGTCGGACGGCCGGCGCTGATGACGCTGTTCTTCCTCGGCACCGGCCTGGCCATGGCGGCCACCGCGTTCGCCGCCTCGCCGGCGATGCTGGCCGTGGGGCTCGCCGCCATCGGAGTGTTCGCCGCGATCTACCACCCGATCGGCACCGCCATGCTGGTGGACGCAGCGGGCGACAAGCCCGGCCGCGCCATCGGCCTGAACGGCGTGTGCGGCAACGTCGGCGTGGCGCTGGCGCCCGTCATGACCGCGTTCCTGGCGCATCAGGCCGGGTGGCGCGCGGCGTTCCTGGTGCCGGGCGTGGCGTGTGCGGCACTCGGCCTGCTGTGGCTGCGCGTGCCGTCGCCGGAGGGCGCGATCCGTCGCTCTGCCCGGCCGTTCCCGGAGATCCCGCGCCCCCTGGTGCGCCGCGCCGTGGTCGTACTGCTGCTGATCGCTGTCGTCTCGGGGCTGGTGTTCAACGCGTTCACCCTGCTGCTGCCGAAGTTGATGCAGGAGAGGCTGGGAGGCGATCCGCGCATGCTGCCGCTGGTGGGGGCGGCCGCGTTCCTGGCGACTCTGTGCGGCGCGCTGACCCAGTTCACCGTCGGCCGGATGATCGACCGCACCACGTTGAAGCGCGTTTTTCTCCCGGTGAGCGTGCTGCTGGTGCCCGGACTGGTGGCGGTATCCTACGCACAGGGCTGGCTGGTGCTGCCGACCGCCGCGCTGGTGGCGGCGGCGATCTTCGGCCAGGTCACGGTGAACGAGACGATGACCGCCCGCTACATCTCCCCTGCACTGCGGGCGCGGATGTACTCGGTGCGGTTCTTCGTCGGGTTCCTGGGCGCCGCGGCGTCGGCGCCCATCGTGGCGTGGCTCTACGAACGCACCGGCAGCCTCGCGGCAGTGACGCTGGTGCTGGCGGGCTTCGGCGTGGTGACGCTGGGCTGCGCGCTGGCCTTCCCGGACCGGCAGGAGGAACTGCGGCCGGAACTGTGGGCCGAGGCGGGTGGAGGCACGGGCGTGGTGGTTGCCGCGGAGTAGAGGCGTATGCCCACCGTGTCATGACCGGGCTTGGCCCGGTCATCGTGCGTCCGCAAGCGTGCCTTGTCAGGAGGGTGCAAGTCCGTCCTGGGCCTACCGACCAAGCCTGAAGCTGAAGGTAACTGCGTCATCGCAAGGTGGGGTGGAGAGCAACTGGAGGCGAAGAAGCAATCCGTAGGAACACGAACTCGATTCGGCCGGGCCGTCTGGCGAGCCTCCGGTGGAAGGGCGAAACCCAGACCCGCGCAAGCGGGAAGCCTGCGACGCTGAGGGTCGGTACCAAAGCGATCGTTGGGAGCGGCAAGGTGGTTGGAGACAGAGAGCTTCGAAGGCAGGGCAGGTGAAGCGGAGAGACCTGTGCGGCAGCAGGGTTCGGTGCGCCAGTGATAGAAAAGCCACCAACACCGCGCAGGAGTCACAGCACCCATAGTAGCGCAGAAGCCGGGTAATGCCGGCGGAGCGAAGGGGTGCAGGAAGGTGGAGACGCGATGTCCGGAACAGACGGAGAGACACCGGTGGCAGTCCCGATGGAGCAATCCGCGGGTAAACGTGCCGGAGACGCAGGCCCGCAACGGCCCAAGGCGGAACCGCCGATCTGGACGAAGCGGATGCTGGCGACCCTCGAAAAGGGGGTCACAGGAGGGAAATGGTACAGCCTGATCGACAAGCTCTACCCTATCGCCACGCTGGAAGCGGCGTTTGCCGCGGTGAAAGCCAACCAGGGGGCGGCCGGGGTGGATCATGTCAGCATCGAGGACTACGCGGCGAACCTGGAGATGAACCTGGCTCGCCTGAGCGAGAACCTGCGCACCGGGACTTATCGGCCGCAGGCGATCCGACGGCACTACATCCCGAAACCCGGGAGCCAGGAGAAACGGCCGTTGGGAATACCGACGGTGCAGGACCGCGTGGTGCAGACGGCATTGCGCATGCTGCTGGAACCGATCTTCGAGCGGGACTTCGCCGCCCAGAGCTACGGCTTCCGTCCCAACCTTGGCTGCAAAGATGCCCTGCGACGGGTGGATGAACTGCTCAAGGCCGGATACGTGCATGTCGTGGATGCCGACCTCAAGAGTTACTTCGACACGATCCCGAAGGACCGATTGCTGGCGCTGGTCGCCAACAAGGTGTCGGATCGCCGTGTGCTTGCGCTGGTTGAGGCATTCCTCGGTCAGCAGGTGCTGGAAGGCGGCCAGCAATGGACGCCCGAACACGGCACGCCGCAAGGCGCGGTGATCAGTCCGCTGTTGAGCAATATCTATCTCGATCCGCTTGATCATCTGATGGCGGAGAAGGGCTACGAGATGGTGCGTTATGCGGACGACTTCGTGGTGTTGTGCCGAACCCCGGAAGACGCTGCTGCGGCATTGGACGCGGTGAAAGACTGGACGGCATCTGCCGGACTGACCCTGCACCCGGTCAAGACCCGGCTGGTGGACGCACAAACCGATGGCTTTGACTTTCTGGGGTATCGCTTCGAAGCGGGTCAGAAATGGCCGCGTGAGAAGAGCCTGGCGAAGTTCAAGGATACCATCCGTGCGAAGACCAAGCGGACGACGGGACGTAGCCTTGAAATGGTGATCGACGGTCTCAATCCGACGCTGCGGGGCTGGTTCGGCTACTTCCAGCACAGCCGCGAGCGGACCTTTGGCACGCTGGACGGCTGGATACGCCGCCGGCTGCGGAGCCTGCTGCGCAAGCAGCAGAAGCTGAAGGGGATTGCCGACACAAGAGGTGCGGATCAGACACGCTGGCCCAATCGCTTCTTTGCCGATCATGGGCTGTTCAGCTTGCAGATGGCCTATGAGACGGTTCGCCAGTCCTCTTGCAGGTAAGACCACCGACCGGAGAGCCGGATGCGGGAGATCTGCACGTCCGGTTCGGAGGGAGGGGGTGCCGGGACAACCGGCGCTCCCTACCCCTATCACGTCTTTCCTTCGTGCTCCACCGCTGCTCTGACCGTCAGGCTGAACGCTTAAGGCGCACTGGTGCCGGAGTGCGATCTCAGATCTTCCGGCTGTCATACGCCCAATGCAGCAGTGCCTGGCGCTGCCGCCGCCGGCAGCTCAAATCCCCCGGTTCGCAGTTCCGCTCGATCTGCCTGACGTGCCGGCGGATCGCCCTCCAGCGCCTGATCTGCCGCTGGTCCTCCTGCGGCATGCGCCGGCCCATGTAATACCGGCAATACCATTGGAACCAGCCGCGCGGATCGTCCGGATGGATCCATCCCTTCTGCCGCCAGACCGATAGCGGCTGGCTGGCGTCGACACCGAAGAAGTTCAGCGACGGATCGCGGCGTTGCGGCGACAGCTTCGCGCGGGTGAACCATCCCGCCGGGAACTCGTCACGCGTGTCTGTCATGTATTTGCCGCCGAACACCCCGAGCGCCAGCATTTGCCGCGGCGTCAGTTCCGGCTTGAACTCGGGATCGAAGCCACGGCCCACCGGAGCGACGCACTCATAGCGGTAGTCCTGCTGCATCCTGTCATGCACGACGACGATACGGTGGCGTGGGGGCAAGCTGATCGATCTCCAGAGGCTCATCACGGTGGAGATTGCTTCACCGCACCGCGCCTCGCAATGACAGCCAACGCGTCGCCCCGCCTTACCGCACGCGGTAGAACACCAGGCGCTGCGCCACCTTCTCCGTCAGGATTGAGCGCCGCATCAGCAGCACGGTGACGAGATGAGCCGTTGCGCAGGCGGCAATCAGCGGCAGCAGCACGTGGGTATTGCCGGTCAACTCGACCGCGAATAACGTCGCGGTCAGTGGCGAGCGCATCGTGTCGCCCATCGTCGCGCGCATCCCCGGCAGCGGCCAGGAGCCCGGGCTGGCCGCCGGCAGGAAGCCGGCCAGCACCGCGCCCATGCTGCCGCCCATGATCAGCAACGGCGCCAGCACGCTGCCCGAGGTCCCCGATCCCAGCGCCACCGACCAGATGATCGCCTTCACCGCCAGCAACACCACCGCGGCCACCGGCGGCGTGTGGCCTTGCACCACCAAGCCTTACGGTGAGGAGCGGACGCTTGACACTGCTCGAAACTCAAGACTTTCGGCGACGGGGTTGGATCAACTTTCGACCCGTTCCGCCTTTTTGGCAGTCATCGACCATCCCGGGAGTGCCCAGAGAATAGCGGGTCTGGAAAGCCAGACACACCGGGCACCGGCAGACCTGGCCACTGCGGCATAACTTGGCGTGTGCAGGATATCGAATATCAAAAGCATGCCACCTGGACGAAGCACGCGAAATGCCTCCTTGATCGCCCGGCCTCTGCGGGAAGCGGATTCGATATTATGAAACACCGTCATGGACACCACGACGTCGAAGGTGGCATCGGTGAAAGGCAGTTCGGTAATATCGCCCGTCTCGAACGAAACGCGCGACGCAACCCCCGCAGCCTTCGCATTCGACTGCGCAGCCTCGGGTGTATTGCCGGACAAGTCTCCGCTGCGCCACATATCGATGCCGACGACCCGACCCGACGGCACAAGCTGCGCGGCCGCTATGGTCGCCAGGCCACGTCCACACCCCACGTCAAGCACGACCTCATCTCCACGCCAGGCATGACGATCGAGCAACGCATGAACTTTGCGGTGTTTACCGACGCGGCTTGACCAGATCATCCACATCGCGGTCGCGAACAATGCAGCGGCCGGTGGCCAGAACAGACCTGAATGGATACCGATCTTGTGGGGGATGTAACGGGCGCCGAACGCTGCGACAGTCAGCAGAGTGCCCGCAGCGGCGAGTTCAAGCACCACACCGGGGGCATCCTGGCCGTAGTCCGGCCTCTGCATCCTGACCATCACGTACCGTTCCAGGGTTACCATAATGGCAAAGCAGGAGATCGGAGAAGGCTCGCCGGCGACCAGAGTTGGGTGACGCAGACGTCGAGAATAATTTCGCCGAACCTCCCGGGCGCAATAAAATCAATGGTTGGCCGGCGCCAAAGTCCGTATCGCCCAGGTCACGCCATCGGCGACTCCCCCGCCACCGTGACCACGGCGAGCACCGGCGCGCCGAAGGTTCGCCGCATCAGGCTCGCCGATAGCGCGCTGACGCAGCACGCGATCAGCACGTAAAGCGCCAATGCCCAGGGCTGGTCTCCATCCATGTGTACCAACAGCGCGGCCAGGATGGGCAGCGGCGCCAGAAAAATGATCGCCCCGATCTGATACACCAGAGACACGCCGGTATAGCGTACGCGCGTGTCGAACAACTCGCACAACAGCGCCGCTTCCGGCCCGTACACCGGCGCCCAGAGCAAACCGATGGAGATCACGATCGCGGCGGCCGCGACCCACGCATTGCCGGATTGCAGCATCCAGAACAGGGGAAACGCCGCGAAACCGTTGACCAGCACCGCGATGGCGAACAGCCGCCGCCGCCCGACCCGGTCAGACCATGCGGACGCCAGCGGCGTTGTGAAGATCAGCACCAGAGCCGCGGCGGTGACCGAGGCCAGCACCGCGGTACGCTGCAAGTGCACGATCGCGGTCAGGTAGGAGAACATGTAGATCGTGTAGACGGTGAACACCGCGCCCTCGCCCATGCGGGCGAGCAGGCCCAGGACGATGTTCCCGCCATAATCCTGCACCACTTCGGCGAGCGGCAGCTTGCTGACATGATAATTGTCGCGGATCCGGCTGAACTCCGGCGTTTCAAACAGTTTCAGGCGAACGAACAGCCCGAACAGCAGCAGCAGGATGCTGACCAGGAACGCGCAGCGCCAGCCCCAGGCGAGGAAAGCCTCGTTCGACAGCACACCAGACAGCAGCGTGATCATGCCGGTGCTGAAGCAGAGACCCAGCGCGAAGCCGATCTGCGGGAAGCTGGCGTAGAACCCGCGCCGGTCGTGCGGCGCATATTCGAACGCCATCAACACTGCGCCGCCCCATTCGCCGCCCATGGCGAAACCCTGGATCAGCCGGAGCAGTACCATCAGGAGCGGCGCGGCGACGCCGATCTGGGCGTAGGTCGGCACCAGGCCGATCAGGAAAGTCACCGTCCCCATCATGGTCAAAGTCAGCACCAGCAGAGGCTTGCGGCCGATCCGGTCGCCGAAATGGCCGAAGAAGGCGCCGCCGATGGGGCGCGTTATGAAGCCCACCGCGAAGGTCGCATAAGCCAGCAACAGCGATACCAGCGCATTATCCGCGGGAAAGAACAGCTTGTTGAAAATCAGCCCGGAGAGCGACGTGTAGAGGATGAAGTCGTACCACTCGATGGTGGTGCCGATCAGGCTCGCGGTCGCGGTCAGCCTGATGGCGTGCAGCCGCTCGCGCTCGGTTCTTGCCGGCGTCACGCCGGATGCTGGCTGTTGCGCCATGTGTTTCCCCCCGACCGCCGACCTGCTCCAGCCCCCTTACAGGCTGCCATTCACCAGCGCCGCCCCGGCGGCGAGCGCGTGCAGCTTGCCTTCCGCCGCGCGCGCGACAGCGGCAGCATGCCGCAATCGGTGCAGGCGTAAAGATGGCCGGGATCGGTGTAACGCAGCGCCGCGTGCAGCCGTTCGGCCACGGTTTCCGGCGTTTCCACCGCCTCGTTGCCGACATCGACGACGCCGAGCAATACATCCTTGCCACGTAGCGCCTCGATGACGGCGACATCGACGCCGCTTGCGGCGGTCTCCACCGAGACCTGGTCGATCGACGACTTTGCCAGCAGAGGCAGCGTGGCTGCGTAATGGCTCCAATCCTGGTTGGCCGACTTCCAGCGCTTCACATCGGCGGTGCCGTAGCCGTAGCAGATATGCACCGCCTTCTTCGCGGCGATGCCCTCCGCCGCGCGTTCCAGTGCCGCGATGCCCCAGTCCTTTACCTTGTCGATGTAAACGTTGAAGCACGGCTCATCGAACTGAATGACCGCCGCACCGGCTTCGGACAGCGCGCGGGCCTCCAGGTTCAGCAACTCGGCGAAGCGCATCGCCAGTTCCGCCTCGGAGCGCCCGCCGATCGTGTCCACCAGGCTGTCGACGATCGTCATCGGCCCCGGCAGCGTCACCTTCACCGGGCGGTCGGTCAGAGCCAGCGTCGCACGCAGCGCATCGACAAAGATTGGACCGCGATACAGCGGCCCGCCCACCAGCCGCGCGGCGGCGATCTCTTTATGATACCGCTGACCACGCTGCGCCCGCATCCCGAGGTTGACCGTGTCGATCCCCTCCAGCCCCTGGAAAAAACCCCAAATATAATGCCGCCGTCGCTGCTCTCCATCAGTGACACAGTCCAGCCCGGCCCGATCCTGCGCCGCGACCCAGACGCGCACTGCGTCTTCCTGACCTTCGTTCAGGCTGTCACCTTCCAGCCGCCACGGCGGGAACAACTCGCCCGGTGCGGCCAGCCAGCCTGGTTTGGGCAGGCTGCCCACGATGGTCGCCTTGACGCGCTGCTCCGGTGCCTTTGGCATTGTTGCTCGTTCCGTTTCCTCTTGGGGTGGGCGGACGTGGAGTGTGCCGACCCGATCACCCTCACCCTCGACGCTTCGCGTCTTGACCTCTCCCGCTCTCGCGGGAGAGGTTTGTTTCGACCCCTCCCGCTCGAAGCGCGGGAGGTTATTTTACGCCGACATCTTGATCGGCGGGTCGATGTCGGCGGGCAGCGGGCACACATACGGCGTGCGGCTCACGCGCGCCTGGTGATCGGCCTTTGCCCGCGCCAGCAGCACCTCGTCGTGCAGCACGTCCACCGCGGTGCCGGCCATCACCTTCGCCACATGCACCATCCCCTTGTGCGCCGCCGGCATCTTGCCCTGCGCCGTCAACTGCCAGGAATGGCCCGGCGTGCCGATCGCATAGGTAGCGCCGCGCGCCTGCACCGTCGGCACCACCCAGCTCACATCGCCCACGTCGGTCGAGCCCATCATCGGCGCCGACTTCGCATCGACCGGCACGACCTCGTCGCACAGCGGCACGTCCTTCATCGGCATGCCGGCGCGACGGAACGACAATTCGATATCCTCCTCGCTCAACGTCGCCTGGATTTTCCTGGCGAATTCGCGATCCGCCTCGTCGAACGGCGGCGGCCCGAGGCGCTCCAGGTTGTCGTGCATCGCCTTCTCCAGCGGCGTGTTGCCCATCAGGTTGGAGACGGCGCTGATCACCTGCGTCTTCACGCTGGTCTCGGTCATCAGTGCGGCGCCGTCGGCGATCTTGCGCACCCGCTCGATCAGCCGGGTCAGCTCCGGCAAATTGCGAGCGCGGATCAGGTACCGCACCTTGGCGAACGCCTGCACCACGTTCGGCGCGATGCCGCCGGCATCCAGGATCGCGTAGTGAACACGCGCATCGGACGGCATGTGCTCGCGCATATAGTTCACGCCGACATTCATCAACTCCACCGCATCCAGCGCGCTGCGCCCGAGATGCGGCGCGGCGGCGGCGTGCGACGCGCGCCCGGTGAAGGAAAAATCGATGCGGGTGTTGGCGAGCGACAATGGCTCATACACGCCGGCGAACGCCGACGGATGCCAGGTGATTGCGATGTCCACGTCGGAGAACACGCCGGCCCGCGCCATGAACCCCTTGGCCGCGCCGCCCTCTTCCGCAGGGCAGCCGTAGTAGCGCACGCGGCCCTTGATGCCGTTCGCCGCGAGGTAGTCTTTCACCGCTGTCGCCGCCAGCAGCGACGCCGATCCCAGCAGATTGTGGCCGCAGCCGTGGCCGTAGCCGGGACCGGGCAGCGGCCGAGGCTCGGCGACGCCGGCTTCCTGCGACAGCCCGGGCAGCGCATCGTATTCGCCAAGGATCGCGATCACTGGCCCATCTTCGCCGGCCTCGCCCATCACCGCCGTTGGAATCCCCGCGACGTCCTTCGTCACCCGGAACCCCTGTTGCTCCAGCATCGCGGTGTGTTCGGCACAGGAACGGAATTCGCCATAGCAGAGCTCCGGCATGCCCCACACGCGGTCCGACAGCTCGGCGAACGGCGTCTGCTTGGCGTCCACCAGCCGCCAGATCTCTTCAGTGTTGTGCATCTTACGGGCTCCTCATTGTGCGTCGTGGCGAAAGCAGCCGACGAGGTGATCGTTCACCATACCGGTTGCCTGCATGAAGGCATAGCAGATGGTCGAGCCGACAAAGTTGAAACCGTCCTTGCGGAGTTGCTTGCTCATGCGGTCGGACAGCGGCGTGGTGGCGGGGACCTGCGCGCTGCTGGTCCAGCGGTTGACGATCGGTGTGCCGTCTACGAACGACCAGAGATAGTCGTTCAGGCTGCCATGCGCCTCGGCGGCGCGTAGTGCCGCCTGCGCATTGCCGCGGGTCGACCAGACTTTCTGGCGATTGCGAATGATGCCAGAGCTGGTCAGCAGCTTTTCCAACGCGGGATCGCGCATCCGCGCCACGCGCGCGATGTCGAAGCCGTGGAACGCGTCGCGATAAGCTTGCCGCCGAACCAGGATGGTGCGCCAGGACAGGCCGGCCTGGGCGCCTTCCAGCGTTATGAACTCGAACAGCGCGGTGTCGTCGTGCTGTGGCACGCCCCATTCGGTGTCGTGGTACTCCTGCATGGCAGCGTCGCCGCCCTCGGCCCAGAAGCAGCGTGTGGGAGTCATGGCGAAGGCAAGGGTGAAGGCGAAGATAAGGAATACTCCCCCTCCCCTTGAGGGAGGGGGTTGGGGGGAGGGGTTGGCCCGGGGTTGGCACCGACCAACCCCTCCCCCCAACCCCCTCCCTCAAGGGGAGGGGGAGCAACTTTGCGCGCGTCCCTCACTGCTTCGCGCACGTTTCTCACTGCGTTGCCTTCACGTTCACCAGCAGCAGCCCCTCGCCGACCGTCGGCACGTAACTCAGCCCGGCGCGGGTCGCCCAGATGTTCTTCTGAATGTGCAACGGGATGATCGCCACGTCCTGCATCGCCATCCGTGTCGCGTCCTGCAACATCTTCTCGCGCGCGTTGTCGTCCGCGGTGCCCAGCGCCTCACCGATCAGCTTGTCCAGCGCGGCATTCGAATAACGCCCGCAATTCGATGCGCCCCAGCCCTTCGCCGGATCGAACGTCGCCACCTGGGCAATCAGCGGATCCGAGGGCTCGGCCGTGCCGCTGCCCCAACCGAACAGGAACGCCGAGAACGCCTGCTTGTTGGCTTGCGATACATAGCTGGTCCACGGCAGCGGATCGACCTCGGTCTGCACACCGACGCGCTGCCACATCTGGCCGACTGCCTGGATGATGCGCGCGTCATTCACATAGCGGTCGTTCGGCCCGTGCAGCGCGATGCGGAAGCCGTTCGGGTATCCCGCGTCCGCCAGCAGTTTTTTCGCCTGCGCCGGATCGTAGGGCGGCGCCTTCAGATCCGGCACGTAGCCGAACGTGCCGGGCGGCAGGAACTGGCCCGACGGCACCGCCGCGCCCTCCATCACCCGATCGACCATCGCCTGGCGGTTGATTGCCACCGACAAGGCCTCGCGCACGCGGCGATCCTTCAGCGGATTCTTGTCGAGTTTTTCCCCGTTCGGCCCGGTCACGAACGGGCTGGGCCCATCGCGCGACTGATCGAGCGCCAGAAATATGATCCGCAGCCCCAGTTGCTCCCACAGCTTCACCTTCGGATCGCTGCGCAGCTTTTGCAGATCTTCCGTCGGCACGAAGTCGATGAAATCCACGTCGCCCGCCAGCAATGCCGCGACGCGCGAGGCGTCGTTGGGAATGAACCGCCAGGTGACGTGCTGCCAGTCCGGCTTGGGTCCCCAATAGCCGTCGTAGCGTTCCAGCTCCACCCGATCGCCCGGCTTGTAGGCAACGAACCGGAATGGCCCGGTGCCGATCGCCGCCTTGCCGGTGTTGAAATCCTCCGTCGTCATGCCCTCCGCGGCCGCCCGGTTCAGGATCGACACGAGGGTCAAATCGATCGGCAGCAGCGGGAACACGCCGTTGGTGTGCAGCCGGATAGTGTGCGGATCGACCACCTCGGTGCTGACCACCGGCTTGGTATATACCGCGAACGAACTGGGGCTGTTCGGCACATTGGGGACCCGGCCCAGCGTGAACACAACGTCGTCCGCGGTGAACGCGTTGCCGTTCTGGAATTTCGTATCGCGCAGGTGGAACTCCCAGGTGTCGGGCGCGATCAATTTCCACGACTCGGCGAGGCCCGGCTGCGGCCGGGCGTGCACGTCCATCTCGACCAGGGCGTCGAAGATCTGGTTCGACAACGAGATGTTCGGCGCCAGGTTGTGATAGTGCGGATCGATGCTGGTGACCGCGGAACTGACGCCGACACGCAGCGTCTGTGCCACGGAGGGCAGTGTCAGCATGGCAAGCGCCGCAGCGACAGCGACCCGGAGAGCACGCCGCATATCGAGTTTCCCGTCCGTTGATGGGCGGGGCGTTATAGCGGGGCGCTCTCCTGCCGCCAAACCATCAGGCCGGGGCTATGCGCAAACGATCACGCCCAATGTCCCGGCACCCAACGCCAACCGTTGTAGTGGGCGGGCATCCAGGTACCGCCGTAGCGCGAACCGACTGGGGCAACCACGCAAGCGGACAGCGAAACCAGGCACGAAGCGTCAGGGGCGCAACACCGATGTCACGAGTGTGCGAGCCGCGTTGCCCGCAGTCGCCGGGGTCCAAAAATGCCGAAGGCTCCGGTGTTGCCACCGGAGCCCACGCATTGCTGTGACGATCCGTCGCCGGACCGGATAACGCTACGCCGTCGCGTTCGCGCCGGCGATCCAGGTCTGGGCGATTGACCACACGGAGCAATGAGACACTGGATCACCTCCTTTCAGTTTGTTGCACTGATTCGGAGTGTGCCGCCAATTCGCGACATATGCAAGATGATTGATGCGTTAGCCTCTCCCGCTACGCCGGAGAGGTCGCCGCGCAGCGACGGGTGAGGGTGCCGCGAGCCCCCCACGCCCACCTTCGTGCTGTCCGCAACAATACTGTGCGTGCCGTGGCGCCCTCACCCGAGGCGCTAACGGTCGGTTCGCTTCGCGACCCAATAGATGTTACAATATCAGAACGTCTATCGTGCCGTCTTCCAGCACGGTTGCGTGGCCACCGGGACCGATCACCAGCGTCCATCTCGTTCTCTTCGAATACCGCCGGCCCATCGATCGTCTCTCCCACGCGCAGTGCATAACGATCGTAGACCGCGGTCTCGACGAACCCGCCGGCTTCGGGAAACCACACCGGCCGCGCCCCTTTGCGCGCCGCCGCACCGTGCGGTGTCAACGCCAGCCTCCCACCGCTGCCAGGCATCGGCGCCGATAACGCCAGCCGTAAGGCCACGAACTGGATCGCCGCGCCCGGCGGCGTGCGAGAAAACAACGCGCGATACGCCGTCTCGAATGCCGCGCGCACGGCGTCCGCGCTCAACGCCTCCGGCAGCGCCACCGTGATCTCCGAGCCCTGGCCGATGTAGCGCATATCCGCCAGCCGCCGCGCCGCCGCGTCCGGCAACGCCGCACCGGTGCCCGCGATCACCGCAGCCGCATCTTCGTGCAAACGCGCGAAGATGCGGGCCACTTCCTGCCAGTCTGCCGCGGCCAACGGCACGTTCAGCGACGCCACGCGATCGACCCGTGCCGGCGCCATCAGCATCCCGATCGTGCTGCCGACCCCGGCGCCCGGCGGACACACCAGCCTCGTAATGCCGAGCTTGCGTGCCACCTGCCACGCATGCACCGGCGCCGCGCCTCCTGTCGCCATCAGCGCGTATTCGTGCGGCACGCGTCCCCGCTCGGCGATCGCCACGCGCGCTGCGCCGACCATGTTCTCGTTCACCACGTCGTGCACGCCGAACGCCGCGCGTTGCACGTCCATGCCGAGAGCACCCGCCAGCCCGCGCATTGCCTCCGTCGCGCGCGCCCGATCGATGCGCATCGCGCCGCCAAGAAAGAACCCCGCGTCCAGGTAACCCAGCAGCAGATCGGCGTCGGTCACGGTGGGCAGGTCGCCGCCACGCGCGTAGCACGCGGGCCCCGGATCGGCGCCCGCGCTATCCGGCCCGACATTCAGCGTGCCCAACTCGCTGCGCCGGGCGATCGAGCCGCCGCCGGCGCCGATCTCGATCAGTTCGATCGTGGCGATCTGGATCGGCAGTCCGGAGCCACGCAGGAAGCGCCGCGCGCGTGCCGCCTCGAAACCCCAGGCGACCAATGGCTCCCCGCCATCCACCAGCGCGAGCTTCGCCGTCGTGCCGCCCATGTCGAAGGCAAGCACACGCGGCAACCCGGCGTTGCGGCCGAACCAGGCACCGGCGAGCGCGCCCGCCGCCGGTCCACTCTCCAGCAATTGCACCGGCGCGCGCCGCGCTTCCGTGACATGCGTCAGGCCCCCGTTCGACAGCATGAGGAAAAAGCCGCCGGTCACGCCGATGCCGCGCAACGCGGTCTCCAACCGGTCGAGATAGCGTTCCGCAAGCGGGCGCACATAGGCGTTCGCAGCGGTGGTGCTGGCGCGCGGATACTCGCGGATCTCCGGGGCGATGTCGGATGACAGCGACACCGACAGGTTCGGAAAGTGCTCTGTCAGCAGGTCCGCCGCGCGTCGTTCATGCGCCGGGTTGGCGTAGGCGTGCAGGAACACGATCGCCAAGCTCTCGACACCCTCCGCCACCAGCGCTGCGGCTTCGCGCAGCACCGCCGCTTCGTCGAGCATGATTTCTACCGAGCCGTCGGGCGCCAGCCGCTCGGGCACCTCGCGCCGCCAGGGACGCGGCACCAGCGGCGGCGGCATTTCGATGAACAGGTCGTACAGTTCGTATTTGCGCTCGCGGCCGATCTCCAGCGTGTCGCGAAAGCCGGCGGTCGTCAGCAAGCCGGTGCGTGCGCCCTTGCGTTCGATTAGCGCGTTGGTGAACAGCGTGGTGGCGTGCACCACGCGCCCGATACGCGATGCGGCGATGCCATGCTGTCGCAGCAGGTGCCGCGCACCCTCTACCGCGCCGCGCGCCGGGTCGTCCGGGGTGGTGCTCTCTTTCCAGATGAAGGTTTGCCCGGTGGCGGGATCGAACGCCACCAGGTCGGTGAACGTGCCGCCGATGTCGATGCCAAGAGAGAGCGTGCCAGTCATGTGGATGCCATTGCCTGTGTACACCTCATGTCGTCCATAGTCCGCCCCAACCGTCATGGCCGGGCTTGACCCGGCCATCTTTGCAGCACGGTGCCGCGATAGATGGCCAGGTCAAGTGCCGGCCGTGACGGTTGGGGCGGTTCGTGCGATGCCGTCGAGAGTCAATGCATCGGCGCATTGCAATGGCACGCATGCATCAACCAGCCTGGCACGCGCAGGCACCGGATACGATGCAACAGCCGTTCAGCCCTGCACGAGGAGCATGAGATACGTGGCGAACAGGATGACATGCACCGCTCCTTGAATGACATTGGTTCGCCCGCTCGCGAAGGTGACGACGCTGACCGCTAACGTCAGCAACAGCAGCACCATGTCCGTGTGTTCCACGCCGAGGACCATGTTCTGGCCGATCGCATCGCTAACGATCACCATGGCCGGAACGGTGAGGCCGATGGTAGCCAGCACCGAGCCCAGGAAGATGTTGATGGCTCGCTGAAGATCGTTGGCGACCGCCGCACGCACCGCACCGATCGCCTCCGGGGCCGCCACCAGGATTGCCAAAAGTACGCCGGCCAGCGGTGCCGGGGCATGCAGCGTGTCGATCAGATAAGCGACCGGATGCGCCAATTGCTCGGCAAGAAACACCACCGGAATCATGTAGGCGATCAGCAGGACGACATGCGGGGCGAGCGAGCGTGGCCGCGTTGTCGCGGCTGCGTCGTTGTCGACCTGGCGCCGCAGCGTGAAATAGCCGCGATGGCGGCCCGTCTGCATCGCCAGGAAGGTGGCGAAGAGGCCTATGAAGACCAGCACCAGAAACACCCCCTGCCCGAACGACAGGGTCGGACCGGGTGTGGTCAGCGTGAAATCGGGCAGGATCATGCTCAGCACGACCAACGGGATGATCACGCCGAGATAGGCATTGGCCCCTTGCAGATTGTAGTGCTGTTCGTTGTGCTTCCAGCCACCGAGCAATAGCGACAGCCCCACCATGCCGTTGAGGATGATCATGACGACGGCAAACAGGGTGTCGCGTGTCAGCGTGGGGTTGTGCTTACCCTGCATCATGACGGCGGAAATGCTGACGACCTCGATGCACGTCACCGAAAGGGTCAGGACAAGCGTGCCATACGGTTCGCCGAGCCGGACCGCCAGGTGATCGGCGTGGCGGACCACGCACAGGGCGGAACCCAGGACGGTGGCGAACAGCCAGAACAGAATGAATGCCAGCCATGGGGGGCTCGCGAGCCGGTCGAGCAATGTTTCGCCGGTCAGCAGGAATATCAGGCCGGTGCCCGCGCTGAAAACGAGAAACCACTCGTCTCGGATGAACGCGCGCAGTCCACGAAAAATCATGTGCACTCCTGCAGCATCCACCTTGCTCGCTGCGCAGCGACAGCATGGCACGGTTGCGCGCCGGCGCATCGGGTCGCACCAAGCGTCATCCATTCGTCATGACCGACCCTGTGCCGGCCATCAATGCCTCTACTTTGGAGGTCACGGAAAGGCGTGGATGGCCGGCACATGGCCGGCCATGACGAAGGGGCGGGCGGCACCTCATCGCGCCGGCCCCTCCCCCAACTACAAAAAAAGCGGCCCGACCGGGAAGGTCGGGCCGTGAAGTAAGGTCCGGGTTGACCTGGGCCATGGAGACCCAGCCAGGCGGCGAGGGTGTTGGGGCATCGCCACCCGACGACGTCCTTGTCGCACCACTGGACCGGTGTTGCTGTGAGCCAGATCACACCCCGGGAAGAATTTTTACGGGAACAACCCACGCGTGTTCTTCGCCCCGCGCACCTTTGCCACGCCGATAGCCATCGCCGCCGTCCGATGCGGCACATTGTCGCGTTCCGCCCGCGCCATCACCTGCGCGAATGCTCTGTCCAGGACGTGGTTAAGCTTGGTCATCACCTCCGCCTCGTCCCAGAAGAACTGTTGCAGGTCCTGCACCCACTCGAAATAGCTCACCACCACGCCGCCGGCGTTGCACAGGATGTCGGGGATCACGAACACCTCGCCCCGCCGCTGGTCCAATACGAGATCGGCCTCCGGCATGGTCGGACCATTGGCGCCCTCGGCCAGCACGCGGCATTGCAGCCGCGCTGCGAGGTCGGCGTCGATCACTCGCTCCAGCGCCGCCGGCACCAGCACGTCGCATTTCTGCGCCAGGAGTTCGCGCGGATCGAACGACAGTTCGTTGGAGAATCCAGCCAGCACGCCGAACTGCGCGGCGTGGCGCATGAGTGCCGGCATATTGATGCCGCGAGGGTCGTAATAGCAGGCGGTGTGGTCGGATACGCCGATCAGCTTCAGGCCTTTCTCGTGCAGGGTCTGCGCGGCGTAGCTGCCCACATTGCCGAAACCCTGCACGATCGCGGTGGCGCCGGTCGGCTGGATGCCCAGCTTCTCCAAGGCACGGTTCGCCAGATACGCCACGCCGCGGCCGGTCGCCTCGCGCCGCCCCTCGGTGCCACCCGAGGCCACCGGTTTGCCGGTAACGATCTCGGTCACCGTGCGCCCCTGGTACATCGAATACGTATCCATGAACCAGGCCATGATCTGTTCGTTGGTGCCCATGTCGGGCGCCATGACGTCGGTGTGCGGCCCGACGAACGGGATCATCTCCTGCATGTAGCGGCGCGACACGGCTTCCAGTTCGTGCGGCGACAGGCCGCGCGGATCGACGGTCACGCCCCCCTTCGCGCCCCCATAGGGCAGTCCGGTCAGCGCGCATTTCCAGCTCATCCAGATCGCCAGTGCGGCGACCTCGCCGATGTGCAGGTCGGGGGAAAATCGCGTGCCGCCCTTGGTGGGGCCCAGGGTGAGGTGATGCTGCACGCGATAGCCGTGAAACACCGCGACGCGTCCGTCGTCGCGATGGATCGGACAGGCGACGGTGATCGCGCGCTTGGGAAACAGCAGCCTGTCCCGCTCGTCGAACGGAATCTCCAGATGATCGGCGATCACCTTGAATTGGTCGCGGGCCATTTCGAAAACCGGGCCGGTATAGATGGTCATCTGCCGCCTCCTGTTGCTGCATTGCAGCGTTGGGACGTGTTGCGAAACTTAATCTGGCCGCTATTGCGCCGGTCGCCAAGCATGCGCTGTCATCCGGCTTGCGCGCACCACGTTGCCGCAAGCAAGAACGGGAGGAGAGGATCATGCCGGTCAAGCCCAAGCCCGATCAGTATCATTCCATCACGCCGTACCTGATTGTGAACGGTGCGGCGCGGCTGATCGATTTTGCCAAGGCGGCGTTCGGTGCGGTGGAAACCGAGCGGCTGGGCGCGCCGGAGGGCCGCATCGGCCACGCGGAACTGCGCGTCGGCAATTCGGTCATCATGCTGGCCGACGGGCACGGCGAGCGCGCGCCGATGCCGTGCATGCTGCACCTCTACGTCGACGGCGTTGACGCGACGTACCAACGCGCTCTCGCGGCCGGTGCCGCGTCCGTAGAGCAACCGGCGGACAAGTTCTACGGCGACCGCGGTGGCCTGGTGCAGGATCCGTGCGGCAATCTGTGGTGGATCGCGACGCATATCGAGGACGTGGCGCCGGATGAACTGCGGCGCCGCGTGACCGAGCTGATGCCTGGTGCGGGCGGCTGAGGCGCCGCTTCTCGCCGCGCCTACTTCCGGTGCGCCAGTGCCAGGCCAACTCCGGCGCCGATCAGCAAGCCGCCGGACAAGCGGTTGCGCAGCTTGCCGCGCATCGCCAGCACGCCCCGCGCGCGGCCGGCGGCCATCGCCCAGCCGGAATCGAGCGTGATCGCGATCAGCAGGAAGCTGCCGCAGAGCAGCGCCAGTTGCGGCCCGATCGGGCGGTCGGGCGCGATGAATTGCGGGAAGAAAGCGCCGAAGAACAGCAGCGTTTTCGGGTTGGTCAGCGAAATCAGGAAGCCTCGGAGGGCGATCGCGCGGACCGAGCGGGGCTGCGGCAAGGTGCGGGTTAAATCGGTCGGCGGGGCACGCCACTGGCGGATGCCGAGCCATAGCAGGTAGCCGACGCCGAGCCAGCGCAGCCACTCGAACCACGTGGCCACCGACTCGAGCAATGCGGTCAGGCCGTACGCGGTCAGGCCAAGCTGCAACACGATGGCGGCGCTGGTGCCCGCCAGGGTGAGCAAACCGTAGCGGGTGCCGTAGGCAATGCTATTTGCGACGATCAGCGAGACGTTCGGTCCAGGGATCAGCATCAGCACGACAGTCGCGGTGACGAAGCCCAAGTAGAGCGGCAGTGGCATTGGCGTGGTACCTTGTGTTGGCGACGCAGCATGCACGTTGCTGCCGGCAGGGGAAGCCGCGCCGACCGTGGCCCGGAAACCGTCGCCACCGCGCCAGCCACGCAACCTCCGGCACGCATGATTTCAAACGTAACGACGGTGTAGCCGGCACTGTGCGCAAAGGCGGACCGGGAACGGCGGGAGCCGCGCCGCCGATGCCGGACTCCAGCCGCCCGCTACCAATCGGGCCGATCGTGAAAGTCGCGTGAAGCAAGCTCCACAGATCGCAGATGCCACGGCGTTGTCGACGGCGGAAACCACGTCGCGGCGCCATGCAGTGTACGTCGCCTGGGGCAATGACACGGACCAATACGCGGACGGCCACGCGGCAGCGGCAGGCTCGCCAATCGTCCTGTTGCTCGACGACGATCGCGCCTACCGGACCGGGCTGTCCCGCTATCTGCGATCAAACGGGTTCGACTGCCTGGAAGCCGACAGCTTCGCCGCGGCACTCGACTTTGCGCAGGCATACGACGGAGCGTCGGTGATCGTCCCGGAACTGACAGTCGGGTCGCGCCACCTGTTCGACTATATTGCCGAGATCAGGCGCGTCCCCCGGGCCTCGGTGCTGGTCCTGTCCGGTCACCGGGAGGAGACCGAGAAAATCGTCGCACTGGAACTCGGTGCGGACGACTTCATCCCGAAAACCGCCGACCGGCGAGAGGTTCTCGCTCGCGTCAGGGCGGCGGCGCGGCGAGGGCTTGCACCTCGTCCGGTCGCCCTGTTACCAGGTTTCGATACGACGCCTGGCGGCGTGGCTCCGGTGGGATCGTGGCAGTTCTCGCAAGGCAAGCGTGAGTTGAACGACCCAGATGGACGGCCGGTCCGCCTTACCACCGCGGAATTCAGCCTGCTGGCGGCCTTCGTGGAGAATACTGGACGTCCGGTGAGCCGCGATCACCTGTCGAGGGTCGCGCTCGGGCGGCCCACCCATCGTGGCGACCGCGGCATCGACAACCTGATTGCCAAGCTGCGCCGCAAGCTCCGCGATTTGGCGAAACTGGCTCGCATGATCAAGACCGCCAGGCCGGTGGGTTACATGTTTACCGGCTTCAACGTCACGGCAGCGGAAACGGACCCCGCCGGTGCCGGTTTTGCAGGCGGCGATAGTCGGAAGGAGCGAGAATAGTCCGCCAGTGGATTGCTGCGTCTTGTCGCTCTTCGCAATGACAGCAACCCGCGCGCTGCTCTTCAGGCAATTACAAGAGGATACAATCTAATTCGATTACGATTGCAATGAATACAACAATATTATAATCCGAACAAGTTTCTGCATTTTCACTTGAGGCCGCACACTGGACCGTGATGCATCCAGTCTCTGTCAAGGTCTTATCATTAGACTGTCGGATACCATCTGATTTTGCAGGGGACTTTCCGGCGGAGGAATTGGATGTTTATCGGAGGCCTGCGCCTTGCTGCGCTCCCCGCCTGGAAGCCGCGCCGTGCCCAGCGTTCTGATAATGTGTGGGGCAACTATGCCTCCGGGGTGACTGCGCGCCGTGTTGAGGTCACCACGATGCCGCCGCGCGGCGTTATTGCCGTGGCGCCGGAGACCCGGCACGTGCTCGACGTCGCCAATGAGTTCGCCCGCAACCGATGTGTCGAGTTGCAGGTGGCGTTGGAACATGGCCTCGTCGCGCAGGTCGATGCATTGGCGTACCGGACGTGCCTGCGCCGCCTGCTGATGGAAGCGATCGACCGTGCCAGCGGTGGTGTCCTGGTGACCGGGACGCGGCAAGCGGACGGCGTCGAAATCGCCGTGCTTGACGACTGTCCCACGCCGGTTGGCGTGTCGGCGTCACCCGGAGGGGATCGTTCAGTTCCGCCCGGCGCCACGCTGAAGGCCGAATACCAGCCGCACTGTGGCACGACGATCCGGCTGCGCCTGCCGCAGCCCGATCGGTCGGCCTGGCAGCCGCGTGCCGCTGAGGAATTCGCAGTGTTTGCCGACCACCAATTGGCCCAGCGTTGAGCGCCGGCGGCAGCCCCGAACCACCAGCCAATACCACACCGCGTTGACGCCAACTCACTCGTGTCATGGTCGGCAAAGGCCGGCCATGACACATGGGTCACTTTTTTCACCGGCTGGTATAATTTTCCGGCGAGGTTTCCGGCATCGCCGCCCATACCAGCGCCGCCCCCGCCAGACCGGCCAGCGCCAGGCTGAGGAATGCGGCGTGCAGGCCCGCCACATCCGCCACCCAGCCGGCCAAAGCCGTGCTGATCGCAGCGCCGGTGCACACCGCCAGCCCCAACACGCCCAGGCAAAGGTTGAAATGTGACGTGCCGCGCGTCAGGTCCGCGGCAATCAGCGGCAGCATGACACCGAACACAGCCGCGCTGATCCCTGCTACGGCTTGGCCGCCAATCATCAAATAGGGCCCCGGCAGCACGGCCAGCAGCACGCCTCGGGCCGGCAACGCCAACCATCCCAGCAGCAGCAATGGCCGCCGCCCGACGGCCGCCGCGCGCCGTCCGACCCAGGGCGAGGCCACCGCCACCACCGCCTGCGGCACAACAATGCAGGCGCCGATGATCAGGTTGCCGAGATCGCCGGCACGCATCGTCACCGCCGCGCCGGCCAGCGGCAGCATGGCTCCGTTGGCTAAGTGGAACAATAGTACGCAGCCGCCGAAAATCAGCAGCCTGCGGTCGCGGAACAGCTTGCGCAGCCCCGGCCAGTCGAGCGGCCGCGCCGTGGTCTGCCGCCTGGCATGCGTGCCGCGGCCAATCGCCAACAGCGCCACCAAGGCCGGCACGCACAACCCGGCGGTGAGCCAGAACACCGCGCGGCTGGACAGGTACAGCCCGCTCATCCCCATGACCGCCGCGGCCAGGCCGTTGCCGATCGAGCCGAAGCGGGCGTTGCGCCCGAGCCGCTCGCCCAGTTCGCTATGTCCTACCAGGTGCAGGCTGATGGCCGCGATTGCCGGCGTGACTAGGCAACTCGCGACGGCGTGCAGCAACTGCGCGAGCAGGACCGGCAATTCCGCCGGCCATAGCGCGAGCAAAAGTGCGGCCGCCATGACTCCGAACAATCCGACGCCGGCGGCGATGCGCTTGTTGTGGGCGGCGTCAACCAGAACACCGCCCGGGACCTGGCTGATCAACGCCGCGACCGTGCCCAGGCTGAGCGCCATCCCGATGTCGGTCTGCGGCCATTTGTGGGCGGTGAGATAGACAGCGACGAACGGCCCGAAGCCGGTCTGCACGTCGGCGACGAAGAAATTCAGCAGATCGAGGGCACGCGTGCCGCGTACCGGAAGGGCGCCGTCCCGGGGCATGCGCTATGGCGATCTTGGGGGCGCCGTCTGGCTGGCCGGTTGGCTGCCTGGCGGACCTCCGGGTGATGTACCGTTGTCCGCGGGGGCGCCGATGGGCGCCTCGCTCCGCGCTGTGGTGCCGCCCGTGGCTGTCGCAGTCGTGGTGGTGCTATCCGCGGTGCCGTTGCTCGGTTTGATGCCGTCGGCCGCGGAATTGCCTGCCGTCGGAGCACCCGTCACGTGGTCCGCCGGTGCCTCGCTATTGGTTGCGGTATTGCTCGTGGCGGCAGTGCTCGGTTGCGGGCCGCCGGCTGTGGCGCCGCCTGGGGTGCCGCTGCCGGTCGGCGACCCCGTGCCTGCGGTCGGCGGGGTGGGAGCCACCGGGGGTGGCGACGGCAGCACCACCGGCGCGGCCTTCGCGGGATTGCGGTATTCCGGTGCGGCTTTGATCTGGTCGAGCGTCAGGTCCAATGTGATCGGCTGCTTCGGATTGGCCGGCGCGAAATGCAGCACGCTCCAGTGCACGGCGATCTTGCGCGTGCCGACGCCCATGAAGCCGCCGACGTCGATAACCCCAGCCTCGGGCATGCCGGATACATCGACCAGCACGTCCACCAATCGCCCGACCGTCTTGCCATCCGGCGCCATCACCGGGCTGCCAAGGATGGCCAAGGCTTCCTCGGGCGGGACATGCTCCACCTGGCCCGGCGGCTGTGGATCGGCCGCACGCACGGGCCAGCTCCAGACCAGCAGGCACCCAATTGCCAGAAAAAGCCGAAGAACCTGCATGTTTGCGGTTACCCCGTGAGGGCAACTCGTGATGGGGCGTGCGCGATCAAGCCTTGCGCCGCGCGCCGGTCTTCACGTTCTGTTGGGATCGAACACCGGCTGCGGCAGGCGTGCCGGTTTGACCGATGCCAGCAGGATTCCGGCGCCGATCAGCGCGATGCCGATTGCATGATACGAGCGGAAGCTCTCGCCCAGGAACACCACCGCGAGGATACTGCCGAACAGCGGCATCAGGTGCCAGGACTGGCCGGCCCGCGCCGCCCCGATCAGCTCGATGCCGCGATTGAAGAACAGGTAGGCGATGAACGAGGGAAATATCGCGATGTAGGCCATGGCGAGCCACGCCGGCAGGCCGCCCTGGATGCGGGCGCCCTGGATCGTTTCTCCGATGTAGAACGGCAAAATCATCATCGAGCCGATGCCCATGGTGGCGACCAGGAAGCTCAGCGGATGCGTGCTGGGGCGGCGGCGGAACATGGCCGCGTAGATGCCGTAGATCACCATGGCGACGAGGATCCACACGTCGCCCCGGTTGAGCGACAGTTGCAGCAGCGTGTCGACCGAGCCGTGTCCCGCGATGGTCGCCACGCCAAGCAGCGACACCGCCACGCCGGCGGACTGCCAGACCGTGGGGCGCTCGCCGAACAGGGCGAAGGCCCAGAGGATGATGATCAGCGGCCCGGCGGATTGCAGCAGCAGCACGTTGAGCGCGGTGGTGCTGGCGAGGCCGATATAGGACATCGCGTTGTAGGTCGCGATGCCGGTGGTGGAGAGCAGGAGCATCATGCGCCAGTGGCGCAGCAGGGTGGGGGCGTCGCGCTTGAGGCAGGGCCAGGCGAAGCCGATGGCGACGAGGAACGCTCCGGTCCAGCGCCAGTAGGCGAGTGCGATCGGCGGCACGTGGCCCGCCAGGCCGCGGCCGAGCACGATGTTTACGGCCCAGAACAGATTGGCCAGGATGAGGAGAGTCCAGGCGGAGTTCCACAGGCGTTGCATGTTGCGTCATTGCGGGGGGCGGGGCGGTGAGGCAATCCCCGCGGGGATGCACGCGGCGCAGGGGAGCGTGGCATGGGGAACGGGGCACATGTTAGCGTTGCGCCCCTGGCGCTTCGTGCCCAGTGTTATTGCGAGCGAAGCGAAGCAATTCTCCGCGTTAGATCACGCGATCTAACGCGGAGGATTGCTTCGCTTCGCTCGCAATGACGGGGTTGACCACAGCAGCGACTCGTCAGGTTCAGAACTCTAAAACGCCCCAGCCCATCCATCACGCCGAGGATCCGACCCAGCCATCCTGACGCCGTTCTCCATCACCCGGATCGCCTGCACCAGGCACGGCCCCTCCAGCGCCCCGACGCAATTCAGCCGGTGCCCAAGCCGCTCCAGCCCGCGCAGCACATCCTCGCCGAACTCCGGTTCGATCGTCAGCCGCCCGTCACCCTCGTGCGGCCAATTGGCGCCCTGGCCTTGCTGCGACGACGTCCAGCGCGGTGCCTCCAGCGCGGTCTGCGGATCGGCGCCGAGGTCCATCATCGCGGTCAGCACCTGGAGGTTGACCTGCACCTGGTTGTCCGCGCCGGGCGTGCCCTCGACCGCCCAGAGGCGCCCATCGCGAAACACCATCGGCGCGTTCATTGTGTGCCGCACCCGTTTGCCCGGCGCCAACCGGTTGGCGTGGCCCGGCGCCAGGTGCCAATAGGCCATGCGGTTGTTCAGCAGCACGCCCGTGTCGCCGGCCGTGACTCCCGAACCGAACAGCGAGTTCAGGCTCTGGATGCCCGACACGGCATTGCCGTCGCCATCCACCACGCAGAAATACGTCGTGTCGCCGGCCGTTTCGGGCTCGGCCAACGCGATCTCCGCGGCGCGCGAAAGATCGATCGAGGCAGCACATTCATCGGCGTAGGCATCCGACAGCAGCCGGTCCAGCGGCACGTCGCCGAACCGCGGGTCGGTGCCGTAGCGCTCGCGATCCACGAACGCCCGCTTCTTCGCTTCCACCAGCACGTGGATGCGCTGCACTGGATCGAGTGCGGCGATGTCGAAGCGTTCGACGATCTTCAGCATCTGCAAATTTGTGAACCCGGTGGAGTTCGGCGGGGTCTGCGAGACATGGAAGCCGCGATAGGAGATACCGATCGGGTCCTGCACCTGCGGCTGGCACTCGGCCAGGTCGCGTTCGTCCACCAGCACGCCCGCGGCGCGCATCCCGGCAACCAGGCGCCGCGCCAGCCGGCCGCGATAGAACGTTTCGGCGCCTTCCTGCGCGATCTCCTCCAGCGTCCGCGCCAGGTCCGGCTGACGGATCAAATGCGCCAGCGGCAGCCGGCCGTCGTCGCGTCCCGCCAGGAACACTGCGCGGCTGCGCGCGTCGGGCGCCAGCACCGGCACGCCCTCGCCGGCGTAGTGGCAGTAGCCATGGGTCGCCGCGAAGCCGTCCCGCGCGGCAGCGATCGCCGGGCCACACAACTGTCGCCATGGCAGCGAGCCCAGCGCCGCATGCATCGCCGCGACGCCCGCCAATCCGCCCGGCGTGGACACACTCAGCGGCCCGCGCACCGCAATGCCGCGCGCGGCGAAGCGCTCCGGCGTCGCGGCGAAGGGCGCGGCGCCGGTGGCATTCCAGCAGCGCGTCTCGCCGGTCTTCGCGGTATGCACCTGGTAGAAGCCGTCGCCGCCGAGACCGGACATCATCGGCTCGACCACGCCGAGCGCCAGCGAGATCGCCACCGCCGCGTCCACCGCGTTGCCACCAGAGCGAAGCGTGTCGAGCCCGGCCTGCGTCGCCGCAGGGTGATTGGCGCCGACCGCGCCATTGCGGCCCATGATTAGTGTGCGGCGACAACGGGCGGGGAGATACATCGTTCGGTTGCCTTCCAGCGCAGGTGGGGCCCGGTGGGAAACGCCGGCCGCCCCTCCGCCTCCCCCGTCATCGCGAGGAGCGAAGCGACGCGCCAATCCCCCACCTGACGAACCACGGGCGGCTCGTCAGGCGGGAGATTGCTTCGTGGCTGTGCTCCTCGCAAGAAACAACCAGCCGAGATCGCCTCCCACGTCATGCCGACGAAGGTCGGCATCCACGACTTTTCTTCGCTGTGCGCGGCAAAGTCGTGGATGCCGACCTTCGTCGGCATGACGAGAGGGCCGTGCACTGCCGCAGTTTCATCCAGGGCGGGTCGGCCGCCGCCGGCCGGTGGCCAACTCGCAATGACAGTTGGGGGGGCCGATGCGATAGAGATGCGTGCGGAAGAACTCCGCCACCGCGGTGAAGATGCGGCGGCGGTCGTCGAGCCGGATGAAGCCGTGTCCGGCGTAGTCGAAGGTCAGGTACGTCACCGGCTGCTGCCGTTCGCGCAAGGCTGCCACGACCTGCTCGCTCTCGCCGATCGGGACGCGCGGGTCGCGAGTGCCGTGTGCCACCAGCAGCGGCACCCGCACGCGGTCGATGCGATGGATCGGCGAGATGCGCGCAAACAGCGCGGCGTCGCACTGCGCATCGCCATATTCCGCCGCGCGGTGGCTGGCGCGCCAGGGGCCTGTGCCGGCAAGCGTGGTGACGAAATCGGCGATGCCGTAATAGTCCACTGCGGCGCGCCACAAATCGGGATACTCGGTGATGGCTGATAGCACCATGAAGCCGCCGTACGACTGGCCCATGATACCGATGCGCCGCGCATCGATCGCCGGATGTGCCGCGAGGAAGTGTCGCCCGGCTGCCAGATCGGCAACGCTGTCCAGGCGCTTCTCGACATCGTCGCTCTCGGCGAAGGCGCGGCCGTAACCGGAACTGCCCCGCACGTTCGGCATCAGCACGGCGAAGCCGCACGCCAGCAGCATTTGCATGTCGGGCCGGAAATTCGCCCGGGACTGCGCCACCGGTCCGCCATGCACCCAGACCACCGCAGGATGGCCTCCAGGCGGGGGCGCGCCAAGCGGCAGCGCCAGCCAGCCCTCGATGCGCGTGCCGTCGAAGCTGCGCCATTCCACCAGCGCGAAATCGGCAAAGTTTGCTGGATCGACCAGCCGCTCGGGCTGCCAAATCGGCTTTGCCGTGCCGTCCTGCCACAGCCAGAGCGATGCCGGCAGCGTTGGGGCCGAGACGGTAAACGCCAGCCGGGTTCCATCGGGTGAGAACGCCGGTTCCGCGATCATGCCGCGTGGCAATCCGGCAACCGGGTCGCGCGGCGCGCCGACCGGACCAACGCGCAGGATCGCGTAGCCTCGATCGTTCTCCACCGTCGCGAGCGTGCCGCCGTCCGGCGACAGCGCCCACGCCTCGACGTCGCGCCCGGGCGCTTCAAACACCACCGAGACGGCGCCGCTGTCCGGATCCAGCCGGCATAGGCGCAGGAAATCGCTGTCGCCGTGGTCGGTCAGTGCCAGCAGGGTGCGGCCGTCGCTGGCCCAGCGCACCGACTGGTAGTTGTAGCCGTGAGGTTGCGGGAATGGCCGCGCCTCGCCGGACGCGATGTCCAGGAACAGCAGGGACGTGTCGCCATAGCCGCGATCGTGCAGCAGCGCGAGCACCCCGCCGTTGGGGCGAAAGCCGGACACCGTGACGATGCCACTGCCCTGGAACATGCAGCGCCGATCGCCGCTGGCGAGGTCCTGGATAGCGACGTCGAAGTTCGCCTCATCGCGGTCGTTGGCGGCGTAGGCGAAGCGTGTGCCGTCGGGCGCCCAGCCGCCCCAGTCGTTGATCGCCGCTTGGTTGCGGGAGAGCACACGCGGCGTCGGCGCGGCCTCGCCCGCATCCAGCAACCAGAGTTGCTGGCGTTCGTCGCCGCCTCGGTCGATGCCGTAGATGACCCGATCGTCCACCGGGCACCGCCGCAACAGCGCGACCTTCTCGTCGTGCCGGGTGAGCTGCCGCACCGTGCCGTTGTCGAGCGCGAGCGCACAGATCTGCGGCAGGCCACCGCCGCGCAGGAACAGCACGGTGCGGCCATCGCGCGTGAAGGCGGGGCCGGACGCGGCATCTATGGCGGCGTAGTGTTCCGGGTGTGGGGTCATGTCTGGCTCGTTCATCGATCCATGACGGGATGGGTGGAGCGGTACGTCAAGCTTTTGGACCCCCGCATTGCGAACCGCTCATCTATCATTGCTGGTGCAGCGATTCTAAATGAGGGTTGGCTGACGTTTTCTGGCTTGTCTCCTGGTCTTGGTAGGCTGTGGGGAGGGGGCGGTCGGTCGGCCGTCAAGGCGGCTGAAGGTCGGCCGCGGCGATGGACTGGAGCAGATGGGCCCAGCCATCGAACACGACATAGGCAGTGATCGTTCGTAGCTCCTCGAAGAAGCGGTACGTAGCGCCACAGGCAGCGACGGCCGCTCGCCAGGCGAGCGCGGCGAGCCAGGCGGCAGTATGGAAGGCGAAGGCGAGCAGGTTGAGGGTCAGGAAGACGCTGGCGAGCGTCTGCTTGCCGTGACCGAAATTGTGCTCGAGGTGGTAGCCGTTGGTCTTCAGTACATTGAAGGTCTCATTCTCGATCTTCCAGCGCGCCCGCCCGCAGGCGGCCAGTTCGGCGACGCTGTCGGCGGTCACCGGCAGGTCGGTGACGAAGCTGTTGTAATAGGTGCGCTTGCCGGCAGCGCTGCAGATCTCGATGGAGAACCAGTTGACCGCCATGGCGTCGGCCGAGCCGCGCAACGGCACGCCGGAGAGCCAGCGGTAGATGGTTGTCGTGACGTTGCGGCCTTTGCGGGCCGTCTGTCGATGTTCCTCCAGTTTGGCGCCGTGCAGGTATTCGGTGATGGTCTGATGCGAAGACGGCTTGCAGGTGAGAATGAAGTTGCCGCCGGCCTGATGGATGGCGGTGGCGATCGGCTGACAGGCGAACAGGTCGTCGCCGAGAAAGATTGGCCGCAGATGCGCGACCGAGCGGCCATGCCGGGCCAGCCAGCGCTTGGCGGCGCTGCGCTCGCAGTCCTGCTTCTCCGCCCCGTCTTGTGGGGCGATGAACTCCGGCGGCAGCGGCAACACCTGGTGATGGCCCGGTGCAACCATGGTGGCGCCCAGGAAGGCGTGGAAGCATTCCACACCGCCATCGGAGCGGCGTCGGGTCGAGCACTGCGGGCAGCTAATCTTGCGCGAGCAGAAATACTCGGTGCCGTCGAGAGCAATGAGCACACGCCCACCCAGGCATTGGAAGCGTGTCAGCGGCCCGGCTTGCTCGATTGCCCGCATGAACAGGCTATCGAAGGCGGCGGGCGAGGCGCCGTCCAGCATGAGGCGGATGTAGTTGTCGGAGGGGATGGCCGCCATGCCGAACAGGGTCTGGCAGTTCGACCGGCCTTGGCCGCGCGCCAGCGCCCGTTGATGCGCCAGGAATGACGGGCTTCCCATGAAGAACAACGAGAAGGCCGAGAGGCCGATGTCGGCCATCGTGTAGTCGCCGTCGAGCGGCGGTGTCTTGCGCTGGTCCGGCAGACCGGCGCAGACCGTACCCAGCTCGGCGATCAGCTCCCCGACGATACTCATGTCGATGCAGAATCAAGACCCGAGTCTCGATGCAAGAAAAAACTGCCAGCATGTTGGGGCGGGCGTCCATTTGCCTACAACATGTGGCAGATCGGACTCAGTCCAGGCGCAACTCGCTCTGGATCGGCACCGCTCGGCCACGACGCCTGGGCAGACTCAGAACGCGACTCAATCGCATTGAGAATTGCTGTTGCTGGTGCTGTGACCTGGCACTTCGATCCTGCTTCTGCGACAATTGAAAGGCTGTCGCGATGTGTCAGTCCGCAAGCAGGTTCACCACAAAGTTAGCCAGCGGCCGCGGCCCCATCCCCATGGCTCGAAATCGCTCGCGCGGGAGACAGGCCGCTCGGTTCGGGCTATTTCCATGGTAGACACAAAGGCACGAAGAACAGAATCTTCGTGCCTTTGTGTCTTTGTGGTGAACCTGCTTGCGGACTGACAGCGTCCAGGGTCGAAGCGTGAGGATCTCAACATTGGGCGCCGGTCCGGTCGGTCATTGTCCGCAGGTTGGGTTCCTGCCGTGTCACCACTTTCCCACGCTCGACCCTATGCACCAGCGCGCCGAGATGCGCGGGCAATTCCTGTCGCAGCCAGGGCTTCGCGGCCAGCGCGATCTGCATGTCGCGAAACCCGGCCGCCCGCCGCTCGGCGATCGAACTGCGCGAGAACTCCGCATCGCTGTTGGCGATTTCCCCGGCATCCGGGCGATACACGATGTGCACAATGTCCAGCCGCTGGGTCGGTGGCGTTGCGCCGCCAGGCATTGCCGCCACCTGCGGCAACCCCGCCGCCTGCATGAGTCGCAGCGCGTGGCGCAGGTTCACCTTGGTCGCCACGCTATCGACGTGGTGCGCCGTGCGGCTCGCATACTGGATCTGCTTGGCCCGCCACACCACATCGTTCATCGTCTCCGGCAGAGGCCCGGCGGCGTCCCACAAATCGAGCAGAAATACCAGCAGGCGCGCGGGGGTTGGCTCGTCGACGATGGCATCCAGGGGGGTGTTGGATACGCAGCCGCCGTCCCAGTACAGCTTGCCGTTCGCTCGGGTGGCGGCGAAGCCCGGGGGCAGCGAACAACTGGCCAGCACATGCTCTGGCCCGATCGTCTGCCGGCGGCTGTCGAAGAAGTCCAGGCTACCGGTGGCAAGGTCGGTCGCGCCCAGGCTGAGCCGGACGGCGCCTTGGTTGATCAGTGCGAAATTCGCGAACCGCGGCAGCGTGCCCAGCAACGGCGAGGTATCGTAAAAGCTGATCTCCTGCGGCGGCGACGGGGGCGCCAGATAGGGATTCACCGGCCGCGGCGTGAAGAAATTCGGCTGGCCGAACAGTAGCGCCTCGGCGTTGCTGGCGATGTTGTGTAGCGTCTGCCACGGCGTCGCCGCGAAAGGCGCCGGCAAGTCCGGCCAACTGATCGTCTCCCAGAAATCCGCCAGGCGCGCCAACCGTTCATTCGGATGGTTTCCTGCGATGATCGCGGCATTGATCGCTCCGATCGAGATGCCGGACAGCCAATCCGGATGCAGGTCATGCTCGGCCAGCGCCTGGTAAGCGCCGATGTGGTAGGCACCCAGCGCTCCCCCACCCTGTAGCATCAGGGCGACGGTTGGCGCGGTTTGCGACGGTTCCGATACCGATTGCCCGGCCATCTTTTTGTCTCCTGTTGCGATGCAGCACAGGATGGCGCGTACGGCCGGTCGAGGCGAGCAGAATTCTGTTCCTGGCGGGGGTGCATGTCACTTGGGTGCGGCGCTACGAAGTTCGCATCGACCGACCGATCCATGATGCGGTGCGCAGATTGGCGATTGCCCTACCGGACGGCGCCCCTGCTTGGTATCCATCCCTTAAACCACGGCCCGATGGCAGCGATGTCGGGCCGCTGTTCGAGGCGAATCCGGCAATCGAACATGCGGGCGTGGCGTTCTCCCGGGACATCCGGCAACATGCCATAGTCAAGCGATCAGCGTGACTGGAGTATTGGACATGGCTGAGCGGTTGCCTGGCTCCGCGGCAGCGCCTGCCCAACGCCGAAAGCACGTCGTCGAAACGTTGCTTGATGCCCGCGTGACAAAGAACCAATTCCAGATCGTCGTCCGCTGAGGTGCCCGCCATGTCAAACGCCCAAGCTTTGCTGGAGAAGATCCAGGCGCTGCCGGCCGAGCGAATCAGCGAGGTTGAGGATTTCGTCGAGTTCCTATCGGCCAAGGCCCGCCGCCAGGCGGCGCTCGATCGGCTGTTCGCCATCGCCCCCGCCATCGAGGCGGCCGGCGCGCCACCGATCACCGAAGAGGACATCCTCGCCGAGGTAGAAGCGGCGCGCGCTGAACGGCGGAGCCGGAGCGCGGGTGCGGATCGGTACTTGATACCAACGTCGTGCTGTCCGCGTTGTTGTGGCGCGGCAAACGCCAGTGCTGTGCTGCTGGCAGGCGGCAAACCAAGAAAGACTCTAACACGGATTTCGTAGAGAAGAAGCTATAGCCACGGATTTCATAGAGAGGATGACATTTGCAATCCGATTACCGTTTGTCTGTATTATGATAATACCATTCCGCATATCGATTGACGTACCGCACGGACCGCCCCAACCGTCATGGCCGGGCTTGACCCGGCCATCTATGCAGCACGGTTCCGCGATAGATGGCCGGGTCAAGCCCGGCCATGACGGTTGGGGTGGCCCGTGCGCAGCGGTCGAGAGTCCATCGTTCGGCGGGTTAGTATAATGACTCTGGGAAATCCTTGTCTAGATCTTCTTCTCTGCGAAATCCATGTTAGAACCTTGCTTGCTTTGCACCAGTCGCTCCGTGTTCGGACACCCAGGTTAACAACCGCCAGCGTTCACACGGCTCAAATGCGATTGCCCTGCCACCCAAGCAGTGATCCTCGCCGACCCTGACGACGATCACGTCATCGCCGCGGCTGTCGCGGCAAACGCCAATCTCGTCGTCTCCGGCGACCGCCACTTGCTCGCGCTTGGGAGCCACCAAGGCATCCGCATCGTCACTCCGGCGGAAGCTGTTGGGCTGATTAACGCCGCCTGATCCCGGGCGCAGCCGGTGGCGGGGCCGCAACGATAATCGTCGTCTGACGGTGCGTCTCGCTGCTGATTGAAGACGGTGAAGCTCGTCGTAAAGCCAAACGGTCACATCGCCGGTTCAGGCGTCACCGCCAGCCGTTCGCGCAATGCCGCGTTCAACGCGTCCCGGCGCGCCCAGAGCGAGCGATACCACGCGATGCGCGGCGCGATCTGGTAAGCCAGCATGCGGTTCTGCGCCACGTAGTCGCGCGCCGCATCTCCAAGATCGCGGGCCAGTTCCGGGAACGCCACCAGGCGCGTCAGCTTGGCCTCCAACTCGGCAGCGTCGTGGAACACCAAGCCGGTGCGCGCCTCCTCGATCGTATCGCCGTACACCACGCCGCTGGCGAGCGCCGCGACGCGGCAGGCGCCGGCCTCAATAAACTTCAGATCCGATTTGGCACGGTTGAAACCGTTATCCTCCAACGGCATCAGCGACACTTCGCATTCGCCCAGCAGGGTCATGTAAGGCTCGTACTCGCACATCGGAGTGAACTTCTTGTGCGGCGTCTCCAGCGCATCGAAGAAGCCGCGGTCGTGCACCACGGAGAATCGCAACCGATCGCCCGCCTTCGCCGCCACCGCATTGATTGCCCCAATCAAACGCTGCCAGTCCTGCTCTCGGTTCAGTGCGCCGAAGAACACCGTCAGGACGTTCGGATCGGCGAAATTGCGCACCTCCGGCAAGGCCGCCATCGCGTTGGGGAAGACCGCAACCTCGGGATTACGCTGTCGTAACACCCCTGCCAGCTCGCGCGTGCTGGTCTGCACCGCATGCACGCCGCGGAACGTCAATTGCTCGGGGTCCTGCATGATCTGGAAGAAGTCGGGATGGTCGTCGAATTCGGTGACCACCAGCCAGCCGCCATCGACAAACGCGCGGATCATGGCGCGCCCGGACTCGCCGGACAGCGCCGGGCGATGCAGGATGAAAATGCGCGGCGTATCGTCGGCCGGCGCCTTGGCATCGACCGAGGAGGTGAGCATCGTTGCCGCCATCGGGTCGGACGCGATCGCCCGTAGCGGATAGACGATCCGCACGTGCGACACGCCGCCCACCGGCTTCAGCATGTTGGCCGCGATCATGATGCGCTGCTGCGGCGTCTTGCGCACCCGCCAGACGTATTGCAGCGGCGTCGCGCGCCTAAGGGTACTCGTCGGGATCGACCTGGAGCGCCGCCAGCGCCGGCGCAATGGCCTGGGCGAACTTGCCGGCCTGGTCCCGGTCAAACACGCGCGCGTTCACGTCGCAGGGCGCGAACCCCCGCTTTACCAGGCCTTCGCGCATGCTGCGCAGGCTGAACCAGCGCAGATGCGTGTCGTCCAACAGCCCGCTCGGCTGGTAGTCCCAGACGCCGCGCAGCAGTTTCTCGGCGAAGCTCCAGTGCTCGAGATTGGGCACGCAGATCAGGATCATGCCATCCGGCGTCAGGGCTTCGGCCTGGCGCTCCAGCACGGCCCAGGGGTCCCGCAAATGCTCCAGGATGTCGCCGTAGATGATGCAGTCGATCCCCTCGGCCACGTCGAACGGCATCGGGTTGTCCTCGACATCGACCGTTGCCAGCTCGTCCAGCCGATCGACCGCGATGTCGGCGACGGTTGGGTCCTTGTCGATGCCGAGCAATCGCGCGCGCGGGTTGCGCCGGCGATAGGCGGCACTGAGCGAGGCGGTGCCGCAGCCCACATCCAGAACCACACGGGCGGACAGGGGAATGCGATCGAGGAGGTCGGGGTTGGGCAGATCCTGGCGAGGCGGCATGGGCGAGGAATGCTCTCTTTTTTCCAGAGGATGCACGGCACGCACCGCGATCGTTACGATTAGGGCGCGCCGGCGATCGGCACGTGGGCCCCCTGGTGCTACGCGAAATCCCGACGCGGGTGCAAGTGCGATCCGCGCCAGCAAAGGTTCATCCGACCTCCCCGGTGCCAGTCACGGGAGCAGATTGCCGCGCTGTTGCGTCCGCATGCCAGCCGAATGCCGCGCGGACGAAGCCCAGCGCGTAGGCGAGCCGCCATCGCAGCCCGATCAGCCGTGTGGAGCGGCGCGGTAACAGACCGGCCGGGGCGCACAGGGCGGCAACCACCATGCGACGTGGCAACTCCCGCCAGACCTCCCCGGGGCGAGCGAGGAATCTGCGGGTCAGCACGGTGGAGGCGCCTTGCCAGTAAAGGCGCGACAGCAGCCATGCGGGAGTCAGGCGGGCCGCCTGGATCTGGTGGTGAACGACGATCCGGGAATCGTAATGCAGCCGGTGACCTGCCTGCCGCAGCCGCCAGGCGAGCTGCACGTCCTCGTCGGACAGCAGCACGGTACCATAGCGGCCGGCGCCGCAGCCGAAGCCGCCCGACGCGATCAAGGCAGCCACGTTGACCACCATGTTGACCGTGTAGGGCGCCAGAAGGGCGGCTGCCCCGGGCTCGCCGGTACTCGCCTTGCCCCTCGCCCTCGATGATCGACAGCACGCCGCGCAGCCCGGGCGGCCACCACGCCGGCAGCGGTGATTCCCACAGCGGCAGCACCTGGCCGCCGAGGATGGTCGGAGGCGACACCGCCTCCCCCAGCGCCGTCAGGATATGCCCCACCCAATCCGGCGCCGGGATCGCGTCGTCGTCGATATAGGCGATGTATGCGGTGCGGCATGCCGAGGCCCCGGCGTTGCGTGCCAGCGACACTCCCGGCTGATCGACCCGGATCAGGCTGGCGTTCGGGATCGCCGCCACAGTCACCGCCAACGCGTGCGCGACGTCCTCGGTTGACCCGCTGTCCACTACCAGCACCGCGAATGCGTCCTGGCTGACGGTCTGCCGCGCCAGGCCGGCAAGGCAATCGCGCAGGTAGCGAGGACGGTTGTGGGTGCAGATGCAGACCGTGAGCTCCATACCTCGAGGCATAGAGGCGATGCGTTGACGAAGCATTAAGGCCCGGCGGGGATGATTGCGGCTGCCGCGATGTCGCAGCCACGCGACCGGTACTGGAGAAATTACATGGGAAATCCGGTCGTTCCGACGCTCACCAAGCTGGTGGATTTCGACAATGCGGACGGGGCGAACCCTCGAGCCGGCCTCATCGTCGATGCCGCCGGGGACCTGTTTGGCACGGGGAATGCCGGCGGGGCGGACAACGACGGCTCGGTGTTCGAGATCGCTGCGACCGACGGCGGCTATGCCTCCACGCCGGCCACGCTGGTCAGCCTCACCAGCGCCATTGGCTTTGGCTTGCCGGGCGGTCTCGTCGCCGACGCGGCCGGCGATCTGTTCGGCGTCATACAAACCGGTGGGGCGGACGGCGATGGCTCGGTGGTCGAAATCGCTCGGACCGGCGGCAGCTACGCCAGCACGCCGATCGTTTTGGCCAGCTTCAGCGGAGCGGATGGGTCGGGTCCGCATGCCGGACTGATCGTCGATGCCGCCGGGGATCTGTTCGGCACGACCCAGGGGGGCGGGACGACCGGTTACGGCACGGTGTACGAGATCGCCTGCGTCGATGGCAGCTACGCCAGTGCGCCGACCGCCCTGGCCAGCTTCAACGGCACCGACGGGGCCAACCCGGTTGACGGCCTGTTCGCCGATGCTGCCGGGGACCTGTTTGGCACGACTTAAAGCGGCGGGGCGGACAACGCCGGTACGGTCTTCGAAATCGCCAGGACCGGTGCCGGCTATGCCGGCACGCCGACCGCCCTGGCCAGCTTCAACTACTTCGACGGGGCCGGCCCGGTCGGTAGCCTGATTGCCGATGCCGCGGGCGATCTGTTCGGCACGACGATGGCCGGCGGCGAGTACGGCGACAGCGCGGTGTTCGAGATCGTCAGGACTGCCGGCACCTACGCCAGCACCCCGACCCTCCTGGTCAGCTTCAACAGCACGGACGGCGCCTATCCCGAGGCTGCGCTGATCGCCGATGCCGCCGGGGACCTGTTCGGTACCACCGCCAGTGGCGGCGCCGACAATTATGGAACAGTATTCGAGGTCGCCAACGACGCCGGCACCTACGCCAGCACGCCAACCGTCGTGTTCAGCTTCACCGGCCTGAATGGCGTGTCGCCGAAATCCACGCTGATTGCCGATGCCGCCGGCGACCTGTTCGGCACGACGAATGCCGGCGGAGCGAGCGCGGACGGGACGGTGTTCGAACTAAGTGGCACGCCGTTCCAGATCGCCGGCTGCGCCTGGTCGATCGATGGGGCCGGCGACTTCGATGACCCGACACGCTGGTCCGGCGGGACCGCCCCTGGCTCGGGCAGCGACGCCGTCATCGACTTTGTCGACGATCCGCAGGTCCTGCATGATGCCGGCACCGACACCGTGGCCAGCCTCACCGACATGGCGGGCGATTTCGTCATGGCGGGCGGCGCGCTGACCGCCGGCACGCTGACCAACGACTCCCTGATGTCGTGGACCGGCGGCGCACTGATCCTGTCCACCGGCACACTGCTGAATACCGCGACCGGGAGCCTGGCGATCGACCCCAACGGCCAGCTTCTGAGCGCCATCGGCATCGGCGCCGCAAGCTTCGTCAACGCCGGCACCATCGCCGTGGACGGCGCGCTGGGGATGGCGAGTATCGACACGTCGCTGACCAATACCGGCGACGTCGCCGTCATTCGCGGCACGCTGAGCCTGAACGGCGGCGGCAGCTCCAACGCCGCGTTGCTGCAAACCGGTACAGCCGGCGTGCTGGAGTTCGGCGCACCCGGTGGCGAGGCCTCCGGCGGCACCTTTACCCTCACCGGTGGCACCTACGGCGGCGTGGACACCGTCATATCCGGCAGCACCCTGAATGCCGCCACAGCGCCCACGTCACTGTTCTTCACCGACCTCAGCCTTTCCGCCTCCGGCGTCCTGTTGCTGGGCGGCAACAACGCGCAGAGCAACGGCGATTTCGAGCAAACCGCCGGTTCGGCGAACGCCGGGGGCGTGCCGTTCCTGTCCGGCTCCGGCACCTTTTCCGTGTATGGCGGCCTGTCCGGCGCTGGCGGCGCCGCGCTGTCCGCCGGCGTGCAGAGCGGCAGCGGGCTGACGCGGCTGTACGGCACCGGCTCGATCGGCGGCAGTTTCGCCTTGGACGGCGGGCGCACGATCGAGAACGACGGCATCCTGGACTGGTCGTCCGGCAACATCATGCTCGGCCAGGGTGACCCGAGTGCGGTGACGCAGTCCGGCACGCTGCACAACCTGGGCATCCTGTATGTTACCGCCTACGACGGCCGGCTGGGCGTCGGCGCGGACGGCAGCGGCGTGCTGGCCAACGCCCGTGTAGCGGCCTTCTATGCGGGCGCCGGAACGATCAACGTCGATGCGTCTGTCGCCAACACCGGCGACATCCTTGCGGCAAGTGGCACGCTGAGCCTTAACGGCGGCGGCAGTTCGAACGCGGCCAGCCTTTATGTCGATACCGGCGCGACTTTACAGTTCGGTGCGGTGCCGGGCGCCACCCGCGATGCCACCTTCACCCTGACCGGCGGCGTGCTCACCGCGGACTCGGTGGTGATCAGCGGCAGCACGGTGGACGCGACCGCGGCGGGCAGTCTGTCGATGAACACGCTGCAACTGGTCGGGTCCGGCGCGTTGCTGCTGGGCGGCACCGGCGGCCAGACCAGCGTCGGGTTCTCGCAAGGTCCGGGCACCTGGGGGAATGCGAGCGGCACGCCGTTGCTGTCAGGGTCGGGCACATTTGCCGTATATGGCGGCGCCAACCTGACGGCCGGTGTGCAGAGCGGCAGCGGCCTGACCGAGGTGTACGGCACCAGCGTGATCGGTGGTGCGGGAGTTCTCGCTGGATGGCGGGCGCACGCTGGAGAACTACGGCTGGCTGAACTGGTCCGCGGGCAACATCACGCTGGGGTCGGGCGATGCCGGCGCGGTGACGCAGGCTGGCACGCTGGGCAATGCGGCGGGGGCGACGCTGTATGTGACGGCGTCAGGCGAGCGGATCGCCAACGCATCGGGCGGTGTGGTGGCCAATGCCGGGGTGATCGCCGTGTACGCCGGAGGCGGCGCGGTGAACGTCGACGCCATGCTCTCCAACACCGGCTACGTCCAGGCGCTGAGCGGGATGCTGTCGCTGAACGGCGGTGGATCGTCGGGGGCGCTGGGGCTGATCGAAGGGGCGGGTGCGGTGCTGCAATTCGGCACCGCGGCGTCGGGCTCGGGCGGCACGTTCACGGTGACCGGCGGATTTTACAGCGAGGCAGTGACGCAGGTCACCGGCGGAACGCTGGATTTGTCCGCCGCATCCGGCGTGGCGTTCGGGTCGTCGATGGCGGTGTCCGGTGGCGCGGTGCTGAACCTGGGAACGAATTACGTTGCGGCGAACGCGATCAGCCTGGGTGGCGGCGGGATGCTGCGCGGCAACGGCGACGTCGTGGTGTCAGGTCCGGCGGTGCTGGGCAGTGCGGTGCTCAGCGGCAGCGGCACGATGGTGCTGGAAGCGGGCGGCTCGATCGGCGGGACGGTCCAGTTGGATGGCGGGCTGACGCTACAGAACGCGGGGACCCTGGACTGGACCGTCGGATCGATCGCGCTGGGCAGCGGCGACGCTGCGGCGGCGACCCAGGCCGGGGTGCTGAACAATGTGAGCAGTGGGGTGTTCGACATCGAGGCCGACGGGACGATCGCCAGTCCTGGAGCGGGACAGGTGTTCAACGCCGGGGTCATCGACAAACTGGCCGGGTTGGGCACCACGGTGGTAAGCGCCGGCGTGGACAATACCGGGACCGTCATCGTCTCCGCCGGGACGCTGGCGATGGAGCAATCGGTGGGCGGCGCGGGAGCGTTCGTGCTGGATGGGGTGGCGACGTTGGATCTGGCGGGCGGCGCCGGATCGGGCGGCACGATGCAGTTCCTGCATCCCGGCGGCACGCTGGAGACAGCGGCGCTGGGGACGTTCGCCTCGACGATTTCCGGTTTCGCCCCCGGCGATGGCATCGATGCCGCCGGGGTGGGATTTGTGCCCGGGACGACGACGGTCGGATTCAGCGGCGGCACGCTGACGGTGACCGATGGAGCGCAGAAGGCGGCGTTCAGCCTGACGGGCAGCTATGAGGCGAGCGGGTTCCAGATTGGTTCCGACGGTCACGGCGGGACCGGCGTCGGCTATTCGTAATGCAGGACGCGATCGACGCGGGCGTGTGTGTCCACAATGCCGGCTGTGCCACGCCGGCTGAAGGCAGGCCGGCGGCGCGCGCGTTGGCGGAGTCGGCGGCGTTTACCTCCGCGGCCTGAGGATTTTTCGCGCTCCATCGCCGTGCTTGGCCGCGGCCCCGGCCGGTCGCGGGCTGCAACGCATCTTCCTAGGACGGCCGGTCGGATGGTATAGAGCGGCGGCACCGACGTTGGCGCTGGGTGCTGCTTGCCTGCGGGAGCCAGCGACACGTGACGTCACCCTATGGCGCCGCGGCCAGAGCATGGATTGGCCGTAGGTCAGTGAAAGAACAATGAGAGTCCCCGTAGCTCAGCAGGATAGAGCACAGGATTCCTAATCCTGGGGCCGTGGGTTCGAATCCCGCCGGGGACGCCAATTAGATCAATAACTTAGACGTGGCGCTGACTACCCTCACCTTCGCCGGGGTAACATCCGGGGTAACAGCGCGGGGCGGGGTAGCGCCGTGCGCCTCCCGATGCGGCGCCCAACAAAAAAGGCCGCCTCGTCAGGGGCGGCCCTCGCGTTCCATGCCGGGGTAATGGTCAGGCGGTAGGCTACCCGCCAGCGGCCACCTGCTTGATCGCCGTCTCCGGCGTCAGGTTGGGTGGCAGATCGATCGTGTAGCGGCCTCCCTCCGAGACCTTGTAACCGATACCGGCCGCCTTCCAAACGCCCCAGAGGCGGGCGGTGGCACGCCCACGATCCCAATCCGGACCGCATTGCCGGATCTCGTCGATAGTGGAGCCGCGCAACAGCGCGGCCACTATGTTCCCGTTCATCGTGCCGGCGCGCACCGGCCGCCCCACCGCTGCCGGGGCTTTGTCGAGATTGCGCGGCGCCTTCGGGGCGGCTGCGGGGGCCGGCTGCTGCGCGGCCACAGGCGCCGCTGCCGGTGGTGCGGCGGGGGTCAGTGCGGGCAACAGGGCCAGGGGCGCCGGCTGTAGTGCCGCTGCCGGGGCCTCGGGTGCCTTGCGGGCCTTGGGCTTCGCGGCCGGGGGCGCGGGCAGCGGGGGCGTCTCTAACTTGGCGGCGCGGGCTTTGGACTTCGCGGTCCACGGACGGGCTGGCGTCTTCGATGTTTTGGTTTTCATCTGGATTCTCCTGGTTCTAAGTGCCGCGATGTCTCGCTATCGCAATCATGTAGATAACCCGGTCAATTAATTCTGCAATAGGAATGATGTAGGCGGGAAGTTGACGATCCCATAGCGACGGAGTTCGCCACCATCATCGCCATCACCTTCGGCGGCCCGTCGCCCGCGGCCTCAGGGCTGTGGACGACCACGCCCTCCCAGCCGCCGCAGCGGAACGGCCGGCCCGCGTCGGCCTCGGTCAGCGCGGCCCCGCCTGGCCGCCCGTTGGTCCCGGCGCTCCCGTAGCAAGCCGGGAAAGTAACTGGCACGCTGTAGGACGGCTCCGGCGCGCATCGTTTTGACTACACCAACCGGGACGGGATAAACTTTGATATGTAAAGCGAGAAAACCGATAATTCGCATCATCACGTGTTTCGTCGCCGCGGCAATCACTCTCCCTCTAGTCCCGCTTCAAGTTCACGGTGTGGAGCTTGTCGCCTCCCAGCAAGGCCTGTTGAGCGTGATAGGGCTAGGCGGAGGGGCGCTCGTCTGCCCAAGCGTAGCCGATGCCCAAATGGCGTTCCGGCTCATGTCAGAAGCACGTAACGAACGGACGCAGGATCAGCTATTCGGCAAGCTTGCTACTGAGATGCGCGGGCCATCGATCCAGTTCGACCCCGCGTCCCTGGGCTGTGTGATCGCGCCGCCAGGGACGGCGCTCACCCGCGATGAGCGAATGCCCTGGGTCCACGTGACCGGCGTCTTGCCGGACGGCACCCGGTTTGCTGGCCAAGCGTTGCCGGGGACCTTCGAGCATCCCCCGCGGCAGTGCCCCTGCTCTCCGGAGTTGCTGCGCAGTTATGGCAACCCGGCAGCTCAGTGCACATGCACTGGTCCGGTGATGCCGTGGGAATCACGAGCATCTACGGCTTTGCCTGCGTCTGCACCTTCGCCACCTGCGTCGTCTGCTCCTGCGACCGCCTCACCACCGACAAGCGTCTCGATGGCGTTCCGGCAGGGGCTTGCGGACCGAAAAGCATGGGAAGACTGGTTCGCCGGGACCAGCGGCGACTATCGGAACGGCGCATTGTACTGGACGGGGCAACGCAGCACACCACATCCCGGCTCCTGCACGACGCTGGGTGGTGATGCGACCGCCGGTTGCCTGGCAGCCAAGGTCCGTCTGGACGCATCGGACGCTCGGCGCAAGCGGGAGCCTGAGTACCGGCAGGGCTGGAATAGCCATCCAACAGATGACAATTCAACAACCGGACAGCCTCAGGGGACCGGCCAAAATAACGGGGAAGCGTCCATACCAGGGGAGCAGCAAGCAGGCGGAAATACTGCGTCGCACGAAATCGGCCACCCCCGTCGCGGCTGGCTGGGGGTGCGCATCCAGCAGGTAACGCCGGAGATCGCCGAGAGCGTCGGCCTGCAAGAGGCATCCGGCGCGATAGTCGCTGTCGTGAACGACGGCGGCCCGGCCGACACGGCGAAGATCCGCGATGGCGACGTCATCCTGAAATTCAACGGACTGGACGTGAAGGACGTGCATGCCCTGCCGCGCATCGTCGCCAATTCCGAAATGGGCAAACAGGTGCCGGTGGTGCTGTGGCGTGACGGCAAAGAAGTCACTGTGCTGGCGACTTTGGCCGAGAAGCCGGACGACGCGACTGTCTCCCCCGAACGTACCGGAGGCGGCAAGCTGGATGCGCCGAAGCCGGTAGAACTCTCCGGACTCGGCATAACGATCGCCCCTATCAGCCCGGAGTTGAGAGACAAGTACCACCTTGACTCAGGCCAGAACGGCGTAGTGATCACCGAGGTCACAATAAACAGCTCTGCCGCCGAACGCGGGTTGAAAGCCGGCGATGTGATCGTGAAAGTGCAGCAGGGCGAGGTGACCTCGCCGAGCGACGTGCAGAAGCAGTTCGACAGCGAGGGGAACGAGAACCGCCGGTCGGTGCTGATGCTGATCCAGCGCCAGGACGGGCGGCAGTGGGTGCCATTGCCGCTTCCTGGTGTGTTTATAGGCACACAACCTAACACCACAACAACCGCAACCGCCGAAGATCATCCAAAGGTCATACAGGTCACCACCTGGGATGGGCGCGAGATCGTTGTCGCTCTCGTCAACATGGACGGTATTATGGACGACTGTGAGCAAAAGGTCGGTATCATTAAGCCTGAAGGTGTGCAGTTTAGTCGAAGCGGCAATACTCTCGAAAGCATCAGATTCACGGATGAGAATGGAGCACAGTGGTCTGTTCCGACGAATATTGGCGAGTTGTCGAATGCCGCGCGGAGCGAAGCGAACAGTTTTATTAAGGTCGGCAAAACCTACTATTCTCATATTCAGATTTGTGGCAGCGGAGGATTCGCCAATCTTATATCTTTGTATGACATGAGCATCAGCATTAGCGCAAACTCGCCTCCGGTTGCATCCTCGCCCGCACCCACAAATCTGGGCGAGACGCTTAGCGCCACTTCGCCGCCGCCGCCGCGCGTCGTACTTACTGCGCAAGCGCCAGATGCGGACTGGTCGGAAAAGGTAAACATAGCTAAAGATAAGATGACCAAGTGCTTACAAAAATTACCCAAACCTGATGACGGTATCGAGCGGCATGTCGAACGGGTCATCAAGAGCTATATCGCCTTATGTGGCCAAGATTTCATATCTGTGTGGCGGCAGGGTGGCCCAACGGAAGAGGAGAGCACGGCCGCAGCCATGGTTTATGCCTATGAGGCGGTGGGCTGCCGATACAGCAATCCGACGCAAGCGGACCGGGAGACTATGCCAGAGGGGAGCCGCTCAATATCTTGTTCGCCTCAGGATAGAGTGGGGCATCCTCAGTGATTGCCCGCTACTCAGTCGCTCTCGCCAGCCGTGCGTCCGGGTCCGCCAGCAGCGCGGCGAAGTGCTTCCGGAACGCTTCGGCGGTCGTGCCGTCCGGCTGCGCCAGGGTGTTGGCGGGCTGGTTCGACATCAGCCGCCGCATGCGGTCCGTGCCCGGCAGCGCCATCGCGCCCACCCCCGGCGCGGCAAGCCACAGCCCGTTGATGGACCCCAGCCGCGACCGCAATTTCGCTGCACGCTGCTCGGCCTCATCCAACTCGGCCGCGACCGCGTCGCCCTGCTTGAGAACCAGGGCAGCGGCGACTGCCACGACGGGATCGGCGGCGTTGAGCAGCGCGACATGGGTTTCGCCCACCGCGGCGGCGAGGACCCGCTCGGCGCGTTGAGCGGCGTCGAGGCGGGTGGTTGCGGCGTCGCGCGCCGTGACGGCGGCGGACAGTTCCGGGTCAAGCGTGCCCAGGTTGCCGGCACGGAGTGCAACCACGGCGGCGGCATCCTGGCGGGCGTCCAGATCGGCATACCCGTCCAACTCGGTGCGGGCGGCCACCGCCGCCTGTCGCGCCTTGGTCAGTTCTGCCTCAGCTTGCCGTGCGCGGCGGCAGCAGTGTCCCGGCCTGCGATGGCGGTGCGGAGGTCCGCGCGCAGGCTGTCCGTGGTGCCGGCGGCGACCCGGCGGAGAATGTCGGCGGCCCGGTTGTGGTTTCGCCGGGTGAGGGTTGCTACGTCGATGACGGGCGCATCCCTGGCGCGCTGTTCGGCCTCGGCGGCTGCTACTCGAGCGGCACCCTCGCCGGATTCGGCGGCGAGCTTTTCGTTGCGCAGCCGCTCGAAGACCTCCGCATCCGACACCGGGTGCGGCGCGGGGAGACGGTGCCGCTCGCGCGCGTCGGCCGCGGCGGCCTGCCGGAGCGTGTCGTTGTAGTCGGCGAAGGCGCCGGTGCCAGAGGGCGGCACGCCGCGGACGATGGCGTATTCCATCAGCGGACCCCTGCGCCGCCGCCGGGTTTCCAAAAATCGGCGTTGACCAAATTTATTCTGTGAAGCGTCTCGGCGACCTTGCGTGCCTCGCGCGCCGCCGCATCACCGACTCGGGTGCCTAGGCTCGGCGTCCGCGGGTTGGTGGTGCGCGCGCCGCCCGCTGCCTCCTTGATGCCGCCGCGCAGGCCGTCGCTGACATTTCCCAAATCCGTTCCCGGATAGGTGCCGGCTTTGTCGTAGCCAGTGAAGCGCCACAGCTCGACCCGGCCGCCGGGCTGCGTGACAAAATAGTAGTCGCCCGCCGGGAGCGTCGTCACCAGGGTTCGCCCGCCCTCGTTGGCTGGGTCAGTGGTCACGATGTGCAGGCCGAGCAAGCCGCTCTGGGCCTCGCGGATCTGACCGCCGATGCTTGCCAAACCGGCCTTGTCGTCGGGGTCGTCGGCGGTGATCTGGTAGCCCGTCGAATTCTTCTTGCCGCCGAACCATGACTCGCCGCCCGCGCCGCCGGTCAGAGCGCCGTTGGGGTCGGTGTCGAAGGGCATGCTGTCGGCGAAGCGGACCCGCTTGCGGTAGGTGCCGCGGTTGCGGTTCAGGTTGAGCGTCAGGTCCATGTCAGAAACTCCTTGTTAGTTGGCTTGCAGAATGGCCATCGCGTCGGTCAGCGTGCCGGCGACGGTCCCGGCGTTGATAAGCGAAATCGTTACGCTCCCCATGATGGCGCTATTGGTGAAGTCGAGCACCTCAAGCGTGCCCGCCGTCAGCGCGATCGAGGTGGGCGCGCCGGCCGCGATCGAGCCAGCCGCGTCGAGATTTGGCTGCACGATCAGCGATCCGTCCGTGGAGAGGTTCGCCGACACCGCGACGTGCGGCATCCCGCCGGTCGGGATGGGGTCGGAGGTGAACGTGCCGATGCCGGCGGTGCCGGGTATCGCGATCGTTCCGGGCCAGTCGATCTGGCCCGCGTTCGTGCCGGGCTGAATGACGACCTGATAGGGCGGCCCCTCAACGCCAACTTCGAACGACTGGGGCAGGAACGGGAGGCGTGTCTCGGCCATCACTCAGCCTCCGCTATGCAGGTGTGGCAGGCCCAGACGTGCAGATCACGCCCAGCGGCCGTATCGCGCACCGCCACGCGGTCGCCCACCCAGCGGCCGCCGGTGACGGGAATCTCTTCGGCAGGGGAATCGTTCAGGCCCGCGCCCAGCGTTTTCAAGTCGCGTAAGATGTCCGCGCGGCCACGGCCGGCGCCGCGCTCGAAGCGGCGGCCCAGGGCGTGCAGCAGCAGGTGGCATGTCGGCAGGGGAGTGTAACGAAGTTCGCCGTGCAGGATGGCGAGGGACAGCCAGACGAGACTGATTCCGGGCTGTGGATCGGCTTCGAGCCAGCTTTCCGATCGCCAGCGGGTGGCGCACACGCGAAGCTCCGCGATTCTAAATTCACCCTTTCGGACGCGGGTCCGAACGTCGAGTGTGAAATCGTCGCTGATCGTCGTTTGCCACGCCCGCGTTGCGTCGATCATCAGTTCGGGCCGCAGCGTTGGCTTTGATGCGAGGCGGCGCCGCAGCGGCGCGGTGAGCCGGGGCAGCGCGGCGATCACCGCGGCGTCGCGGGCGGCCACCGCCTGCTGGAAGAGACGGGCTTCGCCACGGTGCTCCGCAGGCAGGTGGGACATCAGTCCGCCAGCCTTTCCCAGATCGACATGCCGTTCGCGCCGGTGAGCGCGCGGACCAACGCACCCGCGGCGGCGTTCGCCAGATCGTCGTGTGCGCCGGGGGAGTGGTCGATGCTGTCGCGCCCGCCCCGCGCCGTGCGCCGTTCGAGGCCGGCAAGCTGGGAGTGGAGGCGCGAGTTGTCGAGCAGTTCGACCTTTCCGCTGTTCAGCGACGGCAAGACCTCTTTATAGATATCGGACTTTGGCTTTTCAGCGGGAACGTAGCTGATGCCATGTTCGCGGAACCGCTCGCGGGGCCACTCGCCCGCGTATCGGTCGCCCTCAACTTCGCCGATTTCATAACGCGCAAGCAGGGCAGCGAACTCGATAACCACGCTCTCGGGAGAGAACGGCGGCCGGACCTCACGCACCGCGTCGAGCACGGCGCGGTCGTAGTTCTCGCCCTCCACGTGAGAAATTGCGATTGTCATGGAATCGGAACTTCCGCCCGAGGGGTCCACGAACGCGCAGTAGCTAACGCGAGACATCGGCGGTAGTTCAAAGCGATCCGGCACCGTCGCGGCGTCGATCACCTCGCGGGCGATGAACGCCGCGATGTCGCTGCGGAACTCGGCGCCATACTCGGCGGCAGCAGACAACGGGTCGCGATCGTAGGCGCGGTCGATCAGCGCTTGCGGGATCGTCGGGTTCATTCTTTTGGACGGCGCTTGCCAGACCAGCACCGGGTCGCCGTCTTTCGCGTAGTGCTCTTTGTGGGCGTCCCACATCACGCCTCGTTTTGAATACGGCGATGACGCGCACAATAGTATCGCATTTGGAATCGACGCCATCGCTGGCCTTAGGGCATCGAGGATTTCGCTATCCGGATTCGCGGACTCATCGCTGCGGAAGAAGGCCACCTCGTCGAGCAGCGCGGCGACCACTGTGTATCCTCTGACGGCTCTATAACTGGCGGTGGTGATCTCGATCGCGATGCCATTCGTGAGTTCGATCGTGTCGCTGTCCTCCCGAAGGACCAGGGACTTGAGCGCCGGCACGCGCATGAGCATGGCGCGGGCATATCGAAAGATCACGCGTGCCTGTTTTCGATCGACGGCAATAATTTGCACTAATGCACTCTCGCCGGGTACCAGATGCTCCGACCAGTCGCGGAACACGGCGAGAAAGACGGCGATCACCGCGAGGATCAGCGACTTGCCGCCGCGCCGCCCGACCACCAGCCACGCCTCGGTCACCGGGTCGGCTGGCGGCGTGGTGCGGCCCGTGCACTCGACGAACGTGGCGAGGTCGTCGCCGTCCATTTCCATGGCAAAGAGCGCGCGGAGGAAGGTGAGCCACGCAGCCCACGTCTCCAACTTCTTGAACCACGGCTTGAAAAGCGCGGGCGAGTATATGGCGGTGACGATGTCCGCGTTCACGGTGGCCCCTGGGCGCCGCTGTGGCGGTCGCTGGCCGGGGCAGGGCTGTTTACGCGCCCGGCGCTGGCAGGGGCGTCTCCGGTGGTCTGGGCGCGCCCGGCGGCCAATGCGTCGGCAAGGGACGGCGCCGCTTCGGCGGCGTAGCCGTCGAGGCCGAGTTGTTTCAGCCCGCGCACGAGCGAATTGCTCCAAGCCAAGTAAGTGTGCGTGTCGTGCGCTGACAGCTTGCCGCCGGCTTCGAGGAATGCCCGGTCCATCATCACCAGGCGAAGCTTGAGTTGAAGAAGTTGCTCGACCAGAACGAGTGCCGTCTGCGACGGCTGCGGCCCCAGGTGGGCCGACAGGCGGAGTCGCAACATTCGGACGGCGCGGCCGGCCAGGGTGCGGGCGTCGATCGGCATCGCCACGGACAGAGACTCGCTGGGGCGACGACGCGGCCGGCCCCGGTGGGAGGCTGCCAGAAGAGAGCCAGCGGCGGACAGCGCGGCAGTCTTTGGAGTATTAGTCAAAGTATTGTTGGCGGACATAGCGTATATATACGCGTCTTGCGCGGGTATTGCCAGGGGTATGTTATACGCCGGATGGTTTGATGTTTAAGTAGTTCCGGTCGTTACTTTGATAAGTCGGTGGGATCGGTGGGGCGGGAGTGGGCCTGTGTTACCCAGGCGTTACCCCCATGCCGGACTCGCAGCGTATTGTGGAATATTCACCTAATCAAATCAATACGTTAAGCGACTTAAAGGGCGGCAGGCCACAGGTTTGTTTATACCGTGGCCGTGGGAAAGGCGCGGAGAACTGGGGGCGAATGTTGCGGATGCGACGGCCCGGCGGGCCAGAGGTTGGCGCAGGTGGGCGCGGAAGCATTGCCGCGACGCTGGCCCAGGGATTTGTCATGGCTATCCAGGGGGGCAGCGGGTACCGGTTGGACAGGTTGCCCGGTTAACCCATACGTTTTGCCCCCCCCCCCCACGCAAACGAGCCGTAAATACGGACAACCTGTCCAACCGGTACCCGCCCGTTACCCCCTGGTAACGACCCACCCCCTTGACCCCCTGGGTTAGAACGGCGCCCCCTCGTTCTCGCGCCTTTCGCGCTCCGACCGCTCCTGTTCCTCGATAACCGAGAGTAGCCGGATGCCCCTGACACGCCTTACCCCATGAGTCCGCTTCTTTTCGACTTCTAGCCCGAGCGCGGTCAGCCGCTCCGGGAACGCAGTGGCGGTGATGAACGCTGCACCGCTTTGCTCGCGCCAACCAGAATACGACTTCAACAGTTCGCTCGTGGTGCACAGGCGGCCGGTGGGGTCGGCCTCCCACACACAGCACTCACTGAGCCACATCGTCACATCGTCGAACTTTTGCAGATACTCCGCCGTGTCCTCTCTCACAGCGGCGGGCACCGCCAGCCCCTGGCGCTGCCACTCCAAGCAACCCTCAATCAGCCAGGAGAGGATGCCGCTCCCCTCGGCCCGCAGCGCTTCCTTCAGCTTCATATTGCCCAAGTCGGCGAAGCTGGCCCGGAACTCGAGGAGCAGCATCCGCGCCGCGATCGCGACATCCACGTGACCGAGATAGGGTAAGTTGTTGCCGGTGATCGTGAGCTTGTGCGTGGGAGCAAAATCGAAGAAGTCCTGCCGCATGAAGCGCCCGCTCAGGACGTCGCCGCCGGTGATCAACTTGACCTGCTCGGTGTTCCACCTTGCGTTTTGGGGGGTTTCCGAACCGATCGCCAACCGCGCACCGCAGAGCTTTGCGATTTCGGTCGGGTGATTTGGGTGCTTCGTCTGCATCAGGGCGCTGGTCGGGATCACCGTCGCTTGATCACCCATTACCCACACGATTGTTTCAACTATCGTTCCCTTTCCGTTGCGACCACTACCGTGCAGGAATAGCAGCTTTTCCTCCCGCACCGATCCAGTCAGGGAATAACCAAACCAGCGCTGAAGAAATTTGATCTGTTTGGCGCCGCCGTTGCCCGGGAAGATTTCGTGCAGGGTTTTCTGCCACAGCGGACAACCACCGCCGGGCGCCACCCGGCTGCTGCGGGTGAGGCAGTCCCCTGGATCGGCCGCTCGAATTTCACCGGTCCGGAGATCGACAGTGCCGGCCGGCGTCGCCAGCAGCCACGGGTTGCGATCCCACTGGTCCACCCGCATCGCGAGGCGACGGTCGGCGCGGGCGAGTTGAAGGACGGAACTTGAAGACCGTGCTGAAGCGATGTGCGCCTGCCTTTTGTTGGCGCGGCCCGCCGCGAGCCGGCAGTGCGACCGGGCAAGGTCGAGTGCGCTTAGGGTATCGTCGGTACGCCAGCGGTTGCCGTCCCAGTGGTGCCACCGATCCCAAGCCGAGGTGAACCTGAGATCGCCCGCGTGCTCGGCGGCAAACCTCAACGCCAGGTCTTCGTCGGAGAAGGCCGGCGCGAGCAGGCTGCTGCCGGCCCACCCGGCGTCCCGTGCCGTGGCAAACACGGCGTCCATCGTGACGACTGCGCCCTCGCCTCGATTGAAGCTTCGCCACTTCTGCCGCAGGTCACTCTCGCCCCGGTACTTGTCGGATTTGGCGCTCCATTCGTTCCAAATTGGGAAAGCGGCCTCACCCACGTCCAGTTTCAACGCCATCCCGACGCGGAGCCAACTGTCATATTCGTCCGGTGACAGGTAAGTCAGGGCGTCCTTCACCGTATCCATATCGACGTTACGTGGCTCGCGCTCAGGCCGCGCTGGTTTCACCTTCGCTGGCCCCGCGACCACCCCGCTGGTGACCCAGAGCGTCGGCCCGTCGCGAGGCTCAAGGTCGTTGCCGAGCGGCGCCGACGCGCGGCCGAACGGCAATGCGATCAGGCTGCCGTCGCCGTCATCGGCAAGCGCGTCCTGCTTCGGAAAAACCTCAACCTCACCTGCGGGAAGGCCGGCGGTCCCTTCTTTCAGTCCGGCGTCGGCGAGCGCCTTTCGCATTGCCGCCCGGACCGCGGCGGCCGGCTGCGGGGCCTCCCAGAACAAGTGAAGGTGAATCCCTCGTCCACTTCCCGATCGGATCGGCCACGGATTGAAACCAGCCGGCCGAACGGCGTCCATGATCTTCCGCGCCGCAGCCTGTACTTCCGGCCAGGGGAGCGTCCCGTCGTGATCGTCGATGTCGAACGTCGCGAGGCGTGTCACGTTTGCGCCAGCCGCCATCAGGTAGACGCCCAGATGCGGCCCACCGTTTAGGTGACCGCGCAGCGAGTCTTCCGTGACCTCGCCGGACCGTTTGATATATTCCCAGCGACTCTCACCCCGCCGCCGGACGGCGTGCTGATCGGGTCGCGCGTGCCCAACGATGGACAGCAGGGTCTCAATTTTCGCGTTAAAAGCCTTCGTAACGTTGTTGGCTTCCGCCCCGGTCTCCACCGCGACCGCTACGCCATCACAATTGATAATTTCCACCGGAGCCCCCGTTGCAGTGCGTTGCAGGCCGGTTCTCCTGGTTCTGAAATGATCTTAGGGGGCCGCTCATCGCAGCCTCGCTAGCCATCGCCGCGTGAGCTTTAGCCGTTCGCGCCGCTCATCGCCGGTCGTGTGCTCCGCTTCCCAACGTAGTTCGCCGGCCAACCGCAGCGCGTCGCCGCCGGTCAACTTCGGCGCTACACCGAACGACAGCCACCAGCGAGTGGTGTAGTACCCGAGGTGTGGCGCGCCTTGCTGGCGAAGCGATGCCGACATGCCATCGGCGAGTACGCGGCGGTGAGCTTGCAGCTCGATCTCGGACATGGTGACGGCGCGCAGCGTCCGCACGTCCGCGGTATAGCCCGATGCCCTCGATGGTTCGGGCTGGGGTGGAATATTTGAAGTGTGCATCGTGAGACCTCGAAAAGATTGAGGTCCCAGCGGGGTGTTTACAAAGCCGGCGCGGCGCGGTATAAAACAGGCGGTTCCCACCGCTTAGAAGACGAGACTACCGCGCGGCCCCAGCGTTCCCCCGCTGGGGCCGTTTCTATTTGATGCCGTTGGACTCGGCACGACGGGCCTCGACCCAGTCCAGAACTTCATCCTCATCCCAGACGCGCCGCCCAGGCCCGAGCTTGATCCGCTTTGGGAACTTCCCGGCTCTTTCCAGGCGGGTCAGATGCACGTCCGAGAAAGGAACGATCTGCTGTAATTCGTGCAGCCGCAGCATGCGATTCGGAACGCGGGGCGGCGGGATGGGAGCACGTTGGCGCTGGTTCGCTGGCGGCTCGACCAGTGCGGCGGGATATTCATTCAGCATGAGCGTGGCCTTTTGTCGTGGGGCGCCGACCACGCGCGCCAACCGGGCACGCGAAAGCCAGCGCGGGTTGCGCGCTGGTTCCGGATATCCCGTATGCTCTCTGCCATGCTCACCCTGCCTCCCTCCGGCCCGCCCTTGGCCACCGGTCGTTTGCAGGGACTCATTCGATCAAGAAGCACCGCCGCAGCAGGCGGCGATTGAACCGAGGGTAATATAGCCCATCCCCGCCTGGATTACCAGCCCCTTGTTATTACATGGGCGCGCATATTGTTGGCGTGCACGCATGGTGCGTTTATACGACGATTAGAGATCGTATCACGGGAGAGAAGAAATGGCGGGCACACGACTATTGACGTTCGAGATTACAAGCCCGACGACCTTCACAGGTGCCGGTGCGAACCAACCGTGGTCCGATGCACCGAGGCGGATTTCAGGTTGGGTCGGCTTTGTGCCTAACTCGGGGCCAACGGAACAAAGTGGAACCTACGTGGTCGGGGGAAAGTGTTCGACCTTCACGGAAATGGTGGCAGTGGTTGACCAGCTCAAGTTTGACCTGGACCGCATCCTCGAAGCGGCGAGGGCGGCACTGCCGAGGTAGCAGTCGCCGCCTTCCGCGCGCTCAGGCCCTTTTCAACTCAACCACGTTGTCCGGCGCCGGCCGCACCAGCGTCTCGACGTGCCGTGCCCACTTGTCCAGCGCGGCACGCTTCTCATCTAAATATCCGTATCGATTATAAACGGCCGTGACTCCACCTTCTTTGTGATTAAGCACCCGCGAGATGGTGGAAGTCAGGATGCCAAGCCGCGCCAGCCCGGTGCCAACGGTGCGCCGCAAATCGTGGAACCTCCACGCCTCCCTCGCCTCGGTCGGCGCTTGCTCGCCGCGCTCCGTGGCATCTTCCGCCATGATGGCGGCGACCTTGGTATTCAGTGCCGTTTTGATCTTTGAATAGCCAGAAATCGGCCGGTCGCGGTCGGTCAGCCGGTCCTCGGCGACGGGCTTCCCCGGCACGCGGCGGAACCCCCGCGAGGTCAGGACGAACGTGCCCTTGCGCGGCAGGTTGGCCAGCATCGCTACGGCGGTGTCGGACAGCGGCACCTCGTGGCTTCGGTCGCCCTTCGTGAACTCCCGCGGCAGCGTCCACAGCTTCTTGTCCAGGTTGACGTCCGCCCATCGCATGCCGGCCACCTCGTCACGGCGCTGGCCGGTCAGGACCAGCAGCCGGACGAACGCCGCCGCCACGTCGCCGAGGCCCTCGGTGGCCCGCCAGACGGCGGCAAGCTCATCATCACTTAGGACCCGCTCGCGGGCGATTTCCTTGCCAGGCGCCTTAACCCCCATGGTCGGTGCGATCGTCAGCACCTCGCGCTCTACTGCCCAGTTGAAGAGCTTGCGCACCGCCGCGAGGACGCGGTTCGCAAGCATCGGACTCAAGGCATCCAGCAGCGCCCGCACGTCGCGCCGGGTGATGGAGGCCGCATCGCGCTTACCCCAGGTCGGTAGGACGTGCAGCGCCAAGCGGCGCTCGGTCGTGTGCCACGATCTGTTGCGCGGTTTCGCGTAACGCTCGATGAAATCGGCGGCCAGTTCCTTGACGGTGACCGGCGGGCCGGCGGGCTCGGCGTCGCGCGTGTCGGCCGGGTCGATCCCGCGCGCGACGTCACGCAGCAGTTCCCGCGCCCGGTCCCTGGCATCCTCAACCTTCGGGATCGAGGCCAGGGTGCCGACGGTGTAGCGGCGCTGCCGCTTGCCGATCCGGTAGAACAGGACCCACGCTTTGTGCCCGCCCGCGCTCACCCGCAACCCGAACCCGGGCAGGTGGGTGTCGAACAGCTCGATCCTGCCGGCGGCCGGTGGCCCGACCTTGTCTACCGCGGCCTGGGTCAATCGTATCTTCGCCATCGCGTCCTCCAACCAAGGGTAACGCCGGGGTAACAGGAAGGGATGTTAACCCAAGTTACCCGGCGGACCATTATGTAGCCGAATCGACGCGAAAATACCAGGGGGAAACTACATTCTTTTGTGGAATGGGGACCCTATGTTACCCCATGTTCGCCCATGTTATGTTTCGTCCACGTAATTCCTAATCCTGGGGCCGTGGGTTCGAATCCCGCCGGGGACGCCAATGTTTACAACAGGTTAGATCCACACACACAATTCCAGCAACCATGCCAGCAATCATATAGCTATCACGCAGATCCCCGTACTGCACGGTGCGTATCTGCAGCCGGCAGCGGGGAGCAGGGCTCAACCTTGCCAAGGTCGGGGTCGAGGGTTCGAATCCCTTCGCCCGCTCCAGAATCACTAATATATTTCAAGGTGTTACGAGGCAATTGCGTAATAGGGGCAAAACCCCGGGCATGAGTGCATTTGGTGCTTGCCCCGACGCGGGCAACTCGGATTCAAGCTATGTGTGAGCCAGCCGGATAACTTTGATGGCCTGTCGTCTGCCCAGCTCCGGGAGTTGGTGGGCAATCTATTGGCGAAGTTGACCGAACTGGAGCGAACAGTAGCGGCGCAGCGTGAGGAGATCGCCCGGCTGAAAGGCCTGAAGGGCCGTCCTGACATCAAGCCAAGCGGCATGGAGAAGGCTACCGCACCATCCAAGCCAGGCAGCCGGGAGAGGCGTCGTCGTCGCGGCAAGGTGCAGCCTCGCGCGAACGTCGAGGACCGTGTGCTGAAAGCCGCGGCACCGGCAGGGTCGCGCTTCAAGGGCTACGAGACCTATCTGGTCCAGGAGCTTGTGCTGTCGGTGCATGCGATCCGCTACCGCCGCGAGCGTTGGGCCACACCGGACGGTCAGACCATCGTCGCGCCGCTGCCAGAGGGGACCGAGGGACATTTCGGACCTGACCTGCGCCGCTTCGTGTTGATGCAGTACCATCAAGGTCAATCCACGTTGCCGCGGCTGACTGCCCTGCTGCAGTCGGTTGGCCTGTCGATCTCCAAGCGTGAGGTCCAGCGCCTGCTGACCGAGAAGCATGATGGCTTTCTCGCCGAAGCCCGCGACGTGCTGCGCGCGGGATTGCAAACATCGCCTTGGATATCGGTCGACGACACTGGCGCACGACACAAAATGGCGAACAGCTTCTGCACTCAAATCGGCAATGACCGGTTCACCTGGTTCGGCACGCGGCCATCGAAGAGCCGGCTGAACTTCCTCGACCTACTGCGTGCCGGCCATACCGACTTCGTGCTCAACGCCGCAGCGTTCGATTATATGCGCAGCCGCGCTTTATCCGCTCCCCTGATCGCCCAACTGGCCGAGCAGCCGGAAGCAGCCTTTGCTGACCAAGCCGCATGGCAGGCGCATCTCGACCGGCTTGGCTTCGCTGCCCTGACCATGGCACCAAATCCGGTGCAGATCGCCACCGAAGGAGCGATCTGGGGCAGCATCCACGCGCACGAATTCCTGCGCGATGGCGTCGTGTTAAGCGATGATGCCGGGCAGTTTGCCGTCGGCCGGCATGCGCTGTGCTGGGTGCATGCTGAACGGCTGGTGCACAAGCTGGATGCCTTCACCGACCACAACCGTGCCGCTCAGCAGAAGGTGCGCAAGCTGATCTGGGACTTCTACGCCGCTCTCAAGGCGTACCGCGCCGATCCCGAGAAACACCGCCGTCTTGCACTGCGGGCACGGTTCAATCGCATCTTCCGCCGCCGCACCGGCTTCATCACGTTGGATCGTCTGTTGGCACGCCTGCTCGCCAACAAGGACGAACTGCTGGCGGTGCTCGACCGACCCGAGACACCGCTGAATACTAATGGCTCCGAGAACGACATCCGCTGTCAGGTTACCCGTCGCAAGGTCAGCGCCGGAACCCGCAGCGACCTCGGTCGCGACTGCCGTGACGCCTTTCTCGGTTTAGGCAAGACATGCGCAAAGCTCGGCGTCGCGTTCTGGGACTATCTCGGCAGCCGGCTTCGCGTTCCCGGTCACCTTGTCGTTGCGCAACTGCCGGGACTAGTCCGCTGCCGCGGGCAGCCCGCCTGAACGGTGGGCTGCCCGGGGTTTTGCCCCTATTACCAAAATTTATAATCGTGCGTGATGGATTCTGGGTTGATGGCTTCCAGCCTATGGATTTGACCACTCTGCTGCCGCAAGCTGATCCCTTCGGGGCTGATATTACTCGAATTCAACAAGAGGTTTACCCGGACCTCTACGACAATCTCACCCAAGTGACCGATGAAGTGCCATAGAGGGCCGCGTCATATCAACTGATTCTTGACACCATCTGGGCCGAACTTTGCCGCGGCACGCCGGCTTTGGCATGATGAGCCAACCTTCGAAGGGTTTGACGGCTACCATTTCTGCATGTCTGCAAACGCTTCGTGAAACTAGATCGGGTTGCGTCCGCTCATGCTTGAAGGGGTATGGGGTTTCAGCCCGCCCGCTCGCCCCCTCCGGGACCGTGCATGGGAAAAGCGCGTTAAGTCGCGTATTCGGGTGGGGGGTATGGCGCACCGGGGGGTGTTCGGCTTTCGTGTTGATTTTGCTTGATATATCCCCGCGGGGTAGTGCCACGGGGCGGTGAAAAGCGCCCTTTGACTGCCGCTGATCGTCATCGATTCCGCGGACCTGATGCGGCGGGACCGGTGCCAGACCAGGAACATGACGCTGATGTTCGCAGGCCGGTTCGCTCTGTGATCAGGTGCGCGGCCTTGCCGATGCGGGAGCCGAGTTCGGATGGCGTCCAGCCCATTTCGTCCATCAGGGCCTAATACATGCGGGCCTGTTCCAATGGTGGCACGTCGGCGTGCTGGTCGTTCTCGATGATCTGCTTCGTGGGATACGGGATGTCCGCCAGCCCGCTGGTGCCCTCCATGAACGTGCATGGCGGTAATTCTGCCCGGCGCGAATTCGGGTGGGGGGTATGGCGCGGCGGGGTATGGCGCGGCGGGGTATGGCCCGCACGCGCCTGCCGGTAGTCGCCGCGTCAGGCTGCCTGGTCGAGGAAACTCGCCTGGATGGCGACCTCGCGGAGCGCAACCTCGATGCGCCGGAGGTCGGTCTGCATGACGGCGAGCAGATCGGCCAGGGTGCCCGCCCGGTGCGGGCTGGTCTTGCGCACCGCGACGATCTGGTTCTCGTGGATGCCAGAGCGGAGCAAAGTCGCCACCCGTTCGACATGAGCCTCGAAGGCGTTGGCGAGCTCCCGGTCCTCTTTGGTCGGCGGCGGCGGCGCATCGGGCATCAGGAGAAGCTGCTGCTCTGCATGCACCAGCGCGGTGGATGACGCCCGGAGGTCGTTGTAGTTCCGGCAGCCGCCGGTGCGGATGGCGTTGAACAGCGTGTCCTGGCCCCGGGGCGACAGGCGCACCAGTTCGGTTGCCTCGGAGGGTTTCAGGTTGCCGCTGGCAAGCAGGGCTTGGTACTCCGGCCGGAGATTGAGCAGGGCAGTGCGCTCGATGATGCGGTGCGGCGCCTTGCCGATCCGGGCGGCGAGTTCCTCGACCGTCCAGCCGGTTGTTTCCATCAGCGATTGATATGACCTCGCCTGTTCAAGCGGCGTGACGTCGGACCGCTGGTCGTTCTCGATGATCTGCATCACGCGGAGGTCGGTGGTGCTTTTCGGTGCGACCACGATGGCCCGGATGGTGGGGGCATTGTTGATCTGGTGAGCGCGCCAGCGCCGCTCGCCTACAGCGATCTGGTAAGGGGTCCGGCCCGTGGTCGAGGGTCGCACGGCGATCGGCTGTAGCAGGCCGTCCGCCCGGATCGAGGCGGCGAGTTCGCGGAGGGCGACCGGCTCGAAGACCTGGCGCGGCTGGTCGGGGTCGGGTTCGATCTGATCCATCGGGATGTCGAGTATCTCCGCCGATGGCGGGGAGGCGTCGGCGGCCGGTGCCGCGGCTTCCGGCTTGGGGGCGAATATGATCCTGGTGGCGACGCCGGTGCCGCTCTCGCGGAAAGAGTTGTCGGGCAGCGGCACCGCGTCGGCGCCGATCTCTTCAAGCCACGCGCGGAACTCTCTGGCCGCGGTGTCTTGCCGGAAGAACGGACCCTCCGAGCAGATGGCGATGAGTCGACGGCCGGGCCTGACGAACTCCCAGGCGGCTCGGATGTGCTTCATGTCGAGATTGTTGGCGAACGGCGGGTTCATAATGACCGCGTCGAACAGCGCGGCCTCGCGGGCCTGAAATGCCTCGAATGGCTCGCAGTGTACCGTGATGCCGTTGCCGAGTTGGCGGAGTGCCTCGGCGTTCGTGGGGTCGATCTCGACCGCGACGACGTTAACGCCCCTGGCGAGCAGTTGCTTGGCGATCCGGCCGAGGCCGGCGCTCGGCTCCAGCACGGTTTCGCCTGGCCCGATGCCGGAGAGGCCGATCAGGCGCTGTGCCAGCGCATCGGGTGTCTCGAAGAAGCCAAGAGTTTTCTTGGCGTCCACGACAACGCCGTCCTCGACCACCGCGCCGATCAATTCGCGCGGGTCGAAGGGGAAGACGTGACCGTTGGCCTTGCGGTTCCATTTGCCGCGCGCGGCCGTCAGGACCTTGGCGACGCGCAGGTAGGTTTCGCGGGGCAGTTGCTCGGGGAGGGTGAGGACGTTGCCGGCGAAGGTGCTGCGGCGAAGGATCGGGATCACGTCGTCGGGCACGCGTGTTTTGGTGGCGGACATGGGGGGATTTCCTTGTGGCAGGAGGGGGCGGCTGTCAGTTGACGCGGCCCATCAGCAGGAGTTCTTCGGCGCCGTAGACTTCGGATTTTCCGCAGTTGTCGCAGTGGTATTTGCGGGCGTCCGGCTCGCAACACTCCTGCATGGCGCCGCATTCAAGGCAGAAGCCGCATTGCATGCCGCTCGCTTCCTCAACCTGCTGCATGGTGAAGGTCCGTGGTTTCAGTGAGCGGACCGCTGTCGTCGTCTGGTGGGCCATTTGATTGCTCCATCACGCGCCCGCGGGTGATCTGCCTTGCGCGGGTAAGTTACTCATAAACGCGTCGCAGCTTGCTTATCGCTTCGGCGCGGTGGGCTGCGCTGCCGGCTCCCGGGTTCCCCAGGGAAGGCGCCATTTCTTCGCGCATGTTGGGCCGTAGCCGACCTCGACGCTGCGGGTGTCGGTGAGTTCTATGCCGCAGTAGCAGCACGCGCCGGCGGCCTTGCCGTTGCTCGCCAGGAAGGCGTGCGGTGCGGCGAGCAGTTCGGAGAGAAGGTCGGCGACGCTGTCGTATTCCGCGGCGGTTCGGCTGTGCCCAGGCATCCAGGCGCCGTCCTGCATGATGCGGCCAAGCCATTCGCGGGCGGTGGCAGTGGTGGCGGCTGAGAGCGTGCCGGGGTGTGCCGACCGCGAGCCTGCGATCCAGAGTTTGATTGTCTCGGCGTAGCCGTCGCACTCGTGACGCAACAGCAGGTGGGGGAATTTGATCTTCTCGCCGGCGGTGGCGAACATCGCCCGGAGTTCGGTCTGATCGCCCAGGTTGCGCGGGCCGGAGGCCTCCTGCGGCTGGTCGAGGCGATCGACCAGCTTCTTGACCCACGGCCATTGCCGGTCTGACAGGCCGCCCGTGCGGGCCTGCTGCTGGAGAAGCGAAAGCGCGAACGTCTGATCCTTTGCAGGCAGCCGCACATACTCGGTCTTCAACCGAGCGAGTTCAGCGGTGAACATTTGAGTTGAGCCTTCTTGGTAGGAAGGGTGGCGCCGCGAGCGGGATTTTGCGGCCGTCGATCGTTCCGCCGTCTCACCCCTTGGTGAGGCCGGTCGGGGTTGCCGCGAACCGGATTTTGCGGCCATGGAACGCGCCGCCCTTGAAGCGGAGCGGGAGGTCGAGATCGACAGCGCCGCGCAGCGTGACGCTGTAGAGGGTCTTGCTCGCGTTCGGCACCAGCCAGCCCTTCGTGACGCAGTACTTGATCGCGGAGGGCGGGACGGTGCCGAGCATTTCGTTGGGTTCGACTGCAACCCGGTTGCGCAGGGTCGAGGCGATATCGGCGTTGGAGTAGGAGGACATTTCCGCCGACTTCCACACCCGGATCACGTTCCCATCTTCGTCTTGGAACGTTTCGGGCTTCACGATGTGGGCAGCGACCCGGATTTTCGCTGACCGCTTGTCCATGCCGGTGCGGGCCGCGTAGGCGTCGCGCACTGTTGCGGTTTTCTTGGAGGTCTTCGCGGTCCGTGCGGGCATCGGATTGGCCTTCGGAGCAAGTGGTTAGTAAGTATCTTATACACTAATTACACTCACGGAACAAGTATAAAATGCCACCACCACAATATAGTTTCTCCACTATTGCAGACTATACTCGCGCGGCCGGGTGCGCGCGGTGCGCCGGCCTGGCTACGCGCGAGGCGCGCTGTCGCGGAGCCAGTCGGCCGCGGCTGGGCTGGGGCTGAGGTCGGGAACGCCGCCGAGCCCGGCCAGCACGGCCTCGGCGTCCACGCCGTTGCGCGGAGCGAACTCGCGAAAATGCGCGAGCCGCTGCTGGCACCACGCAATGTCGTCGGCGCGGTTGGTCAGCACGTCGGCCTCATACCGGCCGCCGCCGCCGAGCCGGCCGTCGAGCGCCGTCCTGGCGCGCTGGGCCTGGGCGGCGATGCCCCGGAGGGTGGTGATGGCGGCCTCGACGTTGGCGAGGACACGGGAGGGGATGGCGGGCTGTGCCACGGGTCATTCCTCCAGGAAAACTGCGGCGTCGAGCTTGTCGAGAATGTCGCGCAAGATTTGCGGCTTCCCGCGTTGGTTTTGCGGCTTCCCCTTGGGGGGCTTTCCGTAGAGCCTTTCGGAGAGCAGGCGAGACAGTGCGGTCGCCTGTCGCTCGGTGAGGGGGATTTGCGCCTTCTTCGCCATGTCAGCCTCCTGATGCCTGGTAGCGGGAGGGGCCGGGATTGCTCCCGGCCCGACCTGTCAGGCCGCTGCGCGGGCCAAGATGCTGTCGAGCACGCTCGCACCCTTCGGCGCGATGCCGAGGGCTTCGTCCTTTGCCCGGGTGCGCTCCAGGCCGCTCACGTAGCGGGTGGCCGTCTCAAGGGCCCGCCCTTTGATCTCGGCCCCCTTGCCGTACCATGCGGAATTCAGCCTTGTGTCCTGGCTCTGCGCGCGGGCTTCGTGGTCAACGTATTGGGTCACGGCGTTCAGCCAGCCCCATACGGTGCCGTCCGTGCCGGTGAGGTCGGAGCCGAGGGCCTTGTGATCGATCGCCAGTTCGTCCACCCGGAAGATCGGCCCGGAGGTTTTTTCGAGCAGCTTGGTCCGCTCGGCCTTGTCCATGTCGGCGAAGGCCGGGACGAACAAGTTGGCGGTGGCGTCGATCGTCTCGGCTTCGGTCAGGCGGGTCTCCGCCATCTGGCGGAACTGGCCCATCGCCTCGGTGAACTGCGCCTTGGCAGTCTCGATGCCGAGTTCCCGCTTCACCGCAGCGGGGTCGAATGTCGCGCTGTGCGTCACCTTGACGTTGGCCTTGGCGCTGCCGTTGCGCGCGAAGCCCAGCGTATTGTTGCAGACCACGCGGACGGTGGTGTAGCGCGCCTCGGTGGACATGGTGCCGTCGCAGGCGGTCGAGAGAAGCAGGTAGCCCTTCATCTTGTCGCGCGGGTCGGCGACCGCGGCCTCGGCCCCGATGGACGCCAATGCCCAGAGGCGCTTGCCGCCGAACAAGGTGCCAGCGGTCTCAAGGGTGAATCCGGCCGCGTCAGTGAGATCGCGGAAGAAACCGAGGACTTCGCCGGGGTGAACGGGCTTGTACCACCGCGACACGCTGGAAAGTGCGAACTGGTTGTCGGAGCGATAAAGGACGACGCGGTCCGGCATCTCGTGCATCTGGCCGTTGACGGTGAATTGCACCGGGCTGCTCTCGATCATCCAGTCCATGCCGGCGGCCTGCGACCAGACCTCCAAGGATGCCCCCGAGGGAAGCTGCTGGCCGAGCTTGTGCCAGGGGGTTTTGCCGACGTAGGCCATCTCGGCTTTGCCGGTCTGACGAATTGAAAGTGCGTGCGCCATTTGGGTGTCTTTCTGGTAGGAGGGTAGCAAGTAACTTATAGCACTATTGCGCACACGGAACAACTATAAAGCGCGACTATATTAGAATAGTTGCGCTCATTACTTCGATTTGCGGCGACAATTAGTTGACCGTGGGGCACCACCCCGCGGGCGGGTGCAGTCCCCGTAGCCGCTCCAACCGCAGTCGGACGGCGCCGGAAGATGGCGCCGCGCGGTGTCCGACTCAGGGCTTGGCGAACTGGCGGCGCAGCGTCGTCATGCTGGTGGAGAACTGCCGATCGCCGGCGGCGATGATGGCCGAGCCGGGCCTCTCGGGGTCAGGCCCGACGACGCGGTGCAGTTCGCCGGCGATGGTGGCGGTGCGGCCGACGAAGGGCGACACGTCGCCCGGCTCGGTCGAGGGAAGGCGGCGCCGAAGCTGCGGCGAGCATCAGGGGATGCTCGTGCTGCGGCAGCGATTCAAATCCGAACTCCGGCACCGTGACGCCGAGCATCTCGGCCAGCCACTCGGCCACCATCGCCCGGTGACACCATTGGCCGCAGTTCGGCTGTTCGTAGCAGAGCAGGACCGGCACGCGGCCGTTGCCGAGCGCGAGCAGCGCGTCGGCAATGAACCTGGGGTCGAGCGGCCCGAGGATCTCGGTCCGGTAAAGGTGGTAGTACTCCTCGATCCCGACGCTGTTGAACCAAGGCCCAGGCGCGAGCGCGCGATAGACCCTGTATCCCGCCGACAGCCGGCGAGGCACGCCGCGCGATATACCGACCCGCAGATGATCGTCGGGCAGCTTCGTCGCCCAGGACGCAGTCTTGATGAGGGGTCGCGTCGGCATGGAAATCGTCCTGTCGTAAGAGCCATTTCAGACCGCGCCATCTTGGCACAAGTTTATCACAAATGACACTGAAAGTCGCAGCAGTAGTCTACGTCTTTGACGGACTCCTAGGTCTGGTCCTGTGTAATTCCATTGAAGTCCCAGCCGCCAATTAGCCCACGCATGTGGGAACAGTTCCGCGCGCTGCTGTAGAGCAGATCGCGCACTCGGTTCCATTCACCGACTACGCCAGGTTTTCGTCGATGTCAGGGCCGTTCCGGTTCGACCGCACGGTGAAGGATGCACACCCGATAATCCTCGTGCATTTGACCGATGTTTCGCTGCTGTCCTGCGCCCTCGACGCGCTTGTCAACGGTGGTAAGTTCCTGCTCGCGTTCAAGGGTCGCCTCGCCGTCATTGAGGACCTGATAAGCGACCAACGCTCCACCGCGCGCGTTGTGCCGATCGAGGTCGCGCTAGAGATGGCGAAGTACAAAGGTCCCAAGCCCTATGCCCAGGCGCACTTTGCCAGCAGTCGAAGTCGGGGAGCATTTGATATCAGGAAGCGGCCTGCCGCAGCGGTTCGGACGTGCTGTGGCGCGGCGGTGTGAGCCTGCTGCGCGCCCATGTCAGCGAGTCACCCCAACGGTATAGCGCCTTCGGTCCGTACTTGGAAAAGGGCGGGCCGCCACCGCGCGTCGCCTTCGTGGCAAGCGTAGCGGCGGCGGTGGGATAGCCAGCCTCGGTCAACGTTGCTGCCGCTTGCCGCCGGGTCAGAAGCGTCTCAGGATCGGGAAATGTCATTGGCCACCATCAAATTGTGCGCAAATGCGCTGTTATGATGGCACATTCTAAACGGTGTGGCTCGTGGGATGGGTACCCAGCTTAGCTGGGTTCCAACTATTTTAGCCACTTCCGGATAGTTCGATTGCTCGGGCTCAGCGATTGGCCTGGCAGAGAGAAGCCAGATTTCACCATTTCACGCTGAACGATCGTGCGCGCCTGTACAGGCGATTTTCCTGCAGCCACCAGCGCGTGATAACGCTGCCGATATGGCGCCCAACGCCGCGCGCCGTCGTCCGTCTGCTTCGCCCCGCGTGTCTTGCCGCCTTTGCGCCTCAAGAGGATGCTCTCTCGGCGCGTCGCCAAAGCGAGTCCGGTCCTTTCCAGCGCCAGACAGTGGATCGCGGTTGTACGGATAATTTCATCGTCGCCCGAAAACAGAGCTCTACGAGCGAGCAAAACAGCCTGCGCCAAGTGCCCTCGGCCGCCGACGGTCCGCTCATTCAGCGCGGCTTCCTCGCCTTCCCATGCGCTGGAAAATCCCGGTGAAGCGTTCCCGACCACAGGGGCCAAACGTTCGATAAGCACTCGGAGAAAGACTCGAGGATCCATGGTTCGGTCATCCGGCTTCCTGTGGCGATAAACCATCGACTTGTGGAAAAATAGTCTGACACGCCTTCCGATTCTTCCATCATGGCTGCGATATGCCGGGGAATCGAAACAAATGGGTCGCCCGGCGATACCGTTGTCATTTTGCGACGATTACGTCGCGGGCACGGGCTGCCCCGGCCCGAGATTGCACGACAGCGACATCAGCCGCCGACCCGCCCAGCGCAGCGGCGATCCGCGCGGATACCCTGTCTGCCGCCGCTACCAGGGCGCTGTCTGGCACGTGCGCATACCGAGCTGTGACACCCGAAACGGTATGGCCCAGCATGCCGGCTATCGTCAGTTCGGAGAAACCCATCTCGGCCGCTACCGCCGCGAACGAATGCCGCAGCACGTGCACCGTTACCCCATTCAAGCCGCCTTTCGCACACAGGCGGGCCAGCACGCGCGGGAGGCCGATAAAGTGACCGTCGCCGCGCTCTGCGGGCATCACGTGCGGCAAGCCGTTATGGCGCGGGAGAGTCTCCAGCAGGTCGATGGCAGCCTGGCCGATTGGGCGAAGCTGTGCACCACTCTTGGTATCGCCGAAGCGAATGCACTTCGCCTTGGTGTCAACCCAGTTCCAAGGCAGCGAAAGCACTTCCATGCGCCGGCAGCCCGTCAGCAACAGCAGCCGGATTGCGGCAAGCCCCACCGCGGACTCATCGGTCGCCTCGCGCATGACGGCACCCAGCACGCCTATTTCGTCCAGACTGAGGAACCGGCGTCGCTTCTCTCCCGGCAATTTCGTCACGCTTCGCGCGGGGTTTTCTTTGATGATCTTTCTGCGCTTTGCCAACTCCAGGATCGTACCCAACATACCGACGGCGCGCGCTGCCACACCCTTGCCGCCGGTCGCCACGCCGCCGCGGCCCTGGCGAGGCCTGGCAGACTTGCCGGCCACAATATCAGCCTGCAACCGTGCAATGTCCTCGTGGGTTAAGGCGATGACGGCAATGCGCCCGATCAATGGCTTGACGTGAACCTCTATCCGGCTCCGGTCCATCGCAAGGGTGGATGCTTTCACCCGCGGTGCGGCGTCCTCTAAACCGAGCTTCCTACTTTCAAATACTGCAACCCACTGGCCCAACACGATATTTGTCGGTTGGAGGGGGCTGCCACTGGCTACACTCGGCGCAGCAGGGTTTGGAGCGCGCATTTCCGGATCACGGAGAGCAAATCATAGCATTTTTTCGTTCTTCATAAGTCTCACGAACGCGTGATTTACATGGGCACATTTTCGACCAATTTTATTAGAAAGTCTCGTAGTATCAGGCGCTTGAAGTAATTCGAAGTAGGAAGCTCGGTCTAAATACAGATCGCACAACTCGGAAACCGTGATCGCCTTCCGGATGGCGCGGCGCTCGGCCGACGGGTCGGCGCCTTTTGCCACGTCGCCCAGTCTTTCCTTTGCCAGCGCGCGGGCCTCATCGGGCGTAACGGTGCCAACCCGGGCCAGCGCAAGCTTTCGCTGCCGTCCCTCGGCGTTGCGGTATTTCAGGACGTAGGACGCGAGGCCGGTGGGCATCAGCCGCACCCCGAAACCCTTCAACTCACTGTCCCAGGCGTAAGTGTCCGGCTTGCCGGGGACCGGCTTCAGACTGTCGATCAAGCGCTTGGTCAGCCTCGGCATGTATCCCTCCGCCGGATTGGTTCCGAGCATAGAGTTCCGGACGGCTCGGAACCAGGGCGGAACCAGACGAGGGCAAATCATAGCCTGTCGGGGCAAACCAAAGCAACGGGGAAGAATATAGAAAGCTAGTATTTTCATGTGGTTATGTATCACCCGCAAGAGTGAGAAAACCGCCGCAAACACTGAACCTAATCTTGCCAAGGTCGGGGTCGAGGGTTCGAATCCCTTCGCCCGCTCCAGGTTTTCCCGAGAAAATCAGTGACTCAGGACGGTTCTTAGGGGTCATTTTTTGCTTCCCCGTCCCGATCTGACAAACCGGGGAAGCAGCTGGAGACAGGCCCTTGCGCGTTGCGGGCGGCAAAAGGCGGCACGACGATTGCCGTGTTCCGCAGTATGTGTCGGTCCTTCGGGGCCTCATGCATTATCACACCACCCCCTCCTCCTCTCGCTAGCCGGGCCACGCACACGTCTGAACTCCACTCTAAACACCTACCGCACAATGGGCATCTCGCAGATCAAGCTCCATTTGAGGGTCCTCCAGACGGCCTGCACAATCCCACTACCGTTCGACGATCATGGCGTTGGATGAAGGATGTTCACGAAGACGAGTATGTCAAGGAAGCCGGTTACGCTGCTGGCACCGCACCGGAAATCATCGCGTGACCGAGGAGTTGTCTGTTCCTCCAACTCACCAAGGGCGAGCGAGCAGAACTGCTTGCTCGATCCAAGGAGTACACCTCACCATATCGTGACGTTGTTTGGGCCAGGATCGTAATGCTGGCAAGTCAGGGTCTCGCGATCGCCAACATCGCGGAACATCTCGACACACCACGACGGATTGTCATCAAGTAGCGGCGGCGTTTTCACGATGCAGGCATCGCGGGGCTCGACGAACTTCCACGAAGCGTGCGACCAGCCCGCTTTTCCCCTTCCAAAGGGAAATGAGGGGATGAGTGAGGTGTCCTGAATGAACTTCAAGACATTCTGAGGTGTTGCTCTCAGGCCGTGGACGCCGGAAACAAAGGCCCATTGGCAGTGCATCTTGTCGACGGCCTTCCTCAGCATCAGCCGACCTCGGGCGGGAGCACCAAGACCGTGTAAGCCAACTCTGCGGCACTGGCGACGCAGAACCAGATGGACCCCAGAACTGCCAAAACCAGACCTCGGATCATCCGTGTCTCATTCTCCTGCTGAGAGCATGAAAGCCTACCGGTCGACGGCAGAGCCAACCGTGTTCCGAATTGTTAGTCATAGCGCCGTTTGCTCACCGCTCCTTATCTTCGAGTGCAAGGCTTGGGTTCGTCTGGCGTGCCACAGTTGTTGGGATCAAGCGCAGCCGAAACGCCATAGCCAGGTTGTGCGTTGCCAACATATGAATTCGACTGCGAATAGGAAGGTGGCGCTCTGCCCGAGCCGGCGTAGCCATACGGATAACTTGGGGGATATGGGTAACCACCGTATCCGTAGGGTGGTGAGTACGGATAATAGGATGGTGGCGGGTAATAGTAGGCGGGCGGGGGCGCATAATAGACTGGCGGTGGAACAAATCCAAACGTCAGACCACCGCCCCAGCCCCAACCGCCGCCACCCCAACCCCAGCCACCGCCATGCCAGCCTCCTCCACCGCCCCAGCCTCCACCTCCACCCCAACCACCATGCCCCTGAGCATGAGCCGAGGAGATCGGCACGAGAGTGGTTCCGGCCAGGGCAACAGCCGCAAACTGGCAGAGAAAATGCAATCGTGACCAGTGCATAAGGGTCACCTCCGACTAGGAGCACTGGCTTGCACATCGCCGCAGCCAGTCTCGGAAAAGAGAATCTGTGTCGGAATGTGGGCCTTGGCATTGATCTAGGTCAATGCTGTCGTTCAACCACAACTCGTTATCTCGATGGTTAGAGCGAGCGACTGCGATTACCGGCAGGGCTACTGGAACGGGTAATGATCAAAGCCAAGATAGAGCGTCGACCAGTTTCCGATGCTCTGATCTATGGAGCAAACCTATCCTCCTGATCGTGCTGATAAGCATTACAGGCTGTCATGTTCAATAGCCCGACTTCATAACACGAGTTCACGAGGATTGCGCTGCGGGTGATCATGCGTTCCTGTGGATAGGGTCACATACCGGAGACCGTTGCATTACGGCATCAGTCGGCGAAAGAGGTAGTCTCGACGGCGTGCCAACCGCTGCCCACAATGCCGGATGATCTCGCCCACGCCACTTCCCGCCACCGCTCGATCACCGTCAGCCCAACCATTTCCAAGATCGTGCCGCCACCCTCGCTGTGCAACGGTCATCATCAGGCCGAACGTCCGCCGCATACTTGAGCGGCAGCCAGCCACCACTTGCTGCCAGCCGGACAAGGGGTACCTGAGGCCGAGACGATACTCAGAGAATACTCGTAATTACATACAAGCTCACGATCGCCCAGGCGATAAGACCTACCAGCAATACGCCATTTTGGATGCGTTCGGCCATTTGGCCTGGTATCCTGTCCGCTTGATGTTTCAGAGCGGCCATTTTTAATCGCCTGCTGGCGGACCGAGCTGGCGCCGCCAGCATGCGCAGCGTCCGGCCTGACGACGCGGCCGAGGAGGTGCGGCTGAGGTTCGGCGACACATTCGGCTACTGCCAGGCCTCGGTGATGACAATCACGATTTTCTTGTTGTAGCGGGCGATCGTGCCGGCGACCGAGGCTCCCCGGCGGCCGGAAGACCGCCCGGCCACCCACTGACAGCCGATTCTAGAATTCGAAATTCAAGGCGAGCATTGGGCCGTTCATCCACAGGTGTGTTTCCACTGAGGTGTTACTATGACGGAACGACAAATAACGGTAGGTGAGCGAGACGTCGCACCATGAATTCTGGTAGCCGACACCCGACGCAATCTGCCACGTCAGGTTCGAGCCGCCCGCACCGAGGTCGAAATAGTAGGGGATGAAAAATAACGTATCACCAATGCGGGCGCGGCCGCGGAAACCGGCGATACCGTTCCAAATGCCAGTGGCGGCGGATACGCTGCCGACGCCACCGAACGTGACCCCGTTGCTATGCGGCCCCTCAATTGTAAGTCCCAGGCTGTAGTTCGTCGTGTTGTTCTGAGCTGAAAGTCGAAAACCAACGATCGCGTCGAAGTTGCCCTAGTCACCCTGCGCCACGGTATAGCCGCCTCCCAACGTCCATAGCTCGGCATTCAGCCTCAGGCTTTCGCTACTGTTCACACCACCCGAGATCGAAATCGCCGGGTGGTTGGGGAAATTGACAGATCTGAACTGGCCGGCGACGCCTCCAATATTCATCCAAAGAATGTCGGTGAGAACCGAGAAACGGTCGTAACGCGCGTCTGCCGCTCCAGCAAATCCGATGTTAATGTGGGAGATCAAGTCGCCAAATCCGATAGCAGAAATTCTCAATGCGATTAAGTCGCGTTCTAAGTCTGCCCAGGGGTCGTGGCCGAGCGGTGCCGATCCAGAGCGAGTTGCGCCTGGACTGAGTCCGATCTGCAACATGTTGTAGGCAAATGGACGCCCGCCCCAACATGCTGGCAGTTTTTTCTTGCATCGAGAACTCGGGCCTTGATTCTGCATCGACATGAGTATCGTCGGGGAGCTGATCGCCGAGCTGGGTACGGTCTGCGCCGGTCTGCCGGACCAGCGCAAGACACCGCCGCTCGACGGCGACTACACGATGGCCGACATCGGCCTCTCGGCCTTCTCGTTGTTCTTCATGGGAAGCCCGTCATTCCTGGCGCATCAACGGGCGCTGGCGCGCGGCCAAGGCCGGTCGAACTGCCAGACCCTGTTCGGCATGGCGGCCATCCCCTCCGACAACTACATCCGCCTCATGCTGGACGGCGCCTCGCCCGCCGCCTTCGATAGCCTGTTCATGCGGGCAATCGAGCAAGCCGGGCCGCTGACACGCTTCCAATGCCTGGGTGGGCGTGTGCTCATTGCTCTCGACGGCACCGAGTATTTCTGCTCGCGCAAGATTAGCTGCCCTCAGTGCTCGACCCGACGCCGCTCCGATGGCGGTGTGGAATGCTTCCACGCCTTCCTCGGCGCCACCATGGTTGCACCGGGCCATCACCAGGTGTTGCCGCTGCCGCCGGAGTTCATCGCCCCACAAGACGGGGCGGAGAAGCAGGACTGCGAGCGCAGCGCCGCCAAGCGCTGGCTGGCCCGGCATGGCCGCTCGGTCGCGCATCTGCGGCCAATCTTTCTCGGCGACGACCTGTTCGCCTGTCAGCCGATCGCCACCGCCATCCATCAGGCCGGCGGCAACTTCATTCTCACCTGCAAGCCGTCTTCGCATCAGACCATCACCGAATACCTGCACGGCGCCAAACTGGAGGAACATCGACAGACGGCCCGCAAAGGCCGCAACGTCACGACAACCATCTACCGCTGGCTCTCCGGCGTGCCGTTGCGCGGCTCGGCCGACGCCATGGCGGTCAACTGGTTCTCCATCGAGATCCGCAACGCTGCCGGCAAGCGCACCTATTACAACAGCTTCGTCACCGACCTGCCGGTGACCGCCGACAGCGTCGCCGAACTGGCCGCCTGCGGGCGGGCGCGCTGGAAGATCGAGAATGAGACCTTCAATGTACCTGAAGACCAACGGCTACCACCTCGAGCACAATTTCGGTCACGGCAAGCAGACGCTCGCCAGCGTCTTCCTGACCCTCAACCTGCTCGCCTTCGCCTTCCATACTGCCGCCTGGCTCGCCGCGCTCGCCTGGCGAGCGGCCGTCGCTGCCTGTGGCGCTACGTACCGCTTCTTCGAGGAGCTACGAACGATCACTGCCTATGTCGTGTTCGATGGCTGGGCCCATCTGCTCCAGTCCATCGCCGCGGCCGACCTTCGGCCGCCTTGACGGCCGACCGACCGCCCCCTCCCCACAGCCTACCAAGACCAGGAGACAAGCCAGAAAACGTCAGCCAACCCTCATTTAGACCGAGCTTCCTACTTCGAATTACTTCAAGCGCCTGATACTACGAGACTTTCTAATAAAATTGGTCGAAAATGTGCCCATGTAAATCACGCGTTCGTGAGACTTATGAAGAACGAAAAAATGCTATGATTTGCTCTCCGTGATCCGGAAATGCGCGCTCCAAACCCTGCTGCGCCGAGTGTAGCCAGTGGCAGCCCCCTCCAACCGACAAATATCGTGTTGGGCCAGTGGGTTGCAGTATTTGAAAGTAGGAAGCTCGGTTTAGAATCGCTGGCAGAACGCTACGCTTGTGGCGGCGCGACGCTTCGGTTAGTCACCCTCGGCGCCCATAGCCGGTCAGGGCTGCCTGGTTCAGGGGATCGGCCGCCATGCTGCTGCGCGCGCTAGGGCGGTCGAGCGCTCGGCTTCGGACAGCAGACCAGACGCCGCGTCCTGCAGCCGGATCGCCTCCTGCCGTGTCGCGCCTGTTGCCTGGCTCGCGGCGACCGACGCCCAGAGCAGGGAAGCGGCCGGATCGCGCGTGGTTCCCTGGCCATTCAGGTAAAGCCCGGCGACCGCCACCATGGCCTCGGGCTGTCCGGCCTGCGCCGCCACCGTGCACCATCGAAACGCCAGGGCTGGATCTGGCGGCTGACCGTTCACGCCGCGGCCGTACAGCGAACAGAGCAAACCGGCGGCACCGTTGTCTCGGAACGCGGCTTTTTGGGCCCAGCGCAGGGCCTCCATCTCGTCGCGCTTTACGCCGTGCGCTCCGCTGGCCAGGAACTGCGCCAACCGGGTCTGCGCCGTTGTCTGGCCCGCTCCGGCCGCCTTGGTCAGCCACTCCACGCCGGCCCGGTCGTCGTTGTCGCCGGCGGTTGGCGACAGCAGCAGGTCGGCCAGCCGCAGCATGCCGTCGGGATCGCCGCCCTGCGCGGCCTTCAGCAGCCAGGCATGGGCGTTCACCACGTTGCGCGGAACGCCGGTGCCCTGTTCGTAGCAATCGGCGAGGGTCAGCATCGCGGCCGGACTGCCGGCATTGGCGGCGCGGGTGATCCATTGCACCCCGAGGGCTTCGTCGCGCGGCATACCGGTGCCGGCGATCGCCGCCGAACCGTAAGCCAGCATACCGGGAACCGAGCCGCCCTCGGCGGACCGGCGGAACCAAGCCACCGCGCCGGCCGCATCCTTCGGGGCGCCCTGGCCTTTGAGCAACATCTGGCCGAGCACTTCCTGTGCGTCGGCGGCGCCGGCCTCGGCCTCCTGGCGGAGCTCCTGGTACGCGGTGGCGAAGTCGCCGCGCTGACGGGCGATCATGCCGGCATCCCAGTCGGCCAGCGCGGCGCCGGTCGGGGCGCCGGCCAGGAGGAAGGCCACCAGGCTGGTCAGAACATAAGCGGAACGAAGACGATCGACCATGCAAACCCGTGGAACTTCTGGCCTAAGCCGGCGCAGTTCGATACTATCCGACCTGCGTAAAAACCGGAATTAGGTTCAGCGTCAGCAGGGGGCGACGTCTGCTCCCGGCCGCCAAGCGATAACGAGAGGGGGCCGATTGTGCAGAAGTTACTGAGCGCGGTCGGGCGGGCTTCCCCGCTGATATTGCTGCTGTTTCTGATCGTTGCCACGCTTCAGCTCGGCTTGCAGTTCGGCGTCACCAAGGCCGCATTGAACCATACCTTATCCAGCCTCTCCTGGCTGTTTGCCGCGACCGCCTGTGCCGGCTCCGCGACCGTCCTGGCGGGGCTGCTGTTTGAATCGCTGGTGCCGGCGGATGCCGAACCCCGGAAAGGACTGTTCATGGATGTGCTCAACCGGTTGACCAACCGATCGGCGCTGGAATCGATGATGGCGGGTGCCCATAAGCCGGAGGTGATCGATGCCAACGAACTGGCCGCGCGCCTGAAGGCGAAGGTGATCGGCCAGGATGCCGTATGCGACGACCTGGCGGCTCAGATCAGGCGCCGGCTGGCCCTGGCGCAGCGCGGCAAGCCAGTCGGCATCTTCCTGTTCGCCGGCCCGCCGGGCACCGGCAAGACCTACCTCGCCAAACGGCTGGCGGTCGAATTGAACCGCAAGCTGCTGGCGCTCGACATGACGCAGTTCTCGTCGCCGCATGCCGCAAGCCAGTTATTCGGCGCGCCGAAGGGGTATGTCGGCTCGGACAGCTATGGCGCGCTGACCTCCGCGTTGCGGGAAAATCCCGATTCCGTTGTGCTGCTGGATGAAATCGAGAAGGCCCATCCCGAAGTCCACAAGCGCTTCCTGTCCGCATGGAACGATGGGCATATAACCGAGGCTTCCGACGGCAAACAAATCTCGACTACCCGCGCCATCTTCATGCTGACCTCGAACGCCGCGACCGATGAGTTGACCGAGATCGTCACCCGGAACGCCGGCGATCCGGATGAGATCCGGCGCTCCTCGATGATCGTGCTGCGGCAGGCCGGCTTCGCGCCGGAGGTGCTGAACCGGCTGGACCGGGTCTTCGTGTTCCGCGCCCTGAATGGCCTGGATATCGCCCGTGTGGCCGCGCTGGAGATCGAGGCCGTGATCGAGAACTACGGATTGCAGGTGGCCGAGGGTGGCATCGATCCGGTCCTGCTGTTCGACATGATGCAGCGGCAGGAACGCATCGGCGCCGCGGCATCGGCGCGCGATCTGGCCCGCTCGATCGAGGAAACGATCAGCGACAGTCTGATCGCGGCCAAGCAGAAGAAGGCCACGAAAGTGGCGCTGATCACCGATGGCGGCCGGGTGATCGCTGAAATCGCCGACTAGCGAGCCAGTGGGTTGGGCTCCGACATGTCATTGCGAGTTGGCTACCGGCCCTGCGCCGGCCGAACCGCCCTGAATGAAACCGTCGTCCCCCGTGTCATGACCGGGCTTGGCCCGGTCACCCACGTCTTGCAGTGCCGCGGAGGTCGAAGTCGCGGGTGGCCGGCCCGGGCCGGCCATGACACAGGAGACTGTTCCTTGCGAGGGCCGGACCAGCGGGGCAATCTCCAGCGGCACGAGCCAACGGACGCCCATCGCCTGTCGGGCAAACACGTGCGTCGTCGCCCCGCTACCCGCACCGACAATGCCCCCGGCGTGACTCGCGCGGCACCGATCATCGCTGCCCGGCACGCATGAACGCCCTCGGCCGGCTGTGGAACCGGGCGCCACTCTGGAGGCGCGCGGTGTTCGTGACGGCCGCGGCCGTGGCGCTCACTATCGCCTATCCGCCGGCATGGCTGGGAGACAGCGTGCCGGTGCTGCCGCAACGCGACGTGCCGGTCTCCATGGGTCCGGAACCCGCGCCGGCTTCAGGTTCGCGGCAGGAGCCGGTGGCGGTTATGCCGGCGAAGGACCCCAGTATTCCCGCTGTCGGCGTATTCTATACGGGACATCTTCCCCTCGGCGCCCAATCCGTGCCGTTGCCGCCCGGACGGTGGCTGGCGCTCGCGGTCGCCAACGCCGGCCCGTCCGCCACGACGCCCGGTGCGTCCGTGTTTCTGGCACTGGTGCTTGGCAGCCGCATCAACGCTGCCGCGGTGATCAGCGGGTCAACCACGCCGGAACCCCACGACGCGGGCTACCCGGCGCCGCTGGAGGCGCAGATTTCCGACCTTTTATTATCGTCGCGTGCTGGCGGCGGCAGATCATGGCGCGGTGGACTTCTGGGTGGTCGGCGTCAGCCAGCAGGCGCGATGGAACGACCCGTTGCGTCAGGCCGCCGCCAACCTGATTCGCCAGCAGGGCCTGGTTTTCGGGGACCGGCTGGATTCTGCCGTGTTCCGCTTTGCCGATAAGCGCAATTGGGTTTCCGCGGATTTCATGTTCCCCGATACCGCCGCTACCAACGATGCGGTACGGCCCTGGATTGAGGCCGCTGCCCTGTCCGACACCGCGCTGCTGAGTCATTCGGAAAAGGTGCGCCGCTGGGGCAAAGTCTGGCACGAGATCATGCGCCGAGGCTTCGCCGGCACGCTCCGGCCAGGAGACGAGGCGCATATCGCACCGCCCTGAATGAAACCGCCGTCCCCCGTGTCATGGCCGGTCCTCGGGTCAAGCGCCCGAGGACCGGCCATGACACGGGGACTGAAAGCGCGCGATCGAAGAGTCATGCCAACCCGCAAATCGATTGACGTACGGCACGGACCGCCTCCAACCGTCATGGCCGGCGTCACTCGCCCGCAGCCGAGCATCGGGACGAGCGCCCTATTCCACCTCGATGATGCCGACCATGCCATCCCAATCATGGTCGGCACAGGTCAGGTCGTACTTGCCCGGGCGTTGCGGCGCCAGGTCGATGTCGGCGGTTTCGCCGGGCTGCACCACCACCTCCTGGCCACCGTTCGCCAGCTTGCCGGGATCGCGCACGATCGCCTCGGCGAAGAACGCAGGCGCAGTGAACTCATGCAGATCTTTGCCGGTGTTTTGCAGATGCAGGCGGTAGGTGACGCCGTGGCGGAACGTGAGGTGATCCGGCACGAAGCGGTAATCCACCAACTGCACCTGCACGACCTGCGGCTTCGACCAGTCGAGCGCGGGCGCTGCGGCCGCCGCGATGACAGGCAATACCAGCCCGCCTAAACATTGACACACAAACGATCGCCTCAACGTCATGCCGACGAAGGTCGGCATCCACGGCTTTCTGCTGCGGCGCGCTGCGCAGTCGTGGATGCCGACCCTCGTCGGCATGACGGAAAGGGCGCGTCGACGTGTCAATCCTTTGGCGGGCTGATATAACATCGCAGCGGCACACAGCAAGCCGGGCACGGCGCCAAGACCAGCGCGCAGCCTGACCACTTTAATCACGGAACAGCCAGTCCCAGAACTTCGGCGTCGGCAGGTCGCTCGGCACGACGTGGCCGGGCACCGCGCTGCTGAGCAAATGGCGGCCGACATCGCGCTCGGCCGCGCGCGCGCGCTGGAAGGCAATGACGGCGGCACTGAACGCATCCGGCTCGCCGTCGGCCATCTTGGCGCCCCGAGCCTCGACGGCGTCGAACTCCCCGGCTCGCCGCAGCACGTCGAGCAATCGCAGCGCTGTTGCCGGCTCCGGCTGCGCGCCCCACAGCGCCGCCACGTCGCGGCGCAATTTTGCCGCCTCGGTCATGTCGGCGGCATCGTCCGCGGCCCAGGCGCCCTGCAACGTGGCTTCCGCGGCTACCGGCTTGTCGCCGGTCGCCTCGCAGATCATCGCCCAGCGGCGGAACAGCAGCGTGTCCTCCGCGGCTTCCAGGGCCAGGGCGCGATACGCCGCCGACTCCACCACCGCCTTCAACGTCGGAGCCAGCACCGACAGATCCGGCGCGGCGGCGTGGCAGGTCCCGCAGGCCTGTAACCAGTCACGCAGGGTGGAGCGCACCGGTTCGCCGGGACGCATGTCCAGATCAGGGGTGATCTCCGGTGGGCGAGGCGCGTGGAACGGCGCCCGCGCCGGGCCGCCGCAAAGCGCGCAATGCAATGTCGTTTCGCTCATCCCGCCATCTCCACTCGAATGCCGTCTCGCAACCGCTGCATCGCTCGCTCCATCCGTTCGGCCGACTGGGCGAAGCAGACCCGCAGGAAGCCCTCGCCGGCGGTCCCGAACGCCATGCCCGGGGCAACCGCCACTCGATGGTGGGTCACCAGCTTCATCGCCAGCCCCAGGCTGTCGGTCAGCCCCTCAACGCCCAGGAAGGCATAGAACGCGCCAGGGGGCGCGGCGTAGCGGACACCGTTGACGCCATCGAACGCCTGGCTGGCCAGCGTCCTCCCGGCGGCGCAATGAGCGCGGAACTGGTCCACCGCCCCAGTGTCGTGGATGGCGGCGATGCCGGCCTGCTGAATGAACGGGGCGACGCCGGAATGCACAACCTCGACGACCTCGGTCACGGCATCGCGCGTGCCTTCGGGCAGCACCAGCCAGCCCAGCCGCCAGCCGGTCATCGTCCAGGTCTTCGAGAAGCTGTTACAGACGATCACCCGGTCTTCCGGCTCCGCCACATCGAGCAGGGAGGGGGCGGCTTGGTGTTGTCGTAGACGAGGCGGGAATAGACCTCATCGGAGATCAGCCAGACGCCGTGGCGGCGGGCCATCTCCAGGATGGCTTGCAGTTCGTCCCTTGTGGCGGTCCAGCCGGTCGGATTGTTCGGCGAATTGAGGATGAACGCCCGAGCACCGCGCAGCACAGAGTCCAGCCGGTCGAGGTCCAGGCGGAAGCTGCCGTCGGCCTGCGCGTCGAGGTCGAGTCATCAGTTCCGCGCTGCGCAGGTGGACGGCATTGCCGATATTGGGCCATAGCGGGCTGTGCACGACGACGCGATCGCCGGCGCGCACGGTGGCGGCGAGCGCCACCGACATCGCGGCCATCCCAGACGCGGCGACCTGGATCCGCTCCTCCGCGACCGGTTTGGCATGCAGGGCGGTGAGATAAGCCGCCAGCGCGTCGCGCAGCGCCGGCACGCCGCGCACATCCGGATAGCGGGTGAAGCCGGCATCCAGCGCGGCAACGGCGGCATCGTGAGCGGATTGCGGGCTGGGCTGATCGGATTCGCCGAAGCACAGGAACTCGACGTCCGGCGCGGCGAAGGCCAGACGGGCGACCTCGACGATGCGGGAGCCGGGGATGGTGATGATGTCCATGCTTAACGATCTGGTGGTTGCGTTGCGTGGTTGCGACTCGGCGCGAGACGAGGTGATGCGTCCGCCACGTTAATAGCATTTCGGCAACCGGTCCCTCGATCGAACTGCCCGTAGGGCAGTAACAAACAAGGGGTGGCCGCCCTCTGGATCGGAAACAGCCGGACGGCGGCCATGCCGGAACGGATGGTCGCAGCCCCGGTCAGATTTGGCCCGCCCCGCCGTCTCTCCCGCCGTGCGGATATGGCCCGGTCGATCGCCGCCGGTGGGCCAGCAGGCCGCAACCGACCAGAGCGGTTCCAAGGATGCTCAGCGTCCCCTGTTCGGGAGCGACCGCCTCCATGCCAAACACCCCGTCGAGGATAGTATCAGTCGAGCCGCCGTTAATCTGGGAGCCGGGTGTTTCGGCATCGGCCTGTTGCACCGCCGCAGGCGTGGTCGTTCCATGTGAAAGCCGCCGACACGTCACCCTCGGTCGGCTGAAGCCCGCAAACATCCACAGTCGGCTCTGGCCGGTTCAAAGTCTGATACCAGCCCGCGAAAAGGCTGACACACGGACGGTGCACCCCGTCATGCCAACGAAGGTCGGCATCCATGACTTTACTTGGCGCGACGCACGAAGCCGTGGATGGCGGGCCTTCGCCCGCCACGACGGCGGGCGCGGTCGATGAGTCGGACATTACGCTGCCTGGTATACGGCTCCTGATCTCGGGCTGTGTCGGCAGGTATTCCAGCTACGTCCCCGCCGGCCCGCTCCGGTCGTGCTTGCCCCGCCGATGCCCCGGCCCGTGCGTGTCCTCCAGGTTCAGCGCCGCGTTGATCAGCGCCAAATGCGAGAACGCCTGCGGGAAGTTGCCAAGCTGCCGCCGCGCCACCGGGTCGTATTCCTCCGACAGCAGCCCGACGTCGTTGCACAGGCCCAGCAGCTTCTCGAACATCGCGCGTGCCTCGCGGTGGCGGCCGAGCAGGGTCAGGCAGTCCACGTACCAGAAGCTGCAGGCGAGGAAGACGCCCTCGCCCGGCGGCAGCCCGTCTACCCCCTTCTGCGAGCGGTAGCGCTGCACCAGCCCGCCCGCCATCAGCTCCCGCCCGATCGCCTCGATGGTGGCGCGCATGCGCGGATCGTCCACCGGCAGGAAGCCGACCAGCGGCAGCAGCAGCAGGCTGGCGTCCAGTTCGTCGGCGCCATAGTACTGCACGAAGGCACCCTTGGCGGGGTTGAAGCCGTCGCGGCACACGGAGTCATGGATGTGGGCGCGCAGCCCGCGCCAACGGTCGAGCGGCCCTTCCAGCCCGAACTCCTCCGCCGTCCGGATGGCCCGGTCGATCGCCACCCAGGTCATCGCCTTGGAGAAGGTGAACTGGCGCGCCCCGCCGCGCACTTCCCAGATGCTCTCGTCCGGCTGGTCCCAAATCGCCTCCACATGCTCTGTCAGAGCAGTCGCCAGGTCCCAGCTTTCACCGTGCGGCGGCACCAGGCCGCCGTGCACCTCCTGGTACAGTGCGTCGAGCAACTCGCCATAGACGTCGAGCTGCACCTGCGTGCTGGCGGCGTTGCCAACCCGCACCGGGCGCGCCCCCTGGTAGCCGCGCAGCCACGGCACTTCCCACTCCATGATCCATCGCTCGCCGGCCAGGCCATATAACGTCTGCACCTGCGCCGGGGTGCCGGCCACGCTGCGGCGCAGCCACGCGCCCCAGGCCCGCGCCTCCTCCTGATAACCGGCATGCAGCAGCGCCATCAGCGTGAACGTGGCATCGCGCAGCCAGCAGTAGCGGTAGTCCCAGTTGCGCTTGCCGCCCAATTGCTCCGGCAGCGAGGTGGTGGGTGCGGCGACGATGCCGCCAGTTGGTGCGTAGCTCAGCGCCTTCAGCGTGATCAGCGAGCGCAGCACCGGTTCGCGCCAGGGGCCGTGGTAGGTGCAGCGGCCGGACCAGTCGGTCCAGAACGCTTCGGCCTCGGCCAGCGCCGCCTCGGCGTCCGGCGGGTGCGGCGGCGGCCGATAGGACAGGCCGTGCGTCATGACGAAGCAGACGCGCTGCCCGGCTGCCACATCGAATGCGGCGACATGGGTCAGCCCGTGCGCGCGCAGCGTCACGTCGCTATGCAGCACCACCTGGTCTGGTCCGGCGACGGCGCGGATGCCGTGCCGGTGCGTCAGCCGCGTCACCCAGGGCACCGCCGAGCCGTAGTCGAAGCGCAGCGCGACATCGAGCTTCATGGGGACGCTGCCCGAGCGCCCCTCGACGATGCGTACGATCGACTGGCGACCGGGCACCATGCAATCGATGAGCGCGACGCTGCCCTGTGGGGTGTCGAACACGGTCTCCAGGATCAGCGTGCCGGGCCGGTAGTACCTGATCCCGCGGGCATCTTCGGCGTCCGGCGCGATGCGCCAGCTTCCGTTGTCCGGCGTACCGACCAGGGCGGCAAACGCGGCCGGGCTGTCGAAGCGCGGCCAGCACAGCCAGTCGATCGAGCCGCCGCGGCTGACCAGCGCCGCGGTGTGGCAGTCGCCGATCAGCGCGTAGTCCTCGATCGCCGGGGTAGAGTCCGGCGGAGCGGCAGGCTGGGCGTCCCGCCGTACGCTACGGTCGTCGGCGTGCGGTCGGGACTGGGTCAGTTCGCGTTGCCCCACACATGAGCGCCGCCGTTGCCCAGGCAGTAGCAGGCCGAGCCGGGCGCGACGGGCTGGTCCATCGGGCAGGTGTAGGAACCGGCGTTGCAGATCTGACCGGTCCCGCTGGGCATCGCGCTGGCCTGCGGCGACGCGTAGCCCTGGCCCTGGGGCGGCGCATAGCCCTGGGGCGGCGCGTAGCCTTGGCCCTGAGGCGGCGGGTAGCCCTGGCCCTGAGGCGGGGCATAGTTCGGATCGTACGAGCATCTGCGGCGGCGGATAATAGCCGGGTGGTGGTGGGTAGTAGGCCGGCGGGTAGGTGTACGGGTAGATCGGCGGCGCGACATAAACACCGGGGAAGCCGAAGCCGACCCAGATCCGGGCAGAGGCCGGAGTTACGGCGGCGAAACAGCCGATCAGGGCGGCGCCAAGCGCGGCCGCGCCGATCGAGCGACGGAGGAACTGCGGAAGGGTGCTGATCATGGGTGGCAGCATGCCAGCGGAGTGTATCCAAATTGTGTCTGGAGATGAGATTGGCGCGGCAAGGTCGGCACGCCAATCACGCCTTTTTCATCATGCTCGCTGGGTCACAGCGACACCAGGAGGTTGCCGCTGGAGGCCTGGTTGACCCCGTAGGCCTGTAGCGCCTGGGCGATGTCGGCCGTCAGCGTGTTCTCCGCGGACTGGATCGATGCGCTGGTTCCGGTGCTGGCGGTCGCGGCGCCCGCGGTGGTGCCGTTCGCCTGCGCGATGTCGGCAACCAGGGTGTCGGCAGCCGATTGCAGCGGCGCAGTGGCCGCAGTGCCCGTGGAGCCGGCGGTTGTGGCGCTGGTCGCCGACCCACTGGTCTGCAACGCGCTGGCGATGTCTCCGACCAGGCTGGACAGTGTGGACTGGATCGAGCCTGCACCACTCCCCCCGCCATTGCTCTGCTGGCTGCTATCCGCTTCGTGGTGATGATGGTGGTGGTGTTGCACGCCGTCGGTATTCTGCTGGTCCGGCTGGCTTGCGGTCGCAGTCGTCGATGCGGTGGTCGATGTCGGCGTGCCGTTGGCGATGCTGTTCTGCCATTGCAGCAGGCTCGACTGGAATGCGCTGGCGCTGGGCTGCTCCGCAGCCGAAGCATCCGTGCCGTTCGGCCATGGCGACCGTTGAGTAGAAGCTGCGGCGCTGATCGACATCGGACGGTCTCCTGGAACGGGTTGTGCCGATCCAATGAGCAAGTCCCATGCCGCAACAGTATCTGTCCCGTGCTGCGCGCAGGCTAACCTCTCCCGCGAGAGCGGGAGAGGTCGAGGGCGCGTAGCGCACGAGGGTGAGGGTGATCGGGTCGGCACATAGCAGGCAGAACGTGCCGACCCGATCACCCTCACCCGCGTCGCTACGCTCCGCGACCTCTCCCGCTCTCGCGGGAGAGGTGTATCTGCCCGGCACCTCCTGCCGCACCGGCAGCAACTGCCTACCCCTGGTGTTCCCCCGTCGGGCCCAGCAGCGGGAACGCGCTGTGCACGTGCGGCTGGAACACCGGCGGCGCACCGATGTGCAGGAAGGAACGGTTAGCTCCGCCAGGCTGCGCGCGCCGGACAGCGCCATTGCCACGCCGATCTCATGCTCCAGCAGCCGCAGCATCATGCCGACGCCGGCGGCGCCCCCGGCGGCCAGCGCGTAGCAATACATCCGCCCCATCGCGATCGCGTCGGCCCCCATCGCGATCGCCTTCACGATATCGGTGCCACGGCAGAAGCTGCCGTCGATCATCACCTTGGCCCGCCCGCGCACCGCGGCCAGCACCTCCGGCAGCACGTCCATCGACCCGCGTCCGTGATCGAGCTGCCGCCCGCCGTGGTTCGATACATAAACGCAGTCCACGCCATGCTCGCAGGCCAGTGCGGCATCTTCCGCGGTGGCGATGCCCTTCAGGATCAGCGGGATGCTGTGGTGGTCCTTGAAGTGCTCGACGTTGTCCCAGGTGAAGCCGGCCTGGAAGTTGTGCCCGGTCGCGGCGGTGCGCCACGGCTTGACGAAGCGGCCGGCGATGTCGCGCTCGCGCCGCGAATAGGCGGCGGTGTCCACCGTGATGGCGAACGCGTCATAGCCGGCGGCGACCGCGCGCTTCGCTACATCGTCGCACCAGGCGTTGTCGCCGCGCACATAGAGCTGGAAGATCTTCGGCCCGGGCGTCGCCGCGGCGGTCTCCTCCAGCCCCGGATGGGTCACCGAGCTGACAGTAATCGGAATGCCGAATTCCGAGGCCGCGCTGCCGGCGGTCGCTGCGCCGCCGGGGTGGAAGGATTCCAGCGAGCCAACCGGCGCCAGCGCCACCGGCATCCGCCACTTGCGGCCGAACAGCGTGGTGGTCATGTCGATCTGCGACACGTCGCGGCAGACCCGCGGGCGCAGCGCGATGCAGTCCAGCGCGTGGCGGTTGCGCCGCATGGTCGTTTCGGACTCCGCCGCGCCGACCAGATAACCCCAGATGTGGTTCGAGAGTTGCGCCCGCGCGGCGGGTATGAACTCGTGCAGGCACTGAAAGTCGCCGCCGGGCTCGTGCAGGTGGCTGGCTTCGTCGGGCATTTTCTCCGTCCCCTCAGGCTGGTTGCTGGAGGCATCAGGCGACAGCCGGCCGGGGAGTGCAAGAGGCTGGGGCGATGCGAATGCCGGGAACGAGGTCAGCCAGCGTTGATCAATACCTTGGCGCGTCGTTCGAGCATATTGAAGTTGTGCACAACGTATCTATCACTGGGATTGTTCAAGGCGACCTCACCGAGCTACCTTGTAGTTGTATTCACTAGAGCGCCTGCCTTGATCTGGATCGAAGAAGGGCGTTGTGCTTCAGTGCGCATCTCAAAACTGGCACGGGCCCCATGGTGGCAAAAGATCTGACCTGCTTCGTCGTAAGGGCCAAATAGCAACCTCGATCGATCCCCGCCATAATTCCCCGGCAGACCAGAGGATTGCACATGCTGCACAACAACCGCATCGCCGCCATCACACCCGAGGTCGTGGCCTGGCGGCACGCCATCCACGCCAACCCGGAACTCGGCTTCCACGAGCACCAGACAGCGGCGTTCGTCGCCCAGCAGCTTCGCTCGTTCGGGCTGGACGTGCAGGAAGGCGTCGCCGGCACCGGCGTCGTCGGCACGCTGCGTTGCGGCTTCGGCAACCGCGCGATCGGACTGCGCGCCGAACTCGACGCCCTGCCGATCGCCGAGCGATCCGGCAAGTCCTACGCTTCGAAACCCTGCGTCATGCACGCCTGCGGCCACGATGGCCACGCCGCCGCCCTGCTCGGCGCCGCGAAGCTGCTGAGCGAACAGCCGGACTTCGACGTACGGTGCACTTCGTGTTTCAGCCGGCAGAGGAAAACGAAGGCGGCGGCACGCGCATGATCGATGCCGGCCTGTTCGACCGTTTTCCGGTCGAGGCGATCTACGCCGTGCACAACTGGCCAGGACTGCCCCTTGGCACTATCGCCGCCCGAGTCGGCCCGATGATGGCCGCCGTCGATAATTTCGAACTGCGCTTCACCGGCACCGGCGCGCATGCCGCAATGCCGCATCTCGGCGACGATCCCGTCCTGGCTGCCGCCGCCTTCGTCGGCTCGGTCCAGCGCATTGTCAGCCGCTCCGTCGATCCGCAGACGCCGCTGGTCGTCAGCATTACCCAGATCCATGGCGGCAACGTCGGCAACGTCGTGCCAGGCGAGGTTTGGCTGCAAGGCACCTGCCGCTTCTTCGATCCATCCCTGTCGCAACTGTGCGAGCGGCTTATCGGCGAGATCGCGGGCGGCATCGCGGCGGCGCACGGCGTTGTGGGAGGGCTCGACTACAAGCGCGGCTATCCGCCGGTAATCAATACGGCCGAAGCGGTAGCCTGCGCCGTCAAGGCCGCCAAATCCGTCGTCGGTCACGCGCAGGTTCGCACCGAGTTCGCCCCCAGCATGGGCTGCGAAGATTTCGCCTATATGATTCAGGCGGCGAGCGGTGCGTACGCCTGGATCGGCGCCGGTGAAGCCGGTCCGGGACAAGGACTCATGGCGATCGTTACGACTTCAATGACGCCATTGTGCCGGTCGTGCTGGAGTATTGGGTCAAGTTGGTCTCGCAATCCCTGCCCGCATCGCCGGCGCAAAGCACCGGTTGAACATGGTCGCCACGCCCAGGCGGGACGTGATGGCGCGGCCGATGCCGCACTCGTTATGTCGGATGGATTGCCCGGGCCTTCCGGTTTTCCCGAACCGCAGGCATGTTGCTGTTATCAAACGTAGCGTCGCTGCCTGCCGTCCCTGATAGTCGGAGCGAATAACCATGCTGACCATCGACGTGATCACCCTGCAACCTCTCGTCGCCCTCATCGCCGGACTGCTGATTCTGATCATCCCGCGCCTGCTGAACTTCATCGTAGCGCTGTACCTGATCTTGATCGGCGTGATCGGATTACTGCCGCGCATTCAGCATTTTTTGCACTGACGCCAACGCGCAACCGTCATGGCCAGGCTTGACCCGGCCATGACGTTTGAGGGGGGCCGTGCGTATCGGTTGAGAGTCAGTCGTTCGATGGGTTCCTGCCGGAAGCGTCAGCAACTTTGGGTAGGACAGCAGGCAGCCTCTCTCCCGCACTGTTGTATTGACATCCGATTCTTCAAGCAGAATTCTACCCCCACGGAACGGGGGATCCGGATGGCGCGGGACTGTGGGCCGCCACATGCAGAGACGACCGTTATTCCCGCTGCATTGCGTGGGCGGGCGAAACAGGTGCGTGCCCTGGCGCGATCGGTCGCGCATGACGATGCTGCCCAGACGCTGAAAGACTATGCGGACGAATTGGACAGACGCGCCGCGGCTCTCGAAGCCCAGGCGCAGGACGTAATCTGAGCAAGCGTTGTTCGAAGGTTGTGGGTCTGCGGCGCTCGGTCTTACGCGGCAGCGTCGGCGCGTGCCGCGATCCGGCGTCCCGCCACATATCGCACGCCATCTGCTTCCGTATGCTCTTCGTGCATGGTCCCGGCCGGGACGCTGCATGAGTCGCCTGGACCGTAAACGCAGCGGTCGTCACCAAAAACCAGCGTGATGGAGCCGTCCAGCACAAACACCCGAGCGTCGAAATCGTGTGTGTGGGCCTCACGATGTATGTTCGGCTCGATGCCGCCCTCGCGCACTTCGTAACCTTCACGTCGAAGATCGGCTTCGAATTCTGCTCGGTTCATGGTGCCTGCTCCCATTACGAAGCGGCGACCATAGGACCGAGCCTGCGACAACGTCAAACGTCCTCGGATCGTGCCTTGTTCTGCTTTTTGCCACGACTGACCCGCCGCCCGGCGCAGCGGACTGCGAGCTACCACCAGCCGACGCCCGTCGGACATGGTGGCCGTGAACTCACGCCCGCGTCGCCGCCTGGCACGCAAACACGGACGCCATTCGAGACCGTGCCGAAGGCCCGCAGGTCGGCTCTGAGTTCGCTTTGGTGTCGTCGTGAATGAAACAATCAAAGCGTGATCGGCGGGGTTACCCGGCACGCTTGCGTCGCTGTAGAGAGCCCCAACTTTCACCTCGACAGACCCACCATGCTCAATCTGGCATCCAACCGCAGGAACGCCAAGCAGAGTAATCCCGGCGGGCGCTGGCTTGTGTCTCCCGCGGCAATACATCCGCATCAGCTCGATCGGCGTCTGCGGCGGCACCGCATGGCGTGTTGCTCTGCCACGTTGCGCTCCTCACGCGCGTTGTCCTGACTCTAACGTTTAGTGCTTGCCCTCCCATGTTATTGCGAAGAGCGTAGCGACCAGGAATGCCTCCGCTGGACGAAGCACAGACGATGGTGGCATGGCCTTGTTGGTCCGCACGCAGGACTCCAAATGCGGCTGACCGCCACTCAATCCAACCGATAAACCCGGCGCGCGGTGCCGGCGAACAGCGCCTGCTTCTCCTCCGCCGAGGCGCCACTTGCGAGGCGCTTGAATGCGTTCCACAGCGCCGCCCAGCCGATGCCCATCTTCTCCACCGGAAAGTTGCTCTCGAACATGCAGCGCCGCGGCCCGAACAACCCGATGCAGGTTTCGATATAGGGCCGCCACAGCGCCGCCAGTTCTTCCGACGACGGTGGCCGCGGCTGCGCCATGTAGTCGGTCGCCGCCAGCCGCATCATCATGCCGCCCAGCTTCATCGTCACGTTCGGGCACGTCGCCAGCTCGGTCACCGACGCCTTCCAGGCCGCGAACACCGCGTCTCGCTTGCCGGCGTACGGACCGTAGCCCAGCGGCCCACCGCAATGCCCCATGACGATATTCGTTCCCGGCGACGCCCGCGCGAGCGCCACCACGTCGGCCAACTGCGGATGGAACACCCACGCGTCCAGCGACAGCCCCAGCGCCGACAGCTTCGCCAGCCCGGCGCGAAACTCCGGCCGTGCGTACAATCCCGGCGCCATGTCCGGCGCGCTGTTGCCGATGATCGGATCGGCATCCCACCCACCCGAGTGGCGCACGCCGCGGAACCGTCCCCCACCGGCGCGGATATGCGCCTCCAGCACCGGCTCGACCCAGTCGCCCTTGGTCAGATCCGCGTAGCCGACGATGCCGGCCGCGACGCGAGTCTTACCGTAGCCGCCGCTGTCGCTCATTGCGCTGATGCCGGCGACGAATTCGGTCTCCCCGACCGGCCGCATCTCGCGCGGCCCGGAAGCGCGATACATCGAGTGGCATTGCAAGAACACGCTGCCGACGATGTTGTGGCCGGTGCCGCAATCGTCGAGGAACTCGTGCAGCAAATAGCGCATCGCCGGGACCTGCCAGGAATCACCGGGCCCCTGCACACCTGGGCGGTGCCATAGGTGATGGTGTGTATCGATGATCGGCAGCCCGGGTTCGATGATGTCCTCGGGCAGCGCCTTGGCGAGCCACTCGGGCCGCGGCGGCGAGATGCGTCCGTATTGCGTGACGGTCTGGCTCATTGCGTTTCCTCCCGCGTGGCGCCTGTTGCCGCCAACCCTGTCATCGCCAGGGCAGCGAGGCAATCTCGGTCAGCCGGGATGACGTCAGGCTGCCGCCGAACCCCACGATTGTGCGGGGAGAAGGTACGCACGGGCCGCATGCCGCTGCGCGATCCCCCGATGCGGGCAGGCGCGGCGATCGGCTTGCCAAACGGCCGCGGCTCCAGACGACAAGCGCTGGCGTGGACCTTGGGCTCAGCGCCGACCGGTCAATGCCTCACGACGCAGACGGGCCGCACGGCGCCGCCGGAAGGAGGGCACGTGACGGATCAGGAACAAGATGAGCAAGGCGAGAAGATGGTTGATCCATCCAGGCCGGCGCGGGTACGGGTTGGGGTCGGTCCGATCTGGGTCAGGATGACAGGCTTCAGCCGGAGCGATGTGAGGGTTTTGCATGGGCGCTGCATGCCACAGGCGAGGGCGTATGTCAATATATTTAACAAATAATGTTAGAAAATGCACAGATGTCGCTCAGCGGCCACTGCCGCGGGCGATTTGAACTGCAGGTTCTTGCTTGCTGTCTTCTGCCGACCGCACGACCCGGTCACGATCGCTCGCCCCAGATTGACACCGCACGCCTGGCCGGGCGAAGCTGGCTCATTGCCATTGGGGGAACCGATGTCCGCGACACTGAAGGCGTTCTGGCAGCCTGGATGAACCAGCTGCCTGAAGCTCAAAGAGTTTCTTCTCGGTCCGTGCGATCGAGTTCGAATCAATCAACGTACTGGAAGACGCCGCCGGACTGGCTGAACTGCGGCGGCTGGGTGCGCGTTCGATTCCCGTGCTATCGCGCGGCGATGAGTGGGTGTTCGCCCAGAACATCGCCCATGTGGTGAAGTTCCTCGGCCTCAACGAGAAGGCCGGTCCGGTTCTGACGCCGGACCAGTTGGTGCGGCGCCTGGAACGTTTCCTCGACATCGCACTGCGCATCATCCCGCAAATGCCGGACGACAAGCTAGAGACCGAGGTGCCGAACCGTCCCCGCAGCTATCGCGTGCTCGGGCATCACATGTTCCGCGTCGCCGAGACCTTCCTGGAAGTCGCCGCCGATGCCGAGCTGACCTATGAAAAGCTGACCGCACGTCCGCCGGAGAGTATGCGCACCAGCGCCGATATCGCCGCTTACGGCGCCGGCGTTCGCCAGCGTCTGGTCGCGTGGTGGGATGCCAAGGCCGACAAGTCGGGCCGCGACCCGATCCAGACCTACTACGGTCCGCAAATCCTGCACGAGGACCTCGAGCGGACCACTTGGCACGTCGGTCAGCACACCCGCCAATGGGTGATGTTGCTCGGCATGATCGGCATCGCTCCGGACGGCCCGCCGGGTGAGGCCGACTTCGCCAACCTCCCCATGCCCACCAGCGTCTGGGACGGCTAGCAACCTCACCGCGCGGTATCGCCTATCCCGCGACGGCGAGAGAGAGCCTGCCCCCGGGCACTTGACCTGGGGTCGAGACGCAAAGTGGCGAAGGTGACGGCGATCGGTCGGGACAAGGTCCGCCCTCCTTCCAAACGCGCTCGCTGCCTACACGCCCACCACCACGGCTCGCCCCCCAACTGCGTCGACCTTTCGCGCGTACGACCGTCCCCATCGCAATGCAGGAACCTCCACCCACACATGCAGCCCTGCGGACAGCAGCAGTGGTGCCACGATCGCGCACGGCACCCACATCACCGTAAACAACACCCCGTCCCCTCTGCTCACCGCCGCAAGCCCCAGCCCGAGCAACTTATGCACCGGCTCGTTGGTCAGATAGATGCAGTAGGACAGCGCCCCGAGCCACAACATGACCCGCGATCGCAGCACGCCTGCCAGCATCCGCAGGCCGGCGAAATCCGGGCGCGACTGCGCCGCCAACGCCACCGTCCACACCAACCCGGGCACCAGCTTATCGACCCGGCCTTGCGCCCCGCAGATCGCCAGCGTCGCGATCAACACCGCACCATACCGCCATGCCGCGCCGCCTCGGACCAACGCCGCGCTGGCCACCCCGAGTGCGAAATACTGCGCCTTGTTCGGCATGAACGCGCGGCTGAACTGCAACTCGGGTGGCGCCATGGCCTGCCAGACCAATCCCGCGACGGCCAGGCCCAGGAACACCCCGACCATCCGGTCCGCACCGATCCGCGCCCCGATCAGCAGGGCGGCCACATAGAACTGCCATTCCGTGGACAGGCTCCAGGCGGAGCCCAGGAAGCTCACCCACGCCCCCGGCACAATCGCGTTGGGCAACAGTCCGTGCGTCATCGTCAGGTGGGTGGCGATCTCGGCGGCCCAACCGTGCGGCCAGCCAACCGACCAGATTTCGCGCGCCGGGCTGTCAGCGCCAATCCATGGCAGCCGGGCGAAGTCGGTGGGCACCGCCTGCACCGCCACCGCGACGGTGAACATCGCCAGGTAGATTGGCAGCGTCCGTGCCGCGCGAGCGATCAGGAAGCCTCGTCCACGCCAACCAAAGCTTTCCAGCGACTGCACGATCACCAGTCCGCTGAGGGCGAAAAACACGTCCACCGCCGCACCGCCATGCGACAATGGCCCGGCGATCCATATTGGGATGATCGCGAACGGTGCCAGGTGACCAAGCAGCACATAAAAGGCCAGCAGGCCGCGCAACCCGTCGAGGCATTCCAGCCGCTTCATGCCGGCAGCATGGCATCGATACCTTAACAACCTGCCAACGACCCGGCAGGTCGCGTCACTGCCTCTCGCTTGGCGCCCGGCGCGCATGCGTATACCATGCGCATCACCCGGAGGCGCCAATGACCTACGTTCCGCGCGGACCCAAGAAGCCGGTCAACATGACGTTGAGCGAGGACCTGGTCCGCGACGCCCGCACCCTGACCTCAAACCTGTCGGACACTGTCGAGAAGCTGCTCGCCGACTATGTGGCGGCCGAGCAAAGCCGGCGTGCCGAAAAAGAGCGCCGGATTGACGAAAGTATCCGGCTGCTGAATGAGCATGAAGCGCAGAATGGCGTCTGGGGCGAGGAGTTCTGTACTCTCTGATGGCCCAGTTCGACATCCACGTTACGACCGGCCGCAACACCGCGGGCACTCCCTACGTCGTCGTTGTGCAATCCGCCAGATACAACCGACGCCCAACAAGGGTTGTCATTCCGTTGGTGACCCTGCCGGTCGAGAACGCCGGGGATCCGGACCTGATGCCCGAATTCCGCATCGAGGGGCGCTCGGTCTTCCTCAATCCCCTCCGCATACTGACCGTGCCGATGTCGGCCCTGGGGCAACAGGTTGCTTCACTGGCCGACGATGTCTCAGCCGGGCGGATCATCGGCGCGATCGACGAAGTGATCAGCCGCGCCTACCGCTGAACCCGTGCTCTAACCCTGCGCCGCCGCCGCCGACCACGGCGAGGCCGCGTCGCTGATCCCCGTCCGGGTGCCGTCCGCATGCTGCACAATCACGTTCGGACAGGCGAAGTTGATCGGCACCGCGCCGTGTTCCACGACCTCTAGCCGGCCCTCAGCCGCCAGCGCATCCAGCACCGCTGCCGGCAGCCTCCGGTCCGCGCTGACCGTATCCACGCTGGACACGTCGATCCTCGGGTGATGCGCGGCGTCATCTACGCCCATGCCAAAATCGGCAATGAAGGTCATGAGTTGGAACACCGCCGCCATGATGCGCCGCCCGCCCGAGGCGCCGCCGGCCAGGAACGGCTTTTCCCCCGACGTCAGCATGATCGGCAGCATGTTGCACAGCGGCCGTTTGCCCGGAGCGATCGAGTTCGGCGAGCCCGGCCGCGGATCGAACCACATCATGCCGTTGTTCAGCAGCACCCCTGATTGCGGCAGCAGCACCCTGCTGCCCATCGACGACATCAGTGTCGTGGTCATCGCCACCGTGGTGCCCTCGGCGTCGCACACAGTCAGGTGCGTGGTGCAGCTTTGCGCAGCGTCGGGTTCGGACTCGCCCAGCCCCGTCAGGCGCTCGGCATAGGCGGCCTTCATCGCCCGGGCGAGCGCGACATACCACGCCGCCGACGGCGCCGAGCCGCCATACGGTGCATCGGACATTTGCTCCAGCACCCGCCGCAGCGTCGGCGCCGCGGTCAGTCCGCCGGTGAGTTGCAACGTGCGGCCACGCCAGCCGATTTCCTCGGCGGGCCAGGTGCGAGGTTGGCAGTTGTGAAGATCCTCGGCCGACAACACCCCGCCCAGCGCCTTCACATCGGCGGCGATCGAGGCGGCGATCTCGCCGTCATAAAGATCGCGCAAACCCGCAACGGCAAGCTGTTCCAGTGTCGCCGGCAGGTTGCCCTGGCGGAAGAAGCCGGGCGTGCCCTGATACGGCGGCACCGGCGGCAGCCCGTCCGGCAGATACACCGCCGCCGTCGTCGGATATTGCCTGATCACCCGCGCCGAATTGGCGATCTTCACCCCGGTGTACCAGTCCTGCGGCAGCCCGCGCTTCGCCAGAGCGATGGCCGGCGCGATGATGTCGGCCAGCGGCAGCCGCCCCCACTGTCGCAGCATATAGTCGTAGCCGGCGACCGCCGACGGGATCGCGGCCGATAACGGGCCGTGGATGTTGATATCGCCCTCCACCTCCGGCCAGGCGAACAGGTCGGTGGTCATGCGTCCGGTCAGCCGGTAGCGCGCCGGATTGGTGGCGGCCGGCGCGCGCGGCCCGAAATCCACCACCTGGGCGCGCCGCTCCCCCGCGCGGTGCACCAGAGCGAAGCCGATGCCGCCCAGCCCGGAGTTCCACGGCTCGACGGTGGACAGCGCCAGCGCGGTCGCCACCGCCGCGTCGATCGCGTTGCCCCCCGCGTCGAGCACCGCGACTCCCGCCTGCGCTGCGCTACGTGCCTGCGAAACCACCATCCCGCGGCGCCCCTTGGCCGATGGCTTGGTCAGTTCCCAGAACTGGGTCACGTGCGGCGGCGGCGTGTATTGCATGTTGGCTCTCCGATGGCGCGGCGATGGTCGGATGGCGCGCCGCCGGTGGCAAGAGCAGGAGAGGCGGAGTCGATGGGGAATTGGCGCCATGCGGCGCGGGCCGGGGACGGATCAGGCAGTGACTTAGAAGCGTGGAGCAACGCAGGGTTCAACAAATATGCATAAGGAACTGCCGATGTTGGTAAGCTGCGCTTATCCTGACGCGGGAAGCGATGCCGATCGATCCAAGATAGATAGCAAATCGTCAACGTGGCTGATCTACAATTCGCTCAGCCTGTACTTGCAGATCTGGCCTGATCTCATCATTTGGATAGGTCATATCTATCTCAATCGCCTGGCGAGCGGACCCGCGTCGGACGTCCTGCGGATTATTTGTCAAACCCCGTGCGCGAGGCGTGGTGTCCTATCTCTATGCTTGCGCTCAGCAATTGTGCGGCCTGGAGCCGTAAAGCTGGCGACACCCGCACGAGCCGCGTGATTGCCTCGGTCGCCGTCTCGGCAACGGATCATCACCCCAGGCCGCCTTGGCTTGATCTGCATCAACGACCGTGCCACCCGGGCGCCTAACCTGCCCTACCCAGCAGGCTGTGGAGAAAAGCGGTGGCAACCGATGTATCCGACGTGATCGAGCATGCCCGTTTCAACTCGTACCACCTGCGCATCGCCATCCTGTGCGGCGTGCTGGTGTTCCTCGACGGGTTCGACCTGACGGCCATCAGCTACGCCGCACCGCAGTTCATCAAATTGCTCGGCATCACCCGCGCCATGATCGCACCGGTCTTCTCCGCCGGGTTGCTCGGCCTGACGATCGGCGCGCTGCTGTTCGGCCTGATCGCCGACCGCATCGGTGCCAAGCGCACCTTCGTCGCCTGCGCTGTGCTGTTCGGATTGCTCTCGATCGCCACCGCCCTGGTCACCAGCATGACCGAGTTGCTGGTGGTCCGCTTCCTCGCCGGCCTGGCGCTGGGCGGCGCTTCGCCGATCTCCATCGCCATCGCCAGCGACTACGTGCCGAAGCATGTGCGTACATCGGTGACGATGATCATGTATGTCAGCCTGTCGCTGGGCTCGGTTTCCGCCGGCTATGCGTTCGGGTTCCTGACGTTCCTGGGCTGGCGGACGGTGTTCTGGATCGGCGGCCTGCTGCCGGTGCTGCTGGCGCCCTTGGTTCTCGCAGCTATGCCCGAGGCGCTGGAGTTCCTGGTGATGCACGGCGCCCCGGCGGCACGCATCCGCGCCATCCTGGCGCGGCTGGATCCCACCCGGGACTTCTCGCGCGAAACCAGCTTCACCGTGGGGCGCGAGAACCAGCCCGGCTTCCAGCCGATCCAGTTGTTCCAGGACGGGCGCGCGCCGATCACCATCATGCTGTGGGTGGTGTTCTTCACCTCGCTGGTCGCGATCTATTTCTTCAATAGCTGGATTCCCACGCTGCTGACCGGCAGTGGCCTGTCCGGCACCGAGATCGTGGTGATCTCCACCGGGCTGCAATTCGGCGGCATCATCGGCACGCTGATCGCGGCGCCCATCGTGGTGCGGTTGCCCGGCTTTCTTACCGCCGGCTTCGGCTACCTGTGCGCCGCGCTGGCCATGCTGGTGCTGGGCAGCGGCGGCGGCAGCTTCTGGTTCCTCGCCTGTGCCGTGCTGGCAGTCGGCATCTTCCTGATCGGCACGCAGAGCGTGCTGAACGCCAGCGCCGCCGGCGTGTATCCGCCCAGCATGCGCTCGACCGGAGTTGGCTGGGGCTTCGGCATTGGCCGCATCGGCTCGGTGTTGTCGCCGGGCATCGCCGGAGTGCTGGTGGCGATGCAATGGAAGCCGGGCGAGTTGTTCATGATCGCCGCGGTGCCGACCGTGCTGGCGAGCATTGCCATCCTGGTCGTGCACTGGCTGGTGCGGCGGCGTGCCCGGCAGGAAGCCGGGGTGCCGGCGGTCGCAAGCGGCTGAACGTTGTTACCCTGACTGGAATTCTGCGCCTCCTGTCATTGCGAGCTGGCCACCGCCTGGCGGCGGCCGACCCGCCCTGGATGAAACCGCTGTCCCCCCCGTGTCATGGCCGGCGCAACCCTCCGGTGCGGCATCAGGGCACCAGCACCGCGGCGCCTTGCAGTCTCCCGGCGCGCAGATCGTCGAGTGCCTGGTTCGCCTGGTCCAATGCATAGGGCAGCGGCCGCGTCCGCACCGGGACTTGCGGCGCCAACGCCAGGAACTCGTCGCCGTCGCGCCGCGTCAGGTTGGCAACCGAGCGCACGACGCGCTCGCCCCACAGGATGTCGTAGGAGAAACTCGGAATTTGGCTCATGTGGATGCCGGCGCAGACCACGGTGCCGCCGCGTTCCACCGCGCGCAACGCGGCCGGCACCAGCGGTCCGACCGGGGCAAAGATGATGGCGGCATCGAGCAATTCCGGCGGCGGCCGGTCGGAGCCACCGGCCCACTCCGCTCCGAGTTCGCGTGCGAAGTTCTGCGCGTCGGCGTCGCCCGGGCTGGTAAACGCGAACACACGGCGGCCCTGCCAGCGTGCCACCTGCGCTATGATATGTGCCGCGGCGCCGAAGCCGTACAGGCCCAGGCGTTTGCCGTCGCCGGCCATACGCAGGGCGCGGTAGCCGATCAGTCCGGCGCACAGCAGCGGTGCGGCTTGCTCGTCGCTGTAGCCCTCCGGCATGGCGAAGCAGAAGCGCTGGTCGGCGACGGTGTAGTCGGCATAGCCGCCGTCGATCTGATAGCCGGTGAAGCGCGCCTGCGCACACAGGTTCTCGCGCCCGGCGCGGCAGAACTCACAGACACCGCAGGTAAAGCCGAGCCACGGCACGCCGACCCGGTCGCCGGGTGAAAAACGGTCCGCGCCGTCCCCCAGCGCAGAGATGGTGCCGACGATTTCATGGCCGGGGGTGAGCGGCAGCTTCGGTTCGGTCAGCTCGCCGTCCACCACATGCAGGTCGGTGCGGCATACGGCGCAGGCGTGCACGCGGATCAGCACCTGTCCTGGGCCGGGGGTGGGGATGGCGACCGCCGTCAGACGCAACGGCCGGTGCGCGGCATCCATCCGCATGGCTCGCATCGTCGGATCGCTCATGAGCTTGCACTCCAGTCGGGATGCAGCAGTGCGTAGAGCAACATGTCGCGCGGCTGGCCGCCGACGAACAGCCAGTCGCGCATCAGGCCTTCGTGGCGAAACCCCAGGCGCTCGGCCAAACGGATCGACGCCGCGTTCGGGGGTTCGATACGCGCCTCGATGCGGTGGGTGTCCAGTGCGGTGAAGCAGTGCTGCAGCAGGGCGCCGGCGGCTTCCGCGGCGAGGCCCTGCTTTCGCCACGGCCGCACCAGCATCCACCCGACCGCCAGGCGATGGTTCCACGGCGTGCGCATGTGATAGTTCACCGTGCCGACGAACTGCCCGGTATGGCGCAGCGACACGGCGAACATCGCGTGCCATTGCGGGCTGGCCTCAAGGGAATTGCGGATACGCCCCGCAGTCTCGGCCGCATCGACCGACGGCAACGAGTCCCAGAAGCGCATCGTGTCCGCGTCGCCAAACGCCGCATGCAGATCGGGTGCGTCCGCCTCCGCGATCCGGCGTAGGGTCAGGCGTGGCGTTTGCAGGTCCGGAACGTCGGGAGGTTCGGTCATCGCGGTACTCTCCACAGCGTGACGAGCCTATGCGGCGCGTTTTTGACAATGCCGACGACGGGGCCGTACCGTCTGCCCTGGCCGGCCAGCAATAATATGCCGGCATATCGGGCGGGGGAAACCATGAGTCTCAGTCTCGAAGGCGTTCGGGTGCTCGAGTTGGCGCGGTATCAGGCGGGTCCGCGGGGCGGCATGATCATGTCGGATCTCGGCGCCGAGGTGATCAAGATCGAACGCCTGGGCGGTGAGGAAACCCGCCAGCATCCGCCCATGGTGCGCGGCCAGAGCGTCTATTTCAGCGTGTATAATCGCGGCAAGCGCAGCATCTGCCTGGACCTTCGCCACGCGCAGGGCAAGGAGATCTTCGCCGAACTGGTAAAGACCGCCGACATCGTGCTGGAGAATTTCCGGCCGGGCACGATGCATGCGATGGGCTTCGATTACGACGCGCTGCGAGCGCTGAAGCCCGACATCATCTTGGTGTCGGTGTCCGGCTTCGGCCAGTACGGCCCCTATACCGACCGTCCCGCCTTCGATCCGCTCGGCCAGGCGATGAGCGGCTTGATGACGCTGACCGGCCAGCCGATCGGCCGCCCGCTCGGCACCGCGACGTCGCTGGTCGATCGCTATACCGCGCTGCATGCGACGATCGGTGCGCTGGCCGCGCTGCGTCACCGCGACCGCACGGGCGAGGGCCAACTCGTCGATTGCTGTTTGCTCGATTTCGGCACTGACCATGGTGGAGATCCCGACATCGGACCTATCTCGCGACCGGCGAGGAAGGCGGCGAAGGCGGCCGTCCACCGTATCGCGCCAAGGACGGCTATGTGGTGATCTCCGCCGCCGGGCGGGAGATGGCGGGGCGGCTGATGGCCCTGGTGTCGGGCGGCACCGGCAAGGGGGACTCCGAACCGCTCACCGGCGGGCACTCCGGCGGCGATGCGCGGCGCGCCGCGGTCGAGGCGTGGTGCGCGGAACGCAGCGTCGAAACGATCTGTCGGGCGCTGATGGACGCGGGGGTGCCGGTGGCGCCGGTGCGGACGATTCCGGAGGTTGCACAGGACCCGCATCTTTGGGAACGCGAGATGCTGGTGAAGATGGAGGATCCGGTCGCCGGCGAAATGTATCTGCCCGGCGTGACGGTGAAGATGTCGCGCACGCCAGGCCGGGTCGGGCCGGTTCCCACGCCGGGTCAGCACACCGACGAGGTGCTGGGGCGGTTGTTGGGATACGACGCTGGCCGGCTGGAGGAGTTGCGGGCGGCGAGAGTGATTGGGTAGTTCATTAACCGATCCCGGGCTTTGCGCGGGTGAGGGTGAGAGTGCGAGAGCGCGAGGGTGCGGGTGCCGCGTGGTGCACCGAGTCCTGCTTCACAAGGAAGATGGCCATGGGGCGTTCGCAACACCCTCACCCGGCGCTCCGCGCCGACCTCTCCCGCTTCGCGGGAGAGGTTTGTGTCATCGGGGCTGGCATTGGCGGTATCTATCTTTCCGCCATGCTGGGCACCGCCGGCTGCAAGCTGCGGCTGCACGATATCGACGATACCCGCCTTGCCGATGTCCGCGCGCGCGGCGGCATCGAGGTCGAGGGCGAACCCGATCGCTTTGCCGCGATTGAACGCGTTACCAACGATCTCCCAACCGCGGTCGATGGGGCCGACCTCATCGTCGTGGCGACCGGCGGCAATTACCAGGAGGCCGTCGCCCGATCGCTGGCGCCGCTGCTGCGGGGTGGAGAAATCATCCTGCTGATCCAGGGCAACACCGGTGGCTCGCTCGTGGTGCGGCGCGCTTTGGATTCGGCCGGGTGCAGCGTTGCGGTCGACATCGCCGAGATGGACAACTATCCGTATTCCTGCTGGAGGCTGTCGCCGACACGCATTCGCCCGATCGTCGCCAAGCGCTGGTTGCAGATTGCGGCGTTTCCCGGCCGTCGTATCGATGCGGTGTTTCCGTGCCTGGCGCCGCTATTCCCGCACGCCATCGCCGCGCCGACCATCGTGCATACCGGCTTTACCAACGCCAACGCGATGCTGCATGTGGCGAACTGTGTCGCCAATGCCGGCAAGATCGATCGTGGCGAGGCCTACAAATTCTACGCCGAGGGGGTCACGCCGTCCGTGGCGCGGCTTTACGAAGCGATCAACGCCGAACGCGTGACGGTCGCCGCCGCACTGGGTGCCACAGTGCCTGATCTGGCCGACTGGTTCGAGCGCACCTACGGCGTGCGTGGCGCCACACTGTCGGAAACCTGCCAACTGCTGACGACCAATAGCGACGGACCGTACCAGGCGACCGGCACGCCGAAATCCTTCGACCATAAATACGTCACCGAGGACGTGCCGGTTGGTTTGATACCGATGCGCGAGCTCGGCGCTGCCGCCGGCGTGCCAACGCCGATGATCGACGCGGTGATCGCATTGGCGCGCGGTCTGACCGGCAAGGATTTCGCGGTTGAGGCACGAACGCTGGAGCGCATGGGCCTTGGGGGCTTGGACGCTGCGGGGATCAGGCGGGTTGCGGAGCAGGGGTTCGGGTAAGAAAACCTCTCCCGCGGGAGCGGGAGAGGTCGAGACGCGTCAGCGTCGAGGGTGAGGGCGATCGGGTCGGCACACTTCGCTCTGCCTGCTACGTGCCGACCCGATCACCCTCACCCGCGTCGCTCCGCTCCGCGACCTCTCCCGCTCCCGCGGGAGAGGTATACAGAACAGGGAGGACCACAATGCTGTTCAGTTGCCTGGCGCCGGGCGCACCCATCCCCGGCCGCTTTCCCGGTCCGCCGCATCCGCGCGGCAAGCACCTCATCGTCGATATCCATTGCCATCTGCTGACCGAACGCGCGGAAGCCATGTTCCGCGAGGCCGGCCTGGTCGAACGCCGCCCACGCGACGTATTCGCCAACCCCCGCACCCGCGAAGTGAACAAGGAGCAAGCCCGGCGCACGCGGCTCCAATTCACGTCGATTGAGAAGCGGCTTGCCGACATGGACCACATGGGCATCGACATCCAGGCGATCACCCCGGCGCCGAACCAGACCTATTACGACACGCCGCCCGACCTCGGCATCGCTACGGCACGCGTCATCAACGACAACGTCGCGGATATTGTGGCGCGGCACCCGGATCGCTTCGTCGGGCTCGGCACCGTGCCATTCCAGGCGCCCGAGCTTGCTGTTGCCGAGTTGGAACGCCTGCACAAATCGCTCGGCCTGCGCGGCATCGAGATCGCCACCAACGTCGCCGGCGCCGACCTGTCCGAAGATCGCTTTCGCCCGATCTTCGCCAAGGCCGAGGAACTCGACCTGACGATTTTCATGCACCCGACCGGCTTCACCGAGGCGCGCCGCTTCGGCGATCATTACTTTACCAACGTGATCGGCAATCCGCTCGATACCACGGTCGCCGTGCATCACCTGATTTTCGGCGGCGTGCTGGAACAATGCCCGAAGCTCAAGCTGGTGCTGTCGCATGGTGGCGGCTACCTGGCCGCCTATTCCGGCCGCATCGATCACGCCGCGTCAGCGCGTCCCGATTGCTGCGAACAGATCCACGACATGCCGACGACGTATCTGCGGCGGCTGTATTTCGACACGCTGGTCTACACCCATCCTCAGTTGGAGTATCTGGTGCGGCAATACGGCGCCGATCACGTGTTGATGGGTACCGACTATCCGGCCGATATGGGCGAAGTCGACCCGATCGGCTTCATCGCAGGCTCGCCGGGTCTGAGCGAAACAGAACGCGCCGCCATCCTCGGCGGCAATGCGGTGCGGCTGCTGGGGATCGAGGAACTGGCGCAGCGGCGAGTCACGTAGTCCGAACCGAAGCGTCCCGTGCTGTCATTGCGAGCGCAGCGAAGCAATCTCCCCGAAAGATCGCGCCAACCCAGGCGGGAGATTGCTTCGCTGCGCTTGCAATGACAGCATGGGACGTTATCGCGCCAACGGCAGTTTCGTCCCGGTCACCGCGCGTTCAACCAGCAGCGCGCGCCGGAACCGGAACAACTTCGCCGGCCGTCCGCCCGTTTCCGTCGCCATCCGCCCGGTCTCCTCGACCAACTCCTGCTGCTCGATCAGCCGGCGGAAGTTCTGCTTGTGCAGCCGCCGCCCCGCCAGCGCCTCCACCGTCCGCTGCAACTGCCCCAACGTAAAAGCGGGAGGCATCAGTTCGAACACCAGCGGACGGTATTTGATTTTTCCCCGCAGCCGGGCGATGCCAGTGGCCAGGATGCGGCGATGATCGTGCGCCATCGCCTGGCCAGGTACGATGCTGCCGCCGGCCTCCGGCACCAACCCGGCCTCCCACAGAAGCTCGTAACGCTGCAGCACCAGGTCCTCGTTCCAGGTGTTCCCGTCGATGCCGAAATTGATCGTCACGCGGTTGCGTCGCTGCCAGCGCAGCATGGCGTCCGGCGCCGCCTCGGCCCAGTCCAGCAACGGCACCGTCACCTGCGTCGTCAGAGCAGCATCCGGCTCGCGGCGATCCTCCCACGGAAAATAGCGGTACCAATCCTGCCAGCCGACGCCGCGGTCGCCGACGGATCGTGCCTCGCGAGCCCCCTCGCGCGTCAGGCCGAGATACGACACCGACACCACATGGCGTCCCGGCGCTGTCCGATCCCGATCGGCAAACGTATAGAGTTGCTCTACATAACCCACTGGATGGTGCGTCTGTTGCTCGACCCAGGAACGCAATGCCGCTTGGAGCGAGCGGTGGATGGTTTCGAACGGTCCGGATGGCAAGCCGCTGCCGTCGTCGATCGTCAGCACGCGCGGTTCGCCTTCGGTGACCGCGGCGATAACCGCGATCAGCTCAGCATCGACCGAGCCGGTTTGCCCCGCACCGCTGACCTGCTGCATGCGCCGCGTCATCGCACGCGGACGGAAGCAAGGCCAGGGCTTTGCCCCCGGAACCCCCACCAACGGGCGCTGCCCCCTTCGGTCTGCGTCGCGGCCCAAAGCCCCGCCAAGGGCGGAGCCCTTGGAACCCTTCACTTTGGTTGGGAGTGGGAGGTGGGCCTCCTGCTCCCAACCAAAACGGATGGATTGCAAAGGCCGGCATTATGTAGCAAACGCCACAAGGTATCGTCATCCCCGCGAATGCGGGGACCCATGCCGCTTGGGTTCCCGCATTCGCGGGGTTGACGGTGTAGTTTGCGGTCATGCGTACCAATTGGGGGGGGCCAGAGGGACAAAGCTCCCCTGACGGGGGGAGAGCCCTGGGCTTGCTTCTCCCATCCGTTACTTGCGGCTGGACGTGACGTACTCGGTACCATCTCCATATCCGAACGATAGGAGGAGATTTTGTACCGGTTTGTCACCCTCGCCGTGTTGGGTCTGACCGCGTACCTGCTGACGCCGGTCGCTGCGCGTGCCGCCGACCCAGGCTTCTGCAACGACTATGCGCGCACGGCGGTGGATCAGGGCCGCTATGCGCGTTCAATGCCGTGGTGTGCCCCGGGCGCGTATGGTCCGCGGTGGGTCATGGACTACCGCGTGCATTATGATTGGTGCCTCGGTGCACGCTACCGCGACGCTCAGGCCGAGCGCGAAGCGCGCCACGACTACATCGAAGGCTGCCGTCACCGCTAGTCGCCGAACAGCGAACTCGCGTCGCGGCGCAGCGCCGCTCGCGACGCATCGTCGGAATAGAACATGTGGCCGCCGGGATAGACCGCGAGTCGCACGCGGCCCGGTGGGCCTACATCTGGCAGCGCCCGCACGATCAACTCGCTGGTGAAATACGGCGTGCGCAGGTCGAACAGCCCATGCGCGATCAGCACGCGCAACCGCGGATCGAGCCCCAGCGCGGCCTGCAACGCGGTGAGCGACTCCGGCCGCGCCATGCCACGGCCCCAGTCCCAACGCTCGAACACGGTGTCGTTCGACAGTCGGTAGATGCCTTCAGGCCGCCACTTCAACTTCTCTTCGTAGATCGCGACCATCGCTCCGGTGACCGGCACCTTGAAACCCTCCAGCACCGGGTCGGGATAGACGCTGAGGAGCCGATGCGGGAACGGATCGGGGCTGGCTATTGTGGCATCGTACTGGCTGCCGACACGGCCCGCCGCGCGGTCCAGTTCATGCAGGAACACGTCGTTGTCGAGCCGGCCGTGGACACGCCGGACAAACGCTGGGTCGAGCCCGGTCAGCGCTGCGATTCGCACGGCGATCCGGTCCATTGCGGCAGCGTCGTGCACCCCCCGCAGCAGGTCCACCAGATAGTCGGTCGCAGCGTATTGCTCTGCGTCGGCGACACTCGCACGCGTCACCGGTCCCTGCTGCGCGCGCACCGCGGCAACTTCGGACGGTAGCCGATCGACCCAGGCAAACGGATCGGTCACGCCGCTCTCGCTATGCGTATCGAGGATCGGCGACAGCAGCACCATGCCGCTGACGCCGACGCCCTGCGTCGATTGCAGTTCGCGCGCCAGCCGGGGGGCTCGGATGCCGCCGTAGCTCTCGCCGACCAAATACTTGGGCGAGAGGATGCGGTCATTGCGATCGAGCCAGCGTCGGATGACTTCCGCGAACATGTCAATGTCGCCGCGCACCGACCAGAAGCGCTTTTCCGCGCTGTCCCCGCTGTCCCCGCTGGAGAGGATGCGAGAATACCCGGTGCCCGGCGGATCGATGAACACCAGGTCGGTGAAATCCAGCCACGTTTCGGCGTTGGGGCTCGGTGCCGGCGAGCCGGATGCCATGCCGGACGCGTCGCGCAACGCCACGCGCCACGGCCCGATGGCGCCCACCTGGAGCCAGCCGGAGGCCATACCCGGGCCGCCGTTGAAGAGGAAGGTGACCGGACGGTTCTGTGCGTCGGCGCCGTCGAGCATGTAGGCGATAAAAGCGACGTCGGCCTGCGGCGTATTCTTGTCGTCGTGGATCCGGATGCTGCCGGCTGTTGCCGTGAAATGCAGTGTCCGGCCGGGCAGGTCCAGCGTGTGGTGGGTGGTGCTTTCCGCCGGGAGCCGGTTGGGATCGACGGCAGGCGGTGCGGGCTGCGGTTGCGCGGCCGATGGCGTCCTGTTCGGTGGCGACGGCGCCGAAGTCTGCGCATGCGAGCCCACGACGACGCAGATGCCAAGCAAAGCGGCACTCAGGGTGCGGACGATGCGTACCGGCCAAAGCATGGCTTGCGCTCTTGAGTTCCTGGTGCTGGCGATCCCGACGCCTCGCTCTGCCGGCAACCTGTCATTGAGAGCAAGGCGAAGCAATCCCCCGGTGGGAGGTGCAAGCCCAGGCACGAATTTGCTTCGCCAACAAGCAACGGCGTAGTTGTGGCGGCGCGCTTCCCGGAGGGCTCGTTCCGGCGCTTGCGACGGCATTGGTCCTGCCGACGATGCATCGCGTGTCATCGCGAAGCGGGCGACGCCGAGCTCAATCCTCCGGCGTCTCCGCGACGTCGCGTTCACGCTGGTCGCGCCGGCGCACCAGCACCGAAAGGGTCACCCCGACGATCAACGCCACGCCGTAAAACAGGTCCTGAATGAAGATCTGGATGCCCATCAGCGACAGGCCGGTGATCCCCGTCACCAGGAAGTACACCGCAGTGAACGAGCCCCACGCGTTGAACCGCCCCGGCCGTACCGCGGTCGAGCCGAGGAACGCGGCGGCGAACGCCGGCAGCATGAAGCTGTCGCCGGAATTGGGATCCGCCGCACCGCTGGTGCCGGCGTACAGCACGCCGGCAAATGCCGACAGCAGCGAACATGCGACCAGAGCGCCGAAGCGCAGGCGGCCCACGTTGAGGCCGGACAGCCGCGCCACGCGCCGCCCTCGCCCGACGAACAACAGCTTCAGGCCGAGCGGCGTATAATCCAGCACGTACCACAGGGCGACCGTCAGCCCGAGCGCATATACGAAGCCGAACGACAGCCCCCATACGCGCGGCACGATCACCCAGTTCACCAATGTCTGCGAAATGCCCGACACCATCTCGCTGTTGCTGATCCACAGCACCACGCCGCTGACCACCGTGCCGGTTCCCAGCGTGACGATGATCGAACTCGATGCCGACCCACACCACCAGGATGCCGTTCACCACGCCCGCCACGCCGCCCGCGGCCAACGCGACCAGAATCGCAACGCCGGTCGGCACCCCTAATTGCGCGTTCAGGATCGCCAGCACCATGGCCGACAATGTCAACACTGGTGCGGCCGACAGGTCGTATTCGCCGGCGGTCAGGCTGATCAGCAAGGCGTAGGTCAGCACCACCAGCACCGCCTGCGAGCTGAACATGGAAGTGAAATTCGCTGCGCGCAGGAATGTGTCGGGCTCCAGTACACCGAACAGCGCGATGGTGGCGATCCAGACGAGCAACAGCGCGAAGCGCTCGAGCTGTCGGCGCAGCGACGCACCGGACCGCGCGGGTCCCGCCCTGCCGCCGGCCGCCGTTGCAGTGGCGTCAGGCGGCGTGTTCTGCGGCGGGCCCGAAACACTCATGCGCCATACGCTCCTCGGTGACTTCAGCGCCGGTAAGCTCGGCGACGACCCGGCCGCGCCGGAAGATCAGCACCCGCTGGCACAGCAGCGCCAATTGCTCATGGTCACTGCTGAGGCAAAGCACAGCCGCGCCGTCCGCCGCCCACGCCCGAATCGCGGCAAAGATCTGCTCCCGCGCGCCGACATCGACACCCTGAGTCGGTTCCTCCAGCACCAGCAGCCGCGGCAACAGTTGCAACCACTTCGCCAGCAGCGCCTTCTGTTGATTGCCGCCGCTCAACGCATCCAGCCGCAGCGTCGGATCGGCCGGCCGCACGTCGAAGCGGCGGCACAACGCGCCGGCATGGTCGGCCAGCGTCCACGGCATCAGCACGCCCGACCGCACCAGGCGATGGAGCACGGGCAGGCCGATGTTCTCGGCAACGGTCAGTTCGCCGACGCATCCGGTACGCAGCCGATCGGCCGGCACGTAGGCGACGCCGGCGGCGATCGCGCTGCGTGCGGTCATGCCCGGCAACGCCCGTTCGGTGTCTGCAATTCGCAGCGTGCCGTGGCGCGACGGCAAGGCGCCCGCCAGCAGCGCCCCCACTTCGGCAAATCCCGAGCCGATCAGGCCGGTCATGCCCAAAATCTCGCCACGCCCGACGCCGAAGCTGGCGTCGCGCACACCGGGGCCGCGCAGTCCGAGCACATCGACCAGCGGCGGACCTTTCGACGCGGGGTTGATCGGCGCAGTGCGGCGTTCGATCCGGTGGCCGATGATCATCTCCACCAGAGCGTCCTTGCCCAGCGTGCGGGTCAGGCCATCGCCCGCCACGCGCCCGTCGCGCAGCACGGTGACCTGGTCGGTGATCGCCAGCACCTCGTCCAGATCGTGCGAAACGAACAGTACGCCGAAGCCCGCCGCCTTCACGCGCCCGATCACCGCGAACAAGTGCTCTACACTGGCATCGCCGAGGCCGGCGGTGGGTTCGTCCAGCACCAGCAGGCCGTCGCGCACGCCCTGCGCGGCCGTTAGCCGGCGCACCTCGTCCACGGCGCGGACGATGGCGAGCAAGGGACGCTGCCAGGGGCGCAAGTGTTCCACGCGCGCCAGTGGATCGCAGTCGATGCCGAACTCCGCGAGCAATGCGGCCACTGCATCGGCTTCGCGGCGCCAGGACACGCGGCGCAGCATGCCGCGTGCGAATGCGCCGATGCGCAGGTTCTCGGTGACAGTCAGGGCGGGCAGCAGCGCCGGATCCTGGTGCACGAAGGCCATGCCGAGTTCGCGGAACTGGCCGGGGCGCAGCGGCAGCCGCACCGGCACGCCGCGCAGTTCCAGCTCACCGCCCGGTTCCGGCGCGTGGTAGCCGGCCAGGATGCGGATCAGCGTGGACTTGCCGGAGCCGTTATGGCCGAGCAAGCCATGCACCATGCCGCCTTCGATATCGAGCGCCACATCGTCGAGTGCTCGGGTGGCGCCGAACTGCTTCGACAGGTGGCGCAGCCGCAGGATCGGCATCGCCACGGCGGCGGCCGGTGCGGTCATGCTGTGGCGACGGTCAGTGCAGACCCCACAGCTTGGCGTAGCCGTTGGCGGCGGAGTCGCCGTAGCCGGTGCCGAATTTCGCCGGTACGCCGGCGTCGGCGACGTTCGACTTGGTGAAGGCGCGCAGGCCGGAGGCGTATTCGGGAATCAGCGGCTTGCCCAGCAGCAGCCGCATGTCCTGGTCGATGATGGCGCCGGCGAGCCAGGTGGTGTCCTCGCCTATATCGAAGGTGACGATGTCGCCGGTGCGGATCATGTCCAGCACCGCCGGCGTGGCGTTGAAGCTGGCCACCTTGACGTGGTCTCCAGCCCCGGTGGCGACGATCGACGGGACGACGAACTGCACCATGCCGTCATAGATCGGCAGTACGTAGTTGAGTTTCGGGTCGGCGAGGATTGCGCTTTGCACCTGCGGTCCGATCTTGGTCGGCCAGTCGGGCGCGTTGACGCCGATGTAGCGCAGCTTGCAGGCAGGGCAGTACTGCGCGAACTGATCCGCCAGCGCCTTCTGGATGAACGAACTGTTGGCGGTGCTGGGCGAGGTGATCACCAGCACGTCGGCGGCGCCGTTGGTCTGGCGTATCACCCAGTCGGCCTCGAGCAAGGCGGCCGGGATGTAGGCGCCGTAGACGATGGCGGACAGCCCTTCGAGCTGCGGCTGGCCGAGCGCGTAAGTGTGCGCCGCAACCACCGGGATGGGCACCGCCAGGGCCTCGCGCACCTGCGGCGCCACGGTGGCCGGATCGAGGCCGCAGGCCACGTTGATCAGCGCGGCCTTGTGTTCCTGTGCTGCGGTGAAGCCCTGCGCCCATTGCGCGAGCTGTGCATTGCTCTGCCAAGCCTGGAAGGAGAGGCCGGCGCGGGAGGAAAAGTCCGCCATCTGCTGATCGACCACGGAGCAAAATGGGATGGCGGTGGAGACGGGGATGGTGAAGATCAGTTTCCCCTTGAGCAGGGCGGGATCGATGGCGGGGCCGGGCGGCGTGAAGCTCGGCAGAGCCATGGCGGTGGCAAGCTTTGCGTCGAGTTCGGCGGCAACGGCCGGTGACAGGCCCTGCGCCGCGGCGGGTGCCGGATGCAGCAGGCAGAGCGTGGCGAGTGCCAGAATGCCGAGACAACCGGCGCGCAGCCTGACACCGAAACTCATGCACTGTCTCCTCGACGCTACGAAACCCGGTGCGGTGAGCGATCCGCTACCGTGCTGAACGGGAGCGTACCCGCGATGAGAGGGCATGCAAAGCCGGCTTGTGCCGCGGCACGTCAATCGGAGACGCAACCGCGGCTACCATCCGGCACCAGCCTCCGCTCCTCGCCGCGCGGAGGTCTGCGCAGGAGCATGCCTGACGATTTTACGGCCGGCGCACCATCAATTGACGAGTCTGTAACGAACCGGGCCTCCCCTGAAAGCCCCATCACCCCACAGTATTTCCGTGTGAGCCGATGTCCGGCCGGATGCGTACCCGGAACCAGGACCGACGGACATGGCGACCTCGTTGGGCCCGGCGCGACGGAGACGTTGTTGCAATGGCAGCACGACTTGCACTGGCGGCGGCCAAGCGGCTTCAGAGGCCAGGGCAGAGCGTGGCTTGTCTGTCAGGCGGTAATTTTGTAACAATATGTTTCCAACGTAGGTGGTGGCATGCCATGGTCGCTCATGGCTGAGAATCGACCGTCAGAGCCGTTCTACCTGGTCGTCGCCGACCACAGTCTCCGCGTCTTTGCGATCGAAGGCCCCATGACGAACGACGAGCCGTGGCAGTTGGCCGCGCGCCGGGCGCGTGAAGCCGGGAGACAGGTCGTCTGCGGCCCGAGCGGCCCTGATCGGGACGCCCTGGCCGCCGAGTGCCGGCGTGCGCACCACCTCGCCGGGGTGCCGCCCGGGAGCATCGTCCGGGCAAACCGGTGACCAGTCGGCCGGAATGCCTGTAAACGAGACGTAAAGGGTCGCCCCGCTACCATGCGGCTGCCGATCCCGGATCGCTCCCGATGCCCGTTATAGGCGCTTCGTATGCCCCTCGTTTCCTCGATCGATGCGACCGTCCTGGGTGAACGGATCGTCATGGTTGGCTCCGCCATAGGCTGGCCGCCGCAGGCTCTCCCGTGGGATGCATCTGCCCCGATCGAGGCGCGGCAGCATTTTAGGTGCGTCAGGTCCCCGGCATGGATATGAACTGCGGTCGATGAGCCAGTCAGACATGCCCCCTGCACCACGGCGGACCGCGTAATGCCCGACACCCTACTTCTCTTCTCGGAAAGGCTGCGATGACGACGATAACCGCGCCCCGCGCGCTGCCCAGCCACCTGAAGGCGCTCGAGGCCGAAAGCATCCACATCCTGCGGGAGGTGGCAGCGCAGGCGGTCCATCCGGTGCTGCTGTACTCGATCGGCAAGGACTCGTCCGTGCTGCTGCACCTGGCGCGCAAGGCGTTCTTCCCGGCGCGGCCGCCGTTTCCGTTGCTGCACATCGACACGACGTGGAAGTTCCGCGACATGATCCGCCACCGCGACACCACGGTGCGGCGCTTCGGCCTGGAGCTGATCGTGCACACCAACGCCGACGGGGTGCGGCAGAACATCAACCCGTTCGACCACGGCAGCACCTACACCCAGATCATGAAGACCGACGCGCTGAAGCAGGCGCTGACCGAAGGCCGGTTCGACTTCGCGATCGGCGGCGCACGGCGAGACGAGGAGCGGTCGCGCGCGAAGGAACGGGTGTTCTCGGTGCGTGGCCCGGGCCACACCTGGGAACCGAAGCGGCAGCGGCCGGAACTCTGGCACATCTACAACGGCAACCTCGCGCCGGGCGAAACGCTGCGCATCTTCCCGCTGTCCAACTGGACAGAGCTCGATGTGTGGACCTACATCCTGGCTGAGGGCATCGACGTCGTGCCGCTATATTTTGCGGCGGAACGTCCCACCGTCGTCCGCGATGGCGCGCTGATCGTGGTGGACGATGAGCGCATGCGGTTCGAACCTTGCGAAAAGCCGATGAACCGCCTGGTGCGCTTCCGCTCGCTGGGCTGCTACCCGCTGTCCGCCGCTGTCGAAGTCCCCCGCCGCCTCACTGGAGGAAATCGTCGAAGAGATGCGCACCACCCGGGTCTCCGAACGCGCGGGGAGGCTGATCGACCAGGACCAGGACGCCTCAATGGAAGCGAAGAAGCGCGAGGGATATTTCTGATGCCCAACTCCCTGTTGCGCGTGCTGGCCTGCGGCAGCGTGGACGACGGCAAGTCCACCCTGATCGGCCGCCTGCTGTTCGAGTGCGGCACCATCCCCGACGACGTCATGGCGGTGCTGGAACGCGATTCCCGCCGCTTCGGCACCACTGGCGGCAATATCGACTACGCGCTGCTGGTGGACGGCTTGGCCGCCGAGCGCGACCAGGGCATCACCATCGACGTCGCCTACCGCTATTTCGAAACCCCGCGCCGTCGCTTCATCCTGGCGGACGCGCCCGGCCACCAGCAATACACCCGCAACATGGTCACCGGTGCGTCGAACTCCGACCTGGCGATCGTGCTGATCGACGCGCGCAAGGGGGTGCTGGACCAGACCCGCCGCCACGCCGCCATCGCGTCCTTGCTCGGCATCCGCGACGTGGTGCTGGCGGTGAACAAGATGGACCTGGTGGGCTTCGACCAGGCGGTGTTCGAACGGATCGTCGGCGATTTTCACGCGGTGCTGGGCCATCTGCACGCGCTGGCGGTGACCGCGATCCCGGTCTGTGCGCGTGACGGCGACAACGTCACCACCTCGGGCACCCGTATGCCCTGGTATCAGGGCACCACCTTGCTCGCCGCGCTGGAGAGCGCCGATCCGGGCCATGACGGGCCGATGCGCCGTTCCGCTGCCGGTGCAGTTGGTCACCCGGCCGGATCAGACGTTCCGCGGCTATGCCGGCACCGTCGCCGCCGGCAGCGTTGCGCCCGGGCGACACCGTAGTGAACGCCGACCTCGCGGATCGAGGCGCAGGTCGCACGCATCGTCACCATGGATGGCGATCTGGATGCGGCGTGCCATGGCGAGCCGGTGACGCTGGTGCTGGATCGCGAGATCGACGCGTCGCGCGGCGACGTGCTGGCCGCGGCGCCGACTGCCGGCGCTGGCCGAGCGCATCGAGGCGCGGGTGGTGTGGATGGACGACACTTCGCTGTTCCGCGGACGCGCCTACCAGGTGATGCTGGGCACGCAGAACGTGGTCGGAACGGTGACCGACATCACCAGCCGGCTCGACATCGACACGCTGGAGGAAGCACCGGCGCGCGAACTGCACATGAACGAGATCGGCCGGGTGGCGCTGTCGCTGTCGCACCCGGTGGCGTGCGAGCCTTACAGCAATAGCCGCGAACTGGGCGGGTTCATCCTGGTGGACCGGCTGACCCGCAACACTGTTGGCGCCGGCATGATCACCGCGGTACAGGGTGCGCGGGAGAATGTCTACTGGCATCAGCTCGACGTCGACAAGGCGGCGCGTGCGACGCTGAACGGGCAGAAGCCGTCGGTGCTGTGGTTCACCGGCCTGTCCGGGGCGGGCAAATCCACCATCGCCAACCTGGTGGAGAAGCGGCTGCACGCAGTCGGCCGCCACACCATGATCCTGGATGGCGACAACGTGCGGCACGGGCTGAACCGCGACCTGGGGTTCACCGAGGCGGACCGGGTGGAGAATATTCGTCGTGTCGCGGAGGTGGCGAAGCTGTTCGTCGATGCCGGGCTGATCGTGCTGGTCTCGTTCATCTCACCGTATCGGGCCGAGCGCATGCTGGCGCGCGAGGCGGTGGAGACCGACGAGTTCATCGAGATCTTTGTCGATACGCCGGTGGACGAATGCCGCCGGCGTGATCCGAAGGGGCTGTACCGGCGGGCGGACGCCGGGCAGTTGCGGAACTTCACCGGGGTGGATGCGCCGTATGAGGCGCCGCTCGATCCAGAGATAAGGCTGCGAACGCTGGAACTGTCGCCCGAGGCGCTGGCAGAGCAAGTGGTGCAGGAGCTGCACCGACGGGGGATTGTGGGGTAGCGTAACCTCTCCCGCGAGAGCGGGAGAGGTTGAGACGCGAAGCGTCAAGGGTGAGGGTGATCGGGTCGGTACGGCTACCTGCTTGCGTGGCGCCCGATCACCCTCACCCTCGGTGCTTCGCACCATCGACCTCTCCCGCGAGAGCGGGAGAGGTTTCCCTCAGTCCTGCTTCATGCCCGGTTTGCACCGATAGCGGGTTGACGCTCCGACCGGCCGGCGGGCAGCTTTGCGCCGCGCGTTGCACCCAGCCGGGTGCTGCCACCTGGGAGTGAAACCGAAATGCCGTCGTCCGTCTCACGCCGCACGTTGCTGTCCGGCGTTGGCGGTGGCCTTGCCGCCGCCACCATCCTGCGCCGCCAGGCCCACGCCGCCGAATTCTCCTATAAGTTCGCCAGCGTGCTGCCGCCCGATCATCCAATGATGCTGCGCTGCAATGAAGCCATCGCGAAGATCAAGGACCAGAGCAGTGGACGGTTCGAGATCACGCTGTATCCGAATAGCGCGCTGGGGGCGGATACTGCGATGCTGGCGCAGTGCGTTTCCGGCGCGGTGGAGATGTACGCGCTGCAAGGCGACCTGCTGGCGCCGCGCGTGCCGGCGGCGGGTATCATCGGGGTGGGCTTTGCGTTTCCCAGCTACAAGGAAGTCTGGCCGGCGATCGATGGCGACCTCGGCGACTTTGTGCGCGCCCAGGCGGAAAAGTCTAATATGATCTGCCTGAAGCGCGCCTGGGATCACGGCTTTCGCGAGATCACCTCACGCAACAAGCCGATCAACTCGCCGGCGGACCTGAAGGGCTTCAAGATCCGCCTGCCGGTCGCGCCGATACCGATCTCGCTGTTCAAGCACCTGGGCGCCGCCCCGACCGCGATCAACTTCAGCGAGGTCTACAGCGCGCTGCAAACCGGCGTGGTGGACGGGCAGGAAAATCCGCTGGTCATCATCGATGCGGCGAAACTGTACGAAGTGGAAAAATACTGCGCGCTGACCAACCATCAGTGGGCGTGCTACCATGTCGCCTTCAACATCGACGCGTGGAAGAAGCTGCCGCAGAACCTGCGCGACATGGCTGAAAGCGTGTTCGACGCCGCCGCGCTGCAGGAGCGGGAGGATTGGGTCAAGTCGGCGGAAACGTTGCAGGGAACGCTGAAGAGCAAGGGGATGATCTTTACCCAGCCCGACATGGCGCCGTTCCGCGCCGAACTCAGCCAGACCGGCTTCTATCCCGAATTGAAAGCGAAAATGGGCGATCAGGCGTGGTCACTGCTGGAGAAATACGTCGGCACGCTGGCGTGAGCCTGTCGCCTGAGCGTGTCGATGCAGCCCTGCTGACGCCTCCGCCATCGGCCGGGCTGCGCCGGGTGGCCTTTGTACTTGACCGCATCATTGGCACGGCGGCGGAGGCGATCGGTGCGGCCATGGTGCTGGCCGAGGTCCTCATCCTGTTCTGCGGCGTCGTCGCCCGTTACGTGTTCGATGCGCCGCTGATCTGGTCCGACGAGTTGGCGACCTTCCTGTTCCTGTGGCTGTGCATGCTCGGCGCGGTCGCCGCATTGCGGCGCGGCGGACACATGCGATTGACCACGCTGGTGGCCTGGGTGCCGCCCAATGTCGCCGCCTGGTTCGAATCCATCGGCGCGCTGGTCGTGGTGGTGTTCGTTCTGGAGATCCTGGTTCCGGCCACCCAGTATATGGACCAGCAGGCGTATACCGAGCTTACGACGCTGGAGATTTCCGATGCCTGGCGCGCCGCGGCAATCCTGGTCGGCGGCATCATGGCGGCGGTCATCGCGGTGCTGCGTTTGCTGGAAACCGCCGGCCCGCGCGCGTTGCTGGCGGGGGTGGTGACCGTCGGTGCGGTCGCTCTGGTCTTGTGGCTCGCGGAGCCGGCGCTGGTTGCGATGGGGCGCGGCAGCCTGGTGCTGTTCTTTATCGTCATTGTCGGCGCCTGCGTGGCGATCGGCGTGCCTATCGCCTTTGCGTTCGGCATCTCCACCGTGTCGTACCTGGCGTTGACCTCGTCCATGCCGATCAGCGTGGTGGTGAACCGCATGGACGACGGCATGTCTAACCTGCTGCTGCTGTCGGTGCCGATGTTCGTGTTTCTCGGCCTGCTGATGGAGATGACCGGGATCGCCCGGGTGATGGTCAACTTCCTGGCGTCGTTGCTGGGCCATGTGCGCGGCGGACTGTCCTACGTGCTGCTGGGTGCAATGTACCTGGTGTCCGGCATCTCCGGATCGAAGGCTGCCGACATGGCCGCGGTGGCTCCGGTGCTGTTCCCGGAAATGCGCCGCAGGGGCACGCATCCGGGGGAGCTTGCCTGCCTGCTCGCATCGTCGTCGGCGATGTCGGAGACGATCCCGCCCAGCCTGGTGCTGATCACCATCGGTTCGGTGACGAATGTTTCGATTGCCGCGCTGTTCACCGGCGGTCTGTTGCCCGCGGCCGTCGCCGCCCTGGCGCTGGTTGCGGTGGCATGGTGGCGGTCGCGCAACGAGGACACCGGCGGCGCCACCCGCCCGCCTGCGCGCTTCATCCTGCGCAGCTTTGTCATCGCGGTGCCGGGATTGACGCTGCCGTTCGTGATCCGGTTCGCGGTGATGAACGGCGTGGCAACGGCGACCGAGGTTTCCACGGTCGGAGTGATCTACACGGCGTTGCTGGGCGCGTTTGTGTATCGCCAGTTCGACCTGCGTCGCATCTATCCGATCCTGGTCGAGACCTTGTCGCTGACCGGCGCGGTGATGCTGATCATCGGCACCGCCACCGCGATGGCCTGGGCGCTGACGCAGTCCGGATTTTCGCAATGGCTGGTCACTGTTATGGCGACCGTGCCGGGCGGCAAGGGTGGCTTCCTGGCGATAAGCATGGTGGTGTTCATCGTGCTGGGCAGTGCGTTGGAGGGCATCCCCGCCATCGTGCTGTTCGGACCGCTGCTCTTCCCGGTGGCGCGCACGCTGGGGGTGCACGAGGTCCACTACGCGATTGTGGTGATCCTTGCGATGGGCATCGGCCTGTTCGCCCCACCGTTCGGCGTAGGCTTCTTCAGCGCCTGCGCTATCGGAAGGGTGTCGCCGGACGACGCGGTGTGGCGCATCTGGCCGTATCTGGCGGCACTGGTCGTTGCGCTGGCGATCGTCGCAGCGGTGCCGTGGTTGTCGGTGGGGTTTTTGTAATACGCACCTCTCCCGCGGAGCGGGAGAGGTTTTTCTACCATCCCCCAAACCACAATCCGATGCCGTGCACCACGCCGACGGGGAAGAATGCCGCATCAGCGATCAGCAGTGGCCGCGGTCCGTTGCTGGCACAAAACACCACTGAGGTGAGCCAGGCGGCATAGGTAAACAGTATCGGTACCGCGAAGCACAGCACGGTCTGCCAATCCATCGGTCCGTCCCTGCGGACACGCAACGCCTTGCCCATTACAGCCGTCCCCCACCATCGTCCCGCCAAGACGCTCCCCGGCGATTGGAAACCCACCACAACCAGCCCGCCTAACCCGGCCAGACGGCCCGATCCTGCTCGTGTAGCTCGAAACCGGCTGGCCGGCCATCGGCACGCGCCGCCTCGGTGGGCTGCACTGATGTATCCCACGCATTGGCGTCGAACCGGTAGCCATTTACGCGGTCGGCGGCGCGCGAGACGATGAAAAGTAGCGGCGGCACCATCTCTTCCGGCTCGACCAGGCGAGATACGGTGCCCGCACGGCTGCGATCGCGCATCTCCTGCGCCATGCCGGGGGTGTTCGCCCCGGCGCCCGGGTTGACGATGTTCACCGTCACGCCGGTGCCGGCGAGTTCTTTCGCCCAGACCTCGGTCGCCATCTCCAGCGCCGCCTTGGCCGCGCCATACGGCATCGCGCCGATCATGTTCATGGTGCTGAGCTTGGTCGTCACGTTGACGATACGGCCCCATCCGCGTGCCACCATCCCGGGCGCCACCCGCCGCGTCATCTGATCGGCAGCGACATAGTTGGTGTCCATCACGTTCTGGATCACCTCGTCCGACACCTCCCAGAACTTCTGCCGCTCGGTTCGGCGGAAGCGGTCCGGCGCGATATAGGTGAAGGTCAGGCCTGCGTTGTTGACCAGGATGTCGATCGAACCGAACCGATCGGTGCATGCCGCGATGACGCGGTCGCATTCGGCGGGTTTGCGGATGTCGGCGACGAGGCAGGCGGTTTGCTCGGCGAAACCGGCGCTGGCTGCCAGTGCCTGCATCTCCGTCAGGTCCGTATCGATATGCCCCACCGCCAGCGCGCGAACGCCGGTGCGCGCCAGGCCGAGCGTCATCGCGCGCCCAAGCCCGCGCAGGCCACCGGTGACGATCGCAACGGGGTTGTTCATGGCTTCTCCTGTCATTGCGAAGAACGAAGCGACGCGGCAATGCCCCGCGTGACGCACTTACTATCGCTCGTCACGCGGGGGATTGCCGCGTCGCTTCGCTCGTCGCAATGACGACCGTCCAGCGGCGGAGGATTGCCGCTTTGCTACGCCCCCTCCCAACGACGTCTATCCCGCGGCGCGGTAGTGTGGCTCGGTCCTGAACGCCGGCATCACTTCGCGCGCGAAACGGCGGAGGTTGTCGCGCGAGGTGCCACCGCCGTTCAGCAGCACGTATTCCACGCCACTGTCGCGCAGCGTTTCCAACTTGCGGGCGATGTCGTCAGGACTGCCATACATCGCGCTCGCCTCGCTCGCCGCGCGAGTGTCGGAGAATGCCATGATGCTGGCGGTGTTCTGGCCGTCCGGCCGCTGGCTGATCGCGGTCAGTCGCTTCTGTGCCGCGAGGCGCCGGTCGATCGCCGCTTCCTTGTCCGCATTGTCGCGCGCCACGTAGAAAGCTCGTGCCACGCCGGCCATCGACGGATGGTAGTCGAAGCCGTTCTTCTCCATCTCCGATTTGTAGAACGCAACGCGTTCGGCCGCGGTCTCGATGGGGCAGAACTGGTCCACCAGCAGGTTGTGCCCACGCTTCGCCACCCGCGCGATCGAATTCTGGTGACCCGCGCCCTGCCAGAATGGCGGATGCGGCTTCTGGTTGGTTGGCGGCTCGACGATGATGTCGTCGAACTGCCAGTATTTGCCGTGGAAGCTGAAACGTTCGTTCGACGTCCACGATTGCGTGATGATATCGATTGCCTCTTCGAAGCGCGGCTCGGCCTCCTCCATCGGAATGCGGAAGCCGGCGAATTCGTTGTGCCGGTAGCCTTTGCCGATGCCGAAATCCAGCCTCCCGCCCGACAGCAGATCGATCGTTGCGGCTTGCTCGGCGAGCAGCACCGGGTTGTGCCACGGCAGCACGATGACCGCCGTTCCCAGGCGCAATGTTCGTGTGCGCGCGCCGATCCACGTGAGCAGATTGAGGGTGGCGGATACCTGGCCGAAGCCGGTGAAGTGGTGCTCGACGATGAAGCTGCTGTGAAAGCCCAGCGCCTCGGCTTCGATGAGGTATTCTATGTAGTCCTTGAAGCCGGCAGCGCTGTCGACGTCCGGTCCGCCGCGTTGCGCCGTGGCGGCGCCGAATAATCCGAATTGCATCCGACGTTCTCCTGGTGCGTGAGTGCCGGGCTGTGTCGCCTGGACCTGCCCGCAAGTCTGCGTAGGATCGGTCGTATACCACAAGAGGCGGGCTCGTGCGCGCCACGGCCGCGGCCGCCGAGCGTCGCCTGGCCGATATCCTGATCGCCTGCGGCGCCGGCGTATCGTTCCTGCCGCCGCTCGCGCCGGAGACCGCGCGTGCACTCCGGAAGCGCGCCACCACCGCGATCGCCACTGGGACGGGCTCGCACGCGCCCTGGTGCAGCACGTGAAACTGGAGGCTGTGCGTGTTGAACGGTGTCAACTGTCCGGGGGCACGCCTCTCCCGCGCGAAGCGCGGAGGGGGTTTTTGTACGTCACCCAACCTTCACACACGCCGTCGCCCGTTCCGCCATAAGCGAACGCGGGGCTGCAAGGGACGACGGGTGGCGATGCTGGTAATCGACGGTCTGGTGAAGCAATTCGGTAACACTCGGGCGGTGAACAACGTACACCTCACCATCCCGGCCGGCCAGTTCGTCGGCGTTATCGGCCGGTCCGGCGCCGGCAAATCCACCCTGCTGCGCATGATCAACCGCCTGGCCACGCCCAGCGGGGGGAAAATCTCCTGGCAGGGCACCGACGTCACCACCCTCTCCGGCCGCAGCCTGCGCGACTGGCGACGGCGCTGCGCCATGATCTTCCAGCAATTCAACCTGGTCGGCCGCCTCGACGTGCTGAACAACGTCCTGCTTGGCCGGCTGGCCCACACCCCCGGCTGGCGCGCCATGCTGAAGGCCTGGCCGAGTGAAGACCGTGCCATCGCCTTCGCCGCGCTCAGCCAACTCGACATTGCCAGCCTCGCCGATCGCCGCGCCGACCACCTGTCCGGCGGCCAGCAGCAACGCGTCGCCATCTGCCGCGCCCTGGTGCAGGAACCCGACCTGCTGCTCGCCGACGAGCCGGTCGCCTCGCTGGATCCGCGCAACTCCCACATCGTCATGGATGCGTTGCAACGCATCAACCGGCATTTCGGCCTGACCGTGCTCTGCAATATCCACTCGCTGGACCTCGCGCGCGCCTATTGCGACCGGCTGGTCGGCATGGCGGCGGGACGAGTGGTGTTCGACGGCGTCGCCCGCGGACCTGACCGAAGCCGTGGCACGCGAGCTGTACGGCATGGAGGCCGACGAAGCGATCGGCGCCGATCTGGGCTCCGCCTCCACCGACGCGCTGCCAGAGCCGGCGCGCGCCTAAATCGACCGATGCCTCCCAGCAATAAGGGTAACACCATGATCCAACGCCGCACATTGCTCGCAGGTCTGGCCGGACTTGCCGTCGCTCCCGTTGCTTTTGCGCAGTCCTGGAAAGGGCAGTACCTCGGAACTGGTGTATGCCGTGGTGCCCGCCGAGAACGCCTCCGGCGTGGTCGATCGCTACACCCCGTTCACCGAATATCTGTCGCACCAACTCGGCACCAAGGTGACGCTGCGGGTCGCCAACGACTACGCCGCGGTAATCGAGGGTCAGCGCGCCAGCAACATTCATATCGGCTATTATGGCCCGGCGTCATTCTCGCGCGCGCGGATCACCGGCGTGCAGACCGACGCGTTCGTGATCGACGTGAACAGCGACGGCACCAAGGGCTACTATTCGGTGTTCTATGTCCTCGCCAAGAGCCCCTACCAAAAAGTCGAGGACCTGAAAGGCAAGAATATCGGCCTGGTCGATCCGAACTCGACCTCCGGCTACAACATGCCGCTGTATACTCTGGACAAGCGCGGCATCGAGGCAGAGAACTATTTCGGCAAGGTGCTGGTCACCGGTAGCCACGAGAACGCAGTGGTCGCGCTGGCGCAGGGCACCGTCGATGTCTGCGCCAACTGGTGGAACGCCGACGACGATTCCAATCTGACGCGTATGCTGAACAAGGGCATGCTGAAGAACCCCGACGGCAGCCCGATGCAGAAATCCGATTTCCGCATCATCCTGAAGTCGGATCTGATCATCAACTCGCCGACCGCCATGCTGACCAGCCTGCCGCCGGACCTGAAAGCGGCTATTCGCACCGCGTGGCTGGATGCGGCGAAGAATGACAAGGCCGCGTTCGACCGGCTGTCGGACGGCAAGAACCAGCCCTGGCAGCCGATCGACAACGAAGCGTACAACGACACGATCAAGATGATCCAGTTCGTCGACAAACTGCGCCGCAAGGCGTCCTGATCCTGCGTGGCGCGCACCGTCTCCGTACTGCCCGAGGCGCAGCTCGCCGCGCTGGCCGGCGCCTACCGGCAGTCGGTGGCGGCGCGCCGCCGCCAGCTTATGCTCGGCGCGACGGTGTTCCTGCTGGCGCTGCTGGTTTCCTGTGTCGGTGCAGAGGTTGAACCGGCAACGTTCTTCAGCAAGCTCGGCAACTTCACCAGCTATTTCAACCGGCTGCTGACACTGGATTCCGGCGCCCGCGTGTGGACCGATCCGTCCGAATGGTTCTGGGGCCTGCATCGCTGGGTGCGCCTGTTGGGCGAGACGCTGCTGATCGCCTATGTCGGCACGCTGAGCGGTGCGGCGCTGGCCTTCGTCGGCTGCTTCGCCGCCAGCCGCAATCTTGTCCCCGGCTGGTTGTGCATGCTGGTTCGCCGCGTGCTGGAACTGCTGCGCACGGTTCCCGACCTGGTGTTCGCGATGATCTTCGTCGTCGCGTTCGGCCTGGGGCCACTGCCGGGTGTCCTGGCGCTGGCGCTGCATTCGACCGGCGCGCTGGGCAAGCTGTTCACCGAGGTGGTGGAGAGCATCGACCTGAAGCCGGTCGAAGGCGTCACCGCGGCGGGCGGTTCGTGGTTCGCCCAGGTGCGCTTCGGCGCGGTGCCGCAGGTGCTGTCGAACTTCGTCAGTTATACGTTGCTGCGGCTGGAGATCAACGTGCGCGGCGCCACCGTCATCGGCTTCGTCGGTGCCGGCGGCATCGGCACCGACCTGCTGACCGCCATTCGCAAATTCTATTATGCCGACGTCAGCGCAATGCTGCTGCTGATCGTGCTGTGCGTCGTGGTGCTGGATATGACATCGGAGCGGCTGCGGCACCATCTCCTGGCATTGGAAACATTCCGATGACGGCCAGACTGTGGGCGGATTTCCTGACGCATGCCGGGCCGGTGCCCGCACCGAAACACCATCAGGCCCGGGTCGCCGCGGCGATTGCCGCGCTGGTGCTCGCCAGCTATGTCGCCGGCCTGATCGAGCTCGACGTCACGCCGATGCGGATCTTCGCCGGGCTCGGCCGCCTGGCCAACGTCGTCACGCTGATGATGCCGCCGTGGCCGCCCACCTCGACGCATATTCCCACCTATCTTGGTGCCCTGGGACAGACCCTGGCGATCGCCTTCCTCGGCACGTCGCTGGCTGGCGTCTTCGCCCTGCCGCTTGGCTTTCTGGCGGCACGCAACGTGGTCGCCGGACGCGTGCTGCACTTCCTCACGCGGCGCGCGCTGGACGCCGTGCGCAGCGTCGATACGCTGATCTGGGCGCTGATCTGGATCAACGTGGTTGGCCTTGGACCCTTCGCCGGAGCGCTCGCCATCGCCTGCACCGATCTCGCCGGCCTCGCCAAGCTGATGTCGGAGGCGATCGAAACCGCGGAGGAGGGGCCGATCGAAGCCGTGCTGGCCGCGGGCGGCAGTTGGCTCGCAGTGATCAGGTTCGGCATTCTGCCGCAGGTGCTACCGGTATTCGCCAGCCAGGCGCTGTTCTTTTTCGAATCGAACACGCGTTCGGCGACGATCATCGGCATCGTCGGTGCGGGCGGGATCGGGCTGTACCTATCCGAGATGATCCGCGTGCTGGAATGGCGCGAGGTGGCGTTCCTGATCCTGCTGGTGCTGGTGACCGTGGCGGTGATCGACGCGATTTCCCGCCGCCTGCGCGCCGCGATCATGGGAGTGCGGGGGAATTGAGGCCGATCGTTGCGGTCGTCTGCGTCACCGGCAGCCGGCATGACGATCGGGCATCGCGCGATACTCCTCAATGTGATTTGCACAAAAGGGCAACGTTTTCCGCGCGTTGAACCAGGAATTCGCATCTGCATGTAGATGGCTCCGGTTCGAGAATAAGCGCAGCGGCTTTCGGACCGTACTCGCATTCCACAAAGAGACGCCGACCCGCCTAACATATATGGGCAGCGTTCCATTGTGAACGGCTGCTGCCCCCGGCCGCCGGCTCGAGGGGAGAACAGACGTTCGGGAAGGGGAACGTAGGCAGGGAGCGTTCAAATACCTGTCCCGGCTACGGAACTGTTGCAAATCCGCTTGGAATCTGCGAGCCTGATCCGGTTACCTCAGGGCATGGGTTTTCCCGCGTTCTGGATTTGGACGCATCCGCCGCCCAGGAGGGTCCACGATGCCGATGCAGGTGGTGAATGGTGCACAGTTTATGTGCACGATGGGTGCTGCCCCTTCGACCTACACGGTCATGCCGCTGAATTGCGTCGAGGCGGAAAATCAACCTGCTGCCAACATCATGGATTATGTGCCGATGGAGAACATCATGCCGTTTGGCATGTGCATGAGCCCGGCAAATCCACAGGTCGCCGCTGCCACGGCAGCGGCACTCGGCGTTCTGACCCCGCAGCCTTGCATACCAGCGACGTCGTCACCCTGGACGCCCGGGGCGATCACGGTGGAGATCGCCAACCAATCTGCTCTCGACGATGTCTCGACCTGCATGTGCATGTGGACAGGCGTTATCTCCGTCAGCACGCCCGGCCAGACGAGCGTGGAAATTCCTTGATGAGTGCGAGCGCGGCATGCCGGCCGCACGGCGAGCCTGGCATCCGGCGGCACGATCCGAGGAACGGCCCGATATGGTAAGCAAGGTCCTGACGTTCGACATTGAAGGCCAACGCGATCTCTGGCCGACCAAACTGGACGGCATGGAGGGGATCTCAACGCCGTTCTCGTATGATGTGACGCTGGTCACCTCTTCCCAGGACATCGCGGACAAAGCCAACAGTCCTGCGACCAGCCTGATCGGGCAGATGGCGCGGATCGGCTTCCTGATGGGCCCGAACGAGAACACGGACTACACCCATAGAACCGGCATGATATCCAGGTTCGAACTGTCCGGCACCCTCAATCCGGGAGGCTTGCAGCATCGCCTGGCGGTCTACCGGGCGACGTTGGTTCCCGCCGTGCAGATGCTGGGGCAACAGAGTGCATTCCGGGTCTTCGAGGGCCAGGATGTCGTGACGATCATCAACTCTGTACTCTCCGACATGCAGTCGCGCTTTCCAAGATTTCTTATATGACACCTCGCGGCTGAAATCGTCGGCGTTTCAGCCGATGGAGTACTGCGTGCAGTGACCGGCGAAAGCACATTCGGCTTTTTGTCGCGCCTGATGGAGCGCTTCGGTATCTGGTACATTTTCGATAGCGTGGAGCAGGCGAACTCGGATTCCGGCACGGCCGACGACCCGATACTGGATGGCAATGAGATCATGGTGGCGGAAAACACCACGATGGTGCTGGGACAACTGCCGTTCCAAAGCCCCGGTCCGTGCGATGTGAATACCCACACGATCGACGACAACAATGCATCGTTCTCCAATGCGGATCCCAAGCAGGCGACAATATCGAATTTCCGAAGGATGTACAGTCCGGTCACGCAAAACAGTTGGTTCGGTAATTTCAATATCCTGAATCCGGTACGGCCGATCCTGAAGTCGGAGAAATTCGCCGACAGCTACAACGTCCTGGTTGCCAACCCATCGGTCAGCGGGTTCTTCCAGAGCGAGCAATTTCCGGGCCCGTTCGAAAACGACCCGGGCGCCGAAGAAGGCAGCGCCGCCAGCGGTCAGGGTGATCGCAACATACAGGATTACGCAGACAGCCGTATGCAAGAGCAGCGGGTGCTGGCGTCGAAGATCACGGGGGCTACGATCAATCCCTCGGTCAAGCCGGGGCGCACCATCACGATCACCTCGGACCAGAACTCGCAGGGGGAGCCAGGCGATTATCTGGTTACGAATGTGACGATTGCGGCCTTTGAGAACAGCTATCAAACCACGTCGACGACCGATTTCCTGAATTTCGTGTTTCGCGACCTGTTTTTCAGTCCGTTCCAGTCAGGCGGCAAGAGCGTGAAGGACTTCCTGCTGTCGGGTGCCGCGGTCGCCGGCCTGAACAATTTCTTGCAGAACGAGCAAGCGCGGGCGTTCCAGCGTTGGTGGTATCCCAACGATAACAACCCTATCCCGAAATCGAATTTCGCTTCGTTCACCGCCGGCGGCATCACCCAGGTCGGCATCACCAGCGCCATCCCACTCCTGCTCGCCGATCTGGACAAGGCGCTGGCGGCGAACGACGGGGCTTATACGAACACGTTCACCGCCATGCAGAATCCTTCGTCGGGTGGCTATGTGGCCCCGACCCCTTCGGCCGGGCCGCGACCGATCGCCTACGGACCGCATCTGGCGATCGTGATCGGAGGCCAGGGAGTCGACAGCACCCAGGACGTGTACGCCGACGCGATCGGCCGCGTGCGGGTGCGCTTTCCGTGGGATCCGGGACCGCCATCCGCGACGGGCGGGCTGCCGGGACCGTGGTCGACGCTTTCTCCGCCGGACAAGGCGCTCAAGTCTGGCCAGAACACCTGCTGGGTGCGCGTCTCCGAGGGTTGGGCCGGCCAGTCATTCGGCAGTCAGTTCCTGCCGCGTATCGGTCAGGAGGTGCTGGTCGGGTTCATCGACGGCAACCCCGAACGGCCGATCATCATGGGCCGCGTTTATAACGCCAGCTCCGGCACGACCAACCTGCCGTACCCTGCGAAATCCGTGGCGACGAAACTGCTGAACACGTTGTCGGACCTGAAGGCCACCGCCAGCAGTTTCCTGCGCAGCGGTATCAAGACTCGTAGCGTACCGCAACCGAAATCCGGCCGCGGCTTCCATATGCTGCGCTTCGACGACACCGGCGGATCGGAACAACTGCTGCTGCGCTCGCAGGGGCGGCTGGATATCACGGCGTTGGGTTCGCGGTTTGAGTCGATCGGCGGCGACCGCCATCTGACGGTCGGCGGGATCGACACAGTGCACCAGGTGGTCGGAGGCAACTACAAGGCCAAGGTCTTCCAGGACTACACGCTGCATGTCGGCGATCCGGCGGGCCCTTTCAACGGCGGGACCAAGACCGAGATTATCGAGAAGGACTACGAGCTCAAGGTCAAAAACGACATGATGGTGGACGGTGAAGGCAACCTTTACGCGTCACTTGAAAAGGATATTAACTTCTCCGGGGACAACGTGGTGATCGAAGCCACATCGAAGATTACGTTGAAGGTGGGCGGCAACTTCGTCGTGATCACACCGGCCGGTGTGTCCATAAAGGGTGTCCTGGTCGGCAAGAACTCCGGCGGCTCACCGGGAGACGCAATGGCCGCCGTCCTCACTCCGCCCGGAGACCCGACACCAGCCGACGACGGCACCAAATGATCGGCTCGTCGTAACCATGCAGCAGCAGGCGAATCCGAAGCGCCGGGAGGCGATCCGGGTAGTCATGGGACCCAACCGGAACATGCATGTCGGCCCCGGCGGCCACATCAGGGTTGCCGCGGCGTCGTTCGATTACGCCTTCGCCGTGGTGGACGATCTCAGCCTCATCGCAGGCCTGCCGGAAGGGGAGGCTGTGTTCGCCGCATGCGATGTGCTCGGACGCAGCATCGCGATCGCCAAACCCGACCCGCCGACCGAGCCGCCGAATGGCTATGTCGAGCCTGACAACCGCCAGGCGGCGACGGCGCGCGGCGTTGCAACCGGCCAGGCAACGGCGGACGGCGATCCTGTCCTCGGAACCGGCACCGGCAGTGGTTGCCGCATCTCCTACGATCCGTCCGACTGGCCAAGGCCGGGCGACCCAACGTCGCCGGAGCGCGCGCAAGTGCTGCTGGCATTGCTTCGCCAGGCCGCGGTCTATGCCAAGGGGACCGACATTCCAACCGACGGGTTAACCTGTCTGGAAGGTTGCAGGTGAAACGATGGCCACCGTGCCGACGACGACCGATCTGAAGCTGAGCTGCCGACCCGGCAAGGAAGGCAAGAAGCTGGTCTTCGATTATTCATTGCACAACCTCAGCCAGTCGGACGTCTATGTCATGCACGCCATCCTGTCGGTCGATCCTTCGACCAGGCAGCCAATTGCCGACGACAAGGCGGCATGCGTCATTCTCGGCACCAACGGCGATGCTCTCATCGGCAAGTTCGTCGCGCCGCTTCCGACCAACCTCCGTCCGGCGGTCCAGATGGTGCCGATGGCACTCCGGTTGGCGGCCGGCGACATACTGGCGCGGCGCCTCGAGGTTGCCGAACCGCTGGCCGAGATGAGCCCCTATCTGCCGGACCTGAAGCTGCGCCAGTACGAGGTGGTCGACATCGACGCGGTGGTTTTCGCCGTCAGCTACTGGGTTTCAGGCGCAGCGGGCGTCGCTGTCGCTCCGTCGCCGCATGCCCCTGACCTGTTCAATGTGATTGCCGCCAGGTCTGGGGCCGGCTCGGCCCTGGTTTCGCAGCGCTTCCAGACACGCGGGCTGCAGGTGTTCAAGCGCACCGATCAGTTTCCCCGATCGCTGGCGGACTGACCTTCGGCCTGCGAGCGCAATCCGCGCGTTGTATCCCGCCGCCCCGTTCTGCCCGGCAACGGTGCGGCGCTCCCCGGGCCGCGGCACGAGGCGGTGTGCGAGACGAGCGCCGCCGCCGGATCAGCGCCGGCAGAAGCCCATGCACAGAGCAGCCCGCACTTCCGATCGCCTGGTCCTTGCTGCCGTGCCGGCGCGAAGGCTTTGTGGCATGGACACGAGATACAAGAACTCCATGCACCAATTCGGCGCCTCGCCACCCGTCTCTGCTGGCGGGAAACGAGACGTTGGTGAGACGTGGCGGCAGCAGCGTGGCCCCGATCGCGGCCGCGTTGACTCCGGCCCCACCGCCGCTATAACCCGCGCTCTCCGGCCGCCGGGCCTTCCCTGCGGCCCGTGCTGTCTTGGAAAGTCGAGGCCGATGTTCGCTGTGATCCGCACCGGCGGGAAACAATACCGCGTGACACCGAACGCGGTGCTCAAGGTGGAAAAGCTGGAGGCCGAGGCGGGCTCCACGGTGACGTTCACCGACGTCCTGGCGCTGGGCACCGAGTCGGGGCTGACGCTTGGCTCGCCGGTGGTTGCAGGGGCTGAGGTCACCGCGACGGTGATCGCTCAGGACCGGCTGGACAAGGTCATCATCTTCAAGAAGCGCCGCCGGCAGAACAGCCGCCGTCGGAATGGCCATCGCCAGCACGTCACCGTGCTGCGAGTCTCCGGCTTCGCGAAGGACGGCGAGATGCTGGCAGAGCCGGAAGCCGCCGAAACGCTGGAGACTGACCCGGTTGCGCAGGCGGCCACCACCGACGTGGCACACGCCGACCACCCGACCCATTTCGACGCCGCGCCAGCCCTGCTGGCCGTGGTGGAACCCGGCGCCGCCGGTGCCGAGGCCGCCGAAGGCGAGGGGATCGTCTACGGCGCGGAAGAAGCCGCCGGGACCCAGGTAACGCCGTCCGCGGACACGACGGCAGTCGCATCGACACCGGCCGAGCCGGTGGACGCCGCCGACGTTGCGCATGCCGACCACCCGACCCACTTCGAGGCCGCGGCGCAAACGCCGGCCGAGGTAGAACCCGGTGCTGCCGGTGCCGAAGCCGCCGAAGGGGAGGGGATCGTCTATGGCGACGGTCCCGAGACCAATCACCCCGCCGTCCCGGGCTCCGCCCCGGGCACCCACCCGCAGGAGTAACGGGTCATGGCACACAAGAAGGCAGGCGGCTCCTCGCGCAACGGGCGCGACACCGAAGGCCGGCGCCTCGGTATCAAGAAGTACGGCGGCGAGACGGTGATCGCCGGCAACATCCTGGTCCGCCAGCGCGGCACCAAGTGGCACCCGGGCGAGAATGTCGGCCTCGGCCGCGACCACACCATCTTCGCGCTGATCGACGGCCGCGTGGAGTTCAAGCGCAAGGCACAGGATCGCGTGCATATCTCGGTCCGACCGTTGCCGGTGGCCGCCGAGTAACGCGCCGGACCTTCCGCGAAGGGTTTTGCGACGGGGGTCGGCGGCAGCCGGCCCCCGTTGTGTTTTGTGGCTGCGGCGCATGCCTGCGCTGATGGGCAGCGTGGCGGCCGGAACTGATGGGGTCGCCGTTTGGAGTGTCATGAAGTTTCTCGACCAGGCTAAGATCTACCTGCGATCCGGTGACGGCGGCGACGGCGTCGTCGCGTTCCGCCGCGAGAAGTTCATGGAGTTCGGCGGCCCGGACGGCGGTGACGGCGGCAAGGGCGGCGACATCGTCTTCGAGGCGGCGGACGCTCTGAATACCTTGATCGACTTCCGCTACACCCAGCATTTCCGCGCCCGCAAGGGCGGCAACGGCGCGGGCAGCGACCGCACGGGGGCCGGCGCCCCGGCCGTGGTGATCAAGGTCCCGATCGGTACCGAGATCCTCGCCGACGACCGCGAGACCGTGCTTGCCGACATGAATGCGCCTGGCCGCCGGGTAGTGCTGCTGCGCGGCGGCGACGGCGGCTTCGGTAACGCGCACTTCAAGACCTCGACCAACCGGGCGCCGCGCAAGGCAACCAAGGGTTGGCCGGGGGAGGAACGCTGGATCTGGCTGCGGCTGAAGCTGATCGCCGACGCTGGGCTGGTGGGGCTGCCGAACGCCGGCAAGTCCACGCTGCTGGCTGCGGCGTCCGCGGCGCGGCCGAAGATCGCCGACTATCCGTTCACCACGCTGCATCCGCAGTTGGGCGTGGTGCGGCTGTCGGCGGCAGAGGAGTTTGTGCTGGCCGACATCCCCGGGCTGATCGAGGGGGCGCATGAAGGCGCCGGGCTGGGCGACCGGTTCCTCGGCCATGTCGAGCGCTGCGCTGTGCTGCTGCACCTGGTGGATGGCGCCGCGGGCGACGTGGTGCGGGCGTGGCGGACGGTGCGCGAGGAGCTGGCGTCGTATGGCGGCGGGCTGGCAGAGAAGCCGGAACTGATCGGACTGAACAAAGCCGACGCAATGACGCCGCGGGAGACCTCGGCACGGCTGGCGGCGCTGCGCAAGGCGTCGGGGCGGCCGGTGATGCTGCTTTCCGGGGTGACTGGGCAGGGCGTACCGGAAGTGCTGCGCGCGTTACAAAACATGGTCCGGGAGTCAGCCCGGGAGCTGGTGGCGTGAGCCCCACACCGGCCCCAATCGTCATGGCCGGGCTTGACCCGGCCATCTATCGCGGCGCCGGTGCCGCGAGAGATGGCTGGGTGGTCACGGGGTCAAGCGCCAGGGAACTTCGGCCCGGCCACTACGGCATAAGCAGTGTCGCGACGCATCGCGCTCCGCCGCTCCACCCATGACCCCCACCCCCTCCCTCGCCTCAGCGCACCGGCTGGTGGTGAAGATCGGCAGCGCCCTGGTGGTGGATCAGGACGAGGCGGCGCCGCGCACCGCCTGGCTGGGCGGCATTGCTGCCGACATCGCCGACCTGCACCGCCGCGGCGCCGAGGTGATCGTGGTGTCGTCGGGCGCCATCGCACTGGCCCGCCGCACCCTGCGCCTGACCCAGAAGCGCCTTCGCCTGGAGGAGAAACAGGCCGCCGCCGCGGTGGGCCAGATCCGCCTCGCCCAGGCCTGGAGCGAGGCGCTGTCCGCCCAGGGGCTGACCGCCGCGCAGCTTCTGCTGACCCTGGACGATACCGAGGATCGCCGCCGCTACCTGAATGCGCGCGCCACACTGAGTACGCTGCTGCAACTCGGCTGCATCCCGGTGATCAACGAGAACGACACGGTCGCCACCACGGAAATCCGCTTCGGCGACAACGACCGTCTGGGCGCGCGCGTCGCCGAGATGATGCAGGCGGACGTGTTGGTGCTGCTGTCCGATATCGACGGGCTCTACACGGCCGATCCGCGCCGCGATCCGGTAGCGGCAGAGCACATCCCGGTGGTGGCGGCGATTACTCCGGAGATCGAGGCGATGGGCGGCGATCCGCCCCCGGGCTACTCGTCGGGCGGCATGCGCACCAAGCTGGCGGCGGCGCGCATCGCCACCCAGGCGGGGTGCGCGATGGCGATCGCCCGCGGCTACACAGAGCACCCGCTGGCCGCGCTGGCGGCCGGCGCACGATGCACCTGGTTCCTGGCGGCGCCGGAGGGGCGCTCGGCGCGCAAGAGCTGGATCGCGGGGGCGCTGGCGCCGCTGGGGACGCTGACCGTGGACGCTGGGGCAGCACGGGCTTTGCGGGCGGGCCGTTCGCTATTGCCGGCCGGGGTGCGGGCGGCAGAGGGCAGCTTCCAGCGCGGCGATCCGGTGGTAATCGCGGGTCCGGACGGCACGGCCCTGGCGCGCGGCCTCTCCGCCTATGCCAGCGCCGATGCGCAGCGGATCATCGGGCATCGGTCGGACGAGATCGAGGCGATCCTCGGCTGGCGCGGCCGCGACGAGATCGTGCACCGCGACGACCTGGTACTGCTGTGACCCAACCTGCTGCGAAAACTCCCGCTGCACCCGCGTCATGCCGACGAAGGTCGGCAGCCACGTCTTGTCTTCGTGGGTGCGGCTTAGTCGTGGATGCCGACCTTCGTCGGCATGACGAGGGGCGGTGCGACCAAACGTTCGCCGTTTTCATCCCCGGTGGCGCATCGAGCCGGCCGATACGGGGTGTCTCTCCCGCGCCTAGCGCGGGAGAGGTTTTCTTATCCCCTCCGTTGCGCCTCGGCGGCGAGCACGCTCCAGTCCTTATCCTCGCCGCCATGGGCCATCGCACCGACCAATGAAGCGTGCGCCAGCCCGGCGATCGGCATCGGCGCCATCAGATCGTCAGCCGCAGCCAGAGCGAGGCGCAGGTCCTTCAACCCGAGCGACGCCTTGAACAGGGCGGGCTCGTCCTGCCCCTCCGCCGCGATGGTGCCGTACGTCTCATAGACCGGCGATTGGAACAGGCTGTTGGCTGCCGCCAGGAACTTCTTCGGATCCACCCCACCCTTGCGCATCAACCCATAGACCTCGCCCAGCGCTTCCAGCATCGCCGCCAGCATCACGTTGTTGCCGAGCTTCACCAGGTTGGCGTGCCACGGCACCTCATCGATCTCGGTGATGCCGCGGCCGACCGCCTGTAACAGCGGGCGCACCCGCGCCACGGAATCGGCGGCGCCCGCCGCCACCACCCAGAGCTTCTGCGCCTGCGCGACGTCCGGCCGCCCGAACACCGGCGCCGCGACATAGGCGCGCCGCTGGGCGACGTGGTGCTCGGCCAAGCGACGCGCAGTGGCGATGCCGACAGTGCTCATCGACACGTGCACCGCATCCGCGGGCAGCGCATGGAGCAATCCGCGGTGCAGCACCACGTCCTCGACCGCGTGATCGTCGGCCAGCATGGTGACCGCCGCCTCGATATCGCGGACCGCGTCCGCTGGCGAGTCCGCCACGCGCGGCGGCGCGCCTTCGAAGCCGGTCAGCGTCTTGCGGCTGCGGTTCCACAGCACAAGCTGGTGCCCCGCGCGAGTTAGGTTGGCAGCCATCGGCATGCCCATGGCGCCGAGGCCCAGAAATGCGACACGCATCGATGATCTCCTTATAACGAGGCCACGCACCGCCGTCGGCCATCGGATCTTGCACTGGCGGGGCAGCGAGGACGCGGCCACCGGCGCGACAAGTGGTACCGATGGCGCACGAACTCCATCCCGCGCGCCACGACGGTATCTATGGTGACAACGCTGGGGCCGTGCCAACCGCCGGAGTGCGACCGGCGCCGCGGTCAACCGCATCCCCGGGGCACGCTGATCGGCTGGGACGTCCTGTTCTTCAAAGCCGGCGACTTGCAAAATCGCTCGGACAAATTGGGGGAGAAAGCAGTTGCGTTGATTCCACGAAGTATCATAACGGGCGCCATCCGCTTGTTGGTCGGCCAATTGTCAGTGGCCTCTTACGCCACACCAAAATCGCCGCAACCGAGGGGAGCGACACGAATGCCAAGCCTGCTCGCACTCCTGCAGCATACGCCGTGGTGGGCCTGGGCACTCTGCGCGCTGCTGCTGGCGCGCGGCGTGCCGAGCCTGCGTACCCGTAGCGTGCCAGTGAACTCGGGTGCTGATCGTGCCGGGTGTGTTCATGGCTTGGGGGATCGGCAGCCTGGCGATGCGCTCCGCCGGGTCTCCGGTTCTGGCGGTGGCTTGGTTCGGCTGCGCTTTGGTCGGCTTGGCGATCGGTTGGCAGACCACGCGACTGGATCGCGTGGTGATCGACCGCGCGGCGGGGCGGGTTACGCTGCCGGGCAGCGCGGTGCCGCTGGTGCGCAACATGACGATCTTCCTGGTGAAATACGCGCTGGGCGTGGCAGCCGTGCTGGCACCAGCCTGGCGCAGCGACATCGCGCTATGGAGCATCGGCGTATCCGGGCTGAGCGCGGGATACTTCGCCGCCTGGGTGATGCGTCTCGTCCTGCGCTACCGAAGCGCAGCGCAGCCCCTGGTCGCAGCGTAGGGGTAGGGGGGCGAACGCTCTCGATCAGCGTTTTCGTCACGCGTCGATGAACCGGCGAAGCAGGCGGTTCGCTTCGCCGGACTTTTCCATATGCGGCAGGTGACCGGCTGCCTCCAGCACATGCACGGGTACGCCTGGTCCCAAGGCCTTCGCGTGCGTCACCGGAATGATCCTGTCGTCGCCGCCCCAGATCACCTGCACCGGCACCGTCAGGCCGGCGATCACAGCCGTCAGGTCCGTCTTCTGCTGCCCGCCAGCGAACCAGGCGCGCGCAACGGTCTCAAGAGCCGCAGCCACACCATCCAGGCGTTTGAAGCGCAGCACATCCTCGACCATCGAACGGCTGACCAGAGCCGGATCGTGTACCAGCATTTGCAGGACCTCGACGGCATCCTTGCGGCGCGACGCCCGCACGAACCCGTCGATGAATGCGGCGTTGATCTCCGGCCCGAGACCGGCCGGAGCGATCAGCGTCAGCGACCGCACCAGGTCCGGACGATGTGCGGCCAGCAGCGCCGCGATCGCGCCGCCCATCGAATGACCCACGAGATGCACCGGCCCCGGATCGAGCGCGGTCAGAAAGCCCTCCACCGCCTGCCTGAAGGCATCCCCATCGCCGGCACCCACATCCCGTCCCGAACCGCCATGTCCCGGCAGATCCAGCGCCAGCACACGGCGGCCCTCGGCCAGGATCGGCTGGGTGAACATCCAACTGTTCAGGTCGGAACCGAAACCATGCAGCAGCAGCACCGGCGGCCCGTCACCGCTGCCGAGTTCCAGGTAGCGCAACCTGGTGGCACCGACTTCGAGCATGCGCGGAGCAGGTGCTTCGGCGGCTTCGTCGGCTTCCTCGGCGGGTTCGGCAACGACGAAGCCGGCGACGAATTGTTCGACCTCGGCCGCCGGCGCGTCGGCGGGTCCGATCACGGCGAGCAATCCGCCGATCGGCAAGGTGCTGCCTTCCGGGGCGACGACACGCAGCAACGTGCCGGTCGACTCGGCTTCGACGACGTTGGTAATTTTTGAAGTCTCGATCTCCAGCAATTCATCGCCGGGGGCGAAGGATGCGCCGGCTGGGCGGAGCCATTGCACGACCTTGCCCTCGGTCATTGTCAGACCCCACTTGGGCATCGTGATAGCGGTGATGGATGTCGTCATGCGCAGGGGCTCCTCACGATCCGACATCGCCCGCCCCCGTCATGGCCGGCACAAGGCCGGCCATGACCGACGGGCTGGGCAGGCGTCATGCGATGACGACGGTCGTAGCATCAGGCTTATCTTCCATATCCGTAGACCGCCCGCACCGCCGCGGCGATCCGGTCCGGATCTGGAATGTATAGCTTTTCCAGCGACGGTGCGAACGGCACTGGCGTGTGCGGCGCAGTGACCCGCCGCACCGGAGCCTTGAGGAATTGAAAGGCCCGATCGGCCACCAGCGCTGCGATGTCGGTGGCCATGCTGCATCGCGGAGTCGCTTCGTCCACGACCACAAGGCGGCCGGTGCGTTCGACGCTTTCTAAAATGGTGTCCTCGTCCAGCGGCGAGGTGGTGCGCGGATCGATGATCTCGCACTCGATGCCTTCGGCGGCCAGAGTTTCGGCCGCCTCCACAGCGTAGTGCACCATGCGAGCCAGTGCGACCACCGTCACGTCGTCGCCGTCGCGCACCACGTTGGCTTCACCGAACGGAATCACATAAGCCTCGTCGGGGACTTCCGTTTTGAGGTCGTACATCAGCTTGTGCTCGCAGAAGATCACTGGGTCGTCGTCGCGGATCGCCTGGATCAGCAGTCCCTTGGCGTCATAGGCGTTCGACGGCACCACCACCTTCAGCCCCGGCACGCTGGTAAAGACGCCATACGGGCTTTGCGAATGCTGTGCCGCCGCGCTGCGGCCGGCGCCGATCATGGTGCGGATCACCATCGGCGTGCGCGCCTTGCCGCCAAACATGTAACGAAATTTGGCGGCCTGGTTGAAGATCTGATCGAAGCAGACGCCGAGGAAGTCGGAAAACATCAACTCCGCCACCGGCCTCAACCCGGTCACTGCGGCGCCGGCGGCAGCCCCCATGATCGCCGATTCGGTGATCGGTGTGTCGATCACGCGGGCCTCGCCGAATTCCTTGATCAGGCCCTTGGTGACGCCCAGCACGCCGCCGGCGGCGTCGCGACCACCGCCCGTGCCGGCGCCGCCCGATACATCCTCGCCGATCACCACCACGCGTGGATCGCGCCGCATCTCCTGCTCCAGTGCTTCGTGCAGTGCCTGACGAATGGTTTTTACGGTCATGGGGAGGCTCCCGGGGAAGGGGGTACAGCAATCCCCCTCCCGCTTGCGGGAGGGGTCAGTGGAGGGCGAAGCGAGGCGCACGCATCACCCTCCCCCAACCCCTCCCACACGCGGGAGGGGGGACGTGTATCAGTACCAGTACGTAAACGTCGGTGAGCAATGCTTCGGGGGCGGGGAGAGGGGCGGCGTGCGCGGCGGCGACGGCTTGCTCGATCAACGTCCTGACCTCGCTTTCGACCGTGTCTAGATCGGCATGCTCTAGCAAGCCGGCTTCGGTAACGCGGCGGCGGAAATGCTTGAGGCAATCACGCTCTTCGCGCAGCCCCTTCACCTCGTCCTTGCCGCGATAGAGCTGTGCATCGCCGGAGTGGTGGCCATAGAATCGGCAGGTATCCACCTCGATAACGCTCGGGCCGCCACCGGCGCGGGCGCGTTCCACCGCCTCGCGCGCCGCTTCGTGCACGGCGAAGAAGTCGTCGCCGCTGACCTTCACGGCCGGCAGGCCGAAGCCGGCGGCGCGGCCGGCGATGTCGCGGCTGCCGACGGCATAAGACGCACCGGTGTATTCGCCATAGCCGTTGTTTTCGAAAATGAAGATGGCCGGAAGCTGCAACACGACCGCCAGGTTCATCGCCTCGAAGGTCGTGCCCTGATTGGAACCGCCGTCGCCGGTGAACGACACCGCGACGTTGCCGGTGCCGAGCGTCTTCGCCGTCAGCGCCGCGCCGACCACCAGCGGCGGGCCGCCACCGACGATGCCGTTGGCGCCGAGCATGCCCTGGTGAAGATCGGCGATGTGCATCGAGCCGCCCTTCCCCCGCATAGCCCGTCCCGCTTGCCGAACAGCTCGGCCATCATGCCGGTGACGTCGCAGCCCTTCGCGATGCTGTGGCCGTGGCCGCGATGCGTGCTGGCGATGCTGTCGTGCGGCCCAAGCTCAGTGCACACGCCAACGGCGGAGGCCTCCTGGCCGGCGTAGAGATGGACGAAGCCGGGAATGTGGCCCTTGGAGAATTCCTCCTGCACCCGCTCTTCGAAGTGGCGGATGGTGGTCATGGCGCGCCAGGCCTGAATCAGCGACTCGCGGTTAAGTTGCACGACGTATCCCCCTTCGTTGGTTGGTCCACGGCGGGACGCCGACAGCATAGCCCAGCCGGCGGCAGAGAGAAGTCCGCACGATTGCCTGGACCGGGATCGCGTTGTGCTTGCATGCCACTGGCGCGCATGCGACACGGGCAACAACGAAGAATAACGTCGGGAGGCTCTAATGGCGGATGCTGCGTATTCGTCCACTGAAGCTGCGCTTGAAAACCAGCGGATCGGCAGCTTGCAGCTCCGCGTAGCGGCGCTGTGGACGTTGGTGCAGATCTGCGACGGCTACGACCTCAATTCCGTTGCTTGGGCGGTGCCGTCGCTGATCCATGTGTGGCACCTGCCGCCGTCGGCGTTCACCGTGGCGTTTTTCTGGTCGAGCATCGGTATCCTGCTGGGAGCGCTCAGCGCCGGCCCGATCGGGGACCGGTTCGGCCGCCGTCCGCTATTGCTCGTCAGCCTCACGATTTTCGGGGTGGCTTCATTGCTCAGCGCTACGGCCGACTCCGTCGGCATGCTGAGCGTCTGGCGCTGCCTGACCGGGATCGGTATCGGCGGCGGGTTTTCCGGCGCGGCGGCGCTGGCCGGCGACTACGCCCCGCACCGCCTGCGCGCGACGATGGTCATGGCGACCTTCACCGGGGCGCCCATCGGGGGCTTCCTGGGCGGCCAGATCGTTGCAGGTCTGCTCTCGCATTTCGGCTGGCCGATGATCTTCATCCTGGGCGGAGCGTTCCCCTTGGTGCTGGTCGCCGCACTGGCCCTGTGGCTGCCGGAATTGCCGCGCTTCCTGGCCGCCCGACAGACCCGGTCACCGCGGCAGACCGCGTTGCTGCAACGCCTCGATATCGACTCGGCACAGCGAGGTCCGATCGACGTGGCGCGCGGCAACCCGATCGCAATGCTGTTCGGCAAAGGCTACGCCTTGCAGACCATCCTGCTATGGATCGTCTACTTTTGCAGCCTGCTGAACCTGTTCCTGTTCGCCTATCGGATGCCGACGGTCCTGACCATGATCGGCATGACGCCGGGACAGGCGATCTTCGCGTCGAGCCTCCGCGATTGCGGCGGCATCTTCGTCGTTTTGTATCTTGGCCTGGCGATCGACCGGATCGGACCCGAGCGCACATTGGCATTGCACTATGCCGCCGGCGCCGTGTTCATCGCGGTAATCGCACTCGCGACGCTGCCCTATGCCCTGGTACTGCTCATGAGCTTCCTGGCTGGGATGACGATCATTGGCAGCCAGACCGGCGCCAACGGAGCCTGCGGCAAGCTGTATCCGGCGCGCATGCGCACCACCGGCCTCGGCTGGGCGCTGGGGGTTGGACGGCTGGGCGCCGTCGTCGCACCGGTGCTGGGTGGCTACCTGTTGTCGTTCGGCCTCGCCCCGACCCGCATCTTCCTCTGCGCGTGCCTGTTCGCGCTGATCGCGGCTGGGGCTACGGCCCTGCTGGTGTTCCGCGGCGAACGCGTCGAGGCGAGCGCCGCCGCGGAGGCCGCGACCTGACCGCTCAGCTTGTTGGTCCGGCCCGTGCAGTGATCCTCACGTTTCGTCCCCGGCGCGTCAGTCCGCAAACAGATTCACCACAAAAACACAAAGGCACGAAGAACTAAATCTTTGTGCCTTTGTGTCTACCATGGAAATAGCCCGAACCGAGCGGCCTGCCTCCCGCGCGAGCGATTTCGAGCCATGGGGATGCGGCCGCGGCCGCTGGCTAACTTTGTGGTGAATCTTGCTTGCGGACTGACGCATTGCGATGGCTTTTCGAGTGCGGCAGAAACGGTATCGAACCGTTAGGATCACTATATTAGGACCGCCACGCCTGCACCTGCTTCATCAGGGCACTCACATGCTCTGGCGGCGTCGTCCGCAAGATGCCGTGTCCCAGGTTGAATACGAAAGGCCCCTGGCAAGCGGCCCGAAGAATGCGTTCGGCCTCGGCCCGCATCGGCTCGCCGCCGACGACCAGCATCTGAGGATCGAGGTTCCCCTGGATGCAGCGTCCCAGGTCACGCTGGAGCTTCTCCGCCGCCCAGCCGAGCGGCACGCCGCTATCGAGACCGATACAGTCGGCCTGCGTCGCCTCCGCATAGCCCGCGTAAAGTAATCCCGCTGCGCGGGGAAAGGCTATCACGGGAGTCGTCGGATGCTTCAAGCGCAGCGCCTGAATAATGCGCGCCACGGGCTCGACGCACCATCGCTGGAAAAACGGCTCTGGCAGGATACCCGCCCAGCTTTCGAACAACTGCACCGCCTCTGCTCCGGCCTCGATCTGCCGCTCCAGGAACTGAATGGCGGCTGTCGTCAGCATGTCGATGAGGGGTTGGAACCCGTCCGGATCGCGCATCGCCCATTGCTTGACGATGGCATGCTCTGATGCGGCGCCACCCCGCCCTTCGACCATGTAGGTCGCAACAGTCCAGGGCGCGCCGGCATAGCCGATCAGCGTCACGTCCGGCGGCAGAGCAACCGCCAGCCGCCGCACCGTCTCGTAGATCGGCGCCAGCTCTTCGTGCAGGCGAGACAGGCTGAGGCGTCGCCTGATGTCGTCAGGCGAACGGATCGGCGGCGTCAGCACCGGTCCGTCGCCCTCGCGATACTCCAGGGTCTGGCCCAAGGCCGCTGCGAGTTGCGGCAGGTCGGCGAACAGGATCGCCGCGTCGAGCCGGAACCGGCGGATGGGTTGCAGCGTGACCTCCGCCGCATGCTCTGGGGAATTGCAAAGTCCGAGCATGCCGCCGGCGGCTTCCCGGGTGACGTGGTATTCCGGCAGGTAGCGGCCGGCCTGTCGCATCAGCCAGATCGGTGGTCGCTCGGTATGTTCTCCGGCGAGAGCACGCAACAGCAGTTTCCTGGGAGAGGCGTTCACGCGGATGCCACCTTTAGCTGGTTCCGCGACTGGATAGCCGATCCTGGTCAGGCCATCTATCTGCGAGCCATGCGACCAGCCTTGTCGAACGTGCCTGGGAGCAGATTGGGTCTGCGGGGCGCCCGCCGGTCCAGTCCATTCGCCCTACCCGTGCAGCTTGGCGGCAACCTGCGCGATCCGCCTCCCTTGGTAGCGGGCGCCATCCACTTCCTTCTGCGATGGGCGACAACTCCCATCTCGGTTCGCAATCGTGGTCGCGCCGTACGGCGCACCTCCAACGATCTCGTCCATCGTCATCTGCCCAGCGAAGCCGTAGTCCAGGCCCACGATGATCAGACCGAGATGCAGCAAGTTCGTGATGATCGAAAATAGTGTCGTCTCCTGACCACCGTGCTGGACTCCGCTGGAGGCGAACGCCCCACCCACCTTGCCGTGCAACGCACCCTTCGCCCAGAGACCGCCGGCCTGGTCAAGGAAATTGGCCATCTGCGAGGACATTCGCCCGAACCGGGTGCCGGTGCCGACAATGATCGCATCATAGTCCGCGAGGTCTGCTATCACCGCGACCGGCGCCTGCTGGTCGAGCTTGAAACCGGACTTCTTTGCCACCTCGAGCGGCACGAGCTCCGGCACACGCTTCACATCCACCCGAGCGCCGGCTTCGCGAGCGCCCTCAGCAACCGCATGCGCCATCGTCTCAATGTGACCATACGCCGAGTAATACAGCACCAGAACCTTAGCCATCGTGATCTCCCGCATCGACTTGGCGCATGACGGGGCGCCCGAACACCGTTCGACAAGGGCAGCTGTGGGCAAGGCGCCCCAAACAAATGACGCTTACAGAAAGTTAATCCCGCAATTCTACAATCGAAACCGCCAGGAATAGAGCCAGTCGCCGGAGTTGGTAGATCGCGGCGCCGCTGAAGGCCCGCGCTACCATGCCGAACAGGAACCCAACACCTTGTTCGTTCACCCTGAAAGGGATTTCGCCCCTCTCTTGCACAGGCCCGAAACGGTCGCGCGCCGCTTGACCTCGCCCGCGCAACGTCCACATAGTCCCCGCCATGGCATCCGTGTATAGGCAGGCGCGAATTACCCGCCCGGTGGCTCGCTGAGCCCCGGGAGACCGCGCGCGCCCACCCAATCGCGGCCCTGAGCCGCTCCGGACAGCCCTGGACCAACCATGAACGACGCCCCAACCGAAGCCGAGCGCGACTATCGCGACACGGTGTTCCTGCCGCAGACCGGCTTCCCCATGCGCGGCGACCTGCCGAAGAAGGAGCCGCAGATCCTGGCGCGCTGGGACGCGCAGGACATGTGGGGGAAGCTACGCGCCGCGTCGCTCGGCCGCCCCTTGTTCATCCTGCATGACGGCCCGCCCTACGCGAACGGCAACATCCACATCGGCACTGCGCTGAACAAGATCCACAAGGACTTCATCAACCGCACCCGCCAGATGGCCGGTTACGACGCCAACTACATCCCCGGCTGGGACTGCCACGGCCTGCCCATCGAGTGGCAGATCGAGGAGCGTTACCGCAAGGCCGGCAAGGACAAGGACGCCGTCCCGGTGCTGGATTTCCGTGCCGAGTGCCGCGCCTGGGCCGACCACTGGATGACCGTGCAGGCGCAGGAGTTCCGTCGCCTCGGCGTCGAGGGGAACTTCGCCCAGCGTTATTCCACCATGGACCACCCCTCGGAAGCAGCGATCGCCCACGAAATCTGCAAGTTTCTCCTGAACGGCGCGCTGTATCGCGGCCTGCGCCCGGTGATGTGGTCGCCGGTGGAGAAGACCGCCCTGGCCGAGGCCGAGATCGAATACCACGACCACACCAGCACGACGATCTGGGTACATTCCCGGTGACCCAGGCGCCGTTGCCGGAACTGCAGGGCGCGGCGGTGGTGATCTGGACCACCACGCCCTGGACCATGCCGGGCAACCGTGCGGTCGCCGCGGGGGAGGAATTCGACTACGCGCTACTGCACGTGGACAGCGTCGCCGACGGGTCGCGCGCCCGCGTCGGCGAAAAGCTGCTGGTGGCGCTGGACCTGCTGCCGCAGTTCTGCACCGACGCCGGCATTGCCATGCATCATGTGCTGCACGTCTTCAAGGGCACCGCGCTCGCCGGCATCGTCTGCGCGCATCCCCTGAGAGGACGCGGCTACGACCAGGACACGCCGCTGCTGTTTGGCGGCTTCGTCACCACCGAGGCGGGCACCGGCTTCGTCCACATCGCCCCCGGCCACGGCGAGGAAGATTTTGATCTGGGCCGCAAGCATCACTTGGATATCCCCGAGACGGTCGGCCCCGACGGCACCTTCAACCCCTGGGTGCCGCTGTTCGCCGGAGTGCATGTCTACAAGGCGTCCGACCCGGTCTGCGCCGCCCTCGACGAAGCCGGCGCGCTGCTCGCGCGGGGAAGCTGCTGCATTCCTACCCGCATTCCTGGCGCTCCAAGGCGCCGCTGATCTTCCGCGCCACGCCGCAATGGTTCATCCGGCTGGATGGGCCGGAACGCATCCGCGAGAAGGCGCTTGCCGCGATCGACGCCACGCAGTTCGTGCCGGACCAGGGGCGCAACCGCATCGGCTCGATGGTGGCCGGGCGGCCGGACTGGTGCATCAGCCGCCAGCGCGCCTGGGGCGTGCCGATCGCCGTGTTCGTTGACAAGCGCTCGGGCGAACCGCTGCGCGATCCGGCGGTGGTGCAGCGCATCGTCGAGGCGTTCACCGCGGACGGCGCCGATGCCTGGTATGCGTCGCCGCCGTCACGCTTCCTCGGCAACGACCGCAATCCGGACGACTACGAACAGGTCATGGACATCGTGGACGTGTGGTTCGAGTCGGGCTCGACCCATGCGTTCGTGCTGGAGGGACGTGGCCTTCCCTGGCCGGCGGATCTGTATCTCGAAGGCTCCGATCAGCATCGCGGCTGGTTCCAGTCGTCGCTGCTGGAAGCGGTGGGCACGCGGGGGCGGGCGCCGTTCAAAGCAGTGCTGACCGACGGGTTCGTCATGGACGAGCAAGGCCGCAAAATGTCGAAGTCGCTCGGCAACGTCGTCGCTCCGGAGCAGGTGGCGAAGCAGTACGGCATCGACATCCTGCGCCTGTGGGTGATGATGTCGGACACCAGCGAGGACCTGCGCATCGGAAGCGAAATCCTGAAGCAGACCGCCGAGCTCTATCGCCGCCTGCGCAACACGCTGCGCTGGGTGCTCGGCAGCCTGGCCGGGTTCGATGAGACGGAACGCGTCCCGCTGACCGAGATGCCGGAGCTGGAGCGCTGGGTGCTGCATCGGCTCACCGCGCTGGACGCCCGCATCCGCGGTGCGGTGGCCAGCTACGACTGGACCGGGGTGTACCCCGAGCTGCACAATTTTTGCAGCACCGACCTGAGTGCGTTCTATTTCGATATCCGCAAGGACGCGATCTACTGCGACCGGCCGGACAGCCTGCGGCGCCGCGCTGCCCGCACGGTGCTCGACCATCTGCACCGCTGCCTCACCACTTGGCTGGCGCCGGCGCTGTGCTTCACCGCGGAGGAAGCCTGGGCCGCCCGCTTCGGCGACGCCGAAAGCGTGCATCTGCAGCTCTTCCCCGACCTGCCGTCAGAGTGGCGCGACGAGTCTCTGGCGGCGAAGTGGGAGACGATCCGCGCCATCCGCCGCCGTATCACCGTGCCGATCGAGGAAGCCCGCGCCGCCAAGACGCTGGGCGCGTCGCTGGCCGCCGCCGTTACCCTGCCACTGGCGCCGGACGAGGCCGAGCTGCTGTCGCCGGCGGAATGGGAGGAGATCGCCATCGTCTCCTCGGTGCACCCGGTCGCCGGGAGTGCCGAGGACCTCGCTACAGTGACGCCCGCACCGGGTTCCAAATGCGTCCGTTGCTGGCGGGTGCTGCCAGAGGTCGGCTCGGTTGCGGCGCACCCCTCGCTGTGCTTGCGCTGCACCGACGCGGTGGAGTCAGGCCTGGTGTGCCGGGCTGCGTGATGGGAGGGTGCTTGCGGCAAGGCGAATGGCTCCCCCTCCCTCGAGGGGAGGGGGAGCCTTTTTCTTGCGCCACCCACCATTGTGCGTCCCGCCCATGACCCGTAACCGCCTCACTGTGCTCGGACTGCTGGCCGGACTGGTGGTGCTCGCCGCCGACCAGGCGAGTAAATACTGGGTACTGCGTGGCATCGACCTCCCGGAGGTCGGGCAGATCATGTTGCTGCCGGTGCTGAACCTGACCTTCGTGCGCAACACCGGCGTCACCTTCGGCCTGCTGAACGGCTACGGGACCTGGAGCTACCTGGTGCTGGCGGCGGTGGCGCTGGCGGTGGTGGCGGCGCTGGGCGTCTGGCTTCGGCGTGCCGAGTCGGCGCTGGTGGCGGTGTCGCTGGGCGCCATCGCCGGCGGTGCGATCGGCAACGTGATCGATCGGCTGCACTTTGGCTCGGTGGTCGATTTCATCGACGTGCATCTCGGCGACTGGCACTGGTACGTGTTCAACGTGGCGGACGCGGCCATCGTCTGCGGCGTGGCTGCCCTGGTGATCGAGAACCTGCTGCCCGTGGCCGGCAAACAGGAGAAGGCAGGATGAAGGAAGCAAGGCCAAGGCAGAGCCCTGGCCTTACTTGCACTTGCGATTCACCCCGCTCTACGGGTAGAGAGCGCCACATGGGGACTTCACATTCGCGCGGGCAATGGCTCGCTGCCTCACTCCTGACGGCGACTGCGCTCGCGCTGACCGCCTGTGGCAGTTCGGACACCCTCTCCCGTACCTTCGGCCTGACGCGAGACGCGCCGGACGAGTTCATGGTGACCACCCGCGCGCCGCTGTCGATGCCGCCCGACTACTCGCTGCGTCCGCCGCGACCGGGTGCTCCGCGCCCGATGGAGCAATCGCCGCGTAGCCAGGCCGAGGAAGCGTTGGTGCCGCAGACCGCCCTGGACACGACGCAGGCCGGCGAGAGCCCGGGCCAGGAAGCCCTGGTGCAAGCAGCCGGTCCGGCGGCCTCCGACCGCATCCGAGCGCAGGTCGATGCCGACGCGCGGATGCAACAGTCCGATACCAGCTTCGTCAGCAAGCTGCTGTTCTGGCAAAAGCCGGAGCCGCCGGGGATCGTCGTCGATCCGCAGAAGGAAGCACAGCGCCTGCGGCAGAACGCGGCGCTGGGCCAGAGCCCCGATATCGGCGACACCCCGATCATCCAGCCGCAAAAGAAGGGTTGGCTGGAAGGCATCTTCTGAGACTCCGCAGCCGCGCCGCTTGGCTGCTGCTGACCGGGCTGTCGCTGCTCGTAGCATTGGCCGGCCCCCGAGCGCAGGAACTGCGCATGGGCGTGCAATCGGCCTTCGTGGTCGATCCGCATCTGCTGTTCCTCGGGCCGAACATGGCGGCTGCGCGGGAACTCTACAACTCGCTCGTGGGCAAGGACGCCGACGCGCACTGGACGCCGGGTTTGGCTACCGCCTGGAAACAGGTTGACGACCGGACCTGGGAGTTTTCCCTGCGCCAGGGGGTCCGGTTCAACGACGGCGCACCGTTCACCGCCGACGACGTGATCGCCAGCCTGCGCCGCATCCCGGCGCTGCCGAACAATCCCGGCCCATACACGTCCAGCCTGCGCACCATCACCGGCACCGTGGCGGTCGATGCCTACACGATCCGCGTCACCACCGATCAGCCCAACCCGCTGCTGCCGGGCCAGTTCACCAACGTCTTCATACTGGCGAAATCCGCGGTGACCGCGCCGCCCGAGGCGTTCTCGGAAGCGCGCGCGACGATCGGCACCGGCCCGTTCCGGCTGGTTTCCTTCCGCTACGGCGATAGCGCGGTGCTGGAGCCCAATCCGAACTACTGGGGCACGCGGCCCGCCTGGCAGCGCGTGACGGTGCGGGTGATCGGCAACGACGGCTCGCGCGAGGCGGCGCTGCTGGCCGGGGACCTCGACCTGATCGAGAACGTGCCGCCGGAGGACGTCGATCGGTTGCGCGCCACCAAGGGCATCGCCGTGTTCGCTCGCCCGGCGGATCGGGTGGCTTTCCTGGTGCCGAACGTCGGCCGCGACACGCTGCCGCTGCTGACCGATCGGCAAGGCGCGCCGCTCCCGGCCAATCCGCTGCGCGATCTGCGTGTGCGGCAGGCATTGTCGCTGGCGCTGGATCGCCATGCCCTGGTCGATCGCGCCCTGTCCGGCCAGGGCGCTGCGACGATGCAGTTGGTGCCAGAGGGCTTCGGCGGCTGGGATCCGGCAGTGGCGGTACCGGGCGCCGATCCCGCCGGGGCCAGGCGATTGCTCGCCGAAGCGGGTTATCCCGAGGGCTTCGGTATCACGCTCGCCTGCCCGAACGACCGCTGGGTGGACGACGCGCGTGTCTGCCAGGGCATCGCGCAGATGCTGTCGCGCGGCGGCTTCGCGATGAAGCTCGAAACCATGCTGGGCAGCGTGTTCTTCCCTCGCACGCTGCCGGGCCGCAACGAGTGGCCGTTGATCCTCTACGCGCTGTCGCTGTCGTCGCTGCGGGATGGGCAATATGTCCTGCAAAACATGGCGCAGAGCGTGGATACGGCGCGTGGTCTGGGCGCCAGCAACCGCGGCGGATTTCAGCGACCCGGCACTGGATCGGATCATCGACACGGCCGTGGTACGCAGCGATGCGGGGCGCGAGGCGGCGGTCCGCGACGCGCTGGCGGAGACCGTCGTGAGGCTCGGGATCATTCCGATGTATGTCGAGCCGACCATCGCCGCGACGCGGGGCGGGATCGTGTATCACCCGCGGGTGGATCAGCAGATGGTGGCGCAAGCGGCGGTGCCGGCAGCGAAGTGACCTGACGCCCCCCAGCGGGCGAATTCTATTGACCGTCCAGCAGTCGCTGCACCTCGGCCAACAGCCGGTCGTCGTCGACGGGCTTTCTCAGGACGGGGCCGAGTGAGAGTGCTTCCACATTCGGAAGACTGTAGCCGGTGACGTGAATGACTTTGATCGACGGGCACTTCATCAGCGCCATACGCGCCATCGCCAGACCGTTTACCCCGCCGGGGGCGACGATATCGGCCACCAGCAGATCAGGCGGGTTGCTGTCTTCAAGCGCGTTCAAGGCTTGCTCGAAATGGGTGGCCAGGCGGACTTCATAGCCGGCCCGCCGCAACATCGTCGCGAAGGCGAGGCCGCTCGCCTCGTCATCCTCATACACGAGGACACGGCGCTGCGATCGAGAGCTATCAGTGCCTGCCAATCAGAGCTCCTGATTTGGTGTTGCCGTTACCATCCGGAGTAGTCCGGTTGGGGTGATTTCTCCGACCGGCGTATCGTGTCCGGATGGTTCACAGTCGCTGCACCAAGCTTTGGTACACCCCGTACTTCCATACCACAACGACCAGTAAAGTATGTGACTTTCCTGCCGTAGTGCAACCCATTGGACCGCCAGGGTTACGGTATTGCGCGGCGGCAACCTTGGTGCATGACCCGACCATCGGTCGGGTTAAGATCCTCCCTCCTGCCGACAGACAAATGCTTGAGGACGGGCCGCCGGACAGCCTATCCTGTCAGCGGGGGAAACGTTCCGCCACGGAACGCATCGACCCAAGTAAGCAAGATAACAAGTGTGGAGGACGCCGATGCATCTGACCCAGGGTTTGCAACGCGCGGCACAGACCAAACCCGCCGGCATTTCGACGATCTTCCGCGACCGCCGCCGCACCTGGCGCGAGACCGAACAGCGCATCGCGCGGATCGCCGGTGGGTTGCGGGCTTGCGGCCTGCGCAAGGGCGACCGTGCGGCGATCATCGCGCTGAACAGCGACCGCTACTTCGAATACCTGTTCGCCGTACCGGCTGCGGGTGGCGTCACGGTGCCGCTGAATACGCGCCTCGCGCCGCCGGAGATCGCCTATATCCTCGAGGATAGCGGCGCCACGATGCTGTTCATCGATGCCGCTTTCGCGCCGGTGCTGGCGAAGCTTGAAGGGCGGCTGGGGGCGGTGCGGGACATCGTGTATCTCGACGACGATGCGCTGCCGGATGGCATGCGCGCGTTCGAAGATCTGCTGGACGCGCCGCCCTTCACTGACGTGATCGCGGAGGACGACGACGTTGCCGGCATCTTTTATACTGGCGGCACGACCGGTCAGGCCAAGGGCGTGATGCTGACGCACCGCAACCTGGTGATCAACGCCGCGAACATCGTTGTGGCCGTCGGCTATGTCAGCGACAGCATCTATCTGCACGCGCCGCCGATGTTCCATCTGGCCGACAACGCCTCGACACTTGCGGTCACCATGCTGGGCGGGGTGCACGTGTTCATTCCGCGCTTCGATCCGGCGGCCGTTGCAGCTTCGATCGAGGCAGAGAAGGTCACCAACACGCTGCTGGTGCCGACCATGGTGAATGCGCTGGTGAACTACCCTGGACTGGACGCGCACGATCTGTCCACCTTGCGGATGGTCCCGTTCGGCGCCTCGCCGATGCCGGATGCGGTGCTGGCGCGCGCGACGGAGAAACTGCCGCAGTGCCGGTTCCTGCATGTCTATGGCATGACCGAAGCGGCGCCGCTGGTCACCGCGCTGGAACCGCGCGACGCACTGGTGCCGGGGCGCAGCCGAAGCTGCGGCAAGGCGGCGCTCATGGTCGAGGTGCGCATCGCCGATGCCGAGGACAATGAGGCGCCACGCGGCACCGTGGGCGAAGTGCAGGTGCGCGGCCCCAACGTCATGCTGGGCTACTGGAACAAGCCGGAGCAAACGGCGGCGGCACTGCGTGGCGGCTGGTACCACAGCGGCGACGGCGGCTACATGGACGAGGATGGCTACATCTACGTGGTCGATCGGCTCAAGGACATGATCATCAGCGGCGGCGAGAACATCTATTCGGCAGAGGTCGAGAGCGCGATTTCCTTGCTGGACGGCGTTGCCGAGGTGGCGGTGGTAGCCATCCCCGACGAGACATGGGGCGAGGCGGTGCACGCCATCGTGGTTCCGCGTGCCGGGCGGACGGTGACGGGAGAACAGGTCATCGGACATTGCCGGGGATTGATCGCGCATTTCAAGTGCCCGCGTAGTGTGGACGTCCGCGAGACACCGCTACCGCTGTCGGGGGCCGGCAAGGTATTGAAGACCGAGCTGCGGGCTCCGTTCTGGGTGGGACACGAGAAGCGGGTAAACTGACGCACGTACCGGCCGCTGGGGGCACGGTGCCCTGGGGCGAAGGCGAGACAATCATGAAACTGGTCATTTGGCTTGCACTTCCGATCGGGGTGTTGGCACTGGCGGCGACCGTGACGATGATCGTGCAGATGGCCAACGGCAGCAGTTACTGCCACACGTGGCTGGCGTTCCTGTCGCCCGCTTGCGGGTAGCGGAGAACGCAAGGCTCGGCAGCGGTGCTGATTCTGTTGCGCGGTTTGCTCGTCGTGCTCAGGGCTCGTGAACCCGCCGGCGCAGTTTGGATCATCGCGGCCGGGCGCGTGGGGAATTCAACCGGAGCGCAACGCGGACCCAAGCCCTGGACCAGCCGCCCGGTTTGCCGCAGGCTCCCGCCAACCCAGCCGCGGGAGTGAATTCATGAGCCATCGCCCGACCATTTACGGCACGCGCCATGCCGTCTCCGCCGGCCATTACCTCGCGGCCTCCGCGGCCTTCTCCATCCTGGAGGCCGGCGGCAACGCCATCGACGCCGGCTGTGCCGCCGGCATCGCGCTCGGCGTGTTGCAGCCAGACCTGGTGAACGTCGCCGGCGTGGCGCCGATCATCATCCGCCTGGCCGACGGCACGCTGGAGAGCATCGCCGGCCTCGGCTGGTGGCCCATGAAGCTCCCCGCAGACCTGTTCATGCGCGAACACGGCGGCAAAATCCCGGACGGGGTGTTGCGCACCGTGGTGCCCGCGGCGCCGGACGCCTGGATCACCGCGTTGCGCCGCCACGGCACCATGCGCTTCGCCGACGTTGCCGCCCCGGCGATCCGCTTCGCCGCCGAGGGCTTTGCGGTCTATCCCCTGCTCGCCGCCTCGATCGCGTCGCACGAACATGAATACCGCCGCTGGACATCGAACACCGCGATTTTTCTTCCCGATAACCGCGTGCCGCGCGCGGGGGAAAAGTTTGTGCAGGCGGACACCGCGCGCACGCTGCAATACATGGCCGACCAGGATCGCGCCGCCGGCTCGGACCGCAGAGCCGGGCTGGATGCCGCGCATCACGCGTTCTATCGCGGCGACATCGCTCGGGCGATCGTGAAGTTCCAGCGCGAGGAAGGCGGCTACCTGTCGATGGACGACCTGGCGTCGTATCGCTCGCCGGTCGAGCCTGTGGTGCGGCGGCGGTGGCGCGGGCATGAGCTGATCACCTGCGGCCCGTGGTGCCAGGGCCCCGCGTTGCAGCAGGCGCTGGCCTTGGTGGAGCATGTCGGGATCGACGGGCTGGAGCATAATTCAGCGGACTATCTGCATCGCATTGTCGAATGCCTGAACCTGGCGCTGGCCGATCGCGAGTATTTCTTCGGCGATCCGAACTTTGTCGATGTGCCGATCGACCATTTGCTCAATCCGGCAACAATAGCCCGCCGCGCTTCCGCGGTGCGCGACGATCGTGCGTTCGGGCAGATGCCCGCACCGCTCGACCTGCCCAATGCGCGTTTTGCCGCGAGCGATGCGGAGCTTCCCAAGGTTGAGGCGGATACGTCGTATTGCTGTGTGGTCGATCGCTGGGGCAATGCGTTCAGCGCCACGCCGTCGGACGGTTCGGGCAACGTGCCGGTCGTCCCGGGGCTCGGCATCACACCGTCCGGCCGCGGCTCCCAGAGCAGACCGGACCCGCGGCATCCGGCGGGGGTTGCGCCGGGCAAGCGGCCTCGGCTGACGCCCAACCCGGCGATGTTGCTGACCGAGGCGGGCGGTGTCATGCCGTTCGGCACGCCGGGCGGCGATGTGCAGACCCAGGCGATGCTGCAGGTGCTGCTGAACATCATGCATTTCGGCATGGACCCGCAGAGCGCGATCGAGGCGCCGCGCGTGGCGTCATACTCGTTCCCGTCATCGTTCGCGCCGTTCGAGTATTTCCCCGGGCGGCTTGCGGTCGAGGGGCGGATCGACCAGGCGACGCGTGACGAACTCGCGGCGCGGGGGCACGAGATCCGCGACTGGCCGGAGTGGACGTGGCTGGCAGGTTCGGTGGAGGCGATCCTCACCGATCCGGCGACCGGGCTGATCGGGGCGGGCGCCGATCCGCGGCGACCGGCCTATGCGATGGCGATCTGAATGTGTCGCGGCGCCCGGGCAGCCGGGGGCGGTGACGGTGCGTCGCTGGCCGGGCGCTTCCGCCCAGGGTATTCGGGTGAACGTTACCGTCGGCTGCCACCCTGCACTGAACCCCATTCGAATGTCATTGCGCGTTACCTGGCCAGATTGGACGCAAAGCAGATCAGGTTGCCGTCGAGATCGCTGACAATCAGGCTACGCATGGCCCAAGGCTCGTCGCGCGGTGCCTGCCAGATATGAGCACCGGCAGCTTGCAATGAATCGTGCAGGGCGTTGACGTCCGAGACCTCAACGAATGCGCTCAGCAATGCCTCGCCGGCGGTGTGATCGATGACAGGTCTGGTCACGTGGCGGATTGCCAAAATCGCCTCGTCACGCGCCACGTGGGCGTAGAACGGGGTTTCGCCGTAGACGAACAACGGGTGGAAGCCGAGCGGCCCCGTGTAGTAGGCGAGTGCCGCCGGGAAGTCCTTGACGAAGACGTTCGGAATTGCCTGTTTCAGCATCAGCCGGTTTCCTTATCCTGCGCCACTTGCTCGACAACCAAGAATAGCCTGACAAGAGGTGGGGCCAACAGTCGGTCGTCGGCTGGCCCGGGCGTTGCGCTTCGGGCTGGTCGATGCCGGCCGATCGATGTTAAAGCGCGTTGCGCGCCAGGCGGCGGCCAACGCTCAACTCCATCCGGGCCGGGACACAAGTCGGAGGATGCACCCGATTGCCCTGCTTCCGCCGCGCGGCGGTTGAACAAATCGGCCGGGTCGGCGCATGAGGACTGTAACTGCTGCCCGCCATTCGCATTCAGTCTTCGAAGCTTTACCGTCGAAAGCTCGATACACAAGGACGGCCGTACGATGGCAGACCTGAACAAGCTGCTGTTTGAAACCAAGGCGAAGGTGAGTGACCGGGAGATCCTGGCGACCGCCCGGCTGAACGCACGGGTCAAGGCATTTGGGGGTCAGGAGATCGTCGAAGGCGTCATTACGCAGATCAACGATGCAATCGCTGACGAAGCTGACCGGCTGGTCGCGGAAGGCGTGCTGCGCGAACGGCCGGACTGGCTCGCTGCCATCGTTTCCCGGCGTCTCTACGTGGCGTTCGGCGCCCGCGCGGTGCAGCAGCTTAGCCGCGAGCTGCGGGACATGGGAGTGGTCTGACCGCTGCGCTGCGGCGCGTACGTCGTAGCGCCCCGGCCCTGGGCGGCTCACCGCCCGCCGTGCTTCGTCGGACAGCATCCGTTCATACAGTGCCGCGTTCGGCATCGTCGCAGTGCCGCGTTCGGCATCGTCGGTGGCTTACCAGTCGGGATCATCGCCCACCGTCGCCCGCAACCAGCCGCTGTCGATCGAGAACACGTTCTCCGCGTAAAGCACGAAGTCCCGCTCGGTCGTCGCATGCCAGCGAAAGAACCCGCGCGATACCGCCGATCCCGGTAACAGCCAGTCATGCGGCTCGAGGATGACCACCGGGAAGCGTTGCAGCAGGTCGTCGGCATGGTCGAACAGATCTGCCTCGCCGCCTTCGATATCGATTTTCAGGATGAACGGCGCCAGGTCGCCGGCCAGCCGATCGGCCAGCAATTCTCCCAGCACGACACAGTCCACTGCAAGGCCGGTGCTCGGGGTATCGCCGGTGGCCAGCCGATATCCCCATTCGCCGAGGCCGGGATCGACCAGCCGTCGGACAGCAGCGACGCCGCATACCGCTGCCCGCAGCGTCTCGACCGCGAGGCCTGTGCAGTTTTGCTCCAGCAGGCGGTAATTGTCCGGGTGAGGCTCGAAGGCCGCGATGCGCGCGTCCGGGTAACGCACGGCGAACCACACGGCGCTGGCACCGATATTGGCGCCCAGGTCGAGGATGAACGGCGTCGCCCCGCGCCTCAGCATGGCCGCGTAGCCGGTATCGATGGCACGGCCATGAGTACCAGGGCAGGCGTATTGCGGCTGCACGAAACATTGCTGGATGACCGCACGATCGGCCGGCGAGTTGCGATGACGGAAGACACGCTCCCCGGCCGGCGTATTCAGTCGCAGGCTTGCGAGGTTGGTCGAGGCGCCTCCGGTCATGCGGAGCTTTATAGCGGGTGCAAGTAAACGTTGGGTTAAGCGCGCTTCGCAACCGCTGTGTGCCGTGGCGTCCGGCCGGGTGCCGATTGCCCTGCGAGCGGCGGCTATCCGATGATTCGTCGCTGGCACAGTCGCCGGTCGCATACTTGCGAGGCCAGAATCAGACGCCCGTCCGCAAGCAATCTTTTTCTGGGTCTTCAGGAGATCGAGTGGGTAGTTCTGAGGGGTCATAGCACCGGAAGCATGCATGGATATTGGCTTTCTGGGGCTTGGAGCGCTTTCGAAATCCGGCATGATGAGGCATGGGGAGATCAGGCAAGCGACAGCATCGTCTGTCAGATGGATATTCGTTCGTAGGCTTCCACGCGCAAGCGACCGTGCGGGGGGTGTTTGGTGATCCAGACTTGCGGATCGTTAAGCTGGATCGGCGCTCAAAAAAACCGTCTGCGATGGTTGCGGTCAGAGGCAGACAGGGTGGTACGACCGGCGGATACGGCGGGTTCGCGATCTGTCGAGCGCCGGGTTCCGCATCGTCCTGGAACTCGAGGTTCGGCGCGTGGCGTGCCGCACCTGCGGCGCCGTGAAGCGCGAGCGGCTGGATTTCCTGGCGGACAATCCGCGCTTCACCAAGCGGTTTGCGTTCTATGTCGGCCGCCGCTGCCGGCAGGCTTCGATCCGTGACGTCGCGAAGGAACTGAAGCTCGACTGGGACACGGTCAAGCTTCTGGAGATGCAGTACATGAGAGCCCAGATCGAGCGCGCCGGCACGCCGGGACCCAGGGCGATCGGCGTCGACGAGATCTCCATCCGCAAGGGCCACAACTACCGCATCGTGGTCAGTGACCTCGTTCGCAAGCGACCGATCTGGTTCGGCGGCGATGACCGCTCAGAGGCCAGCATGGCGCAGTTCTACGCGTGGCTGGGACCCGAGAAGACCAGCAAAATCAAGCTAATCGTGATGGACATGTGGAAACCGTTCCGCAACGTTGCGCGAGACAAGGCCCCACAAGCGGCGATCCTGTTCGACAAATTCCACATCATGCGCCATCTCGGGTGAGGCGCTCGACAAGGTGCGCAAGGCTGAATATGCGCGGCTGCGCGGCAAGGACCGACGCTTCGTCAAGGGCCAAGAAGTACACGCTGCTGTCGCACCGCGACGATTTGACAATGGATGGCAAGCGGTCGCTCGCATTGCTGCTGGCTGCCAACAAGCGCCTGAACACCGCCTATCTCCTGAAGGAGGCGTTCGGCCAGCTCTGGACCTACCGTCGCGAGGGCTGGGCTCGACGCTTCTTCGACAACTGGCGCGCCAGCCTAAAATGGCAGCGGCTCAAGCCCTATGAACGGTTTGCCGGCATGATCGACCGTCACTGGGACGGCATCGCCGCTTACTGCAAGCCGGAGAACAAAGTCTCACTGGGCTTCGTCGAGGGGCTTAACAACAAGATAAGAGTGTTCCAGCGCCGAGCCTATGGGCTGAAGGACGAGGAATACCTCCGCCTCAAGGTCCTCTCATGCATGCTTCCGGTGCTATGACCCCCCAGAACCACCCACTCGATCTCCTGAAGACCCCTTTTTCTGTACCTCCAGTGGTATTGCCAAGCCTCGGGGACAATCCGCATGTCAGCGGCCCGGTCGCCGGAATCGAGCCATCTTGCCGCAATGTCGGGGCAGCGCCGTGATGCATGCTCCGCGCAAGCCTGGGATCGCAGGTGCATGCGGGCAACTCCGCAAAGCATTTATCACGGAGGCAGAACGGAGAGCACGGTGAACACGGAGGCCATGTGCTTGCACCGGCAGCGCGGCAGGCACACGGCCTCCGTGTTCGCCGTGCTCTCCGTTCTGCCTCCGTGATAAAATCTTCCTTTGCTCTGCCGCCAACCGGCGCGGCCCATCCGGGTGGCCGCAGCTTGCCACCAACAGCACGATCAATTCCTGGCCCTCCGCAGCTGATCGCGCTATGTTCTCCTCCGAACTCCGATCAGGCGCCGCCCGTGCCCTCCATCCGCATCCTCCCCGAGACCACGATCAACCGCATCGCCGCCGGCGAGGTGATCGAACGCCCGGCCGCCGCGGTGAAGGAACTGGTCGAGAACGCGCTGGACGCCGGCGCCACTCGCATTGCCGTGACCCTGGAAGGCGGCGGCATCGAGCGCATCGAGGTCACCGACGACGGCTGCGGCATGACCGCGGACGAACTCGCCCTGGCGGTGCAGCGCCATGCCACCTCGAAACTGCAGGACGACGACCTGGTGCGGATCGCCACGCTCGGCTTCCGCGGCGAGGCGCTGCCCTCGATCGGCGCCGCGGCGCGGCTGGCCATCGTGTCCCGGCCGCCGGACAGCGACCACGCCAACGCGATCCGCGTCGAGGGCGGGCGGGTACCAGACGTCACCCCCGCCGCCGGGCCGCCCGGCAGCCGTGTGGTGGTGCGCGACCTGTTCTTCGCCACGCCTGCCCGCCGCAAATTCCTCAAGCACCCGCGCACCGAGGCCGACCATGCCGAGGCCGCCGTGCGCCGCCTCGCGCTCGCCGCGCCGGGCGTGGCGTTCCGGCTGGAATCCGACGGACGCTGCCTGTTCGACCTGCCGCCGCAGGACCGCGCCGCCCGCGTCGCCGCCTTGCTCGGCCCCGACGCCGCCGCCGCGATGTTTCCGGTGTTGGGCGAACGCGGCTCCCTCCGCCTGGAAGGGTTCGCCTGTTCCCCCGCCGTGACCCGCGCCACCGGGGCCGCGCAGGCGCTGACGGTGAACGGGCGGCCGGTCGCCGACCCTGTGCTGAAGACCGCGGTGCGGGTGGCTATCGCGAGATGATCGAGGCCGGCCGGTTCCCGGTCGTGGCCCTGTACCTCGACGTGCCGGCGGAGGAGCTGGACGTGAACGTGCATCCAGCAAGGCCGAGCTGCGCTTCCGCGACGCCAACGCGATCCGCGGCCTGGTGATCTCGACGCTGGTGCAGGGACTGGCCGGCGGCGCCGGCACGGTGACGCAGAACGCGGCGCTGCCGACCCGGCCGCCGCTGCACCTGTTCCAGTCGCGCCCCTCCGGTGGCGGCATCCGCGCCCTGCCGCTGCCCGGCTTCGCGCAGGCGCCGCCGGCCGACGGGAACCTGGGCCTCGCCGAGGCTGCGCTGCGGTTCGATACCGGTCCCGCCGCGCGTGTCCTGCCGGCCGCCGAACCGCACCCGGATCATCCGCTGGGAGCGCCGGTGGCGCAGGTGTTGGACACCTATGTCATCGCCGTTGCGGCGGACGGCTCGCTGGTGCTGGTGGACCAGCACGCCGCCCACGAACGCCTGACGCATGAGGCGATCCGCACGCAGATGCTGGACGGCGGCGTGCGCGCCCAGCCGCTGCTGCTGCCCGCCGTGGTCGAGCTGCCGACCTCCGATGCCGCGCGGCTGCTGGCGCATGCGGACGAACTGGCGCGGCTCGGCCTGGAGCTGGAGGCGTTCGGTCCCGGCGCGGTGCTGGTGCGGGCGCTGCCGGCGGCGCTCGGCGCGCCCGAGCCGGCGCCGCTGCTGCGCGACCTCGCCGACGAACTGGCAGAGCAAGATGAGGCGACCGCGCTGGCGGCGCGGCTGGACGCGGTGGTGGCGCGGCTGGCCTGCCACGGGTCCGTGCGCGCCGGGCGGCGGCTGACCCAGGCGGAGATGGATGCGCTGCTGCGCGCCATGGAGGCCGCGCCGCGCGCCGCGACATGCAGCCACGGGCGGCCGACCTTCCTCAAGCTGAGCAAGGCGGAGATCGAGAAGCTGTTCGGCCGCCGGTAAGTCAGGCTCGCTGCGTCGCTTCCGCCGGACCGGGATCGCTGCACGCGGTCGGGCCAACGCAAAGCCGGCCGCAGCGATACGCGGGTCATGGGCTGCGGTGCGAAACCGGCGAGACGCCAGTCGTCGCCGATCCGTTTGCCGCCAGCCGAGCCATCGCGTGCATCGCGGAAACGTGAGCGCCGAAATCGTTCCACATGCTGAGCATTGCAATGTCCGCATGATAGATTTGCCGGTGCTGAAACTGGCGGCGCCCGGCTGCAAAACTGGGCATCGAACGCACGGGAGACGTGTTCCATGTCGGGCACCAACGATCCGGTCGACAGCTTCACCGCCCATCCACGCACGTTCATGCGGACCAATATCATCCTGGTCGGCGGCATTACCGCAGAGCAAGCGACAGGCATGATCTTCACGACGCCGCAGGAGATCTACATGCTCGGCCAGTCGCCAAAGCTCCGGCTGGGGCTCGTCGAACTCGGCGGCGACCAGATCGACAATAAGCCGGGTGGCAAGGTCTACGGCCTGTACGCGTGCTCGTCGCCCGATCAGAAGGGATTTGAGGCCTTCTTCTGCCCCTACAAGCAGGACAAGGCGTTCTTCGTACAGCTTTCAAGCACCGCACGTTTCATGTTCACCGCAACCATGGACGGATGCACGTTCGGTGTCGGCAGCCAGTCCGGCGGTGGGAACGCCAATGTCGGCCACGTCAATTTCGGCAAGGTCGCCCTGGATTGGGGGCCGGAGCAGGGGCCGGAGCGTCAGATCAAGACGCAGCTCAACGTCGTTAACGACCGGCTTGGCTCCACCTCGAAGAAAATTCAGCCGGAGGACTATCGCGGCGCGCAGGGCGATACCTATTCGACCACGGTGGGCCGATTGGCCAGCGATGGCATGTGGCATTTCTATACGCTGCGCTATCAGAAAACCGGCGCCCACCGCTATCTACATGCGGGGCTGGTTGGCGAGGGTGTGTGACGCCTGGCGTTTGACGGCGATACCTGCCGCATCCGCAATCATCCCCAAGAGCGCCACCGCTGGGCATGGGGTGTTGCCACCCTGCGCGGATGGCCGCTGCCGCCGGGCACCGTAACTGCGCTGCTGCTGCCGCGTCTCGCCAACGTCTCGTTTCCTCCCAAGAGAGACGGACGGTGAGGCGCCGAATTGGTGCATGGGGTTTTGGCCGGCGCGTTGTGCCAGGGGACCCTTGTGGCAGGGTGCGGCATGCGGGGAAGCAAGCAAGAAATCTGCAACCGCAGATGCGCGCGAATGGGATAGTGCTCATCGCGTCGGCACGGGTGCTCACGTTCGGTTGCAGGATTTCCGGCTGCGAACGAACCTGCGGGACTCGGCCCATCCGCGTGCATCGGCGTGCATCTGCGGTTGCAAATTTCTTGCTTCGCTGCGTGCCGCACGGTGCTGCCCGGAAGAGATACGGTGGCACCGCGCTTGGCCGCGGCGCGTCGCCGGCGAATTGGTGCATGGGGTTCCGCCTCCGCCGTTCCGCCATAAGCCGCCGGCTGATCGCGGGGAGCTTGCCAGCCGGCCGCCCACCGCTTGGCATGGGGTGTTACCACCTCGCTCGGGCAGCAGCCGGTGCCGGCCCGTGCCGTAACTGCGCTGCTGCCGTCGAGTCTTACCAACGTCTCGTTTCCCGCCAGGAAAGACGGACGGTGAGGCGCCAAATTGGTGCATGGGGTTCTGCCTCCGCCATGCCGCCATAAGCCGCCGGCTGATCGCGGGGAGCTTGCCGGCCGGCCGCCCACCGCTTGGCATGGGGTGTCACCACCTCGCTCGGGCGGCCGCTGCCGGCCCGTGCCGTAACTGCGCCGCTGCCGTCGAGTCTTACCAACGTCTCGTTTCCCACCAGGAAAGACGGACGGTGAGGCGCCGAATTGGTGCATGGGGTTCTGCCGCCCCACAGCCGTTTGCTGGAGCAACGGAGGCGGGGCAGCTTCGTCTTCTCGGTGCAAGGCGTGTTGCCGAGGCGCCGACCCGGGTCCGAGTCCGGAGCCAGAGGTGTCTGGTAGATGGGCTCTCGCCTCACACGGCATCAGGGCCTTGCCCGCCGGCGACACGTAACAGCAACGCCCCTATCGTATGACCCACGGACCACGCTCATCCCGTCATGCCAATGACGGTCGGTCTTCCGCGGATCGGCGCCTCCCGGTTCTTCTCGTCGATATCGCGGCTCGTCATCGCCAGTCTCCGGATAGTCCAGGTCGGTTAAGGTGGGCCGCCGCAGCTCGTGGGCAAGGTGCCGCTCGGGTGGACGCGGCCGCCGCACTGTCGCCGACCATGTCGTCCGGGCCATTCTCCCGCCCGCGACATCCGGCGCCAGGCGACACACAAGCCCAACAAAACGATTGTCAGGCTCCCGCCCGGATCACTATCACCGCGGGGCGAGGCGTCGGCGCGGCCGGCCGCCCAGCGGACTACCCGGCCAACCAACTCACCAGGACAATCGCGCAGGACCGCCTGCCAACCGAACAGGGAGATACGTCATGACCGTCCAGGCGATGGGCTACTTCTGGGTCGGCACCTCCAGGCTGGATGACTGGAGCAATCTGGCGACCGGGCAGTTGGGGCTTCAGGCGGTGGATCGCGGTGGGGCCGTCCGCGCCTACCGCATGGACGACCGCAAGCAGCGCCTGATCTTCGACGGCGGCTTGCCGGAGGGCGAGCGCTTCTTCGGGTGGGAGGTCGCGGATGCGGCGGCGCTCGACGCGCTGGCGGCGCGGCTGGAAGCGGCCGGCGTCGCGGTGCGGCAGGAGACCGCCGCCGTTGCGGACCAGCGCTGCGCTGCCGCGGTGATCTCGTTCCGCGATCCGGCCGGCAATCGGGTGGAGGCGTTCCACGGCGGCCAGGTCGCCGACGAACCGTTCCGCCCGGCGCGGCATATCGGAGGGTTCCGAGCCGGGACCCAGGGCGTGGGACATGCGGTGCTGATGGTGCCCGACATCGATGCGGCGCTGACGTTCTATCGCGACCTGCTGGGGTTCCGGATCACCGACTTCATGGGGCCGCCGGTGTCGCTGTATTTCATGCACGTCAATTCGCGGCATCATAGCCTGGCCATTGCGCGGGGATCGCGCAGCCGCATGCACCATCTGATGATGGAGTTCTACTCGCTGGACGATGTCGGGCAGAGCTATGACCTGGCGCAGCGCGACGACCGGGTGGCGGTGAAGTTCGGCCGGCATCCGAACGATTTCATGACGTCGTTCTATATGCGCACGCCGGGGGAGTTCCTGATCGAGCATGGCTGGGGCGGGCGCGAGGTCGGGCCGGACTGGCAGCCGGTGGCGCTGAAGTCGGTTGGCAGCTTCTGGGGCCACCAGGGGCTGTTCGAATCGCTGGGTGACGGGCCGCCACCGCCGGATGCGCCGCCGCACCCGCCGATGCCGGCGCCGGAGCCGGCCCGGGCGCCGTTGCAGGTGATCGAGGGGAATTATGAGCGGATGAGCGGGGTGTGCCCGTGGTGGGATGCGATGAAGGCGCGGCAGTAGGGGGCTGTTCGCGATTTCTACGCCGGAACTGAGACCGCAACTGCGTCCAGGTGGGCAGCGAGGTACAGCTACGGCGAAGACCAGGATGTAGTCCCACCGGCCAAATTCGCCGGTCGCATTCATGGCGGCGCACCAGCGATGCGCCGCTTGGGCCTTCACCTGGGCCAAGCCGCCCCAGTCGGCCCTCTTCACCTCGGCGATCGGGAAACGGTCGGGCGCACCGTTCAGGCGGATGACGAAGACGGGCAGGTATTCGGACGGCTTGCCATTGTGCAAGTAGGGAATGGTGAAGTTCAGGCCATCGTTTTTGATATAGGCGTCAACCGCGGGATGAGAATCCATCAGGTCGGCCGCGCGTGCTTCCCAAATTAAATTGACGATGACCAGGTTCACGTGACTGCGTATCGCCTCGCGCACCTGCTTACCGGTGAACTGGCTGATATCCGCGGTGGCGCAAGGCCGATCGCGCTCGAGGTCGGGGATTTCGGGCACATCACCGGCTTCCGTGTCAGGGCGGATGGCTTCGAGCAATCGCTTGACGATCCAGCCTCCACTGCCTCCTTCCGGGCATGGAACAGGCGAGGGCTGCGGCCATCGCGTTCCCACCAGCCGAGCAATTCGGCTGTGACGCGAGAGATGCCAGGGCGGTCCGCTAATCGCCATTCGTCGAGGCGGGCACGGATGGTGTTGACCAGTGGCATCTCGCGCCAGACGCCGCGGCTGCCGGCCGGACCGTGCACGCCGGCGTGCGGGTCGCGATACCAGTAGCCCGCGCCTCGGCGGCCTGGCAGGCGTTGCGGCGGTTCGCCTTCGCGCAGGTCCCAGTATTCGGCAGGTGCGACGAATGGCGAGTTCAGGATTGGGGTGGGGACTTCGAACCCGCCACTCGCTTCCTGGGCGCCGCTCATGGGTGCCTCGTTCGCGCGGGTGCGTCAATGGTTTGGCAATGTTTTGCTGGCAGTATCGGAAGGAAGAAAGGTTTAACGCAAATGAACGCAAATGGACGCAAATGAACGCGAATGGGCCCGCGCTGGATGCGATATCGAACAGGATCATCGGTTGCGCGTTTACGGTGGCAAACACTTTGGGGATCGGGTTCCTGGAGAAGGTTTATGAGAATGCCCTGGCGTTTGAGCTGCGCACGGCGGGGCTTGCTGTGGAGCAGCAACGCGGAGTGAACGTTGGCTACAAAGGGGTCCTGGTCGGTGAATATTTTACTGATCTGCTGGTTGATGGCGCTGTCCTGGTCGAATTGAAGACCGTCCAGGCGCTCAACCGCGCGCATCACGCGCAATGTATAAATTATCTGCGCGCCACGGGAATGCACCTTTGCCTTCTGATCAATTTCGGTCCGCCTCGCCTGGAGGTCCGCAGGGTCGTTCAGGATTTGTGACATCCGTATCGCTGCCGCCCATGGCTTCGCGCTACCGCACGCATGCGAAGAAAGATTTAACGCAAATGAACGCAAATGGCCGCAAATGAACGCGAATAGGCCAGTGCCAACAGCAATATTGAGCGGACGCCGCTTTGCCAGGCGAAATGTTGAAAAGCGTTGCCGCGCCGGCCCTGCCTTCCTGAGGTACACGAGTCCCGCATCGATGCCGCCAACCCCTCCGCATTATTCGCGTTCATTTGCGTCCATTTGCGTCCATTTGCGTTCATTTGCGTCCATTTGCGTTCATTTGCGTCAAGTCTTTCTTTCTTCTTCACGCCCCCAGCCGCCGAAATCACCGGCAGTTCGTTCCCCCGTTCGTCGATCACCTTCACAGCGATATCCGTGCCCGCGGGCGCGACAAAACTGCCGAGGAAGCGACGCGCTTTCGCCCAGTTGATTTCGATCAATGCGGCGCCGGGCATGGCGGCAAAACCTGGCGCACAATGACCACCCGCCAGTCCGCCCCACCCCGGAGCCCCCCAATGCCCGCCAAACTCCGCAGCAACCTGGAACCCACCTCCGCCCGCTGGGCCACCCGCCGAGCGCTGTGGCGCGCCCTCGGCCTCACCGACGCCGACATGGAAAAACCCAAGATCGCCATCGTGAACAGCTCCTCCGAGCTGGCGATCTGCTTCTCCCATCTCGACGCCATCGCCGCCCGGGTGAAGACCGCGATCCGCGCCGCGGGGGCCATCCCGTTCGAAATCCGCACCACCGCCCCCAGCGACTTCGTCACCATCACCGGCAAGAAGGGCGGCTACATCCTGTCCGCCCGCGACCTCATCACCAACGACATCGAGGCGCAGGTCGAAGGTGCGATGCTCGACGGCATGCTCTGCCTGGCCTCCTGCGACAAGACCGTTCCCGGCCAGCTCATGGCCGCCGGCCGCCTCAACATCCCCACGCTGGTCGTCTGCTGCGGCTACCAGCCCAGCGGCCAATACCGCGGCCAGCACTGCGACATCGAGGACGTGTTCGCCGCCGCCGGCGGCCTGTCCTTCGGCAAGGTCACCGCCGAACAGATGCGCGAGATGGGCGACGTCGCGATCCTCGGCCCCGGCGTCTGTTCCGGCATGGGCACCGCCAACACCATGCACATCGTCACCGAGGCGCTCGGCATGGCGCTCCCCGGCAGCACGCCGGTCATGGCGAATAGCCCCCACATGTGGGGCGTGGTGGACCGCGCCGGCGCCCGCATCGTCGCCATGGTGGCCGAGGACCTGAAGCCGCGCGAAATCATGACCCCGGCCGCCTTCGCCAACGCGGTCAAGGTGACGCTGGCGATCAGCGGCTCGATCAACGCGGTCAAACACCTGGCGGCGATCGCGCAGGAATCCGGCCTAGACCTCGACATCCACCGCATGTTCGAGGCCAACGCCGACCTCATCCCGCCGCTGATCGCGGTGCGCCCAAACGGCCCCACCAGCACCGAGGCCTTCGAAGCCGCCGGCGGTGCCCGCGCGATCCTCCGTCAACTCTCTCCCCTGCTCGACACCGGCGTGCGCACGGTTACCGGCCGCACCCTGGCGCAGGATCTCGACGGCTATACCGTCCCCGATCCCGCCATCGTCCGCCCGCTCGACAACCCGATGGCCCGCCACCCCACCATCGTCTTGCTCCGGGGCTCGCTCGCCCCCGAAACCGGCATCGTGAAGCTGTCGGCGACCGAGCAACGCGACTTGGCGATCACGGGCCCCGCCGTGGTCTACGAGACCGCCCAGGAGGCGGTGGCCGGCATCGGCGCGGGGTACGTGCACCCCGGCGATATCCTGGTCGTCCGCGGCCTTGGGCCGAAAGGCACCCCCGGCATGGGCGCCGCGACGGTGGTGGTGTTCGCGATCCTCGCCGCCGGCCTGGCGGGCAAGATCGCCATGGTGACGGACGGCCAGCTCTCCGGCCTCGCCAATGTCGGCATCACGGTGGGAGAAGTCGCCCCCGAAGCCGCCGCCGGAGGCCCGATCGGCCTGGTGGAGACCGGCGACATCATCGCCATCGACGTCGCCGCCCGCACCGCCAACCTGGACGTCCCGGACGCCGTCCTCGCCGAACGCCGCGCCCGCCTGCGCAACTGGGAAGCCGAGCCGGAACCCGGCTGGCTCGGCATCTACCGCCAGCTCGTCCTCCCCCTGCGACAGGGCGCGGTGTTGCGGAAATGAGCCGAAGGGAACGTGTTAGCGAAGGAAGGCCGGGGCAAGGTCCCTGGCCTCACCCGCCCAACCGTTGCAGCCATCGCACAACCCGCTTCGTCCGGGCGGAAAACAGTCTCGGCGCGAACAGGCTTCCGGCGGCGCGCTTGGCCGCCTCGGCACGCGTCGGATAGGGGACGATCATCCCGGCCAGCCGCGACAGCCGCGTGCGTTCCGCGATCGCCAGCGTCCAGGCTCCGATCATTTCTCCGGCCGCCGGCGCCAGGATGCCGGCCCCGACGACGCGGTCGCGCGCGACCACCAGCTTGACCAGGCCCGTGACGTCGCCTTCCGCGATGGCACGGTCGTTCTCGCTCATTGGCCAGCGTAGCACCGACACCGCCAGTCCGGCGGCACGCGCCTCGGCCTCGGTCAGGCCGACCTGCGCCAGCTCCGGGTCTGTGTAGGTCACGCGCGGCAGGGCAGCGTAGTCCACCCGCGCCGGCAGTCTGAACAGCACCCGGCGGATGATGATGCCGGCGTGGTAGCTGCCGACATGGGTGAACGCGCGCGGCCCGATGCCCACCGGATCGGCGATGTCGCCGGCGGCGAACACCCGCCGGTTGCTGACCGAGCGCAGCCCGCGATCGGTCACGATGCCGCCGGCCGACACCTGAACGTCGCCGGCTTCCAGCGCCAACCCCTCCAGGTTCGGCCGCCGGCCGACAGCAACCAGCAAATGGCTGCCGGGGACGCGCCGTCCATCCGCCAGCACCAGCACCGTCCCGGTCCCTGCGCCCTCCGCGCCAGGGCCGGCTTCCACCGCAGCGACGGCGACGCTCTCCAGGAACGCGACGCCGCGCGCGGCCAGCGCGCCTCGCAGGCCGGCGGCCAGCTCCGGGTCTTCCCGGCTGGCGATGGCAGCGGCCTCCACCACGGTGACCCGCGAGCCGAGGCCGGCGAACGCGTCCGCCATCTCCAGCCCGATCGGCCCCCCGCCAAGGATCAGCAAATGCTCCGGCCGTTGCGGCAGGTCGAACAGCGTCTCGTTGGTCAGGAACGCCACCCGGTCCAGCCCGGCGATGGGCGGCACCGCGGCCCGGCTGCCGGCCGCCACTACGATGCGGCGCGCCGCGATCCGGCGCCCGTCCACCTCCAGCGCGTCGGGCGCGACAAACCGGGCGTGGCCGCGCAGCACGGTGGCGCCGAGCGCCCGGTAGCGCGCCTCGGAATCCGCAGGCGCGATGGCCGCGATGGCGCCCTGCACATGCGCGCGCACCGCATCCCAATCGATCGTGGGTTCCGCCGCGCGCACACCGAAGCGTCCGGCGCCGCGGATCGCCTGGGCGGCGTGCGCCGCCGCGAGCAACGCCTTGCTCGGCACGCAGCCAGAGTTCAGGCAGTCACCGCCCATGCGGCCACGCTCGATCAGCACCACCTTCACGCCGAGCTGCGCTGCGGCCGCCGTCACCGACAGGCCGGCCGATCCGGCGCCGATCACCGCGAGATCGAACTCAGCCACGCCCGCGTCTCCAGCGGCGCCACGCCACCGGCAGCAGCGCCAGCAGGCCGAGCGCCACCAGCGGCCCCAGGATCTGCGGCGAGAAGATCAACGCCAGGTCCGGCGTTTCCCGGCCGCCAGCACCGTGCCGACGCCGGCGCCGATCGAGGCGTAGATGAACGTCGCCGGTATGATGCCGAGCAGGGTTGCGGCGGCGAACGGCACCAGCCGCATGTCGGCCAGTGCTCCGGCCAGGTTGACCAGCCAGAACGGCAGCACCGGGATCAGCCGGATCGCCAGCATGTAGCTGAAGCCGTTGCGCTGGAGTTCGGCGCGGATGCGGGCCAGCCGGCTGCCGCCGCGCGCCGCAAGGCTGGACGCGAAGGCCGAGCGCGCCGCCAGGAACAGCACCAGCGCCCCCGCCGTGGCACCGATCACCGCCATCGCGCCGCCCAGCCAGGTGCCGAACAGCAGGCCTCCGGCAACGGTGAGCACGGCGCCCTCGGGCAGCGAGAGCGCCGCCGCGGCGGCGTAGATCAGTGCGTAGAGCGACGGCGCGGCGATCGGGTGGCGGGCGATCCAGGCGTCCAGCGTCGCCTGGTACAGGCCCAGCGTCGCCCAACTGATCCGGTCGGTCACCCCGCTCGCCCATAGCGCACAGAGCACGGCCAGCAGGATGGCGAGCGGCAGGAACTCGGCGCAGGGTCAGCATCGCCCCAGCATCGCACAGGCGCCTCGGGTCCGGCAGTAGAGGATGACGCGGATCATTCCGTCGCCGCCGGATGGGCGGCGGCGAAATCGATCACGATCTTGTAACGGAATTCCACAACTCCGGAGGCGATGCCGGACAATCTTCCTGCGGCGTGGCGCTTCACCGCCAAACCACCGCGCGCCATGCTGCGACACCAAGCATGCTTGGCGTCCGTCGCGGTCTGGCTGGCGGCGTTTCCACTGCGAACATATTAGGAACATTGCAAGAACACATCACGATCGTTGCGGTGCATCGTGACGGGACCCCAGGCGCCGCGGCGCCGTACCGGGCATCGATCCGACGCCGCCGGCGCAGGAATGAAACCGCGTTGAAGCCGCGACAGCCTTAGTCCGCCAAGCAAGCTCGCTTAGGGAAAATGATGCGGCAATTCGTGGGCAGACGAAGAGGCGCCAGTGCGGGACAAAGCACCAATGTCGTCGCGCTGGACGACTCTGTTATCCGCGATCGCATCAACCGCTCGATGCGGCGGCGGATGTCCGACGACCTGGTAAGCCTGATTCGCCGGGCGTGCATGTGCGGCCACGCGGAGGCCGCGAAGGGGCTGTGGGTTGTCCTGCGCGACCTGACCGACCGCGAGACGCGGCAGAAGTTTCCCCATGGCCGGATACCCGACGAAAGCTTGATCCAGGCGCTCGCCATGGAGATCGCCACGGCCGCCCGGAGCAATCGGTCCGGGTCGTAGCGAAGGGCGGCTGGACTTACGAACGCTGCGTCGCGCTGCGTCGCGCCGCGTCAAACCGTTGCAACTGGCGTGGCAGGCGAGCCGACCGCGCCGGGCAACCGCAGCGGCGGCCCGGTGAACAGGAAGCGGCTGCGATTGTTGGCGCGCAGCCAGTCGGCCAGTTCGGTCAGATAGAACATCTCGCCGAGGTAGCAGCCCAGCTTGAACAGGCAGTGCGCGTGCAGTGGCAGCGTGGCGCACACGTCGTCCAGGCAGGGCCGCGCCGGCGTCGCCTCGACCGCGAAATTGTCGGAAATCAGCGCGACGGCGCCGCTGTCGGTCACCCACTGCTGCAAGCGCGGATCGCGGCCGTCGAGCGCCGCCGCGCTGGCGAACAGCTTCTTCCGATCGGGCTGCTTGTTCATCTCCAGCAGCATCTCGGCAAAGCCGGTGCGGAACAGCACGAAGTCGCCGGGTTCGACGGTGACGCGATCCTTTTGCATGATCTGCATCAGGTCTTCGTAGCTGACGATATGGCCGGAGCGCCCGTAATGCGCCTCCAGGTCGATCATCACGCCACGGCCCTGCATGCAGGCCTCCGCCATGTTCTGCACGCCGAGATGGCGGGCGCCCTGCGGCTCGTCGCACGGCGTCATGTTGCCCTGCGCGTCGTAATAGGCCGGACCGATGATGTCGCGGCCGGCGCGGTAGCCGTTGTAGAACACGTCTTCGGCGCGGCCGTCGCCGTCGGCGTCGAACATCTGGCCGACATGCGCGAGCGAATCCCATTGTGTGGAGTATTGCAGCGTCAGGACCACCTGGTCGTCGCAGATGACATCGGTCGCGGTGGGATCGTCGCAGCGCAGCGGATAATTCATGTTGGGTTTGTCGCCCCGCATGGTCGGCTTCAACACCGGCGGGTGGCGGCGCGGGGAAAGCACCGCGCCGCCGGGATAGTCGAGCGGCAGCGACAGGCAGAAGGCTTTCCCCAGCTTCACCTCGGCGATGCCTTGCAGGACCTTTTCCGGCGTCAGCAGGTTGAGGCGTCCACGTTCGTCGTCGGGGCCGAAATCGCCCCAGGTCGAGCCGGCGGGGCGGTTGGTCCAGCGCGGGTTGTCGGCCATGCTGCGTTCCTCCTTGATTGGAGCGAACCCTGCGGCGGGCGTGGCGTTCTGTCGAGGGCGAGATCGGTGCGGCCCCAAGGCTGCAATGTCTCAGCGAGACGAAACCAGAGACCGGCACGGGGACAGTGCAGCAACGCAAGCCCTTTGAACGCGGACTTCACCGAGAAGAAGATTAAGGAACAGATTCACCCAGCGCAGCCGTTGGCCGCAACCAAACGCCAGAACGGCGTTCAAGCCTCCTGCCGATAGACCGGGTGTGTGCAGCGCCAGCCCAGCAAGCGGGGAACGCCGTGGAACAGTTTCTATCGAAGCACGCCGGCGATGTCACCGGAGCCTGTCCTCGGGCGCTTAACCCGACGCCCGGCCATGACAGGGAATTTGCAGCGCGATCACTGGGAGGACTTGTTCCCGGACGGGCGCTTATACCAACCTGCGATATGATTGACCGTTCCCGCTCATCGTCATCCCCGCGAAAGCGGGGACCCATGTTGCTTGGGTCCCCGCTTTCGCGGGGATGACGATGAGGGTAGCGCAGTGTCGATGGGTCAGTCTTTCGGCAGGTTGGTATTAGCCATCAGCCCGACCGTGCGCCAGCAGCCTTCTTTATAATCTTGCCTCGCTGTTCAGGCGACAACTTCGATACGCGCGCTGCGCCGCCGGCATGCCCGCTCCGCACCCGGCCGGATGGTTCTTTCTGGGTCTCGCTTTCCAGGCCAACAGACAGCCGCGCCACATCGAAACCCCGGCGCGCAGCCAGGGAGACGATCGGATGCCGGGGGCGAGCGACCCATTGCGGCTGGCGGCACTGGTCTGTGCCCGCATGAGCCACGATCTCAGCGGCCCAACCGGAACTCCCGTAATCCTACACGGTCGTTCGGCGTACGTTATCCAGGTCGGCCCGGCACGTTGAGCTGAATGCCAGAAGCGGATCTGGATCGAGGCTCTTGGACAACGCCTCCTTCGCGAGCTGTCGGAGTTCGATACTCGGCTTCAGCGAGATCTCGACAAGGACCCTGAGCACCTTCTCTGCTCCGCCAACGATGTCAGGCGGAGCAAACAGCCTCATGCGGTTGATCAGCCCGACCAGGCGCGGCTCATCGCCGTCCAGGACGATCTCATCGTGTGTGTAAGCGCTCAGCAGCAGGTTCGACGCGTGCATGACGAAGTCGGCATAAACAGCCTCCCGCTTCTCGACCTCGCGTGCGACGCGCTGGAGGCGATCCTGGCAGCGCTGGGTGTAGATGGCCGCGACCAGGGAGGCGCCGCCGCCCACGATGGCACCCAAGAGCGCCGAGACCGGGCCAAGGAGAGTTGGATCGATGTGCACGGCTGCCTTCTCCTCGCTTCAGATCACCGCGCGGCCAAGACGGTCTGCCCGGTATCAACGGGCCGCCGCGCTTCCAGGCGAGGTGCCTTGACCCGGAACCACGTGATGTAGAGCGCCGGAAGGAAGACCAGCGTCAGCAGCGTCGCGATCGCCAGGCCGCCCATGATCGCGTAGGCCATCGGACCCCAGAAGATGGTCGGCGCGATCGGGATCATGCCGAGGATCGCCGCAGCGGCGGTCAGCAGGATCGGGCGGAAGCGGTGCGCGGTGGCCTCGACGACCGCATCCCACGGCTCGCGCCCGTGCGCCTTCTCCTTCTCGATCTGGTCGATCAGGATCACCGAGTTGCGCGCGATCATGCCGGTCAGCGCAAGCACGCCGAGGAGTGCTACGAAGCCGAGAGGCTTGTCCGCGAGCAATAGCGCCGCGACAACCCCGATGAGGCCGAGCGGCGCCACACTGAGCACCAGGAACAGGCGATTGAAGCTCTGGAGCTGGATCATCAGCACCGTCAGGATCAGGATGAGCATCAGCGGCAGGACCGCTGCGACGGACGACTGCGCCTTGCTGCTCTCCTCGACCGTTCCGCCCACTGCGATGTGATAACCGCCCGGCAGGCCGGCATTCAGGGCGTCGATCTTCGGCGCCATAGCCTGGACGACGGTCGCGGCCTGGAGGCCGGGCGCGAGATCGGCTTGCACCGTAACGGTGGCCCGGCGGTCGCGGCGCCAGACGATGGGATATTCCTGGCCGTACTCGACGGAGGCGATCTGGCTCAGCGGAACCGTCTGCCCGTTCGGCAACGGCACCTGAAGCGCGCGGATCGTCGCCAGCGACATGCGCTGATCGGCGGAGGCCCGGACGAGCACATCGACCAGATAGATGCCGCTGCGCATCTGCGTTGCCGTGATGCCGGACACGACCGTGTTCAGGGCCTGCGCGAGGGTCTCCGAGCTCAGACCCGAGGAGCCGCGCCTGGTCCTGATCGACCCGGATGTGCACCGTCCGTGCCGGCTCCATCCAATTGTAGTTGACGTTGCGGGCGCCCGGGTCGTCGTCCAGAATTTGTGCGACCTTGAAGGCGATCGGCGCGCACCTGCGTCCGGGTCTGGTCCGCTCACCCGGTATTGCAACGGCCAACCGACCGGCGGGCCGAGTTCCAGCGGATAGACCCGTCCGACGACACTCGGAAACTCGGTCGGCCAGCGCCTGCTCCAGCTTCGCCTTGACGCGCTCGCGCTGGGCCAGCCCCTTGGTGACGATGACGAGCTGGCCGAAGAAGTCGTTGGGGAGCTGGACGTTCAGCGGCAAGTAGAAGCGGACGGCGCCCTGGCCGACATAGGTGCTCCAATGGTCCACGTCCGGATCGCCCGTCAGGAGCTTGTCCACGCCGGGCCGAGACATCCCGCGTCGCGTAAATCGACGCATTCTCCGGCAACTGCAGATCCACCAGCAGTTCCGGCCGGTCCGAGGACGGGAAGAATTGTTGCGGAACGAGACGCATGCCGTATATCGCCGCGCCGAACAGGCCCAGCGTCGACGAGCAGCGTCACCCAGCGCGCCCGCATCGCCAGCACCAGGAAGCGGCGGAAATGCGCGCATGATCGGACCTGGCTCGTCCGCATGCGCCGCCTTCGGCTTCTTCAGGATCCAGACGCCGAGCAGCGGGCGCGAACAGCACCGCGACGATCCACGACACGAGCAGCGCGATGGCGACGACGGCGAAGATCGAGAAGGTGTATTCGCCGGCGGCGCTGCGGGCGAAGCCGATCGGGACGAAGCCCGCGACCGTGACCAGCGTGCCGGTGAGCATCGGAAAGGCGGTCGAGGTATAGGCAAAGGTGGCGGCCTTCTCCTTGTCGTCGCCCTGTTCCAGACGGGTGACCATCATCTCGACGGTGATCATGGCGTCATCGACCAGCAGGCCGAGTGCGATGATGAGGGCGCCGAGCGAAATGCGCTGAAGGTCGATTCCGACGACCATCATCGCCACGAACACCGCGGCGAGCACGAGCGGGATCGAGATGGCCACCACGGCGCCGGCGCGCAGGCCGAGGCTGACCAGGCTGACGCCGAGCACGATGGCGATGGCCTCCCAGAGCGCCTCCATGAAGTCGTCCACCGCATGCTCGACGGTGACGGGCTGGTCGGCGACGAGGGTCGGTTCGATGCCGACCGGGAGATTCGCGGTGATATCCGTCATGGCCTTCGCGACATTGCGGCCCAGCGCCAGCACGTCGCCGCCGTTGCGCATGGCGATCGCGAGCCCGATCGCGCTCCGTCCATTGACGCGGAACATCGGCTGCGCCGGGTCGGCGGGCCCGCTTGTGACGTGCGCGATGTCGCCGAGGCGGATGATCCGGCCGTTTTTCGCGACGAAGTTGACGGCGAGCACGTCCTGCTCGGACTGGAACGCGCCCGAGACGCGGACGAGGATCTTCTCGTTCCCGGTCTGCACGATGCCCGCCGGAGTGACGGCGTTCTGCGCCTGCAGCGCGGCGACCAGCGCGGAGCGGTCGATCCCGAGGCCCGCCAGTTGCTTCTCCGAGAATTCGACATAGACGCGCTCGTCCTGCGCACCGAGTATGTCGATCTTGGAGATGTCCGGAAGCTGCAGAAGCCGCTTGCGGACTTCGACGACGTGGTCCCGCAGCTCCCGGTCCGTGAAGCCGTCCGCGGTGAAGCCGTAGACGATGCCGTAGGTATCGCCGAACTCGTCGTTGAAGCCGGGGCCGACGATGCCTTGCGGCAGCGTGTTGCGGATGTCGCCTACCTTCTTGCGCACCTGATACCAGATGTCCGGCACCTGGGACGGGCGCGTGGAATCCTTCAGGTTGACGAAGATCGTCGCCTGGCCCGCGCTCGTGAAGCTCTTCAGGTAATCGAGGCTCGGCGTCTCCTGCAGCTTGCTTTCGATGCGGTCGGTGATCTGCTCGAGCGTGTCGGCGAGGGTGGCTCCCGGCCAGGACGCCTGCACCACCATGGTCTTCACGGTAAAGTCCGGGTCCTCGCTCCGCCCGAGCCGGAGGTAGGACCAGATGCCCGCGGCGGCGATGACGAGCATGAGATAGGTCACCAGCGACCGGTGCCGGAGCGCCCATTCGGAGAGGTTGAAGCGCATCACAGGACTCCTCCCAGCAGGCGGACCTTCTGGCCCGGATGCAGCGTCTGCACGCCCGCGGTGACGACGATCTCGCCGGCGTCCAGCCCCTGCGAAACGACGACCTCCGCCGGATCGTATCGCGAGACATCCACGTTGCGCAGCGACACGGTTTGGCTCTTGGGATCGACCACCCACAACGCCGGACGGCCGTCGGCCTCGGTAAGCGCGCTCGGCGGAACCTGCAGGCCGGCGGGGGCGGACAGCTTGATACTGCCGGTAACGGTGGAACCCAGTTCCATCACTGTCGGGTGGATCGATGATGCCGACCTTGACCTGGAACGTTCTGGTGGCGGGATCTGCCTGCGGCGAAACCTCCCGCACGCGGCCGGTTGCTTGCACGGACGGATCGTTGGTCAGCGCGATCTGCACCACGGGTTCGCGCGGACCCGTGCGGAGGAGGTGTTCGGACACATCGAACACCGCATCGCGTCCGCCCTGACGCGCGACGTTCACGATCATCTGTCCGGCATGGACTACCTCGCCCGGCTCGGCGCCGGTCGCGGTCACCACGCCGGGGGCATCGGCGAACAGGACCGTGTAGCTCAACTGATCCTGCGCGATGCCCACCTGGGCGTCAGCGGCATCGACCAGGGCCTGAGCGCTCAGCAGCGCCTGCTGGGCCTCGTCGAATTTCGCGCGCGGCGTCCAGCCGCCCGCCAGGAGCTGCTGCTGCCGGCCGAAGGTCAGGCGGGCCTGCGTCAGCACGGCCTCGGCCGAGGCGAGATTGGCTTGCGCCGTGCGCAGCGCGTTCTGCTGGTTCTGCGGGTCGAGCTGGGCGACGATCTCGCCGGCCTTGAGCACGTCGCCCACATGAACGGCCGCTCGATCATGCGTCCGTCGAGGCGGAAGGCGAGGCTGACCTGGTCCTTGGCGCGGACCTGGCCGGTTAGCGAGACGGTCTCGCCTTCCGTGCCGCGCTCGACAGTGACGGTCCGGACTGGCCGGACCTGGGCGGCGGGGGGCGGTTTCCTGTCGCAAGCCGCGAGGGCTACGGCGATCAAAACGGCCGTGATGATCTGAAACTTGCGCATTGGAACTCCTTTCACGGGGCGATGTGTGGTTTGGCTTTGCCGGGGACCGCCGGGTCGGTGTGGCGGCGCATCCGGCCCTTGCGATGCACTGCACGATGCAGTATAATAATATGCACTGATAAGTGCAAGGAGAACTTTCGTGGAAATTCGCAGCGGTTCAAACGAGGCCGGCGCGAAGCCCCGGCGCGGCGGGTCGCGGGAGGCCATCGTCGAGGCGGCCGAGCACCTGTTCCTGGAACGAGGCTTCGGCGCCGTCAGCATGGACGACCTCGCCGAGGCGGCGGGCGTGGCCCGGCGGACGCTCTACAACCAGTTCTCAAGCAAGGAGGAGATCTTCCGGGAAATGCTCCAGAGGGTGTCGCGTCAGCTCGAGGACGCGTTTCCGCCCGGCGTCGAAACCCAGGGCGATGTCGAGGAGGTGCTGCGTCTGGTCGCGCGGATGATTCTGGAGCTCCACAAGAATCCGGAATATCTCGGCTTCCTTCGCATGGTGGTAGCCGACTCGCGCCAGTTTCCCTGGATCGCCCAGGAGTTCGCCACGGTCATGGATCCGCAAACCGAGCGGTTCGGTGCGCTATCTCGCCCATCTGACGGCACTGGGTATCCTGGACTGCCGCAATCCGATGCTCGCGGCTCACCAGTTCATGGGGATGCTCAACGAGCTATCCCTGTGGCCCTGGATGATGGGCCGCGAAGGCCTGCCCGTCTCGGCCCAGGACGCCGTTGAAGAGACGATCCGGATGTTCCTGCGGTACTACCTGCGTCCGGAATTGCATGCGACGGTGACGCAATGAATTCCTCTCTGCACCAGGATTTTCTCTGGCGCTTCCTTCGGGGTCACGCGCAGCGACGCCTGGGTCCCCTGGCACCGCCCGCCCCGCTCCTCGCAGTGCGGCAACGGTTTACTCCCCCGCTCATTCCCCCCACACTGCGCCATAATTGCAGCGCCACATCGAAACCCGGCGCGCAGCCAGGGAGACGATCGGATGTCGGGGGCGAGCGACCCGTTGCGGTTGGCGGAACTGGTCTGCGCCCGCATGAGCCACGATCTCAGCGGCGCAATTGGCACCCTGGCCGGCGCGCTCGAACTCGCTGAAGACCCCGCCGTCGCCGCCGAGGCCCTGTCGCTCGCCATCCAGGCCGCCATCGAACTCCGCCAGCGCCTGGAGCTGCAACGCGCGACCTGGGGACCAACCGCCGGCCCGCTCGATCTCGCGGCACTGCGCAGCCTTGCCCACGGACTGCCGCATGCGGCCCGCTGCACCATCGATTTCTCCGCCTTGCCGGACAACACGATATTCTCTCCCCCCTTCGTCCGGGTCCTGCTCAACCTGCTGTTCCTGGCAGATGACGCCCTGAATGGCGGCGGCGAGGTGACGCTGGCCGGCAGCGGCACCGACCTCATCGTCGCCATCGCCGGGCCGCGCGCGGCGTGGCCGGCCGGCCTGGCAGGCTGCCTCGCCAGCGAGGCCGGTGCCTGGGCGGCCCTGCACGACGCCCGTTCGCTGCAAGCGCCGCTCACCGCCTTGCTCGCCCGCGCCCACGGCCTGCGGCTGTCGCTGCTGATGCCCGGCGGTCCCGGCGGCCCTGCTCCGCCACTAAGACTGTGCAAAGTCTGACCGGGATTTACCTTTTGTTGGTTACCTCGGGTCCAGGATGTCCTCCCACACGCCCTGCGCGGGCCGCAAAGAGGACACCATGGACGATTTGCTCGCCGATTTCCTGACCGAAACCAACGAGAATTTGGCGGAACTCGACCTCGCCTTGGTCACGCTGGAGCGGACGCCGGACGACGCGGCGACCCTGGCGCTGATTTTCCGCATGGTCCACACGATCAAGGGAACCTGCGGCTTCCTCGGCCTGCCGCGCCTGGAACGCGTGGCGCATGCGGGGGAAAGCGTGCTCGGCAAGGTGCGTGACGGGGCCCTGGCCGTCACGCCGGATATGATCAGCCTGGTGCTGACGGCGTTGGACCGGATCAAGGCGATCCTCGCCAGCCTGGCCACCAGCGGCGCCGAACCCGAGGGCGACGACGCACCCCTGATTGCCGCCCTGGAAGCCACCGCCGCGGGCAAGCCCGCACCGGTCTGGTCGTCTCCCCTCCCGCATCACAGCCGGCGCCCCAGCCGGTGGCAGCCGCGCCGGAATTGCCTTCTGTCGCCGAGGACGCTCCGCCCGAACCGCCGCCGGCCCCCGTCGTCGAGGCTGCCCCGCCGCCTGCCGCGCCACCCGGCCGGACGCCGTCCGCGGAGGCGCCAGCCGCCACCAATGCACCCGCCGGGACGCAGACCATCCGCGTCGCCGTCGAGGTGCTGGAAGACCTGATGACCCTGGTCAGCGAACTCGTCCTCACCCGCAACCAGCTTCTCCAGCTCGCCCGCACCGAGGAGGACAGCGGCTACACCGCGCCGTTGCAACGCCTGTCGCACATCACCTCCGACCTCCAGGAGGGCGTGATGAAGACGCGCATGCAGCCGATCGGCAACGCCTGGAACAACCTGCCGCGCCTGGTGCGCGACCTCGCACTGGAAATGGACAAGAAGATCGAGCTGGTCATGCTCGGCGCCGACACCGAGCTGGACCGCCAGGTGCTGGAGCTGATCAAGGATCCGCTCACCCACATGGTGCGCAACTCGGGCGACCACGGCCTGGAGAAACCGGCCGAGCGCCGCGCCGTGGGCAAGCCGGAAAGCGGGCGCATCACGCTGAACGCGTTCCACGAGGGCGGCCACATCATCATCGAGGTCGCCGATGACGGGCGCGGCCTGCCGGTGGACCGCATCCGCAACAAGATCCTGTCGCAGGGGCTGGCGACCGAGGCCGAACTCGCCGGCATGACCGAGGGTCAGTTGCAGCGCTTCATCTTCCGCGCCGGCTTCTCCACCGCCGCGGTGGTGACCGCGGTGTCCGGCCGCGGCGTCGGCATGGACGTGGTGAAAACCAACATCGAGAAGATCGGCGGCACCATCGACCTGAAGAGCGTGGCCGGCCAGGGCACCACCTTCACCATCAAGATTCCGCTGACGTTGGCCATTGTCTCGGCGCTGATCGTGCAGGCGGCCAACGAACGGTTTGCCATTCCGCAGATCAGCGTGGTCGAACTGGTGCGGGCGCAACGCGCCGGCAGCAACACGGCTGCCGGTGCATCCAACAGCGTCATCGAGCGGATCAACGACACGCCGGTGCTGCGGCTGCGCGACCGGCTGCTGCCGCTGGTCAGCCTGGGCGACCTGCTATTGCTCGAATCCGAAGGCGGCCAGACCGGCGACGCCACCATCGTGGTGGTGCAGGTCGGCACGACCATGCTGGGCATCATCGTCGATCGCGTGTTCGACACCGAGGAGATCGTCGTCAAGCCGGTGGCGCCGATCCTGCGGCACGTCACCATGTTCAGCGGCAACACCATCCTGGGCGACGGATCGGTGATCATGATCCTCGATCCCAACGGTATCGCCCGCGCCACCGGGATCGGCGCCGGCAGCGAAATCCGCGCCGCGACCGCAAGCGCCGTCGAAACCGTGCGTTCGGGTGAGCATACCGCGATGCTGCTGTTCCGCGCCGGGTCGGCGCAGAAGATGGCGGTGCCGCTCGGTCTGGTGGCGCGGCTGGAAGACATTCCGCGCGAGAAAATAGAGTATTCGGCCGGCGCGCCGGTCACCCAGTATCGCGGCAAGCTGATGCCGCTGATCGCCCTGTCGGACACGCTGGACGCAGAGAAGCCGCATCAGGCGGTGCTGGTGTTCACCGACCGCGACCGCAGCATGGGCCTGATGGTGGATGAGATCATCGACGTGGTGGAGGACCGGCTGGACATTCAACTGTCGGGCGCGCGCCCCGGCCTGCTGGGCACCGGGGTGATCGCCGGCGCCGCCACCGACGTGATCGACACCGGCTATTGGCTGACCCTGGCCTGGAAGGACTGGTTCCACGACGTGCCGCACGCCGCCGACGCGGAAGGACCGCGGCGCCTGCTGGTGGTCGAGGACAGCGCCTTCTTCCGCCAGTTGCTGGTCCCGTCGCTGGGCGCCGCCGGCTACCGCGTCACCGCTGCCGCGAGTGCGGCCGAGGCGTTGAAGCTGCGCGACGCCGGCGTCGTGTTCGATGCGATCCTGTCCGATATCGAAATGCCTGACATGAGCGGACTCGAATTCGCCCGTGCGGTGCGGGAGTCCGGTGCGTGGGCCAACCTGCCGATGATCGCACTGACAGGGCACGTCGAGCCGCGCGACGTCGAGGCGGGACGCGACGCCGGGTTCACCGACTACGTCGCGAAATTCGAGCGTGAGGGATTGCTCTCTAGCCTGCAGCAATGCCTGAGCGCGCAGGTCGCGGAAGCATAGGCAGCCCCATTCGTCATGGCGGGCGGAGGCCCGCCATCCACGATTTTCGTGCGGTGCGTTGCAAAGTCGTAGATGCCGACCGGAGCCTGCCACCGGGCGCTGGTCCCGGTGGCCGGCATGACGGGAACAACCAGGAGACCACCCATGACAACCGATGTGCTCGAACGCCCCGACAGTGCCGTTGCAGACGATGAAGAGCATGTCTTCGTCACCTTGACCGTCGCCGATCAGCTTTGCGGCATACCGGTGCTCGGCGTGCGCGACATCCTGGGCGAACAGGTCATCACGCGCATCCCGCTCGCGCCGCCGGAAATCGCCGGCAGCCTGAACCTGCGCGGGCGCATCGTCACCGCGATCGATCTGCGCCGGCGCCTGAAGTTGCCGCTACCACCCGCCGGTGCGCGGCGCATGTCGGTGGTGGCAGAGCAAGGTGGCGAACTGTACGCGTTGCTGGTCGATCAGGTTTCCGAGGTGATGAGTCTCAAGGCCAGCGCCTTCGAACGCAACCCGCCGACGCTGCCGCCGACCTGGGCGAAATTCAGCGTCGGGGTCTATCGGTTGGAGGATCGGCTGCTGGTCGTGCTGGATGTCGGCCGATTGCTGGCGCTGTCGGAAACGGACTGAAGCACCTTCATGCCCCACACCTGCCTCGTCGTCGACGACAGCCGCGTCGTGCGCAAAGTCGCGCGACGCATCCTGGAGGCGCATGGCTTCACCGTATCCGAGGCCGGCGACGGCGCCCAGGCCCTGGAAGCCTGCCGCGCCAGCATGCCCGACTGTGTATTGTTGGATTGGAACATGCCTGTCATGGACGGGATGGCATTCCTGAAGGCGGTGCGTGGCGAATTCGGCCCCGGCAAGCCGCCCGTGGTGTTCTGCACCACCGAAAACGACATGTCGCGCATCGTCGAGGCGATCGAGAACGGCGCCCAGGAATACATCATGAAACCGTTCGACGAGGACATATTGCTCGGCAAGTTCGCGCAGGTCGGGCTGCTGTGATGCAACTCGCCCGGGCGATCGCGCCACCGGCAGAGCAATCCGTCGCTCGCGTCATCGTCTGCGATGATTCGCTGGCGATCCGAGGTGCGATCGCGCGCATGCTGGACGCGGACCCCGGCATCCGCGTCGTCGCCCGTGTCGCCAACGGCCAGGCCGCGCTCGACGAACTGAAGCGCACGCCGGCTGACGTGCTGGTGCTCGACATCGAAATGCCTGTCATGGACGGCATGACTGCGCTGCCGCTACTGCTGCGCGCCGATCCCGGGCTGCGCATCATTATGGCGTCCACGCTGACCACGCGCGGTGCGGACATCGCATTGCGCGCACTACGCATGGGGGCCGCGGACTACCTGCCGAAACCGTCCTCGATCGGTGCGACCGCCGACGATTCGTTTCGCCGCGACCTGGTGGAAAAGGTGAAAGGTCTGGCGCGGCTGCGTCGCCACGCGGCGCAGCCGGCACGCGCGCAGACGCCGGCGATTGCCTTGAAATTACGGCCCGCCGCGGTGTTGGCGCCGAGATTGCTCGCGATCGGCAGTTCGACCGGCGGACCGCAGGCGCTGTTCGCACTGGTGCAGGGCCTCGGGCAGACGCTCAAGGTGCCAGCCGTGCTGACGCAGCACATGCCGCCGACATTCACGCCGATCCTGGCACAGCACATCACCAAGCTCGGCGCCCTGCCTTGCGCCGAAGCCGCGGATGGCGAACCGCTGGTTGCCGGCAGGCTGTACCTGGCGCCGGGCGACCGCCATCTGCTGGTCGAAACCGCACGCGGAGCGTTGCGGGCGCGGTTGTCATCCGACCCACCGGAGAATTATTGCCGCCCCTCGGTCGATCCCATGCTGCGCAGCGCGGCCGTCGCCTGCGAGGGCCGCGTGCTGGTCGCCATGCTGACCGGCATGGGTTCGGACGGCCTCGCTGGCACCAGGCGCGTCGTCGACGCCGGCGGCACCGCGGTAGCGCAGGATGAGGCGACCAGCGTGGTCTGGGGCATGCCCGGCGCCGTCGCCCAGGCCGGACTGTGTCACGCCGTGCTGCCGTTGCCGCGGATCGCCGCGAAGCTGTTGGAATTGCTCCGCGCGGGGCGCGCATGAACGCCGCACTGTCGCTCCCTGCGTTCAGCTTTCTCGCCGAGCTGCTACGCAGCCGTTCCGGCCTGGTCATCGGGCAGGACAAGATCTACTTGCTCGAGACCCGGCTGGCGCCGATCCTCAAGCGCGAGAAGCTGCGCGACCTTGAACGACCTGGCTGATCGGCTGCGCGGACGCGGCGCCGACGCCGTGGCGCGCGACGTGGTCGAGGCGATGACCACCAATGAGAGCTTCTTCTTCCGCGACGACAAGCCGTTCCAGCATTTCCGCTCGCAGGCGTTGGCACGCGTGGCTGCTGCACGTCCTGCCGGCACGCCCTTGCGCATCTGGTCGGCCGCCGCCTCATCCGGGCAGGAGGCGTATTCCCTGGCGATGATCCTGTTGGAGAGTCGCGCCGTGATCGGCGATCGGCGTGTGGAAATTCTCGGCACCGACCTGGCGCGCGACCAGTTGGCGCGCGCGCGGGACGGGCTCTACACGCAGTTCGAAGTGCAACGCGGTCTGCCGGTGCAGATGTTGATGCGTTACTTTCGTCGCGAGGACGCCGGCTGGCGCATCAGCGACGCATTGCGCGCGATGGTGCAATGGAAGGAATGGAATTTGCTGGGCGATCTGCGGGCGCTTGGCCGTTTCGATATCGTGTTCTGCCGCAACGTGCTGATCTATTTCGATCAGCCGACGAAGACCCGCGCCCTGGAGGCGATCGCCGGGCAGATGAGCGCCGACGGCATGCTGTATCTCGGTGGTGCGGAGACCGTGTTGGGCCTGACCACGCGCTTCGCGCCATTGCCGGCCGAACGAGGGGTGTACGGGCTTGTGCCAATTCGGCACCGGCGCTGGCGCGGGCGTAAACCTCTCCCGCGGGAGCGGGAGAGGTCGAGGGCGCGGAGCGCACGAGGGTGAGGGTGATCGGGTCGGCACGTAGCAGGTAGAGCGTAGTGTGCCGACCCGATCACCCTCACCCTCGACGCTGACGCGTCTCGACCTCTCCCGCTCCCGCGGGAGAGGTTTCCTTATTTCGTTGTGGTCTACTGAGTGGTTGCGGGCGGTGCGTCCGGCGCGGGCGTCGGCGGCAGCCCGCCGTTGGTTGAAGCATTGACCGGTTGCCCGCCGGTCGATCCGCGTTGGAACGCGGGATGCGGCCGCATTCCTCCGTCAATCTGCCCCTGGGCGGGATGGCGCATCGCCGCCGTTGCAGCTTGTGCCAATTGGCGACGTCCGTTTCGGTAACATAGCCCTTCTTGTCGGCATCGATTTCAGTGAAATGATGCGCGATCGACGGATAGCCGCCACTGGCTTCCTGCATCGTCAGGTGGCCGTCATGCGCGAGATTCGCCTGGCTGAAACGCTGCTGCCACGTCATCCGATGGTGCGCCGGCGCGGATGGAACCAGCATGTTCGGGGCCTGCGCCGGCGGACCAGCGACGACTGGCGCAGCGGCGGATTGCTCCGGCAGGACGGTCTGCGCGTGCGCCTGGAGTGCGAACGAACGGCAGGGCAAGCAATACAGGCAGCAGGCGCATGGGGGTGGCTCCTATCGCAAGGAATGACACCGCCGATATGCAGCCAAAGGTGCTAATTCTTGGTGAACAGGAACGCCAGCTCCGGCGCCTGTGTCCGAGGCTATCGCCATGCTGCGCAGGCGTCCGTCGGCGGCGCCTGGATCAGTTGGGCGTTATTCAGCGGCCTTGGCCACGCCGGCCACCCGCGTGCGGGTGCGCAGCGTGACGAATTCCTCGGCCGCCGTCGGGTGGATACCGATGGTGCGGTCGAAATCCGCCTTGGTCGCGCCCATCACCACGGCGATCGCCAGGCCCTGCATGATCTCCGGCGAGTCCTCGCCGAGCATGTGCACGCCCAGCACGCGCTGTGTCGCCTGATCCGCCACCAGCTTCATCAGCGACCGGCGCGGGCGGCCCGTCAGCGTGTGCCGCATCGGCGTGAACTTGGACACGTACACGTCCACCGGCCCATGCGCCGCTGCCTGTTCCTCGGTCAGCCCTACGGTGGCGATCGGCGGCGTGGAGAACACCGCCGACGGCACGTTGGCCAGCGAGATGCTGCGCGGATGCTTGCCGAACAGGCTGTCGGCCAGCGCATGGCCCTCGGCGGTGGCGACCGGCGTCAGGTTGACGCGGTCGGTCACGTCGCCCATCGCGTAGATATGCGGGTGGGTGGCGCGCAGATGCAGTCCACGATTACCGCGCCGTTGTCGTTGATCCGCACCCCGGCCTTTTCCAGCCCGATATGTTCGGTCGCCGGGCGGCGGCCGGTGGCGAAGAACACCAGGTCGGCGCGCGGGTGCGATTGTCGCCGAAGGTCAGCACGCGGTGATCGCCGTCTGCCTCCAGCTTCAACGGGCGGCAGCCGGGATGCAGCGTCACGCCCTGGGTGGTGAGCGCCTCGGCCAGGCCCTCGCGCAGGTCCTCATCGAAGCCGCGCAGCGGCAGGGGCTGGCGGTAAACCAGATGCACCTCGGCGCCGAGCGCCTGGAAGATGCCGGCGAACTCCACCGCGATGTAGCCCGAACCGACGATGGCGATGCGCTCCGGCATCCGCGGCAGGTAGAACGCATCGTCGGAGATGATGCCGAGTTCCGCGCCCGGGATGGGAACGCGCTCGGGATGGCCGCCGGTAGCGATGACGATATGCTCTGCGGTGACGCGCTTGCCGCCGACGTCCAGCGTGTGCGGATCGAGGAACACCGCGCGGGCGTCGAAGATCGCCGCACCGGCGTTGTCGAGCAATTTCCGGTAGATGGCGTTGAGGCGGCCGATCTCATGGTCCTTGGCGGCGATCAGCTTGCGCCAGTCGTGCGGACCCTTCGTGATGGTCCAGCCGAAGCCGGCGGCGTCGTCCGCCCAGGCGCCGTATTCGCCCGCCTGCACCAGCAGCTTCTTCGGCACGCAGCCGACATTGACGCAGGTGCCGCCCCAGAAGCGTTCCTCGGCGATGCCGACGCGTGCGCCGTGGCCCGCCGCGATGCGGGCGCAGCGCACCCCGGCCGAGCCGCCGCCGATGACGAACAGGTCGAAGTCCATGCGTGTGCACCTTCTGTCGAGGTCAAAAACCAGGCTCGCCGCGCAATTTGTGCCGGCGCCGAGCCCATAGCAACACCTCTCCCGCTTGCGGCGGGAGAGGTCGAGACGCGAAGCGGCGAGGGTGAGGGCCATCGGGTCGGCACATTGCGTGCACACCCTGGCCGCTGACGTTCCGGCCCCGCGGGATCAAAACCCTTCCCGCCGCGGCGCGGCGGCCGCGTTCGGTTGCGGCGGCTTGCCGCCGCGCCTATAAGGCGCCGCTCCGCCGGCCGACCGCTGTGATCGGCCGAGGCTGCGCGTGGAGAGGTGCCGGAGCGGTCGATCGGGGCGGTCTCGAAAACCGTTGTACTCTTTGCGGGGTACCGAGGGTTCGAATCCCTCCCTCTCCGCCGGAACGACCTCCGTAGGCATTCGTAACCCTCCACATATCCCCCGAAAAACCTAGGCTTTTGGCTGGAATCCCAGCGGATCCCTTTCGTACCCCTCCGCTTGCGTTCACTCCCGTTCGGCCATAGATTAAGGGGATAGACGAGGGGATCAGGTGTGCCAGTGCGAGCCACACCGCTGACCGCAGCAAAGGTCCGGACCGCAGCCCCAGGGCGCTACGCCGACGGCGACGGCCTCTATTTGTTGGTACGCGAGAACAGCACTGCGTTCTGGGTGTTCCGCTACGTGGTGGCCCGGGATAGCGAGGCCCCGGAAGCTGATCAGCCACCGGAGAAGCCGAAGCCGAAGATGCGCGAGATCGGATTGGGGCGCGCCCGAGGCCAGAATGCGGTCTCCTTGGCGGATGCCAGATTGGCCGCTGCACCACTGCACCGACTGGTGCGGAACAAGATCGATCCGCTGGAGCAGCGCAAGGCCGAGGCAGAACGGGCGAGGGCTGCCGCACAGGCAGAGAAGGCGCGCGCGATCACCTTCAGGACGGTCGCGGGGATGTACATCGACGCCCATGAGGCCGGTTGGCGCAACCTCAAGCACGCCGCGCAGTGGCGGGCCACGCTGGAAACGTACGCCTATCCGCACATGGGCGACCTGCCAGTCGGTAGGGTGGGTGTCGCCGAGGTCCTGGCGGCCCTTGAGCCGATCTGGAAAACGAAGCCGGAGACGGCGAGCCGGGTCCGCGGCCGGATCGAGGCGGTGTTGGACTATGGCCGGACGCGCGAATGGCGATCCGGCGAGAACCCCGCGGCGTGGCGCGGACACCTGGACAATCTGCTGCCGGCGCGGTCGAAGGTGGCGAAGATCGAGCACCATGCAGCGCTGCCCTGGCGTGAGATTGCCGCGTTCATGATCGACCTACGGCAGCAGAGCGGTGTCGGGGCGCGGGCGTTGGAATTTGCGATCCTGACGGCGGCCAGAAGCGGCGAGGTGCGCGGCGCGACGTGGGGGGAGATTGATCTGAACACAGCGTTGTGGGTCATTGCGGACGAACGTATGAAGGCGGCCCGCGAACATCGGGTCCCGCTGTCGGAGCCTGCACTGACTGTCCTGCGCGGGATGGCCAAACTGCGCACCGATGCCAGCCCGGACCGGATCGTGTTCCCAGGCATGCGCCCGAGGCAGCCGCTCTCCGATATGAGCCTCACGGCTGTTTTGCGCCGGATGGGGCGCGGCGATCTGACGGCGCATGGTTTCCGTAGTTCATTTGCCGATTGGTGCGCCGAGACAGGCAAGCCGGAGGATATTCGCGAGGCCGCGCTCGCGCATGTAGTGGGCGACAAGACTATTGCGGCATACCAACGAGGTGATTTGCTTGAGCGGCGCCGCGAACTGATGGAGGCGTGGGCAGCATTCATCGAGGAGTCGCCGGCTGATGTGGTGCCGCTGTTGAGGAAGGTGGGGTGATGGCGCGCCGACTTGGCTGCAAACTTCCGGCGGATACCGCCCCGCAGTGTGAGAGCCGTGAGAGTCGGATGGTTCGGCTGTACCAGGGACCGAACTCCGACGGCCGTCAAACCGAATCCCGCGATGCAGAGGCGCTGCTACAGCGAGAGAACGCGCGGCTAAGGGAAGCGATTCGGAATCCTATGCCGCCTCGGGGGTTTCCCGAAAGGTAGCACTAGTGAACTGCCGCAGCAAAAGCAGGTTCAAAATCTAATGGGGACGGTACGATCCCTGGTCGGGATTCCCACCGCCCAAACTCCGAGCAGCGCGCCATCCTATCACCGCAACTACGGTGGCGAATACGGGCCAGTGGATGCCAACGAGGTGCGTAGAATTCTTTGTCCGATCGGCGGCATCGGCCAGCGCGCCATCAGTACAGTCCGAACTCCAATGCCAGCCCTTTGTCGATCATTGCAATGATTATCTAAAGAAAGGGAGTGATGTGTGGCGCCCGCCCCGCTATTCTGCCTACGCCGATCGGATAGACGCTGCCGCGAAGACTGCGAAGAAACTCCGCGGACAACTGGCTGCGATTAGTAGAGACTTGGCCCACAATGGTCAAAACCAACTTCCCGTTGAGCCACCCGCCCTACTTGCCCCTCTTTCAAATGAACTCGACGCTTTTCTGGCGGCCTTCCCTCCCCACGGGAACGGGCGGACCGGAGCCTATTGGATCACTGTGGTCGCAGCCTGGAGTGCAGCCTTGGTCGCGCTTCTCAGGGAGGCTGGTCTCTCCAACGTCTATCCCGAGTCCCGCGATGGACCAGTGCCGAGTGTGTTGAGCCACATGGCCGAGCGAGTGTTCGGGTTGCGCCTTAAGACAACCCAAATCGCTTCCGCACTAAGGCGTAGACGGGAGCGGCCTCGCCGAAACCCATCTTAAGTTTCGGCGAGATTGCCCGCCGCCGACCGTTTTAATCCGCCCGGACGGTCAAGGAGGGCCGCCACATGGGCATGACAGAGGAAATGCGGAAGGCGCTGAAAGCGGCCGGCGGGGGGGCGTTTGCTCCCGGCACAGGCTCCGCACGAGGACCACCTCGCCTAGCCTACAGCATCGCTGAAATCCTGCTATTTGCTGAACTGCGGCAAAACGAAAATTTACCAATTGATCGCCGATGGCCGGCTCGATGCCCGCGCGCTTGACGGGAAGACGCTCATCACAGCCGAGTCGCTGGAAAAGCTTGTGGAGTCACTTCCTCGGGCACCGATCAGCCAGAAGCAGCAGGTCGCTGCGTAGAAACCCCCACACGCGGCGCTGCGTGCGGGGGCTGGTCGGCTCGGAAAATTGTCGGCGGCAACGACGATCTACCGCGACCGGATCAGTTCTGCAAGCGCCGCGCCGTCCAGCACGAGGACGCCGCGACTATGAGTGCCAACATTGCCTCCAGTCCCGATTTGACATCCGCCGAACCTGAGCGGTGGATCGACGTTTCCCTCCTACCCGCCGAGATCGAGGCACTGATCCAGCACCACCGGGCCGTTGCCGCCGAACTCCGCGCCACCGGAGACCGTGTCGGCGCCCGCCGGGTCGAGGCGCGGATCGCCGAGTTGAGCCTCACCCTCGCGCTGGGGAGGGCCGCCCGATGACCCGCGGCCCCCGCTTCACGCATCACAACGGCGAGTCTCGGTTGCTGATCGAGACCAGGGACGACCTCGCCGCCGCGATCGTCCTGAACGAGCAGGCGGGCGCGATCGGACAGGCGCATCTCATGCGCGCGCTGCTGGCGGGGCCCATTGCCTTCCTGCCGGTCACGCCAGATTGCAGTTCATCCAGGTTCAAGGCTTTCGCCCGCGCCACGTCGCGGAAGCCTACTGTCGCCCTGATCGGCGATGATGACGGCTTCGCCCGCGGACCGGACGGCTGGCGGCTGGCGACACGTGCATTGCGCTGGGCGACCGCTGTTCTGCTGCACGGCGCTGGTGCCGAGGATCCGCAGTACGAAGCCGCTGTCCTGGCCGCGGAAATGGGCTGCCGCGTGCTGGTGATCGAGTGCAGCAGTGCCACGCTGAACGCCTGGGTGGCGCTGGTGCACACGGCCCCGCATCGGCCGAGTGTCTTGGTGATCGTCCCGCATGGTGGCGTGCATCCGCTTCCTGCCGCCCGGGGGAAGATGCAATGAGTGCTCCTGCATCAGCCGCGACAACTCCTGTTCCTGGAAACAACTCACCGACTGCCATCCGCCTCGCCTTGTTCGATAAGGGATGGCAACCAATTCCGATCACTGCTCCGGACCCTAACGACAAGGACGCCGGGAAAAAGCCTTTGCTGCCGAACTGGCGCAAGATCTCACTCACCCCGGCCATCATTCGAGGTTGGGCCACAGGGCCACGGCGTAAGGACACCAACACCGGCCTGCGCACACGCGGCCTGGTCGCGGCCGATATCGACGTGCCTGACGCGCCATTGGCTGAGCGGTTGACAGCGCTGGCCGCGCAGATGCTCGGCGAGACACCGCTCATGCGCATCGGCCGGGCGCCGAAGATGCTGGCTTGCTACAACGCAGCCACCGACGTTGCGAAGGCCACGACCCCCGAGTTCCATTTCGATAACGGCGATAAGGCGCTGATGGAATGTCTGGCGGACGGCCAGCAGTTCGTTGCCTTCGGCATCCATCCCGGTACAGGCCAGCCGTATCAGTGGCTCACCAGTTCGCCGCTGGACGTGTCGGCGACTGACCTGCCGGTGGTGGACGCCAAGCAGGTGCAGGCGTTCTTGCGCGAGGCCGAGGCGCTGTTGCGCGCGGCTGGTGGCCGCACAGCCAAGGAGTTGAAGGGTATCGCCCAGCGGCCAGAGCGACCACGGAAGGCCGCTACACCGCGACCTGGCGACTACCCACCACCGACGCGTGCCGATGTCGAAAGCGCCCTCGCCGCAGTGCCAAACACGCACGACTGGCATGGTTGGTACAAGATCGGCGCGGCCATCTTCGATGCACTCGGCAGCGGGGGCGAGGAGATATTCATCAAGTGGTCGGCACAGTCATCCAAGGACGTGCCCGCTGACACCATTGAGAAGTACCCGCAGCTTTTCCCGGTCCGCCCCGACAGTCACCGCTGCGTCGCTGCTTTACGAAGCCCGCAACAACGGCTGGCTGTCTGAGCGCGAGATGGCACGCAGCCGCTCCGCACAGCCGCACCCAACTCCTGAGCCGCCGCTCATGGACGAGGTGCCGATCGAGGCATACGAGGCGGTGGCAGACGACACAGATGACTTGCCGTCCGATGATGCGCGGTCCGACACTCCGCCGGCCGCCAATCCTGTCTCCGCCATGATCGCGGAATTCAACCAACGCTATATGGTAGTTAGCGAAGCCGGACGCGTTATCATCTACGAACCGACTTCCGACCCAATTCTGAAACGCCAGTATTACACCAGGATCACATTCGAGGACTTCAAGAAGCTGTATCTCAACCGCCGTATCTACATCGGCATAGAAAAAGTGAAAGTAGCCGATATATGGCTGGCGAGTCCGCATCGCCAACAGTTTATCCGTGGCGTGACGTTCGACCCGTCCGGGGCGCGACCGCCGGAAGGTACGTTGAACTTGTGGCAGGGTTTCGCCGTTGAGCCACGGTCCGGATCATGGGAGCTGTTGCGCGTCCATATCCGTGACGTGATCTGCCGCGGCAACCGGGAGCATTACGAGTATCTGATCCGATGGCTTGCCCGCATGGTGCAGTTCCCTGCCGAGCAAGGCGAGGTGGCGATTGTCATGCGAGGCGGGGAGGGCACCGGCAAGGGCACGCTGGCGCGCGCCATGAAGCGCATTCTTGGGCAGCACGCCCTTGCAATCTCCAATAGCAAGCACCTCACCGGCAACTTCAACGCCCATCTGCGCGATTGCGTGTTTCTTTTCGCTGATGAGGCATTCTTCGCGGGAGATCGTCAGCATGTTGGGGTACTGAAAAGCATCATCACCGAGCCATACTTGACAATCGAAGGCAAGTATCAGAACGCGATACAGACCCCAAACTTTCTGCACCTGATGATGGCGAGCAACGAGGAATGGGTTGTGCCCGCTTCGCTGGAGGCCCGGCGCTTCCTCGTGCTGGAGGTGGGCAACTCTCATAAAGACGACCACACGTGGTTCGCCGCGATCTGGGAAGAAATGGAGGCCGGCGGATACGAGGCGATGCTGTATGATCTCTTGCGATACAACTTGACCGCCTTCAATGTGCGGCGCGTTCCGGCCACCGATGGCCTACAGCAGCAGAAGAAGTTGAGCCTCGGCACCGACAAGGCGTGGTGGCTGGATGTGCTGCACCGTGGCTACGCCTTCCGGTCTCGGCTTGGCCTGGAGGACTATTTCGGCCGCTGGCACTCGGAGGTCAGCACCGAGCTGCTCTACGCGTCCTATACCGAGTTCGCCGAAAAGCGCCGGGAGCGTCACGTCCTGCCGCGCGAGACCTTCGGCCGCCTCATGATCAGCCTGGGCGCCAAGGCGAAGCGACTGGTGAATGCTGCCATCGGCGAACACATCGCCGACGTGGAAACCCCGCTCAGCACCACACGCAAGGCGCAGCCTGCATTGCACCCACGCCCGCCTGGTTACGTCCTGGGTGCGCTGGACAAGGCGCGCGGAGAGTTCACCACCCTGACAGGGTTGCCGATCGACTGGCAGGACGGTGAGGCGCCCGACAAGGCCGCGTGACAGCTCGCTCGCTGTCAGGGTGCCCAGACGCTGCGTCAGGGCCGACAGTCTACCCAGACGCACAGAAGCCCTTATAGAATAGGCACTTGTCAGGGTTGGCAGGGATTCCAGGGGTGTAAATCGTGAAAACTTTCTAGCCGTCAGATTTTCGCTCGCGGCGCGTCATGTCGGCGTCGCGCCCACTTCTTCAGCCGGTGTATCTAGAAAGTTCCTTATCTACCCTGACAACCCTGACAACTCTGACAGAGATAGATAAATACACGGCTTTTCCGCGTCAGAGTTGCCGCTTCGACCCTGACAAACCATGACATGCTTTCTGGTCGGCAGGCAACCGTGAACCTGTCATCCACACTTGGACTTATCGGATCAGCGAGGCGACGGCATAGGGTCGGTTTCAAGGAAACGCTGTACTAGTTAGCGGCGCAACGATCGCCGAAACACCCAACAATCCGGCTATGGTCGCGAGGCCAGCCTATCACCAGCCATCACGCGAAACCTTCCACAGCGACGCCCAGCGTACCTATATTGGCACCATATTCCAATGTGTGACATGACACCCCTCCCAGGCCGCGAGGCACCCGACGTGCCCGAAGGGCCGAATAAGGTTCGGGAACCAGAAATGGCCAAGCGCGGCCGTCCGACCGTGTATTCCCCCGAACTCGCCAAGTGCATCTGTGACCTGCTCGCGACCGGATACACACTCAACGAGGTTTGCCGCCAGCCGGATATGCCTGACGACCGGACTGTTCGCGAATGGGCAACGGACCCGAGGCACCCCTTTTCCCCGCTTTATACGCGGGCGCGCGAGATCGGCTACCACAAGATGGCCGACGATTTGCTGGAGATCGTGGACAACAGCGCGAACGACTGGATGCGGCGAGCGCGCGAGGATGGCGTCGTTGAGACCGTACTCGACCGAGAGCATATATTGCGGACCGAAATGCGGTTCAAAGCCCGTCAATGGCTGCTGTCCAAGGCGTTGCCAAAAATCTATGGCGATCGGCTGAATCACGATGTGTCGGGCGAGATCGTCCACACGACGCCGGAACAACGCCGCGCCACGATCGAGGCGTTGCTACGCAAGCGGCAGGCCGCGCTCGCGCCGGTGATCGATGGGAAGGCCGAGCCGGGGAGCTGAGGTGCTATCCATTGCGATTGCGTATCTGTAGGCGCCCCGCTTGACCGATCGCAATCCTATAGCCGGCGACGAATTTGCCATTTTTTGTGCTGCGGCGGAACCTATTTCCGCCCATTATCACCAGAAAAGCATCGAAAAGCTCGAACGCGGCTCTCTATCCCCTATTCCATCCCCTTAGCACCCGCCTCGATACCCCCGTTTCCTTCGGACGCCCTCAGACCAACAGCATCGAGGCGTTCGCTGCGGTGGTGCGATTGTAACAACATGGGCGGCGTGCCCGCGCCGCCGAGCAACAGGTCGTCGCCATTGGCTCTTAGCGGCTCGTCAGCAGTCTTCTTCTGAATCAAGTTCCTCGTCGTCTTCCGGATCAACGTCCTCTTCCGGGCTGAACCGGGACATGTCCCGCGCGGCGGCCATTTCGGCGATCACTTGCGCCAAGTAGCGTCGCATGAGGTCGGGATTCGAGGCGAGATCACCGAGCCGCTGTCTTTCTTCCTCCCCCAGGCACCATTCGGCGCCAATCGTCAGCAGGACGGCCATCTCGTGTGGGGTATTTTCAATAATCTCGGTGAGGAACGGAGTGATTGTCGCTTCCCACGCATATTCGGATGGCTCATCCGTCCCTTCCTGAATTTTGTGGCAGTACTCATCCCATAATGTCTTATGCTGATAATCGTCGCCATAAATCCCAGAGGCATCGAGCTGCTGGATCTGCTCTTCAACTTTCCTGGCAAATGCACTGAAAGCGATGTCAGCATATCGCAATACGGCACGGTGCATCGGGCAAAACTGGCAGTCGGCAGACTCGGCGGTCTCGCTGGTTGCTAGGTCCTGCGCTTGCTGCAATTGCGGCTGGCGAAGAGCCTTCCCCATCTCCTCCAACAGATCGAGCGGTGGCTCCCTATTCCTGCCGTGCAGGGCGTCCGGGAACTCGATCAGTGTCGCCCGGACTATTTCTTCTGCCCAGTGCTGGTCCGACACGTATGGGTGCCCGCTGGCGTCCCTCGGCTTCTGCGCCAACAACTGCTGGGGCGAAGTGCGCATCATTCGGCCCCGCACTCGACGACGATCCGATCCACTGGCCGAATTGGTGTGCTCTCGTTCGGCTGGATCAGTACGAACGGGTTAGGTTGAGGGGCTAGTCCACAAACGGCTATGGCGCCCGTTCTTTTGTTTAGCCGCCACCCGATCGGGCTCCCGTTGTTGTCCGCCACAAAGAGGTCGTAGCGGCCCTCCAGAAGACGGCTTTCCACCACCGCCCCAATGATGGAGAGGCCCACGATGACGGCGGCGCAGATGATCGCCCAGGAAACATTGAGGCGAAAGCCGACCCGAACGATCGGCCTAGGCACTTGCTCGACTTCTGCATCCACAGCGTCGCTCCCCGTCCTGGCGGCCGGGGAGTTGAGAAGCCTCAGTCGGAAGGCCGCGCAGACCTTTAGGCTTTCGCCCTGAACATGCGCCTGCGCCTCCCCGACCATAGGGGTCGAGGAGTGCTGATGCGGTAGCACCGTACCGCCGACTGAGGGGTTCTCACGCCCCAGAGCGACCTGGGTCGCTCCGGCGGAGAGGATTGCACACGCGCTGGCGGGCGGGAAGTGGTGGCGGGCCGGATTCGCGCCCGCCCTGCCGGTCGTTAGCCAGCGGGGCCGGACGCCGCCGCCGCACCGCACGAGCCATATTGTCGCGGAATCGCTCGTGAACCGCGCTCGGCAGGCAGACCCTCGCCTGTTATCATCTGCTCGGCGCCAATAGTTACGGCTCAGAGGGCGACAATGCAGGTGATCAGACCGCCATCTCGTTCTTCAGCGCGCCGGCCGACCCTCCGCTGACCCAATCTCGGACCGGCGCGCGTGGGTGCTGTATCTGCCGGGGAGCGGCGGCACTGTGTTTGCCAGCCGGCAGGCGTTGGGGCTGGCCTACCACTCGCAGCGTAGCTCGCCTGAGGATCGGGCTATCGAGCGGTCCATGAAGGCGAGGAAGAAGCTCGGGGTGACAGACTGCAACATGCTGGACACGCCGTGGTGCCCGAAGCCGAAGTGGATGCGGCGGCGGACGCATGCGCGGCTGGTAGGCGTGATCCGGGAGTGTCACGAGCATCAAGTCGGCTACATGGTTCGTCGGTGGGGGCCTTTGCTGGGCGGATGAGCGCTGGGCAGTGCCCGATGCGCAAGGGAAACCCCGATGGGCGCGCGACGCGACCCGACAGCGATAACCGTGGCATCAAGGCGTCGGGCGTACTCCGGCAGATGTGTGTCGAGAGTTAAAATCATAAACCTCGTCCCAGTGGGGATCGAGCCAAGCAGGCTGAGGACGCCCCTCCATTCTCGCCAGGGCCATCACCATCTTTGTTACCGTTGTCAATGATTGCTCGCAGGATTCACTATGAAGCCCCAACCGTTGCACGAAATCTGGTACTTCGTAAACGTGCTTCCGTTGATCCTTCTTGACTTTGTAATGCATTAGTTGATTGCGTAGCCTGACCAAGGCGGAGAAGCTTTGGAACGGCTCTCGGGCTTGGTCAAATCTGCCAATCGCTCTGATCCGAGGATAATAAAGCCATTTGCCAATCAATGTAAGCTTGTCGAACTCATCGAACTCCTTGGTCGAGAAAATAGGCTCGGTCAACATGTTTATATGCGCCTCCAAGCACGCCGCTGCGAGCATGTGCACTGTCGATGCAGTTCGGACCAGTCGGAGAGCGAGGGGCTGGAAGCTTTGCCAATTCCTATCGGTCCTGATTATATCAGCCTCTACTTGGTCATAGTGGTCATTCGGATCGGGGTGTCTGGCTATTATAGCATCGATATCGGCGTTCGTTCCGTTAATATCATCAGCCAAGCCGCTGTAATCTGCGTCACTTTGCACCGCAGTGACCACTAACTCCTTTGCCGCCGAGTAGTACCGCCCCGTCGAGGGCCGGTCCTGCCGTCACCGACCGGTCGGTGTCGTTCATCACGTCACCCCTCTTGTCCGCCACGCAAATTGTCGCGCCAATCTCGTATCCTCGCACACGTGGACGATATCGCTCAGCAGGATAGTACCCGAGCGTGAAATCATACAAGCTGGCGCGCTCCTTTGCGGTGCCCAAGGAGGTGCTGAAGCGCCGCCGCATAGGTGGTGCGCAGCGGGTGACGGTGCAGCACGTCACGGTGCATGGCGGCGGACAGGCGATCGTTGGGGCGGTGTCGCAGGCACCGGGAGGGGTGGGGCATGACAGAAAAACCGAGGGTCAACCCTGTGCATCGCCTGCCGGATTGGCGCACGACCCTCCCACTGGCCCAGTCCTGCCCCCGTTGCGGAGCGAAAACGCGAAGCGGGCACGCGTGCCGGTCGCCCGCAATGCCGAACGGTCGATGCAGGATGCACGGGGGTAAGAGCACGGGGCCGCGCACGGCGGATGGGCTGGATCGGATGCGCCGGGCGAAGACCACGCATGGCTTGTACTCGGCCGAAAACGTCCAACTGATGCGGGCGGTTCGACGACTTCAGCGAGATGCGCGGCGGACGGTGGATGAGATGTAGCCAGCCTAATTATCTTGCGTCAGGACCGGGAGAACACGGTTCCCGGCCCTCCGGCAAGACGCCAGCGTAAACGGCGGCAATCGGTCTGACGCGGCGGCAGCTGGGGCGTCCGGACCGAACTGCCGGAATCGACCCTAAGCGGACACTCGGAGCCCTCGAAGCGTCCGAGTTGCGTCCACCATTGTGCATTGGACTTGTGCACTACAAATATCCGTTCCGATTAAGGGCTTGATATTGCCGCGCACTTCCCGATCCTCGCATGGTGACGGAGCCGATCGCGCGTCTACGGCAGACGATTTTGTTGGCCACAGGACTCTTCCTATAGCGTAATGTTTGATCTAGATCAATGATATTACGCTACCAGCTGGGATTATTTTATACTCTGAGGTAAGGTTCTGTCCCGGCTCAGACGAACGTTGGACGGATTGTGTCCAAGCGTTGCAGCGCCAGTCGATTGGGAGGCAACCCGTGACAACACGCGTCGCCAAACCTGAAGCGCGAACGATCTCGGCGGCCGAGGCTGCCGCTCTGGTCCGCTCCGGCATGTGGCTCGATTACGGCGCGACTCTCTGTCAGCCGGACGTGTTCGACGCCGCTCTGGGCGCCCGGATCGGCGAACTGTCGGACCTGAAAATCCGCAATTGCCTGTCGTTGCGGCCACGCGCGGCGTTGGAAGCGGATCCGACTGGCGAACACGTGCATTTCTTCAACCTGCACTTTTCCGGCTACGACCGGAAACACCACGACACCGGGCATTGCCACTACCTGCCGGTCAATCTGGGCGAGATCCCGGACTACTACAGGCGCTTCATCGACCGAGTGGACATCGCGATCCTGAAGACCTGTCCGATGGACAAGGATGGTTACTTCAATTTCGGCCCGACCAACCTGTGGCACGGCGCTGTCGTCGAGCGCGCGCGCACGGTGATCGTCGAAACGACGAAGGGTCTGCCTTACGTTTACGGCAAGGAAACCGGCATTCACATCTCCGATGTCGATTACATCGTCGAAGGCGACAACGCGCCCGCACCGGAGCTACCGAACCTGGCACCGACCGACATAGACCAGGCAGTGGCCAGTTTCATCGCCAATGAGATCGAGGATGGTGCCTGCCTGCAAATCGGTATTGGCGGCATGCCCAATGCCGTCTGCGGAACTCCTGGCGAACAGCGGCGTGAAGAATCTCGGCGTTCACACCGAAATGCTGACGGACGGACTCGTCGAACTTTACAAGGGTGGACACATCGACGGATCGCGGAAGGTGTTGGATCCCGGCAAGATCGTCTACTCTTTCGCCCTGGGTTCCCGCGCGTTTTACGAGACACTCGACCGCAATCGAGACATGCTGTGCTGCCCGATCGATTATACCAATCCGCCGCACATGATCATGCGTAACCCGCGCGCTGTGGCGATCAACAGCACGACGCAGGTGGACCTTCAGGGTCAGGCGGCCTCGGAGTCCGACGGCAACCGGCATCTCACCGGCACCGGCGGGCAGTTGCAGTTCGTGCGCGGCGCGTATGCGTCCGAAGGCGGCAAGTCGTTCATCTGCCTGCCGTCGACCTATGACAAGCGGGGCGAGCGGCGCAGCCGGATCGTTGTCAATCTGACCCAGGGCAACATCGTCACCACACCCAGGACAGACATGATGTATGTGGTGACGGAGTATGGGATCGCGAACCTGAAGGGAAAATCAGTGCCGGAGCGCGCGCGGGCACTGATCGGCATCGCGCATCCGGACTTCCGCGAGGGCCTGGAACGGAGTGCTTCCGATATTGGAATGGTGCCGCGTGGCATCTCGTTCTGATCGCACCAGTCGAACCGACTGCTGCCTTACCGGGCGGAACGTGCCCGTTCCCCAATTCTGCCGCGAAAGTCAGGCGGTGCTGACGCCGCGGATCGTCTCCGCACCACCGCGGGACCAATGGAGGGCGACATGACAATCACGGCGACCGTGCAATGGAAAGGCGGCGACGCCCGGACCATTACGGATATCATGAAACGGGCCAAACCGGTATTCGGGAAGTACGGCTGCGAGCTTTCGCTCGGCCTGATTCGTACCGGCCCCTTGGTCGGTGAGTGGTTCATCGCCATGCGCCAAGCCGATCGTGCGTCCTTTGCGAAGTGCGAAGACGCGTTGGCGACGGACCCCAGCTACCAGGCGCTGCTGTCGGAGCTTCGCGGTGTCGCGCAGCAGACGGATCGAACAGTCATCGCCGGGATCGAAATCTAACGCTAACGACACCTGGCATCGCGCCGACGGGCGACCGAGGCGAAACCGCATCGGTGCGGGCCAGATAACCGACACGACAAACGGGAAAGGGCGAGAAAAATGCACGTCACGATCCGAAAATATCCGGGCTGCCAAAACGCGAAAGAAGTCAACCGCATCGCCGTGGCCGAGCTATTGCCGGTGCTGCGCGCCGTACCGGGCTTCCGGTCCTACACGATCGTCGACACCGGACCAGGGTCGATCCTGTCGATCGGGGTGTTCGATAGAGAGGAGTTGGCGGAGGCCGCCAACGCCCGAGCCCGCGAGGTCGTGGCGCGGAGCGGCATGGCGTCCTTGTTGCCAAACCCCCCGGAAATCACGATCGGCGAACTGCTGAGCGACGCGAGGTAGCGATACGAACCAACGGCGACAGCCTCAGGAGGAAATGATGAGCCGGGTTTTCGGGCCTTTGCGGCAGATCGGATACGTCGTCCCGGACATCGAGGCGGCGATGCACCATTGGATCGAGGTTCGCGGTGTCGGCCCGTGGTTCTATTTCGACCATTACTCGGTCAGCGACTGGCACTATCGCGGCACGCCGCATCCGGCGATTTAGGTTTCGGTCGCTCTGTCCAACTGGGGCGACGTGCAGGTCGAGATCATCCAGCAACGCTGCGACACCCCCAGTATGTTTCGCGACTTCCTCGCGGCCGGCGGCCGCGGCCCGCAACACTGGGCGGTACGGCCGCAAAAGTACGCATGACGTTTTGCGGCAGGCGCTCGATCTGGGCTTTGCCGTCGTGCAATCGGGCGCGACGCCACGCGGCCGCGCTGCGTTCCTGACCGAGGCCGGAAATCCCGGCTGGACGATCGAACTATCGGAAACCGGCCAGGCGCGTCTCGACTTCGCGGCGCGCATTCGCGACGCCGCGCTTCATTGGGACGGGATCGATCCGATCCGACGGCAATAGGTGGAACCTCACGGGAGTCGCCGCGACGCTGACAACGGGAGAACAGCGACATGGAACGAATCGCCCAATGCCAATGCGGCTCGCTGCGCGCCATCGCGGCGGGGGAGCCAGGATCGGTGTACCTGTGCCACTGCAAGGCGTGCCAGCGCCGCACCGGCACGATCGTGCACACCGGCGCCTACTACCCGAAGGAGAATGTTCGCTTCGAGGGGCCGAGTAACGTCTACACCCGCGTTGCCGCCACCGGCTTCGCGGTGCACTTCCACTTCTGCCCGACGTGCGGCACGTCGGTGGACTGGATCAGCGACAAGCGACCCAAGAAGTTTCTGGGGTTGCGGTGGGCTGTTTCGCTGATCCCGCTTACCCCACACCCACGAGTTCTTCCTGGGAGGAAAGCATGGCTCCCTGGTTGGGCCTGCCGCCCGAGGCGCGTCGTTTGCGTTGGGGCGTGAACCCCGACGGGAGACCAATGACGGCGCCGCCATGAGGCGACGGGGATGCCAATAACTCGACTCGTCCTCGCCGCCGATCAGTAGCACCCGAGTGAAAGGGTCCGGCTTTTGCTTGCTGCGTTTTGCTTGATTTACGCACCAGAGAAAGCCGGCGACCTGCGGCGATTTGGCAGAGGTTACCCGGTGGCCAAATGTCCGTTCTCCACCCAAGCACGAACCCGCTTCGCGGGATCGGTGCTGCGGGATGAGTTATATCCGGCACCCCAAACCATAGACCAACGTAGCAAAGCAAGGTTGGGGCGCTGCCCCAAACCCCGCCAGGGGCCGAGCCCCTGGACCTCAATACTTTTGCGCGGTTTTCGATGAAGTCTTGAGCCGGGCGAGATTGCCTCTCGAGCATGGAGTTTCCTTCATCCTGAGAGGAACGTCCAATGTCCGTTTCAACTATCGAACGCCCCGTCAGCGCGCTGCGCCAGCGCATGCTCGAAGATATGGCAATGCGCGGCCTGCGATCCGATACCCAGCGCGACTACATCCGCTTTGTGCGCAGCTTCGCAGCTTTCCTCGGGCGGTCGCCCGATACGGCGACGGCTGAGGATATTCGCCGGTTTCAGGTGCACCAGCACGAGAGCGGGGTACAGCCGCCCACGATCAACTGCTCGGTCTCGGCACTGCGTTTCTTCTTCACCGTGACGCTCGACCGGCCAGACCTGTCGCGCCGCCTGGTCCTGGCGCGCTATCCGCGCAAGCTGCCGGCGGTGCTGAGTGTCGAGGAAGTCGGTCGGCTGCTCGAGGCGGCGCCGGGCCTCAAATACAAGGCCATACTCGGCACCGCCTATGGCGCGGGCCTGCGCGTGTCGGAAGTGGCCAGCCTCAAGGTCGACGATATCGACAGCAAGCGCATGCTGATCCGGGTCGAGCAGGGCAAGGGGCGCAAGGACCGCAACGCCATGCTGTCACCCCAGCTCCTCACGCTGTTGCGGCTGTGGTGGGAGGAAGGCAAGCGACGCGGCGTCATGCTGCGGCATGGCTGGCTGTTCCCGGGGCGCAGTTGCACCGATCCGGTCTCGACCCGGCAGATCAACCGCGCGGTCCATGAGGCCGCCGAAGCGGCCGGGATCAGGAAGCGGGTGTCGCCCCATACGCTGCGCCACAGCTTCGCCACCCATCTGCTGGAACAGGATGTCGATATCCGGGTCATCCAGGTCCTGTTGGGGCACAGCAAGCTCGACACGACCGCGCTCTACGCGCGCGTTGCGACCAAGACGATCCGCTCGGTGACCAGTCCTCTGGAGCATTTGGCGATGCTGATGCAGGGCGAGGAACCCGGCGGCTGAAGCGGCTTGCGCACCTCGCTCGAGGTCGCCGATATCTTCCGAGCTGAGGGAGCCGGCTATCGTGCCGCCCAGGCCGGTCACCTGAGCCTGCCCCAGCTCAAGGTCATGTCGGCGATCGAGAACTGCCGCACGGCGGCGCTTGGCGGCCACGTCGATGCCTGCGAGGACTGCGGGCATCAGCGCATCGCCTATAACAGCTGCCGCAACCGGCACTGCCCGAAGTGCCAGGGCGCCGCCGCGCGGACCTGGCTGGCCGAGCGCGAGGCCGACCTGCTGCCGGTCGGATACTTCCATGTCGTCTTCACGCTGCCGGCCGAGATCGGCGAGATCGCCTTGCAGAACAAGGCCGTCGTCTACGATCTGCTGTTCCGCGCGGCGTCGGAGACGATGATGACGATCGCCGCCGACCCCAGGCACCTCGGCGCCCGCATCGGCATCACCGCCGTGCTCCACACCTGGGGATCGGCGATGACGCACCATCCGCATGTCCACATGATCGTGCCGGGCGGCGGCATCTCGCTCGACGGGCGGCGCTGGATCTCTTCGCGTCCGGCCTTCCTGCTGCCGGTGCGGGTGCTGGGCACGCTCTTCCGCCGCCTGTTCCTCACCCGGCTGATCGAGCTCCATGAGGCCGGACGGCTTGCCTTCTTCGGCACCCAGGCCGAGTCTCGCCGACCGCCGCCTCTTCCTGCGTCACCTCGCCGCCGGTCAGGAAGAAGCGCTGGGTGGTCTATGCCAAGCCGCCGTTCGCCGGCCCCGAGGCCGTCCTCGCCTATCTCTCGCGCTATACCCACCGGGTCGCCATCTCGAACCGCCGTCTGATTGCGTTCGACGAGACCGGCGTCACCTTCCGCTACAAGGACTACCGCCGCGACGGTCCCGAGCGGCAGCGCGTCATGACGCTCGCGCCGCACGAGTTCATCCGCCGCTTCCTGCTCCATGTCCTGCCACGTGGCTTCCACCGCATCCGGCATTACGGCCTGCTCGCCAGTTCCGCCCGCAAGGCCGAGTATCGCGCGCGCCCGCGAACTGCTTGCCGTGGCGCCGCCGCCGGAGCCCGTCGAAGCGCCGGAACCACCCGATCGGCTCCCGCCCTGTCCCTGCTGCGGCGGGCGCATGACCATCATCGAGACCTTCGGGCGATGGAGGCAACCACGCGCGCCACCTCACGCGCCTGCATCAACCGGGAGCACCCCCTCGTGATCCGGCACGGCTCGCGCTCACCTCACGCCGCAACACCCCCGTTACGGCGAATGCCTCCTGATGCGTCCTTAACCATGATCAGCGCCACACGGCTGCATATCAGCCGCGGCCAAATCCCGATCCTGGCCTCGCCCGGCGCAAAATATCACTCGCCAACTTCCCGACAACGCCAGCGACGAGCCGGTTGCGTAACTACCTCAACCGAGCAAAACTCGAAATCCCCATAGACCATCGCCGCATCCCCGCGGGTTCGTGCTCGGGCGGTTTTCGTACGCCGGCCCCATGCCCAGACGCGCGGCCTGCGACGGCCGGCGTCCGAAAACCTTCACCTTATCGGACGCCGTGGACGCCTGCCGTCCCAGCGTCGCGCGCGGTCCGTGTCGGCAAGCGTCCACGGCGTCCGATAACCCTTAACGGTTCCGGCGGTAGCCGCCCTCGGCCTGCTACCGCCGGTTTGGTGAAGGTTTCCGTACACCAGCCCCGTGCCCAGACGCACGACCGGCGATGCCCGGCGTCCGAAATCCTTCACCATGAGGGTTATTGGCCGTTCAATCGTCGCTTCCCGAGACCGGACGTGAACGTCAACGTCCCCTCTGGCGACCGTGGGTAGGGAACGGACCTTCATGCCATTCAAGGTTCATTCCATTCCCCCTGGGAGCGGAGCCCACCGGAAGCGCCCGATCCGGAAGCATCAGGCCCAGAATGAACCCGGTTCTCGCCCAGTGCGACGCCCAGCGAGCACGTCAGCGTCTCCCGGCGAGGATCCGCCAGAGGATCGAATTCGCCACCGGGGTCACCCTCCGATCAAGCTGGAACGCAACATCACAGCACCGGTTGCGAGCAAGGCCACCGCCATGATCCGGCTCAGATTGTCGCCGTCGATATGCTTCGCAAGCCTTGAGCCGAACCACGCCGCCACCGCCTGGGTTGGCGCAATGCAGGCCCAGACCGCGAGATCGATACTACCGAGCTGTGCGACTCCATGCGCTCCGGGCCCTAGCGCGGCCACGATCGTTGCGGGCACGCTGACCACCACGCCAACCGCGGCGGCGCGGCCCACACATTTGTGCATCGGAATGCCGGACAGGCTCATAATGATGTTGGTCATGATGCCGCCACCGACCCCGGCCAGGCCGGACACCACACCGATGCTGGCACTGGCGAGATGACGGAACGAACCCTCCGGCGGCTGCGTGGTGAGCGGGCGAAACCGGCTCGGAAAGGCAAAGCGAGCGGCGAACACCAGGCACAGCAGGCTGAAGGCTCCGGTCATCAAGCCACCACGCAAGTGCGGCGCGGCCAGTTGGCCGGCGACGACGCCAAGCACGATCCCCGGGCCCCAGGAGCGCAGGAAGCCGATGTCGGTGTGCCCGGCACGCCAATGCCCGAACGACGACACCACGGCCGCCGGCATCATGGCTGCGAGCGAGGTAGCGACCGCGACATGCGCCGCCTGATCGGCAGACATGCCCGACGCCACCAGCCCGCAAAACACCACCGGCACGATGACGACGCCACCTCCGATCCCGATCAGACCGGCCAGCAATCCGGCTGCGGTGCCGGCACACAAGCCCAGAACGATCGCCGAACTGCTGGGGACCGCGTCGGACAGCGCCTGTAGCTGGGCGCCGGTCATCCGCCCGAGAATCTGTGATCCAATCCCAGTCGCAATGGCCGCGACCACAGCCGCAGCCATCGCGGGCACCGCGACGGTTGCAAACGGCCGCGACTTGAGAGCGATTGCGGTCATCTTGTGATCCTCCTCACTGTCCTCGTTGCTCGTCTCTGGTGGCGTCACGTTGGGGGGAGGATGCCGGGAACCGCCGCGGAAGACTTTGTCCCCGGCATGTCTTAGCCTTAAGGCGACCTTGCCTTTTCCTTGAGACGTGCCCGGCCGGACCGTTGGGAGGAACCCCGGTGACCTTTTCATTCGGCGACTACGTGCTGGACGTCGACCGACGGGAGCTTTGCCGCGCCCGCCAGCCGGTTGCGCTCGAACCACAGGTCTTCGACCTTCTGGTGTATCTCATTCGTAATCGTAAACGGGTGGTCAGTAAGGACGATCTGATCGAGAGCATCTGGGGCGGTCGGATCGTTTCTGAGTCGGCAGTGACCTCCCGCCTCAACGCAGCCCGCAAGGCGATCGGCGACAGCGGGGCCGAACAGCGGCTGATCAGGACGTTCCCCCGCAAAGGTGTGCGCTTCGTCGGCGTGGTCCTGGAAGCCGAGGGACGAGGCGAAGATGCCGGCGCGACCGCGCCTGTTGGCGAATCGCGGCCGATGGAACCGCCCGTGCCCGTACCGGACAGAACGCCGACGGCAGAGCGGCGCCAGATGACCGTCGTGGCATGCGAGCTGTTGCCTGGGACTGGCATCGCCCGCATGGATCCCGAGGACTTGCTGGATGCCGCCGACGCATATCGCTGCTGGGTGAAGGACACGGCAAACCGCTTCAAAGGCGTCGTCGGCGCTTCGATGGGCAAAACCGTGCTGATCCATTTCGGGTATCCGGCAGCTCGGGAAGATGACGCCGAACAGGCCGTGCTCGCCGGATTGGCCCTGTGCGCGGACGCGCACGCGGAGTACATCGAGCCCCGCCCCGACCGACAACCGCGCCCCCGAATCGGAATCGCGACCGGTCAGGTCATTATCGGCGATACGAGCAAGTCGCGGGTGCCTGCTCCGGTGGGGCACGCACCCAGCATCGCGGCGCAGCTGCAAAACAGCGCGTCGCCCGGAACGGTGTTGATCGATTCCGCCACACGGCAGTTGATCGGAGGCTTGTTCAACTGCCGCGAGATCGAAGCGATCCCGACACCCGGGACTGTCGAATTGCCCCCCGCATGGCAGGTGCTGGGGGCCTGCTCCATCGAAAGCCGGTTCGAGGCGCTACGACCCGCCGCCCTCACGCCCCTGGTCGGCCGCGAGGAGGAGGTGGATTTGCTACTGCGGCGCTGGACGCGGGCAAAGTCCGGCGAAGGCCATGTTGTGCTAATCTCGGGCGAGCCCGGGATCGGCAAATCCCGGCTCACGGCCACGCTTCTGGAACGCATCGCCGCCGAACCGCACACGCGCTTGCGCTATTTCTCCTCCCCGCGGAACACGGACAACGCGCTTTACCCGATCATTCGGCAATTGGAACGTGCCGCCGGGCTCGCGCACGACGACAAACCTCATGCGAAGCTGGACAAGCTCGACTCGGTGCTCTCGCGGACCTCGACCTCGATCCAGGATGCCGCGCTCCTTGCCGAGATGCTGACGCTCCCGAACGATGGACGGTATCCCGCCCTCGCCCTGGCCCCGGAACAACGCAGGCAAAGAACACTGGAAGCCCTGACAGCGCAACTCGCTGAATCGGCGGGCCAGCAACCGGTGCTGATGATTTTCGAGGATGTGCATTGGATCGATCCGACAAGCCTGGAGGCGATCAACCGGACCGTTGACCGCATCAAGACTCTTCCGGTGCTCCTCGTGGTAACATTCCGCCCCGAGTTCAACGCGCCGTGGGTGGGACAGTCGCATGTGACGAGCCTGACGCTCAACCGGCTTGGGGAGCGTGAAGCGGCCGCCATCGTCGCGCGCCTTGCCGGGAACAGGGAGCTGCCGGCGAATTTGATGGCGGAGATCGTGGAGCGCACCGACGGCATTCCGCTGTTCGTGGAGGAGATGACGAAGGCGGTGCTGGACACCGACAGCGAGGGTGCGGCCGGGCGCGCCGACGCGGCGGTTCCGTGTCCAGCCTTGGTGGTCCCAACAAGCTTGCACGCATCGCTGATGGCTCGGCTCGACCGGCTCGGTCCGGCCAAGGAGGTGGCGCGGGTCGGGGCGGCGATCGGGCGCGAGTTCCCACATGCCCTGCTGGCTTCGGTGATGCGTGATACCGAGCCGGAGCTGGGATCGGCGCTCGACCGCCTCATTCAGGCCGGCTTGCTGTTTCGGCAAGGCGTGCAGCCGCATGCGAGCTACCTGTTCAAGCATGCTCTGGTGCAAGACGCGGCCTATGGCACGCTGCTGCGCGAGCAGCGGCGCGCGCTGCACGCCCGCATCGCCGAAACGCTTGAGAATCAATTCACCGAGATCGCCGGGAGCCGGCCGGACCTGCTGGCGCATCACTGCACCGAGGCTGGCCTGACAGAGAAGGCAGCGGGTCTTTGGGGCAAGGCCGGACAGCAGTCGCTGGCACGCTCGGCGTTGGTCGAAGCGGTGGCGCAGCTCACGCGTGCCCTCGACCAGATCGCGACGTTGCCGTCCACGCCCGCCCTGCGCCGTGAGCAGATCAGGCTGCAGGTCGCGCTTGGGAATGCCCTGATGTTCACTAAAGGCTACGCGGCGCCCGAGTCCAAGGCCGCTTTCGATCGGGCACGTTCTTTGATCGACCAGGCGGAGGCGCTTGGAGAGGCTCCCGAGGACCCGTTACTGCCATTTTCGGTCCTCTACGGTTTCTGGGTCGCCAATTATCTCGCATTCAATGGCGATGTGGTGTGTGGGCTCGCGGCACGGTTTCTGAGAGGCCGTCTCGAAACCTGCCGGTGGGGGGTTGAAACCGCAAGAGTTGATGGAATCTAGGAGGCCCCCTGGCACCTGGAGCCTCCTATGTGGACCCGCGAAACCCGCGCAGAGCACGACCGTGATGATCTGCGCTACCCCAGCGATCTGACCGATGCCGAATGGCAGGTGCTCGCGCCGTTGCTGCCGCCGCCAGCGAAAACCGGCCGCAAACGGTCCTGGACGATGCGCGAGATCATGAATGCCATGTTCTACGTGCTGCGCGGCGGTTGTCCGTGGCGTATGCTGCCGGAGTATTTCCCACCGCACCAGACGGCGTATCGCTGGTTCACCCGCTTCCGCGATGACGGAACATGGGAACGCCTGGACCATCAGTTGGTGGCGCAGGATCGTCAGCGGGTCGGCCGCGCGGCGGGTCCCACTGCCGCGGTCATCGACACGCAGAGCGTCAAAACCACCGAAGCCGGCGGCCCGAGAGGGTATGATGCCGGCAAGAAGATCAACGGCCGCAAGCGACATGCTCTGGTGGACACCGACGGGCGCAGCCTGGAATTGCAGGTGCACCCGGCGTCAGTGCAGGACCGTGATGGCGCTCCGGCGGTGTTGCAAGCCGCTCACGCCCGGTTCCCCTCGATCCAGAAAGTATTTGCCGACAGCGTCTATGCCGGCGAACGGGTCGCCAGTGCGACATCCATTGTGGTGGAGATTGTCCGCAAGCTACCCAACCAGGTTCCCGCTTATCAACCAGTCGCCCCGCTTGACGTGGCGCTCTTGTTCCTGATATGTTCTTTTCCAGCCAATGGAAGGAACGCCATGTTGGAATTGATGCGCGGACTGACGGACGTCGCGTTTGAACGACGTTTCGGCACGGAAGAGGCCTGCCTGGCGGCGCTGAGTACCGCGCGCCAAGCCGCGGGAATGGTCTGCTCGGACTGTGGCAACCAGAAGAACTACGTCTACGGACGCCGTGTCGGTTGCACGCGGTGCGACCGACGCTGGTCGCTGACCTCTGGCACCGTCATGTCCGACACTAAGCTGCCGCTGACCTGCTGGTTCCGCGCCATGCATCTGGTGACCAGCACCAAGCAGGGAATTTCGTCCGTTGAACTTGGCCGTCGGCTTGGCGTGTCCTATCCGACCGCATGGTACGTGAATAAGCGCCTGCGCCACGCCATGACCGAGCGCGGGGAACGTCACCAACTCGGTACCGCTCCCACCGACGGCAGCGCTCGTCCAACGGTCGAAGCCGATGACGTCTATCTTGGCGGCGAGCGAAACCAAGGATGTGGAACTGCCGGCAAGAGCCGGGTGATCGCCGCCTGCGAGCGCACCGCTGGCGGTGGCATGGGATATGTCATGATGAAGGTCGTGGAGAGCTTTACCGCCGCTCATGTGGCGGCTTTCCGCCAGGCCCACATTGCTCCAGGCGCCCAGGTCCACACCGATGGGTTGCGCGCCTTCGCCGCGTTCGCCGATCCGGCGGTGCAAACAACTCATCAAGCCACCGTCACCGGGGCCAAACGTCCTGACCGTAAACGCGGATCGCCCTTCTTCTGGGTCAATACCGCCATTGCCAATCTCAGCACTGCAATCAAGGCAACCTACAAGGCACCCTCGGCGAAACACCTGCCCGACTATCTCGGCGCGTTCTGTTGGACCACCAACCATCGCAGGAACATGCTCGGTATGATCGATGCCGCATGCCGGGCTATCGCGACCTCAACCGCACTCACCAGAAAGGGCGTCTACGCCCCCATCGTCGGGGCGACTGGTTGATAAGCGGGAAGCCGCTTGGTCGAGGAAACTCGCCTGGATGGCGACCTCGCGCAGCGCTACCTCGATGCGGCGCAGGTCGGTCTGCATGACGGCCAGCAGATCGGCCAGGGTGCCGGCCCGGTGCGGGCTGGTCTTGCGCACCGCGACGATCTGGTTCTCGTGGATGCCGGAGCGCAGCAGCGCCGCGACCCGTTCGACGTGGGCCTCGAAGGCGTTGGCCAGTTCCCGGTCCTCTTTGGTCGGCGGCGGCGGCGCGTCGGGCATCAGCAGAAGCTGGGCCTCCGCGTTGACCAGCGCGGTGGAAGAGGCCCGGAGGTCGTTGTAGTTCCGGCAGCAGCCGGTGCGGATGGCGTTGAACAGGGTGTCCTGCCCGCGCGGTGACAGGCGCACCAGTTCGGTCGCCTCGGAGGGTTTCAGGTTGCCGCTCGCCAGCAGGGCCTGGTACTCCGGCCGGAGATTGAGCAGCGCCGTGCGTTCGGTGATCCGGTGCGGCGCCTTGCCGATGTCGGGCGCCGAGTTCCTCGACGGTCCAGCCGGTCGAAGTCCATCAGCGCCTGATAGGAGCGCGCCTGCTCAAGCGGGGTGACGTCCTGGCGCTGATCGTTCTCGATGATCTGCATGACGCGGACCGTGGTCGTATCTGTTCGGTGTCGTCACGAATGCCCGGATCGTCGCGGCCCCGTTGATCTGGTGGGCGCGCCAGCGTCGCTCGCCGACCGAGATCATGTAGCAGGGTGCGGCCCGTGGTCGAGGGCCGCACGACGATGGGCTGTAGCAGGCCGTCCGCCCGGATGGATGCGGCGAGTTCGCGGAGCGCGGTAGGTTGCGAACACCTTGCGGGGCTGGTCGGGGTCGCGTTCGATTTGGTTCATCGGAATGTCGAAAGCGACGGCGTCGCTTTCCTCGGTTCCCCTGGGCGTCGGAGCGTCTGGCTTGGTGGCGAAGATGATCCGGGGGGCGACCCCTGTTCCGCTCTCGCGGAACGTGTCGTCGGGGAGCTTCACCGCGTCGGCGCCGATCTCTTCGAGCCACGCGCAGAACTCCTTTGCCGTGCCGTCCTGTTGGAAGAACGGACCTTCGGAGCAAATCGCGATCAGGCGACGGCCGGGCCTGACGAACTGCCATGCCGCGTGAATGTGCTTGATG
>CAVXNH010000017.1:0-31856 GCA_963762885.1 uncultured Alphaproteobacteria bacterium
TCTCGGGATGGGATAGCGGCGCGCGCGGCCAGGATTTCGGCGACCAGGGCATCCTGCGTTGCGCGGGCATCACCGGCGGCGAGGGCAGATTTGCACAGCGCCGCTATGGCGGGGCCGGTGCCGTCCGGGTCGTTCAGCCCGGCCCGCAAACGGGGGCGCAGCGCGCGCTGGTCATGGTTCGACGGGTCCTCCACCCAGGCCAGGCCGGCGGCACGCAGCGTCGCCCGCAGCCGCACCGGAGGAACCCGGAGCAGTGGCCGCAACAAGCGGAGGTCGGTTTGCTCGCTGAGGGCTGGCATGGCCGCCAGGCCGGCCGATCCGCTGCCGCTTTGGCGGCGCATCAGCACCGTCTCCGCCTGATCCGCGGCGTGATGGCCGAGCAGGAGATGCAGGATGCCGAGGCCGGCGCAGGCGGCGTGGAGTGCGGCGTAGCGCGCCGCGCGGGCGCGCTCGGCGAGGGCAGGGCCATGGTGAAGGTTGGTGAGGCAGAGCGTTCGGGCCGGTATGCCGCGTGCGGCCAGGCGCTGGATGGTGACGGCGGCTTCCGCAGCGGAGTTAGGACGCAGACCATGGTCGACCACCAGGGCAAGCAGTGAACCGCCCCGGTCCCGTGCCCAGGTGTCGGCAAGCAAGGCGAGGGCCATGCTGTCGGCCCCCCCAGATACGCCGGCCGCAAGCAGCGGGGCCGGTTCGAGTGGGCTCAGCGGCGCCATGAGGGCGGCGAACTCTTCGGCGGTGATGGGTGTGGAAGCAGAGGTTGTAGGGCTGAAGGCAAAGGGAAGTCCTCCCCCTTCCCTTGTGGGAGGGGGGCGGGGGGAGGGGTCATGCGGGTTATGTCGGTGCGAGATCGCCCCCTCCCCCCGCCCCCCTCCCACAAGGGAAGGGGGAGGATTCACTTTCCTCCTCCAACCTTGCTTCGACCAACCTTTCCTGCACCGCCTGCATTGCCGCTGCGAACGCCGCGTCGGCGTCCAGCGCCGTGGTGTCCAGCACCACCGCGTCCACCGCTGCCCGCAGCGGTGCGGCCGTCCGCGCGGCATCCTGCGCGTCCCTCGCCCGCATGTCCTGCTCGACGGTGGCCAGGTCGGCTGCCACGCCCTTTGCCAGCAATTCCCGCCAGCGGCGGCGAGCCCGTTCCTCCAGGCTGGCGGTGACAAACAACTTCACCGATGCGTCGGGGAAAATCACCGTGCCGATATCCCGTCCATCCAGCACCGCCCCATGCTCTGCCCCGAACCCCCGTTGGAACGCCAGCAGAGCGGCGCGCACGCCGGGGATCGCGGCCACGGCGGCGGCGGCGGCGTCCGCCTGCGGGCCGCGCAGGTCGTGGCGTTCCAGATCGGACGGCAGCAGAGCGCGCGCGGCGGCCTCGGCCACGCCCGGCTCGGCCGGATCGCCGCCGGCATCCAGCACGCGCCGGCCGGTGGCGCGATACAGCAAGCCGGTATCCAGGTAGGGCAGCGCGAGCGCGGCCGCTATGCGCCGCGCCAGCGTCCCCTTGCCCGCCGCCGCGGGTCCGTCGATCGCGATGATCGGCCGGGCGGTCACGCCGCCGCCAGCCTCGCGCCGGCGCGGTTCATCAGTTCGACGAACTCGGGAAAGCTGGTGTCGATATGCGCGGCATCGTCCACCGCCACCGGCTGGTCCGTCGCGACGCCCAGCACCAGCGCGGCCATGGCGATGCGATGATCCATGTGGGTCAGCACCAGGCCGCCCCCGCCGGGGCCTTGCCGTCGCCGTGCACGATCAGGTCGTCGCCCTCGACTTCGACCCGGGCGCCATTCGCGGCCAGCAGCGCCGCGGTCGCGGCCACCCGATCGCTCTCTTTGACCCGCAGCTCCTTCAGCCCGCGCATCCGCGTGGTGCCGGTGGCGGTGGCGGCGATCACCGCCAGCACCGGATACTCGTCGATCATGCTGGGAGCACGCTCCCATGGCACCTCCACCCCGCGCAGCGCCCCATAACTCACCACGAGGTCACCCACATGCTCTCCCCCCTCTACGCGAGGGTTCCGGGTCACGACGTCGGCGCCCATCTCGGCGAGCGTGGCGAACAGCCCGCAGCGGGTTTCGTTCAGCCCGACATTCGGGATCGTCAGCCGCGACCCCGGCACCAACAGCGCCGCTGCGATCAGGAACGCGGCGGAGGACGGATCGCCCGGCACCACAACGTCGGCAGCGCGCAGCTCCGGCTGGCCGTGCAGCTCGATGATCCGCGTGCGGCCATCCGCCGTCACCTGCACATTGGCGCCGAAATGCCGCAGCATGTTCTCGCTATGGTCGCGCGTCGCCTCGGGTTCCTCGACGCGGGTGATGCCGGGGGCGTTGAGGCCGCACAGCAGCACCGCCGACTTCACCTGCGCCGACGGAACCGGCACGCGGTAATCCAGTGGCAGGGCGTCGCGCGCGCCTTCCACCGCCAATGGCAATCGGCCTCCCTCGCGGGACGAGAAACGGGCGCCGCAGGCGGCCAGCGGATCGGTCACCCGCCGCATCGGCCGCCGCCGCAGGCTGGCGTCGCCCGTCATCACCGCGAAGATCGGATGGCTCGCCAGGATCCCGCACAACAGCCGAGCGGCGGTGCCGGAGTTGCCCATATCGAGCACGTCCGCCGGCTCGGTCAGGCCGCCGATGCCGCGACCGGCCACGCGCCAGGTGCCGTCGGCATCGTGCCGCACCTCGGCGCCGAGCGCGCGCATGGCGGCGGCGGTACGCAGCACGTCCTCGCCTTCCAGCAGGCCGGTGATGCGCGTCTCGCCCACCGCCAGGGCGCCGAACATCAGGGCGCGGTGGCTGATCGACTTGTCGCCCGGCACGGCGACGGTGCCCGCGAGCGGCGCGGCGGCGCGGTGCGAAACCAGCTTGCGGGGAGTGGCGTCCATGCGGCGTCTTTCCGGGTCGGGCGCGCGCTTAGCACGCGGCAATCGGATTTGACAGCCGCACGCGAGGGTGGCATGGCCGCGCGCCTTTCCCAGACCCGACTGACGAGGCCCCTGCCCGATGGCGAAGCCAGAACTCGGCACCAAGCGCGTCTGCGTCTCGTGTGGCGCGCGCTTTTACGACCTGACGAAGCAGCCGGCGGTGTGCCCGAAATGCGGCACCGAGCAACCGGTAGAACAGCCGCGGCCGCGGCGGACCGGCGGGGGTAACGTGGTAGAGGACAGGCGGCCGAAGAAGCCGGTGCCTGCGCCCGGCGTGGAGGAGGCGGATATCGAGGTGGAAGGCGTCGAGGACGTCGAAGAGGAAGACGTGCTGGAGGACGCCGCCGACCTCGAGGACGACGCCGACGCGATCGGCCCGCGATATCGAGGTCGAGCCGGACACCGACGAGGCGGAACGGTAGCGCGCGCGCGTTCCACTCCACAATCGGTTGTCAATTGACAACCGGCCTCTGACCACTGTCGTTCGAGCGAGAACGATGTGGCAAAGCGGCCGCCAAGGCCTCCGAGCAAGGAGATTGAGGCTGCGGTTGCCTACGCCGAAGCACACGGTTGGCGTGTCGTCCTGTTGCGCGGCTATGCCTGGGGCAAAATCCAGTGCCCTTGGAATGACGCAGAATGTCGCTGCGGAACCTTCTGCCAGGAGTCGATTTGGAGCACGCCGCGCGTTCCAGAGCATGTAGCCCACCACATCCGGCGCGTCGTGGACGGCTGCATTCGCCGGATGGCGGAAGGCTCCAACAGGACCGGACGGGAAGGAAGCGAGGGGTCGATGAATAGCTATGAATTCACCCTGAGATTCACGCTGCCGCATCGGAACGACGAACCGGAGCGATATCTCGACGCGCTATATCAGGCAGGCTGCGACGATGCCGCGGTCGGTGTCGGTCAATACGGTGTGATCGGACTGGACTTCCATCGCTCCGCCTGCTCCGCAGAGCAGGCGTTTCGAACGGCGATCGAGAATGTCCACAACGCGATTCCCGGCGCCACCCCGGTGGAGGCTGGACCCGACCTGGTGGGCCTGAGCGAAATGGCAGACCTCTTCGGGTTCAGCCGGCAGAATATGCGCAAATACGCCACAGGACCGGCCGACGCGCGGGCGCCGTTTCCAGCGCCGACGATTTTGGGCGATCCCAGCCTGTGGCATCTCGCCGAGGTCGCCGCGTGGTTCAAGCAGAATAACGCCATTCAGCTATCGCCATCTGTGTTCGAGGCATCGATGGCAGCAGCGAGAATAAACTTCGAGGCAGAAGGCCAGAGATTGACGAAAATCCTCGAATTGGCATAGCGCGCCGCCAATCCAGGCCAGAGTCCACGCGACGGTACCGGACAGGCCGGCCTGATGAACGCCGTCGCTGTCCCTGCGACACACCGCCGCTATAGCGCCGTCCCGTCCTTCCGCGTGTAGCGCCACTTGCCGTCCGGACCCATCGCCGCCGCCAGGTCGTCGTCCGGATAGAACACCAAATCGCCCGCGCCACGGTCACCAACCTCCAGGATCAGCACATCGGCGCTGGTGCGGTTCTCGACATGGTGCGCCGAGCCCCCCGCGCCGAAGCCGGCGCACATGCCCGGCGTCAGTTGCGTCTCGCCGGTATCGGTGACCAGGGTCGGCGCGCCTTCCACCACGTAGATGAACTCGTCGGACTTGCCGTGCCGGTGGTGCAGCGCCGACCACGCACCGGGCGTCAGCCGCGTCAGGTTCACGCCGAACACGGTCAGCCCGAACATGTCGCCAAGCGGCCGTTTCTCGCGCCCGGCAACGCGGGCAGCGAGGTCCGCGGGATATCCGGTGGCGCGTGCGCGCAGCGGCGCCTCGGTAGCATAAATCGCGACAGGATTTGTGGCGTCGGTCATGGCGTTTCGCTCCCCTCTTGCTGGTCGATGACACATCAGCGTTTGTCGCCGCGATGCAAGCGATCAATGCCACATCAACCGCCGCTCCTGTTCGAACCGGCCGTTCAATCAAGCGCCCAAACTACCGCCGCGCTGCGCTTCTCGCGTCGTCCTCAGTCGGACACGTGCATCCAAGCGGTCAAGCAGCGTAAACAGGGCGCCATCGTCATCGGCCATGGTACGCCCGAGCAAGCCGCCTCGCCATAAAAGTGGGATGGCCCTCTCGCCGTGAAGCGCGCCGACGGCCGCACCGGCGACGGCAGCGATCGTGTCGTTGTCCTTGGTGTCGTTGACGGCCCGCACGATGGCAGCCTCGGGATCGTGCCCGTGCGTGGCCAGGATAAAGAGCACCGTCGGCACGGTCTCCATCAGGTAGGCACCCGAGTAAAAGGCGTCGGCAGCATCAAGCACCGAAGCACCAGACGCCAGAAGGCCTGGCACCTTCTCCGCCACATATTTCCAAAGCGGCCCTTCGTAGCCAACCGCCGCCGGAGCGCCGCGTCCGCGGTAACAGACCTCGCCCTCTAGCGGCGCTGCGAGCTCGGTGTAGCGTTGGACCCACCATGCAGGGTACGGCGGCTCCCGCATCACCAGGAGTTCGGCGAGCATGATGCTGAATGCCACCGCGCTGGAGATGGCCGCGAAGTCGTTGTGGGTCGCCGCCGCGAACAGCGCCGCATCAGCCGCCAACCGTTGCCCATCGGTATCGAGATGAGCAGCGAAGATGCCTGGACATCGCATCAGCGCACCGTTGCCGGCGCCGCCGGACGCTCCCTGTGCGGCCTCCGGCCATGGCAGACCTTGGGCCAAGCGCCTGAACGCGGATCGCACCGTGCCCCCCATGCCGAAGACCTTCCGCGACCTGGCAAGGTCGAGCCAGGCAACGGGCGAAAAGACACCGTCGGCCAGGATCTGCTCGACCGCCCATGCGCAGAGCTGGGTGTCATCCGACGGCAGGCCGACCGACCGGCCGCCAGCACGCTGGTTCGGAAGGTAGTCCACGATTTCGCCGAACCGGTCGCGCCGTTGCTCCGGCAACAGAGCTTCCGAGGTATTGCCGAGGGCGTCGCCGACAGCCTGGCCGACAAACATGCCCCGCCACCGGTCCAACTCCGGGCGAGTCTCCGCCCAAGGCGTCAGATGAAATGCCTCACCTGGCAGCACCTGGACTCGGCCGGAATAGATCAGCCTGTCGAGTTCTGCGGATCCGGTTGTCATTCCGGACATTCCCTACGTCAGCCCGCCGCGAAGGTACGGCCTAACCCGGGATTGCGGAAGCTCGGACCATGCCCCGCGTTGATCCGGTGGGGATGGAGGTGCCCGCGACGGTTACGCGTGGCGAGAACAATGCCGCCATTGATCCTCATCAGATCCCCACACGCGCACTGCCGAGAATATCCATGCAAGTGGCTGGCACACCGAAGGACCGCTTCGGGTGGAAGGCGGGCTTGGTGTTGCTATGACCGAATCCTCTCTTGGCGTTTCTAACGAGATTGATGTTCTCCTCGCCGTCACCTTCGGCAGATCGTGTCGCGCATGTCGAACAACAGCGTGTCGGACGGGCCGGGATGGGCGGGTATGAGGCGTCCGCATGCCCGCGCGGTGGCCAGGAAGCGGTCCACGAAGCGATTGGAGAACTCTGGGGCCGGCGGTACCGCTATCGGCCAGCTCAGCACCACAAACGTCGAATCGCGCAACTGCTGCTCGGAATATTCCGGCCCCTTGCCGTCGGCGAGGTCGTAAACCACCGTTCGTACATTCACCGACCAGAGCGCGTCCCAGTCCACCTGCTGTGCGAGCGCCAGGGTATTGATGTTGAATAGCGGCGAATCGCTGGCCACCTCGAGGCGCACCGCATGGTCGGTTCTCAGGAAGCGCAGCAGCGCAGCCGCCTCGCGCACTTGCTTGAAATCGAAGTGCGACAGCATGGGCAGGCTCCAGACAATCGCCGTGAGGCAGACCACCACACCGGACAGGCTCGCCGGGAGGGGCGGATCGCGTGACGGCGCGGCGGCACCCGCAAGTGCGATCGGCACGATGAACCAGACCGGCCAGAAGAATCGCGGCTGGTTATTGGGACTGCAGGATGCCGCCAGCAGATAGACGAACGCGATCGCCGCGATCGTGAGCCCGAGGCCAAGGCGGCCGGCGTCGCGCCGTCGACGTGCAATGGCCATGAACAGCAATGCGACACAGATGGTCCAGTATGCCAGCCCGGCGCTGGCGACGGTCTCCGAAAGCGTCCCCCGGACGGACAGGCCGTTGTTATAGAACGGTGCAAGGTTGCCGAACGACGAGCGCCAGCCGTTGCCGAGGTACATGGATCCGTAGCGCAGGAACATCACCGTGGAAGGTGTGCAGGCGAACATTGCCGCCATGAATTTCCACAGGGTGGCCCGAGCACCGGTGCGCCGAAAAGACGTCCAGAGCAAACAGGGTGCGATCAGCAACCCGAACAGGCCGAACGTCGTCTTGGACAACGCCGCGATGCCGGCAATGCCTCCCCACAACAGGCCTCGGCGGAAAGTCTCGTATCGCCCGGCAGCCGGGACCGCGTGTTCCAAGATCGGCAGGAACATGGCGATGCCGACCATGATGGCGAACGAACCGTCCACCAGGAACGGCGCGCCCGCCCCCGCGAGCGGTCCGCACAGCCGGATCGCGGCGGCTGCCGCGGCGAGGGCTGACAGCGGAATTGCGCAGCGAAACGTCAGCCATGCCAGCCATGCAGCGAGTCCGAACGTGACACAGGCAAGCACGTAAGGTGCTATGTCCAACTCGCTGACGTGGTGGTTCAGCGGCCCGGCGGGCAGCAACAGCAGCGCCATGGTCGGTGACTTGAACATTGTTGCGAGGCAGCGATCGACGCCCGTCGGAGACAGTTCGTAAATGGAGCGATTCAGGCACACGGCGCGATCGAGAAAGAATGCGTCGTCCCATGCCGGCGAGATGCGTACCCGGCTGACGGCCAGCGGCGCGACCGCGGCCATGAGCATGAGACAGCGCAGCGGGAGATCAAATCTGCGTAGTGGTAAATTAATCCGCAAGAACCCCCGCAATGCGACGTGCGGCAGCGCAAAGAGCATCTCATATTGTATCGTGTGTCAACCCGGACGTTACAGGTACTGAAAGGCGGTGGCGATGATCTTCAGGGGTTTCGCACCAAAACCAGAGCGCCGAAAATACGATCTTTTTCGGTACGTGAACACGGTGCAGAACCGCCGCCACGATGCCGAACGTCTGCAATGGGTCGAACGCAGCGCGCCTCGGATTGACCCAGATCAAGGCGCCGCCATCCCTCGCAGGCTAGCGCAGACGGGCCACGTTGCACGGGCATCTGTGCACCCGCCACCTAACCAGAGAACCTCCGCAACGGCGCGAACGCTATCGTCGTTGCGTCGCCCCAAACGGCCAGGAGTTACAGCACATGCGCGAGCGCCAAATCGGCATCATCATGAACGGCGTCACCGGGCGCATGGGCGAGAACCAGCACCTCGTGCGCAGTATCCTGGCGATCCGCGCCGACGGCGGCGTCAGGCTGCGCGACGGCAGCGTGCTGATGCCCGATCCCATCCTGGTCGGCCGCAACCGCGGCAAGGTCGAAGCCCTCGCGCGTCGCCACAAGGTCGAGCGCTGGACCACCGACCTCGACGCCGCACTTGCCGACCCGCGCGACGAGCTGTTCTTCGACGCCGCCACCACGGACCTGCGCGCCGCATTGCTGACCCGCGCGATCGACGCCGGCAAGCACGTCTATTGCGAGAAGCCGATCGCCGCCCGCCTGGCCGACGCGGTGGCCGTTGCACGCAGCGCCAACGCGGCCGGCATCAAGCACGGCGTGGTGCAGGACAAGCTGTTCCTCCCCGGCCTGCGCAAGCTCAAGCTGGCGATCGACAGCGGCTTCCTCGGCCGCTTGCTCTCGGTGCGCGGCGAGTTCGGCTACTGGGTGTTCGAAGGCGACCTGCAACCCGCACAGCGCCCGTCCTGGAACTACAAGCAGGCCGAGGGCGGCGGCATCATCCTCGATATGCTGTGCCACTGGCGCTATGTGCTGGACGAAACCTTCGGCGCGGTCGAATCGGTGTCCTGCCTCGGCGCAACCCACGTGCCGGAACGCATCGACGAGACCGGCCGGCGCTACCAGGTCGATGTGGACGACTCCGCCTATGCGACCTTCCGGCTGGCCGGTGGGATCGTGGCGCAGATTAACAGCTCCTGGTGCACGCGCGTGCGGCGCGACGACCTGGTGACCTTCCATGTCGATGGGTCGCTGGGCTCGGCCGTCGCCGGCTTGCAGAAATGCTGGACGCAATCGCGGGTGAACACGCCGAAGCCGGTGTGGAATCCGGACATTCCCCAGCCGATCGATTTCCGCGGCGGCTGGCAGGAGATGCCTGATACCATCGACTACCCCAACGGCTTCCGCGCCGAGTGGGAACTGTTCCTGCGCCACGTGGCCGGCGAGGTCCCCGACTTCCGCTGGAACCTCGAGGCCGGGGCACGCGGCGTGCAACTCGCCGAAGCCGGCTTGCAATCCTGGCGCGAGCGTCGCTGGATCGATCTGCCCGCGCTGGAGTTCGGGTCAAGATACTCCCCCTCCCCTTGAGGGAGGGGGAGGACCTTGCTCACTCGCGACGCCGCCGGAGTTCTGACCATGCTCGAAATCACGCTGCCGACCGAAGATCGTCGCCTGGAACCCTACCGCCTCACGCCGCGGCGCGACTTCCCTTGGGAGAATGCGCCATTCACGCGCATTGCCTACGCCGCGGCGCATGTGGTGGCCGATCCGCTGTCCGCGGCCGATCCGTGGCTGACTCCGGCGATCGACTGGGAGCGCACCATCGCCTACCGCCGCTATCTTTGGTCGCTCGGCCTGGGCGTCGCCGAGGCGATGGACACGGCGCAGCGTGGCATGGGCCTTGACTGGCCCGCCAGCCTGGAACTGATCCGCTACTCGGTCGCCGCCGCGCGCGAAATACCGGGGGCCCTGCTGGCCTGCGGCGCCGGGACCGACCACCTGACGCCGGGGCCCGGCGTCACCATCGACCACGTCATCCGCGCCTACGAGGAACAATGCGAGGCGGTCGAGGCGTGCGGCGGCCGCATCATCCTGATGGCGTCGCGCGCTCTGGCCGCGGTCGCGACCTGCCCGGAGGACTATCGCCTGGTCTATGACCGCGTGCTGTCGCAGGTACGCGAGAAAGTGCTGATCCACTGGCTAGGCGACATGTTCGATCCGGCATTGGCCGGCTATTGGGGCCATGCGGATTTCGCCCCAGCAATGGGAACCTGCCTCGAAATCCTCCACCGCAACGCCGCCAAAATCGACGGCATCAAGATCTCCCTGCTCGACGCCGAGAAAGAGATCGTCATGCGCCGCCGGCTACCCGCGGGCGTTCGCATGTACACCGGCGACGACTTCAACTATCCCGCGCTGATCGCCGGCGACGCGCACGGCCATTCCGACGCGCTACTCGGCTGCTTCGATCCGCTCGCCCCGGCGGCGGCCGCGGCGCTCGGCTGCCTCGCGCGCGACGACATGGCCGGATACGAGACGATCTTCGCGCCCACCGTCGCGCTGTCTCGCCACATCTTTCGGGCACCGACCCGCTTCTACAAAACCGGCATCGTGTTCATGGCGTATCTCAACGGCCATCAGGACCATTTCGCCATGGTCGGCGGCCAGCAATCGGCGCGCAGCCTGGTGCATCTCGCGGAACTGTTCCGCCTCGCCGACCAGGCCCACCTGTTGCGCGATCAGGAGCTGGCGGTGCAACGCATGCGGATCGTGCTTACGATGCACGGAGTGACGTAATGGCCGACCTCGCGAGGCTGTCGCTCAACACCGTCACGGTGCGCGACCAGTGGGACCTGCCGCAGGCGATCGAGGGCTGCGCCCGACACGGCATTCCCGCCCTGGCGCCGTGGCGCGACAAGCTGGCCGCCTACGGCCTGGCCAATGCCGTGCGGCACATCCGCGACGCCGGACTGGCGGTCTCGAGTCTCTGCCGCGGCGGCATGTTCACCGCCTCGGACGCAGCCGGACGCCAGGCAGCGATCGAGGACAATCGCCGCGCCATCGATGAAGCCGCCGCGCTCGGCGCCCAGTCGCTGATCATGGTGGTGGGCGGACTTCCCCCCGGCTCGAAAGACCTGCCGGGCGCACGCGCCCAGGTGCGCGACGGGCTCGCCGCGATCCTGCCGCACGCTCGCGCCGCCGAGGTTGGACTGGCGCTCGAACCGCTGCATCCGATGACCTGTGCCGACCGCGCCGTGCTTTCGACCTTGGCGCAGGCGCTGGAACTCGCGGATGCGCTGGGGGCCGGTGTCGGCGTCGCGGTGGACTGCTACCACACGTGGTGGGACCCGGCGGTCACCCGCAGCATCGCCGCCTGCGCGGGCCGCATACTGGGATTCCATGTCAGCGACTGGCGGCTGGAAACGCGCGACACCGTGTTCGATCGCGGCATGATGGGCGACGGCGTCATCGACCTGCGCTCGATGCGCGCCATGGCCGAAGCGGCCGGTTACCACGGGTTGATCGAGGTGGAGATCATGTCACGCTTCGACTGGTGGCAACGCGATCCCGACGAAGTCCTGCGCGTCGTAACGCAACGGTTCGCGTCCGACGTGTGAACGAAGCAAGGCCCGGGGGCAAAGCCCCTGGCCCCCATCTCCGACATCTGCTTGAACCCCCGCCATGCTTCGCTCAATTCTCTGGCTCCTCCCGTTGCTCGCGCTCGTGGGCTGCGGCGATCTCCCCCAACCCTTCCTCGGCAATCCCGGCCCCAACGGCCGCATCCTGGCGCAGCCGCCCGCCCCCAGGCTCGCCGTGCCGCCCCCCGGCAACGCGCTGCTGCCCGACGCCGCCAGCCAGGCACTGGCCGCCGACCTGGCCAAAGCGCTTCAGGCACAGGAGGTCCCCGCGGTCGCCGGCGAGGCCGGGCACACCGAATGGCGCCTGGTCGCCACCGCCGCGCAGCGCGGCGCGACGGTGGTGCCGGAGTTCACGGTGGTCGATCCGCAGGGCAAAGACCGCGGCAAGACCGAGGGCACCGCGGTGCCCGTCGCGGACTGGGGCGCAGCCAGCGCCGCCACCCTGCGGCAGTCCGCCGCCGAAGCCGCGCCGAAGATCGCCGCCTTGCTCACCACGATCGAGACCGCGCGGGAGATGGCCGACCCCAACAGCCTGTACAATCGCCGCGCCAAGGTGATGGTCGCCGACGTGACCGGCGCCCCCGGCGACGGCGACGATGCGCTGACCCGGCAGATGCGCACCCACCTCGCCTTGCTCGGGCCCACCGTGCAGACCACCGCGGCCGGCGCCGACTATACGGTGCAGGGCGAGGTCAAGGCGGTGCCGATCCCCGACCACAAGCAGCGCATCGAGATCCAATGGATGATCAAGAACGCCGCCGGTAACGACCTCGGCAAAGTTGTGCAGCTCAACGAAATCCCGGCCGGCACGCTGGACCATTTCTGGGGCGACGTGGCAGTCGTGGTGGCCACCGAGGCTTCCGGCGGTGTCAACGACGTGATCAAGCGCCAGACGCAACCCACCGCGGACCAGCAACCGGCCGCCACCCAGCCATCGGGCGCCCAGCAGCCCAGCGCACAAAACGCGGCGGTTCGTGGACAGACCGTGACACCGGCGCTACAAGGCCCGGGTTCCGGCGTGCAGCCGGTCCGATGACCAACCGCACCGGCCCCGCAGCATGAAAATTGTCGCCTGTAACGCCAACCGCCCGCTCGCCGAGGCGGTTGCCTGCACGTTGAACCTGCCGCTGACCAAGGCCTCGATCCGGCGCTTCGCCGACATGGAGGTGTTCGTCGAAATCCAGGAAAACGTCCGCGGCGAAGACGTGTTCGTGATGCAGCCGACGTCGTTTCCGGCCAACGACAATCTGATGGAACTGCTGATCACGCTCGACGCGCTGCGCCGCTCGTCGGCGCGGCGGGTGACCGCGGTGATCCCGTATTTCGGCTATGCGCGGCAGGATCGGAAGACCGCGTCGCGCTCGCCCATCAGCGCCAAGCTGGTCGCCAACCTGATCGTCGAGGCCGGCGCCAACCGGGTGCTGACAATGGACCTGCACGCGGCGCAGATCCAGGGGTTCTTCGATATTCCGGTGGACAACCTGTATGCCGCGCCGCTCTACAGCCGCGACATCCAGGAGCATTACAAGGGCCGCGACATCATGATTGTGTCGCCGGACGTCGGCGGTGTGGTGCGCGCCCGCATGATCGCCACACGGCTGAACTGCGACCTCGCGATCATCGACAAGCGGCGCGAGCGGGCGGGTCATTCCGAAGTGATGAACGTGATCGGCGACGTGTCGGGCCGCGACTGCATCCTGGTGGATGACATGGTGGATTCCGGTGGCACCCACTGCAACGCCGCCGACGCGCTGATCAAGCACGGCGCGCGTTCGGCCAGCGCCTACGTCACCCATGGCGTGCTGTCGGGCGGTGCAGTGGCGCGCATCGCGTCATCCCCGATCGAGATGATGACCATTACGGATTCGATCCTGGCGACCGAGGCCGTGCGCAAGGCGCCCAACATGCGCGAGCTGACCATAGCCCCACTGCTCGCCGAGGCGATGCGCCGCATCAGCGAGGAAAGTTCCGTCAGTTCGCTGTTCGACTAATTCTTCCCTCTCCCGCAAAGCGGGAGAGGAGGGACCCGGCGCGAAGCGCTGGGAGGTGAGGGTATTGCGTGCGGCACGCATCACTCTCACCCTAACCGCTCCGGCGCGAAGCGCGGGAGAGGGGAACCACTCATGCGACAGATGACACTCGTCGGCTTCCTCCAGGCGCAGAACTGCACCAATTTCGTCGGTTCCTGGCGGCATCCGGAAGCAGCGCCCGACTTCACCTCGGCCGAATATTACCGCCGCATCGGCCGCGCGCTGGAGGCCGGCAAATTCCACCTCGGCTTCTTCGACGATCGCCTGGCCATGCCGGACCGTTACGGCGGCGACCATGCGCACACCGTCGCCAACGGCATCCGCTGCGTGAAGATGGATCCGGTCACCATCCTCACCGTCATGGGCATGGCGACTGAAAAGCTCGGCCTCGGCTCGACCTACAGCACCACCTATTACGAACCGTTCCACGTCGCCCGGGTGTTCCAGACGCTCGACCTGATGACCAACGGGCGCGCCGCCTGGAATGTCGTCACCTCGATGAATGACGGCGAGGCGCACAACATGGGCCAGCCGTCGCACGCCGACCATGACGGCCGCTACGACCGCGCCGACGAGTTCATGGAAGTCGTGCTCGGCCATTGGGATGCGTGGGACGACGACGCGATCGTGCTCGACAAGCAGACCGGCCTGTTCGCGCACCCCGACAAGGTGCGACGCCTCGACTACGAAGGCGAGTTCTTCCGTTCGCGCGGGCCGTTCACCGTGCCGCGGTCGGCGCAAGGGCATCCGGTGATCATCCAGGCCGGCGCGAGCGGCCGCGGCCGCCGCTTCGCCGCACGCTGGGCAGAACTGGTGTTCGCCAGCTACCACAACCTGGCCAGCGGCAAGGAAGACTACGCCGCCTTCAAGGCGCAGGTTGCCGCGGCCGGCCGAGACCCGGACAAGGTGTTCGTCGCCACCGGCACCTACTACGTGGTCGCCGAAACCCGCGCCGAAGCCGAGGACAAGGCCGCGCTGATCGACAAGCTGCCGAAAGAGATCGACCAGCTCTCGCTGCTTTGCGAAGTTCTCAACGTCGATCTGTCGAAGAAGCCGGTCGATGAGCCGTGGAGCGAGGAGGAGATCCAGACCTGGACCGGCGCCCAGGGCCTGCGCGACCGCGTGTTCCGCCTGACCGGCAAGCGCAACCCGACGACGCGCGATTTCATGGAGGTCACCCAGCGCGGCACCTTCCGCGACCATCCGCGTTTCATCGGCAGTCCCAAGGACGTGGCCGACGGCATGGAGGAGTGGTTCGCCGGCCGCGCCTGCGACGGCTTCGTCGTCGCCGCCTCGCACGTGCCCGGGACCTACGAGGATTTCGCTCGCCTGATAACGCCGGAGTTGCAGCGCCGCGGCTTGCTGCACAACGACTATCGCGGCACCACGTTGCGCGAGAACCTGGGCCTGTCGCGGCCATCCATCGGGGATTGGCGGCGGGCGCAGTGAGGCTTACGCGGGGCATGGCATGAACGAGGTCAAGGTACGCGCAGGATTTTTATGGCTGGACGCAGGAGCAAGCGCGGCTGCTGCGCGAGGGACGGTTCGCGGAACTCGATGTTGCGAATGTGGTCGAGGAGATCGAGACCTTGGGTCGAGGTGAGCGGCGCGAACTGGTGTCGCACTTGCGCGTTCTGCTGCTGCATCTGCTGAAATGGGCTTATCAGCCTGCGCGGCGAAGCCGGGGTTGGCAGCTCAGCATCGAAGCCCAGCGGCTGGAGACGCGGGAGCACCTGGCGGAAAATCCGAGCCTCAAGCCACAGTTGGATGCTGCCATCCAGCACGCCTATCGATTGGCGGCGATCGAGGCCGAGCGCCAGACCCGGCTTTCGCGCGAGACCTTTCCCGCAACCTGCCCTTGGTCATTCGACCAGATCATGTCGGATGCGTTCCTGCCCGAATGACCCGGGCGGACCAACGCATCGAACGGCGCAAGAGGACCGGCTCCAGTTCACCGAAGCCGCCCACCGCTTCCGCATGACCGACCTGTGACCCTTGCGCCGCAAGCGACGGGTTGCCACCCTGGCGGCCGGCCAGCCCGGATCGATGGCCGCATAGCCGCCATCTCGCGTCACTCGGAGGAGAACCATCATGAAATTGCTTTTTGCACCCGGCGCTTGCTCGCTCGGCATCCACCTGCTGCTCGAGGAAATCGGCAAGCCTTACGAGACCCAGCGGGTGAACTTGCAGGAAGGCGCGCAATACAAGCCCGACTTCACCACGATCAATCCGAAGTCGAAGGTGCCGACCCTGATGCGCGATGACGGCTCGGTGCTGACCGAGTTTCCCGCCATCGCCTACTGGCTGGCCCGCACCAATCCGCAGGCGAAACTGCTGCCGGACGATGTGGACGCCCAGGCGCGTGCCCTGGAGGCGATGGACTACGTGGTCTCCACCATGCACATGCAGGGTTTCACGCGCATCTTCCGACCCGGCAATTTCGCCCCGAACGCCGCCGATGAGGAGGCGGTCAAAGCCCGCGGCAAGGAGATCTTCGAGAAGGGCCTGACGGTCATGGACAAGGCGCTGGCCGGCAAGGAGTACCTGGTCGGCGCGTTTTCCATCGCCGATGCGGCGCTGTTCTATGTCGAGTTCTGGGCCGCGGCGCGGCTGAAGATGGCACTGCCGGAGAACTGTGCCGCGCACTACCAGCGCATGCTGGCACGGCCCGCCGTGCAGCGGATGATGCAGCAGGAAGGCCTCGCGGCCTGATCTCGATGAGCGGCGTTGCCTTCGACGAAGAGCTTCAGCGCGTCCCATTCTGGTATCTGCGCCACGGCGAGACCGACTGGAACGCGCAGGGCCTGTCGCAGGGCAACGTCGATATTCCGCTCAACCCGACCGGGCTGGCGCAGGCCCGGTCGGCGGCGCAACGCCTGCGCAATCGCGGCATCGCGACCATCATCTGCTCGCCGCTATCGCGTGCGCGCGTCACCGCCGAGATCGTCGCCGAAGCGTTAGCCTTGCCGGTGCAGATCGACGACGGCCTGCGCGAGGTGCGCTTCGGCGTGCAGGAAGGCCATCCGATGAGCGACTGGTTTCCGCATTGGGTCGCCGGAAATTTCACGCCGGAGGGCGCCGAGACATTTGCCGACCTACGCCGCCGCGCGGCCGCGGCGATCAACCGCGCCGTCGTGTCGCCGCCGGTCGTGCTGGTGGTCGCACACGGCGCCCTGTTCCGTGCGCTGCGCACCGCGATGGGGATCGAGCCGTTGATTCGCACGCCCAATGCGGTGCCGATCTGGTGCGAACCGCCGGGCGCCGGCGAGACGGCGTGGAAGCTGGTTTACGGCCCCTAAGTGTTGCATCCACAGCCGCCCGCTGCGGCTGAGCCCAGCGATCCGGGTCTGCCGTGCGGCCACACGCGGACGTTGCGGCAACCCGTCCACGCTGTGCGGCGTTGTGGTGGGGTATCCGCAACCTCCACGCAGGGAGAGTACTCCGATGGCAGAGCAGAGGAATGAGGGCGAGGGCAACCAGACGGCGGCACGCGCTTTCAATCGCGATCAGAAGCGGTTCGCCGAGAGCGGCAAGGTGGAGCCGGCCGCGCGCGAGGCCGAGAAGTCCTTGGACAATACGGAAGAGGCCCGGCACCTGAAGCAGGCGGAACGCATCGGCAAGAGTCACAGCCACGGCGAGGACCCGGCGCTGAAGCAGTAGACCGCGCGCCGCGAGCTTAGAAGGCCGCGAGGAGGCGAGAGGTCGTGTGCCGACCCGATCACCCTCACCCTCGATGCTTCGCATCTCGACCTCTCCCGCTCCCGCGGGAGAGGTTTTCTTATTCGAAGAGGTTGGCTTATTCCCAGAATAGAGCAGTGCGCTGGAACTTCTCCCAACGCTGCATCACCCCGGGGAGCACATCCGTCGCCGTTCCCGCGGCAGCAAATCCCAGCACCAGCCCGGCCGCGTAAGCGTGCCGGCCGCCCATCGCGCCAAGCTCGGCCAGCAGCTTCTCGGCCGTCGCGCGGTCGTTAAGTTTGCCGAGGCCGTCTTGCACCGCGGTCAGGCGGCGAATGAACCGCCGCGGCGCCTTGCCGGGGTACAGCGGCGCGAAGATTTCCGCTGCGTAGCGCAGCCGCTTTGCCTTGAGCCGCAGCGCGTGCAGTTCCGCCGAAGCCAACCCGGCCAGATCCTCCGTGCGGCGCAGTTTGCGCAGCCGCCGCTGAAGTACGTCCGCCGCGAAATCCGGCAACGAAACCGGCTGCGCCGCGCCCTCCGGCAGCGTTGGATACCAGGAGCCATCCCCGGCAAGGCAGGCCAATGCGATCCCCAACTGGCGAAACTCGGCCGACCGCAGGAAATCGCGTAGCGTCGCATGGCATTCCCGCCGTCGCCGCTCAGCGGTGGCGATCAGCCGTGCCAGCCGGGGCTCTCCGCCAAACACGGCAGACACCATTGGGATGGTTTCACCCAGGAAGACGTCCCACTCGCGCGTCGGACCCAGCCGAGCGCTCAGCGCCTTCAGGCCGTCCGTCGCCGCCTGCAACTCGGCGCAGTCGAGCACCCGGCGGAACACCGTGACGGCGGAACGCAGGCGCCGCAAGGCCACACGCATCTGGTGCACCGGCTCCGGTCCGCTGACATCGTCCGCCGCGGCCGGAGCGTAATGCAACACCACGTCGGTCAGGTGCGCCAGCACGAAGGCAAAGGCTTCGGCAACGCCGAGGCCCTCGGGCAGGACCGCTGCGCCCAGCCGGCGCGGGGCCGGCACGGTGGCGCGGGCAATCGCCAGCGCTTCCCCGGCGAGGGTTGCGGCTGGCACCTCCGTCCGCACCTCCCCAGCTAATGCCAAGGCCAGATGCAGCACAGCCGGCGCGCCGCCCGACAGATGCACACGAGCCGCCGGGTGTTCAGTGGTGATGGTCCGCAATGCGCCGCGGGTAAGGTTGAGGGTAACGGCGCCGCGATTGGTCTCCAGCGCGTAGGCGTGGCGCCGCCCGGCGAAGGCAACGGCCGGCGTCAGCGGTTCCGGCAGATCGGCCCCAAGTTCGGCAAGTTCCGCCGCCTGAGCCAGCACCGGCGGCGGCGCCCCGGGCGCCCAGATGTCGGAGCCGCCGGGAAACAGCCTTTCCAGCCGCCAGACACCACGCTCGCGAGCCAGCGCCAGGCCCCGTACGGTCAGTGCGCCGTCCGGGCTGTCATGCCAGACAATGCGTTGCTGCTGTGCACGGCCGCGCGTCGCTCGCGCGAGCAATTTCAGCCGGGGAAAGCGCGCTGCGTCGTCCGGGTCGAGGCGCAGCTCCAGATCCATGCAATCAGCCGGTGCGTTCCAGCTCGCGCGGCGTGAGGAAGCGGATCAGCCGGCCACCACCGGCGCCGAGATGCACCCACGGCCCGGCGACAGCAAACTCGGCCAGCGCCCCGGTCGGGTAGCCGGCGGCGAGCCGGCGCATTGCGTCGGTTGGCGTCGCATGCTCGTTCAGCGCCTGCGCCAGGTCGTGCATGCCGGGGTTGTGGCCGATCAGCAGCACGCTGCGCACGGTTTCAGGGACCTCGCGCAGAATGGCCAGCAACTGCGCCTGATGGGCCAGATACAGCGCCTCGATCTGTTCGATCAGCGGGGTATCGTCCCAGGGTTCCAGCGCGTCCAGGGTTTGCAGCGTGCGCCGCGCGGGCGAAACCAGCACCAGGTCGGGCACCAGGCCGAGCGTGTGCATCGCCTTGCGCATGATCGCAGCGGCACGGTGGCCGCGCTCGGTCAGCGGCCGGTCGCGATCGGCCAGCTTGGCTTCGTCCCAGGACGACTTGGCGTGGCGCAGGAGGAGTAGCTGGTGCATCGGCAGGCGGATGATCCTGGCTCGGGTCGCTCGGGGCCATCCTGCCACTTTGGCGGCGGTTTGTCCCTCCCCCTGCGCGATGTCGTTACAGGTCGATCCAGGACAGGTGACCGCCCTTGCCGGCGCCGGTGTCGAGGAAGATCGCCCGGCCGCCCAGGACGCTTCGGCGCACGTAGGGGCGCCCGTCGCTGCTGCGCTGATCGTGGCCGCAATATACCGTCACGCCAGCCGGGATGCGGTCCACCCAGCGCAGGCTGCGCTCCGGATAGCCATCCGGTTGCGTCCGCCCGGTCGGCTCGCCGTACAGTGCGCGCGCCACTGCGCCCTGCGGCCGGTCGAGACCATGCGGCGGCGGCGCTTGCTCGAGCATGTCGGTGTGGAAACCGCCATGCACGAAGATCGCGTCACCATGCCGCAGCCAGGCAGGCGCCCGCGTCGTTTCAAGGATGGCGCGCTGGCGCAAGGCGTCGTCGAGTTGCTCCACCGTGGCCTGCACCACGGGATCGGGGCGCATCGCCTGACCGGAGAGCATACGCGCGAGCTTGAGGTCGTGGTTGCCGAGCAAGAATAGCCCTCGGCCCTCGTCGATCAGGCGAAACATGAGGCGGAGGGTGCCAGCACTGTCGGGGCCATGGTCGGTCAGGTCGCCGAGCTGGAGCACGAAGCGATCGGTCGCGGAGGCATAGGCGAAGGCGGCGGTGTCGCCATGCACATCGCCCACCACGCGGATGCGGGCGTCCCGGGGAATGGAGGGCGTCATCATTTTGCCGCGAGGCTGTAGCGCAGTTGACCGCGTCGGCGCCAGCCAAGAGCACGCGAGGTGAAGGAAGCAAGGCCAGGGGCTCTGCTCCTGGACCCCGCCAGGGGGCTTTGCCCCCGTGGACCCCCAGCAAAGGCGTAGCCTTTGCAATCCATCCGTTTGGAGTAGTTGGGACGGGAGGAGCGTTGTGTCGCGGTTGCCTTCGGTGCCGGCGATGGCCGGCACGGAAGGCAACCGCGACACAACGCTCCTCCCGTCCCAACTACTCCAAGTGAAGGGTCCCAAGGGCTCCGCCCTTGGCGGGGTTCCAAGGGGCAGCGCCACTTGGTGGGGTTCCAGGGGCAAAGCCCCTGGCCTTGCCGCGTTCACTCGGCGGCTGGGCGCATTGCTGTCCCCAGCGCGAAGCTGAACAGCCGCTCCTTGCCGAGCAAGAACACACGAGCGCCACGGGGGAACAGCCGCATGATGGCGGGATCGCGCACATCCAGTCCGCCGGTGTAGGCGCCGAATGCCGGCAGCATCACGCGCCTGGCGTCGGTGACGAAGCAGGCACGCGATACCGAGCCGCCGCGTGCCGGCACTGTGGCCTTTGGATGGTAATGACCGCTGATCTCGCCCGTGGCGCCGGTGATCGCGTTGTGGCGGAACACCAGGCGGGCGGTGGCGAACTCCGCCACATGGTCGCCGCCGATGCCGACGGGGGGGCCCGGGTCGTGGTTGCCTTGCACCCAGATGAAGCGGTGCGCCTCGGTCATCGCGTTCAATCGGGCGATTTCGCCGGCTGGGAGGCGCGCGGCGCCCTCGGCGTCGTGGAACGAGTCGCCGAGCGCGACGACGATGCGCGGCTGGTAGCGGCGCAGCAGCAGCGTCAAACGGTCGAGCGTGGCGTGGGTGTCCCAGGGCGGCAGCAGCATACCTTTGCGCGCGTAGGACGAGCCTTTCTCCAGGTGCAGGTCGGAGACGCAGAGCATGCCGGTGGCCGGCCAGTGCAGGGCGCCGGCGGGGTCGAGCATCAGCCGCTCGCCGGCAAAGTGGATGGGGGCGGCGGCGGTCATGCGGTTACAGCGGTGGGGCGCCGGAGAGGGTGAGGATAGAGCGCGGTCACTGGATCAGCTTGAAGTCTGGCCCGCTCGTGCGGAGCCGGTTGAGAAACGCAATCACCTGGCTATCCAGCGCTTGAGTCTGCTCAAGGTATTTTCGGCTATATGAATATTGTACGCCGACGTCAGGAGCGATCAGGATTATTCGTTCGCAAGATGGGATTGGTGGCGCCAAGGGGCCGCTCTCTGGTTTACACGACACTATATCAGTAGGAGCCTCCAGAGCACCCCGAAATAGCTCATCAAATCCTGGTTTTTGGAAATAGGAATATCCAAAAGGTCCCGCTTGAATCCGGGCTCTGTTGGAGAAGCTGTACCATGTGCTCAGCAGAGCAGGACCAGTTCTCTGATAGCCCTTGTAGTAGAACTCCAGCCAGGATTTGGTCGTGCCATCCGGGCACCACGAAAGTCGCGGCGTTCGCCGGAGTTCGCGGATCGAAATCAGGAAGTAGCGCCATGAGATTGAATGACGTTGCATCGGGAGCGCGTCCCGCATGATCCATAGAACTCAGAAAATAGGCCCTGGGAATTTTCATTGCTACGTCACCTATTTTGACGGCGACGGAACTCAAATCGGGCTCCGTGTTAGTTCCTCCGATTGCAGAAAGCGGAAGTTTTTCGACCATCGGCGCGTCGATCGGTGCTGCCCGCACATGAGCCGTCAACGCCGCAATCATGGCCGCGCAGGCAAGAACGAAACGCCATCGCGACTGCACGCCCAGCAACATTGCTCGCCCAAGCCGAACGGTCAGGTGCCTGTTGTGCCTGGTACGCTTACGCATTGAACAGCGCCCCCTGCGCCGGCTTCCTCCGCGCCCCACCATCCGCGCGCCTCACCACATTCCCCCGGTGGATCGTCTTCACTCCCGACCGGTCCGGCACCCCGCGATGCGGCGGCGCCGCATCGCCCGTCGCCTCGGCGATGATCGCCTCCGACTCGGCCAGCAGTTTCTCCTCGTCGTCGTCCGTGCGCACGCTTTCGCGGCCGATCTCCAGCAGCACCGGCACCGCCAGCGGCGACACCCGCGACAGCACCATATGCACAATCCGCCCCTTCACCCGTGCCAGCATCCCCGCCACCCGAGTCCAGGTCGATCAGCCCGCCAGCCGCGTCGGCCCGGGTCGCACGCAGCAGGATATGGTCCGGCTGGTGCTTGCGCAGCACGTCGTAGATCAGGTCGGAGTTGACAGTCACCTGCCGGCGAGACTTGTCGGCGCCGGGATGGTGCCGCTCGATCAGCCCCGCGATCACCGCGACATTGCGAAACGTCCGCTTCAGCATGGAGCTTTCCGCCATCCACGCTTCCAGGTCGTCGCCCAGCATGTCCTGCGCGAACAACGCCGCGATGTCCGTCGGCCGGTTCGCCGACCAGATGCCCAGCACATAGTCGGTCGCGACAAATCCCAGCGGCGCCATGCCGGCGCGCTCCATCCGCCGTGTCAGCAGCATGCCGAGCGTCTGGTGTGCGTTGCGGCCCTCGAAGCAATACGCCACCAGGTACCAGCGGTCGCCGCGCGGAAACGTCTCCACCAGCAGGTCGTTGCGCCCCGGCATGCGTGACCGAGCCCGTTGCAGCCGGAGCCAGTCCTGTACCTGATCGGGAAACAACCCCCAGCGCGACGGATCCTGCAACAGCCCGCGCACCCGGTCGGCGAGGTTGGTGGTCAGAGGCATGCGGCCGCCCTCATAGGCCGGCACCATCGGTTCGCCGGTGCCGCCTTCCGCGCATTCCACCGCCATTTCGTGGATGCGCAGGAACTTCAGCAGGCGGCCGGCGAACATGAAGGTGTCACCCGGGCGCAGCAGGCTGGCGAAATATTCTTCGAGTTCCCCCAGCACCGGCCCGAACCGTTTTTTTGCTCCCACCAGGCGGACCTTGAGCAAAGGCGCCTCGACGATGGTGCCGATGTTCATGCGGTGCTGCGCGGCGATGCGGGCGCTGCGCACATGCACACGGCCCTCGCTGTCGCGGAACAGCTTCCTCCACCGATCGTAGGCCGCCAGTGCGTAACCGCCGTTCTCGACGAACGCCAACACGTCGTCGAAGTCCTGGCGCGTCAATGCGGCATAGGGCGCGGCGCTGCGCACTTCGTCGTACGCCGCATCCGGCAGAAACGGCGCCGCACAGGCCAGGCCGAGCAAATGCTGCGCCAGCACGTCCAGCCCGCCAGGCCGCGGCGGATCGCCATCCAGTTCGCGCGCGCCCACCCCGAGCATGGCGGCCTCGCACTCCAGCACCTCGAACCGGTTGGCGGGCACCAGGATGGCGCGGCTGGGCTCGTCCATCCGGTGGTTGGCGCGGCCGACACGTTGCAGCAGCCGCGACACGCCCTTCGGCGCCCCGACCTGGATCACCTGGTCCACCCCGCCCCAGTCGATGCCCAGGTCGAGCGACGACGTTGCCACCACCGCCCGCAGTTTTCCGGCCGCCATCGCCGCTTCGACGCGGCGCCGTTGCTCCACCTCCAGCGAGCCGTGATGCAGCGCGATAGGCAGCGTCGGGTCGTTCAGCTTCCACAGCGCCTGGAACATCAGCTCGGCCTGGGCGCGGGTGTTGACGAACACGATGGTCGTCCCCGCGTCCCGGATGCGCGCCATCACCGGCGGCGCGGCTTCCAGGCCCATGTGGCCGGCCCAGGACAATTCGCCCTCCGGCAGCATCATCGACAGCTCGGGCGGCGCGCCGTCTGCAACCTCGATGATCCGCGAGGCGCCGGTATAGGCCTGGATCGCCGCCGGATGCGCCACCGTCGCCGACAGCCCGACCCGGCGCAGGCGAGGCGCCAGCATGGCCAGCCGCGCCACGCCCAGCGCCAACTGGTCGCCGCGCTTGGTGCCGGCGAGCGCGTGGACCTCGTCCAGCACCACGCACTCCAGCCCAGCGAACATTTGCCCCGCATCGGGCAGCGACAGCAGCACGGCGAGGCTTTCCGGCGTCGTCAGCAGGATGTTCGGCGGCTCGGCCCGCTGGCGCGCGCGACGGTTGGCCGGCGTGTCGCCGGTGCGCGTCTCGATGCTGACGGCCAGGCCCATCTCCTCCACCGGCCGCAGCAGGTTGCGGGCAATGTCGGTGGCGAGCGCCTTCAGCGGGCTGGCGTACAGCGTGTGCAGGCCCTGCCGAGGCGATTCCGCCAGATCGACCAGCGACGGCAGGAACCCGGCCAGCGTCTTGCCGCCGCCGGTGGGCGCGATCAGCAGCACGCTCTCGCCGGCCCGCGCGGCGTCCAGCATGGCGAGCTGGTGCGGCCGCGGGGTCCAGCCCTGGCGGGCGAACCACGTCGCGAAGCGTTCCGGCAATGTTCCGTGCATGCGGGGAGTTGTAGAAGCAGTTTGTGATCCCGGGAAGCGGCGGCCGGTGAGCAAGGTCGTGGCACAGCGCGCGGGTAAGCCCCCCCCCACTTGCCGATTTGACTGTAGATTAATGGGCGTGTGCCGGGATGTTTGCGGCGGACAACTCCCCGACCGGTCACTCATGACGTGATCGATGGGTCAAAGCACTCTCGCTGCCCGCACGCCGTCATCGAGCCCGTGACCTCAATCGGCGCGGCGCGGGTAAGCATTTTGCAACGTGCAACGTGCAACATACGAAACAGCGACCGTTACGTGATCGAGCAAGGAAAGATCGCAACGAATGGGCACAAATTCCAAGGCAATGTTGGTTGGGGTCGGAGTTGGCGTGGCCTTCTGGTTCGCCGCGGGCTACGCCCAGGCACAAAACCTGGTCCAGAATGGCGGTTTCGAAATAACTACGAATGGTCCGGGCTACCAGTTCAACTCGAGCCAGAGCGGTTATCCTTACACCACGGCCACGGGCTGGACCTCGAATGGTGGTGGCAACGCCTACAACTTCATCTTTGGTCCCGGCACCGGGGACACCACCGGCGCTACCGGCCAATACGGTGGACTGTCACTCTGGGGCACCAATAATGGAGGCCTTAACGTTATGCCCGCCTCCAGCCCGGATGGTGGGAACTTCCTCGCCGCGGATGGCGATTTCCAGAACACGGCAATCCAGCAGACGATCAGCGGCCTGACCGTCGGCGCCAGTTATAACGTGAGCTTCTACTGGGCGGCCGCGCAGCAGTTCGGATTCAATGGCGATACACAGCAGTCGTGGGCGGTCACCCTCGGCAGCGAGACCCTCGACACGCCAACCTATGACCTGCCCAGCCACGGTTTCTCGGGCTGGATGAACCAGACGCTCACCTTCACCGCTGACAATACCAGCGACGTACTCTCGTTCTTCGCCGTCGGAAACATCCCCGTGCCGCCCTTCGCCCTGCTCGACGGCGTCTCGATGTACGCGGCTCCAGAGCCGGCAAGCCTGACGCTGCTGGGCGTAGGTCTGGTCGGAATCAGTGCGGTTAACCGCCGGGTCCGCGGCAAGCATTCGGCCGTCGCCAGGGTCGCTTCGGAGAGTTGAGCAAGCAGGGGCATACCGGGTTGCAATCCCGCTCGGTTCTGTCGCGTCCCGCAGGGAACGGCCTATACAGTTACCTGTGGGTTCGCGGCAGCACGTCATGAGTTTGATCGCCCAGTTGGTACGCCTGTGCATATGGTTGGTGCTCCTGACCGCCGTCTTCGCACCACTGGAGCATTTCTTCTCGGTTCGGCCGGCCCGGCTGTTTCACAAGGACTGGGCGACCAATCTCGGCTGGTATTTCATCAACGGGTTGGTTCCGATCTTCTTGCTCGGACCACCCTCGGCGCTGATCGCCATGGCGATCCATGCGACCGTGCCGGCCAGCTTCACCGGGGCCGCCGCCGGCCTGCCCCTCTGGGCGCGCATGGTCGCGGCCATGGTGGTGGGCGAAATCGGCTTCTACTGGGGCCATCGCTGGAGCCACCAGATACCCTTGCTCTGGCGCTTCCATGCGATCCACCACAGTGCAGAGCATGTCAATTTCCTGGTCAACACCCGCGCTCATCCGGTGGACATGGTGTTCACCCGGCTGTGCGGCCTGGTGTTGCTCTATGCCTGTGGGCTGGCCGCACCGGTCGGGGCGCATCCGACCCTGGTTCCCGCCGTCGTCCTGTTCGTCGGCGCGATGTGGAGCTACGTCATCCATGCCAATTTGCGCTGGCGCCTGGGCCCACTCGAAGAGCTGATCACCAGCCCGGCTTTCCATCATTGGCACCACACGCGGGAGGACCATAAAGACCACAACTACGCCGCGATGCTTCCCTTCATGGACCGGGTGTTCGGCACTTTCTACCTGCCCAGGCGACAGTGGCCGGCGCAATACGGCACCGACACGCCGATGCCGTCGGGTCTCGGCGAACAGCTCGTGCATCCGTTTATCCCTTCGCGCGGAACGCTCCAGGCTGTGTCTCGCCGATAGACTTTCCTCGGCACTGACTGGCCAGGCGCCGCATCTTCAGATCGCTCCGAACAAATGGCTTGGCAACGGTAACCACCGTGCCAAGGTATGTGCCGATGCCTCACCCTGAAACCTGGCTGAAAGTCCTGCCACAGGGCCTGTTCTGCGAACCCGGCGGCTTCTTCATCGATCCGCTGCGGGCGGTGGACCGCGCAGTGATAACCCACGCTCACTCCGATCACGCCCGCCCCGGGCATCGCGCCGTGCTGGCCAGCGCCGATACGCTGGCGCTGATGCAGGCCCGCCTCGGCGAGGACCGCGCCGGCGAAAGCCAGCAGGCGCTCGGCTGGGGCGAGGCCTTGACCGTCGGCGACGTGCGCGTCTGGTTGCAGCCGGCCGGCCACGTGCTGGGCAGCGCCCAGGTGGCGATGGACTATCGCGGCACCCGCGCCGTGGTCAGCGGCGACTACAAGCGCACGCCCGATCCCACCTGTGCCGGTTTTGAACCGATCCACTGCGACGTGTTCGTCACCGAGGCGACCTTCGCACTGCCGGTCTTTGTACATCCCCGCCCCGACCACGAAATCGGCAAACTGCTCGACAGCGTTGGGCTGTTTCCGGAACGCACCCACGTCGTCGGCTGCTACGCGCTGGGCAAGTGCCAGCGGGTCATCGCGCTGCTGCGCCATGCAGGTTGGGACCAGCCGATCTGGCTGCATGGCGCCCTGGCCGCGATGTGTGCGGTCTACGAAGCGCGCGGGGTCCCGCTGGGCGACCTACGGGCGGCGACCTCGGCAGCCAAGGGAGACCTTGCCGGAGCGATCGTGCTGGCGCCGCCCGGTGCGGTGGCGGACCGCTGGGCGCGGCGGCTGGCCGATCCGGTGGTTGCGATGGCCTCGGGCTGGATGCGCGTGCGGCAACGCGCCAAATCGCGCGGCGTGGAATTACCGCTGGTGATCTCCGACCACGCCGACTGGAACGAGTTGAACGCCACGCTGGACGAAGTCGGCGCGCCCGAAGTGTGGGTGACGCACGGCCGCGAGGAAGCGCTGATCCACGCCGCCGGCCAACGCGGCATCCGCGGCCGGGCACTCCGGCTGGTCGGCTATGGCGAGGAAGACGAGGCGGAAGCCGCCTAGACCGGTCGCTTGCAACGGATTTTGTTGCTAAGCTGTGCCGCCATGGACACCGTGCTGCCCCGCTCTTCGGAAGTCGCCGCCTCGCGCTCGCCGTTTCCGAATCGCCAGCCGATCGGGATTCGGCTCGCCAGGCCGGTGCTGTGCATCATCGTCGATGCCGAAGAGGATTTTCTGTGGGAGGCGCCATTCACCGCCACCAACAACTCTACGAAATCCATTGCGGCGCAGCAGAAGACCCACCTGATGTTCGCCCATTACGGGGTGCGGCCGATCTACCTCGTCACCTATCCGCTTGCCTCCGAAGCCAGTGCGATCGGCGCCTTGCGCGAGTATCAGGCCGACGGCCTCTGCGATATCGGGGCGCAACTGCATCCCTGGGTCACGCCCCCCGTGGTGCAGGGCGAAACCGAACGTTTCTCCTATCCCGGGAACCTGCCAATCGATGTCGAACGAGAGAAGATCAGGCGGCTGGTGGATGCGATCGCCACCAACTTCAACACGCAACCCACCGTCTATAAGGCTGGCCGCTACGGCTTCGGACCCAACAGCGCCAGTCTGCTTGAACACGAGGGCTTCGAAACCGATACCAGCCTGATTCCGCGCACCTCCTATCGCGACTCCGGCGGACCGGATTTCGCCACTTACGATTACGCGCCGTTCTGGTTCGGCAACCAACGGCGGTTGCTTGAACTGCCGGTAACCCGCGCCTTCACCGGCGTGCTGTCGGAAAAATGGCCCAGCCTGTACCACGTGACAGAGCATCGGCCGATGCGCGCGGTGCGCGCCGGCGGCTTGCTCGCCCGATCCGGCCTGTTGGAGCGCATCACGCTGTCGCCGGAAGGCTCCGACCTCGAAGCCATGCGCCGGCTCACCCGAGCCTTGCTCGCGCGCGGCACCCAGATCTTCACCCTCAGCTATCACAGCCCGTCGCTGGTACCCGGCAATACGCCGTATGTGCGGACCCAGCGCGATCTCGCCGTTTTCCTGGACCGCCTATCCGGGTTCCTGGACTTCTTTCGCGACGAAATCGGTGGCCAGTTCGTGACCGTCGCAGAACTGCGCGCACTTTTGCTGCGGGCGCCGTGCGTGCCGATGCAGGCTTCGGAACCCGCATTCCCGGCGCCTGCGACCGCAGCGCCGTCAGTCCGCCCGGCGCTCCCGACCACCGACGCACCAATTGGCAAGCGCTGCTTGCTCATTGCCAACACGTTTCCCCCGATGACCGGGGGCTCTGCCGTCGTTTACGACAGTCTGGCCCGGTTCAGCGGTGGCCGGGTCTCGGTGCTGGCCTCGTCGGAGGATTACCGCACCGGCATGCCGCTGTTCGGGTGGCGGGAATTCAACCACGCCGCGCCTTATCCCCTGCATCGCATACCACTATTGCGAACCTCCTTGTCTCATTGGAGGGAGGGCATTCTCGGCCGTCTGCTCGGGCTGGCGCACGATCTGCTGATCCGCGTCACCCTTGTGCGGGAACTGCATCGGATTATTCGCGCCGACCGAATCGACACCGTTTGCATCGGCGAACTTGTCGCCAGCGGCTGGTTGACCACCGTGTGCCGTCACCTGTTCCACCTGAAGACGATTGTCTACGTTCACGGCGAAGAGGTCAGCACGCGCATTCCGTACGACACGGATGGCCACCGCCGCCGCCGCACGCTCGCGGCGACGGACGGAATTGTCGCGGTCAGCCGCTTCACCCGTGACACCCTGATCACCAGCCATGAGCGTACCGCCGGCCAAGATCGAGCTGATCTCCAACGGCGTGGACCTCAGCCGCTTCAACCCCCGGCCAAAGCGCGCTGACCTCCTGGCTCGCTATGGCCTCGAGGGCCGCAGGATATTGCTCACGGTTGGCCGGCTGTATGAGCGCAAGGGCATGGACAAGGTGATCGAGAGTCTGCCTCAAGTGCTCGCGCAGCTCGATCGGGTCGCATATCTGGTGGTCGGCGATGGCCCCTATCGCCCAACCTTGGAAGCGATGGCCGGCCAGTTCGGCGTACGCGACAACGTCGTATTCGCCGGTGCCGTGGCCGATACCGAACTGGTGGACCATTACGCACTCGCGGACGCGTTCATCATGGCGAACCGGGAAATGCCGGACGGTGATACTGAGGGCTTTGGGCTGGTGTTCCTCGAAGCCAATGCCTGCGTGTTCCCGTGATCGCAGGCCTGTCGGGTGGTAGCACCGACGCCGTAACGAACGAAATAAATGGACTGACGGTGGACGGCAACGATCACGCGCAGATCGCGGCCGCGATTATGCGGCTGTTCGGCGACACGGAGCTACGCCAGCGCCTGATCGCCAATGGTCTCGAGGTGGCGCAACGCTCCGGCTGGGACCAAAAGGTCAGCCAATTCCTGCAATTCTGCGATCGTATCGCCGCAGGACGTGACGCGGCGTGACGTCAGGCTGCGCCACACGGTCAGTCGAGCAGAGGTTTGGCTCTCGCCTGATCCGCACGGCTCGCCCCAACCGTCGTGGCCGGGCCTGACCCGGCCATCCATGCAGCACGGCGCTGTGATAGACGGCCCAGCCATGACGCTTGGGCCGTCCGTGCCAAGCGTTTGAGCGTCAATCGTTCGGCGAGTGCGTATCATACCAACCCTCAAAATGTTTGACGTGCGACACCAGCCGTCCCCACCCGTCATGGCCGGGCTTGACCCGGCCATGACGGGTGGGGCGCGGTTGGTGCGATGCCGTCGAGAGTCGGATCGATCGGCGGGTTGGTATCAGGTCATCAAGGCGGTAGCAATTACTGCTGAATAAGCGATTCCTGAAATAGGCGATCGTGCGGCTCAGGCCATCGTCCAGTTCGAGTCCGGCTCCCAGCCCAGCACTCGCTCTGCCAGCGTGATGTCCGGGCAGCGCTGCATCGGGTCGTCCTGCGGCAGCGGCCGGTACACGATGCGGGAGCGCGAACCGGTCAGCGCGATCACCCGTTCGGCCAGTTCGCGCACCGGGATTTCGTGCGGATTGCCGATGTTGATCGGCCCGGTGACGTCGTCGCCGGTCGCCATCAGGCGGATCAGCCCGTCGACCAGGTCGTCGACATAGCAGAAGGCGCGCGTCTGGCTGCCGTCGCCGTACAGCGTGATGTCCTCGTCCGCGCAGCGCCTGGACGATGAAGTTGGACACCACGCGGCCGTCGTTGGGGTGCATGCGCGGCCCATAGGTGTTGAAGATGCGCGCCACCTTGATCTCCACCTTGTGCTGGCGGTGGTAGTCGAAGAACAGCGTCTCGGCGCAGCGCTTGCCCTCGTCGTAGCAGGCGCGCGGGCCGAGCGGGTTGACGTTGCCGCGGTAGTCCTCGGTTTGCGGGTGCACGGTGGGGTCGCCGTAGACCTCGCTGGTGGAGGACTGCAGGATTTTCGCGCCGACCCGCTTGGCCAGGCCCAGCATGTTGATGGCGCCGATGACGCTGGTCTTGGTGGTCTGCACCGGGTCGAACTGGTAATGGATCGGCGAGGCCGGGCAGGCGAGATTGTAGATCTCGTCCACCTCGACATAGAGCGGGAAGGTCACGTCGTGGCGCATACGCCTCGAAGTGCGGATTGCCCAGCAGATGCGCGATGTTGTCCTTGCGGCCGGTGAAGTAGTTGTCCACGCAGAGCACGTCGTTGCCCGTTCGGCGAGCAGACGCTCGCAAAGATGGGAGCCGAGAAAGCCGGCGCCGCCGGTCACCAGGACGCGTTTGCGGGTGAGTGGCATCGGGGAGGAACTCCGGCGGGCATCGGATGAGAAGACACGCAAACTGTCAAATGGCATTTGGAGAAGGCAAGCCCGATCGCAGATTGGTTTTGACGCGAGGCCAGGCGCGGTCACTCCCGGGCACAGGGACGACGGACAAATCTCTGAGGCACGTCGCACGGTCGGCAGGCGGCCCGAAGTCACGTCGGCGCAGGCGGCATGCAGCCATGTGATCAGCGAGTAGATGTCGGGAACGGACAGCCCAAGCACCTCGCGGAGCGCATGCGCATACGGAGGCACCGTGCGCATCCACCAGCACTTTTCGCGCTTCGGGGGGAAGGTGGTCGGAGGCGTAAAGGACTTTGACTTGATTTCGCCCTGGCCGGTGATGCCGGGAACCGCAGCTCGGTCGCGCCGGCTGCATCCAGCGAAGCCGAAACGCGCGCTTGCCGAATTTCGGTGTGTGATGATGGTGGGCGTGAAGGTTGGTAATTCGCTGGTTATTCCGGCCAGTCCCATGAGGCCGTACATCATACGTCTTCG
>CAVXNH010000018.1:0-4422 GCA_963762885.1 uncultured Alphaproteobacteria bacterium
GGCGGTGGGTTCGTCGAGCAGCATCATCTCGGGATCGAGCGCCATCGTGGTGGCGATTTCCAACGCTCGCTTCAACCCGTAGGGCAGTTCGGCCACTACGGTACGGACGTGATTGGACAGGCCGACGTCGAACAGCAGCTCATGCGCGCGGTCGTCATAGACACTCAGAACCCGCTCCGAACGCCAGAAATCGAAGCTGGCGCCGCGCGCGCGCTGCAAAGCCAAGCGCACGTTCTCCAGCGCGGTCAGATGCGGGAATACGGCGGAGATCTGAAAAGCTGCGGACCAGGCCGAGTTGCGCGACCAAAGCGGGCTTCATGCCGGTGATGTCGCGACCCTTGAAACGGATCGTGCCCCGCGTCGGCAGCAGGAACGAGGTAAGCAAATTGAAGCAGGTGGTCTTGCCGGCGCCGTTGGGACCGATCAGGGCATGGATCGTGCCGGCACGCACGCGCAGGGACACATCGTCCACCGCGACGAAGCCGGCGAACTCTTTAGTCAAGCCTGCCGTTTCCAGGATGATGTCACTCACCTCCCGGACGCCTCCTGAGTAAAATTTGATCCCTGTAAGGCGTTGATTTGCATATCGGCGGGCCGGGCGCAAGGTTGGGGGCGCAAGATTGTTTCGTCAGGGACAGTAATGCGCGTACGGCCAAGGCGCCTCAAGCGACGCCAACCGATATCGACGCACGTTCAACGCAGCCGAGCGTGGCACGAGGCTGCTCCGCGCACGATGCCCGTCCCGGGAGACGTCCGCCTTGATCCAGGTCAAGCGGCCGCCCGGTCCCGCGCGGCGGAAAAGGCTGTTACTTTGCCAACCGCAACGTCTGCCTGACCAGCCGGCCGTCCTCGCGCCGCAACGTGACCAGCGCCGCGCCGTCGTCGTCCTCCAGCGCGAATTGCTCTACCGGACCGAAGAAATCGCGCAGTTGCGCCGCGGTGCAGGTCGGCAGGAAGGGCAACAGCACGCGCGGGTCGTAGAAGCGGAACACCAGCCGCTCGCCGTCTGTCGTGCGCGCCAGCAGGTGGCGGCGGAAATGCGCCCCGAGTCGTTCGATGGAGGCCGGCGACCAGAAAAAGATACCCCAGGCGTCGCCCCAGAAATTCTCCCAGATCCAATCGAAGATCTCATCGGTCTGCCCAAGGCACAGCAAATAAGGGCCGACGGCGGCAAGGTTGGCCGCCTCGACGCCCTGGTATAGCGGCATGATCTCGTGCCAGGCGGCGAAGCGTTGCAGCCCGGCATAGATGCCGCGGTCACGCGCGGCGTCGAGGATGGCGAACAGATGGCCTTGGCGCGGCTGATCCGGCGCGGCCTCCTGCTGCCACAGCAACTGGCTCGTGCGCCGACGCGCCGCTGGATCGCGCCGGATTACGGCAGCGGAACGCGTGGTCGGCCTGGAGGGCAAGCGGGGCTCCTGCGGCAAGTCTCGGGTTTCCTTTGCAAAGTTGATAATAGCTCAGATCGTTCGATGTCGCATAACGGTTCATGGGGAAGGCCATTCACGAAATTGCCCCCCCTGAAGTCCGGACTTGCCGACGCGCCCGGGACCAGCCAACGTTGCGCAATGGATCAGCCTGTCAACGTGAGCAATCTGCGCGACGACACGCTCTGGGCGGTCGTCGCGTCGTTCGGCCGCACCACGCGGGTGGCCGAGATCTTCTCTAGCCGGATCGCCGCGCTCGCCGACCAGGCGTGGCGTGAGCAACAGGTTCGGGCTTATGCCAGCTTCTTGCGGGGGTCGCGCCAGCCGCCGCCGAGCTACACGGTGCGGCCGATCCGCCGCGCCGACCTGCCGCGTTCGTGGCGGCCGCTGCCGGCACTGGGGTTCCTGCACGGGCAGTTCGTCTGAGCGAAGGGCCAGCTATCGGCTGCCACCCGGCGGGATTGCCCGCCGCATGCCGAATTTGACACACCGGGGAGGCTCGAACAGGCTCGGCGTCCCATGTTGCCACAGTTCGACCTCACCGATCGCCTGGCCCTGGTCACCGGCAGCTCGCGCGGCCTGGGTCTGGCCATCGCCCAGGGCCTCGCCGCCGCGGGCGCGCGCGTAATTCTGCATGGACGCGGTCAGGCGCGGCTATCAGAGCAGGCGGCGGCGCTACCCAACGTCGCGGGCACCCTGGCGTTCGACGTCACGGACGCGGCCGGGGTGCGCGCGGCCTTCGGCTGGATCGAGAGAGAGCATGGCCGGCTCGACATCCTGGTCAACAACGCCGGCGTCATCCCGCGCAAGCCGCTGCTGGAGACGACCGACGAGGACTGGCAGACGGTCATCAACTCCAACCTGACCGCGTATTTCCGCCTGGCGCGGGAGGCTGCCCGGCTGATGGTGCCGCGCAAATCCGGGCGCATCATCATGGTCTCGTCCATCATGGGCTTGCTCGGGCGGGCCAACATTCCTGGCTACAGCACCGCCAAGGCGGGGTTGCACGGTTTGGTACGGTCGATGGCAGTCGAACTGGCGCCGCACGGCGTCACCGTGAACGCGCTGGCGCCCGGTTACTTTCCGACCGACGCCACCGCCGTGCTGCACGCGGACGAGAAATTCAACGGGTGGATCGCCGCGCGCGCGCCGATGGCACGCTGGGGCGACCCGCCGGAACTCGCCGGCCCGGCGGTGTTCCTGGCCTCCGACGCGTCATCCTACATGACCGGCCAGGTGCTGGTGGTGGACGGCGGCCTGACCGCAGCACTGTAGCTTCGGAGTCTGATGCCAAGCGTTTGAGGTTGACCTTCCGTACATGCCGCCGCCCGTCCCTTCGTCATGGCCGGCTTTGTGCCGGCCATCCACGCCTTTTCGATGACTACCGCAGCAAAGGCGTGGATGGCCGGCACAAGGCCGGCCATGACGAAGGGACGGGCGGGCGGCTGGGCGGGTGGGCGACCCGAACCCGCGTTACCAGGAATGCAGGGCACGCAGCCGCGACGTCTTCTTCGACTGGTGCTCGCCCATCCAATTCAGCAAGCCCTTGAGCGCGGTGATCGCGTCGCCGACGTTGGGTCCCTTGTTGAGCATCACACATTCGGCACGGGCCGCCATCGCGGCATCCGTCATCTCTCCGCGCGTCGGCAGGCCCGACTTCACCATTTCCTCCAGCACCTGCGTGGCCCAGATCACCGGCACATGCGCGGCCTCGCACAGCCACAGGATTTCCTCCTGCATCTCGGCCAGCCGTTCGAAGCCGATGGCGACCGCCAGATCGCCGCGCGCGATCATCACGCCGAACGGCTGCCGGCCGCCGCACGCACGATGATGTTCGGCAGGTTGGTCACCCCCAGCGCTGTCTCGATCTTGGCGATGATGCCGATGCGCCGCCAGTCGGAGCGACGCTTCGCAAGTTCCTCCTGCAACCGGCTGATGTCGTCTGCGCTCTGCACGAACGAGTAGCCGACCATGTCGGCATGCGTGGCGACGAAGTCGAGATCGATCAGGTCGCCCGGCGTCAGCGGGTCGAGGCGAAGTTCAGCCTTCGGGGAAGGTCACCCCCGCTCGGGCTTCGCTGAAGCCCTTCAATTGCGCCCGCTGGACATACACGACCACGCCTCCGGGGCGGAACCTTCGACGATGCCGCCCAGTTGCCGTCATCGAGCGACACTTCGGTGCCGATCGCCAGTTGGTGCAGCACTTCGGCCGGTTCGCAAACCGCCTCGATGGTCGCATCGGTGTCGAACGCCGAGGCATGGGCCACCAGCCGGAACCGGTCGCCGGCGCACAGCCTCGCGCCGGGCGGCCGCCTGACCTCGCCGATCCGGAACTTCGGACCGGCAATATCCATCAGGACCGGAACCCTGCGGCCCACCGCTTTCGCCGCATTCCGCGTGTTCGCGATCATCGCGGACCATTCGTCGACGCCATCATGCGCGCAGTTGATCCGCACCAGATCGGCGCCTCGCCGGACCAGCTCCCAGCATGAATGCCGGTTCCAACGCCGCCTCGCGGGGCAGGGTGACCATGATGCGGCCGACATTGCTTTCAGCCTGCCCCCCTAACAGCGCATGCGCGTTGGCCTGGAGCAGCGCCTCGCCATGGAAGAACGCTTCGGCAGGCGCAGGCCACGTTGGCGGCGGCAGATCGCCGCATTGCAACGCCGCCAGCACGGCCTCCACGGTATCCAGGGTGACCAACACGCGGCTTTCCAACCGGCCGAGCGACGACAGGCCGTGGCGCATCAACTCGCGTTGCACGTCGCGCAGGTCGTGGTGGCGCACTGCCAGGTAATTCGCCAGGTTCTCGGCACTGTCGGCAAACGCTGGCAGTTCGATATCGGGCCGCCACCGCTCGATCCGACCGGCGGCTACCGCGGCTATCGACGGAGGTCGCTTAGCGTTGTGAGTAATGCCCGGCTGCCCTGTGACATGGTTATTCTCCGCGTTAACGCGTCATAAGCCGTCTTCTTGCCTTCCCCATGTGACGGTTT
>CAVXNH010000019.1:0-9391 GCA_963762885.1 uncultured Alphaproteobacteria bacterium
GCCATGGTGGTGCTGGTGCGGCTGTTCGGTTTGGTCGGGGCTGCCTCGGCCTGGGCGGTGGCGATGTCGGGCGAAAATCTGGCTTTACGCAGCAACGGCCCTGCGTCACCTGCACATATCTGTCATCGCTATGCTCCGCGCTGTCTGGCGGGTGTTTCTTGCTACGGCTGTCATGGTCCTGATACTGGCAACGAGCAAATTGGGGTGGACACGGGTCGAGCATGGTGGGGCCGGTGCTGCGGAGTTGCTGGTAGCAGGGGTAGCGATCGGGGCGGTGGCGTATATCGTCACGCTCGGCGCGTTATGGCAGTTGTGCGGACGTCCCAGAGGAGCCGAGGCGGATACGCTGGAACTGGCACGCCGGGTGACGAATTTGGGGTTGGCAAGATGCTGAGCCAGGCTTGGCGCTGACCGCCCCAACCGTCATGGCCGGGCTTGAGCCGGCCATCTATCGCGGCACCGTGCTGAGGACATGGACTGGTTAAGTGGCTATTACGGTTGGGGCGGTCAGCGCCATATGTCAGCGGTTTTGCGGGTCGGTATTTGGCATTCGGCGGCGGTATCAGGTCGCGTTCGCATGGAACCGCCGGTTGAGATCGCGCACCTCCTGCGGGCAGTCGCCGAACCGGGACAGGCCATAGTCTCGCATTCCAAGCCATATCGAACGCAGCAACATCAGGCGACGAGACAGTGTCGGCCGCGGGGGTTCCGTTGCGAACAATGTCGCTTCAATTCCGCCAATGCCGCACGCCATGCGAACCACTGTTTGGTTCGTCTAAGATGACGACTGGCGAAAAGCAGGCGATTGCGAATGATGAAGTAGCGGTAGACCGGCCCGTCTGTGCCCTGAAACGACACCGCCCCCTTGTGCGCAACCACCGCGGCAGGGACGAAATAGTGCGACATGCCCAGGGCGGACGCTCTGTAGCACCAGTCGGTTTCGTCGTAGTTCAGGAAGTAGTCCTCGGAGAACAGGCCCACGCGATCCAGTGCCGCGTTGGTCAACAGCATGGAGCACCCTTTGACGGCGACGATCGGCTGCGGGCCGGCGGCGCGATCCATCTCGTTTAGCATACAGTGGATCTGGCGCGGGAAGCGGGTACGCGGATCGATGTAACAGCCGCCGAATTCGACCCAGTTCGGATCCGCTTCCGATACGACGAGTGAACCGACCGAGGCAGCATTCGGGTGCTCTGCCGCCTCGAGAAGCAGGGTCAGCGTGTCCGGCCGCACCGTCGTGTCGCTATTGAGCAGATAGATGTGATAACATGAGTCGGCTCGGGCAATGCGTATTCCGGTATTGTTGCCGCCGGCCCAGCCCAGATTGGCGCCCGACTGAATGATGCGCAGGGTTGGGTTCCATGCACGCAACCTGCCTTCTGAACCATCGGACGAAGCATTGTCTACGGTATAAACGGCGTAATTTGGGTATTCGAGGTGTTGCAGGCTGTTGACGCAGTCCATCGTCTCTCGCCAACTGTTCCAATTGAGCACGATGATGCCGACCTTCGGATGCGACATGCAGTGATACCAGTCCGCCGATTTATTGACTTCTCGACGGAATCGCACCGCCCGCCCCAACCGTCATGGCCGGGCTTGACCCGGCCATCTATGCAGCACGGTGCCGCGATAGATGGCCAGGTCAAGCCCGGCCATGACGGTTGGGGCGGACGGCGCGGTACGTCAACCATTTCGCGGGCTGGTGTTACCCGTTCAAACTGTGGCCGCAAACGGGCCCGGCGGCGATCATCGGATATAGCCGCGAAGAACATCCGCAAAGCGCCGAGCCGACGGTGCAATGCCATACTTCTGTTCGACAAAGCGCCTGGCGTTGCGCCCCAGACGCAGACAGGTTTCCGGTTCGCTACTCAGTCGCTCGATCGCCGCACGCAGCGCAGCGGAATCGCCTGCGGGAACAACCAAACATGTCTCGCCCGGGACCACATAGTCCCGAATGCCATCCGAGTCGCCGACAATGGCCGCCTTTCCCATGGCGGCGGCTTCAAGCAGCGTGTTGACGCCACTCGCATTACGGGTATCGGCAAGCAGCGGCAGCACCACGAACCGGGCATTGGCATACAGCGACCTGAAATCGACCGGCGGCAGGCGATCGCGAATAATCTCGACATGACGATGCCGCGCGGCGTCCAGCGCCAAGGGGATCGACGTCTTGATCCGGGTCGGGATTGCGAGCTTGGCAACCGCGGTCAACAGGGTCGCATAGTCGCGGCCGGGGTCATCGCCGACGGAAAGAATATAGTCACCGTTCGAACTCAACGGCTGGTCTGTAGAACGTGGTATCGACGAAGCTGCCGACCATGCTGACCGGAATGTGCGACCCCCATCGCTGTGCGACATACGACTCCTGAATCGATGCGAGCGCCAGTATTCCGTCGACCTGTGGCAAGATGCGATCCTGCAAGCGCGCGCGCCAGCGCCATCGTGTCGCCGGCGACAAATCCCAGACAAGTATCGGCGTGCGAAACCGGAAGCAGCGCCGTAACGATACCAACAGGACGGCGGCGCCCTCGTTGCCGGACAGCACCAGATCGTAGTCCCGGCGGCCTAACAACACTGCCAGGCTGCGGTAGGGATCGATCGATTGCAGCAGCGGGTGTTTGCCGGCAAGGGGATTCAGCGGAAATCCCGTCGGGTCCAGAACGTCCGCATCGACGCCATGCTCTGCCAATGCCTGAAAGAAGGCCCACCGATCAGGGCCACTGTCGGGTATCACGGGCCGCCGAAACGGCGCGTAGGGAATGGACGTCAGGACCAATACGCGAACGCGCCTCATGCCAGCCACGCCAAACCGGGCGAGGCCGTCCTTCATTTTTCCCGCCACACTGGCGCTTCGAACAACGGTTCGTCCCGCATGCGCTACGTTCCTGCTATGCTGGGGTCAACCGGCTATCACCAGTAAGGGAAACGCGCCATGAGCAATCGACAGGTCCGGCTGGCATCCCGTCCCGAAGGCATTCCGCAAGCGGAGAATTTCGAGATCGTCGAGGTCCCCGAGCCGGAGCCGCTGAGTGACCAGATCCTGGTGCGCAACCACCTGCTGTCCGTCGAGCCGGCGATGCGCGGTTGGGTTTCCCCTGTTGCCAACTACGCCAAACCGGTCGGCATCGGCGAGGTGATGCGGGCTTTCGCCGCCGGCGAGGTGATCGAATCGTGTCATCCGGATTATGCCCCGCGCGATCAGGTCACCGGGATGTTCGGCTGGCAAACGCATGCCGTCGTGGGATCCGCCGGGATCGGCCGCAAGGTGAACGACGACGATCTGCCGCTGTCCACCGCGCTGCACGTGCTCGGCCTGACCGGGCTGACCGCGTATTTCGGATTGCTCGACATTGGGCAGCCAGAGGAGGGCGATACCGTGGTGGTGTCCACCGCGGCGGGCTCGGTCGGCTCGTTCGTCGGGCAGATCGCACGCATCCATAACTGCCGTACCGTCGGCATCACGGGCGGCCCAGAAAAGGCGGAACTGTGCCGCACGCGGTTCGGCTACGACGCGGTGATCGACTATAAGTCGGCGCCCGACCTGGACGCAGCGCTCGCGGCTGCGGCGCCGCGCGGGGTGAACGTGTATTTCGACAACACGTCGGGGCCGATCAGCGATGCGGTGCTGCGGCATCTGGCGGTGGGCGCGCGGGTGGTGATCTGCGGCACGGTGTCGCAGCCGAGTTGGGACCCGTGGCCGAGCGGACCGCGTGTGGAACGGCATCTGCTGGTCAAGCGCGCCCGCATGCAGGGCTTCGTCGTGCTCGATTTCGAGCATCGCTTCGACGAGGCGGTCAGCCAGTTGGCGCACTGGGTGCGACAGGAGCGGCTGCGTTACGAGGAAGAGATCCTGGAAGGGATCGAGCAAGCACCTGGAGCGATCGCGCGGCTGTATCGCGGCGAGAACATGGGCAAGCTGCTGATCCGGGTGTGAGGTAAGGACTCGCGGGGAAATAATCGAATCAGCCGTCGCCGGATCGCGGCTCCCCGTGTCATGGCCGGCCTTGTGCCGGCCATCCACGCCTTGCCTTCGTGCACGCGACAAAAGGCGTGGATGGCCGGCACAAGGCCGGCCATGACGGTAAGGGACGGCCGTTGTCGTACGTCAATCGTTTTGCGCGCTGGTATACGGCCAGGAGCTTTGCCTCTGGCCTTGCTTCCCTCACCCGATCGCCGCCAGCGCCGCTTCCCGGCTGGGGAAAATCGGCATCAGGTCGGCGAGCCCCGACACATCCAATATCTTGACCACCTCGTCGTTCGGATTGATCAGGACGAACCGACCGCCGCGGCGCATCACCACCCGCGACGCCGACAGCAATGTGCGGATCCCTAGCGACGCCATGAACGGCACCGCGGCCATGTCCACCAGCATGCAGCGATTGCCGCCTGCCAGGGCCGTGAAGCGCAGATCGATCGCCTCGGCGCCCGCCGCGTCGAGACGGCCTTCCAGCGCCACTTCAACGACACCCGGCTCGATCTGGGTGATCTTCAGGTCCATCGCCGCTCCTTTTCGTTGGCAAACCGGCCCGGCATTGTAGGGCCTTCCGCAAAGTGCTGTCTTCGCACTGACGCAAACGCAATGGAAGCGCTGCGCGCGACCGATGGGGGAGTTCGCTGATTTGTCACATTCTGCCGCCGCGTCGCGCCTGCTTGTCGTGGACGACATCGCGGACAACCGCGACCTGCTGGCCCGGCGGCTACAGCGCCTCGGCTACCGCGAGATCGAGATGGCTGCCGACGGCTTCGAGGCCCTGGAGAAAAACCGCGCCCAGCCATTCGATGCCATACTGCTCGACGTGATGATGCCGCGCATGAGCGGCGTCGAAGTGCTGGAGACGCTGCGCTCCGAAAATCGCCTGGAAGCGACGCCGGTGATCATGATCTCGGCCGCCACCGAACTCGACACGGTGGTGCGCTGCCTGGAACTGGGCGCCGAAGATTACCTGACGAAACCGTTCAATCCCGTGCTGCTGCGCGCCCGTCTCGGCTCGGTGCTGGAGAAGCGGGCGCTGCGGGCCGAGGTGCGGCGCCAGCTTGCCGCCATCGAAGCGGAGCTTGCCGATGCGCGCCGGCAGCAGCTCAGCATGGTACCGGATGAGTTCCCGTCCGGTCTCGGGGCGGTCGGCGTCGATGTGCACGCGGCGTTGCATCCGGCCCGCCAGATCGGCGGCGACCTGTACGACTGCTTCCAGGTCGGCGAGGACCGCCTGTGTGTCGCCGTGGCCGACGTGTCGGGCAAGGGCACGCCGGCCGCCCTGTTCATGGCGCGCACCCGCAGCCTGCTGCGCGCGGCCACCCTGCAAGCGCACGAATTGACCGGGCAGGCGCCCAATCCTGCGGCGATCGTCGCGGTGATCAATGCCGAGCTGTGCAAGAACAATCCGATCGGCATGTTTGTCACGTTGTTCGTGGGCCAACTGGACCTGCGGGACGGCACGCTGACCTATGTCTGCGCCGGCCATGTGCGGCCGTATCTGCTGCGTCAGGACGGCTCGGTGGCCGAGTTGGCGTGCCGCGCCGACCGGCCGCTTGGCGTGTTCGACGATGCGCCGTTCCACGATGGCGTGCTGCACCTGGAACCCGGCGAGGCGATGGTGGTGATCTCCGACGGCGTGCCGGACATGCTGAACGCGGCTGGTGAAAGCTTCGATCTGGCGCGGGTGCATGACGCACTGACGGCCATGCAGGCATTGCCTGCGGAGGCGATCACCAGCGGGCTGGTGCGGCAGGCGCTGGAGTTCGCTGCCGGTGCCCCCCAGGCCGACGACGTCACCGTGCTGACGCTGCGGCTCCGTTAACCTCTCCCGCGGGAGCGGGAGAGGTCGAGGCGCCCTTGCGCCGAGGGTGAGGGTGATCGGGTCGGCACGCTACGCTCTACCTGCTACGTGCCTGCCCGATCACCCTAACCCTCGACGCTTCGCGTCTCGACCTCTCCCGCTCCCGCGGGAGAGGTTTTGTCCGCGCGCAGCGCGGGAGAGGTTACCCGATCAGCGCCGTGATCTTTCCTAGCAGGCGGGGTAGATCGACCGGCTTGGTGTCGTAGTCGTTGCAGCCGGCCTCCAGCGTGCGCGCTTTGTCGCCGTCCATCGCGTGCGCGGTCAGCGCGATGACCGGCAGCGCCGCCGTGGCTGGATCGGCGCGCAGGCGGCGCGTCGCTTCCCAGCCGTCGATCACCGGCAGGCTCATGTCCATCAGCACGATGTCGGGCGATTCCGCCCGGGCGAGGTCGATACCCTGCTGCCCGTCTATCGCGATCAGCACGCTGTGGCCGGCCCGGGTCAGCCGGCGAGACAGCATGTCGCGGTTCATTTCGTTGTCCTCAACCAGCAGGATGCGTGCCATGCGGCGTCAGGCCTCCTGCCGTTCCGGCAGCATACCACGCACCGCAGCCGACAGGTCGGTTAGCGCGGTGCCCCCCTTGGACACGATGCGCTGCGTCATCTCGCCCAGCCATTGCCGCTCGTCCGCGGTAAGCTGCTTGGCCGTGACCACCACCACCGGAATGGCACGCCAGGCCGGGCGCTGCCGCAGGTACATTGAGGAAGGCGAAACCGTCCATTTCAGGCATCTCCAGATCGAGCAGGATCAGCGCCGGCAGGGGATTTGATTCAAGCCAGGTGACCGCCTCCCGGCCGTTGATGGCGACGGAAACGGGATGATCCAGGCGCTCTATCGTCCGCTCGATCAGGTCGCGCGCAGCGGCGTCGTCTTCCACCACCAGCACGACGCCGTCGTGCCGCGCGCACAGGCTGCGAACGCGCTCCAACAGCAGATCGCGATCGATCGGCTTGGGCAGCACGGCCGCGGCGCCAAGCGCAAACCCGAGGCTGCGGTTATCCACCATGCTGACCAGCACCACCGGGATGCGGGCAAGCTCGGGTTCGCGTTTCAGTGCGATCAACACAGACCAGCCGTCCACCTGCGGCATCATGATGTCGAGCGTGATGACATCGGGCCGTTCGGTCCGCGCCAGCTCCAGACCCTGTGCGCCGGATTCGGCGAACACCAGGCGATAGCCGTCGCTTTCCAGATGGCTGCCGATAATGTGCCGCGCATCGGGATCGTCATCCACGATCAGCACCGTGATGTCGTCGTCCAGCCTTGCGGGCGCCGGCGTTTCGAACGACCGAATCTCCGCCGGTACGATTTCGGGCTGCGTCGGCTCCGGCGAGACGGGCAGCGAGAGTATGAACTGCGAGCCTTCGCCTTCCCGGCTGTGCACGGCGACGTCGCCACCCAGCATGCGCGCGAAGCTCCGGGTGATCGCCAGGCCCAGGCCGGTGCCGCCGAAGCGCCGCGTGGTGGAGCTGTCAGCCTGGCTGAACGCCTCGAAGAGGCGGCCGAGTTGCGCCTCGGTCATGCCGATCCCGGTGTCGGCAACGGTGAATGTCACCTGCGATCCGGCACCCGTAGTCTCCCGCGCGACCGTCAGCGACACCGTCCCCTGTTCGGTGAACTTGCAGGCATTGCTTAGCAGGTTCAGCAGCGACTGTTTCACTTTCGTCTGATCGGACACGATCGTGCCGATAGTCTCGGGGCAGTGGACCACCAGACGGTTGCGATTCCGTGCGGCCAGCGGCTCGACCAGAGACTGTACGTCCTCGACCAGCCCGGCGATGTTGATCTCCTCGTTGAACACATCCATCCGCCCGGCTTCGATCTTCGACAGATCGAGCACGCCGTTGATCAATCCAAGCAAGTGATTGCCGGCGTTTTCGATCTTTTTCAGGTCGGCGACGGTGTCGGTCTGGCCGGCGTCCTCGGCGTCTTCCTGCAACAACTGGCTGTAGCCGATGATGGCGTTGAGCGGCGTCCGGAGTTCGTGGCTCATGTTGGCGAGGAATTCGGACTTCACCTGAGTGGCGTGTTCGGCCTCGGCACGGGCGCGCTCCAGCTCTTCCTCGCGGTGTTTCAGTTCGGTGATATCGGCGTAGATCGCGACCGTGCCGCCGTCATAGGTGCGGCGCTCGACGATCTGTACCCAGCGGTCACCGAACTGGTAGGTGAGGCTGCCGGTCGGCCGGGCGCGATGGGCGAGCCGTTCGGCAATCCACGCCTCGCCGCTGCGGCCGCCAAGTTCGATCTTGCCATTTTTCACAGCGGCTTTCAGCAGGTCGCGGAAGCTGGCGCCAAGCACGTTGACACCATACAGCTCCTGATAACGCGCGTTGTTGAGCGCCACGCGATCGTGCGGGTCATACAGCACGAAGGCTTCGTTAATGCTCGCAATCGCATCCCGCAGCGTCCTTCGCTCATGATCCGCCTCCTGCTCCAGCAGCGCGCGTCCGTGCACGGCATCGCGGAACAATTTGAGCGTGTGGGCAATGGCGCCGATCTCATCGCGAGCCGGCGGCGGCAGCTTGACGTTGAGGTCGCCGTCGGTGATCTGGCGCATCGCGTCCAGCACCGCGCCGAGCGGCACCAGGATGGAGCGCAGGATCAGTACAGGTTAGCGCGCAGCCAAGCAGCACGCCGCCGATGACGATGACCAAGGTGACCACGGGGGCTCGTGCCGCGGTCTGCAACGTCTCGTCGCGTGCTGACTGCGCCTGCGCTGTGAGCGTCGCGCCCAGCGCATCCAGCCGCTGGTTTACCGTCACCGCATGCTGGCGCGCCTGGGTGAACAACGTATCGCCGATGACGCGGTGATCCTGGGTGTAGGCGTCCACCGCGCGGTCGGTCAGGCGGGCGAAGTCGTCGGCTTCCTTGCGGATGGCCGCGGCGTCGTCCGGGTTCAGCGCGGCGAGTGTGTCGAGCAAGTGCGTGAGGCGCTGCTGGGCAGCGGCGGCATTACGCTCCGACGCGGCCATCAGGGTGACCGCATGATCGGCCTTCCAATAGCGCAGTTGGCCGAAGGCATCGCGCACGCCGTCGAGGGTCTGAATTTGTTGCAGGATGCGATCAGTGCCTAGCGCCGTGGCCGAGGAGTCGTGCAGCGTGCTGACGAAGTAGAAATTGCCGGCGAGCATCACCAACAGCAGGAATCCCACCAGCAACAGGAGGCGAAAGCCGATGGACAGGCGGCGCATCGATGACAGGCTTAATCTGGCGGGGGGATAAAGACGGCGTTGCCAATCTGCGCAACGTCAGCGGCATCACCGGCGTCCGGTTCGGCGTCTGCCCGGTTCGTCGAAGGGAGAGGCGACGGTTGGATCGTCTCGCGCCGGCCGGCGCAACATGGTCGCATGCGTGGTCGCTCCCCAAGGCGGTCGAGTATCTGGTTGGCCGCCGGAATTGTCATCGACTGCGCGTGAGTTCTGTCCCGCGATTGACATCGTTGTCCAGACATTCGGCAGCGGCGTTCGGCCTCTGATGCATCGATTTGTGGCAAAAAAACAAAATTTGCCACCTGCGGCGGCGCTGGGCGGCGCGCGATCACGCCGATCCACAG
>CAVXNH010000020.1:0-7291 GCA_963762885.1 uncultured Alphaproteobacteria bacterium
CTGCGCCAGCACCGCGGCGACGATCCGATCCGGTGCGCGCCGCAACAGGTTCCAGATGAACGGGCCGCCAATGCAGAAGCCCATCACCATGAACTCCTTGATGCCCAGGTGATCCATCAGCCCAAGCTGGTCATCGGTATAAGCATCCCACGGCCGTTCGATCTCCAACGGGCCGGAGGATTGCCCCCCGTTGGCATTGCGCAGATCCATCGTGATGCAGCGATACTCGTGCTTGAACTCCTCCATCGCGTTGAACGGCGCGAACCCGGTGAGGGAGGAGATATCCGAATTCAAACCCCCGCCGGGTATGAACAACACCGGAAAGCCGGAACCGGCCTCTTCGTAATGAATGCGAACATCGCCTTTTTGATAGAACGGCATGGCAGTGTCTCCCTCCCCAATGTGGTGTCACGCCCAGGCGCTCCCCGCGCCGGCCACGTGTGCACCCACGAATGCTAGACCCAGGTCCCGGAATTTGCACGGCACGGGATCAGGCCGGGCTGCCGCATTGCGCCTCACCCGGCAACCAAGCACTCTGCAACGGGGGATTCGTCGCGGCGCGCGTCGCAACGATGCGCGGCAGAGGACACACGCCCGGATGAACCAACACACGGCGACCGCAACCAAACTCGCGTGGCCACGCCTCGGCCTGCTTTGGTTGCTCGGCATCGACCTGCGGCTGACCATACTCGCAGTGCCGCCGGTGCTGCCGCTGATCCATCGCGACCTGCATCTCGACGAGAAAATGGTCGCAGCACTCACCGGACTTCCGGGACCGCTGTTCGGCATCGCCGCCATTCCGGGATCGCTGCTGATCGCGCGGATCGGCGCGCGCCGCGCCGTTGTCATCGGGATATTGCTCGTGGCGTTCGGCTCCGCACTGCGCGGGTTGGGACCGTCGATCCCGATGCTGTTCGCCATGACGATCATCATGGGCGCCGGCGTCGCCGTGATGCAGCCGGCGCTGCCGACACTGGTGGGCACCTGGTTCTCCACGCGCATCTCACTCGCCACCGCGATCTATGCCAACGGCCTGCTCATCGGCGAGACACTGCCAGCCGCGCTGACTCTGCCATTGGTCCTGCCGCTCATGCGCGGAAGCTGGGAGGCAAGTTTCGCGGTGTGGAGCGTGCCCGTGCTGATCACGGCGTTCCTGGTGCTGTGCTTCACGCCGCATGTGACGCGCGATCCAAGCCGTGCGCGAGCGCTATGGTGGCCCGACTGGCATAGCGTCCACACGTGGCAACTCGGCTTCATGCTCGGCGGCGTCGGCGCGCTTTATTTCGGCTGCAACGCGTTCCTGCCGGATTACCTGCACGCGATCGGCAGGGAAGATCTGCTGAATGCGGGACTGACGGCTCTTAACGGCGGCCAGGTTCCCGCGTCGTTGTTGATCATGCTGAGCGGAGGCCGCCTGGTGGGGCGCAAAGCCCCGTTCATCGTCTCGTCGCTGGTCGGCCTGGCGAGCCTCGGCGGCCTGCTGGTTCCCTCGGCGCCGGTGCTGGTGGCCGCGGCCGGACTGATCGGCTTCGCCGCCGCGTTCACATTGATCCTGACGCTGGCCTTGCCGCCCTTGCTTGCCCGGCAGGACGATGTGCACCGACTGGCCGCCGGCATGCTTGCCTTGGGCTACAGCACCACGTTCATCGTGCCCTACCTGAGTGGCGCGGTGTGGGACGCAACGCACATCACCGAGGCGGCGCTGCTGCCGGGCGTGCTGGGCGCGCTGATCGTCGTTGCGATGGCGAGCACGTTCCGGCTGGAGCGGAAACGCTAGAACCGTCGGCAAACACAGTCATTGCGACCCCGGCCTTCGCCGGGGCAGGCTCTTGACCCACCAAGGAGCTCTGCCCCTCCTTGGCGGGTCCAGGGCAGAGTCCTAGCCTTGCCGTCCTCGCCCGATCTCCCTGGCGGGCTGGGACAGTGGAGACGGCGCATGCGGGTGCTGGTTATCGGATCGGGTGGACGGGAACACGCACTCTGCTGGGTGCTCTCTGCCAGCCCGCTGCTGACCAAACTGTGGTGCGCTCCCGGCAACCCCGGCATCGCCCAGCTCGCCGACTGTGTCCCGATCGGCATGCTCGATTTCCCAGCTCTGGTTGCCTTCGCCCAGGACAATGCGATCGACCTCGTCATCCCCGGCCCGGAAGCCCCGCTGGTCGCTGGCATCGCCGACGCAATGGAAGCCGCGGGCATCGCCTGCTGCGGCCCGTCCCAAGCGGCGGCACAGCTTGAGGGCAGCAAGACCTTCACCAAGGAAATCTGCGACGCCGCCGGCATTCCCACCGCCCAATGGGAACGGTTCGACGAAGCCGAAACCGCCCGCGAATTCGTCCGCCGCCGCGGCGCACCGATCGTGGTGAAGGCGGATGGGCTGGCGGCCGGCAAGGGCGTCGTGGTCGCCACCACGGAGGCCGAGGCGCTGGCCGCCATCGACTCCATGATGGACGCACGCGCGTTCGGCGAGGCGGGCGAGTCGGTGGTGATCGAGGAATGCCTGATTGGCGAGGAAATCTCGCTGTTCGCCCTGTGCGACGGCGAAACGGCGTTGCTGCTGGGCTCGGCGCAGGACCACAAGCGAGTGGGCGATGGCGATACCGGCCCCAACACCGGCGGCATGGGCGCCTATGCGCCCGCACCGATTTTCCCCCCGGCGCGTGAGCAAGCGGCGATGGATCGGATCGTGCGCCCCGTGCTGGCAGAGATGGCCCGGCGCGGCAGACCGTTTCGCGGCATCCTGTTCGCCGGCCTGATGCTCACCGCGGATGGCGCGAAGGTGATCGAATTCAACGTGCAATTCGGCGACCCGGAAGCGCAAGTGCTACTGCTGCGGCTGAAATCCGATCTGTTGCCGGCATTGCAGGCAGCATGCGACGGCGAATTGGCGAACTTCGACCTGCGCTGGTCGGATGCGGCGGCGATCGCCGTGGTGATGGCGGCGCGCGGCTACCCGGACGCCCCGGAACGCAGCAGTAAGATCCACGGCCTGGACCGCGCCGCCGCTTTGCCCGGTGTGCAGGTGTTCCACGCCGGCACCGAGGCCGACACGGCCGGCACGATCCGCGCCGCGGGAGGACGCGTGCTGACGGTCTGCGCCACTGGCGCCACGCTCGCCGAGGCACGCGATGCAGCTTACGCGGGGGTGGCGACGATCGACTGGCCAGAAGGGTTCTGCCGCCGGGACATTGGGTGGAGAGCGTTGGCGAGCTGACCCCGGCAGCGTCATCCCCCGGTGTCATTGCGACCCCGGCGAAGGCCGGGGGAAGCGAATCTCCCGCCCGAGTTCGCGGGATTTCTCGGGAGCGTTCGCTCTTCGCTTGTCTCGCCGTGACGGGATTGGAGGTGGGGCCGATCCGTCGGAGTCAAGACATTGAGATTGGCCTGACGCCCACAAATCACCGCCGCGCCGTGAAGAATTCCCGCAACAACGCCGCTGCCTCGGCTTCACGCACGCCGCCAACCACCTCCGGCCGATGATGGCAGGACGCCGCGTCGAACACCCGCGCGCCATGCTCAACCCCGCCGCCTTTCGGGTCATACGCGCCGAACACCAGCCGGCGGATGCGAAACAGGCTGATCGCCTGAGCGCACATCGGGCACGGTTCCAGCGTCACTACCAAGTCGCAATCCGGCAGGCGCGGTTCACCGCGGATCGCCGCCGCCGCACGCAGGGCCAGCAGCTCGGCATGTGCCGAGGCGTCCGCCTGTGCCTCGACGGCGTTGCCCGCACGGGCCAACACCGTTCCATCTGCCGCCAGCACTACGGCGCCGACCGGAACCTCCCCCCGTGCCGCCACCGTCCGAGCCTCTTCCAACGCAATGTCCATGGCTGACATATCGACCGCGCTGCCCACCAACCCTCGTCCATGTCATGGCCGGCGCAGGCCGGCCACCCACGGCTTTCCCGCGCGTCGCGAAGGAAACTCGTGGGTGGCCGGCCTGCGCCGGCCATGACACGGGGGGCAATGACACGGAGCGTAGGAACAACGGCGGGAGAAACGCACCAACATACGCTGCTTCTTGCCCCGCCACGCCCGCGCGGTCTAGCAACGCCGCATGCGCAGGCGACCCGTCATCGGCGTGACCTTGGATTCCGAACAATCGGGCGGTTACTCGAGATACCCCTGGTATGCGATCCGGCAGAACTATGCCGAGGCGATCGCCGCCGCCGGCGGCTTGCCGGTCGCACTGCCGCACGATCCGGCCCTTGCGCCCGACTACCTCGACCGTATCGACGCGTTGGTGGTGACCGGCGGCGCCTTCGACGTCGATCCGGCGCTGTACGGCGCACCCGACCGCCACGCGACGGTCACCCTGAAGCAGGGCCGCACCGCTGCCGAACAAGCGCTGACCGAGGGCGCCCTGGTGCGCAACCTGCCGGTACTCGGCATCTGCGGCGGTGAACAGCTTCTCGCCGTCGTGCTCGGCGGCTCGCTGATCCAGCACATCCCCGACGCCATTCCGGACGCCTTGCAGCACGAGCAGCCAAATCCGCGCCACGAAGCCGGGCACGCGGTGGCGGTCACACCGGGCACGCTGCTGCACCGGATTGTCGGCGCGACGCAGATGCAGGTGAACTCATCGCACCACCAGGCGGTGCGCGACCCCGGCCCGTTCGCCGTGGTGAACGCCGTCGCCGAGGACTCGGTGATCGAGGGCGTGGAGGATCCCCGCTACCGGTTCTGCCTCGGCGTACAATGGCACCCGGAGTTCGCGATCGACCCGGGTGACCGCCGCATCTTCGACGCCCTGATCGCTGCCTGCGGATGAGCGACCCCCACCACCGACGCCGCGCGCGGCGAACGCATCGCCAAGTGGCTGGCCCGCGCCGGCATCGCCAGCCGGCGCGACGCCGAGAAACTGGTGGCCGAGGGCCGCGTCCGCCTCAACAATGAGCCAGTCACCCATCCGGCGACATTCGTTACGCCAGACGACATCGTCCTGGTGAACGGCGCCCTCGTGGACACGCCGGAACGCACCCGCCTGTGGCGCTACCACAAGCCGGACGGCCTGGTGACGACGCATCGCGACCCGGAGGGGCGCCCGACGGTGTTCGACAAGCTGCCGCCCGGCATGCCGCGCGTGATCAGCGTCGGCCGCCTCGACCTCACCAGTGAGGGCCTGCTGCTGCTGACCAACGACGGCGCGCTGGCCCGCAAGCTGGAGCTGCCCTCGACCGGCTGGATCCGCCGCTACCGCGTCCGCGTGCACGGCCGGCCCGACGAACGCCGGCTGGCGGCGCTGGCGCACGGGGTGACGGTGGACGGCGTGCGCTACGGCCCGATCGAGGCCGGCCTCGACGCGGTCAAGGGCGACAACGCCTGGGTGACTGTCGCCCTGCGCGAGGGCCGCAATCGCGAAGTGCGGCGGGTGATGCAGTTCCTCGGCCTACCGGTCACCCGCCTGATCCGGATCGCCTACGGCCCGTTCCAGCTCGGCACCATGCCGCGCGGCGCGGTCGAGGAAGTGCCGGCGCGCGTGCTGCGCGACCAGGTGCCGCGCGAGCCCTGATGCGCATCGTGGCCGGCGCCTGGCGCGGCCGCGCGCTGCTTGCTCCGGCAGGACAGGCCACGCGGCCGACCGCCGACCGGGTGCGGCAGGCGATTTTCGACATGCTGCTGCACGCGCCCTGGGGTGGCCGCGACCTGCTGGAAGGCACCCGCGTGTTGGACGCTTTCGCCGGCACCGGCGCTTTCGGCCTGGAAGCACTCTCGCGCGGTGCCGCGCACGCCACGTTCATAGAACAAGATCGCGCGGCGTTGGAGGCGCTGCGGGCCAATGTCGCCGCGTGCCGTGCCGCAGATCGCGTTGCCGTGCTGGGGGTCGACGTGCTGACCGCGCCAGCGGGTGAGCCATGCGACCTGGTGTTCCTCGATCCGCCCTACGGCCACGATCTGGTGCCGCGCGCGATCGATCGGTTACGCGCGATGGGTTGGATCGCGCCGGACGCGCTGGTGGTGGTGGAGACTGGACGCGACGAGGTCGTGCCGGAACTGGGCGAACTGCTCGCCGATCGCGCCCACGGCGCCGCACGGGTGATAGTAACAAAAAACCTCTCCCGCGGGAGCGGGAGAGGTCGAGACGCGTAGCGTCGAGGGTGAGGGTGATCGGGTCGGCACGTAGCAGGTAGGGCGTAGTGTGCCGACCCGATCACCCTCACCCTCGGTGCTGCGCACCTCGACCTCTCCCGCTCCCGCGGGAGAGGTTTACACGCGCAGGAGAGGGTATCACCGTCCCCGAAACCGCGGCTTGCGCTTCTCCGCGAACGCCGTCACCGCCTCGCGATGGTCCTCGGTCTGCCCCACCCTTGTCTGGTGCAGCCCCTCCATCTCCAACACCACACCGAACGGCTCGGTCTCCGCGGCGTGCAGATTGCGCTTCATGTAGCTCAGCGCAACGCGCGGCCCATCCGCGATCCGCCGCGCCAGGGTCAGCGTCTCGTCGCGCAGCGCCGTGTCGTCCACCACGCGGTTGACCATCCCCAGCGCCGCCGCCTGTTCCGCATCCAGCATTTCGTTGAGGAAATACCAGCTCCCGCGCCTTCGCCGTGCCGACCAGCCGCGTCAGCAGCCACGACCCGCCGAAATCGCCGGAGTACCCGACATTGGCGAAGCCGGTCGCAAACCGAGCCGACCGCCCGGCGATCCGCAGGTCGCATGCCAGCGCCAGCCCCAACCCGGCGCCCACCGCCGGCCCGTTGATCATGCCGATGATCACCTTTTGCAGCGACCGCATCATCAGCGGGATCTGGTGCATCGACCGATAACCCTCCAGCCGCTGCTCGAACGTCTGCCCCTGCGCCCGCGCCGCCATCGTCTTCACGTCTCCGCCGCGGTGAATCCGCGGCCACTGCCGGTAATGACGATCGCGCCGACCGAGTCGTCGGCGCCCAGCCGAGGCAGCGCCTCACGCAGCCCCACCAGCATCTCGGGCGAAAACGCGTTAAGCCGCTCCGGACGGTTCAGCGTCAGGATCGCCACACCGTCCTCGATCTTCTCGATCAGATCCGCCATCGTCGTCTCCCCCCATGCACGGGACGATGTCTACCCGCAATCAGTGCAACGCAAGACTGCCGCCCAGCCTGTCAGTGTGAGTTGACCACCGGCCGGCGCGGCCGACCCGCCCTTGCAAGAAACAAGGTCCTCCCCCTCCCTTTGAGGGAGGGGGGAGGGACCTTCCCCGACGACGTGCGCAGTTTCATTCAGGGTGGGTCGGCCGCCGCCGGACGGTGGCCGAACTCGCAATGACGGCTGGGCAGCCGAATTAGCGCGACCGCGCGAACGGGTTCTTC
>CAVXNH010000021.1:0-11759 GCA_963762885.1 uncultured Alphaproteobacteria bacterium
GCCGCAGGGCGGCACTCCACTCCCGATCACCGGTACACCTTCCCGCACCGTGTCGCTCCATGCGCCGACCATCACCGTGGCATCCGGTGCGACCGTGAATCTGCAGGGCGGCGGCGACGTGTCAGCGTACGAGTGGGTGCCGGGGACCGGCGGCACGGTCGACGCCCTGGGACAAAATGCGACCACGGGTCTTCCCTCGATTCCTGGCCTCTTTGCGGTGCTGCCATCGACCCGCGGGCAATACGCTCCCTACGATCCGGAGGAGACGACGCTCGCGGGGCTCTCGCCGGGGGAGAGCATTTACTTGAGCGGCGGCGGCGGCCTCGCAGCCGGTGTCTATCCGCTCTTGCCGGCCAGGGATGCGTTGGTGCCGGGCGCGTATCTCGTGCAAGTGCAGGGGGCGGCCTACGGCACCATCGTCCCCGGCCAACCCGCGACTTTGGTGGATGGCACCCCGGTGATTGCCGGTTACTTGACGTTCGGCACGACGGGGTTGCACACCGGAGGGTATGAGGGCGTGGCGGTGTGGCCGGGCAGCTATGGGCAGTCGCTGGCTCAATATACGGTGACCGACGGATCGACATTCTTCGGCAGCCTCGCCGCGACGGCGGCGTCGAACGCTGCGCGCGGGACCACGCTCCCGCACATGACGCTTCCGGCCGACGCTGGAACGCTGTCGATCGACGTATCGACGGCATTGGATTTCCTGGGTCAGGTCGTCGGCAACGCACCGGGATCCGCTGGCGTGGGTTCGACGATCAACATCAGCGCGCCGGAACTCGCGGTCACCGCCGGCGCTTCGGGCGCAAGCTCTCGGGGGGTGGTGAGCATTGCCGGCTCCGTGATCCAAAGCTGGAATGCAGGGGAGGTCGTGATGGGAGGCCAGGCCTCGGCCGACGGCACCAGCATCGCCGTGACCGCGAACTCCGTCACCATCGACGGCGGAGCGCAGTTGTCCGCCAACGAGGTAATCCTCGTTGCCAATCAGTCGATCGACGTTCGAGCCGGCGCGTCGGTATTGTCCACCTCTGCCACCGCGGGGGGCGCGGCGCCCACCTCGTTACCCGCAACGACTACGCTGAGCTTGAGTGGGTCCAGTCCCGCCGGCGCGGCGATGCTCGCGGTCTCCGACCTGGAATTGCCTATCCTGCAGCGGGAAGGCGCAGCCACGCCCGGTGCGACGATCAATCTCGAGCATGGGTCCACGGTGGGCTCCTTGGGTGCGCTGTCGCTGGATGCCCCCGGCGGCATCGCGGCGTCGGGAACGTTGAACGGCGCCGGGGCGTCCTGGTCGCTCGCCGCCTCCAGCATTGGTTTCGTGGGCTCGGGTAGATCGGCCGATGCGCTGCAGATCGACTCCTCGCTGCAATCGGCCCTGGGGCATGCTGCCGCGATTCGCCTGGCGAGTGAGGGCGCCATCGATCTGTACACGCCGGTGTTGCTGGGTGCCGCGTCCGGCACCGCCCCTCCCAGCTTGACCTCGCTGACGCTCGCGGCCAGCAGCCTGGTCAATCAGGGGGGCGCCTCAGGATCGGTGTTCGGCGCAAAGACCGTGACGCTCGAGGGTGCGGGTGTCCCCCTCGCGCCGCTGGCCGCGACCGGCGGCGGATCGTTGAGCATCGTGGCGGGCGAACTCGATGTGGGGACGGGCTCGCTGACCATCGACGGTTTTCAGAACACCTCGCTGCGCGCGAGCTCCGCCGTGGTGGGTCAGGCAGTGGGAGGCGTCGCCACGGGCGGGAACCTGTCGATCGAGACTCCGACTCTCACCGCCGTGAGTCTCGCCCAGATGGGACTTGCCGCCCCGCTCGGTACGCTCACGGTCGCCTCGGGTGCGGCCTCGGGCAAAGCACCGACGATCGCCAACGATCTGGGCGGCGAAATCGATCTCAGCGCGAACTCGATCCAGCTCTCGAGCTCGATCGTCGTTCCCGCCGGCATCGTCAAGGCACAGGCCACCCAGGATATCGACGTTGGCAGCGCAGCCGTCATCGACACCAGCGGCCGGAGTGTGGTCATAGGCGGCCATTCCTTCGGCGCCGAGGGCGGAGCGGTGACGCTCACCGCCGGCAGCAACTTGACCCTCGCTTCGGGTTCCCGCATCAACGTGTCCGGCGCGGGCGACTCGCCGGCGGGCGGCATCAGCCTGGATGCCGGGGAGCGGTCGACCTTCTCGCTGCCCTGTCCGGTCACGCAACGGCGGGCGCCGAAGGCGGAACCTTCGAGGTCGAAGCGGGATCGCTGACCCAGGGCCTGACGCCGCTCGCCAACGCGCTGCAGACCGGCGGATTCACCGCTGCCGACAGCATCACTGCGCATACCGGCAATTTGACGCTGAACTCGGGCGCGGGTCTGACGGCGAACCAGATCCTGTTGGTGGCGGATACGGGCAGCATCGAGATCGATGCGCCGCTCACGGCGCCGAACGCCAGCCTGCGCGGCACCATCGGTCTGTACGGCGGCGCGGGAGTCACGCTCGATTCGAAGGCCGTGCTCAGCGTCGATGCCGCGGGCGGCGCGGGCGTCGGTGGCGAGATCGATCTGGGAACGAATGCCGGCGGCGCGATCGTGTTGGGCGGCGGCAGCCGCTTGAGCGGCGCGGGCACGAACGCCGGCGGCACGCTGCTCGTGCGCGCGCCGGTCACGGGGACCGATGTGGGCATTGACGGCTACGGGCGCCACTTTGAGCGGTTTCCGTCAGGTCCTGGTCGAGCCCATCATCTCCATGCCGATCGGCACGACCCTCGGCCCCGCGGATCTCGCGAACATCGAGGCCACCGCGGCCGCCACCGTCGGTGCGGTCACGCCCGCGATCGAAGCCCGACTGAATCCCACCGGTGCTTTGCCGTTGACCGTGCGGGCGGCCGTGGATCTCACCCAGAGCGGCTCGCTCACCCTGGCCAATTCGCTCGACTTGTATTCGTACAGCAGCGCCGGCATGCCTCTGGATCTGTCGTTCCGGATCGGAGGGTCGATCACCGTGGGACCCGCCACCATTTCCGATGGATTCAACGCCTCGGGCCCCACATTGGCCTTGAGTCAGAGCCCCTCGTCCTCGTTCCGGTTCGTCGCGGGTGCCGATGCATCCAGTCCCGATCCTCTGTCGGTGGTCGCTGGGAGCGGCGGGAATCTAACCCTCGAGCCCGGCAGCATCATCCGCACGGGCACTGGCGAGATCGACTTGGCCGCTTCCGCAAACATCGTATTCTCCTCGCCCGGCGCGGCGGGGGGCGGCACGCCGCTGGTCTACACGGCCGGCATCGAGCCCCTGAATTCCGCAGGGCAGCCGATCGCCGGGATCGCCGTGGGGGAACGAATTATGTGTTCAATTTCCCCACACAGGGCGGCGCCATCCGGGTCAACGCGGGCGGGGATATCCAAGGCGCCGCCGTGCAGGAGAGCGTAACTGCGTGGCAGCTGCGCCAGGGCTACCTGGGCAAGCCGGCGCAATGGGGCGTGGATCTCGACCAGCTGGGCTGGAACATCACCTCGGTGGGCGGCGGCGATGTGTCCGTCCAGGCGGCAGGGTCGATCAGTGAGCTGTCGGTTGCGGCTGCCGACAGTCTGTATCACCCCAAGAATGTCAGTCCGCTATACATTTCGAGCGGCGGCCTCCAGGTTAATGCCGGCGGCGACATCGGCAGCAGCCAGTTCTTTCTGGCGGATGGAACGAGCGTGCTCCGGGCCGGCGGGGCGTTCAGTGCGATCGAACCGGTGCCCGGTAGCACGACCAATGTGGGTTCGTCCCTGGCGCTCGACAACTCGCAATTCATTCTCGAGGCCCGCACCGGCATCACCATCGATGCGATCTACAACCCGTCGGCGAACACCGAGACCCTCCTCGATCCCAACCAGAAGCTCCTAAGTTATTTTTTCACCTATGGCGGCAAGTCCGCAGTGACCCTGCAGAGCACCGGCGGGGATGTCCTCCTCAACGAAAGTGATCAGAACGAACAGGCGTTGCTGGGCGCCGGTGCGGGCGTCATCTCGGGTAACGTCATCTATCCCGGAACCGTCATCGCGCGCTCGCTGCTCCTCGATGTGTCAGTCCCCAACGCCATCCTGTTTCCGTCGGTCACCGGCCAACTGGAGCTGATTGCCGGTCGCGACTTGATCGGCAATGGAACTCTGAGCATGTCGGACGCCGCGCTCGACAGCATTCCCAGCACGGCGTTGACGGCGGAAGATCCGAGCACGCTGGTGGCTGCGGTGCAGGTCTCGTTTTCGGCCGACTTGCACGCCGGTGATCCGCTGCCGTCGCTGCTGCTGGCCGGCCGCGACATCGTCAACGGCGACTTTCAGGTGCCGAAGGCCGCCGAGATCATCGCCGGCCGCGACATCAGCAACTTGTTTTATCAGGGACAGAATCTGAATGCCGGGGATTTGACCCTGGTATCGGCAGGCCGCAACGTCATCGACAACATCAACGGCGGCGCCGGGGCCGCCATAGAGGTGGGCGGACCGGGGCGCCTCGACGTGCTGGCGGGCCGCGATGTCAATCTCGGCTTTTCGAGCGGCATCACCACGGTCGGCAACACCGCGAATCCCAATTTGCCCACCGCCACGGGCGCTGACCTGACCGTGATCGCAGGGCTCGGTGACGCGCCGAACAATTATTCGAGTTTCGTGAACACCATCATCGCCCCCGACACGACCGACCGGGGGCTGTTGACCGGCTACGTAGAATCCCTCACCGGCCAGACCGGGTTGAGCTACGCAAGCGCTGCCACCGAATTTGCGGCGTTGAGCCCGGATCAGCAGCGGCCCCTGATCGATCAGGTGTTCTTCGACACGTTGTCGGCGTCCGGCCTGCAAGCCAACAGCGAGCCGCAAGCGGGATACTCGTTGGGATACGCCGCGATCGATGCCTTGTTTCCCAACAGCCGTACGGCAGCGGCCACCGGAACCTCGCCCTATCAGGGCAACATCTCCCTGACCTTCAGTCGCATTTACACCCTGAGCGGGGGGGGCATATCGCTGCTCGCGCCCGGGGGCGAGCTCGACGTGGGTCTCGCGAATCCGCCGGCCAATCTTGGCGTGTCCAAGACACCGGCCCAGCTCGGGATCGTGGCGCAGGGCACCGGGGACGTCGACATTTACACCCAGGGCGATGTGAACGTGAATTCATCGCGCATCTTCACGCTGGGTGGCGGCAACATTCTGATCTGGTCGGACGAAGGCAGCATCGATGCCGGCCGCGGGTCCAAGTCCTCCGTCTCGGCGCCGCCGCCGCAGGTGCTGGTGGATTCCTCCGGAAATATCACCCTGAGCTTCTCAGGCGCGGTGGCGGGCAGCGGCATCCGCACCATCCAGATCGATCCGAGCGTAAATCCGGGCAACGTCAACCTCGTCGCACCGGAGGGTACGGTCAACGCCGGGGATGCGGGCATCGGTGCGGCGGGCGACATCAACATTTCCGCGTTGCACGTGGTGGGTCTCGACAACATCACCTTCGGAGGCAATGCCACCGGTGTGCCGGCGCAGGTGAGCAATATCGGCGTGTCGCTGGCCGGCGCATCGAGCACCGCCAACGCCGCGAGCAACTCGTCCACCAACGCGGCTGCGTCGAACGCCGAGAAAGAAGCGGCGGCCGCGCCGCTCTCGCAGGCGGCGCTATCATGGCTGGACGTCTTCGTGACCGGTCTCGGCGAGGAGAACTGCAAGCCGGACGATCTGGAATGCCTGAAGCGTCAAAAGAAGCCCGGCCAGTAGACGGCGCAGGCTTCCCGCGATCCACGTTCCCGAGATTTGTTCAGCCGGACGGCTTGACACGCGCGGCTGCCGTCCGTCTGCTGTCCGCACCGGCGGAACCTCGGCGCAATTCATCCTCGATGATGGACGAGAGCCGCTCCTCGGTGAGAACGCCGCGGTATATGCGGCCGTTCACGAAGCTGGTAGGCGTCGTGCTGAGCGCGAGTTGCTCCGCGACCCGTTCGTCCAATTTCAATGCCTCGCGCGCGTTGCCGGAGTCCAGGCATTCGTCGAAGGCCGGCAAGTTGAGGCCCAGCGTCTTCGCCTTGTCCTTGAGCGCCGGGATATTGAGCAGTCTCTGATCTTGAAACATGAGATCGTGGAACTCCCAGAAACGCCCCTGATTCCCAGCGCAGATCGCCGCCTCGGCGGCATTCTCGGCATCCGGATGAAGCTGCGGAAGCGGAAGATTTCTGTAAACCAGCCGAACCTTTTCCGGATATTTCGCCATGACTGCTTTCAGCACGTGCTCGAACCGGGCACAGAAAGGACATTGGTAATCCGAGAATTCAACAATGGTGACGGGCGCTGCGGCGGCCCCGCGTTCCGGTCCGTTCCCATCAAGGACCTCCCGCTCGGGCTCCAGAGTGACCACTGCCTGGAACTTGGTGCGCAATGAGTCGAGGTAACTGCGTTTAGCCGCGTCTCGTGCTTGGGTGTCCAGGTGTTCCTTGATCTTCGCTTCGAGCTTCTCGTACGACTGGCCCAGTTGCCCCAACTGATCATCATAAAAAGCGCGCGCCTCCAAATCGGTCGTCGGCGCCGGCTTGATCGCGTCGAGAAGCGCCTGGCTCGTGGTTTTGCGCCGCGCCGCCTCCAAGCCGAGTACCCGTTCATCCAAGAGGGCGCTGAGTTCGCTTTCGCGGTATGCGGCGAGCGCGCGCTTGTGATTGAGCTCGAGCTGGCGCAGCTCGAGATCGTAAGCCGCCTGGCGTTCCTCAATTTTGGCGGCAGTACGCGCATCGAGCTCAGACATCGGAATCGGGCGCTGGCCTACCATGGCCACCGTCTCACCTTCGGCCGAGAGCGCGAATGGAGAGCCGCTTAACATGACGAACATGACGGCTGATGATGCGCCCAGGAAGTAGTTGCAATTTGGCATGATCGGTTTCGCCTCTTCCGACAGGAAGGGGGGCGAGCATATCGGCGCACCGTGAACAATTGATTGCATGGCGCGCGGTGCATGGCGCGCAGTCAACTCTCGTGGTGAGCCTCCGGTGCGGCTCAGTAGATCGATGTGTTGGCTTCTTTCTGGTCAGTCACGGTCAGGTGGGCTCGGCCCTCGGCGTGATCGGCATCCCTGCTTCTAGCGATGACCGAAAGCTCGACATTCTCGCCCGGGAACCTGAGCGCCGGATTCGAAGCGGTGCCGCCCGGCAGGAAGCGTCCGCGCTGGTCCATTTGCCTCGCGAAATTGTCATATTCGGCCCGCTTTGCCGCGTCGAGCGGGGTGGCGCTCCAGTCGGCAGCCACCGGGCCCAACGACAGGATCGCGCCGTTCGCGAGCCGGGTCGAGCCGATGGCTTCGAACTGGGCCGATACGGGCGCCGCGTTGCCCCCGCCCAGCCGCGCGGTGGCGCTTTTCGGCATTACTTCGAGCTGATCGATCCTGCTGTAAATGGCGAGCAGGCCCAGCCCCCCAACGCTGCCCGCCGACGCGTTCCGAGAACCCGGCTGGGCGTCCTCCGCGATTGTCACCCGGGCGCGAATGGAGTGCGAATCGCGCTGCTCGCCGGAGACCACGGTACCATCGCCGAGCGACAGTGGTCCCCGCTGATTTTCCAGGCCCGTGCCAACGATGATCACATCGGTGGTCGTGCCCGTGTGCAGGGCGTGTGGCAGCATGGCGAACATCCGAGCCTTGCCGTTGTCCCTGAACGCCAGCCATTCACCGCCATCCTCGGCGTGATCTGCGTCGAACCAGCGTCCCGCGATCTGATTGCCGCTGGGACCCACCGTATAGATCTCGCGCAGCGCGCGGCCGCCGATCTTTGCGCTGCCGCGCCATTCGTAACCGGTGTACAGCATGGCTTTGGATTCGCCGCGAAGTGCCGCGCCGGCGGTGTCGCTCAGCTGGTATCTCGCCCGATAGGCGCCGGCGCGATCGCGCTCGATGCTCGCCGTGCCTTGGAAATCATGGCCACCGGGTACGTGGCCGACCACGACCCAAAGACCGCTGAGTTCCGCCGCCGGCCGATCCTTCCACTGCGCCCAGGACACGGTCTGAATTGGATATCGAGCGGTAAGCTGCGCGGCAACCGCACCCGTGGCGGTCCGCAACCAAGTCTCATCGAGCGCAGCCGCCTGGTGCGTGAGCGAGGCCCAGGGCCCGGCGTGCAGACGGGCGAGCTGAACCCATTCCTCCTCATCGCGATGCTGCAACGAAACCATCGCGAGCGAGTGGCAGAGTCCGCACGTCGCGTTGATATCGGCTCCAAGATCGAGATCCGGGGTGTTGGGGCGCCGCTCCAACGCGAAACGGCCGACCAGGGTCTCGCCGGGCGCGAGTCCCTGCGTGTCGGATAAATATTGTACGAGCGCATCGCGTACCTTGTCGTCGACGGCGAGACCGTGAAGCTCGCGCATTCGCTGCAGTGTCATCAGCCAGCCCTCCGGGGATTGTCGAATGCCGCTGATGTGCTCGAATTGTTCTCCATTCTCCCGATGGCAGGCACTGCAGTGTATCCGCAGAAGTTCCTGTCCGCCGGGGCCTGCCGCCGCCGGTCCAATCGGTCCCGCCAGCACGAAAACAGCCGCGCAGGCGCGTACCGTCGTCAACGCCTTGATCATCCTCGCGAAGCAATTGGTCACGAACCATATCTCCATTGAATCCCGCTGAGCAGCGCTGGCGCAAGCTATCAAAATGGGATTACAGTTCAGTGGCGCCCCGTGATCTCGAGTGTCCGTGAGCAAACCGCAACCCAAGATTGAAGTCGTGCTGCAATCGGCCATGGCGCTCTACCGGTCCAAGCGCCTCGGTGAGGCGGCGCAAGCCTACGAGGACATCTTGCGTCAGCGGCCGGCGAACTTCGATGCCACCCATATGCTGGGCATCATCGCGATGCAAATGGGCGATGGGCCCCGCGCCGTCGCCATGATTGGACGGGCGGTTCGGCTCAGCCCCAAGCACGCCCATGCCCACGCCAATCTTGGCACCGCCTATTCGATCATCAATGAGCCGGAGGAAGCGCTGCGGGCCTACACCCAAGCGCTGAAGCTCGATCGTCGGCTCACGGGCGTGTTGCAAAACCAAGGCTCCATCCTGCAGCGGCTGGGCCGTTATGAAGAAGCGGCGGAAGCTTTCGCCCGGCTTCGGGAGACCGCTCCCGCCACCGACTTCGCGCTCGGCAGTTCGTTCGAAAATCGCCGTTACGCGTGCGACTGGCGCGACTTCGAGCAACACGTGGACGGCATCCTGTCGGGCGTTGACGCCGGCCGCATGATCGATCGGCCGTTTTCTTTCCTGTCGGTGTCGGGCTCCGCGGCCCACCAGCACACGATCGCGAAGCTGTACGCGGCCCATCTTTGTCCGCAGAAAGAACCCGCGCTCTGGCGCGGGGAGCGCTACGACCACGCAAGGATCCGCGTGGCCTACGTATCGGCAGACTATCGAGATCATGTCGTCATGCGCCTGGTGACACCCGTGCTGGAAATGCACGATCGGGTGCGCTTTTTCACCGTCGGAGTGTCGCTGGTCCGAGACGACGACAGCGATATCTTGCGCCGTGCGAGACGGGCACTCGACCAGTTCGTCAACGTCTCGCACCTGACCGATGACGCCGCCGCCCGGACGATTCGTGATCTGGAGGTCGACATTGCGGTCGATCTCACCGGGTACACGGATGGGTGCCGCCCGGGAATTTTTGCGCGCCGGCCGGCACCTGTGAGCGTGAACTTGTTCGGCTTTCCCGGCACCATGGGGGCGCCCTTCCTCGATTACCTCATTGGCGACGATTTTGTCGCTCCGCCATCGAGCCGCTCGTTCATTTCCGAGCGGCTCGTTCGATTGCCCGACACCTTTCAAGTCAATGGCCAACGCAGCAACGTGCTGACGGAGCCGCCGACGCCCACGCGCGCCGAAGCGGGGCTGCCTGAAAACGGAGTGGTGCTTTGCGCGTTCAACAATTCCTATAAACTCAATCCGCAGTGCTTCGACATCTGGGCGCGAGTCATGCACGCAGCGCCGGGCAGCGTGTTGTGGCTGCTCGGGGAGGGCGCCGGCCAGCAACGCAGATTGCGGGATGCGGCCGCGGGCCGCGGCGTTCGCGCCGACCGAATGATCTTCGCGAAGCGCATTCCCTACGACCAGCACCTGGTCCGACTGCGTTTGGCGGATATGTTCCTCGACACGCTGCCGTTCAACGCCGGGGCTACCGCCGGGGATGTTCTGTGGGCAGGCGTGCCGCTGTTGACCTGCGCGGGGGAGGCATTCGCCTCGCGGATGGCAGGCAGCGTGCTCAAGGCCGTCGGGATGCCGGAACTGATCACGTACAGTCCCTGCGAGTACGAGGCGCGCGCCATTGAACTCGCCCGCGATGCCGATCAACTCGCGGCGCTCAGGGTCCGGCTCGGGACGAACCGACGCACACACCCGCTGTTCGATGAAAAGCGGTATTGCAATAACCTCGAGGCTGCCTACCTCGCCATGTGGGAGCGATCCCGGCGAAGTGAACCCCCGGCCGACATCAACGTCCCCGGCCGGGGGCCCGCCAGGCCCAAAATAATCCCCTCAGCAACCGCTGTCATAAAACGATCATGCGCGGTGCCGACAATCGACGATTGCGCGTCTGGCCGGTGGTCCGAGGAAAACATGTCGATGAAGGGATGGAAAAAATCATGGCTGCTGGCGGCTGCGCTCATCCCCGCATTGGCGGTTGCGGCGTCCTGGTGGAACAACGATTGGAAGTATCGCAAGGAGATCGCGTTCGACATGACCCCGGCGGGCGCCGACGTTGCCGCCACGACCCAGGACGATCTGATGCTGGTGCGCTTGTCGCTCGCGAACTTCAGCTACTTCAACGACACGAAACCCGACGGCTCGGACTTTCGGCTCGTCGAGGGCGACGACAAAACGCCCCTGAAGTTCCATTTTGAGAAATACGATCCGCAGGACCAGATGGCGTTCCTCTGGGTGCGGGTGCCGCAGGTCACCGGCGGCTCGAAGACCGACAAGATCTACGCATACTACGGCAATGCCGACGCGCCTTCCGCAGCCGATGTATCCGGCACGTACGATGCGCAACAAGCACTTGTGCTGCAGTTTTCCGAAACCAAAGGTTTGCCGATGGATTCGACCGCGTACAAGAACAATCCGTCCGCATCCACCGCGGTGCTGACGCCTGCCTCGCTGATCGCCGGGGGCGCCAAATTCGCCGGCAAGGAAAGCATCACGGTCCCGGCATCCGCATCGCTGCGCTTGCTTCCCAACCAGGGCTTCACCGCCTCCCTGTGGCTGCGCATCGAGCAGCCGCAAGAGGCCGCCGTATTGGCTCTCGCCGACCAGGGGAAGTCCATCGAGATCGACCTCGACGGCGCCAAGGCCGTGGCCCGGGCGAGTTTCGGCGGCGCTCCCATCGTCGCCGCCGGCACGGCGGATCTCTCATTGAGCCAATGGCACCACTTGGCGCTCACGGCGGCGGCGGGCAAGCTCACGCTCTACGTCGACGGCGCCGTCGTGGCGAGCGCACCGGCCGCCCTGCAGGAAATCGGCGGCATGTTCTCGGTCGGGGCGGTGAACGGCGGGAAATTCCTGACCGGCGACGTCGACGAAGTCGAGGTGTCCAAAGTCGGGCGCAGTGCCGATTGGATCAAGATAGCCGCGCGCGGGCAGGGCATGGATTCGAATCTGGTGCTGTACGGGGCCGACGGCCAGCGCGAGGCAAGCGGCCAGGCCACCTACTTCGTCACCATCGCCAAGAATCTCACGGCCGACGGCTGGGTGGTGATCGGCATCTGCATGGCCATGCTGGTCATCGCGCTCGGCATAGTGGCGGGTCAATCAAATGCGT
>CAVXNH010000022.1:0-12114 GCA_963762885.1 uncultured Alphaproteobacteria bacterium
CGGTCCAGGGCGACGCGTATAGCTTCCGCCTGCCGCCGCGACCCGAGACGGTGCGCATCGTGTCGCGGGCCGCCGCGCCGCAAGAGCTTGGGGTGGCGCGCGATCCGCGCATGCTCGGCGTGGCGCTGCGGCGGTTAGCAGTGTGCCAGGGGCGGCGGATGCGAGTGATGGAGCCAGAAGATCCAGCGCTGGCCGACGGGTTCTACGGGTTTGAACCGGACGACGGTCTGCGCTGGACCAATGGCGATGCAGCAATACCGGCAGCACTGTTCGATGGCTTCGAAGGTCCCACGGAGCTGATGCTGCGGATCAATGGCACGACCCGGTATCCCGCGGATGGCCGCGCGCGGCACGCAGCTTAGGAGCGTGACTTCCCGCGATCCCATTTGTGCAAGCTGTGGCACGGAGAGTTTCGTCAGGGCAACGCCTCCCGGCGTTACGGGGAGGCGAAAGACGGAATCATCCGCGAGACGCCCATGCCGGCTACCGGCGTCGTGCCCGTCCGATTGTCATTGCGAGTTGGCCACCGGCCGGCAAAAGCCGACCCGCCCTGAATGAAGCCGGTGTACCCCGTGTCATGGCCGGCCCTCGGGTCAAGCGCCCGAGGGTAGGCTCCGGCCGGCCGCACGCGACTTCGACCTCGGGGGGACCGATGCGCCACGGGCAGACCACTCGTCCGGCCGCACGCTCAGCCGGTAGCCGGTGCCGCGCACGCTGAGGAGATGGGCCGGACTTGCCATGTCCGGCTCGATCTTGCGGCGCAGGCTGCTGACCGTCCGACGCAGGTTCTGCCTGGCGCCGCTGTAGTCGCGCCCCCAGACCCTCTGCACAATGTCATCATGCGTCAACGTACCGCCTTTTGCGGCGACCAGCACGGCGAGCAAATCGAATTCCTTGCGGGTGAGCGCCACCACCCTGCCACTCACCCGCACCGTGCGTTCCGCCCGATCCACTTCGATCGGACCCAGATCGGTCACCATCACCTCGGGCGCTTGCCCGGGCCTGACCGGATGCATCAGCCGGCGAGCCCGCGCCGCCAGTTCCCGGAGTAAGAACGGTTCGTCGATCCAGTCATCCGCGCCGCGATCCAGGATTTGCCCGGGCGTCAGCGTTCCGTTCGGCGGCACCAATGCCATGACCGGAAAACTGCACATGCCATGTATACGCTGGATCAACTTCGCCCCATCGATGTCACCCAGATCGGTTGCCAGTATGACAAGATCGAGCTCGGTACGCCGGATCATGTTGAGTGCTTCGCGTCCGGTTTCCGCGGTAAGCACTACAAATCCCTCGGCGCCGAAGTGCCGCCGCAATAGACGACGGATGCCGGGATCGGTGTCGGCAACCAGCACGCGTGGGCGGTTCGACGCCTCCTTCCGGCGCGCGGGCCGATCACCCTGGCCCGTCTGGCTCGACTGTGTTTCCAGGCGCGTCCGCATCAACGGTCCTGTTGATAACGCGCGGTAGCGACGCGCTTCACCGCCAGCAGGATGATCGCGAACAGCAGCGGCGGCAGGAACACACTGATCCAGGCCAGCGGTTTGCCCAGCAGGTCCGGCCAAACGGGGCCGGGCATCCACGTGCGCTGCATACGCAATCCCGTCGCGAGCGTCCAAAGACTGCTCACGACGATCCAGACCAAAACGAAATTGGGCGCATCGGCGCGGCGTGGCCCGCCTTGCCTGGCGCTGCCGCTCAAGTCCCGAGGCGCCGGCGCAGCGGGACCGGCGCTTGAGACCGGCGTATCGATGGCCTGACGGCGCGGCACGCTGTCGGGCCGCATGATTTAACGGGACGCCGTCTGCTGGTCCGTGCGGTGCCACCAGCCGCCACCCAGCGCCTGGAACAACGCAGCCGTATCGCTGAAGCGATTCGCCTGCGCTTGCACGCGATTGATAACGGCGGTCTGGTAGGTCTGTTCCGCCGTCAGCACGGTCAGATAGTTGACGTAGCCAGCCTGCGACTGCCGCTGCGTCAGGTCGAGCGTCACCTTCGCAGCTTGCTCCGATGCCACCGCCGCCTTCAAAGCGTCGGCGTCGGCCAGCAGCGCGTGCAGCGTATCCGCGACGTTCTGAAAGGCCATGATGACGGTGCTGCGATACTGCGCCGCGGACTGGATCAGCGCCTCATCCGCCGCGCGCTTCTTGTGCAGCAGCGTTCCACCGTCGAACACCGTCTGCGCCGCGCTTTCGATCACGGACCAGAAATACGTGCCGGGTCCGAACATCGCACCGAAGCTGTTTGCGGCGGTACCCAGACTTGGAGTTCAGTGTGATCTGCGGCAGCATCGCGTCGACCGCGACGCCGACATCGGCACTCGCGGAATGCATCTGTTCCTCGGCGGCGCGGACATCCGGACGTTGCTCGATGATCTTCGACGGCAAACTCAGCGGCAGGTCTTCCGGCAGGTGCAACGACGACAGTGTGAAGGTTTGCTCGACATCCTGGCTGGGCAAGTTGCCGGCGAGTGCGCGGATCTGGTCCCGGGTCTGTTCCAACTGCTTTTGCAGCGGCGGGAGTGTCTGTTCGACCTGCGCCAGCGCGGCTTCCTGGGCGGCCGCATCGATCCCCATGGCGTAGCCGAACCTCTGTTGATTACGCAGGATCTCTAGCGATTTCCGGTTGATGTCGATAATGCCCTCGGTCGCCGCAATCTGCGATCGCGTCGAGATTTCCTGGACCACGGCAGCAACGACATTCGAGGTCAACGTCAGGTAGGCGGCCTCGGTCTCGAAGCGCTGCATGGCCTCCTGCGCCTGCTGCGATTCCACCGCGCGGCGCGTGCCGCCGAATACGTCCGGTGTGTAGGAGACGCTGACCTGACCGGTAATAAGAGTGTAATACGGATTGCCGCTGGCACTCGCCGGCGACACTGCTCCTGTCGCGGTCAGGTTGCGGCTCGGCGCAAAACTCGCCTGCACCGTTGGAAAGAACGCGCCCTTCGCAGCCAGGGTCAGCTCGTGCGCCTGAAGCAGCGCGGCCTTGGCCAACTCGATTGTCGGGCTGGCACGCAGCGCCTGTTCGACCAGCGCATTGAGGGCCGGAGACTTGAACGCAGTCCACCAATCGAACGGCACGTCCTGTCCGGACACCAGGTGCTGGGCCTCGCCGCCGTAGATCGCTGCCGAAACGCTGATCGATGGTAGCGGATTGGGGGCATAACCGGCGTCGGCGGGCGCGGCAGGCCGGTGAAAATCCGGCCCGACGGCACAGCCGCACAACAGCAGCGCGACGGCGGGCACAGTCCACATGCGTCGCAGGTACGATGGATGCGCTTGGAATACTGAATTGCGGGCAATCAAGTACGTCACCTGCGGCCAGAGTTGGCCGCAACCTAGCGACGAGCAGATTCCCCTGGAACTGTGACGAATCACAGGTCGGTACTGTGACTTATCACAGTAGACCCGGCCCATCGGAGTGGGAATTTTCCGGGCAGCATGCAACGGGTTTGCCATGGAATTCAGCCCGATGACCACCGCACGGAAGATCGTAGTAGCAGCCACACTTGCGGCCGTTGCCGGCGGCGGTTTCGTGGCGTGGAAGTCGGGCAGCCTTGGTGGCGCGACACTGGCACCTGCCGCGGCAAACGCCGCTTCGGCCTACGCGCGGACAAATTCGAACCCGGCGCCGGGGGCGGATGCCGCGGCAACCGCGCCTGTGCTGGAGTTGACCGACAAGCAGTTGGACTCGATCAAGGTCGGAACTGTCGGCGAACACGTCTTCCCGGTCCAGCAGGACGCGGTCGGCAGCATCGATTTCGATGAGGACATGTCGGTCCAGGTGTTCACGCCGTATCAGGGCAAGATCATCTCGGCCCTCGCCCAGGTTGGCGACGAAGTGCGCAAGGGTCAGCCGCTGTTCACCATCGACAGCCCCGACCTGTTGCAGGCGGAATTCGATCCTGATCGCAGCCGCGGCGACCTACGACCAGAACAACCGGGCACTTCTGCGCGCCCGAAAACTCTATAGCACGGGAGGCGCTGGCGGCATCGCGGAAAGGATGTCGATGCCGCCGTCCAGGGCCAGATATCGGCCGAAGGTGCGCTGAAAGCCGCGCGCGATGCGGTCCGCATATTCGGCAAGACGGATGCCGAAATCGACGGCATGGTGGCAAGGCGTGCGGTCGATCCGGTGCTGGTGGTGAACAGCCCGATCGCCGGAAAGGTCACGGCGCGCAATGCCCAGCCGGGGCTTCTGGTGCAACCCGGCAATACGCCGGCGCCCTATACGGTTTCCGACATCTCGACGATGTGGATGCTGGGCAATGTCGCGGAAATCGATAGCGCGGCCATCAAGGTCGGACAGGAAGTGAAGGTGTCCGTCATGGCCTACCCGAGCCAGATCTACGAAGGGAAGATCACCACGGTCGGCGCGACCGTCGATCCGAATCTTCATACGCTCCTGGTACGGTCGGAAGTGCAGAACCCGAGGCACGAGCTGCGTCCGGGCATGTTCGCGAATTTCGTGATCCGCACCGGCGATCCGGTTACTTCGAGCGCGGTTCCGGTCGATAGTGTCGTACACGAAGGCGATGGCACGTTGACGGTCTGGGTGACGACCGACCGCCACAAATTCACCCAGCGGGCGGTCAAGATCGGCCTGCAAACCGCGGACTACGATCAGATCCTTGACGGATTGCACCCAGGCGAAGTGGTGGCCACCGAGGGCGCCGTTTTTCTTGATAACATGCTCACCGCCAGTCCGACGGACTGAAGAATTACCGCTGATCCGATCGACCTGGTCATGCTCGCCAAGGAAGCCACATCGTGCTGAAGGCCATCGTTGCGTTCGGACTGACACACCGGACGATCGTCATCATGGGGTTGCTGGTGTTCATCGCCGGCGGCCTGATCGCATTTACCGAGCTGAATATCGAAGCCTATCCCAATCCCGCTCCGGTGATCCTGGAAATCACCGCGCAGCAGGCCGGCAACGGTCGGGGTCCCGCTGCGACGCGCTGTCAGCCGGCGGCGCAGGCAGCACCTGACGCCGGCGCGTAGGAGCGAGATGTAGTACCAGCCTTTAACTCATCAGCGACCTGGCCGGCGCAGACCGGCCACCCATGACTTTGCCGTGCGGGACTGAAGAAAGCCGTCGGTGCTCGGCCATGACACAATTGAAATGGCACGAAACGCGGTGGATCGGTCCCACGGCCATTGGTATAACGCGGCGACAGGAGCGGGTCAGCCGCGACCGCGCGCCAGGCGCCTGCCGAACGATCGGATCGGATGCAGCACGTAGTCGATGGCGAGTTTGACTGGAATGTAGAGGGAGTGCAGCGGGTCCGGCAGCGGCACCAGGGCGAAATGGATCCGCCGCGGTGTGGCAATCGTCCGGACGACGTAGCGCAGCCGGTCGATACGGCGCTCGCGCAGCACCAGACGCATCCGGGACAGCGTGTAGACGGCGGCTGGAACGCCGACCGTCCGCGCAGCGGCTGCGACCTCGATGCGGCGGAGCACCTCCGCGGCGGCACATTGCACTGCGGGGTCACGCATCGCCGGTTCAAGCAACGGCGTGCGGATGGAAAACGCCTGGTGCAGCAGCAGCACGCCCAGATCGACGATCCGGTGAATGCCCATCGGCCGCGCATGCTGTTGCACCGCGGACCAGTCGAGATCGGGGAACGCAACTACGAATGCCGCGAGATCGGCCAGCCATTTGAAACGGGCCCATTCCTCCTTGCCACCATGGATGCACAGCAGGAGGAATTCATCCTCCGCGGCCAGCGTGCGAAAGCTGTCCTCGCCGATCGTCACTCGTTTTGCCCGCTGCCAGACGGCCGCGATGTCGATGGCCATCGCGAGATTGCGCGGCACGAAAGCCCAGTGAGGCTCTATCACGAAGCGGCGGTCCTGCCGGGGGAACATGAACTCGCAATCGTCGCGGATGGTGGCTTGCAGTTGCCGAGGCGACAGGCCGGGTACTGACGTCGTAGCCGCAGTGTTGCAGTGACCGGCAGCGTCGGCGCGACGGATGCCGGCGGCACCAGGACGTCGATGTCCTGGCTCGGCCGAGCCGCGACGTCGCCATAAGCACGCAGGCAGAGCCACGCGCCTTTCAGGGGCACGCCCGGAATGCCCTCGGCATCGAGCGCGCCCAGGACGCGGCGCTGTTCGTCTAACGCCGCGCGATTGGCCTCGCCGGTGTGGTGGCGATGCGCGGCGAGCGTGGCAACGACGGCGGGGGGAACGCGGCCCTGCGGCAGCGCGGCAAGCGCTGTGGCGGCCAGGCCTCCGACATTGTGTTCGAGTGTTAGCGTCAGGAACAGGATCCAATCCGGATCGCCCGCTGCCAGCACCGTTGCGCAGCGCGCTGGTTGCGCGGCGACGGTTTCGGCAATGCACGCAGCGATCAACCGCAGTTCCGGGGTTCCGGCCGACTGATCCCAGGCCATCGGTTAGCACCGGCCGCCGGTGAGATCAGGCTGCATCGAGTTGCGGCATGGTCAGGCCTCGGCCTGGGACGCCGGCAACGCCTCGCCACCGCAGGGTTGCGCCAGGCGGTAGCAGCGTGCGGCGGCTTCGAACCTGCCCAGGCGGAACGCGCAATGACCCATCTCGGCAAATGCAAAGGGGCCGAACAGGCGACGGTCGAACGCCATCGGCGCGATCAGCGTGTCGGCATCGACCCGCGACAGCGCTTCGAAGACCGCCAACGCTTCGGCGTCGCGGCCGGCAGCGACCAGTGCCTTGCCCTTGAGCCAGTGCAACAGCCAGTTGTCGGAGAACAAAGCTTCCGCTTCCGCGATCAGCGACAGCGCATCTTCCGATCGTGCCAGCCGCAGCTTCGTTAGTTCGATGAAGCAAAGCACCTCTTCCGGGTCGGGCACACCCTCGGCACGCACCAACGCAACGCCTTCGTTCCAGGCTGCCTCGGCCGCAACGATACGTCCGCGATCGCGTTCTACGGTGCCCAGGTGCCACCACAGGTACGTCCGCCGCGGATCGACCGCGATCTGCTTGCGGAGCAGGGTCTCGTTCCGGTCCAGCTTGTGGGATTGATCGCCGTCGTAGCCGATATGATCGATGATCAGGCCGCTAATGCCGATGCGTCCGACGCCGGCCGCGACCAGCGCGTTAATCCCCGGCATCATGGTTTCGTGGATCGCGCCGGCGAAACGGATGCGGTCGTCAAGCCGGAACAGACGATGTTCCGGATAGGCGGTGAAACCGGTGCGCGGGTGGAAACGCACTGTGCAGGCGACGAGCCCGGGGTCATCGAGTTGGGCGCGCAAAGTCGGGCCATTCGTGCCACGAACCCGCTCATCGGCATCGATGTAGAGCGCCCAGTCGCCGATCGCCCGGTCGAGCGCATAATTGCGCGCCGCGGCAAAGTCGTTCCGCCAGGGGAAGTCGAAGACGCGCGCGCCATAGTCCAGCGCGATCTGCCTTGTGGCGTCGCGCGAGCCGGTATCGACAACCACGATCTCATCCGTGACGGGCGCCAAGGCGCGGAGGCAGTCAGCGATGACCGCTGCCTCGTTGCGGACGATCAGGGTCGCGGATATACGGGGAGCGGGACCTTGGGACGACACGTATCGATCATCTAACCGAGCGGTCACCCGTGACGATCACATCCTACAGGAGGTTCCCCGTATAGGCACCCGCCTCGGCGGACGACAGGCCGGCGAGCGAGAACGACGCGATCGCCGGTATCGCGTAGGCACTGCCGATCACCAGCTTGCGCAACGACGAGCGTTTGGCCTCGTCCACATGGACCAACAGCTCGGGGGCCACCGGTGCCGCATCGCGTTGATCGCCGTTATCCATTGATCGATCCTCTCCGATGTTGGTCTATGTCCATTGTGTTGCGAGGGCGATCGAACCAGTTCGATAATCTCGCTCAAAACGCGTTGCTGGTGTAGGCGAGGGCTTCGTTGGACGACATGCCCGCCAGCGAGAACGACGCAATGGCCGGTATCGCATAGGCGCCCGTGATCAGCAGCTTGCGCAGCGACGACCGCCTGGCCTCATCAACATGGGCCAACAGTTCAGGAGCCACTGGTACCGCATCGCGCTGATCGTCGTTATCCATTTATCGATCCTCTCCGGCGTCGATCTACGTAGTGTTGCTCGTGTAGGCGTGGGCTTCGTTGGACGACAGGCCAGCAAGCGAGAACGACGCAATGGCTGGTATCGCATAGGCGCCCGTGACCAGCAGCTTGCGCAGCGACGACCGCCTGGCCTCGTCAACACGGGCCAACAGGTCCGGGGGCAGTTGGGCCGCATGGCGCTGATCGTTGTTATCCATCGACCGATCCCTTGGATGTTAAACCCTGGCCCTTGTCGTTGTGCAGGCCAACGATCCCAGGCCGACAGTCCTGCTCAGGCCGGTATGTTACTGGTGTAAGCGTGCGCCTCGTTGGACGAGAGGCCCGCGAGCGAGAACGACGCGATCACCGGTACCGCATAGGCGCCCGCAACCAGGATCTTGCGCAGCGACGAGCGTCTGGCCTCGTCAACGTGGGCCAACAACTCGGGCGTTACCATTGCTTTTTCGTCCTGACAATCGTTGCTCACAGACCCTGCTCCCGCTGACCAGCACTACTTTAAGTGTTACACAGGATCGGGAGATCGCAACCGCAGCCGAATCGAGTTGGCCCAGCCGGATGATAACGGTTTCGGCATTGTCCACGGCGCGGCACAGATCGGCGATCCAATCGGGTCGTCCCGATGCCGGCGGCGAGCACTCGGGGAGGACCCGCCGCACCATGTCCACTTTGCGGCACGGCACGATCGTGGTCCGCGCCCCGTGGTTCGGCTCAATGAACAGGATGGCCGCGATCGGCGCGGCGCTGATTCTCCAGGGCCGGCCGAAGCATGTGGGATCGACCGCGATCAAGCGTCCCTCCATCGGGTTCGATACGAAAGGCGAGGACGCACGCAGCGCGTTCACGTTCGGCAGCAGATCGAGGCTGCCCTCGCGGACATAGAATTTGCGTGGAAACGCCACCGCCTCGCCGTCGCGCAACATGACCATTTCATCGCCGGTGACGTCGTAGCCTTCCGCGATCAGCCGCAAGGCCAGCGTCGTCTTGCCGGCGCGCTTTGGGCCGACGATCAGGAAGATGGCCTGCGACGTCATTCCGCTCGCCGCATGGATCCGAATATGGTCGCGCAACAGACCGAGCGCGTGGCGGTGCATGCGTTCATAAAGCACCTCCAGCGTCGTCTTGGCGCTGAGTTCGAGGCGTGCCTCGCCGCTTGCGTCGCTGATGCGGTATTCCTCGCCGGTCCACATCACGTCGACCACGTATCGTTCTTCAAGCGGAAAAGTCTGCTCCGCGCGTTGCGCGACGTAGGCGAGCCGCGCGATGAAGTCCGGGGAATTGCTCCTGATTTCGAACTCGCACGCTAGGATCCGCAGTCGTTCGGTGAGTATCAGGTGATCAGGCCCTCGCGGCGCAGAGCCGTCAGGCATCTCCACCTCCATCGCCGGGGGCGCCGAAAGTTCGAACGGAAGCTGCAACAGTCTGGGCAGATCGGCTTCCGCGTTGCGACCATTGCAGAGTTCCATGACGATGGCGGCTGTGTTGTTGAGGTAATGCACACGGGCACGGTCCGGCTGATGGACGATATAGCCGTCCGTCACCTCATTCACTTCCAGGCCGGACACTCGTTCCGGAAACCGCTGTGTGGCGTCAGGCATCGCCAGCATGCCCCCTTCTATAGTTCCTGCCGACGGGTTGCATCATATCCGGGAGGCTGCGGCAAGAGCGTCGGCCACGCACGCCTGGGCTTATTGCTCGGCCACCAGACGCGCCGGCTGGCGAGCGGCGAATTGGCGAGGGCGAGGGTGTCATCGACGCTGTCGCCTTCGAGCAGGCCGAGCGTGAAGTGGTCCCATTCGGCCAGGTCAGTCGTGCCAGTCGGCCCGTTATCGTTCTGGGTCGCGTGCGGCGTCGTTGACCGGTGATAGGGCATAATGGTCACGCGGTGCGGTCGCGGACGTAGAGAGCGGGGTCTCGAGGACGAAGGCCGGCTGCGGCCAGATTTCCCTTGCACCAGTGCTGCACCGTCCGAAGCTGTGGGCAAGCCTGTCAGTGCCTGACGGATCACATCGCGGATGGGGTGGCTGGTTGTGGTGCCGGCGTCTCCGGATCTTCGCGAGCGCACGCATCCGTTCTGCCAGAAGCGGCTCGACTGTCGCCAGTGTGCGCAGCGTACCGAGCAGGTCGCGCACGATCCGATCGTCGTGGGGCAGCGAGTTGGAACGCCCCGAGCAATCGGTCGAGCAACGCAATCAGGTCATACGGCTGGCCGTCATCGGGGGCGGGCGACGGCGCGGCTTCGCAAGAGCCTGCGGCGGGCAAGGAGCTCCCACTGCATACCGGGGCATCCACTGCCATTTGCCTCGCCAGGCGCCGTCTTCGTCACGGGCGAGCACGCAATCCGCACGGCCGCCGGACCCGAGCAGAAGTTCTGGCGCGGCCTCGCCATCGCGCACGTGCCAACAGCGCAGGCGATGCGGCGCTCCGCGACCAGGCGCGGTGAGCCGGCAGCAGGTCGAGCGGTTCGGTGTCCGACGACACCCGTGTGAGGATAAACCGGTGTTGCCGAACCAGATATGCTTCGAGCCGAATTGCCTCCGGCGAGCGGGGCGGCGGGTTGAAGATTGCTCCGTCCCAGAGTGACCGCAGGTCCTCCAGCAGAGCAAGACATTCCAATTGCATACGGAACCCCTCGATCGCCGGGTTGTGGCCATGCAGGATCCACTTGGCGCCGTTGCGGTGCTGGAACACAACGGCGCCTGCCGGATCGCGCTGGCAAAGCGTCAGTTCGATCAGCCGTGGCATGTGATGTTTTGGGGAGCAATGGCTGGCCGGTCATCAGCCAGGCGATCAGGAAAGTGTCCTTGTCGCCGTGCAGGAAGTTATAGAAGGTCTGGGATCGCTGGTTGATCCAGTGCGCCAGTGTAAGCGCGCGCCAGCAGCGCGCCTTGTCGAGCAGGAGCTTGCCGGATTTTCTTCAAGAGCAGGTGCGTCGCGGAACGGGAGGTCGGCCAGGGCCCAGATCGGACTCTCGCGCGCCAGCCGCACGATGTCGGGCCAGAACAGTGTGCCCGCCGCCGTATAATCCGGGGTATCGAACAGGTATTCCGGATTGCGCACCGGCACATTGTCGGCGTCGAGCAGCAGCACCTCGCGGAATGGGCCGTGCAGCAACTCATAGGCCTTGAGTTCCCATCCGCCGAGCCGGGTCACGGTATAGCGTTTGCCGACTTCCAGCGCATCGACGGTCTGGACGTCGAGATCTTCCAGCAGGTTGCGCATCGACGGCCCGAGTTCTGCGCTGCCGATATGCCAGACCTCGATGGGCAGCGTGCAGCCCAGGTGGCGGCGGAGCAGGGCGATTTCGACCCATGCGCAGGTGAACAGGCGCGCGCCGCCGGCGCAGATCGACAATGCCACGTCCGGCGAAGCGGTCCCGTGGATAGGGTGGATCCTGCGCCGCAGCCGCGGCCAGTGGTTGGCGGATTGGGTCCGTCATGGATGGTTTCGTTTCGTTCGCAATTACGCCGGAACACCGGGCATGAAGTGGGCATCATAACACCAGGGTTTCGAGCAACTCCAGGCTTCGATTTTTCTTCCGTTACCGTATTGGGTGGCGCAGTAGTCTGTCCCGGTCTGGGGCCATCGCATTTGCCGGGATGGGTGCTCGGCGAAAACCAGGATCGCAGAAATGCGCAAGCAACACTGCTAAAGCTTTAACACAGGGGCAGACGAGGTCTCCGGAGGGCCACGGAGGCCATCTTGCTTTCGTAAGGCGAGCGCCAATTCCGATGGCCCTGATATCCCCGTCATTGCCCCTGATCCGGGGTCGGTCGGCAGCGCCGTAAATTCCACAGCCGGCACGAATGGCGTATCAACTGCCGGACAGCAGGGAGACAACGGATGGGCGTGATCGTCAGTGCGGGACTGCCGACGGGGATGGAGGGTATGATGTACCCCATCCCGTTTTCCGAACCCGAGGCCGTGCTCCGCGTTGCCCGGCATGCCGAAGCGCTGGGGTTCCACTCGGTGTGGGGCAACGACCACATGACGACGCAGCACTATGTGCGCGCGGAGTTCCCCACCCCGCCGCGTTTCTGGGAGCCGCTGATCACCTATGC
>CAVXNH010000023.1:0-13096 GCA_963762885.1 uncultured Alphaproteobacteria bacterium
TGACGCTCGGCTGGTAGAACGACGAGTTGATGCTGCCATTGCCGCCACTGCTGCCGCCGAGGGATGCGCCGGCGACGTTGGCGGCATCGTCCACCAGCGAGAACATCAGCGCCCCGCCGAACCGCTCCCAGAAATGGCCATCATAGACGCCATCGACACCGGATCGCCCCACGGCGTCGGTTGCCGGTGAACCGAGGCTGACGATCACGCCGTTCGGCGTTTCCGCGCGCGTCCAGAGGATGAAAACGCGGTGCTGGCCTTGCCGCACGCCGCCCTTGAACTCGCCGACAATCTTCGTGCCCTTTTCCATCAGCACCACGGTGCTGTCGTCGGAGAGCACGTCGCGCGGCACCATGCAGGTCGCGAAGCCCGGCAGCGTGGAATCCAGCGCCGTCTCCAGCACGCAGGGAATGACGGTGCCCATGGTGACCAGCATGTTCCGGTGCGGCAGGACGGACGCCTTCGATCCGATCATCTTCGTGGCCACGAGACTGGCAGCCAGTGCGTTCGAGTTGTCGGTTGGCAGCTCGCCTTCCGCGCCGCCGGCCTGTCCCCCCGGCTTGACGGCGGCGTCTCCGGCGAACTGCATGACAGGTGCCATGCGCGCCTTGTCGAGTGGCGACGGCCCCTGATTTGTTTGCTGGGGCAGTTGTGCCAGTTGCGCGGGTGCCGGGTGCAGTACGGGTGCCGGTTCGCTCATCGCGACGGGAAGCGGCGGCAGCGGTGCAGGTTCAAAGGCAACGTGCTGCTGCACCTGGTAGTCCGGCTGCTGCCCGGTGTGCCCCTTTTGCGGGTGCCGGGTGAACACCAATACCACCAGCACGACGGCGCCCGTGGCGATCACGGCGGCGGCGCGGCCTCCGGTGAAGGACGCACCACGCCGGCCGGCGACATCCGAGACATTGCGCTCGCCGGGAAGCGGCGCGCCGGTCGGAGCCTCTTGGGTCGTACCATGGGGCGGGCTCCTTCACCTGTCGGGAGACATCGGGGGAGACGGTGCCGGTGCCCTGGTGCTGGCCGATCGGATCGAAGCGCCGGTTGAAAATGCAGAGGACCTGGCTGCCGGCGCGGATGCGGAATTGCCTGGCGATGGCATCGACGATCACCTGATCGCCGCGCACCGTGCGCGGGACGATCGACTCCGTGCCATCGGCTTTGATTTCGTAGATCACCGGCACTTCCATGTTTCCGGGGAACCGGAAAACCGTCACCTGGCCGTTGTCGCTGACCTCGGTTGGCTGAAGCGCCGCGTCGCCTTGGGCCGTGTATGCCCAGTTCCGAACGCCGTAGAAGAAATCGACATCGAGGCGGGAATTGGCGTCGCGCTTGGCGGCAGCCTGCGCGGTTCTTGCAAGCTCCGCCTGCTTCGCCGCCGCTTCATCGGCGGGGTAGCGGAAAACAACCTTGAAATAGGTCTGCGGCGTGTTCCGCGTCATATCGCCGTCGCGCACCGTCAGCTCGAAGACGTAGCTGCGCTGAGAGCCGTCCGGCCGCCGGGTAACCACCACCAGGTTGCTCGGGGGCAGCGCCTGGGTGGGCTTGAGGAACATCAGATTGCCCGCCGGGGCGACCAGCCAGGAGGTGGCATCGCCGCCGGCGACCTTCTCGATCGTCTCCGTCGGCGCGAACTCGACCTCGGTCGCGGCGCGGATCACGCCCGTGATGTCCACCACGTTCATCGGGTCATAGACCACGGTCCGCACGCGAGGATCGCGCGGCCCGCTGGTCGGGATCTGTTCGGCCCAGGCGGGCGCGGCCATGGCCGCCAGCATGGCTGCCGCTGTCCCGAGGAGGAGCGCCTTCACTGGCCGCCCTCCTGATCCACCGTGTAGCTGGTGACGATGAACCCTAGCGGGTTCGTGTCGCGGTCGCGCACCGACACCGCGGCCGTCGTGTAGGCAAAATCGATCGTCGCCACCCAATGCGTGACCGTCACGTCGTGTTCGGCGCGCGCCACCTTGCGGATGAAGCGCACCTGCGCCTGCGATGGAGACAGCATCGCGATCGACACGATGTCGATTTGCGCGGTCGTATTGCGGAACTTGACCTGCGGGCTTTCCGCCGTCCGGCCGTTGAACCAGGCCGCGTATTGGTTTTGCACCGCCGGCGCGCTCATCAGCGTGGTGGTGCGGAAATTCAGCGCCGCGTCGGGATAGACGTAGCCTTCGCGCACCTGGACGTAGCGGGCGAGGAAGTAGCGGCTGATCGCCTCATTATACGTCTTCGGCCCATCGGTGAGGCCGCTGACGGTATCGACAATGCCGGTGGCGTTATCGACGCGGATCACGAACGGCACGACGGTCTTGAGCGGCGTGAGGCCGGCGACGGCCAGGCAAGCCGTGGCCGCGACGGCCGACGCGACGAGAGCCACGGTCCAGGCCAGCCGGGCGCTCCGCTTGAGGCTGCGCGAGCGGTCCTGCTCGAAGGTCCGCACTTCCTTGAAATACGCCGCCAACGAGCCTTCGTCGGGGCTGATCGTGGCGGAAGCTGGGGCGTGCTGCGCCCCTTCATGACGGCGTTCATGAGCGCGCGCCAAGGTTGAGGGCCGCGAACGTCGCTGCGCCCGGCAAGCAGGCGGATTTCAAATCGTTCTCGGTCGAGGACCACTTGCCGGGGTTCAGGACCCGAATTTGCCCCTCGCATTTGGGCAACGGCTTTTCAGCGGCACAGGCGGACAGCAGAGCGGCGGCCGCGAGCGCCAACAGGATACGCCCAGGTCTTTGCCACCCACGGCGGGCGGAATCACAGCGGGGAGAAGGCCGCATTGCGCAGAAGTTCCTATGTCCGGGAGGAAAGGGGCGGAGATACCGGCCGGGGTGCGCCGCCGCCGGCGATCGAGTTCGGGCGCAGGCGCGCCATCGCCGCACTCCCGAGGGAGCGCGCGCCACGCCCGGCTAGGTTCTGTGTCTTTGCGGCGGCCATGCCGCCCAGCCGCTCCGCACCCACCCTGGCCGCGCCCAGCGTGTAGCGGGAGATTTCGGCGGCATGGAACGTGGCGCCGCCGGTGATGCTGGTGACGATCGGATCGAGTTGCTTGGCCAGCATCCCGAACACGAAGAACATGCCGACAAGAGCCAGGAGCAGACCGACCCGATCGACGGCACTCCCGCCGGCGGCGATCATTTGGTCCATCTCGTTTCCGGCCGCCGAGATCAGCAGCGCCAGCACGACGACGATGAAAACTTGCAGCACCACGTAGTGCAGAGCGGTGAAGGCCCAGCGCTCGAAGAGCATCCGGGTCGGGTTGAATAGCGCGAAGCAGATGAAAATCGGGCCGACCGCCACCACCAGGTCGAGGCCGAACCGCGCGTAGAGGAACAGCACGAACAGGAAGGCGACGACGACGAGCGACACTACCCAGAAAATCAGCACCGCCAGGATCGGGCCGAAATCGTCCCAGCTCGCTTGCTGCCAGATTTGCAGCCCCAGGACATACGCTTTGCCGAAGAGCTGGTCGAAACTTGTCGAGGCGAGCTGCTGTCCGTTGCCGGCGCCGGTAACGGCAGTGGTGAGATCATTTGGCAGGGTGTCGATGAAAAGGTCGCGGACGTAGGTCACGTAGACGGATGCGTTCATCACCACCCATGCGATCAGCGCGAATTTTAAGATACGGCCAAGCATGTCACCGAAGGTGTCGGTGACCGCGCCGCGCAAAATGGCTATGCCGATCAGCGCGACGTACATCGCGAATGCGGCGAGCATCGGCGATTGCAGATAAGTGGACAGTGCCGAAATGACATTGTCCATCGCCTGCTCGACAGGATTCTCGATCGCCTGTTGGATGGCGGTGAATATTTGAGGGTTCATCGCACCGTGGGCACTTGCGGTAGCGAGCCGCTGACATGTTGCTGGTCGGCTTCAATGGACGCTTCGGCGTCCTCGCACCGGTGCCCGTAACCAGCCTTCCGTGCGGCGGTCATTTTGCGGCAGATGCCCAGTGTCGCCGCGCGCTGCTGATGATCCCAGGAATAGTAGCCCGGCGACGGCACCTGGCCGTGGTAGAACATCCCGGCGCCCTTCCGGGCGGCGTCGGCGATGTCTCCCTTTTTGGCGTTTACGCAATCAGGGTTGAATTGCAGGTGGCCGGGATCGTTGTAGCACTGCTGCAAGACCTTCTCGCGAACGTAGGGATTGTTCGCATAATAGGTCACGGTCCTGTCGCTCTCGGCGGCCGGCTGCGCGTGCGCCAGAGTTGCCGAAGACGGCGATGGCCGCCAGGGGCAGAAGGAAGAGCTTCATCGTGCTCACCAGCCCTGCGCGTTTCGGATCGCCGTGGCGATGTCGGACTGGCGTTGCTCCTGATAGCGCTGGCGTTCATTCACCTGCTGCATCTGCGCCACGGTCATCAGCGCCTGGGCCTGCTGCTGCTGATTTTGGATGAAGGTGCCTTCGCTTTGCAGGCGTGCCTGAAGGTCGAGGACATCCTTCGGGTCATGTGCGGAATTGAGCTGCGCCTGGAGATTGCTCAGGCCGGAAATGCGGGACTGCGCCGTCGCATAGAGCTGCTGCGCCGCGCCCATCAGGGCAGCAACGGAGTTGGCGTTGCGGGTCATTTCCGTGCCGAGGAAGCCCGGCGTGTTGGAGGTGTAAAGGTGGTTTTGGGTGAACAGCGACTGAGCGTTGCTGCCGGCCTGCCCTTGCCCGGCCATGCTTCCTCCGTTAAGGAAGACCATCGCCTGATTGGCATCCGGCATCATCGGGTTTTGGTTGAGGGGGCTGAGAAGCTGCCCCTCGATGCTGCCCATGTTCGTCAGCTTGGCCAGCGAATTGTACTGCTGGACCATCTGGTTGTATTGTTGCTGAAGCTGCTGGAGCTGCTGCCCGGCCGTGGTCACCTGTTGAATGAGCTGGGCAATCGACCCCGCATCGGTGACCGGAGATCTGCGCGTGCGCGCCATGTCCGACCAGGACGGGCACCAGCACCGTGGACACCAGAAGCATTTTGCGCGTGAAGCTGGACATTCTTTTCCTCCTCTTGCCCGTTACGCGGGGACGGATCGCCAAAGCCGGTAGAAATGCGGGAGCCAGCGATCCGGATCGTCGCCGTGTTCGGCGCGCAGGCGGTCGGCGAGTTCGACGGTTTTCGTACGGCCGGAAATGACGGCGAGCGCGTCATCCATCCCGCCCAGGTCGAGTTGGGCCACGAGCGAGTTCGTGCCCTGCTTCAGCAGGAACGCCCGCGTGCCGGGCAGCTCCTGCGACACGAGTTCGTATTCGGCCGGGGTGCAGCCAATGCCGGCGATGTAGTCGTCCGGCTGCCCCTTCGAGTTGGGGAAAAGGATCTGGGTCTGACACTCCTGAATAATCGAGTGCCCGATCGGACTCTTGAGCGCGTCCTTCACGCTCTGGGTCGCGAACAGCATGATGCCGTTCTGCTTTCGGATAACTTTGATCTTGTTTTCTGCGAAGTCCTCGAAAACCTTGAAGCTCAGCGCCTTCCAGAATTCGTCGATGGCAATGATGAGGCGCTGCCCGGTGACCAAGGCTTCCACCCGGTAGAACAGGTAAGCCATGGCGGGGCCGCAGATGTCCGGGTTGTCGAGGATTTGCGTCATGTCAAAACCGACGAAGGGCGTATCGAGGCGCACCTGGTCGGCGTCATTGTCGAACACCCAGCCCAGCGCCCGGCCGGCGGTCCATTTTTCCAGCCGGGGTCCGATGCCATTGGGATCGGTTTGGCCGAGCATGGCGCGCAACTCGCGCAGGGACCGGTGCTCCGGCGGCAACTTCATGATGGCCGACACGCCCAGCTCGACGGCCTTTTCCTCAGCCGGGTTGAGGGTGGCGTCACCGGCGACGAGCATGGCGATCCAGCCGCGCAGAAATTCCAGGTTCGCCGGCGTCGGCGCGAGCGCGCGCAACGGGGCCAGGCCAGTGGGCTGGCCGTTCTGGAGGGCGAGATAGGTGCCGCCCAGGGCGCGGGCGACGATTTCGGCGCCCCTGTCCTTGTCGAACAGCACGCAGCGGGCGCCGGTCTTCTCCGCCATCGTCAACGCGAAGCCGAGGAAGACCGTCTTGCCGGAGCCTTTGGGGCCGAACACCACGGCGTCGCCGACATCGTTGACGTGGAAATGGAATTCATACGGGGTCGCGCCGACGCCTTGCAGCAACACGACCGGCTCGCCCCAGTGTCCGGTGCGCGGGCCGCGCGGGTAGTCGTGCATCGCCGCCATCGCCGCGAAATTGCGTGACGTGACGGCGGCCGGGCGCACCCGCCAGCGCATGTTGCCGGGAAGCTGGGACCAGTAACCGGCCTCCATAGCCAGGTCCTCGCGGACGATGACAGCGCCGCTCTCGGCGAGGTCGCGGCGCGCCTGCGCCGCAAGGTCCGGCAAATCCTTGAGCCGGTCACTCAGCACCATCAGCGCCAGGTGGTGCTCGCCCATGACGAAGTGGTTGGATTGGAGCTGATCGGCCGCCTCGGTCAGCTCGTCCATTTGCGACGCGGCCTTGTCCTGCGCCGAGACCATCTGATTCTGCTTGCGCGTCAGGATCGCGTGCGCGGCTGACTTGCCAAGGAAGGCGAAGCCCTGCGTCAGCACACAGCGGTAGGGCGCCCCGAGGATCGCATCGAACTGACCGGGATAGGTCTGGCCGGGATATTCCTTGATGCCGAACACCGCGCCGAATGCCTGATGACCAGGACCCCGGATTTCCAGGGATTCCCGGCCGAAGATGACGCGCTCGCTGTACAACGCCGGGCCGAGCGATCCCGCCACCAACGGCACCGGCAGCCACTCGCCGAACATGATCCGGCGCAGTGCTTCGCCCATTTCGGTGAAGGTGACGCCATTTTCCGCGCGCAGCCCGAGGCGATGCGGTCCGTACGGACCGAGACCTGCCTTGAGCGCCGCCATCGTGTCCTCAAGGCCCTGCGCGGCGTCTTGCAGAGCCTCGCCGGTGACGGGCCGCATCTTGCGGAACAGCTTGGTCAGCCCCTCCGCCGCATGGCGCGGCGTGCGGCGGATCACGGAGAGATACAGGTCATTCCTGAAGCGGTCCCGGCCGAGCATCTTTTGCCGGTATTGGGCGTCCACCTCCCGCGCGAAGGTCGAACGGAACGTACCGCCGGGATAGTAGCCATCATGCCCCCGAACGAGGTGCAGGTAGATCACCAGGCGGTCGGAGGCGACGTTGCGCAGCAGGACATTGAGCTGCTGATGCAGGGAATTGAGATCGGCTTCATCGGCCGTCTCGAACGGCACACCCGCGAGGTGGAACATGCCCATGACCCGATCGTCGGTCATCAGCATGACTTCCGGCGTGATGTGCCCGATGTACGGGACGGTTTCTTCCGCCTCCCGCTCACGCCCGAGGGCCGCCGAGTTTTTAGAGGACAACGCGGACCTCCCGCGGCTTGAAACGCCGCCGGACGGGCAGCGGGCTCGCCGACGATCCTCCCCACAACGAGGTGTTCCGGCACCGTCCCTTGGTTTCGACCCAGAGGAACAATGCGCGGAAGCAGTTGTGGTCCTGCCCCGCCAGCGCCTTGCAAAGCAGCCAGACCGGAACCCCCAGCGCGAGATACAGGGGGTTCTTCATGACGATGAACACCAGCGTCGTGACGATCATGATGATGGCCAAAGCCTCGATCGGCACGCCGAGCGTCATCGCCGGGCGCGTGCAGGCCAGGAAGAGCGTGTCGTTGGCGAGCCCTTTCCGCATCAGCCGCCGCCGTTGCCGCTGATCTGTCCGACAATCCAGGCGGACGAAAACAGGATGGCGACGCCGACCACGGTGCCGAGCGCGAAGCGCGGGCTGGCCTGGCCGAGTGCCCAGGCGATGCCCACGCCGGCGACCGCGATCACCGCGATGGACTGGCCGAGCGTGCCGGTCAGCAGGTTGACGACATTGGTCAGGAACGTCGTCAGGCTGCCGGTGCCGCCGGCGGCGGCCTGCGCGAACGCCATGTGATCGAAACACAGCGTCATCAGGCAGACGAGAGCCACAAGATGCAGGGCGCGGGAAGACCGGGCTTTTGCGAACGCGCGCGCAAGGCCGGACGCCATTGCCGGTGCAGGCCGGTCGCGCTGTGCGATCCAGCCTGGCGGCGCCAGCGCGATGGCTGTTTGGTTCATGCAGTTACATCCTCGTGCTGTTCGTGCAGGCCAACGGAGGGCGGCTGCCGCTTTTGGCAGGCGCTTCCGGCCGGAGGGCCTGCGGCCCCGGCAGACGGAAAGGCGCGCGCGGCTAATTCGCTGCACGCAACACCACGGGTGCGGCGGCGAAAGCTTGGCCGGCGGCGGGTGGGGGAGTCGGTGCGGCCGTGGGCGGGAACACCGAAGGCGTCGCCGGCGGTGCGGCCGACGAGGGGACGGAGTTGCCCGGCGGTGCGAAGGCCGAGGCTGAATGCAGCGCGGCCATGCCGAAGGCGTCCCAGCTTGGCGGCAAAGGCTGGCTTTGGACGGGTTGCACCGGGGCGGTCGGGCCGTCCGGCGTATCCGGCGCGGCCGTCGCCACGCTGATCGCTGGCACCACGTATTGTGCCGACCGCTCGACCTTGCCGACGTAGCCGTTCGCGAATCCCCGAGCCGGGTCGCCGGTATTGTACCGGCTCAGCGCGGTGCGCAGCGCCTGTTGCGGATCGGCCTGGGTTTGCGACGCGGTGATATAGCCGGCGGACAGAATCTTTGCCGCCGCCGCCAAGTTCTTGCAGGGGTCCAGGGCGTCGGCGACGCTCAGGCCCAGCGATGCCAGATTGCCGGAATTGACCTGTCCGAGGCCGAGATCGACAGACTTCCGCTGCACCACAATGAGGTCGATCGCCTGGACGATGGCGTCCGCCTTCGTGGCGGGGTGAATGTCACCGCCATTCGGGCCATTCACATGCAGTTCGTTCGGATCGAAGCCGGACTCCGTGCGCAGCACCGACGCCATCGTGGAAGGTGCCACTGTCGGCGCGCAGGACGCGATCAGTTGCAGCACCACGGCGAGAGGCAGGGCGCTCACGGGCGCGCCCCGCCGCGAGCATCACCTCTCCCGGAAGTGGGAACGCCGCTTCTTGGTGCCCGTGTTGGGGAGCCTGACCGCGATGGTATCTTTGTAGCGGAATTCTTGGCGCAGGAGCGCCTGGAGGCGCTCGAAATCCTTGAACAGGCGGGGGCGGGCCGGCCAGGTGACGTGCATGATGTGATAGCCGGCACGCCAGCTCGTAAGCAGGAACACGCTGTAGCGGGTCTTGTGGGTGTCGGACGGCTCGGTTTCGACGATGATGCTGCGGATGTAGCCGCCGCGCTGAAGCCAATCGAGGATTTCAGATTGGGTGATGCCGGGCGCACTGCCCCATGACGCCGCGACGGCCGGAGACGGTTCCGCCTCGCCGGCGCCGTTGGAGCCGAGTTCTTCCGCGCTCCCGATTGCGCCGTCGTCAGCCACTGTGATCCCGTCCTCCAGCGCCGCACGAGGATGACTGCGTGAGGGCAGAAGAACAGTACCAAATCTTGGGCCAGATCGAGAGGGGATGAATGCAGGCGCATCAGTGTTCTGACAGCCAAATTCGTTGCAGACCGGGCTGGCCGTTCGTCTGCGGGATGTCCGCGTAGTACCGGCTGGGACCGCTGTTCGACCGGGCGTGTCGCCCCGGTCGCCGATTTGCAGATGGGTTGAAGCCCCTGCCCCACGTCACGGCGCGTCAGATCGAAGCCATCCGGGCAGGTGAGCGGCTGATAGCCGATATTTCCCGACCAGCCCGAACTCGGGGCACGTCGGACGTGACCCGCCATGCTTCAACACGTTGTAGAACCGCTGCATGGGCGGGACGCACTGCGCGACCGCCTCAGGGCCGGCCGGGTTGCTCATGCACAGCAAGACCTCGCAGCCCCACTGATCGGCCCTGGCTTGCTGGGGGCATATGGCTGTCCCGACAACAAAAACCCCAAGTAATACAGCCGAAAACAGTGGCATACGATCTTTTGATCGCACTTTGTTCCTCCGTAGCGAGTCACGCAACCTAGCCAGGACCGGAGGCGGGTGGCAACCCCTTAATCGAAGAAAAATCATTCTCCCGATTACGTGAGCGGTCGGCGGCGGAACCGTCGCGCAGCCGCAGACCCGCCGATACCGAATTTGGGAATTTGTAAAATTGGGAAATTAGGGTGGGCTTGACATCGGACGTGCGTACGAACCGCAATGGGAATCAGCGCGCAACTCCGCGCGCTGCGGGGGTAGACCTGTGCCCGTAGGGGCCAGCAGGTTTCCTACCGCGTCAGACCACTGTTGAGGATTGTTGCCAGATCAGAACTTAACGGGCTGAAAAAGGAAAAGCCTCCGTTGGCGCGGAGGCTGATCCTGGAACTCTAGAGAGGAAGAGAACCCGGCGAGGGACTTCCGATTGAACTTGATGGCAGAGAATAGACACCCGAAATTCGGGTGTCAACACTCAAAGGCTCTCTTGTTGCCTCCTCTGGGGTCCCGAGGCCCGTCCAACCAGGGACGGAGAGAATGGACAGACCACCCCCAACCGGGCGCAGAGCACTGACGCCCGGACAATTGAAGGCATTGGACTACCCCCAACCCAGGGCCGGCGGCCCGTCACGCGGGCAGGTGCTCGCCATGTTCAAGAAAGCGGCGCCGCTGCTGGGGCTTCGGCATGGCTTGGTGATGGTGCTGGACATGCTGTTCAGCATCAGCTTCGACCAGGATTGGCTGGGCGACGGCCGACCGATTGTCTGGCCGTCCAACCGCCGGCTTCAGGAGCTGACCAGCCTCAGCCGCTCACAGGTGAAATCGGTGCTTGGCCTGTTGTTCGACCTTGGCCTGATCGCCATGCGCGACAGCGGAAACGGACACCGATGGGGGAAGCGAAACGGCCCACAAGGTCCTATCACCCAGGGCTTTCGGGATCGACTTGTCTCCCCTCGCCGCGCGCTATGAAGAGTTTGCGGCGCTGGTGGATGAGGATGATCGGCGCCGCGCCCAGGCCGGTCACTTGCGGGCGGATATCCGCCGCCCGGCGCGCGGTGCTGACCCTGGCCGATCGAGGCATGGTGGACGCACCGGAAGCGGCGGACTGGCCGGCTGTCGCGCTGCGCGCGCGCCAGCTCGCCACGGGCTGCGCGGCGCAACCAGATCCTGACATGCTCACCATGGTCCTGAGCCAGATGCGCGTGGTGCAGGCCGATGCGGAAACCGCCCTCAAAGCCGCGGAATCCGCGCGTTTTCCTGTGGAAACTGACCCCACGGGGCCGGCTGTTGAACCCCACAATACAACTACAAACCAACCTTTAATCGCTAAAGCGACTGCAAAAGCGGAGGGCCGAAGCCGGCCCGAGGCTAACAACGTGGTGCAGTCGAAACAGGGTGCCTCACCACCACCAGCCGTGGTGCCGGACGCCCTGCGCGGGTTCCCAGCCACCCCCGCCTTCGTCATCCAGGCTGCACCTCCCTTCCGTGGGTTCGTCCCATCCAGTCGTCCCAGCCAGGCCGATATCGTCGAGGCGGCGTGGCATGTGCGGAAGCACCTCGGCATTTCGTCCGACGCGTGGGGAGAAGCGTGCCTCAGCATGGGGCGCTGGCCGGCTGCCGTCGCGGTTGCGGCCATCGCGGCCCGCCACGAGGCCGGCCAGGTCCGGTCTCCCGGCGGGCTGCTGCGGAAAATGGTGGAGTTGAATGACCGCGGCGAACTGCGCCTCGATCGCACGCTCTACGGGCTGGCCGACAAGTTGGCGGCGGCCGGCGGTCAGGATGCGCCGGCGCGCCGGCCGCGCCCTGGCTGACGGGAAATCATTGAAAACATTCAGGCGGAGGGATCATGCCGCAGGATGCAGAGCTGGTTGAACTGAGGGAACGCGTCGATTGTCGGACGGTGCTTGAACGTGCCGGATGGCAAGTCGATGAAGGGGAAAGTACCCGCAGGGCGGCGAAATATCGCCGTGGTGCTGGCGAAATCATCATCGTGACGCACGATGGCAAAGGCTGGTTTGATCCGCTGGCAGAGGGCGCGCGTGGCGATGTTGTCGCGCTCGCCCAGCGGGTTTGGGGCGGCAATCTTGGTCATGCCAGGAAGGCGCTCCGGCCACTCGCCGGCATCGTTCCCCTCCTCCTGCCCACTTCCCGACTGCGAACGCGGGGCGATGCTGCTGACCCGCAATCGGTGTGGCTGCGTCGTCCACCGCCACGACCAGGATCGGCGGCGTGGCGGTATCTGACCGAAGAACGCGGACTTCCCGCGTCATTGCTGGAGGTGGTGGTCCGGCGGGATCTGGTGCGGGAGGGGGTACGCGGCACCGCTTGGTTCCTGCACTGCGTTGGAGGGCGGCCGTCCGGCTGGGAAATGCGAGGCCCTTCGTTCAAAGGGTTTCTCGCCGGCGGCGCGAAGGGCGTGTTCGTTTTCTCTGGGAGTGATGCACCATCGCGGGTTGCCGTGTGCGAGGCGGCGATCGACGCGCTCAGTCTTGCTGCCATCGACGGCGCCTATGACGACACCGCCTATGTTTCCACTGGAGGCGGCTGGGGCGATGCGGGCAATGCAGCGATAGGCCAGCTCTTGTCCAAGGCCCGCATGGTTGTCGCCGCGACCGATCGTGGAACAGGCGGCGACTTGCTGGCGGGGCGGCTGGAGGATTTGGCCCGGCGCCACGGGATTTCGTTCGAACGGCGGCGGCCGGCGGCGAAGGACTGGAACGAGCAGCTTGTGGGCGGGCGCCACGGCGACCCACCACGCCAGGACGAGAGTGCCGATGGGCTATGACATGCCGACGACGCCTGACCGGGGCACGCGTGCCCCGGTCAAAGACTGCCGATCGCAGGTCATGGCTCTTTGTGAAATCACTGCTTATAATCGCATCAGTGATGGCAGGAGGGGCATTATGGGCAGCATCACCATCCGCAACCTCGATGATTCGCTGAAATCCCGCCTGCGTGTTCAGGCGGCTGTTCATGGCCGATCCATGGAGGACGAGGCGCGTGACATTCTGCGCTCTGCGCTCAGCCGTGAGCCGGACGCCAGCGCAACCTTGCCGCTGCGATACGCGCACGCTTCGCGCCGCTTGGCGGGGTTGAGCTGCCGGCCATGCCCCGCGATGCCATGCGCGCCCCGCCGACATTCGACGAATGATCCTTCTCGACACGAACATCCTATCCGAGTTGATGCGGCCGG
>CAVXNH010000024.1:0-19311 GCA_963762885.1 uncultured Alphaproteobacteria bacterium
GGCATGGCGGCACGGTGATCCTGTCGGAAACGCCGGAGACCTATGGCGCGGAACACCTGCTGACCCGCCGTGCGGTGTCGCCGGAGGTGGGGGAAAAGCTGGTCGCGCTGATGCGCTGGTGGGAGGACTACACGAAGCGCGAGGGGGCCGAGATGAACGCCAATCCCTCGCCCGGCAACAAGGCCGGCGGGCTGACGACGATATTGGAAAAGTCGTTGGGGGCGATGGCGAAGGCGGGATCACCAACCTGGTGGATGTGGTGGGCTACGCCGAGCCGGTGACCGCGAAGGGGTTCGTGTTCATGGATACGCCGGGTTACGACCCGGTGGCGGCGACGGGGCAGGTCGCGGGCGGCGCGAACCTGGTGTGCTTCACAACGGGGCGCGGGAGCGTGTTCGGCTGCAAGCCGGCGCCGTCGATCAAGCTGGCGACCAACACGCCGATGTTCAAGCATATCGAGGACGATATGGACGTGAACTGCGGCACCATCCTGGACGGGGAGGAAACCGTGCAGGAGTGCGGCGGGCGGATTTTTGAACTGATGCTGCGGGTGGCGAGCGGGGAACGCACGAAGAGCGAGGCGTTCGATTTCGGCGCGGCGGAGTTTGCGCCGTGGGTGATCGGGGCGACGATGTAGGGCTCGGATACTGTCATATCGCGCGGGAGACCCACATGAGCGAGCTGTATGAAAGCGACATTGTGGTCTGGTCGGAGCAGCAGGCGGACCTGCTGCGGCGCCTAGCCCATGGCGAGCGCGTCAATGACCAATTGGATTGGGAACACCTCATCGAGGAGGTCGAGAGCGTGGGCAGCGAGCAATTGCACGCAGTGGAGTTGCTGCTGTTGCAGGCTCTGGTGCACATGCTGAAGGCGCAGGGCTGGCCGCTCGCGCGTGACGTGGAGAACTGGCGCGCCGACGCACGCGGATTCCGCGCGCAGGCGGCAAACCGATTTGCTCCATCGATGCGGCGGAGGCTCGATCTGGCCCGCATCTATCGCCAGGCGTTGCGCGCCGTGCCGGCGATGATGGACGGACAGCCGCCCCAGACGTTGCCCGAGACTTGCCCGGCGACGTTGGAGGAGCTTCTGGGCGATGAGCTGTAGGCAGATTCCTTTTCCCGCGCCGGCTCACCAGCCAGCGAGATGAGACCATAAGACGGGTCGCCGGCGAGCGTTCGGGGCAGATGTCGGCCCCTACCAGCACGCCGGCGGTCTCCCGTTTTGGCGACCGAGGCCGTCCTGAAAACAGGCCTGTTCACGTGCGGCCCCTCCGGTCCGCTCGTGAGCTCGGGCGCAGCGAAAGCCCAGGTTGTCATTGCGGTCCGGGTCGTCGTCGTTGCGGCACGACGCGCGCACGTTCCGCGCGCCGTCGTTCCACGACCCGCCGCGGATGACGCGGTTCGCTGCACCTTCTCGGCCCGCCTCCAGCCGTGAGCCAAAACGGCCAGCAACGCCGGCTCAACCGGTTGCCGCCGCAGTTGCTCGCGCCGCCAGGATGCGGCGCGCGCGTGGGCGGTTAGCGCCAAGGCGCTGGCATACGCAGCCTGCAAGCCGATCGCATCCAGTTCGCCTTGTTGCCACGCGCGCTCGGCGGCCTTGCGCGAAGCCGCGTAGCGCCGCTTGCGACGGCGCGACAACAGGACCGCTCCCGGCAGAACACGGAAGCCGCAGAACACCAAGCCGTGACGGCTGCGGCCCGGCCGGACCGGCTGCTTGACCGCCAGACGCAACCGGTCGGCCAGATAGGTGCGCGCGGCGTCAATAGCCGCACGGGCCGACATGCGATCATCGGCCCACCATACGACATCGTCCATGTAGCGTACGAAGCCGCGAACCCGGCACACCTCCAACAGGTGCCGATCGAGCCCCGCGAGATAAAAATTAGCGAAGTGCTGGGAGGTCAGCGTGCCGATCGGCAGCCCTCGCCCGGCCGGTTCCGCATGGGCATGAACGATCCGGGCGAGCGTTGCCAGCAACTCCCGGTTCTTGAATTGGCGCTCGAGCAATCGCAGCAACACCGCATGGTCGATACTGGCGAAATAGGCGCGCACATCGATCTGAGCGAACCATTCGTAGTTGCACGCATGGTCCGAGGCACGCTGCACGGCGGCGATCGTCCCCTTTCCGGTCCGGCAGGCGTAGGTATCGAACGCTAGCGCGCGATCGAGCACCGGCCCCACATGCGCCATGATGGCATGGTGTGCGACGCGGTCGCGAAAGCATGGCGCATGGATCACGCGCGGCTTGGGATCATGAATGCGGAAGCGGCGCATCGGCCGCGGCGACCAGGTCCCCGCCAGCAACTCGGCACGCAGCCGGGCCAGTTCGCCATCCAGGCCGGCGCGGAACGTCTCAACGTCGCCACGCCCGCGCTTGCCGCGCGCCGCCGCATGAAACGCGGTCGCCAGGTTGTGCCAGTCGGCGATTTCCGCCAGGCCGACGGCGCTACGTTTCATGCCCGGCGGAGGCCGATTCCGGCAGTGCCGCGTCCTTCAGAATTTGCAGGAACGCCTCACCATACTTCTCCACCCGCGCGTCGCCGATGCCCTGGATCTCGCGTAACGCCGAGTTAGAAACGACACGACGCTGCACCATCTCCGCCAATTGCTCATTGGTGAACAGCGCATAGGCTGGCACGCCCTCGGCGTCGGCCCGTTCCTTGCGCAGGGCGCGCAGACGGGCGAACACCGCGAACTCTGAGTCGCTCAGCACGTCCTTGAAATCCACTTTGCCACGCTTGCCGATACCCGGCCGCGCGGTCGCAGCCCCGCCGCCTTCGTCGAAGCTGACGCAGATCGTCCACGCGCTATTCGCACCGTCGCTGATGAACTGGCGCTCGATCGCCAGGATGCGGTTGGCGGCAAGAAAGCGGTTCAGTTCCACGGCCGCATCGTCTGCCGCAGTTACCGGCACCATGAAAAAGCGCAACTGCATTTGTTCTTTCTATGTTCCAAAATTAAAAAATCGATTCACCGCCGCCGCTTCGGGCCGGTCGTCGCCGCCGTCTCGCTCCGCTCGCTTGGCTTGCTCCTCCCCGCCCTTCGCTCCGCCGGTCGCTGTTCGCTATCCTGAACTCGGGCGCAGCGAAAGCCCAGGTAGTCAAGGCGGTCCGGGACGAGGTCGCCGCGGCACGACGCGCGCACGCTCCGCGCGCCGTCGCCCCACGACCCGCCGCGGATGACGCGGAGCGCTGCACCTCGTGGGTCGCCCCAGATCGAACCATCGAGCGGCACGTCTTCGTAGCTGCCATGCCACTGATCGGCGCACCATTCCCACACGTTGCCAAGCATATCGTACAAGCCCCAGGCGTTCGGTGCCTTCTGCCCCACCGGATGCGTGCCAGCCTTGGTATGTTCGTGCTGCTTGCCCGGCCAGCCACTGGAGTCATAGCCGTTATCAAGTTCGAACCCGACTCCGCTGTTCCCACCGTACCAGGCGATCGCGTCCAGCACCGGCGCGTTGTAGTCGCTGACAATCTCGATCGCGCCCGCGTAGGTTGCGTCGGGTGTGCCCGCGCGGCAGGCGTATTCCCATTGCGCCTCGGACGGCAGCGACAGGTTCAGCCCGGGGACACGTGCATTGATCCGGCGCAGGAATTGCCGCACGTCGTTGAAGCTCACCTGCTCCACCGGCCGCGCCGGGCTTTGGAAGTTGCTCGGGTTCTTCCCGGTCACAGCCTGCCACAGCGCCTGCGTGCATGGCGTATCGAACAGCCAATATCCGGTGGCGATGGTCACTTCCTGCTGGGGGCCTTCGTCTCCGTAGCGGCCCGGTTCGTCGTTGGGCGAGCCGATGGTGAAGCGGCCGGGCGGAATCCAGCGCATGCGCTGGGTGACGCGCGAGCCGTCCGCGGCGGGGACGCCGAACGCGACCCAGCGGCCGTGCGCGTCGATACCCCAGTCGGAGGCCCAGGATGGCGCGCGGCCGGGCGCCCAGAACGGGCTTAGGACGTCGGGCGGCAAGCGCGTGCTGGAGTCATACAACGCCGCGGACAACATATCCGGGGTTACGCCGCGGCTTCGCAACAGATCGGCGCCGCGGAGATCGGCACCGGCGAAGTCCGCCCCGGAGAAATCGAAACCTCCAAGGTCCTGCCCGCGCAAATCGACGCCGCGCAGCGCGGCGCCCTGGAACGCCTCGGCCGGGTCGAGTTCGGCCAGACCGACAAGCTCGACGAAGTTCGCATCTCCCGCCCGGATCACGCGCAGCATCCGATGCAGGTGGTCGCCCGTCAGCGGCATCAGTTACTTCTGGGGCCGCCGATGCGCGCCCTGGCAACCACCAACCGCTTGCGCGCATCGAGTTCATAGGCACCTGCGAAGATAGCGTTCAGGACGACCTTCGTTGTTTCACCGATTGCCTCGGGTGGCCGATTGTCGCCCGGCTGCGGTCGCGGCACGACGACGAAGTCCTCCCGCCTGACGCGCGCCGACATGACGACCGGCCCATCGCCGTCCTGCTTGCGCTCCATGATCAGCAGCGGCTGGTCGCCCAGGGGCTTGCCATCGATCCAACGTTCGCCTTGCTTACGCGGACCATTGAACAATGCCGCGCCGGGAACCGCGGTATCGCCAGCATTGGGATGGCCGGCGCCACGAAATACGGAGTTGGGCTGCGGCTGCCAGTGCTCCGATTCCACGACCACCAGCACGTGTTCCACACCGATAGCGATCGCCGCCTCGATCGTGCAGTCTCGGTCCGGGTGCACGCGGAAGGTGAATGGAACGGTCAGCGTGGAGCCGTTGGTCGGTGGCGGCGGCTGGCTCATCGCCAGGTCGATGATCTCGGCGGCATCGGCAAACGGGCGCAGACCTTGAACATCACGCTGTGCCGGAGGCGGCGGCTCCGGTGGCGGGATGCCCTTGGCACGATACCAGGCGAGCTTCATCGCGTCCCGATCTGCCTGGAATTCAGGCGGATCGCCGTAAAGGACGCGCAGGATCGGCACGATATTCGGCGGCGTATGAACGCCCATCTTGCCGCGCCATCCGCGAACCGTGCCTTCGTCGGTGCCCAGCGCCAAGCCGAACGCCTCGTTGGTCCAGACCCACGGCTCGTATGGCTTGTCTTGCTCCGGCGCATGGTGTCCATGGGCAATGGCAGTGTCGATCAGCCGGGCAAGATGTTCCCGGTGCGGCAGCAAGTCAGGCGACTTCCTCTTGCGCGGCGCCATTTGATTTCCTCCCGAATCCTCTCGTTTGTTCCGCGCGAGTTCCCGATGCCTGCTGGTTTAGTTGGCTGACTCCCAACCCGGGAGTTTCACAATGCTCGACATGTATCCCTCCCCCGACGACGCGGCACTGCTCGCCGCCCTCATCATCGGCGCCTGGCGCCACATCGGCCACGAACCGCTGCTCTATGTCGTTGCGGCGTTGGTGGTCCGATTTTGGCACCAGCACATGTGGGTAATCTACCTCGGCTTTGCGGTCGCTGCCATCCTTGGCGCGCGGTGAGCCGCCGCACCGACGGCCACCGCGCGTCCGGACCGGGCATCCAGCCCCAGCGCCTCGCGCAGGGTCGCATTGATCCGCGACTGCCAGCCCGGCCCGGCCTCGCGCAGCCGCGCCAGCACATCCGGATCGAGCCGCACGTTGATTTGCTCCTTCGTGACGGCGGCCTTCGGACGGCCTGGACCGCGGCGCACGAACCGGTCGCCCTCAAACACTTCAGCGCGGGCCATGAACCCGTCCGTCAGTTCCGGAGCGTCATCCGGATCGATCCATTCAGTCGATCCAGCGTTTTTCTTCGCTCGCATGGGCATACCTCATCGAAATGATGCGCCGCGCGTTACCGCGTGGCGTCCACACCAGGACCACGCGCCGGCCATGCGGGGTGCCGGCGGTGATATACCGACCTTCACCGTAGTTGTGCCGTGTATCCGGATCGGTCCTGGTCACCCCAGCGAACACCAGCCCCGCGTCCGCGAAGTCCAGCCCTCGCTCGGCGAGGGTCCTGGCCCGTTTGGCCGGGTCAAAGCTGATATCCACGGGAATTACTGTATCCACAAAAACTGGCAGCGTCAATTGGCGGCATGGCGTGCTGTGCAACCATGGGGCCGCTGGGACATGGTGGTCGAATGATCTTCCCAGGTATCACCGTCGATCCCGCAATCTGCACCGGCAAACCGTGCATCCGGGGGCTTAGGTTCCCGGTGGCGCGATTGCTTGGCCTCCTCGCGGCCGGCGAAACGCGCGAAGCGATCCTTGCCAACTATCCCTATCTTGAGTTCGAGGACATCGACGCTGCCCTGCGCTATGCGACCTTCCTGGCAGAGGATGAAACGCTCGAACTGGTCCGGTGCGCTGAGGTTCGATCCAGCGCTTTTCATCGCTCGCATGATCGTTCGGATTCAGAATAATGCTACGTCACACGAACTCCGCGCTCACCCCCAGCGCGATCGCAGTCTCAGCGAGGCGCTTGTCCAGCGTGCAAATCGTGGCGCCATGCCCCGCGGCGACCGCGACATGCAACGCATCGCCCGCGCGCAGCCCAATCCCATACTGATCGGCGAATCGCGCTGCCGCCATAAAGTGCTCGCGCGTCACCGGCACCACCGTCAGCGACGCTGCTTTCAAGTGCGCAAACAGCCCCGCCACCTTAGCGCGATCCGCAACAGTGAGAGCGCCAGTGCGAAGCTTGATCGACAGCGCCGAAGAGAACTCCGTTGCGACCTACTCACTGATCAGCAACATTGCCGGGTACGATGAACCCCGCAAAGCGCCTGAAATTGCTCGGTTCCCTGTTGTCTGCCACAGTGGACACCCGTCCATCAACCTGTGCAGGCAGAGGTCCACGATGGCTGAAGTCGTCGCCTCCCTGTCCAGGCGATTGGAAATCGATCTCCGCCGTCGCGCACTGCTGGTCGATGGAACCTCTGTGCCAATCGGTGGGCGGGCGTTTGACATCGTGCAAGTCCTCGTCGAAGCAGCCGGCGATCTTGTCACCAAATCCGATTTGATGGATCGGATCTGGCCAAACGTATTCGTTGGCGACAACGTACTTCCGGGTACATGTATCAGCGATCCGCCGGGCGCTCGGAGAAGAGCGTGGCTTACTGAAGACCGTGTCGGGCCGTGGCTATTGTCTGCTTGGGAACTGGGCGGTTCGGAAGCACGTCGCCGAGCCGGCCGCACTGACAGCCGGCCTTGCGGAACTGTCTCCGCGCGCATTGCCGACCGCTGTCTCCGAACTGATCGGTCGCGCCGACGCCATACAGCGGCTGGGCGAATTGTTGTTGGCTTACCGAATGGTCACGCTCACCGGTCCGGGAGGCATCGGCAAAACCCGACTGGCATTGGAAGTCGCCCGTCGCTTCTGCCTGGAGCATGCCTGTGCCGGCGCGGCTGTGGAGTTGGTATCGCTGTCCGATCCTGGCCTTGTTTTGTCAACGGCAGCTAACGCCCTCGGCCTTTCCGCCGCCGAGGATGCCGCCACCGCGGCTGCCCTGGCGCGCGCCATCGGGGACGAACGGCTTTTGCTCTTTCTCGACAATTGTGAACATGTGATCGAGGCGGCGGCGCGGCTGGTGGATGCGGTCGTGCGCCTGTGCCCGCGGACGACAATCCTCACGACGAGCCGCGAGTTGTTGCAAGTCGAAGGCGAATGCTCCTTTCAGGTTCCTCCGCTCGATGTCCCTCCCGAGGATCTGTCGACGCCCAAGGCGGTGCTGGGCCACAGCGCGGTCCAGCTTTTTATCGCCCGGGTCGATGAATGGAGCGGCGGTGCCAAGCCATGGGGCACGGCCGACCTCGATGGCATAGCAACGATCTGCCGGCGCCTCGATGGCATCCCCCTTGCCATCGAGCTTGCCGCCGCTCGTGCGGCAACGCTCGGCCTGTCTGAAATCCTGCGCCGGCTGGGCGATCGCTTCGCGTTGCTGACCACCGGCCGCCGAACAGCGCTGCCCCGGCATCGAACGCTCCGGGCAGCGATTGACTGGAGTTATAATCTGCTTGCTGCCCACGAGCAGAAATTTCTGCGTGCCGTTGCAGTATTCGCCGCCGGATTTACCGTGGAAGGCGGTGCCGCTGCCGCCGCGGTGGACCGCCAGGACCTCATAGATATCACTGCCAGCCTGGTGGACAAGTCGTTGATTCAGCGGGATCGGACTGCCGACCCGGTTCGGTGGAAATTGCTCGAGTCAACGCGCGCCTACGCGTTGCAGGCACTTACGGAGGCCGGAGAATACGACGCCACGGCGCGGCGACAGGCGGAGTATTATGTTGAATACCTCTCGGCCATCGGTGACGAATTCCTGCGACCGGCCACCGAGCGGGTGAGCGCCTATGTGCCTGATATCGACAACGTGCGCGGTGCGCTGGACTGGGCATTTTCCTCTCCGCGCGACGTCGTACTCGGCGTGCGGCTTACAGGCGCCGCCATCCCGCTCTGGCTTGGCGTGTCATTGCTGACGGAGTGCCGCGATCGGATCGGGCGTGCGCTCAATAGTCTCCCACCCGGCTCGCCAGTGGATCCGCACGTGCGGCTGCGGCTCTATGCCGCACTCGGCGTATCGCTGCTTGGCACGCTGGCCATGCAGCAGCAAACCGGCGCCGCGCTCAATGAGATGCTGGCAATTGCCGAGGACCTGGACGATGTCGATTATCAACTGCAGGCGCTATGGACGTTGTGGACCTATAACTTCAACAATGGGAAGAACCGCGATGCCGAGCCAATCGCCCGGAAGCTGATGGAGGTCGCGCGCCGCGGAGACGCAAAGCCAGACTTCTTCGTCGGCGAGCGTCTGCTGGGCACCACGATGCATTACCGTGGGCAGCAGAACGAGGCGCAACACTATCTTGAGGATGTCCTGACCAATTACGTCGCCCCGGCTGATCATCTGCGTCGCTTCCATTTCGACCAGGCCGTCCTTGCCCGTTCGATGATCGCGCGCGTGCAGTGGATGCGCGGTCTGACAGACCAGGCCCAGCGCAATGCCCGGGACGCAATCGCGGCCGCGAAAGCGTCCGGCCACGTCCTGTCGTTGTGTTACGCCCTGGCCGAGGCGGGTTGCCCCGTCCCGCTGGCGACGGGCGAATTGGATAGTGCCGAGGATGCCGTTTCGACAATGGTCGAGGTGGCGACGAAGCATCGGCTCAATTTTTGGCGCCTTTGGGGCCATTGCCTGAGGGGGACGCTGCTGATTCGGCGAGGCATGACGGCCCAAGGCGTGGAAGTGCTGCGTGACGAGCTTAAAGCATATCGAACGGCGGGCTGGTCCATGCGTTTTCCGGCGTTTCTGGGAGAACTCGCAGCCGGGCTCGCCAGGCTCGGCCAGATTCCGGAAGCGCTCGCCTCGGTTGAGGAGGCATTGGCGAGGGCGGAACGCGACGGCGAAATGTGGTGCGCTGCGGAGCTGACCCGGATCAAAGGTGAAATTTTGCTACGTGCAGGCGGCGACGCGCCTGTCACGGCGGCAAGGACAAGCTTCATCGCCGCGATTGCGCTCGCGCAACAGCAGGGCGCGTTGTTCTGGGAGCTAAGGGCCGTGTTGAGCCTGGCGGTCCTGCCGGGCAGCGCCACTGAAACCGCAGAGGCGCGGGACGCGCTGGCGTTGGTCGTTGGCCGGTTCACTGAAGGTTTCGATACCAATGATATGGTCGCCGCTCGGGCGCTGTTGAACGGCGAACCGGAATAGAGCGCCGCGGCCTAACGGATAGTGCTAACCAGCGTTGCAGTGCGGCTCTGACGCAATCATTGCCGAGGCATGCTAGCGATGAGCCGGGCTACCGCAGCAGCAGAGGCGGTTGATGTCCGATCACCGCCCGACATTATACCAGCCCGCCTGAACATTGACACGCAGACGACCGCCTCAACGTCATGCCGACGAAGGTCGGCATCCACGACTTTCTGCTGCGGTGCGCTGCGAAGTCGTGGACCTTCGTTGGCATGACGGTACGGGCACGTCGACGAGTCAATCGTGTGGCGGGCTGGTATTATACCAACCCGCAAATCGATTGACGTACGGCACTGACCGCCCCAACCGTCATGGCCGGGCTTGACCCGGCCATCTATCGCGGCACCGTCCTGCATAGATGGCCGGGTCAAGCCCGGCCATGACAGTTGGGGCGACGCGTGCGAAGCGGTCGAGAGTCAATAGTTCGGCGGCTTGGTATTAGATCGCCACGCCGGGCCTCGCCCCCGTTCTGTGATGGGCTCGTTAACGGCGCCAGTACCCGTCCGGACCGTCTCCAATTCGACGCGAAATTGTCATCGCAATGACATCGAAGCGTTTCGAAGGCTTCGCTAGAGCTTGCCCCGGGATAACGATCTTCGGGGGGCGGGATGTCAGACCTGACTTTGACCGGCGAACTTGCCGCGGAGGCGTCACCGCGTCCGCATCTGGAGGAGAAGCCGCACTTCCTCGGCGCCGTCGTCTTCCTGCTGGTGATCGCGGCCGGGCTGGGATACGCCGCCTTCAGCATCTCCAACGACATCGACCTTGCAGGCGAACACACCGTCGCCGTCGGCGCCTTCGTCATGCTTGCGATCGCGCTGCTGATCGCGCTCGGGTTCGAGTTCGTCAACGGCTTCCACGATACGGCAAACGCCGTCGCCACGGTGATCTACACCCACAGCCTGCCGCCCCTGGTGGCGGTGATCTGGTCGGGCACATTCAACTTCCTGGGCGTGCTGACCTCCAGTGGCGCGGTCGCCTTCTCGGTGGTCACGCTGCTGCCGGTGGAACTGATCCTTCAGGTCGGCAGTAGCGCCGGCTATGCGATGATCTTTGCCCTGCTGATCGCGGCCATCATCTGGAACCTGGGGACCTGGGCGATGGGGCTGCCGAACAGTTCCTCGCATGCGCTGATCGGCTCCATCATGGGCGTCGGCATCGCCAACCAGCTTCTGGCGCCGAACGGAGTGGCAACCTCGGGCGTCGATTGGGGGCAGGCCGCCGGCGTATTGCGAGCCCTGCTGTTCAGTCCGCTGATCGGCTTCGTGCTGTCCTTCCTGCTGTTGCTCGGCATGAAAGTGGTTGTGCGCAGCAAGGCTCTCTACACCGCGCCGGAAGGCAAGAAGCCGCCGCCGGGGCCGATCCGCGCCCTGCTTGTGCTGACCTGCACCGGTGTTTCGTTCTTCCACGGCAGCAACGACGGCCAGAAGGGCATGGGCCTGATCATGCTCATCCTGATCGGCGCGGCGCCTACGGCTTACGCGCTCAATCGCGCGATGCCCGAGAGCACCACGCCGGCGTTCATTCAGACGATGCAGGCGGCCGTAAGTGTGTTCCAGGCGCATGCGGGGGGCAGCACGCCCCCGGCCAACGCCGCCGCGGCCCGCGATGTGGTGGGACACGCCTTGCAAACCAAGTCCGTGAATCAACCCGCGGTGTATGCCGCGCTTGGCACGCTGACCGGCGATATTGGCCAACAAGTGAAGGACTACGGCGCGATCAAGTCCGTCCCCGCGGCGGCGACATCGAACGTTCGCAATGACATGTACCTGACGTCCGACGCGGTGCGCCTGATGGGTGCCAGCCCAGCCGGGTTCAACAGCACGGATCTCGCCACGTTGAAGTCGCTGCGGTCGTCGCTGGACAGCGGCACCCGGTTCATCCCGACCTGGGTGAAGGTGTCGGTTGCGCTGGCGCTCGGCCTCGGCACCATGGTGGGCTGGAAGCGCATCGTGGTGACCGTGGGCGAGAAGATCGGCAAGACGCACCTGACCTATGCGCAGGGCGCCTCGGCCGAGATCGTGGCGATGGCGACCATCGGGCTGGCGGACGGTTTTGGCCTGCCGGTTTCTACCACCCACGTTCTGTCGAGCGGTGTCGCGGGAACCATGGCGGCGAACGGATCCGGGTTGCAGTGGAGCACGATCAAGAACATGGCGCTGGCCTGGGTTCTGACGCTGCCGGCGGCGATGATCATCGCCGGCTCGCTCTACGTGATTCTGCGCCAGGTGTTCTGAAGCGACCTGCCGAGGCCGGCGGAGACGGTTTGGGCACGCCGGCCCGGCGCGGGAAAGCCTCGGCCGGCACTGCATTGTTGCCGGGTTGCCTGGATACAAGCGCCTGGTGGAGATCGAACATGGACCATGACCACGCCGAACTCGATCGATTGCAGAGTGCCTATAAAGTGGCGGTTGATAGCTGGGTGGCTGCCATTCGGGCCGAAGAGCAGTTGGCGTCGGTCAATCATACGGTCGCGGAGGTGGACTTGTGGGAGGACGCCCACTTCCACGCCGAAGCTGCCCGCGCCAAGGCGGAAGCCGCGAAGAAAGCCTACGAAGGTGCGCTGCGGTCGCAGTTCTTCGGCATCGACTGACAACGGGATAACACCTCCGCGCGGCGGGGCTGCCCACACCGAGGCCGGCCGGAAAGGCCGGCGCCAACCGTTCGAGGGTCAGGCGTTCAAACGCCTGGCACGAACGAATCGGGGGGCAAATAATCGGATCAGCTAACGGCGGATCACGGCTCCCCGTGTCATGACCGGCGAAGGCCGGTCATGACACAGGGGATTACGGCACGACTGATTGAAGCAATAACGTCCCCGCGAGTCTCGAAGCGACCGGCACCGCGTTGAGCCGGGTCAACTCTGACATTGCGGCGAGCAAGATGTCGCCAAGCTCGGCTGATGCCACCGCCGCCGCGGCTTCCGCCGGCACGAACCATCGTGTCTGGCGCTCGGCCTTTTCCGGCCAACGCGATAACTGGCGCTCGACGGCGAACAGAAATACGGCGACCTCGCAAATCGTCTTCCGTGCGTTGTGCCGCTTCTCGTAGCGGTAAAAACCCACCGGTTGCTCGCCGACGACTGATCCCACCAGGCCGGCCTCCTCGTAGGCTTCCCGCGCAGCCGTTGCGCCAGCGGTCAGGTTTCGGATGGGCCAGCCTTTGGGAATGATCCAGCGCCGGCTACCGCGAGTCGTCACCAGCAACACGCGTGGCTCGCCGTCCGCTGCGATCGAAAAAGGCAGGGCGCCGCATTGATACAGGATCGAGCTTGCCGTGGACGTCGCCATGCGTAGGTTCCCGGTTTCCCGGCCTATTGGAGTTATTCTGCCTCCGACAAAGCATACCGCGCCGCGTCGGCGCAAGCTCTCAATAGTCTTCACACAGAATGCTGACAAGAGGTTACGATTATATTTCAGCCGGACCAGAATTCCGGCATTTCCTTGAACCTGCGCCACAGTTTACGCAGTGTCTTGTGCACTGCGATCCGGTCGCGCGCCTGCCAGCCGATCACCACGCCGATCGTTCGCTGCACTTCCGGTGCAACCGGTTCGCATGCCAGCACGCCCAACAGCGGCCGCGTCGTCGTCGCATCGTTGTCGTGCCCGAGCGCATCCTGAAGCTGTGCCAAACACCGGAGAAAGCGTTTGACCCCGGTTTCGTCGGCATGCAGGCGTTGGAAGAACTCGGCGGCGTAGCGCAGTTGTTTCAGTGCGATACGCAACTGGTGACGTGCTTCCGGCGCCAGCCGGGCAAAATGCGTGCCGCGCTTGAGCGCCCTGCGATGAAGCGTGCCAGCACCCGCTGGCTCAGCGCCGCGGCGGGTTCTGTCAGGACGGTGAGGGGCTTGTCGTTCAATTCGTTCCGCCAGCCGCGGCAGGCAATCCAACGGCTCAGCGACAGCAGGAACTGATTGTAGCGCGCTTGCGCCATTACCTCCTGCATGGCGGCATAGCTCGCCGCTCGATGCGGCTCGGCGGTACGGCGCAACGCATCGAAGTTCACATCCGCCGGGCGCGCCTGGACCGGGCCATGCAGCGTCTCGGTGACGAACACGTCCCACTCCCGCGCCGAACCCAGCATGTGCGCCAGCCATTTTGCCTCGGCCGAGAAGCCGTGCAGCGCCGGCACACCCACCTCGCGATGCAGCAAAGAGCACGCGGTGCGCAGCCGGCGCAACGCGACGCGCATCTGATGCACGGCCTCGGGGTTGCGTCCCTGCACTACCATTGCCTGGTTCGCCAGAATATGATGCAGGCAACTGCCAAGTACCGCGACGATGACGTCGTCAACGGTATGCTCCCGGGTGATGTGCGGCGCATGTGCCTTGATCGCTTCAGGCTGCAAATCGAAGGCCAGGGCGTAACCCCGATCCGACTTGCTCATGGTACCGATGCACAGTGGCGCGGTCTCGAGCAATTGCGCGCCAAGGTCGTACATTGCAGTTGCGTCGCCGGCCTTCACCTCGAGTTCGATCTCGGTCAGCGGTTCCCGGTGTGTGCCGTCCTCGATCGTGCCTTCGTCGAACGCGATCTCGATCACGGCGCCCGGCAGTTGCAGATGCTGGGTGCGGCGGCGGACATTCGTCGTGAAGATCGGTTCCAGGGCATCGGGCGCCAGCCCGGCCAGCGGCGCGCCGATCGCCTCGACCGGCAGGCATGCGAGATCTGGCGTCATGTCGCTGACGGCGGCTTCCCACTCCTGCCGCCTGAATGGCTGCCCGTGTACCGGGTCCGCGTTTCAGCGTCTGGACGTGGCGTTTGCCGACGCGGCGAACACGCAGCGACAGGCCATGGTTGAATAATTTGCGATCCGCCGTGTCGTAGTAAGTCGCCTCCAACCGCCGCGTTATGCCGGCGTTGCGGGCGTAACGTGCGATCGTCGGGGCCTTCCGCAGCGCGTCGAGAGAACCCGGCGACGCCAGCAATTTCAGCTCGACTTCGTGCTGATCGGTTGACCGCAAAGGCGCTGAAACGTCCGGCGCGCCGTTCTCCAACGCTGGACGGAGCGGTGCGGTCATCATTATTTCCAGGTTCGTTGAGGAATTATGAAACTTTTATGACAGTCCGATAAGCTTACCGCAAACTGACATAGTCGTCCAGAGAACGTCGCATGCTTGGTATTTCGTATCGCTGATGGTCCATTCGGGCTTTTATTGGCTTGCCAGCCTGGTCAGCGCCCGATGCACCTCGACCATGGCAAGCGTGTCGCGCTGACAATAGGCAAGCAGTGCGGCCCGCAGCCGCTTCGGCCTCCGCATCGTCCGTGACATAACCGGAGGCCAATCGCAGGAACGCCGCCGATGCCGCGGTCCCATCGGCGACGCCATCGAGATCGCCGTAGCCAAACCGGGAGAAAGTGCCGGGGCAACCGACTTTATCGAGTTGCTGAACTGGAATTCGCGGAGATAAACGCCACCACGCACGATCGGCAGCAGATCCACCAGGCGGGAGATGATGGCATACAGCCCCGCGCCAAGATCGGGAAACTCGCGCCAGGTCCCTCAACCTCGTTTTTTCGTAGGCGGAATAGACGACGATCGGTGCATCGAATGCCCAGTGCAGCCACCAGTGTTTCAGCGAATCGCCGCCGTGGGTCGCCGTCACCATCCGCAAGGAATTCCCGGTGATGCAGCACGCCATCTTCCGTGACCGCATGCAGCGACCATTGGAATGGGATGGTCTGATAGGGCCGCGTGCCTTCATAGAGTGGGATCGGTGGCGTCATCGCTTCGAAATCCAGATAGCAGGCAGGCGGGCCGTAACCGCCCAGCAGCCGCGCAAGACCGGGTGACACGAAGGGCTGCCCGCTGGCCGTGGCGTCCCGGATGATCGCCTGCTTCGATGTGAGCGGGAAATCCGCCGGTATCGCCGAGATGGCCTCGATGCCGCGCGCCTTGAGTGCGTTCGCTCGTTTTCGGGTCAGATGCGGAAGATAGCTGATCCAGTCGTCAGGTTTGTTCGCCGTGCAGCGATCGAGAAATTCGCACCGGTAGGGCGAGCCGCATTGGTTCCGGGTTCGGCATCGGGAGGTTCGGCCATGCCGAGGCAATCGCGCATGCGCAGGAAGACGGCCAGGCAGATCCGCAAGCCGGACGGCAACGGCGTCGCTGATATCCAGCCGGGCGAAGAAATCCGTCCAGCAAATGCCGTCAGCTCCCCGCACATAGGCGGTATTCACATGCAGAAGTTCGATCGAAGAAACCGCAATGCCCGCGCCCCGGAGCACAAAAGCTTGCAACGCGATATCGTCGAGGTAGTGATCCTTCAAGCCGCTGCTGCTCTTCACCTCGCGCAGTCCCCAGGCGCCGTACGCAAGCCGTTCCATCACGTCCACCCGGATACGGATGCCGTCATACTCAAAAGCCGCCTCGAAGATCGCGGGAACGCACGCATCGTCCATCAGCGCCGCCGTGCGGGCGACCGCTTCCGATGCTGCCACGGCTCCTCGGTGACCAGCACGCCGCCGGGAAACAGCAGATGGGCCTTGCGTCCGATCTCCTGCCCGATGTCCGCCGGCGAACCGGGTGCCGGCCCTCGTCGGGTGCGGTTCGTGCACCTGCCACCATAGCCGCCGCAGACATTGCAGGCCGGCTGATGTAACGCGATTTGCTGAGGTGGTGACTGGCCAACGGCTCATCCTGGTGCTGACACCAACGTAATGGCGTCCCGCGGCCTTCGCCACCGGTGTTCCGAGCCCGTCCCTTCAGAGCGGTCATTGCGAGTTGACCACCGGCCGGCGCGGCCGACCCGCCCTGGATGAAACTGCGAACGTCGTCGGGATAAGAAACCTCCCCCTCCGCTTGTGGGAGGGGGAGGATGTTTGTTTCTTACCAGGCGCACAGCCAGACGGGCCGCACGAGCACGTGTCGGGCGTTTTGCGTGACGCAAGGCCAGTGCGGCTGTAGAAGGCGCGTTCCGAGGACACCAGACCATGCCCCGCCCACCTGACAAGCAGGAAACCCGCTGCCGCGAGATGGCGATTGCCGCCGGCCTCGACCCGGACAGCCGCGTCGAAAAGCCCGGTAGCCCGCGCGGCATGCCGTTGTGGTGCACGTTCCGCGACGCCGTCCGGGCCGAACTGAACGCGCGCGAGCAAGCCGAGGCCGCCGCCGAGATCGTCAACCTGCGCCCGCAGGAATCGCGGTATCGCGACAGCCCGCTCACGGTGTTCGGCGAGCATGACGCCGCCACGATCGCGCAGATGCGCAACTGCATGGCGGTCGGCAATGTCGTTGCCGGCGTGATCTGTGCGGACGGCCATCTTGGCTATGCCCAGCCGGTCGGCGGGGTGATCGCCTACGAGAAGCAGGTCAGCATTTCCGGCGTCGGTTTCGATATCGGTTGCGGCAACATGGCGGTGCGACTGGATACGCCATTCGCCGCCATCGCCGGTACGGTGCCGACTGATCATCTGAAGGACGTGCAGAAGGTCATTTCGTTCGGCGTCGGCCGCACCAACGACGAACGCGTCGAGCACGAGCTATTCGATGAGGCGATGCATGGCGCGAGTCCGATATGGAGGACTATCGCCAGAAAGCGGAGGCGCAGCTTGGCACGGTAGGGTCCGGCAACCATTACGTCGACCTGATGCGCGACGAGGACGGGCTTTGTCTGGATCGGCGTGCACTTCGGCTCGCGCGGGCTGGGACACACCAGCGCCACGCGATATCTGAAGGCCGCGGGCGGCAAGGACGGCATGAACGTCCCGCCGGCAGTGGTCGACGAGGACAGCGAGATCGGGCGCCGCTACATCGCCGCGATGCAGCTCGCCGGGCGCTATTCCTACGCCGGCCGCGAATGGGTGATCGAGCGGGTGCGCGCAGATCATCGGCGGCAACGTGACCGACATGGTGCACAACCACCACAATTACGCGTGGCGGGAGAACGCATGACGGCCGCGATCTCTGGGTGGTGCGCAAGGGTGCGACGCCGGCCTTTCCCGGACAGCGCGGCTTCGTCGGCGGCTCGATGGGCGATGACGCGGTGATCACTCGAGGGCGTCGACAGCCCGGAGGCGCGGGCGTCGCTCTATTCGACGGTGCACGGCGCCGGGCGCCTGTTCGGCCGCAAGGAGGCCAAGCGGCGCTTCACCAAGGCGCAGATGGACGCGTGGCTGCAAGAGCGCGGCGTGCTGCTGCTCGGTGCCGATCTCGATGAGAGCCCGATGGCGTACCGGCGCCTGCCGGATGTGCTGGCGCATCACGCCGGGTCGGTGAAGGTGCTGCACACGCTGCGGCCGTTCGCCGTGGCGATGGCAGGCGAGGGCGAGTTCGATCCGTTTCGGGATTGAGGGAGCGGTGCGTATCGCCCCGACATTCGCGTTTATGGACAAAACAGCCAGATCAGAGCCATGGTGCCTACATGGATACGCACAGCGTTGTTGAAGCCAAGAACCGACTTTCCGATCTGATCGATCGCGCGCAGCAGGGCGAAACTGCGTTGATCACGCGTCATGGCAAGCCGGTCGCCGAGATCAGGGCCCTTCCTGCTCCGGCGCATCCAATTACGCGCGCGGATCTTGAATGGCTTGCTGCGCGTCGCGTGGTTCGTCGCAACCCAACCGCGGATGCCGGTACATTGGTCGGCGTGATGCGCGATGAAGAGCAGCGGTGAGCGTCGATCTGGACGCGAGCTTGCTTGTTGCGCTGTTGACCAGTGACGCTTTCACCCAGCGTGCACACGACTTTCTCGATGCTGAGCTGCCCATTCTCGTTGTAAGCGATTTTGCCGCTGCGGAGTTTGCTTCCGCGGTGGCGCGGATGACACGGACACACGAAAGTACGCTCGACGACGCGCGTATTGTCCTTACCGACTTCGATGTATGGCGGTCGCGGGTGGCCGATGGGCCCCATATCGTGCCAGCCGATGTTGCGGTGGCTGCGTTGTTCACCCGTCGTCTGGATCTGACGCTGCGGACCGCGGATGCGATCAACATTGCCATCGCGCAGCGTGTGGGCGCCACGCTCGCTACCTTTGATACGAAAATGGCGGCAAGTGCCCGTGCCGTGGGCACGCCGATTGCCGACGCCTGAACGCCCAAGGACTCCCATTACGTCCGGCTGATCAGCAACAACGCCGGCAGCGCAAGTTGCGCGATCAGCTTCACCCGAGGCAGGTGGCTCTCGTCGTAATGCTCTGCACGATGGCACAGGTTCAGCGTGCCCATCGTCTCTCCGCGCCAGCGCACCGGCATGTTCAGGATGCTGTCGCAGCCAAGCGAGTGGATCAGATCGTGATCGAAGAAATGCTCGGCGATGTCCTCGCGCGTGCGGCCGATATAGGGCTCGCCGCCGAAGATCACCCGCCGCATCCACGGGCGATCGGTCACCGGCTTGCGGCCGCCAATGGGATAGGCCTGCGGCTGGTTGGTGTAGAAGCGTTCCGTCTGCTTCAGCGCCGGATGGTGCACCAAAACGGTGAACAGGATGTGGCCGGGAGCCTCGGCCAGCGCCGCGTCGATAGCGCGGAACGTCGCACCCGGCTGGTCGGGATCGGCATGGGCGGCGAGAATACTCTCCAGCATCTACTCAGTCACCCGCTGCAAGCGATGGATCAGCGCACCGGTGCCGATCTCGCCTCGCCAGTACGCCAGCAAGGCTTCGCTATTTAGCGCGGTCCACTGCATGACGGGGC
>CAVXNH010000025.1:0-15309 GCA_963762885.1 uncultured Alphaproteobacteria bacterium
CCGGGCAGGAGAGCAGCGGCCGTGACAATCCCCCGCCCGTCATTGACCCGCCTCCCCTCGCCCCCCTAGCTTCGCCCGCATGTCTGCAACACTACGAAACACCGACATCGCCATCCCCAAGGCCTGGCCCTTCGAGGAAGCCGTCAAGGTCGTCCACCGCCTGGAAGCCTCCGGCAAGGGTCACGCCCTGTTCGAGACCGGCTACGGCCCCTCCGGCTTGCCGCACATCGGCACCTTCGGCGAGGTCGCCCGCACCACCTGGGTGCGCAACGCCTTCACCACCCTGACCGGCCTGCCGTCCCGCTTGCTGGCGTTCAGCGACGACATGGACGGCCTGCGCAAGGTCCCCGACAACGTGCCCAACCGGGAGTTGCTCGCCCAGCACCTCGGCAAGCCGCTGACCCGCATACCCGACCCGTTCGGCACCCACGACTCCTTCGGCGCCCACAACAACGCCCGCCTGCGCGCCTTCCTGGACTCCTTCGGCTTCGACTACGAGTTCGCCTCCTCTACCGACTACTACGCCTCCGGCCGTTTCGATGCGGCACTGCTTCGCATCCTGGAAAGTTATGAAAAAGTCACGGAAGTGATCCTTCCGACGCTCGGCCCCGACCGCCGAGCCACCTACTCGCCGATCCTGCCGATCCACCCGAGGACCGGCATCGTCATGCAGGTGCCGATGCAAAGCTGGGACGCCCACGCCGGCACCGTCGTCTGGCGCGACCCTGACACCGGCGAGCAATACGAAACCTCCGTCAAAGGCGGCGCCTGCAAGCTGCAATGGAAGGCCGACTGGGCGATGCGCTGGTACGCGCTGGACGTGGATTACGAGATGTCCGGCAAGGACCTGATCGAACTCGGTGAAGCTGTCCAGCCGCATCTGCCGCGTGCTCGGCAGTCCACCGCCGGAAACCTTCACCTACGAGCTGTTCCTCGACGAACACGCGCAGAAGATCAGCAAGTCGAAGGGCAACGGCCTGTCGGTGGACGACTGGCTGCGCTACGCCCCGCCGGAATCCCTGGCGCAGTTCATGTACAACGCCCCGCAACGTGCCAAGCGGCTGTATTTCGACGTGATCCCGCGTGCGGTGGATGAATACATTGCCAACGCCGATCGCGCCCGAGCCCAGATCGCCGCCGAACGGCAGACGAACCCGGCGTGGCACATCCACGGGGGAAAACTGCCCAACCACGCCGGCAGCCCGATCTCCTTCGCCATGCTGCTGAACCTCGCCAGCGTGGTGAACGCCGACACGCCGGACATCCTATGGGGCTTCATCCGCCGCTACTACCCGGACGCCAACACCGAGACCCAACCGCTGCTCGCCCGCCTGGTGGACCACGCCATCGCCTACTACCAGGACTTCGTCCGCCCCGAGAAACGCTACCGCCAGCCGGATGCCACCGAGCGCGCCGCCCTCGAAGACCTCGCCGCCACGCTCGCCGCCCTGCCACCCACCGCCGACGCCGAGACCATCCAGAACGCGGTCTACGAGGTCGGCAAGCGCCACCCCATCGCCGAGCTGCGCCACTGGTTCGCCTGCCTGTATCAGGTGTTGCTCGGCCAGCAGGAAGGCCCGCGCTTCGGCGGATTCGTCGCGCTCTACGGCATCCAAGAGACGATCGCGCTGATCCAGGACGCACTCACTCGCCAGGCAGATGCAACCTGACGCCATGCCGCGGCCGGCCATTTCCGGGTCGATGAAGGCATGGCTCCGCAACCTGCCCGCTTTGCTTGGTGTTGTCCTGCTGATCGGCGCCATTTACGTCGTGCAAAGTGAGTTCCGCCATCTCCGCCTGCGCGACATCGGCGCGGCACTGCACGCGATCCCGCCGCGGTCCCTGGCGCTGTCGTTTGGCTGGACGATCCTGTCGTATTTTGTGCTGACCTTCTACGACCGGCTCGGCACCATCTATGCGGGCCACAAGGTATCCTACGGCCGCGTCGCCTTCGCCTCGTTCTGCGCCTACGCGCTGTCGCACAACCTGGGCTTTGCCACGGTGTCGGGCGCCGCGGTCCGCTATCGGCTGTACTCGCATTGGGGCCTGACCCCGGTGCAGATCACCAAGACCGTCGCCTTCTGCAGCCTGACGTTCGGCCTCGGCGGCATGGTGCTGGGCGGCACCATCCTGTTCGTCGAACCGCGCGCCATCCCGTTCTTCGGCACCCACCTGCCGCGCGCCGCAATGTACGGCGTTGGCGCCCTGCTCTGGGCCATCGTGCTCGGCTACGTCACCTTCGCTCGCGTGCTGCGCCGCGTGCGCCTGTTCGGCCAATATATCGAGCTGCCCGGCGTGCGAATGGCGGTTCTGCAAGTATTGCTCGCCACCGTGGACGTCGCGATCACCGCAACGATCTTCTACCAGTTGCTGCCGGCCGTGCCGCATCTGACCTGGGTGATCTTCCTCGGAGTCTACGTCTCCTCCTATACTGCAGGCCTGATCACCAACCTGCCCGGCGGCATCGGCGTGTTCGACACCGCCATGTTGCTCGGGCTCGCCCCCTACATCGACGCCCCGCGCATCGTCGGCGCCATCGTTGTGTTCCGTCTTTGCTACTACGTGATCCCGCTGTTCCTTGCCGGCTCGCTGTTCGCCGGCAACGAGATCGTGCTGCGCGGAGGCGTGCTATGGCGCCGCGCCGCCAACCTGCCGCCGGTGCAGGCGCTCGCCCGGTGGAGCGAGCCGGATTTCGCCGTCGCCAGCAGGTACCGGGTCGGTGGCACTGTGCGGCGTGCTGCTGCTGTGTCTGGGCGTGCTGGCGCCGCAGACCGATTTTTCCTGGCTCGATCCGGACCTCGCCGGCTTGGCCAGGCAGGCCGGCCAGTTCGTGCCCTCGCTGATCGGCGCCGGCCTGGTGGTGATGGCGATCGGCCTGTCCCACCGAGTCAACCTCGCCTGGGGCCTGACCCTGGTCCTGTTGGTCGCAGGTGCGGCCTTCACCGCCACCCAGGACGACCGGCTCTGGGTCGCCAGCGTGCTGATCCTGACCGCCCTGTTGGTCGCACCCTTTCGAGGCTGCTTCTACCGCCACGCCAGCTTGCTCAGCGGCCCGCTGGAGGCGTCCAGCGCGATCTCGCTTGTCGCATTGGCAATCTGCCTGGTGGCGTTAGCGATGACGCGTCCCTACACGCACGGCCTGCGGAACAATGCCTGGTGGGCGGTGATCATGTCGCGCGAGATGCCGAACTCGCTGCGGCTGGCGGTCGCGCTGGCTGTGGTGCTCGGCCTGATCGCGATCTGGCGTCTGCTGCGCCCCGGCCGCGTGCGATGGCTGCCCTGGGACGCCACGGCCCGGGTCCGGCTGGCCGCGATGGGCGTGCTGCCGCCGCGCCAGGCGGACGGCCTGGTGATGGGCGAGGCGGAACGCGCCGCCATCCCCTTCCGCCGCTGCGGCCGCGTGCTGTTGGGGCTGGGCGATCCCAGCGGCGAGGAAACCGACTGCGTCTCCGCCATCTGGCGCCTGCGCGACCTGGCGCGGCAGGAGGGACTCGATCCCGCCTTCTGGCGCGCCGGCCCCGCACTGCTGAAGGTGTATGGCGATCTCGGCCTGACCGCGCTGCCACTAGGCCCGGACGGACTGCCGCTGCCGGAGTCCCCCGACGAAACTCCGAAGGTGCCGCATTATCTGGTCTGCATGGCCGAGCGCGACCTGGGCACGCTGTTGCCGCTGCTGCCCGACCTCGCGCGCAAGCAGGACGTAGCGGTTCCGGTGGCGGCGTAGGCTGCGTGTGATTGCAACGCACAAGTGCCGGCTGGGGATCAACCCGACCGGCACATGGTGGGAGAAACACGATGCCGCGAGACTATCGTAGTCTCGCGGGTCGCATTACGCTGCGCGGGCCCGTCGCGTTCAAGTCTAATTTGATCTGCGGTTCAAAATTCGAATCGGATCAATCAAATTTTCCAACACAACACACTCCTGTATGCAGCGCCGCCGCTATCGATGGAGTCGGCGACGATTTATTAACTTTCGAGGCGTGAAATGCGAAACGCCGGCCGGGAATCATCCCGACCGGCGTATGTGGGAGAACCCGATGGCCGCTTACACGCATCGTGCTCTCTTGGCGTTGATTATAGTGATCGTGGTCATCAAGATCAAGGTCATTGTGAACCGACGCTAGGAGACGGGCCCGCTCCGGCAACGGGACCGGCCTGCTCCCATTGCTCTCATGCAATCGTATGCCAAATGCTCCATTAGTCAGAAATACCGCACGCCGGCGTCTGAGCATTCACGTGTCATTGCGAGCAAAGCGATGCAATCTCCGTCGTGGTACCTGCAAACTTACGCGGGAGATTGCTTCGCTTCGCTCGCAATGACAGCGGGGGACACAACAGGCTCGACCCGTGCCACCTCATCCACGCAGTCGTATGCAACACGATGCCACCACAGACCTCGCGACGATTTATTAACCTCTGTGCTGTGAAATGCGAAACGCCGGTCGGGATTGGCCCGGCCGGCGTTCGCTGGGAGAAAGAGCGATAAGTGCACACCATCAATCTCTCCTATGGTGGATAATGGTGATCGTGATCGTCAAGATCAAGGTCATTATCAAACGCCGCTAGGAGACGGGCCGACTCCGGCAACGGGGCCGGCCTGCTCCCGGATTGCTGGGACCTGCGCTCGCGACGGCGCATAATCGGCACCGACGAATCGGGGGCCGCGACGCATGTCTCTCCTTCTCTTGGTGTTGGCGATCATCACCGCGGGCGCAGCGCTCGCCTCGCTGCTTTTCGTCGCACGCCAGGCCCGCACGCTGGCCGCACTGCGGCTGTTGGCCGAGCAATCGCTCGCTGGGGCGCGCGCCGAAGCCGAAACGACGCGCGCGGTGGTGCGCGTTGCCGACACCGGCACTGCGGAACGTATCATGGGATTGCGCGGCGCTTACGACATGGCGATGGAGCAAATGCGCACGGTGCTGTCGCGCGAGCAGGGGGAATTGCGGTTGGCGCTGGCGGAGGCGCAGCGGAAATCGACTGAACAGATCGGCGCGCAATTCGAAACCACGCGCAGCATGGTCGAAGCCAAGTTGCGCGAGATGCGCGAGGGTAATGAGTCCAAGCTCGCGGAGATTCAGAAGACGGTGAACGAGCAACTCCACGCCGCGGTGGAAAAGCAAATGAACGAGAGTTTCAATCGCGTCATCGATCAGTTTGCCGCGGTGCAGAAGGCGATGGGCGACGTGCAGGCCGTCACCGCACAGATCGGCGACATCAAGCGGCTGTTTACCAACGTGAAGACGCGCGGCGGCTGGGGCGAAACGCAAGTGCGCGCCATGCTGGACGACATACTGCCGCCGGGCGCTTATGAAACCAACCGCAAGGTGCGGCCGGACAGCGATGATGCTGTGGAGTTCGTCGTCATCATGCCGATGCGCGGCGAGGCCAAGCCTCTGCTGCCGATCGACGCCAAGTTTCCAGTGGAGGATTATGAACGATTGTTGGCGGCATCGGAAGCCGGCGATGCGGATGGCGAGCGGATTGCGACGCGGCGGCTGGAACGCGCGGTGCGGGAGCAAGCCCGGAAGATTGCGGCGAAGTATATCAACCCGCCGGTGACGGTGGAGTTTGCGGTGATGTACCTGCCGACCGATGCGCTTTACGCGGAGGTCGCGCGCATCCCGGGCCTGACCGACGAAATCGGCCGCGAATGCCGCGTGTTGGTGCTGGGACCGTGCCTGTTCCCGGCTCTGCTGCGCACGATCCATCTCGGCTTTGTCACGCTCGCACTGGAGCAGAAGGCGGATCAGGTGCGGGATTTGCTCGGGGCGACGCGGACGGAGATGCTGAAGATGGACGAGGTGCTGGACCGCCTCGCCAAGCAGGCCGGCACGTTCAGCAGCACCATCGAACGGGCCCGCACCCGCACGCGGGCCGTCACCCGCAAGCTGCGCGGGGTCGAGACGGTAGACGCAGCACAGGCAGAGCAACTGCTGGAATTAGACGAGTTAGAAACCTCTCCCGCGGGAGCGGGAGAGGTCGAGGGCGCATAGCGCACGAGGGTGAGGGTGATCGGGCCGCAGGTAAGCAGGTAGAGCGTGCCGACCCGATCACCCTCACCCTCGACGCTTCGCGTCTTGACCTCTCCCGCTCTCGCGGGAGAGGTTTCCTTATCTCCAGCGCCAACTGGTTCGTCCTCGGCCCAAACGCCGCACCTCAAACGTCGATCATCTGAAGCAGTGCGGCCCGTGCCATTGGCACTACGGCTTCCGCGGCCATGAAGTTCGGATGGGTGTCGTCGTGCGACATACCGGGCCGGTAGAGCCACGGCAGGTTGGGCTGGCCGATCACCGCCGGGGTATCGATCAGCGGCATCCCGGACGACCGCGCCAACGCCTGCAGCCGGGAGCGCATGTCGGTGAAAGCGTGCGTCTGCCACGAGATACCATGCGCGCTGGGGGTGCACCCCGGGATGTTCCACATCGGCACGGTGCCATAACGCATCCGGAAATCGTCGGCATTCGCCAGTGCCTTCGCCAGCAAAAGCTGTAGTCCTGCCGCGGTGAACGTGTCGTTCCGAGACAACGGCTGGTAACTCACGAAGCTGCCGCGCAGGGCAGCCATGTTGTTGCGCAACATGGTCTCGTAGCACGCCGAGTTGGTGCCGCCCCACGCCATGCTGGCGATCTCGATCGGCTGGTCCGGCGTGGACAGGTCCCAGGCAGCGCGATGCAGCGGCGTGGTGAAGCAGTCATCGGTTGGCGCGGCGGTCAATGAGTCGCCACTCAGCACGCCCTGAATGCCAAGGCTGGCTGTGAGATACTGAACGGCGAACAACGGCGCGAGGGGCCAGGGCCTGAAGGCCGATTCGGTCGGTAAGTCGGCATAATCGGTGCCGGTGTTCGCCGCATGCCCCAACCAGATGTGACGGCCACGATGCGCAACCTTGTCTGCGTTGGTCGCAGCGACATTGCCCGTGGCAGCGTGCACCATCGACGACGATGCCACTGTCACATACACGAACAGCAGATGCTGCGTCCCGCCGTCGGCGCGAGGGATCGACGTGCATGGCGTGAAATCGGACCATTGAATGGTGAACGGCGCCGGCCGGTTGTCGCTATTCGCGGGATTGCCGCCGAGCGTCAGGCTGCGCTGCGCGCCGTCCTGGTTGATCGTTCCGACATCGGCGCCGGTATGGTCGAAATGCGCCCGGCATCCGACCGCGTTGCCGGTGGGCACGATCCGGTACGACGTACTGGTCTCGCCGTCTTTCAGGCCGGCGTTGTCGTTCTCGCCCAGGACGCCGTAGCTGTCCGACGCATAGACGCTGGCCTTGGCAATCGTCATCGTAAAATCGAAGCAATTGGCGAAGCCCAGGCGAACCGCGTAGCACGGCGCCTCGATCGGGACGATGTGCAGGAACGTCAGCGGCGCCCGCGCGCCCAGCAGGTCCGGCTTCGCGCTCAGGCCGCTGCCCAGGGTTTTCGTCAGCCGGTGGCGGCACGGCGCGATCGTCGCCAGGCAAGTCGCCAGGGACAGGCCTTCGATTTGTGCCTCGCTCATGCGGGTCCGCCGCGGCCGGCTGCGGCCAGCGGCGCGTTCCATGGCAGCATGGCAGGTCCGGTCATCCCAGGCGCTCCGCGGCGGGCACCGGGCGATTATGTCAGATGCGGCAGCGCCAGCCAGTCCTGGCTTTGCATCTCGTCCAGCCGCGAGGTGGTGCGCTCGAACATCTTCGCATTTTCGCCGCGCCGATACAGTTGGTCGGGCGTCGCCGCGGCGGAGGCCACCAGCTTTACACGGTGATCGTACAGCGTATCGATCAGCGTGATGAAACGCCGCGCGACGTCGTAGTTGTCCGGCGACAGGCGCGGGATGTCATCCAGGATCAGCGTGTGGAAATGCGTCGCCAACGCCAGGTAGTCGCCGGCGCCCAGCGCGGTCCCGCACAACGTGGCGAAATCGAACCGCGCCACGCCTTCGGCGGCGAGTGGCACGACCAGCTTGCGCCCCATCACCGTCAGGGTCGTGGGCTTTGGCTCCGCGCCGCCGGTGAGTTCGGCGAACGCGGCGTCCAGCGCCCGGTCGGCTCGGGCGTCGGCGGGGACGTGCCAGGTGCGGATGCCTCGGAGGCGCGCGCGGCGGAAGTCGCGGCCGGCGTCCATCATCAGCACGTCCAGCCTCTGCTTGATCAGCGCTATGAACGGCAGGAACGCGTCGCGGCCGGGCTGGCCCTTGAACAGGTCGTCGGGCGGGGTGTTGGAGGTCGCCACCACCACCACGCCGCGCTCGAACAGGGCCTGGAACAGGCGGCCGAGGATCATGGCGTCGGCGATGTCGTTCACCTGGAACTCGTCGAAGCAGAGCAGGGCGGCGTCGGTGGCGATGGAGTTGGCGAGCGGAGGGATGGGGTCGTCCACGTCCGGGTGGGCGCGCTTGAAGGCGTGGAAGCGCATGTGAACGTTCTGCATGAAGCGGTGGAAGTGGATGCGCTGCTTGCGGGGGACCTCGGCGGCGGCGAAGAACAGGTCCATCAGCATGGACTTGCCGCGGCCGACCTCGCCGACGAGGTAAAGGCCATCGGGGCGGTCCTCGCCGCCTTCGTCGGTGGTTCGGCGGCGGAGCAGGCGGCCGAGGAGGCTGGTGCCGTTGGTGGGGTGTGGGGGCGGGTCGTAGCCTCGGAGGCGGGCCCAGAGGGTCTGGAGGCGCTCGGCCGCCAGTTGCTGGGCGGGGTCCGGCGTCAGTTCGCCCGCTGCGACTTTGGCCCGGTAGGCCGGCAGCGGGCCAGGCGGCGCAGGGGGGATCGGGGCGGCGTCCATCACGAGGCGGCGCAGATAGCGCGTTGAGGCTGGGGCGGCTAGGGGTGCGGGTGCCGCGATCACGCCGGATGTCGCGGTACGGGCCAGGCTCGACGCGGTCATCACCATATGAGCTTTAGCGTTGGCAGGTTGCGTCGCGCTTGACCGCTCCGGTGCGGATCAATCCTCCGCATGAAGGTCGCGCATGAGGGCATCGACGCTGTCGAAGCTGGGCAGCTTGCCGTATCGCGCTTCCTGCATCGCCGCGACTGTCGCCTCATTCGGGATGCACGGATCGAACGGCAGGACATCCGGCGACGGAGGCAGGGGCGCCCTCGTGGCGGTGGCATGGTAGAATTATGCTGCGTACGCAGCGTTGCAAGCTTGAGGCTGGTTCAGAAATCAGGCTGTCCGTGCCAGCCGGACACACTGTCCCGGGGGCCGCAGCCGCGGTAAGCAAGTACTTTTAACACAGAGCGCGCAGAGAAGCAGCTTAAGCCACAGAGTTGCGCGAAGATATTTGCTGTCTGCCGCGCTATCCGAAGCGAATTATCCTGCGCAGCAACAAAGAACTTCTTCTCGGTGTGCTCAGTGGCTTAAGCTGCTTCTCTGCGCGCTCTGTGTTAAATATGCTTACTTTACCACGCACCACTCCGACGCCGCGGAACGGCGCACCCGCATATGCGCCCGCCTGCCAGAAGCCGCTATACTCATGCCTCCTCACAACGGAAGACCACCACGATGGCACGACTGACCACCGCCGAGGCCGTGATCGAAAGCCTGCTGCAACACGGCATCGACACGCTGTATGCGCTGCCCGGCGTGCACAACGACCACCTGTTCGACGCCGCGCACAAAGCCGGCGACCGCTTGCGGGTGATCCATGCGCGGCACGAGCAAACGGCGGCCTACATGGCGCTCGGCGCCGCGCTGGTGACCGGCAAGCCGCAGGCTTTCGCAGTGGTGCCCGGTCCGGGGTTGCTGAACGCGTCAGCGGCGTTGCTCACCGCCTATGGCATGGGCGCGCCGGTGATCGCCCTGGTCGGGCAGATCGCGTCGTTCGCGATCGACCAGGGGCACGGGCATCTGCACGAGATCCACGACCAGCTCGGACTGCTGCGCCACATAACGCGGCATGCCGCGCGCATCCGCACGCCGCACGAGGCGCCGGCGATGGTGGACGAGGCGATCCGCATCGCTTGCGGTGGGCGCTCAGGACCGGTCGCGCTGGAGTGTGCAATCGACGTGTGGGGAACCGCGGGCGAGGTGGTTTTTCCCCCGGTGGTGCGCGTGGCCCCGCCGCCGGTCGATCTCGCCGCGGTGCAGCGCGCCGCCGAACTGCTGGGCAAGGCGGAACGCCCGCTGATCGTGGTGGGGGGCGGCGCACTGGATGCCGGCGCGGAGGTGCAAGCCATTGCGGAAGCATTGCAGGCGCCGGTGAGCTCGTTCCGCCGCGGCCGCGGCGTAATCCCGACCACCCATCCGTTGGCGGTGTCGTTCACCGAGGGCCACGCGCTGTGGAAGGACGCCGACGCCGTCCTGGCGATCGGCACGCGGCTGTATTGGCAGCAGAGCGTCTGGGGCGTCGATGACAAGCTGCCGATCGTCAGGCTGGACATCGACCCGGAGGAGATCAATCGGTTCCGCCGCCCGGCCTGCGGGTTGGTCGGCGATGCCGCCACGGTGTTACGCGCTTTGCTGGCCGAACTGCCGGCGCACAACCACGCTCGGAACCGCGATGCGGAACTGGCGGCGGTGCGTGCGGCGTTTGCCGAACGCCTGGCGCAGATCGAACCGCAGATGGGATTCCTGCGAGCGATCCGCGCGGCGCTGCCTGCGGATGGCATCTATGTGGAGGAGGTGACGCAGGTTGGGTTTGCCAGCCGGTTGGCGTTTCCCGTGCCGGGGCCTCGGACTTTTCTGTCGCCGGGATATCAGGACACGCTTGGCTGGGGCTACGGGACGGCACTCGGCGCGCAGGCGGCGGCGCCGGGACGCAAGGTGGTGCTGGCGACCGGGGATGGCGGATTCATGTACCAGTCGGCCGAACTCGCCACGGCGATGCGGCACCGGCTGCCGGTCGTCGTCGTGGTGTTCGACGACGGAGCGTTCGGCAATGTGCGACGCATCCAGCAGGAGTTTTACGGCAACCGGCTGATCGCCTGCGACCTGACCAACCCGGATTTCGTCAAGTTTGCCGAGAGCTTCGGCATGGCGGCGTTCCGCGCCGATACGCCGGAGCGATTGGAGGATGCGCTGCGGCAGGCGTTCGCATTGGATGCGCCCGCGCTGGTGCATGTGAAGGTGGGGCAGCTGCCGAGCCCGTGGGGGATGATTCTGCTGCCGCGCGTGCGCGGTTTTGCCGATGCGTGGCGACCGGCTTTGCCATGATTGGGAAGGCTGGCGTGTCGGTGCGCCTCGTATGGCTTGTGGCCCTTCTTCTGGGATTGGCGCTGGTGGCGTGCGGGCCGGTGAGGATCGGCATCCAGGGTGGTGGAACGTTAGAGGTCGACCCGGGCAAGGCGATGAGGCTGCCAAGCCAGGCCGCCTTCATGGCACGCAACGACGATACCGTGGTGATTGCACCCGGCGAGTACGACGACTGCGCCGTGTGGCACGCTAACCGATTGACCATCGCAGCGCAGGGACCGGGGGTGATCTTCACCGGCAAGACCTGTCAGGGCAAGGCGATCTTCGTCATTCAGGGCAACAACGTCACGGTACGCGGCATTACCTTCATGCATGCCGCCGTGCCGGATCATAATGGCGCCGGCATCCGCGCCGAGGGCAACAATCTGACCGTCGAGGATAGCCACTTCATCGACAATGAGGAGGGCATCCTGGCCGGCGAGCGGCCGGATAGCACCATCCGCATCGTCAACAGCGAGTTCCGCGGCAACGGTAACTGCATCGCAGCGTGCGCCCACGGCATTTACGTCGGTCGGATCGCGTTGCTGGACGTGGAGAATTCGCAATTCACCGATACGCACGAAGGCCACGACATCAAGTCGCGCGCTGCGCACACCGTGCTACGTGGCAACGACATTTCCGACGGCCCGACCGGCCATGCGAGCTACCTGGTCGATGTGCCGAACGGCGGCGACCTGCTGATGGAGCACAACACGCTCAGCAAGGGACCACACGTCGATAACAAGTCGACGGCGGTGTCGATCGGCGCCGAGGGCGTGAGCCATGCGACGTTATCGCTGGTGATCCGTGACAACAGTTTCACCAATTTGATGTCGAAGCCGACCGATTTCGTGCACAACCTGACGGAGATGGATGCAGAGCTGATCGGCAACAAGATGGAGGGACAGGTGGTGCCGTTGGAGGGACCAGGGACGGTGAAGTAATATATACCTACCGACAAAACGGTTGAGGTGCGACACGGACCGCCCCCAATCGTCATCGCCGGGCTTGACCCGGCCATCTGTGCAGATTCAGTGCCGCGATAGATGGCCGGGTCAAGCCCGGCCATGACGATTGGGGCTGGTCCCTGTGAACCGTCCGAGCATCAGTCGCTCGGTGGCTATGTATCAGAAGACATAAATTGCCTCTTGCTCCGCGTGCGGTCGCACATGCTGCTTTAACCTCGCATGATTCGCGACATCCACGCGCACCGGGAACAGGTCGGCGACTGGGTCAGCCCGACATACTCGAAAACACCGATCGGCGCATCCGGTTGAAGGTCGAGAAACAGATCGATATACCTTGTGTCACGCGCCTCGCCGCGTGCCACTGACCCGAACAACGCAATGTGGCGCACGCCGAGCCTCCGCAGGGTCATGCTCTCGCGCCTTCAGCGTTTGTATGGCCGTATCCCGATCCATCCTCACGCCTCCAGCGTCATGCTGCACCATAGACCGCCGCTGCAGCCGCCGCCTCGATGCGTTCCTCCGCGACATCCTGTCGAACGGCAGCGGGATCGCGATCCGCTGGAGGACCATAACCGCCCGATCCGGCAGTCACCACCTCGATGATCTCGCCGGCACGCAGGCCGCCGCTGCCGTGATCCAGCGGGTCGGCACCACCGCGCAGCAGCACCGCTGCCTTGCCGCCGGGCAGGCCGCCGAACAGTCCCCACGGAGCGGACAGGCGGCGCGCGATGTCTACGCGGACGCGACAGGGGGCCTCGGCGCGATAGACACGGCGCAGGCCCATGCCGCCTCGATACCGGCCCGGACCGCCGGAGCCATCCACCAGTTCGTAGCGCAGCAGGGTCAGCGGATATTCGATTTCCAGCGCCTCCACCGGCAGGTTCGAGGTGTTGGTCATGTGCACGTGCACGCCATCCAGCCCATCCTTGGTAGCACGCGCGCCGGAGCCGCCGCCGATGGTTTCCAGATATACCCAAAGCGCATTGTCGCCTGGCTGCTGGCCGGCGAAGGTGATCGAGGTGCAGGCGCCGTTGGTCGCGGCGATCACTCGTTCGGGGATCGCCTGGCCGACAGCGCGCCGTAGATCAGGTCCACCACGCGCTGGCACGCGCCAGCCGGCCGTTCACCGCGGCGGGATGCACGCAATTCACAATCGTGCCTTCCGGCGCGGTGACATGCAGCGGACGCGACAGGCCGGCGTTCGGCAGGATCGTCGGATCCACCAGCGCCTTGATCGCGTAATAGACGGTGGAGAGCAATGCAGTGTAGGTCATGTTTAGGCCGGCGCGGACTTGCGGCGCGCCGTCGAAATGCAGGTGCATCTCGTCGCCGGCCACGGTGATCTCGCACGACATGTCGAGTTCGCCGTCGATCTCCGGGCAGTCGTAGCGGTCGGCGAAGCTGTAGGCGCCGTCGGGGATCGCGGCGATGCCGGCGCGCATCTTGCGTTCGGCGTAGTCCTGCAGCGCGTCGCCGGCGGCCAGCACCATGTCGCGGCCGTATTTCGCGCACAGGGCGGTCAGGCGCTGCACGCCCAGCCGGTTCGCCGCCATTTGGGCGCGGAAGTCCGACAGGCGTTCGCGCGGCACCTGGCAGTTGAGCAGGATGAGCTGCATGATGTCGGTCTGCAGTTCGCCGGCGCGATAGAGGCGGACCGGCGGAATGCGCAGGCCTTCCTGATAGATGTGCGCGTGGCCGCGATCGGCGAAGTCCGCGTGGTGCGCGAGGTTCACCGCGAGAAGCGATGATGCGCCCGTCAACGAACACCGGCTCGGCGAGAACGATGTCGGGCAGATGCGTGCCGCCGCCCTCGTAGGCGTCGTTGCCGCAGAACACGTCGCCCGGCTGCATGTCGCGCCATCGGGTGGCGCTTCAAGATGTGCGGGATCAGGCCAAGGAAACTGCCGAGATGCATCGGGATATGTTCCGCCTGGCACAGCGTGTTGCCGTGCACGTCGAACAGCGCGGTGGAACAGTCGCGGCGTTCCTTGATGTTGGTGGAGTAGGAGGCGCGGATCAGCGCCTCGCCCATTTCCTCGACGATGGAGGAGAGCGCGCTGCCGATCAGTTCGGTGGTGATCGGGTCGATGGTGTTCGCGGACATTTGGGATTTCCTAACCTCTCCCGCTGCGCGGGAGAGGACGCCGCGAAGCGGCGGGTGAGGGTATTGGGAACGCACGGTCTGGTTTTGCTGCTGGCACGGGGATGGGTTGGGTGCGGGACGCGGCACCCTCACCCGCCGCGCTATGCGCGGCGACCTCTCCCGCGAGAGCGGGAGAGGTTATTCTATCGCTGGCCAGCTTGTTTTTCATGTCAGGATCAAATTCAAATACGGTTCCACCTTCGCCTGCATGCCCGGCAGCACCACAGTCGTCGCATCCATCTGCTCCACTACCGCGGGGCCGGCGATGCGGTTGCCGGCCTGCAGCCTGTCGCGATCGTAAACCGGGCACGACACGAACCCGCCCACCTCGGGCAACCACACGTCGCGGCGCGCGATCACCGCGGCAGAGGCATCCGGCCCGCAGTCGGGTTCCGGCGCAAACGTCGCCTTACGTACAACGCAGGTTGCCTCGATGCGGAAGGTGACGACCTGCACCGGATCGTCATCCGCCACGAAGCCATACATCTGCCGATGCGCGGCGGAAAAACGCTCGGCCAACGCGTCCACTGTTGCCGCGCCGATCTCGCCTTCCGGCACCGCAATCGACAATTCGTAATTCTGGCCGTCGTAGCGCATGTCAACCGTACGGCTGGTGCGGCGCGCATCAGATGCGATGCCCTCCGCATTGAACCACGCCTGTGCCTGCGCTGCCAACGCGTGGAAGACCGAGGCGATCTCTGGCACCGCGTCCGCGTCCAACGTCCGCAGCGAGGTCGCGGCGAAATCCGCGCGGAGATCGGTCAGCAGCAGCCCCATCGCGCACAGGATGCCGGGATTACGCGGCACCAGGACGCGGTGGATTTCCAGTTCCTTCGCCAGCCGTGCCGCATGCAGCGGGCCGGCGCCACCGAACGCAACCAATGTGTAGTCGCGCGGATCGTAGCCGCGCTGCACCGAGATCACCCGGATCGCTCGCGCCATGTTGGCTGTCACCACCGAGACGATGCCCTGCGCCGTGGCCATCGCGTCCATGCCCAACTGCGCCGCCAGCCGGCCGATCGCATCGCGCGCGAGGTCCTGCCGCACCGCC
>CAVXNH010000026.1:0-13292 GCA_963762885.1 uncultured Alphaproteobacteria bacterium
AGCGCGGCGGCAATGGGCGCCGCCTCGCCGACCGGCTGCAGCAGCGTCACGAACGCTCCCAAAGCCTCCGCGGCGTGCCACATCACCGGCTTGCCGGCGAGGCTGAGAAACTGCTTCGGCGTGTCGGCGCCGAATCGGCTGCCGGAGCCGGCGGCGACCAGGATGGCGGCGATGCGCATCGCCGCACATTGCCGCGTGGCGCGGCTGCGTCAATCGAGCCAGCGACGGTTTTCGGCGAAACCGCCCCGACCACGCCGCGCCGAGCCGACGATGCGAGACAGAAATCTCTTGCCGGTTTGCGCATTGCCCAACGCATGGCGGGTCATCGCGACCACCTTTGCCAGAATTGCATAGCTGGCCGGGCCGCGCGGTCTTAGCGTCATCCGCAACAATACGAAGCCGATCCCTGCGATGGCTTACGCGCTCGGTCTGGGTGGTAGTTGGCCGCCAACCCGCGGACGTGCGTGACGGATATGCCGCGGGGTGCTGGCGCGACGAGCCGGTCACGGTCAGCGAAACATCAAGGAGAAGACGATGCCCCTGCTCCGATCCACCCTGATGCTGTTGGCCGTGTGCGCCGCCGTGTCAGCCTGCAACCCGGTGCAGAACAAAGAGGATTTGTTGGCCGCTGCCGGCTTCAACCTGGTGCCGGCGAACACGCCGCAGCGGCAAGCCTCATTGGCTTCCCTGCCGCCGCACAAATTCGTCCACCAGACGCGCAACAACACCGTGGTCTTCATTTACGCCGATCCGACGATCTGCCACTGCCTGTACGTCGGCAACCAGGCCGCCTATGACCGCTACAGCCAGGAGGTATTCGCGAAGAACCTGGCGAACGAGCAGCAGATGACTGCGCAAATCGACGAGGGTGAATGGAACTCCTGGGGTCTGGCCTGGGGCTACGTGATCCGGCCTTAGGATTTGCAGGGAAGTAAGGGCTCGCCGAGAAACAACCGAATCATTGGCGGACGGACCACTGCGCCCTGTGTCATGGCCGGGCTTGGCCCGGCCATCCACGACTTCGCTGGCGGCAACAAGAAAAGTCGTGGGTGGCTGGGCCAAGCCTGGCCATGACACAGGAAGCCGCGGTCCGCTGGCAGATAATTCAATTATTCCCCCGTGCGTCCTTGGTAGCAGGTTGCCGAACGGTGATCCGACGTGCGGTTCCGGGGCACCCGGCCAGCCCCTGCTATTGGTTGCCCGGAATACCTTGGAGCGCGTCGATCAGTGGGATTGTCGGCACAAGGATGAAGCCTCGCGCCGGCTCGTCCAGATCTGTTATCAATACTATTAGCGTCGCGACCGTGCCGGCCATGATCAGGTTGACCACGCGCCGCTTCACCCCAGAGACACCGGAGAGGTATCCTGTGAACCCCATGCCTACCATGGCGACGCCGACTACGACCAACATCACCGCCCCTGGGACGTTGTAGCGCAACGCGGTGATCCGGCGTTCGTGGATGTTATTCACCTCGTTCAATGATGCAACGAAACGGTAGGCTGGCAGCGACTGTGGCGATGCCGCTGTCACTGCGATGGCTTGCTGCCATAGCCTGTTCTGTATCCGTATCAACTCGGCAATATCCCGATCCAGCTTCCCCGGGTCGAACGGTATGCCGAGGCCAATACGAACCTCGGTATATTCGCGCAACAGATCGATGATCGGTTTCTGCGCGGGTTGCGGTAGCATCAGGGCAAAATTGACCGTGCTGCTGATAGCGTTGGCCTCTTCCAGGACCCAGTTGCGACGCGCCTCGTAGCGCGAAATGGCGATGGAGAAACTGAACGCCAGCAGCAGCCCGACCAGGCCAAGCGCCGCGCCAGTATGCGTCGCGATGTCCGAGCTACCGGCTTCGTCGCCGCGGAACCGCTTGCCGAGCTGCATGCCAAGCTCGGCGGCCCCGGCGACAAGAAGGACGGCGATGGGATAGAGGACCGCCGGACTTAAGCCATACAACCACGCCTCGATCACCTTCACCCCCGTACCGACACGCAACCGTCACGAGAGCATGCACGAACGGGCAATGCGCCGATAGCGGCGAGAGTGACAGGCGTCTCGATGGTCAAGGTGGCCGGTATTCGCCACCAATCATCGCGCCGAACGCCGGGCGCAGCGCATCGGAACAAGGGCCCACAGGCTTGCTGGCTTCCTCGGATAGCGGCGGCGGCAGGTCCGCTGGGGGCGGAAAGCCGGCACGCGGGACCATGTGCCGAAACCGCCATGTGCCAGCCGCACGCAACTGTCGAACCCTGCCAGTTCGCAGGGATGCGTCCCCCGGTAGAGGCATCGGTCGCGACAGGATCGGCACGCCGACCGTCAAGAAAACGACATACCGCATTGCGCCATTGGTCCTGTGGCTGTAATCTGCCCAAATGATGGGCAACTGTAGTTCCGCCACCACACATCCTGCGTTGCGCGCCATCGATCTGGGCAACGGCATCCGGATCGACACCCCGGTATTGCTCGCCCCGATGTCCGGCGTCACCGACCTCCCGTTCCGTCGCACCGCGAAGGAACTCGGCGCCGGCATGGTCGTCTCGGAAATGATCGCGTCCTGGGCGATGATCCGGGAAAACCGCAAAACCCTCGACATGGCGGAGGTCGATGGCTGCGGCGGCATCTCCGCCTTGCAACTCGCCGGCTGCGACCCGGACGCCATGGCCGACGCCGCCCGCCTCGCGGTGGACAAGGGCGCCGACCTCATCGATATCAACTTCGGCTGTCCGGTGAAAAAAGTGGCGGTCGGCCAAGCTGCCGGTTCCGCCCTGATGCGCGACGAAGCCGCCGCCGCCGCCATCCTGGAAGCCACCGTCAAAGCCGTCCCTGTCCCGGTGACGCTCAAGATGCGTATGGGCTGGGACCACGCCAGCCTGAACGCCCCGCGTCTGGCCCGCATCGCCCAGGATGTCGGCATTCGCATGGTCACCGTGCACGGCCGCACCCGCCAGCAGTTCTACAACGGCACCGCCGACTGGGACTTCATCGCCCGGGTCAAGACCGCCGTCGGCATCCCCGTCATCGCCAACGGCGACATCCTCACCGAGGACGATGCCGCCAACGCCCTCCGTCGTTCCGGCGCCGACGGCGTGATGATCGGCCGGGGCTGCTACGGCCGCCCGTGGTTCCTCGCCCAGGTCGCCCACTACCTCCGCACCGGCGCCCGCCTCCCCGAACCCTCCCTCGCGCGCCAGAAATCCATCCTGCTCCGCCACTACCACGGTATGCTGAGCCGCTTCGGCCACGACGCCGGCGTCCGCCTGGCGCGCAAGCACGTCTCCTGGTACTCGCGCGGCCTGCCCGGCTCGGCCGAATTCCGTGCCGCGGTCACCCGCGTCCCCGACGCGCCCGGCGTGCTGCGGCTGATCGACGCCTTCTACGATCCCCTGATCGCCCGCGGTGCCACCCGCCACACGCCGACGCGCGACGACACCCTCGCCGCCGAGGCCGCATGAGCTCGGTCGTCGCCCGCGCCGCCCGCCTGCTCCCCGGCCGCCAACGCGCCGCCGACGCCGGCGCCGTGCTGAGCGCCCTCCCGGTCCCCGTCATCTTGCTCGATCCCGAAAACCGCTTTCGCCACGTCAACCTGGCAGCGCAGCAGTTCCTCGGCATGTCCGCTGCCTCGCTGGCGCAGCTCTCGCTGAACGATCTCGTGCCGCCCGACAGCCCGCTGTTCTCGCTGATAGCACAGGTGCGGCAGACCGAGGCGACGATCGCCGATCACGACATGACGCTGGAGAGCCCGCGCCTGCACAAGCGAGGCATCACCGTGCAGGCCTCGCCGCTGCCGGAGGAGCCGGGCGCGGTGCTGCTGGTGATGCAGGACGCCTCCGCCGCCCGCGCGCTCGACCGCCAGCTCGCGTTCCGCGGCGCCGCGCGCAGCGTGTCCGGCATGGCGGCGATCCTGGCGCACGAAGTGAAGAACCCGCTGTCGGGCATCCGCGGCGCGGCGCAGTTGCTGGAGGCGTCGGTCGGCCCGGCTGACCGCGAACTCGCCGAACTCATCCGCGACGAGGCGGACCGCATCCGCGCCCTGGTGGACCGCATGGAGGTGTTCGGCGAGAAGCCGATCAAGCGCAATGCGGTGAACATCCATCGCGTGCTGGAACATGTCCGCAAGCTGGCGCAGTCGGGCTTCGCGGCGCATGTGCACTTCCAGGAAGTCTACGATCCGTCGTTGCCGCCGGTGTGGGGCAATCGCGATCAACTGGTGCAGGTGGTGCTGAACCTGGTGAAGAACGCCGCCGAGGCGGTGACGCATGAGGGCAACATGCATCCCGAGATCATGCTGTCCACCGGCTTTCAACACGGCATGCGCATCGCCATCCCCGGCTCCACCACACGCGTTGATCTGCCGCTTTGCGTCGTGGTGCGCGACAATGGCCCCGGCATCCCCGACGACATCCGTCCGCATCTGTTCGAGCCGTTTGTCACCTCGCGCGCCACCGGCAGCGGGCTTGGCCTGGCCCTGGTCGCCAAGATCGTCGGCGACCATGGCGGCCTGATCGAGGTTGATTCGCGCCCGGGCCGAACCGAATTCCGCCTGCACCTGCCGGTGATCACCGACGAGGAGGGCGAAATATGAGCTCGATCATCCCCTCTCCCGCGAAGCGGGAGAGGGAGATCCAGTCATGACCCTCCCCACCGTCCTCGTCGCGGACGACGACCGCTCGATCCGCACCGTGCTGACCCAGGCGCTCGGCCGCTCCGGCTACCAGGTCCGCAGCACCGGCAACGCCGCCACGCTCTGGCGCTGGGTGGAAGAAGGCGAAGGCGACCTCGTCATCACCGACGTGGTGATGCCGGACGAGAACGGCCTCGACCTGATCCCCCGCATCAAGCGCATCCGCCCCGAGCTGCGCGTCGTCGTCATGAGCGCGCAATCCACGCTGATGACCGCGGTGAAGGCCGCCCAGCGCGGTGCCTTCGAATACCTGCCCAAGCCGTTCGACCTGACCGAACTCCTGGCCGTCGTCAGCCGCGCCCTGGCAGCCCCGGCCCCCCGGTCCGCGGCCCCGGCCGAACCGCGCGACGCCGACGATCAGATGCCGCTGATCGGCCGCAGCCCGGCAATGCAGGAAGTCTATCGCACCATCGCCCGGCTCAGCACCGCCGACCTCACCGTGATGATCAACGGCGAGTCCGGAACCGGCAAGGAACTCGTGGCCCGCGCGTTGCATGATTACGGCAAACGCCGCTCCGGCCCCTTCGTCGCCATCAACATGGCGGCGATTCCGCGCGAGCTGATCGAAAGCGAATTGTTCGGCCACGAACGCGGCGCCTTCACCGGCGCGACCACGCGCAGCCAGGGCCGTTTCGAGCAAGCCAACGGCGGCACGCTGTTCCTCGACGAGATCGGCGACATGCCGCCCGAGGCGCAGACCCGCCTGCTGCGCGTTTTGCAGGAAGGCGAATTCACCTCCGTCGGCGGCCGCCAGCCGATCAAGGCCAACGTGCGCATCATCGCCGCCACCCACCGCGACCTGCGCAACTCGATCCGTCAGGGCCTGTTTCGCGAAGACCTGTTCTACCGCCTCAACGTCGTCCCGATCCGCCTGCCCGCGTTGCGCGAGCGCACCGAAGACATCCCCCTGCTGGCCCGCCACTTCCTGGAGCGTGCCCGCGACGACGGCCTGCCGGTGAAATCGCTCGACGTCGCGGCGGTGGAAAAGCTGAAGCAGCACAACTGGCCCGGCAACGTGCGCGAACTCGAAAACCTCATGCGCCGCCTCGCCGCGCTGTGTCCGACCGAAGTGATCGGCGCCGATTCGATCGGCACCGAACTGGCGGATGCCACGCCGCCGCCGCCGCAGGCCGCTTCGCCGCACACCACGCCCGACACGCTCGCCAAAGCCGTAGAGCGGCACATCAGGGATTTCCTCGCTGCGCACGATGACGGGATGGGCGCATCCGACATTTATGATCGTGTCATCGCCGAGGTAGAAAGGCCGCTGATCCGCCTGACCCTTGCCGCCACGCGCGGCAATCAGATCAAGGCCGCATCGATGCTAGGGCTGAACCGCAACACGCTCCGCAAGAAGATCCGCGACCTGGAAATCCCGGTCGTCCGAGGGTTGGTGTGAACGTCGCGACCCTTCGGCGCGCTCGTCACGTCCGGGCTTGTCCCCGTTACGTCCGGGCTTGTCCCCGTCATGACCGTTATCCCCGTCATGGCCGGGCTTGTCCCGGCCATCCACGCCTTTCTGTGCCCTTCGTTGCGAAGGCGTGGATGGCCGGGACAAGCCCGGCCATGACGGAGCCAAGCCCGGCCATGACGGGGACCGGCCCGGCCATGACGGTGCGGCAGACGGCTGCGGCGGCGACGGCGAGTTCAGCCCGATGAACGTCTCCACCTCCCCCGACTCCCTGCGCCCGGCGCCGCAGCCCGACGTTTCCCCGCCACCCGCGCGCTCCCGCCTTCGCGGGCTCGGCGACTTCCTGCTGGGCAAGGTGACCACGCTCGTCCTCACCGGCATCGCCCTCGCCGTGGGCCTCTCGACCTTCCTCATCCTCGCGCGCGGGACCTCGCCGTTCGGCGTCGTCGAACCCAACACCGGGGTCGGCCTCGTTCTCGCCAACCTGTGCGTCCTTCTCTTGCTCGGCTCCATCCTCGCCGGCCGCCTCACCCGCGTCTGGGCCGAGCGCCGCCGCGGCTCCGCCGGATCGCGCCTGCACGTCCGCCTGGTTATGCTGTTCTCCGGCGTTGCCGTCGCGCCCACCATCCTGGTGGCTTGCTTCGCCGTCGCCTTCTTCCATTTCGGCATCCAGGCCTGGTTCAACGATCCCGTGCGCGAGGCGCTGGAGACATCGTTGCAGGTGTCGCACGGCTATCTCGACGAGCATCGCGACAACATGCGCGGCGTCGCGCTCGAGATGGCCAACGACCTCAACCGCGCCGGCATGCTACTGGCCGGTGCCCCCTCGGCGTTCGGCGACGTGCTGGCCACCCAGACCGCGCTGCGCGGCCTGACCGAGGCGGTGATCTACGACCCGCTCACCAATCAAGTGCTCGCCGCGGCCGGACTGTTCGCCGGCATGGGCGTGACGCCGCCGGCTCAGGCCGACACCGACCAGGCGCTGAAAGGCGACGTCGTGGTGCTGAACGCCGGAGACGGCACCCGCGTCCGCGCCGTGGTGCGGCTGGAATCCACGCCGCCGCTGATGCTGATGATCGGCCGCCCGGTCGATCCGCAGATCCTCGGCTACATGGATCGCACCGAGGCCGCGTTCGCCGAGTATCAGCGGCTGAACCAGAACCGGTCCTGGTTGCAGATCGCCTTCGCCTGGATCTTCGCCATCGTCGCGCTGCTGGTGCTGCTGGCCGCCGCCCTGATCGGCCTGGTCATCGCCAACCAGATCGCCCGGCCGATCGGGTCGTTGATCAACGCCGCGGAACGCGTGCGCGGCGGCGACCTGTCCACCCGCGTCGCCGAGATCGCCACCGGCGACGAACTCGCCGGACTGTCGCGCGCATTCAACCGCATGACCGGCCAGCTTGCCGCCCAGCGCACTGAACTGATGGACGCCTACAGCCAGATCGACGAACGCCGCCGCTTCACCGAAACGGTGCTGTCAGGCGTGTCCGCCGGCGTGATTGGCCTGGACGCCGTGGGCCGCATCGAATTGCCCAACCGCGCCGCCGACGAATTGCTCGACCGCGACCTCGTCGCTTCCCTCGGCCGTCCGCTCGCGGAGGTTGTGCCGGAATTCGCTGCCCTGGTGCACGAGGCCGCGGCCACGCCCGAACGCGCCCACACCGCCGAAGTGCAGATCGGGCCACCCAATCGCCGGCGGATCTTTCTCGCGCGCATCGGCGCCGACCTGTCGGGCGGCCGCACCGACGGCTTCGTGCTGACCTTCGACGACATCACCGAGTTGCAGTCCGCCCAGCGCAAGGCGGCCTGGGCCGATGTGGCGCGCCGCATCGCCCACGAGATCAAGAATCCGCTGACGCCGATCCAACTCGCGGCCGAGCGCTTGAAGCGCCGCTTCGCCAAGGAAATCCAGTCGGATCCAGACACGTTCCGCCAGTGCGCCGACACCATCATCCGCCATGTCGGCGACATCGGCCGCATGGTGGACGAGTTCTCCGCCTTCGCGCGCATGCCGCAGCCGGTGATCAAGCCAGAAGATATCGGCCAGATCGCCCGTGAGGCCCTGGTGTTGCAGAAGACCGCCCGGCCGCAGATCGCCTGGCGCACCGAACTGCCCGACCGCGGCCCGGTGGTACCGTGCGACCGCCGCCTGCTCCGGCAGGCGCTGACCAACCTGTTGCAGAACGCCGCCGACGCCGTGGCGATGCGCGAAGGCGCCGGCACCATCGAGCTGGCAATCCGCCAGGATGCCGACACGGTTCGCGTCAGCGTGACCGATGACGGCGTCGGGTTGCCGGCGGACCGCGTTCGCCTCACCGAGCCCTATGTCACGCACAAGCCGAAGGGCACCGGCCTCGGCCTGGCGATCGTCAAGAAGATCATGGAGGACCATGGTGGCAGCCTCGTGTTGGAAGATCGTCCCGGCGGCGCTTCCGCGACTCCGGGTGCTGTTGCCACTCTGATCGTTCCTTTGCCTTCACCCGATAACCGGGCCAGGCAGGATGACACCGCGGGCCAGGCCATGGAATCCCAGGCCAAGGCCGCGGACCATCCAGCGCAGGCGAGCTAATGAGTGTGATGCCGAATGGCGTATGATATTCTGATCGTCGATGACGAACCCGACATCAGGCTGCTGATCGACGGCATCCTGTGCGACGAAGGCTACGAAACCCGTGGCGCCGCCGATTCCGACGGTGCGATCGCGGCATTTCGTATGCGCCGGCCATCGCTGGTGATCCTCGATGTGTGGTTGCAGGGCTCGCGGCTCGACGGGCTGGGCCTGCTGGAACTGTTCCAAAGCGAACAGCCGCAAGTGCCGGTCGTGATGATTTCCGGTCACGGTACGATCGACATGGCGGTGAGCGCGATCCAACAGGGCGCTTACGATTTCATGGAAAAGCCGTTCCAGTCGGATCGGCTGCTGCTGTCGGTGCGACGCGCGCTGGAAGCCGCGGCGCTGGCCCGCGAGAACGCCGAACTGCGCCTGCGCGTCGGACCGGAGAATCGCCTGACGGGCGAGAGCGCCGCAATCGCTCTGGTGCGTGCTGGCGTAGAGAAGGTGGCGCCGACCGGCTCGCGCGTGCTCATCCACGGGCCCGCCGGCAGCGGCAAGGAAGTGGTCGCTCGCATGGTCCACGCGCGCTCCCGCCGCGCCGACGGACCCTTCGTCGCGTTGAACTGCGCCACCTTGAACCCGTCCCGGTTCGAGGAAGAGTTGTTCGGCCTGGAAGCCGGTGTGGACGCCGTGGCGCATCCCCGCCGCGCCGGCGTCCTGGAGCGTGCCCATGGCGGCACGCTCTTGCTCGACGAGGTTTCCGACATGCCGCTGGAAACCCAGGGCAAGATCGTCCGCGCCTTGCAGGACTCGACATTCGAACGCCTCGGCGGATCGTCGCGCATCAAGGTGGACGTGCGCGTGCTGTCCGCCACCAACAAGGACCTGCATGCCGAGATCGCCGCCGGCCGGTTTCGCGAGGACCTTTACTACCGCCTCGCCGTGGTGCCGATAAAAGTCCCGGCGTTGAAGGACCGCCGCGAGGATGTGCCGCTGCTGGCCGAGCTTTTCCTCGCCCGCTCGGCCGAGAGTTCCGGCATGCCGGCGCGCGAGTTGTCGGCCGATGCCGTCGCGGCGCTACAGGCCTACGATTGGCCGGGCAACGTGCGGCAACTCCGTAATCTGATGGACTGGCTGCTGATCATGGCGCCGGGCGGCCCCGCCGATCCGATCCGTGCCGACATGCTGCCCCCGGAGATCGGTTCCGGCGCCCCGGCGTTGCTGACGATCGACCCGACCGCGGACATCATGGGCCTGCCGCTGCGCGAGGCACGCGATCTGTTCGAAACGCAGTATCTGCAAGCCCAACTGATGCGCTTCGGCGGCAATATTTCCCGCACCGCGCAATTCGTCGGCATGGAGCGCAGCGCGCTGCATCGCAAGCTGAAGCAGTTGGGGGTGAATTCGGACGAGAAGGTGGGCGGGTAAATTCTATTGTCGGCGCTACGAGATCGGCGCACCATCGCGTCATTATGAGTCCGCTCATCGCGTCATTGCGAGCCGAAGGCGAAGCAATCCCCCGCGTGACAATCCGTGCTGGGCCGTGGCGGCCGCCGTGGGAATCCCACCGCGGCGCCGTTTCACAGACGCGGCACGGCAAAGATTCTAACACGGAGGCAGATCGAGAACCACGGAGCGCCACGGAGACGCGTTTGACGGCGCTCGAAGCGTCTCCGTGGCGCTCCGTGGTTCTCGATCTGCCTCCGTGTTAAAATCTTTGCGGTGCTGCGTCCGTGTACACATGTCCCAAGTATAGCAAGCCGTGTCTCTTGCTGCCCTGCCGCAGCCGGAAATCAACCGCCGGCCGAACGAGCGCACGCTGCTGATCGCCGTGCTGGCAACACCGCAGGCCATCGAGAATGTCGAAGCGCTCGTCGCGTTGGATGGCATCGACACGATGCATATCGGCTCAACCCATCTGTCCACAGATATGGGCATTGCCGGCGACTACCAGCACCCCGCAGGCGCGCCGCATTCGACGCCGTGGCCAAGGCTGCGAAAGCCCACGGCAAGTTCATGGGCGTCGGCGGCGTGCGCGAGGATCTCCCGTTCCAGACTTGGCTGTTGCAGCTCGGCCTGCGTTACCTGACCGGAGCTTCCGACGGCGGCTGCATCCTGAGCGCCGGGTCGGCACACATCCTGCCTCCCGTTCACCCCCGCCTCTCCCGCATCGCCACAACCGCCACCCCACGCCCCAGCACCACCGCGCGCCGAGGCCGCAGCGCCAGCCCCGCCGCCACCAGCATCAGCACCATCCCCACCAGATCCGACCAATCCGCATGCTCGCCGAACAGCGTCATGCCCAGCACCACCGCGATCACCGGCGAAACAAAAGCATACGTCCCAGCCCTGCTCGCGCCCCAGTCACGCACCAGTTGGAAGTAAATCGTCGTGGCCATCACCGCGCCCGGCAGCAACAGGTACAGCCACGCCAGAAATGCCGGCCATCCCCAATGAAACCGCAGCGCCGTCAACGCCCCCGGCTCCAGCACGATCGACATGCTCAGCAGGATCAGCCCGCCGATCAGATTGGTCATCCCCGACATCAGCGCCGGTGCCAATGACCGCATCAACGGCCGCGCCATCACCGATCCGGCCGAGTAGCACAGGCACCCGATCGTCACGCCCAACGCCCCCAGCACGGTCCACACGTTCAGTGTCCCGGCCACCGCCGCAGGCCCGAACAGCACGAAAATCCCAACCACCCCCAGAGCCATCGCGCCGAGTTGCCGCGGGCTGAACCCCTCCTGTCCCATCGCGACGGAGAACCCCAGCAACGCGATCGGCGTCAGCGCCGAGCTGATCACCGCCGCCAAGCCGGCGGTAATGTATTTCAGCCCATAGAGCTGGATCACCTGGTTCAGCGTCACCATCAGCACCGCAACCAGCAGCAGCCGCCCGGTGATGCGAGGCGTCGCGCGGATCGGTTCCCCGCGCAGCTTGCGAATCCCCAGCAGGATCAACCCCGCGACGGTCCAGCGCGTACCGGCAAACACTCCGGGCGGCACCGTGCCGATGCCCACCTTCATGGCGAGCCACGTGGTGCCCCACACGAAGCAAAGAAAGACGAACATCGCGCGTTGCCGCGCGGCAGGCGAGAAAGTCATGGAACCGCTTCAGCGTGCCCGGGCGAACCGGTCCAACCGGAACGGCGACGGATCGACCACCGGAGCGTCGCCGGCGACAAGATCGGCCATGAGCCGTCCCGCGCCCGGACCGATCCCGAACCCATGCCCGGAAAAGCCCGTGGCAATGAAGAAGCCCGGAATGCGCGCCACCTGGTCGATGACAGGAACCGCGTCGGGCGTGACGTCGATCAGTCCGGCCCAGCTTCCCGCCACCTGCATCCCGGCGAACGCCGGGAACGCGCGCGACAACGCGGCCCGCGCCTCCGCTAACACCGATTGCTTCGGCGCCGGATCGAGCACGCGGACCGCCTCGAACGGTGTCGCCTCGTCCAGCGACCAGCGATGCCGCAGCCGCCAATCTTCGAAGAACCGAGGCCCGATGCGCAGCCGCACCTCGCCGTAATTCTTCCGCAGCGTCGGCAGGTAATCCAGCAGCAGACGGAACGATCCGGCGTGATGTCGGCGATGTTGGCGTTGCGCCGGGCAATGGTGTAGCCGCCGTCCAGCCGCTTGCGCCAGGCGAACACATTGCCGGCGGCATTGGCCTCCGGCCCGCCGGACAGTGGCGCAGTACGGAACACCAGCCCAGCACCTTCAACTGCGGCAGGTCGACACCGGCATTGCCGCAGAACAGCCGCGACCATGCGCCGCCCGCCAGCACCACGGCGTCGCACCCGATGCGGCCTCGCTCCGTCACCACCCCGGCCACGCGCCCCGCCTGGATGTCGATGCCGCGCACCGCGCAATCTGTGAGGATGCCGGCGCCGTGCGCGCGTGCCGCCTCGGCAATCGCCGGCGCGGCCTGCGACGGTTCGGCGCGGCCGTCGGTCGGCGTGTGCATCGCGGCGAGGAACGGTGTCGCCGCCCCCGGCAACAACGCATCCACCTCGGCTCCGCGCACCAGCCGCGCGTCCACCTGGTACTGCCGCGCCTGGTCCAGCCAGGCTTCCTGCGCCGCGACCTCCTGTTCGGTCTCGCACAGATAGACGATCCCTGGCTGCCGGTATCCCGTTTCGCGGCCGGTGCGCTCGTTCATGCCGCGCCACAGCCGCAGGCTTTCCAGCGCCAGAGGGATTTCCCGCTCGTCGCGCCCCATGGTGCGGACCCAGCCCCAGTTGCGGCTGGATTGCTCGCCGCCGATGCGGCCCTTCTCGCACAGCACCACGCTGTGCCCTTTTTCGGCGAGGAACAGCGCGGTGGACACGCCGATGATACCGCCGCCGACGATTACCACGCCGGCGCGCAAGGGAATTGCCGTGTCGGAAACAACCGGATCGACAGGTGGAGACATTTCCAGCAATCACTGAGTGGCCGCGCCGCAATAGGCAGCATATTCTTCCAGCCCACCACTGGCCACAGAATGGAACCTGCTATGTCCTGGCGTGTCGGCGTCAATTCCGGCGGCACCTTTACCGATGTTTGCCTGTTCGACGACGCCACCGGCCGAATTGCGGTATGGAAGGTGGCCTCGACGCCGGACGACCCGTCGCGCGGCATCGCCGAGGGCGTCGCGCCAG
>CAVXNH010000027.1:0-15300 GCA_963762885.1 uncultured Alphaproteobacteria bacterium
GGATGCCCATCAGGTCGAACTGGCCGAGCAGCTTGTTGTCGGACGCCATCTCGCGTTCGCCCTGGAAGACCTTGATGGTCACCGCCTGCTGGTTGTCGTCGGCAGTGGAGAACACCTGGCTCTTCTTGGTCGGGATCGTGGTGTTGCGCTCGATCAACCGGGTGAACACGCCGCCCAGCGTCTCGATGCCCAGCGACAGCGGGGTGACGTCGAGCAGCAGCACGTCCTTGACGTCGCCGCGCAGCACCGCGCCCTGCACCGCCGCGCCGATCGCCACCACCTCGTCGGGATTGACGTTGCGCGCCGGCTCCTTGCCGAAGAACTGCTTCACCGTGTCGATGACCTTCGGCATGCGGGTCATGCCGCCGACCAGGATCACCTCGTTGATCTCGCCCGCCGTCACACCGGCATCCTTCAGCGCGGCCCGGCAGGGGTCGAGCGTCTTGGAGATCAGGTCGTCCACCAGCGATTCCAGCTTCGCCCGGGTCAGCTTCATCACCAGGTGCTTCGGCCCGGACTATCCGCGGTGATGAAGGGCAGGTTGATTTCCGTCTCCTTAGACGACGACAGCTCGATCTTGGCCTTCTCCGCAGCCTCCTTCAGCCGCTGCAGCGCCAGCTTGTCCTTGCGCAGGTCGATTCCCTGCTCCTTACGGAACTCGTCCGCGAGGTAGTCGATGATGCGGGCGTCGAAATCCTCGCCACCCAGGAAGGTGTCGCCGTTGGTGGACTTCACCTCGAACACGCCGTCGCCGATTTCCAGGACCGAGATGTCGAACGTGCCGCCGCCGAGGTCGTAGACCGCGATGGTGCCGGCGGTCTTCTTGTCCATGCCATAGGCCAGGGCCGCGGCAGTCGGCTCGTTGATGATGCGCAGCACGTCCAGCCCGGCGATGCGGCCGGCGTCCTTGGTCGCCTGGCGCTGACTGTCGTTGAAGTAGGCCGGCACGGTGATCACCGCCTGGGTAACCGGTTCGCCGAGATAGGCCTCGGCGGTTTCCTTCATCTTGCCGAGGATGAAGGCGCTGATCTGGCTCGGCGAGTATTTCTCGCTGCGCGCCTCGACCCAGGCGTCGCCGTTGTCGCCGCGCACGATCGTGTAGGGGACCAGGCCCTTGTCCTTGGCGACGATCGGATCGTCGAACCGCCGGCCGATCAGGCGCTTGATGGCGTAGAGCGTATTGGATGGGTTGGTCACCGCCTGTCGCTTGGCGGACTGGCCGACCAGCCGCTCCCCATTGTCGGCGAACGCAACCATGCTGGGCGTGGTGCGCGCACCCTCGCTGTTCTCGATGACCCGGACGTCCTTGCCTTCCATGATGGCAACGCAGGAGTTCGTGGTGCCGAGGTCGATACCGATGACTTTGGACATTCAGTAAGGCTCCTTTCAGCGGACCGGCGCAGCCCGAAGCACCGCGCGAGTCCCTTGGTGGGAAATGTGACATCGATGTATGGGGGAGCCCCGGCTCGGGCAAGGGTCACCCCCGCGTTTTTCGTTCACCACCGGCACGGTTTCCGGCGGGTTTCGCACATTATCGCTTCGCTTCAAGCCGTTGTGTCCAGTTTGGCGCTCCGGCCCGCGCCGGCCGCGGTCAGTTCGGCCGGCGGCGCCTTGGCCACCACCACCATCGCCGGACGCAGCAGGCGGCCGTTCAGCGTCCAAACCGGCGTCCAGGCATGCATCACCGAGCCGGGTTTGTGAGCCTCGCTCTCTTGCTCGGCCATCGCCTGGTGGAGGTTGGGGTCGAACGGCTTGCCGGTCGGGTCCTCGCGCTTGATGCTGTTCCGCTCCAGCACCGCCAGAAAACTGCGCTCCACCCCGTCCAGGCCTTCGCGCAGCTTGCTGACGATCTCCGGCTGGTCCGGCTCCGGCGCGGGCAGACTGTCGATGCCGCGCCTCAGGTTTTCCGCCGCCTCGACCACGTCGGTGGCGAATTTCTGCACGGCGTACTGCCGGGTCTCATCCACCTCGCGCCGGGAGCGAGCCCGGACGTTGGCAATCTCCGCCTCCGATCGCATCCAGCGATCCTTGAGTTCGGCCACCTCCGCCTCGAGTTCGGCAATCCTGGCGGTCGCGGCCTGCATGAGCGCGTCCTGCGAGGGGGGCGGGGCCGGCCACGAAGGCGCGTTCTGGTTGGCGGCTTCGGCCGGGGCCGGATCGCTTGCCGCCACCGGATCCGGCTCGAGGGACGGGTGTTGCGGGGTGTCGTGCATTGCTTCGTGTTCGTTGCTCATGGGTGTTCAGTTAGGGCTGCGACAAGGTCTGGACAAGCGGGTGTGAGGGAAGAGCGCTTCAAAGGGGTTCACGGGGCGCCCCGCCATCGTATGCCGCAATCGTTAAGATCCGGTAAACGGACCGCGGTTAATTGGCCGCCAGCGGCGCAGTTATGCCAACGGCCCTGCCCATCGACCGACGGACGGGCGGGGCGCGGCGTCCGTAGATCACTATCAAGCCACCTGGTTTTACAATGCCTCGGCCCGTTCGATGGCCACACCGCGCTGGATCGCCGCACGGCACAAGGCCTTGTCGCTGGTGGCGAGGGACGGCCCGCGGCGGATCGCCAATTCAAGGTAGACGGCGTCGTAGAAAGGCAGCATCTCCGTTTCCGCCATGGCCAGGACTGTGCTGCGCCAAACCGCTCCGAGACCTTGGGTGTCGGTTTCGATCGGCAGCATGTCGAGCAACGCAAACCGTTCCTGAACCGCCTCGCGAGCGATGCGCCCGTGGCGGGCAGCCATCAGCAGGACGTTCGCAACTTCCAGCGTCCACCACGAGGGGACAACGGCACCTTCGGTCTGCACCCGATCCACCACGGCATCGAGCGGGGGTGTCGCCTCGTCCTCGAAGCACCAGGCAACGGCGACAGAACAATCCAGGACGCGGCGCGCCATGCTCAGCGCCGGCCGGTATCCCTCAGCGCGCCAATCGAGGCATTCCCGGCCTCCTCACCCCAGCAGCCGCCCGATCACCCGTGCCGTATAGTCCACGACCGGGATTATCCGTCCGTAGTTGATCCGGGTCGGACCGATCACCCCGATCGCGCCGACGATCCGGCCGCCCTCGCTACGCGCAGGCGCCACGACCATGGACAGGCCCGCATTGCCGAACAGGCCACTCTCGGCACCGATGAAGATGCGGACCCCCTCGGAACGCTCGGCCAGTTCGAGCAAGCGCAGCATGGTCTCCTGCGCCTCAAGCCGCTCGAACAGCGCCTGAATCGCGGCCAGCCGCTCGATCTGGGTCACGTCCGACAGCAACCGGCCCTGGCCGCGGATGATCAGGCTGGCGCCGCGCCCGCCCCCGGGGGTCCACGTGGCCAACCCAGCATCGACAACCTGCGATGTCAGCGCATCCAGTTCTGTCCGGTCCGCGACCTGTTCGTCCGCCACCAGTCGGCGGACCTCCGCCAGCGGCCGCCCCGACAGCCGGGCATTCAGGTAGTTGCTGGCCTGTTGCAGTGCGGACGGGGGAGTGCCCGGCGGCGTCTCGATCACCCGGTTCTCCACCTGGCCTTCGGCGCTCACCAGGATCACCAGCGCACGGCCGGGGCCCAGCGGCACGAACTCGATATGCCGCAGGGCGCCTTCCGATTTCGGCGCCAGCACCAGCCCGGCGGCAGAGGACAGACCGGACAGCATCGAACTCGCCTCGGTCAGCGTATCCTCCAGGCTACGCCCGGAGGCGGCCAACGCGGCGGAAATCCTCTCCCGTTCCTCCTCGGACAGGTCGCCGAAATGCAGCAGCCCATCGACGAACAGCCGCAGCCCCTGGTCGGTCGGCAGACGGCCCGCGGATGTATGCGGCGCGAACAGCAGGCCGGCCTCGGTGAGGTCCGCCATCACGTTGCGGATCGTGGCCGGAGAGAGATTCATCGGCAGCAGGCGCGACAGGGTGCGGCTACCGACCGGCTCCCCGGTCTCCACATATTGTTCAACAATCTCCCGCAGTACCGCCGCGGACCGGGCATCCAGGCCGGGTGGGAGCTGGGTCGTTCCACCGCCGGTGCGTCCCGCCACGCGGGGCCCGGCACCGGGCGAGCTGACGGGCTTATCCATATTCGATCCCCGCTCGATACGCGCTGGCTTAGTTCACGCCGGAACCGGACGGGCCGGGACCGGGAACCTGGTAACCTTGAGGGCCGCCGCGCGTTGCTTGGCGTGCCAAAGGTCATACTGCAATTGCATCCGCAACCAGTGATCGGCAGTTGTCCAACCGGCCTTTTCCAACCTGATCGCCATCTCCGGCGATACGCCGCTATGGCCGTTCAGCAGATCCGACAACGTCTTGCGCGTCACCCCAAGACCCTTGGCCGCGTCCGTGACCGACAGGCCAAGCGGTTTCAGGCAATGTTCCCGGATCAGCTCGCCGGGATGCGGCGGGTTGAACATCTCCACCTGGACAAACCCCCGATCATGTCGTGATAAGTGTAACGTGACAGGTGACGATGGTCAAGGAGCATCGTTGCTGCCGGTTCCGTCCGGTTTTTGCTTCCGACGGGTTGATCCCGCGGCCAACCCCGTCATTGCGGCCCCGGCGAAGGCCGGGGGAAGCAATGCCACTGGGACGCAGGATGGCGCTTTACTGAATATTGAGGTTTCCGCCCCAGTCTACCCGAACCGAACATCCCGCCGACCACCGTGCGAGACCGCACGCCGAATTCTGGAGGATTGCGAAATGATCTCGGCCACCGATGGCGACCTTGCTCAGCGGATACGCTTCATGCGCATCGGCATGGACGATATCAAGCTGCTGAGCGACTTCTGGCATATCGTCGAGCCAAAACTCCCGGCAATCCTCGACGGCTTTTACCAGCACGTCACGTCGGAGCCACGCATGCAAATGATGGTTGGAACCAGAAGTCGCGCAGCTAAAGCGGGCCCAGACGCTGCATTGGCAGCGATTGTTCACCGGCGCCCTCGATGCTGGCTATTACGAGAGCGTAAGCGGCATTGGCCTGATGCATCACAAGATCGGGCTCGAACCACGCTGGTACATCGGCGGTTACAATTATGTCCTGAACCATCTCGGCGACCTCGCCATCCGCGCCTACCGCTGGTCGCCGGGCAAGCTGCGTGCAGTGATCGCCGCGGTCACGGCCCGCGTCATGCTGGACATGGACATCGCCATCTCGGTGTATGAGGCGGCACTGCTGATCGAGCGGCAACGGCGTGGCGTCGCGGTCGATGCGCTGCTGCGGGGGTTCGAGGCGACGACCGGCGGGCTTGTCAGCACGGTCGCCTCGGCAGCCACCGAACTACGAGCCACCGCACAATCGCTCTCGAGCACGACGGAACAGACGACGATGCAGGCGGCTGGCGTTGCCTCTGCCGTAGAGGAGGCAAGTGTCAACGTTCAGACGGTCGCCTCGGCCGCGGAGGAACTATCCAGTTCGATATCCGAGATTTCCCGTCAGGTGACGCAGTCTTCATCGATCGCCGCCAAGGCAGTCGAGGATGCCAGGCGCACCGACGCCATCGTCAAGACTCTCGCGGGTGGCGCGCAGAAGATCGGCGACGTGGTTGGGCTGATCAGCAGCATCGCCGGGCAGACCAACCTGCTCGCGCTCAATGCGACCATCGAAGCGGCGCGCGCCGGCGATGCCGGCAAGGGCTTCGCCGTCGTGGCCGCGGAGGTGAAGAACCTCGCCAACCAGACGGCGAAGGCAACCGGCGACATCATAACAGATCGCCGAGATTCAGGCCGCGACGTCCGAGGCGGTGCAGGCGATCGAGACCATTGTTCAGACGATCGACGAACTCAGCCGTATCGCCGCGTCGATTGCCGCATCGGTGGAGGAGCAGGGCGCGGCAACGCAGGAGATTGCCCGCAATGTGCATGAGGCTGCCAGCGGCACTCAGGAAGTCAGCACCAACATCGTCGGCGTCAGCCGGGGCGCGCAGGAAACCGGAAGTGCTACCACGCTGGTATTAAAAGCGGCCGGAGAATTATGGGAGCGCGCGGAACAGATGAACAAGGATGTGGGGCAGTTCATCGTTGCGGTCAAAGCAGCGTAGGATCAGCTCTGTCTGACCCCAGGGACGGGCGTGCCATCGCGACCGCCTTATACCAAACAGGCGAACGATTGACCGTCGACGGCTTCGCACGAACCGCCCCAACCGTCATGGCCGGGCTTGACCCGGCCATGACGGTTGGGGCGGTTCGTGCGCCGGGAAAAATGTTCTGGCCAAAGACCGCAGCCAGTCGTCACGCTGCGGCTGCTCGCATGATGTCGCCGTGCCCACCGATCAGGGCTTCGACCGTCCGCCTGAAGGCCGGCGTCATGGTAGCCGCATCGAACCCGACATGAAGCTGCCCCTCTGACCCGACCGCCCGAATTTCGAAACCGATGCTCGCACCGGCGCTACGCTTCAACTGAACTGTGCCTCGAAGTCCCATGACGGGATCCCTCACAGCGGCGCGGATCGCCGCGCCTCCCTCCGACAGGTCGGACAGAATCCCTTCGACCTTGCTGCCGTCGGTATCCAGCATGACAGTGCAAGCCTCGCTGATGGGCACCCGCCGCACGCTACGCCGATCGGCTTCAATGGTCGCGGTTCGAATGGTGCGCACCAGGGCGCCCCGAAGCTGCGCGATATCATCCGAGACTGCCCCCGATGCCTCCCGGAGATGCCCAGCCTGGTGCCCGGCTGACGTCGCCTCACGCGACACTTCGGCAATGCGCTGCGTCACCTCCTGCACCGCCGCGCCGCTCTCGGCAACGTTGCGTGCGATCTCGTGAGTTGCCGCGGTCTGCTCGTCGATCGCCGCTGCGACCGACACGGCAACCTGCGCGACCTCATCCAATGTGCGGCCGATGTCCTCGACGGCTGCCACAGACGCGTCGGTCGCTGTGCGCAACTGCCCGATCTGCTGCCCGATCTCCTGCGTCGCCTTGGCCGTCTGCGCAGCCAACGCCTTCACCTCCCCGGCAACGACTGCAAAGCCCTTTCCAGCGTCGCCTGCCCGCGCCGCCTCGATTGTCGCATTCAGGGCCAGCAGATTGGTCTTGGCTGCAATGTCGGCGATCAACCTGACCACCACGCCGATGCGTCCCGCCGCCTCCGACAGCGAGCGAATAGTGTCGCGCGCGTTGGTGCCCGTCGTCGCGGCACCTCGAGAAACCTGACTGGCATGCTCGACCTGCGTGGAAACCTCTCGGATCGAGGCCGCCAGTTGCTCGCTGGCGGACGCGACAACCTGCGCGTTGCGCATCGCCTGATCGGCGGCGCCGGCCACATGCTCCGCAATGACACTGACGCGCTCGGCCGAGTTGGCCATCGCGTCGGCCTCCGCCGCCATCGCGCCCGTGCGTTCCGCGACCCGCTCCACTGCCGCACCCGCCTCCTGCTCGATCGTCACCGCCATGTTGTTGACGGTTTCGCGCCGTATGGTGGCGGCCTTGCGTTGGTTCTCCGCGCTCTCCCATCCGCCGAACGCCAGGTGTGCGCGCATCGCGCGCAACATCGCCGTCAGGCCGCGTAGCTCGCGCGCAGCGGGGGTGGCGATTTCCGCGTCGAATTCGCGTCGGATGATCGCATTGAAATGCTCCTCGAGCTGCCGGACTTCGCGCGCACCCATGCTGAGCAAGGACCAGCCAACCAGGGCGACAAGTATGAACCCGGCCCCGGCGGCAGCGGACCCAACGATCAGCCGCCGGTTGAGATTTGCTACCGAACCCACATAGGCCTCGTGGGCGACGGCTATTTGTAAATCAACGAGGCGCCGGCCGGTATCGAATACGGCCTGGAACAGTGGAGGCGCCTTGTGCTGGAACAAACTGTCCAATTGCGCGGACTCGCCACGCCGCGCAAGATCGAAGGCTGGCTCGACAACATCATGCAGGAGGGCCGCGTACGCGCCGGCGAAATCCTGTGCAGCACCCTGCTGTTGCGGCGTCAGACTTGTCGCCTCGTAGCCGCGCCACAGTTCGGCAACCTGCGCCACATTGGCGTTTACCGGTGGTTCCCGTTCCTTGAGGGCAGCTTCGGGCTTTGCGCCATGACCCAGCGCGACGGCCAGTTGCGCGATGTGGTTTCGATTGTCGCGTATCAGATCCACCATTCCCCTGAGTTGGTTCACCGCCACGAGATCGCTGTCGTAGACGTGGCGGAGGACGTCATTCGAGGCGCCCATACCTGAGAATCCAAGCCAGCCAACTGTGACAACGAGCAGCATCGCGGCCGCCGCCACCGCCGCCAGACGCCCGATCACGGAATTTTTGACGTCGGCAAACCTGCTGCGCCAAGTTCGCTCGACCAATTCTCCATCGCGCAGCGCCATGGTCGGAGCGCTGCCCTCCCGCAAGGCCGCATAAGCCCGGGTGGCTTTGGCGACCTGAGCACCGGTCGGTTTCGAACGGATGGAGATGTAGCCGGTCACCTTGCCGTCTTCGACGACCGGTGTCACGTTGGCGCGGACCCAGTAGAAGTCGCCGGACTTCGTGCGATTCCTCACCAGCCCGTCCCAGGAACGGCCGGCCTTGATCGTGGACCAAAGGTTTTCGAAAGCCGCCGGCGGCATATGGGGATGACGCACGATATTGTGCGGCTTACCGAGCAGTTCCTCCTCGGAATAGCCACTGATCGCGATAAAGGTTCGATTGACGAAGACGATCCGCCCCCCCGCGTCAGTGCGCGACACCAGAGGTTCGCTGTCCGGCACTTCGATTTCGTGCGACGTGATCGGCTCATTGACGCGCATGCGACACCTTTGAGAATGACTCGGCGAACCGGCCCGATACACCGGACCGGATGCCGGTCGTGGATGCGCCAAGAGACAGCAAACTGGTTAAGGAATTGTGATCGGGGCGGGGTGCTGTGCATCAGCTCCCCGACCGTCAAGCCCGGTCATGACGGTGGGGGTCGCCGGTGCCGGCTCGCATGATGAGTCTGTTGCAGGGTTGCATGCGGTCCGCCACTCACGTCCGCGCGCGTAACTTTGCCACATCTTGGCACAGCCGCGCCTTCGTGGCTTTGTTGCCGCGCGACCCGTCAAACCCAAAAGGGGCAAGCCACATGATCAGTTTCGAGCTCAGCTGGGACTTCCCGTTGTGGCGTCGCCGAATCCCCTGTGTGGGACGCCGCCAATCGCCGCGTGCTGTTCTGCGACATCCCAGGCAAGCGCATCAACACCCTGTCGGTCGACGACGGCACGCGGGAAACCTACGACCTGCCGGAGGTGGTCGGCAGCTTCGGCCTGTGCCGCTCCGGCAAGCTGGTGGTCGCGCTGCGGCATCGCGTCGTGCTGTTCGATCCGCGTTCACGGCAGGTCGAGGACCTGACCGGCGCGGTGGTCGAGCCGGCGACCAATCGCATGAACGACGGCAAGGTCGGACCGGACGGCGCTTTCTGGGTCGGCAGCATGGACGAGAACACGCCACGCCAGCCCGCCGCCGCGCTGTACCGCGTCACCCCGGACGGCCGCATCGAACAAAAGGCCGAGGGCTACGCAGTATCGAATGGCCTCGCCTGGTCGCCGGACGGGCGCACGATGTACCACTCGGATTCGACCGCCGGCGTGATCGAGGCGTGGGATTTCGACCCGGCGACCGGCGGCATGACCAATCACCGCCGCCTCGCCACTCTGACCAGCGAGGAAGGCCGGCCGGATGGCGCGGCCACCGACGTCGAGGGCAATTACTGGTCGGCCGGCCCCTCTGCAGGCTGCATCAACCGGTTCTCGCCCACCGGCGCATTGCTGGAAAAGATCCCGTTCCCGGTCCCGGGCCCGACCATGCCGTGCTTCGCTGACGGTGCCCTGTTCGCCACGTCGCTGCGGGAGGGCAAGACGCCGGAGCTACTGCAACGCTTCCCCACATTGGGCGGGCTGTTCCGGGCCGACGCGCCGGTGCAAGGCGCGCCGGTGGGACTGTTCGCCGACGCCTGAGGCGCCTCAGTACGGGGCTGGTCCGTAGCCCGGATAATAGCCGGGTGGTGGAGGCTGCGGTGTGGTTGCCGCGCCACCCACGGCGCCCACGGTGCCACCGATCAATGCGCCGGCGAGGGCCCCGCGCCCGCCACCTGCCGCGCCGCCGATCGCCGCACCGGCGCCGGCGCCAATCAGTCCGCCGCCGACCGCACGCTGGCCCGGATCGTATGGATCGGTGCAGGCCGACTGCCCCAGCGCGATGCCGAGCACGACCGTGCAGGGAACCAGATGACGTCGCATGCTGCTTGTTCTCCTGTTACCCATTGGCGTTCAGTGACCAGTCAAGCCGAGTGAAATGCCGGGCACATCGTATGTCGGCGGCGGCGGTGGATCCGCGACGGGCGGCGGCACGGAAGCGGCGCCCGGCACTACGTAATAGGCAGCCGGCGACGTGTCGTTCGGTGGCCGCGGTGCCACGATCAGGGCCGGCGACCCTCCCGGACGATCCCAGCCGTCGTGCGGATGCCAGGCACGGTAGCCGTTGCCCCAATCCGCTTGTGCAGGACTGACAACATTGCAGGCGCCGATGGCGGCAGCGGCAACCAGACCGATGGCAATCCGCATGGCAGTCTCCTCGCAGACATGCCAATCAGGCCACGCGATCGTGGCGTCTCCAGGGCCGGGGGCGTCACGTCCACGTGACCCGCTTCAGGGGGCAATTTGGCACTGCACCGGATTTGGCCCCACCGCCCCCACGTCATGGCGGGCGAAGGCCCGCCATCCACGACTATGCTGCGAGCCGCGAAAAAGTCGTGGATGCCGACCTATGTCGGCATGACGTGGGGGGCGGGCACCACCGCAACTTCATCCAGGGCGGGTTGGCCACCGCCGGACGGTGGCCAACTCGCAATGACAGTGGTATCGCGGCTTTTCCGCGCGAGGTGAAAACGCCCAGGCGCCGTTTGCGTCACGCGCCCGCCTGCTTCGCTTCCTCCATCAACAGCGGCACACCTTCGGTGATCGTGTGAATCCCCAGGACGCTGGTCAGCTCCAGCACCTCCATGATTTCGGCCACCGTCGCCCCCAGCCGCAACGCATTCTGGATATGCACGCGCAAACCCGGCAGATAGAGATGCGTCGTCGCGGCGTCGATCGCAATGTACAGCAACTCCTTCACCTTCGGCTCCAGCGTGCCATGCGTCCACGGCACCGATGAAAGCCGCGTGTAGGCGTCAAAGAATTCCGGTGACAGCGTCAGCAACTGTTCCCATACCGGAGTCCAGTACCCGCGCGCCGCGACGAACGCATCCTTGAGCCGCTGCTGCTCCGGGGGCAGTTCTCCGGTCGCCAACTCCGCCCCGCGGCCGGCCTTGCGCAGCTCATCCACCAGGATCGGCAGCCCGCTTGTCATGGTGTGGATACCCAGCACCGAGACGAGTTGCAGAACCTCCATCACCTCATCACGCGTTGCCCCCTGGCGCAGGGCATTGGCGATGTGCACGCGCGTGCCGGGATTGTACAGATGCGTGGTGGACGCATCGATCGCGACGTAGATCAGCTCCTTGATCTTCGGCGGCAGCGTGCCGTGCTTCCATGGCACCGAGGAAAACGCGCTGTACGCCGCGAAGAACTCCGGCGACAGCTCCAACACGCCGTCCCACAGCGGGCTCCAGTAGCCGCGCGCGGCGATGAAGTCGTCCTTCAGCTTCTGCCGCTGTGCATCGAGTTCCGCCACGTCTACCCCCTGCCGTTGCCGATGCAACGGTCGGTAGGAAGCGGCCGCCAAGTCAAGCCGGGCTGCGCGACACCCCCGGCCGCGGCACCTTCTGCCCGGTCGGCACCACGTTGGCCGGACCCGCGATCATGCGCTGCAACAGCACGATCGCCTGGTGCAACTGGAAGTCGGTCTCGGGCTTGGCCGGATCAAGCTTCGGCCAGTCCGCCGGCGGCTTGTCGGCCAGCCCGGCGGCAATCGGCAGCGGTGGACGCGTCATTTTCTCCGTCTGGCCGGGTGGCATGCCAAGCGTGTTGTTCAGGTCCGATTCATGCGACGGCGCGAAGCTAGGCTCCGGGGTGTCGGACTCACGCACCACCACATCCGGAACGATGCCTTGGCCCTGGATGGAACGGCCATCCGGCGTGTAGTACCGCGCGGTGGTCAACCGGATCGCGCCTTCGTTATCCAGCGGATACAACGTCTGCACCGAACCTTTGCCGAAGCTGCGGGTGCCCAGCAGCACGGCGCGATGGTTATCCTGCAAGGCGCCGGCGACGATTTCGCTCGCCGAGGCGGAGCCCTCGTTGATCAGCACCACGATGGGCAGGCCAGCGCCGAGGTCGCCGGCCTTGGCGTACCACGCATGATCGTCGTCCGGCAGCCGCCCTCGCGTCGAAACGATCTCGCCGCTGTTGAGGAAATCGTCGGACACGGCGACTGCCTGATCCAGCAGGCCGCCAGGATTGTTGCGCAGGTCGATCACCAGCCCGGCCAGCTTGCCGGATTTGCGGAAGCCGGCCAGCGCCGCGCGCAGGTCACGGTCGGTGTCGTCGTTGAACACGCTCAGCCGCACATAGCCGAAATCGCCCTCGCGCCGCGCCTTCACCACGTCCATGTGGATGATCTCGCGGGTCAGCGTGAGCATGATAGGCGCGGCTTCGCCCTCGCGCTTGATGGTGAGCTTGACCTGCGTGTTGGGCGGTCCGCGCAGCTTATCCACCGCCTCCTGCAAGCTGAGGCCTTCGACGGTCTTGCCGTCCACCGAGGTGATCACGTCGCCCGATTTGATGCCGGCGCGGGCGGCCGGAGTGCCATCAATCGGGGCGATGACCTTCAGCAACCCGCCCTCGCCGGAAACCGTCATGCCCAGACCGCCGAAATGGCCCTCGGTCTCGAGCTGCATCTCGTGCCACTGCTTGGCATCCATGTAGCCGCTATGCGGGTCGAGGCCGGACAGCATGCCATCCAGTGCGTGATGGATCAGCGTCTCGGTCTTCACGGGTTCGACATAGTCGGCTTTCACCTTCTCCAGCACCTGACCGAACAGGGCGAGCGAACGCGCCCGCTGGTCCCCATAGCTGACGGTTTCGGCAGAGGCGCTGTTGGGAACGAGCCGAGGCAGCAGCGAACGCACCACCGGAGCGGTGGCGACGGCGCCGGCGACGAACGCGGCGGCAAGGAGCAGGCTGGTGCGACGGTGCATTCTGGTTCCTGGGTCAAAGCGCAGTCTGCCCGAGGAGATAGGGTCCGCCAAGGGAAACCGATATTGCGGGCGCATGAGATTGCCGCAATGTGTTCGGGTTGGTGCCCCCCCGTGTCATGGCCGGCCCTCGTGTCATGGCCGGCCCCCGTGTCATGGCCGGCCCCCGTGTCATGGCCGGCGCAGGCCGGCCACCCACGACTTTGCTGCGGGCACCAAGGAAAGACGTGGGTGGCCGGCCTGCGCCGGCCATGACACGGGGGCCAGCCATGACACGGGGTGGCGGCCGCTGCGCGGCCCGCTAAAGCCCTTGCAGCTTCCGACGTTAGTCCGTTCTTAACGATTTTCGTGCCCACTGCCTTGGGTTTGCGAAGGCGCGAGCAATCAGCATGGACGCAGCAACGGCCGACCAGGCATCGCCCGCACACCGCCGGCCCCCGCTTGGTTCGGGCGGAGTCAGTTGCGCGTTCCTGCGGCGCACCTTCCGGCACGGCCTTCCATCAGGTTTCGGCATCGCCGAGGTTGGCGTCTGGTACGGCGACACCTCCATCGAATTCGCAAAGTTGCTGCCCAAAGACGGCTTCCTGCATCTGTTCGACTTCGAGCCCATCGTGCAGCGAGCGAAGCAACGCCTGACGAATGAAGGTTACACGCGCACCTCGGCATTCGGGTGCTCTACGAAGAGCGGGACTCCTACAATTGGTCCCTGATGCGTCTGCTGATCGCCAATCCACTGCCAATCTACGACTATGTCTATCTCGACGGCGCCCATACCTGGGACATCGACGGCCTCGCCTTCTTTCTGCTCGATCGCCTGCTGAAAGCGGGCGGCTATATGGACTTCGACGACTACGGCTGGTCGATGGCAACGTCGCCAACCCAAAACCCGGTGGCGAACCCGCGGAACCTCGACCTGTTCACCGAGGAGCAAATCCGGGCATCGCATACCACGCTGATCGTCGAGCTGTTGGTGAAGCGCGATGCCCGATACCGGGAGGTCGTCGGCAACAAGATCTTCCGCAAGATCCGCGCCTGACCGCTCGCCGTCCCGATAAATCGGCCCCGCGCAGGAGACCCAATGAACACCCTCGCCGAGGCATGGCTGGGCCAGAACGGCCTCGTTCGACTGGACGATGCAACAGACCAATGCCGCCTTGCGCGACCACGCCGCGGCCAGTTCAGCCGAGGCACTGCTGCGAGGCGCCGGACTGCCGACGCATCCGGATGTGCAGAAGAATTGGGACACCTTCCTGGCGCTGTTTCACGCCGTCACCGATGTCGATCCATCGGAGGCCATTCTGGATGCCGGCGCCGAACGGTATTCGGCGTTTCTCCAGCCTTGCGATCACTCGGCTACGGCGAACTGACCGGCATCAACCTGACGTTTGGCGCTGCTGCGAAAATCAATGGCATCACCTTTCAGCACGGCGATATCACCCAGACCGGGCTCGCGCCGCAGTCCTACGCGTTCATCTCCTGCCTGAGTGTCATCAGAACACGGGGTCGATGTCGAAGCCTTCCTGAGGGGAATCGGCACGCCTGCTATGCTCGGAAGGCCGCTTGTTCGTCAGCTTCGATTATGGGACATTCCGTTGATGCGCACGGGCAGCAAGCCTCCGGCGGACCCATCCGCATCTTCACACGCCAGGATATCGGCGACATGCTGCCTGCGCCGAGAAATACGGCCTGTTCGTTGAGGGCGATGCGAATTTCAAATGCCAGGACCGCGTGGTCCACTGGCAACGCTTCGATCTTCGCTACACCTTTGCGAATATGCTGTTCCGCCGGGGCGCCGACCGGTTGCGGTCAGCTTGCTGACCACGCCGGCACCGCATCACCGATCGCGGCAAGCCGGGCGCCGCACGCAGCGGCGAGATGCGCGAACGTCACCGCGTCCGCGGTCCGCTGCGCCCGCAGCCGCAGTCCAGCTTGAGTCTGCGGGTCCTGCCCACAGGCCTCCAGCATGGCACGCACGAGGTCGCGATGATCGCCCGCCCGGTACATCAGGGCCTCCCGGCCGGGCTGCACGACCTCCAGCAAGGGTGTGAGATCAGGGACGATAACCGGCCGGGCGAACCCCAGCGCCAACGCCATGGCGCCGACGTCAAAATGCGCCGATAGGGCAAGACCGCGTAATCGGCGGCGCGGAGTACGACATCCACGATCCCATCGTCGACAAACCGCGGTATGAGCAATACGCCCGGTGCGTATGTCGAGAAAGCGTGCCTCGGTGTTT
>CAVXNH010000028.1:0-40962 GCA_963762885.1 uncultured Alphaproteobacteria bacterium
GTGCCGTTCGGCATGTGCATGAGCCCGACCAACCCGGAGGTCGCCGCGGCAACCGCGGCAGCGCTCGGTGTCTTGACGCCGCAGCCGTGCATTCCTGCCACCGCCGCCCCCTGGGTTCCCGGTTCGCCGACCGTGCTGGTAGCCAACATGCCGGCGCTGCAAAACACCTCGAAATGCATGTGCACCTGGGGTGGCGTGATCAGTATCGTCATGCCGGGGCAGGTGACCAGCATGGCGCCCTGATCGGGCGACGACATTACGCAGCCGCCGGCAGGTAGGGCGATAATCAGTCATGTGTCATGGCCGCACCTCGGGTCAAGCGCCCGGGGGCAGGCTCCGGCCGGCCAACCACGTCTCTGCCGTGTGGCACGAAGGAAAGACGTGGGTGAGCGGGCCAAGCCCGGTCATGACCCTCGGCTGTGTCGCCTTACTTGCCGACGGGTGAGTAAGACGAAAGCTAGCCGTCGACCCGATCGATCAATCCGCGGCCGCATGTCACGCCGCGAAGGCGGGCAGCGTCACGGCCTCCCATCCGGACCTTTGTTCGATCGCGCGTCCGACGCGGAACACTATGGCCTCGTCGAATGGCCGCCCGACAATCTGCACCGACAGCGGCAGCTGGTTCGGCGCCAATCCGATCGGCACGCTCATCGCCGGATGGCCGGTGACGTTGAACGGGATGGTCTGCATGGGCGACGCGGACGACAGCGCGTCCGGCGCGGCATCGAAGCGCGGTGCGGTGTTCAGCGCCGAGGCGGTGAGCAATACGTCGTAACGGCCGAGCACCGCGTTGACGGCGTCGGTCAGTTCGCGTCGTGCGCGCAAGGCGTTGATGTAGTCGGCCGCGGTGATCGCCGCGCCGAGCACGAACCGGTTGGCGGTGATCTCGCCGTAGTCCAGCAACCGACTCTGCATGTCGGCTGCGTGGATGGCGAACGCTTCCGCCATCATGATGACCCTCCCGGCAGCGGAGAACAGGGCGTAGTCGGGCAGCGCCACATCCTCGACAGTGGCGCCGGCCTCGCGCAGCAGCGCGATGGTGCGATCGATGCCGGCAAGCACGTCCGGGATCACGGCCGATGCTGAGGCAAAGAACGCGCGGGGCACGCCGATGCGCAGCCCACTGACGCCCTGCGCCAGGCCGGCGCGATAATCCGGCACCGCAACGTCAGCGCAAGCCGCGTCTTCGGGATCGTAACCGGCCAGCACCTGCAAGGTGATCGCGGAGTCTTCCACGCTCCGGCTCAACGGTCCGCAATGATCCAGTGTCCAGGACAGCGGAAACACGCCGCGCCGGGAGACGCGGCCGTAGGTCGGCTTGATCCCCACCAGTCCGCACCACGCCGCCGGCCCCCTGATCGAGCCGCCGGTATCCGAACCCATCGCCATGCGCACCATGCGGGCGGCGATCGCGGTGGCGGAGCCGGACGATGATCCGCCGGTGATATGCGCGGTGTTCCACGGATTGCGCGAAGGTGGGAATGGCAGATCGAAACTCGGGCCGCCGATGGCGAATTCATGCGTCGCCAGCTTGCCGAGCAACACGCCGCCCGCCTCGGTCAGCTTCGCCGCCACGACGCTGTCCGCCGCAGGCACATTATCGAGGCGCAGTTTGGAATGGCAGGTCGTGCGAATGCCGGCCGTGTCGTAGATGTCCTTCAGCGCGTAGGGAATGCCGTGCAGCGGGCCTCGGTCGCGGCCGGCTTGCAGCTCGTCGTCGGCGCGGCGCGCATCGGCCAGCGCACGCGCTTCGGTTACCAGCAGGAACGCCTGTAAGCCAGCGTCGCGTGATGCGATGCGAGCCAGAGCATCGCGGGCAAGTTGTTGTGCGCTGACGGTGCCGGCGCGCAGCGCCTGGCCCATCGCGGCGATCGACAGGTCCTGCGTGTCCATCATTGGCTCTCGATCGGCGAGAGGCGGAACACGTTGGATGGCTCGGCCGCCGCGCCGTAACGCCCGTGCAGCAGCGCGAGTTGTGCGCGCAGGTCGGCATAGGCAGTCAGCACCGTGGCGCGGCGGCCTTCCGGAATGGCGATCCCGGCGCGCGCCATCAGGCAGTCGAATTCCGCCGCCAGCGCCTCGGGCGATGGGGTGTCGGGCATGACGGTTCCTCCAGTCTGTTCGTCGGATTATGCACCGGCTGTGGGCCGAGGATACACTGCGGCGACGATAGGAGGATGCGAAGGAATGCGTACCCAGGTCGGTATTGTCGGCGCCGGGCCCGCCGGGCTGTTGCTGTCGCATCTGTTGCACCTGAACGGCATCGAGTCGGTCGTGCTGGAGGCGCGCTCACGCGACTATGTGGAGAACCGCATCCGTGCCGGGGTGCTGGAATATCCGGTGGAGCAATTGCTGATCGAGTTCGGCGTGGGTGCGCGCATGCAGGCGGAGGGGCTGCCGCACGAAGGCGTCAACCTGCGCGTGGATGGCCGCGATCATCGCATCGACTTCAAGGCGCTGACCGGAAAGCACGTGATGGTCTACAGCCAGCACAAGGTGGTGCAGGACCTGGTCGCCGCGCGCCTCGCCGCGGGCGGAAACATCGTGTTCGAGGCGGAGAATGTCAGCGTGCACGGCTTCCAGGCAGGTGCACCGCACATCCTTTACCAGCACGAGGGGCGCCAGCATCGGCTGGATTGCGACTTCATCGCCGGCTGCGACGGCTATCACGGCGTGTGCCGCGACACGATCCCGGCCGGCGTGTTGCGCGTGTTCGAGCGCGATTATCCGTTCGGCTGGCTCGGCATCCTGGCCGACGCGCCGCCGGCGTCGGAGGAACTGGTCTATTCCAGCCACGCGCGGGGCTTTGCGCTGCTGTCGATGCGCTCGCCCAGCGTCAGCCGGCTGTATCTGCAATGCGCGCCGGATGAGGATATCGAGGCGTGGTCGGACGACCGGATCTGGTGCGAACTGCAAACGCGGCTGTCGCGCGACGGGTTCAGCCTGACCGAGGGCGCGATCACCCAGAAGGGCGTCACCCAGATGCGCAGCTTCGTGGTCGAGCCGATGCAATGCGGGCGGCTGTTTCTGCTGGGCGATGCCGCGCATATCGTGCCGCCGACCGGCGCCAAGGGATTGAACCTCGCGGCGGCCGACGTTGCGGTGCTGACGCGGGCGCTGGTGGCGTATGTGCGGCGCGGCGAGACCGCGGGTTTGGAGCATTATTCCGAGACGGCGTTGCGCAGGGTGTGGAAGGCGCAGCGGTTCTCCTGGTGGATGACGTCGATGTTGCATCGGTTCGCCAGCCATACGCCGTTCGAGCAGCGGGTGCAGCGGGCGGAATTGGAGTTTTTGTTCGAGTCGGTGGCGGCTTCGACGGCGCTGGCGGAGAACTATGTGGGGTTGCCGTTGGTATTGTGATCCGATCATTCAAAGTGGGAGAGGTGCAATACCGATTGTTCGTGTGTCCAACCCACGAATTGTTCACACAGGCAGCCCCAACCGTCATGGCCGGGCTTGACCCGGTCATGACGGTTGGGGCCGCCGGTGCCGGCACGTCAAACTTCAAGGCGCCCTACACGCTCCCTAGTAGCGGGCGAGGAAGTCTCAAATTGCGCCCCAAACCTCCTGCGCCACCTCCACGCACAGCCGCAGCTTCGCCCACTGCTGCTCTTCCGTTAGCAAATTCCCCTCCTCCGTACTCGCGAAGCCGCATTGCGGCGACAGTGCCAATTGCTCCAGCGGCAGATACTTCGCCGCCGCGTCGATGCGCCGCTTCAGCTCGTCCTTGGTTTCCAGTTCGCCGGTCTTCGAGGTGACCAGCCCGAGCACCACCACCTTGTGCCCTCGAGGCACAAAGCGCAGCGGTTCGAAGCCGCCCGCCCGGTCGCTGTCGTACTCCATGAAATACGCGTCCGAATTGATCTGGTTGAACAACGCCTCGGCCACCGGCTCATAACCACCTGACGCCACGAACGTCGAACGGAAATTGCCGCGGCAGAGATGCATGCTGATCACCATTCCCTCCGGCCGCCCGGAGATCGCCTGGTTCAGCAAATCCGCATAGATGCCCAGCAGGTTCTCCACATGCTCGCCACGTGCCTTCAGGCTTTCGATCTGTTCCGGGTCGCACAGATAGGCGATGTTCACCTCGTCGATTTGCAGATAGCGGCACCCCGTGGCACCGAACGCCGCCACCGCCTTCTGGTACGCCACGCCGAGATCGGCGAAGAACCCGTCCAGGTCCGGATAGACTTTCGGATCGATCGCCCTGCGGCCGCCGCGAAAATGCACCACGCTCGGCGACGGGATGGTCATCTTCGGCACCGCCGAGCGCACATGGTCCGCGACAAACCGGTAGTGATCCACCATCACCGGCTGAGACCAGCCGATCCGCCCGTTCACCCGCAGAGCATGCGGCAGGATGGCGCCCTTGAACTGGATCTTCTGTTCCGGCTCGTAGATCTCCACCCCGTCCAGCCCGGACACGAAGTCGTAATGCCAGTAGGCCCGCCGATACTCGCCGTCGGTCGCGGCGCGCAGCCCGACCTCCTCCTGTTTACGGATGGCCTGTTCAATACAGCGGTCCTCTACCGACCGTAGGGCATCCGCCGTCAGGGTGCCGGCTTTGTGCGCCGCCCGTGCCTCCGCCAGCTCGCGCGGCCGCAGCAGGCTGCCGACGTGGTCGGCACGGAACGGCGGGCGGCTGCGCGGCCCGGCCTTGGCGCTGGTCTCGGTGACGGAGCTGGACATGGGACGAACCTCCTGGATGGTCGGTGCAGTCTTTGCCCAGGCCGGCCATCGGCGTCAAAGCCAGGGCGAGTGCGCCAGTGGTCCCATGCCCGCTTCTCCGGCCTCCGGCCATCCCCAAGCGCGCATGGACCATGGAGGGGGAACCGACTATCAGGAGCCGCCCTCCCGGACGGAATTCTGTGATCGTATGCTGACCCGCTTGCTCGTCGGCCTGGCTGACTTCAGCCGCCGCAACGCCCTCGCCATTGTGCTGTTCTGTGCTGCACTCGCCGCCTTCTCCACCTGGATGGCGACGCACGGCCTCGGCATCAGCACCGATACCGACCAGATGTTCGCCAAGACCCTGCCGTGGCGGCAGCGGAACATCCAGTTCAACCAGAACTTCCCCCAGTTCAGTGACCTGCTGGTCGCGGTCGTCGATGCCCAAATCCCCGAGGAGGCCGACGCCACCGCCGCCGCTCTGGCCGCCAAATTGTCGGCCGATCACGAGCATTTCAACACTGTGCGGCGACCGGATGCATCGCCCTATTTGCAGAAGGAAGGGCTGCTGCTGCTCGATACCAAGCAATTATCCGACCTGATGGATCGCACCATCGACGCGCAGCCGTTCCTCGGCCAGCTTGTTGCCGACCCGACGGCGCGTGGCTTGTTTTCCGCACTGTCTTTGCTCGGTATGGGAGTCACGCACGGCGGGGCGGACCTGACGCCGTACCTGGGGCCGATTCGCGGCTTCCACACAGCTCTCGCCGACGCCCTTGCCGGCCATGCCCAACCACTGTCCTGGGAAAGCTTGCTCGGCGGCAACGTGTCAGACCTCGCCGGCAAGTATCGCTTCGTCCTGGCGCAACCCAAGCAGGATTACGGCTCATTGCAGCCGGGCGGCGAAGCGACCGAGGCAATGCGCGACGCCATCGCCCAACTCGCATTCGTCAAGGCGGGATCGGCCCGCGTGCGCATCACCGGCCAGGTGGCGCTGGCCGACACGCAGTTTGCCTCGGTTGCCCAGGGCGCCGTGGTCGGGCTGGCCGGTAGCGTGGTGCTGATCAGCCTGTGGCTGTTCCTCGCGGTGCACACCTGGCGACTGATCGTGCCGATCCTGGGCACTCTGGCGCTCGGGCTGTCGCTGACCCTGCTGTTCGCCACGCTGGCCGTGGGGACGCTGAACCTGGTCTCGGTCGCGTTCGGCGTGCTGTTCGTCGGCATCGCGGTCGATTTCGCCATCCAATTCTCGGTGCGTTACCGGGAGCGGCGTTTCGAATATCCCGATCCGGCGGAAGCCATGCGGCAGAACGCGCGGCGCGTCGGCAGCCAAATTCTGGTGGCGGCGACCGCGACCTCGGCCGGGTTCCTGGCCTTCGTGCCGACCAGTTTCATCGGCGTCGCGGAACTGGGACTGATCGCCGGCGCCGGCATGCTGATCGCCTTCATCTGCACAATGAGCTTCCTGCCGGCGGCGATCACCCTGTGCCGGCCGCGCGGCGAGGGCCGGCTGGTCGGCTTTGCCTGGGCCGCACCGCTCGATCCGCTGGTGGCGCACTGGCGGCGGCCGATCCTGATCGCCGCGGCCGCGCTGGCGATACTGGCCGCCGTCGTCTCGCCCCATCTGCAATTCGATTCGGATCCGCTGGACACGCAGAACGCGCATACCGAGGCAATGCAGACGCTGCGCGACCTGCTGAACAATCCGGTGACCAATCCGTACAGCATCGTTGTGCTGGCGCCCACTGTCGATGCGGCGGAAGCGCTGGCGGCAAAGCTGAAGCCACTGCCCACGGTGTCGCAGGTAATCGATATCGGCAGCTTCGTTCCGGATGATCAGCAGCAGAAGCTCGCCATCGTTGCCGACGCCAACTCGATCCTGGCGGCAACCCTGGCGCCGCCAGGATCGCCGGCGGTGGCGATCACCGCGGACCAGGTTCGCCTCGCGGCAAAGACCGCCCTGGCGCAGATCGATCCTGCCCTGGAGAAGTTGCCGCCGGACCATCCGCTGGCGGCGATCGCCGGCGATCTGCGCCAGTTGCAGACCGCGTCCGACGCAGTGGCGATGGCGACCAATGCCGCCTTGACCCGCTTCCTGCCCGATGAACTGGACCGCCTGCGTAACGCACTGAGTGCCGAGCCGGTGACGCTGGCATCCATCCCGCCAGACCTGGCGCGCGACTGGCTGTTGCCCGACGGCCGGGCGCGGATCCAGGTGATGCCGAAGGATCTGGGCAAGGGCAGCCGCGGCCTGAACAATTTCGTGCAGGAGGTGACGCGGGTCGCGCCCGATGCCGGCGGGTCCGCGGTGACCATCGAAGCTACCAGCGAAACCATCGTCGGCGCGTTTCGCGACGCCGCGATCTACGCCGTGTTGGCGATCGCCATAATCCTTGGGATCGCTCTGCGACGCCTGCGCGACGTGGCGCTGGTGCTGGCGCCGCTGATCCTGTCGGCTCTGCTGACCCTGTTGGTGGCCGTGCTGCTGCCTCTGCCACTCAACTTCGCCAATATCATCGCGCTGCCGCTTCTGCTGGGCGTCGGCGTGTCGTTCAATATCTATTTCGTGATGAACTGGCGCGACGGACGGCACCTGGTGCTGGGCTCGGCCACGGCGCGGGCCATCGTGTTCTCGGCGCTGACCACCGGCACGGCGTTCGGGTCGCTGGCTTTGTCGGCGCACCCGGGGACCCGCAGCATGGGCGACTTGCTGCTGATCAGCCTGGCCTGCACGCTGGTGGGCAGCCTCGTGTTCATTCCGGCGTTGCTGGCAAGCCTGACACCGTCGCAACCTCGACGCTAGCCGAGGCGCCAGACGATAACGCCTGCGTGCCGCACGCGACGTTGAGTGGTCCGCACGTTACGGCCGTGCGCATGGTTCTCACGTGTTTGCTGCTGTGTCACGAACTGGAACCGCATCATGATCCGTATTCTGATTGCCCTTATCGCGCCGCTCGCGTTGGGCGGTTGCTTCAGCTACACCCAGACACCTGCGCCACAGCACACGACCGTTGTGGTACCGCAAGGGTCCGTGGTGACCTGCACGAACGGCGCGGTGCCACCCTGCTGAGGGCTATAGCGCTGTCGCTAACCCGCGCGCTCCGGCGGATGATCGATCCATCAGCGATTCGCGAACGGTTTGCGGCGGTCGGTCGCGGCCTGAACGGGTGGACACGCCCGCTGTTCAGGGTGACACCTTCAACCCGGAGTGTAACTACACCCTCTCCCCAGGGTATCACCTTGACGCGGTCATTGTCGGGCGTCGCCTAAGCGCGTCGCGCCGCCTCGATCGATATCACGTTGTCCGCCCCGGCGTCGGCCGTTCCGAGCACCTGCGCTATCATCGCTGCCAACTCTTCCTGCTGATACGGCTTGGACAGTCGCGGCAATCCGGGGTCCTCGCCATTTGGCAGGTCCGCGTATCCGGTCGCCAGGATGATCGGCAGGTCGGGCCAATTTCGCCGGATCTGACGCGACAGTTGGGTTCCCGTCATGCCCGGCATGGCTTGGTCGGTGATCACCAGGTCCACCATCGGCCCGTTTCGCAATGCCTCCAGCGCCCGCGTGCCCGATGTTGTTTCGATTACGACGTGCCCCAGGTCCTCCAGCATCGCGACTGTGGCCGAGCCGATCAGCGGATCGTCATCCACGACCAAAATGCGATAGCAAAGCCCCGAGCCGCTCCGAACCGTCAACGCACCAACCGCTTCGACCACTGCCCGTTCAGCCGTCGGCAACCACAATTCTACCGACGTGCCTTCACCGATACGACTAAAGATGCGCATCGCACCGCCGGACTGCGCCGCCAGTCCATGCACCATTGATAGGCCGAGACCGGTGCCCTTGCCGGCGCCTTTGGTCGTAAAAAACGGCTCCGTCGCGCGCTTCACCGTCGCGTCGTCCATGCCTGTTCCGGAATCCGCCACTGCCAGACACACATAATCGCCAGCCACCAATCCTTGCGGCCCCTGATCGGCCGCCCTGCAGCGCGCCGCAATTTCCAGCCGCCCGCCCAAAGGCATCGCATCACGTGCATTGAGCGTGAGAATCAACAACGCAAGTTCGAGCTGATTGGGGTCGACCCGGATTGCCGGCAGGTCGGGTTGCAATTCTATGCTTATTTGGATTGTAGTCCCTAGCGTGCGACGCAACATCTCTTCCATGCCGCTGATGAGGCGCATCACCTCGACCGTCTCTGGCTTCAACTCCTGTCGGCGCGCAAAAGCCAACATGCGCTTGGTTAGGGTCGCACCCCGTTCGGCACCCTTGATCGCCCCGTCGATGAGACGGGCAACACGCGGTTCATCTGGCACGCGTTTGCGCAGAAGCTGAAGATTTCCCAGGATGACCATCAGAAGATTGTTGAAGTCATGCGCCACACCACCGGTAAGTTGGCCCAGACTCTCCATCTTCTGCATCTCATGCACCTGCGCTAGCGCCTCTTCTCGCTCGCGGGTGCGCTGCTCTACACGTCGCTCCAGCTCGGTATTCGCCCGTGCCAGCTCCGCAGTACGCTCTTCGACGCGGCGCTCCAATTCGCAATTCAGCAACTCCAACTGTCGTGTCTTGCGATACAGATCAGCGAACACGCGAACCTTGGCGCGCAGCAACTCCGGAGTGAACGGTACAGGAACGTAATCCACCGCCCCGAGTTCATATCCGCGTAGCCGATCGAGATCGGACATCATGATGGCGGATACGAAGATGATGGCGGTACACTGAAACCGCGGATGCTCGCGAATCATCCCGGCCAGCTCGAACCCGTCAAGATCCGGCATGCAAACGTCGATCAGTACAACGGCAATCTCGTTCTTCAGCAGGTGCTGCAGCGCCTCGTTTGCCGAGTTCGCCTTGATCAGCGTCTCGCCCAATTCGGCGAGGATCACCTCGTAGCTCAATAGTTTAGCCGGTTGGTCGTCAACGAGCAGTATATTGACCTGCGTTGTGGGATTCGGCCTGATCGCGTTCACGGCGGTATCCTTCCTCAGCGATGCAGCCATATCCGCAATGCAGAAAGCAATTGCTCGGTGTTCACCGGCTTGGCCAGATAGTCCGACGCGCCGGCTTCCAGGCACTTCTCGCGGTCGCCTTTCATTGCCTTCGCCGTCAACGCGATGATCGGCAGGCGGCGGAATGCAGGATTCGCTCGGATCACCTCCATTGTCTGGTAGCCGTCCATTTCCGGCATCATGATGTCCATCAGCACGATGGCCACCTCGGGCTCGGACGCCAGCAGATTGATCGCTTCGCGTCCGGTGGTGGCGGTCAGGACCGCCATGCCGCGCCGTTCCAACACACTTGAAAGCGCAAAGATGTTTCGAGCGTCGTCGTCTACCAACAGCACCTTCTGGCCGACAAGATTTTCATCCGAACCGTGCAGTCGTTCCAGCATCCGCTGCTTTTCGATTGGCAGATCGGACACCACACGGTGCAGGAACAGTGCGGTTTCGTCCAACAGCCGCTCGGGGGACTCGACGCCTTTCACAATGACGCTGCGAGCCATCGTGTGCAGCCTGGCATCTTCCTCCGGAGACAGTTCCCGACCGGTGAAAACGACGACAGGCACGTTAGAGAGGCAAGCGTCGTCGCGAATTTTCTCCAGCACTTCGAAGCCGGACATGTCGGGCAGCCGCAGATCCAATACCACACAATCGGCCGGCTCCTCATACAGCCGTTCGATGGCATGCTTGCCGGTCTCTACGGTTTCAATGTCGATATCGTCATGCCCGAGTAATTCGGTTATCGAGATTTGCTCCAGCGGATTGTCCTCTACGACCAGCAGCCGCTTGCGGCGAGGCTTGGCATAATCGGTAAGTTTTGAGATGGCCAGTTCAAGTCCCTCGGTCGTCGTCGGCTTTGTCATAAAGCTGAATGCACCGCGAGCCAAGCCGTGTTGCCGGTCCTCGTCCAACGTGACGATCTGCACCGGGATGTGGCGCGTCGCCGGGTTCTGTTTAAGTTGGCTTAGCACCGTCCAACCCAGCATATCCGGCAGGAATACATCCAGCGATACAGCCGTAGGCTGGTATTCGCGCGCCAGCGCCAACGCATCGGCGCCGCGTCCGGCCACGAGTACCTTCATGCCGTGGTCGTGCACCAGGTCCGCCAACACCCGCGCATAGTGTGGATCATCTTCCACGATAAGCAGCACCGTGTCGTCCGGCTCCAGGGTGTTGCGGTCATCCGGCACCTGCTCGATAGGCCGTTCGACCAAGCGCATCGCCGAATGCGATGGAAGCTGGATTGTGCTGACTGAAGCGGCATCCATCGCCGGCGCACGCACCGCAGATGGGCCAACATAGTTAAGCGGTAGATACAGCGTGAAACTACTTCCGGCGCCAGGCTGGCTGCGCAACTGGATCTCGCCGCCCAGCAGGTTCGAGAGTTCGCGGCTTATCGCCAGGCCCAGGCCCGTGCCGCCGTATTTGCGACTGGTACTGGCATCGGCCTGTTGGAACGCTTCGAAGATGATGCGTTGCTTTTCGGGAGGGATGCCGATACCGGTATCCGTCACTTCGAACGCCACCACAGTTGGCGCATTCTTCAGCACCGGATGACCGCCCGTCCACGCACCAGGCACCGTGGAAATCGCCAGCCGGACGCCGCCATGTTCGGTGAATTTGAAAGCGTTCGAAAGCAAGTTTTTCAAGACCTGCTGGAGACGCTTGCTGTCGGTCGTGAGAAGTCCGCAGGCTGGGATCGACCTGCACGTCGAAGAACAGCCCGCGGCTTTCTGCCTCGTGCCGAAATGGTCGGGTGACGGTTTCGGTAAGGTTCAGGAAGGAAATTTCCTCCGCCTCCACCGACACGGTGCCGGATTCGATCTTCGACAGATCAAGGATGTCGCTGATCAGATTCAGTAAATCAGTGCCGGCGGCATGGATCGTACGGGCGAATTCGACCTGGCGCGACGACAGATTACCTTCCGGGTTGTCACCCAATTGTTGGCCCAAGATCAGGATCGAGTTCAGTGGCGTACGCAACTCGTGCGACATGTTGGCGAGGAATTCGGACTTGTACTTCGACGTCAGCGCCAGTTCTGCCGCCTTGTCTTCCACGGCGCGACGCGCTTGCTCGATCTCCTGGTTCTTGCGCTCCACCTCCACGTTGCGCTCGGCAAGCTGCTGCGCCTTCTGTTCCAACTGTTCATTGGTTTGTTGCAATTCACGCTGCTGCATTTGCAGTTCTGTGGCGAGCTGCTGCGATTGCTTCAGCAACCCTTCCGTCTGCATTGTCGCTTCGATCGAGTTCAGCACGATGCCGATGCTGGCCGTTAACTGCTCCAGGAACGACATTTGCAGGTCGCCGAAGGAGCCTGCCGATGCCAGTTCAATGACCGCCTTGACCTGGCCTTCGAACAGCACCGGCAGCACGACAACGTTCGTCGGGATCGCCTTGAACAAGCCGGAGCGGATTGGCACGGCCGTATCCGGCAGATGCGTCAAAAGCATGCGCTTGCCGTCAGCCGCGCACTGACCGATCAGCCCCTCTCCCACACGCAGCGTATCCGGATGACCCAGGTCTCCGGCGTCGGCATAGGACGCAAGCAGGCGCAGTCCTGGACTGACCTCGGTGTCGACCAGATAGATGATTCCATTCTGCGCATTGATCAGTGGCGCCAGCTCGGACAATAGCATCCGTCCGACCGTCGCCAGATCGCGCTGTCCTTGCAGCATGTTGGTAAACCGCGCGAGATTCGTTTTCAGCCAGTCCTGTTCTGTGTTTCTCTCCGTCGTGAGGCGGAGGTTGTCGATCATCGTATTAATGTTGTCCTTCAATTCGGCCACCTCGCCGCGAGCTTCCACCTGGATGGATCGCGTCAGGTCGCCCTTGGTCACCGCCGTCGCCACTTCCGCGATCGCGCGTACCTGGGTCGTCAAATTTGCGGCCAACAGATTAACGTTACCGGTCAGGTCCTTCCAGGTGCCGGACGCACCGGGCACGTTGGCCTGACCACCGAGCCGGCCTTCCACGCCGACCTCACGCGCCACTGTGGTGACCTGGTCGGCGAACGTCGCCAGCGTATCGGTCATGTTGTTGATCGTTTCGGCGAGCGCCGCCACCTCACCTTTCGAATTCATCGTCAGCCTTTGGTTCAGCGCTCCGTTGGCGACCGCCGTCACCACCTTGACGATGCCGCGCACTTGTTCCGTCAAATTGGCAGCCATGACATTCACAGTATCGGTCAGATCCTTCCATGTGCCGGCTACGCCGGGCACCGCCGCCTGCCCACCCAACTTGCCTTCGGTTCCGACTTCGCGCGCGACACGCGTCACTTCTGATGCGAAGGCGTTCAACTGATCGACCATCGTGTTGATGGTGTTCTTCAGTTCGAGAATCTCGCCCTTCACGTCCACGGTGATCTTGCGCGACAGGTCGCCGCGCGCGACCGCCGTGGTGACCTCTGCGATGTTGCGCACTTGCGTCGTCAGGTTCGCCGCAAGAAGATTGACGTTATCGGTCAGGTCTTTCCAGGTTCCAGCGACGCCGGGCACCACCGCTTGCCCGCCGAGCCGCCCTTCAGTGCCGACCTCACGCGCCACGCGCGTCACTTCCGCAGCGAAGGAGCGCAACTGGTCAACCATGGTATTCAGGGTTTCCTTTAACAGAAGAATTTCGCCGCGCACGTCCACGGTGATCTTTTTCGACAGGTCGCCGCTGGCGATCGCGGTCGCCACCTCGGCAATGTTGCGCACCTGGCCGGTGAGGTTCGACGCCATGAAGTTCACGTTGTCTGTCAGGTCTTTCCAGGTGCCGCCCACGCCCGGCACCAGCGCCTGGCCACCGAGCTTGCCTTCCGTGCCCACCTCGCGCGCCACGCGCGTCACTTCCGAGGCGAACGCGTTCAACTGGTCCACCATCGTGTTGATGGTGTTCTTCAATTCAAGTATCTCGCCCTTCACGTCCACGGTGATCTTGCGCGACAGGTCACCGCGCGCGACAGCCGTAGTAACCTCGGCAATGTTCCGCACCTGCGCTGTCAAATTGCCGGCCATCGAGTTCACACTATCGGTCAGATCCTTCCACGTGCCCGCCACGCCGGGCACCTGTGCCTGACCACCCAGCTTGCCCTCGGTGCCCACCTCGCGCGCGACGCGCGTCACCTCGCCCGCGAAACGATTAAGCTGATCCACCATCGTATTCAGCGTTTCCTTCAACTGAAGGATCTCGCCGCGCACGTCCACGGCGATCTTGCGAGACAGGTCACCGTTGGCGATGGCGGTTGCCACCTCGGCGATGTTGCGCACCTGGCTCGTCAGGTTGGACGCCATCGAGTTCACACTGTCGGTCAGGTCTTTCCACGTTCCGGCCACACCCGGAACGTTCGCCTGACCACCCAATCGGCCTTCGGTGCCGACCTCACGCGCCACGCGCGTCACCTCGCCGGCGAACGCGTTGAGCTGATCGACCATCGTGTTGATGGTCTCTTTCAATTGCAGGATCTCGCCAGAAACATTCACGGTGATCTTCTTCGATAGGTCGCCTTGCGCCACCGCAGTTGCTACCTCGGCGATATTACGAACCTGCGCTGTCAGGTTGGACGCCATGAAGTTCACGTTGTCGGTCAGGTCCTTCCACGTGCCGGCCACGCCCGACACCTGCGCCTGACCACCCAACCTTCCTTCCGTGCCCACTTCGCGCGCAACGCGCGTCACCTCGCCGGCGAAACGGTTGAGCTGATCGACCATCGTATTGATGGTCTCCTTCAATTGCAGAATTTCACCCGACACGTTCACCGTGATCTTCTTCGACAGGTCGCCGTTCGCCACGGCGATCGTCACCTCAGCGATATTACGTACCTGCGCTGTCAGGTTGGACGCCATGGAGTTCACCGATTCGGTCAGGTCCTTCCACGTGCCGGCCACGCCGAGCACGTTCGCCTGACCACCCAACCGGCCTTCTGTGCCGACCTCGCGCGCCACGCGCGTTACCTCGCCGGCGAACGCATTCAACTGATCGACCATCGTGTTGATGGTTTCTTTCAACTGCAGGATTTCGCCCGATACGTTCACCGTGATCTTCTTAGACAGGTCGCCGCGCGCGATCGCCGTTGCGACTTCGGCGATGTTACGAACCTGCGCCGTAAGGTTGCCCGCCATGGAGTTCACACTGTCGGTCAGGTCTTTCCAGGTCCCCGCGACGCCGGGCACCTGCGCCTGGCCACCGAGCCGTCCCTCGGTTCCCACCTCCCGCGCCACGCGCGTTACCTCGGAGGCAAATGAGTTCAACTGGTCCACCATCGTGTTGATGGTGTCCTTCAGTTCCAGAATCTCGCCGCGCACGTCGACGGTGATCTTGCGCGACAGATCGCCTCGCGCCACCGCCGTCGTCACCTGCGCGATGTTGCGCACCTGGTCCGTCAGGTTGCCGCACATGGCGTTCACGCTGTCCGTCAGGTCTTTCCAGGTGCCTGCCACACCAGGCACCACCGCCTGGCCGCCCAGCTTGCCCTCGGTGCCCACCTCACGGGCGACGCGTGTCACTTCCGAAGCGAAGGAGCGCAACTGATCCACCATCGTATTGATGGCTTCCTTGAGCTGCAGGATTTCGCCCCGCACGTCCACCGTGATCTTTTTCGACAGGTCGCCGTTCGCCACCGCAATCGTCACATCGGCGATGTTACGAACTTGTGCCGTCAGGTTCGATGCCATGGAGTTCACCAATTCCGTCAGGTCTTTCCAGACGCCGGTCACCTCGCGTACCTGCGCCTGCCCGCCCAGCTTCCCGTCGGTGCCCACCTCACGGGCAACGCGCGTAACTTCGGACGTAAAGACGGACAACTGCTTGATCATCGTATTGACGATCGTCGCCAGCCGCAGGAATTCGCCTTGCAGCGGCCGCCCGTCCACGTCCAACCGAACGGTCTGCAACAGATCGCCCTGTGCCACTGCCGTAATCGCGTGGGTCACCGCCGTGGTTGGCCACAACAGGTCGTCGATCAGTTGATTGACAGACGTTTCCATGCCGCCCCAGGCGCCGCCGGACAGGCCGAAGCGTACGCGCGTACGCGTCTTGCCTTCACGGCCCACGACCTGACCCACGTGCTCCAATTCCTGCGCCATGCGTTCGTTGGCGGCAACGATCTCGTTGAACGTGTCCGCGATCTTCCCTTCCAGGCCGGTACGATCGGTCGGCAGACGGACCGAGAAGTTGCCGGTGCGCATCGCCTGCAGTGCATGCAGCAATTCGTGTAGCGCAAGAGATGAGTGGCCGTTCAGGCGTTCACCATTCGGTGCATCATTGGTAAGCGAGAGAGCGAAACCATTGCCATTGCCGTTCGAGCCATCGGGCGGCGGCAACTCGGCGGAGGGCAAATCGGCGCCAACCTGGCTAAGCTCCATCGTCTTGCTCCTGAATGATGGTCCGAAACGGCGGCCACTTGCGGGGAGAAGTCCCGCCGCGGCGGCTTCACCAAATACCCGGAACCATTGGAGGATTCCAGCGTACTCTCGTTTCGTCAGGTTGCAGTCGGGAACTCACGAATGCGTGAATAGCGCGACTTTTCGTTCGTACCGTCGAGCACGTAACAACAAAAACCGTAGCAACAAAGCCGCCGATCGATTGCGATATGCGCCGCCATTGAATGCGTGGCGCCGAGTCACAACATTGTTACTCTATTCCTGACCGGCAACTCACAATCAATTGATTGCTGTTCCGATACGGCGTGGGTCCCCGCATATGTGTTCGGACTCTATAATGCCGTCAACGTCGGCCAGAGTTCTTCGGCTCCCCGCGCGCAGACAAACGCGCCCAGTCGGGCCGCCCATTCCGAATCCGGACCGAACTCCTCGCGCCACGACCACAGCCGCCGGGTGGCAAGCTGCAATGCATATTCCTGAGTGAAACCGATTGCCCCATGCACCTGGTGGGCGATTTCGCACGCCAGGGTCGCGGCATCGCCGACCCGGGTCTTGGCAATCGCAACGCGAAATTCCTCGGCTTCAGGGTCGTTACGCGACAGCAATTCGATTCCGACATTGGCTGCCGCCACCGCAGCGGCGGTCTGGCCCGCAAGCACCGCCAGATTCTGTTGCACCGCCTGGAATTTAGAAATCGGGCGGCCGAACTGCTGGCGCTCCTGCGCATAGGTCACCGCCAGGTCCATGGCCCGCTCCAGAGCACCCGACATCATGGTCGCGCGCGCCAGCGCACCGCGCCGGTACAGTGCCGCACGCGTCGTGCCGCCGCGCACCGGCGCGGCCGCATCCGCCGCAAGGCGCAAGCCGGAAAACGCCAGTGTGTCCCTCGGCTCTCCCGCCATGTTGCGGCCTTCGGTCTTCTCCGCACCCTCGATGCCGTCCAGCGCCACCGCCATCTCGCCGTCCGGACCGTCCGCGATCAGAACGATACGGCGGGCCGCACGCGCATAGGGCAACCGGCTGGCGCGGCCGGTCAGCCGCCAGCCATTGCCGTCGCGTTCCAACATCAGTGTGTCGCTCGCGCGTACCGGACCAACCGTCATAGGATCGTCGGTCAGTTCCAACCCGGCCGCTGCAGCGATCCAGCCGGCCAACATCGTTTCCGCCAACGGGATCGGCGCCGCATAACGCCCTGCGACGCGCAACACCGCGTAAAGGTCGGACCATTCCGCATCCGCGCCGCCAGCGGATTCCGGCAGCGCCGCGAGCGGCACGCCGGTCTCGCTAACCGCGCGCCACAGGTCATCCGGAAAGCGGCCCTTCTCTGCAAGATCCACGACCTGTTTCGTGCACTTGTCCTCGAACAGCCGGCCCATGCTTTCCAGCAGCATGCGGGTTTCGTCGCGCATCGCCATGGTTATGAACTCCTCAACGCAGCCCAAGGCCGCGGGCGATGATGCCGCGCAGGATTTCCCGTGTCCCACCCTGGATCGAAAGCCGCGGCGCATTCATCGTCGCGCGTGCGATCATCGAGGTATAGACATCCACCGCTTCCAACTCCGGTTCCGTCGGAAACAACCCCCTTGCCACCACCGGAATATCCTGCTCGTACCGCGTTCCCAGATCCTTCACCACCGCGGACTCGCTGTTCGGCTGCAGACCTTCGTGCAGCATACCGGCGATCGACAGCGACATGCTGCGCAGCGTGGCAAGCTGCGCCACCAACCGGCCGAGCGCCGCTGCGGTGGCTCGGTCCGGGTGCGGTCCCGCCATGCGCAGCATCTCTCGCAACACCTGGAAGAACACCAGGAAGCGATCCGGCGCACTGCGTTCGAACGATAATTCGCTGGTGACCTGGTTCCAGCCGTTGCCCTCCTTGCCGAGCAATAGCCAATCGGGAACAAAGACGTCCGTAAGGAAGATTTCGTTGAAGTGGTGCTCGCCCAGCAAGTTGCGCACGGGGCGGATGTCGATTCCGGGTGATTTCAACGGGAGCAGGAATTGGGTCGCGCCGGCGTGACGGTCCGGGTCCGGTTGGCCTTCCTGTGCCATCTTGCAGAACAGGATGGCGTAATCCGCGCGATGCGCGTTGGAGGTCCATAGCTTGCTGCCGTTGATCTTGTAGCCACCGTCAACCTTCACCGCACGGGTGCGTGTGCCGGCAAGGTCGGAACCGGAGTTCGGCTCGCTCATGCCAATGCAGAAGGTCAGTTCGCCCGCGGCGATCTTCGGCAGAAAGAACTGCTTCTGTTCCTCGGTGCCGAAGCGCAGCAGGTTCGGGCCGCTTTGACGATCGCCGGTGTAGTGGGCGGACAATGGAGCGCCTGCAACCAGCATTTCCTCGATCACCACGTAGCGTTCGAATGAACTACGCTCATGACCGCCATATTGCTTCGGCCAGGTCATGCCAATCCATCCGCGCTTGCCCATCGCGCGGCTGAAGTCGCGATTGAATTCGCCGCGGGTGAATCCCATCAGGTGCTGATGTTCCTTGATGAACTCCCGTACTTCTTGACGCAGCGCGACCGCTTCGGGCGGCAGGTCTACCGGATCGAAACGGAATGTCGGAACAGCCATGGCGTTACTCCTGCCAGTTCGTATCGAATCCCGCAAAGCCGTGCGGGATGCGCCTTATGTCGGTCAGCAATTCACGTTGCAGTTCCGCCGGTGTGCCGCGCGGGAAGTGCAGGTCGATGGAATCGGCGATGCCACCGAAACGTTGCTCGATCGCCGCCGCAATCTCTCTGAACGTTCCGCAAGCAGCGAAGATGCGCACAACGTCGTCCGGCACTTCGTCGGCCATCGACGCCCAGCGCCCTTCCACCGACATGCGATGTAGCTTCAGGCCGAGATCCTGCAGTCCGTGCAGCGCCAAAATCGGCATGTAGGTTCGCGTCGATCCATAGAACCCAATGCGTCGCCGAGCGCTCTGCATCCCGTCGGCCACCGTTGCTTCGTCGGCGCCAGTGATAATGAACCCGCCGCCATGCACATCGAAATGCGCGCGATCGCGGCCGGAACGCCGCATGCCTTCCAGCAGGTTGGGCAGGCAGACTTCTTCCAGGTAACGCCGCGAGCATAGCGGATGCAGCCGCACGCCATCCGCCACCTGACCGGCGACCCGCAGCATTGCCTCGCCGACGGCGGCGATCGTCACCGGCGGCATCGGCAACCCGGTCGGTTCGGGGGAAAAGTCCGGTGTCATCAGGGAAAGTTTGTAGCTGGGACTATCGAAGTCCAACTTCCCGCGCGTTTCCCAGCAGCGCCAGACCGCGCGCAGTGCGCGCACATAATCGCGTAAGCGCGGCGCGGGCGGTGTCCAGGCGATGCCGAAGCGTCGCTCGTTATGGCCTTTCACCTGGCTGCCTAATCCCAACACGCAGCGCCCGCCGGAATTCGCGTGCAAGTCCCAGGCCTGGCTTGCCAGCACGGTCGGGCTGCGAGGAAACGCCACCGCGACCGATGGAGTCAGTTCGAACTCGTTGCGTGGCCAACGCGGCGAAGGCCAGCGGCGCGTACCAATCGTGCCCCAGTTCGACCGTCATCACCGCATCGAAGCCAATCGCTTCGGCGGCGCGTGCCGCCGGAGTCACCTCTGCCCAGTGCCGCTGCGGCAGGATTGTGAAGACGCGCATGTGCTCAGCCGCGCGCCAGTCGGCGCTGCACGAATTCCAGGCGGTCCTGGCCCCAGAAGATCTCGTCGCCGATCACGTAGCTAGGCGCGCCAAACACCCCGCGATCCAGCGCCGCTTGCGTGTCGGCAGTGCGCATCCATGCCCAGCGCGGCTCTTCGCCAAGCTGCATCACCGCGTCGGCATCGAGGCCGATGTCTTTGATCAGCGCGGCCAGCGTCGCCGGATCGCCGGGGTTCAATTCATCCTGCCACACTGCCTTCAGCACGCGATGCGCCAACTTGATCGCGGGCTGGTCGCCCATCGTCTCCCGCAGCGCGATCACGCATGACGCCGACAATTGCTCGCTCGACGGGAAGTGTTTCGGCTGGATGTTGATGGGAATTCCGAGATGCTCGCGCCAGCGCCGCAGTTCCATCAGGCGATAGGCTTGGCGCTGCGGCGCTCGTTTCGGCAGCGGCAGGCCGCCGGACGCGGGAAAGATGGTGCCGAAATCCACCGGGTAGATGCGCAGGCTGGCGTTGTTCGCCATCGCCATCGCCTCGATACGCGCGGCGCCCAGGTGGGTCCACGGCGAGTTCAGCGAGGCGTAGTAGTCGATGTGCAGCGCCATGCGGCGTCCTCCCCCTTGCGTTCGGATGCAATCCTGGGGGAGGCGCGGGATCGGGGCAAGGTGGCGCGGTTACTCCAGCCCACCCCGGTGCGGCGAGAAGCAGGATCACCGGGATCAGGTGGTGGCCGTCGGTTTGCCAGCCCCACCGGTGTTGCGTCCCTTGTCGTTCGGAACCTTGTAGAGGAGATTGGTGTCCATCCCAAGTTTCGCAGGCAAGCCCATCCATGTCCCAATGGCACATCGGCGACGTGACGGTGACCAAGATCGTCGAGCAGGAGGTGAACGGTGGCAGCCGTTTTCTCTTGCCGGCCGCCACGCCCGAGTGGCTGGAGCCGCACCTCACCAAGGGCAATGGCTGCCTGCGCCTGAGCGTTCACAGTTTCATTGTGGAAACCCCGACAAACCGCATCATCGTCGATACCTGTCTCGGCAACGACAAGCAGAATCGCCTGGTGCCGTATTGGAACAACCGGCGAGGTTCTTTCCTGGCGGATCTTGCCGCTGCCGGGTTCCCGGCCGAGTCGATCGACACCGTCGTCAACACCCATCTGCACGCCGATCACGTCGGCTGGAACACCTCGCTGCGTAATGGCGAATGGACACCGACCTTTCCGCAGGCGCGGTATCTTCTCAGCCGGGCCGAGTACCAATACTGGTGCGACAACACCGCGCACGCGGACACACGGCATGCGTTGGCGGATTCGGTGGCGCCGATCGTCGATGCCGGCCTCGCGGATCTGGTGGAAACCGAACATCGCATCTGCGAGCAGGTGAGCCTGATTCCGACCGTTGGCCACACCGCGGGCCACGTCAGCGTGCACATTGTTTCGCAGGGTGAGGAGGCGCTGATCACCGGCGACTTCATGCACCATCCGTGTCAGGTCGCACATCCGGACTTCGATCTCACTTCGGACAGCGATCCGGCGCGTGGCATTCGGACGCGGTGGGAGATGTTCGAACGTCTCGCGGACGGGCCCGTCCTGGTGCTGATTTCCCATTTTGCCGGCGCCACCGCGGGACATATCCTGCGCGATGGCGGCGGCTACCGGTTTACGGTTTAATTGCGGCGCGAAACCGATATTTTCCCTCCTTCGAACCGGAGACCTCCATGTCCAAGTGGCGCATAGGCGACGTGACCGTTACCAAGATCGTCGAACTCGAAGTGACCGGAGGCAGCCGTTTCCTGTTGCCACAGGCGACGCCCGACGTGATCAAGCCGATCGCCTGGCTGCAACCGCATTTCGCCGACGAGAACGGCCGGCTTCGCATGAGCATTCACAGCTTCATCGTGGAGACCCCCACACGGCGCATCATCGTCGATACCTGCCTGGGCAACGACAAGCAGAACCGCCGCATCCCGCATTGGAACGATCGGCAAGGTCCGTTCCTGGCCGATCTCACCGATGCCGGTTTTCCCCCCACGTCGATCGACACCGTGCTGTGCACCCACCTGCACGTCGATCATGTCGGTTGGAACACAATGCTGTATGACGGCAAATGGGTGCCGACTTTTCCGCAGGCACGTTATTTGATGGGCCGCACTGAATACGAACACTGGCGCGACAACACCGCGCGTCCCGACATGCAACCTATTCTGGCTGACTCGGTGACGCCGATCCTTGAGGCGGGTCTGGCGCAACTGGTGGAGACCGATCATCGCATCTGCGACGAACTCAGCCTGACCCCGACCGTGGGTCATACGCCGGGCCATGTCAGCGTGCACATCGTGTCGCGCGGGGAGGAAGCGCTGATCACCGGCGACTTCATGCACCACCCGTGTCAGATCGCGCATCCGGAATGGGAGACCACGGCGGACAGCGATCCGGCGCAGGGTATCCGCACGCGGCAAGAGATGTTCGAGCGGCTAGCCGGCACGCCGGTGCTGGTGATCGGCACGCATTTCGCCGGCGCAACCGCGGGGCGCATCGTGCGGGATGGACTCACCTACCGGTTGGCGGTCTGATCGCGCAGCGCTAGGCTCCGTTCCAAGCCACACAGGACCCGTATCATGACCGACTACCTCCGCAGCGGCATCTTCCTCGCGCCATTCCACGGCCTGGAGGAAAACCCCACCCTCGCCATGCAGCGCGACATGGAACTGCTGGAGCACCTCGACCGGCTGAACTACCACGAAGCGTGGATCGGCGAGCATCATTCCGGCGGCTTCGAAATCATCGCGTGCCCGGAGATGTTCATCGCCGCCGCGGCCGAGCGCACGCGGCACATTCGCCTCGGCACCGGTGTCGTGTCTCTGCCGTACCATAATCCGTTCATGCTGGCGGATCGGATGGTCCAGCTCGACCACATGACCCGCGGCCGAGCGATGTTCGGCGTCGGGCCCGGCTCCCTGGTGCATGACGCGAAGAAGATCGGCATCGATCCGGCGGACCAGCGGCGGCGGATGAACGAGTCGCTGGATATCCAGGTTGCGCTGATGCGCGGCGAAAGCGTGACTCGCAAGAGCGATTGGTTCGATCTGCAGGACGCGCGGCTACAGCTTCCCTGCTATTCGCAGCCAATGATGGAGCTGGCGGTCGCGGCGGCGCGCTCGCCGTCCGGGGCGCTGGCGGCGGGGCGGCATGGCATCGGCATGCTGTCGATCGGCGGCACCAGTGCGGACGCGATGAACCATCACGTGGAGAACTGGGCGCTTTACGAGGAGCAAGCGCGGCTGCATGGCAAGGTCGCGGATCGCAAGAACTGGCGGCTGGTGACCCTGCTGCATGTGGCGGAAACGCGCGAGCAAGCGCAGGAGAACGTGAAGTTCGGTCTGACGCGGTTCCGCGACTACTTCGACGACGTCGCCACCTTCCCGATCGTGCCGCCGGGCATCGAAGATCCGTTCCACTGGTTCGTCGATAGTGGCGCCGCATGCATCGGCACGCCGGACGACGCGATCGCCTTCATCGAACGACTGTTGCAAGGCTCCGGCGGCTTCGGCGTCATCATGGAGCTGGCGCAGAACTGGGCGGATTGGGAAGCGACGAAGCGGCACTATGAACTGATGGCGCGCTATGTGCACCCACACTTCCAGCGTTCACGCGAATGGCGGCGCGAGAGCTACGATTACGCCAAGCAACACCATGGCGAATTCACCACGCAGTCAGCCGCGGCGGTGCAGGCGGAAATCGATCGCAGGGCCGCCCGGCGCGCAGCGGCAGAGTAGCCGCGGTGGACCTGCGCGCTCTGGAAGATCGGCTGGCAATCAACGATCTTTTCGTGCGTTATGCCACCGCGCTGGATGCCGGCGATGTCGAAACGATCGTCGGCTGCTTCGCCGAGGACGGGTCGTTGGAAAGCCCGCTGGTCGGCGTCTACCAAGGGCGTGACGGCATCCGGGCGTTTGCCACGCGCTTCGCCCGGTTGCGCGAGAGCGGCACGCAATTACGTCACGTGCTGTCAAATCTCGCAGTCCACTTGGATGGCGATCGCGCCCACGCAACCTGCTATCTGCTCACCGTCTTGACGCGCGGTGGCAACAGCGCGCTGCGGCCGCCGGGGCGTTACGACTGCCAGCTTGCGCGGGTCAACGGTGCGTGGGTGTTCAAACACCGCCTGGTGATCGAGGACGCCAAGGCGCCGCTGGACGGAGTGTAATAACGCGCCCCTCTGTCATTGCGAGGCGCGTAGCGGCACTTTACCCCGTCAACTCTTGCCGGACGATCGCCGCCCCTTCCGCCAGCGCCCGCAGCTTGCCGAACGCCGTATCGCGCGGCAGGTATTTCATGCCGCAATCCGGCGCGGGAATCAGGTGCTCTGGCGCGACGAACTTCAATCCCGCGCGAATCCGTTCTGCAACGACTTCGGCGGTCTCTACCGCCGGATCGCCGAGGTCCAACACACCCAGCATAATCTGCTTGCCCGCCAGGTCCCTCAGCACGCCCAGGTCCAGCTTCGGTTGCGCCGCTTCGATCGAAATCTGCCGCGCCACCGTATCGGCAAGCTGCGCCAGAAAGCTGTAGCCGCTCGGCTTCGTGTCGGACGGCACCACCGCTGCGTAGCCGAAGCACAGGTGCACTACGGTCGGTCCTTCGATGCCCTCCAGCGCGCGATTGATAGCGCGCAGACCGTAGCGGGTCGCCTTCTCGGGTGAAGTGCGGACCCACGGCTCGTCAAGTTGCACCACATCGACGCCGGTCGCCTTCAGCGCGCGCAATTCCTCGTTGACGGCGATGGCATAGTCCATCGCCATCTCCTCATCGTCGTCATAGAACGCGTTCTGCGCCTGCTGCGACAGGGTAAACGGACCGGGCAGCGTGATTTTCGTTGCGTGGCCGGTATTGCGCAGCAGGAACTCGACATCGCGCACTTCCACCGGGCCGCGGCGGCGGATTTTCCCCACCACGCGCGGCACCGGGGTCGTCCGCCCGCCACGCGCCGGCACCGAGCCGGGGTGTTCCGCGTCGATTCCCTCCAACGCCAAAGCGAATCGATTCGAATAGCTCTCCCGGCGGATTTCGCCGTCGGTCACAATGTCGATGCCGGCTTGTTCCATCGCGCGGATCGCCAGGATCGTTGCGTCGTCCTGCGCCTGCTCCAGCCAAGGCTCGGCAATGCGCCACATGTCATGCGCATGGGTGCGCGGCACGCCATGCGCATGCAGCGTCGCGCGATCCACCAGCCAGTCGGGCTGCGGATAGCTGCCGACAACGGTGGTCGGCAGCAGATGCGTCGGATAGGCCATGCGCTTCGTCTCCTGTACCGGCGCCCTGGCACGCGCGGGCGGCAACGTTACCCCAACCGAGCGCCATGACCACAGGGTGCGGCCGCGGGCCAAGCGTTGGATGACCGGCCCTGACGTGGCGCAGCGATATGTTATATCATCCGGGAACCAAGATATGACACAAGCCGCGCCTTACCCGGGAATACCATGACCAAGCTCGCCGCCCTGACCATCGCCGCCGCATTGCACTTATTGCCACTGCTGGCGCAGGCGGGCGATCGGCCTATCGCCATTGTCGCCGCGGAGAATTTTTACGGCGACGTCGCCAAGCAGATCGGCGGTGCCGACGTGACGGTGGACAGCATTCTGAACAACCCTGACCAGGACCCGCATTTGTTCGAGGTCAGCCCCTCGGTCGGCCGCAACGTGTCGGCCGCACGCATCGTGATCTACAACGGCATCGACTACGACCCATGGATGGCGACGTTGCTGCGGGCGGCCCGCTCGACCAATCGCCGGACCATCGTCGTTGCCGACCTGGTCGGCAAGAAGACCGGCGATAATCCGCATATCTGGTACGATCCGGCTGTCATGATGGCGCTCGCGAACGCGCTGTCCGCTGCGCTGATCGCCGACGACCCCAGCCACAGTGCGGAATACCGGCAGCGCCTGGCGCAGTTCGCAGCTTCGATGCAGCCGATCCAGGCGCGGATTGCCGAACTTCGGTCGCGGCTTGCCGGCATGCCGGTCACCGCGACGGAGCCGGTGTTCGGTGCGATGTTCGACGCTCTTGGCATGAAGGTGCGCAATATTCCCTTCCAGTTGGCGGTGATGAACGATACCGAGCCTGGCGCATCCGACGTTGCCGCGTTCGAGAACGACCTCAAGGCGCACCGGGTCAGACTGCTCGTCTATAACAGCCAGGCTGCGGATCCGATCGCGACGCGCATGCGAACTCTGGCACTCGCATCGCACATTCCGGTGGTGGGTGCGACTGAAACCGAGCCTCCCGGAACGACCTACCAAACGTGGATGATGAACGCGCTCGACGCGGTCGATCGCGCGATGCCGGAATAGCCGCATGAACGCGATCGAGTTGCGCGACGTTCGGCTGGCGCTTGGCGGGCGCGTCATCCTGGACGGGGTCAGCCTGGACATCGGCGCGCGCGAATTCGTCGGCGTGCTGGGACCGAACGGCGCCGGCAAGACGACGCTGATGCGCGCGATCCTGGGGCTGTTGCCGCCGACCCATGGCAGCATTCGTGTGCTGGGCGAGCCGCCGGCGCGGGGCAATCCCGCCATCGGCTACATGCCGCAGGTTCGCGGCGCGGTGGGGACCATGCGCCTGACCGGCCGGGACTTTGTCGCCGGCGCGATCGACGGCCACCGCCTGGGCCTGCCGTTCCCCGGCAAGGCGGGACGGGCGGAGGTCGATCGTGTGCTCGATCTCGTTGGCGCGCGCGACCTGGCCCGCCGGCCGTTGGCCGAGACGTCCGGCGGCGAACGGCAGCGTCTGTTGCTGGCGCAGACGCTGATCGGCCGGCCGCGCCTGCTATTGCTCGATGAACCGCTGATCAGCCTCGACCCGCGCCACCAGAGCGTCGTGGTGGAACTGACGAAGTCGCTGCAAACGGAGTTGGAAATTGCCGTGCTGTTCAGCGCCCACGAGCTGAACCCGTTGCTGGGTGCGCTCGATCGCGTACTGTATCTTGGCAGCGGCCACGCCGCGCTCGGCACCGTCGATGAGGTCATCACCGGCCCCGTGTTGTCGCGCCTCTACGGGTCTGAAATCGACGTGGTGCGGTTGCAGGGCCGAATCTTTGTCATGTCCGGCAGCCACGACGTAGAGCATGACGAACACCGGCACGACGACGGTTCGGCGCACGAACATAGCCATCAGGAGCATGGTCATCAGGAGCATGGTCACCATGCGCAATAGCGCCCTTCGTCATGGCCGCACCGCCCTTCGTCATGGCCGGCCTTGTGCCGGCCATCCACGCCTTGCCTTTGTTCACGCGGCAAAGGCGTGGATGGCCGGCACAAGGCCGGCCATGACGCAAGGCGGTGCGGCCGTGACGAAGGGCGGTGCGGCCGTGACGAAGGGCGCTGCGGCTACGATGAAGCGTGCGGCCATGATGAGGGAGCGGCCGCGCGATGCTTGATTACGATTTCATGCGCAATGCCTTCGCGGCTGCGACCGTGGTCGCGCTGGTCGCCGGGACGGTCGGCTATTTCCTGGTGCTGCGCGGCCAGACGTTTGCCGGTCACGCACTGGCGCATGTCGGGTTCACCGGCGCCACGGGCGCGGTGCTGGTCGGAATTGCTCCGCTGTGGGGCATGGTGGCGATGACGGTCACCGCCGGTGTCGGCATGGGAATCATGGGCGAGCGGCTGGCGCAACGCGACGTCGCAGTCGGCCTCGTGCTTGCGCTGTCGCTTGGCTTCGGCTTGCTGTTCCTGCACTTCTTTACCGCGTTCGCAACCCAAGCGACCGCGCTGCTGTTCGGCAACGTGCTGGCGGTGGATGTCTCCACTGTCTGGATACTGGTGGGGCTGGGCGCGGTCAGCCTGGGGGCGCTTGCGGTGATTTCGCGCCCGCTGTTGTTCGCCAGCCTGCAACCCGAACTCGCCGAGGCGAAGGGCGTCTCGCTACGGCTTTACGCCGTGCTGTTCCTGGCAATCGTCGCACTGGCAACAGCGGAATGCGCGCAGATCGTCGGCGTGCTGCTGGTATTCACGCTGATGGTCGGCCCCGCCGCGGCAGCGCAGCGGCTGACCGGCAGCGTCGGCAAGGGCATCGCATTATCGGCCGCGCTGGCGCTGGCCGAGGCCTGGGGCGGCATCGCGCTCGCTTACGACACCGATTGGCCAGCCAGCTTCTGGATCACCGCGTTGAGTGCCGCAATCTATCTGTTGTCCGCTGTGCCGCGCGCGGTGTCGAAGTAGCGGCACGACGCCCGGGGGACGTCCGCAGCGCGCGCGGGAAAGGGGGTCGCGGCGGGCGACGAAACATGCTACTCACGGGTAAGCGCTGCGCGGCCCCAACAGCAGCCGCGGCCCCAGGGAGAGACAACGCATGCCGCGAGTGACCTACATCGAATTCAACGGAACTGCGCACGAGGTCGATGTACCGCTCGGGCTATCGGTGATGCGCGGGGCGGTGGACAACAACGTGCCCGGCATCGACGCCGATTGCGGCGGCGAGTGCGCCTGCGCGACCTGCCACGTTTATGTCGATGCGGCGTGGCTCGACAAGACCGGCCTGCCGGAGCCGGGCTCGCAGGAAGCCAGCATGCTGAGCTTTGCCGCCGTGGCGCAGCCGGACTCGCGGCTGTCCTGCCAGATCAAGATGAGCGAGGAACTTGACGGCCTGGTCGTCCGCATGCCGGAGGGCCAGCACTGACCTGACCAAACGCCGCCGCCAACGTGCGGCGCAGCGCAACCAACAAAGGGAGGACGACGATGAACGCACCCGTGAATGTCGACCCCAAGGCGCATGCCTGGTCGCTGCCGCTCGACAAGATCGACGTAAGCGATCCCCAGCTTTACTATGACGATACGTGGCAGCCGTATTTCGAACGGCTGCGGCGGGAGGACCCGGTGCACTACACGCCGGACAGCCCGTACGGCCCGTACTGGGCGGTCACCAAGTACCGCGACATCATCCAGGTCGAGGTGAACCACAAGGTGTTCTCGTCATCCGACGAGGTCGGCGGCATCATGATCGAGGATCCGCCGAAGGGCATGGAGCGTACCAGCTTCATCCGCATGGATCCCCCGGAACACGATGAGCAACGGCGAGAGGTCAGCGGCACGGTCAACCCGATCACGCTGGCGAAGATGGAGTCGCTGATTCGCGAGCGCACCAACATGGTGCTGGACCGGCTGCCTCGGGGCGAGACGTTCAACTGGGTGGAACATGTTTCCATCGAGCTGACCTCGATGATGCTGGCGACGCTGTTCGATTATCCGATCGATCAGCGGCGGCAACTGATCCGCTGGTCGGACATCGCCATCTGCAACATCAACGCGCCGGACGCGCCGGTTCGCTCGGAGGCGGAGCGGTTCGCCGAACAGATGAAGTTCGCAGAGCATATGAATGCACTGTGGGAGGAGCGGGCACAGAAGCCAAAGAGCTTCGACGTGATCTCGATCCTGGCGCATGGCGAGGCGACCAACCGGATGACGCTGCGGCAGCGCATGGGCATCCTGATTCTGTTCCTGGTCGGCGGCAACGACACTACGCGGAATTCGATGTCGGGCGGTTTGTGGGGGCTGAGCCAGTTCCCCGACCAGTTCCGCAAGCTGCGGGAGAACCCGGACCTGGTGACTGGCGCGGTGTCGGAGATCGTGCGCTGGCAGACGCCGGTGATTCACATGCGGCGCACGGCGGTGGCGGATGCCGAGATCGGCGGCAAGGCGATCAAGGCGGGCGACAAGGTGGTGGTCTGGTATATTTCGGGCAATCGCGATGAGGATGCGATAGAGCACCCGAACGAGTTCATCGTCGATCGACGCCGCCCGCGCGAGCATATGTCGTTCGGATTCGGTATCCATCGGTGTTTGGGGAACCGGCTGGCCGAGCTGCAGTTACGGATATTGTGGGAGGAGGTCCTGCGACGCGACCTGCAGATCGAAGTGATGGACAAACCGGTTTACGCGTATTCAAATTTCCTGCGCGCGATACGGTCGCTGCCGGTGCGGATAAGTTAACCTCTCCCGCGCTGCGCGCACATAACCTCTCCCGCGCACTGTGCGCGGGAGAGGTCGCCACGAAGTGGCGGGTGAGGGTGATCGGGTCGGCACGCTCTACGTGCTACGTGCCGACCCGATCACCCTCACCCTCGATGCTTCGCATCTTCGACCTCTCCCGCTCCCGCGGGAGAGGTTAATCGGCGCGGGCTTCGATCGCGCCGTTCTTGATCGCCTCGAGGAACAACCGCCAATCGCGTTCGACCTGCGTTGCATAGGCCATGGCGAAATCGGCGATCGCCGCGTCGAACACGCCGCCGGACCCCATATACCCGGCGATTCGCGCTGCATCCCCCGACCGGGCATGCGCCCGTGCCAGGGTCGCGCCGCACAGGATCGCACGATGCGGCAGCGCCTGGCTGGTCGTGTCGTTGCCGATCGATGCCAGGCGACTATCCTTGAGGCGGCGCACATAGCAGTGCTGGTCGTCACCGCGATCGACGGTCCAGCCGAGGAAGATATCGGGCGTGGTCTGCATGATGCGCTGGCCTACCACGACGCGCTGACCCTGGTTGGCGTAAAGGCTCGGTCCGGCATACGGCGCCAGCACCGAGGTTCGCGCCTCCTTGACCTGCAGCAGCAGTGTCGCGTCATCGCCGGTAACATACAGACCGATGGCGCAGAACGTGCCGACACTGCCGATCCCGACAACCTTGAAGGCGACATCGACAAGCTTGTAGCGGTCCAGCAGCATGCGGCGCTCTTCCGGCAGGCTGAGCTTGTACAATTCGAACGCCGCGCGGGCAGCCAGTTCGTGCGTGTCGTCGGCTTGCCCAGACAGCGGCATCAACAATGGCGGGCGGGCCCGGATGCGCCACTCGCCGTTGCGGCGTTCAAGCAATTTCGGGTAGCCCTTGTGGGAGGCGTCGGTCACCAGTTGCACCCGCTTCAACGCGCGCTCGCGCAGCCGGACGTCTTCGATCCCGTTCAGCACCTGCGCTATATCGATGCTCAGTCGCCAGGCTGCCAGCGGGTCAAGCTTCACCAGGTCCGTCATGTGCGCGCGATACGCAAGCACGACGGTCCGCGCGAGGTTTCGCGCCGTCTTCTCCGGTGCACCGCTCCCCAAAGCATCGACGGCAAAGCTGCTGGCGAGCCGTTTGAGGTCCCATTCGAACGGCGCCGGCAGCGTCTCGTCGAAATCGTTGACATCGAAGACCGGCGTGCCCTCGGGCGAGGCGAAGGTGCCGAAATTTGCCAGATGGCAGTCACCACAGGACTGTGCCCAAAGGCCGCTGGCCGGTGTTTCAGCGAGGTCCGCTGCCATGATCGCGGCGGCGCCACGCATGAAGGTGAACGGCGAGGCGCGCATCCGACCGTAGCGGATCGGCAACAGGTGCGACAGCAAATGACGATCGCTCTCGATCAGCGTCTGGATCGGATCGCGGCGTTTGGCCGGCGGATTCCAGGTTGCGTGCAAGCTGCGCGGGACAACTTTGCGAAGCGCCCGACCTGCCCGTTGCCGCTCGGCAATCGGCAGCACGGCGTGCGGCAGGACATGCTCCAGCGGCATGGCGCGTTTGCTCATTTTGGATGCCGCCGGATCAGACATCAATCGGCCAACATTCGCAAGCGGGAAGATCGAAATTCGCAAGCGAGACCTGTGAATTCTCCGCAGCAGCGGTCATAATTCTGTCATGCTGGCAGGCCCGGGGGGGCGGTCATGCACTGGTTCGTCCGCAGCTTGCGCCCGGCTTGCCGCGGACTTTTCACACCCCCATGTGGCGTCGGGTCCCGCGGACATTATTGCACCAGACGATTGATTCACCCGGCGATCAGGTTAGGCGACGCGCAACGATGTGCGAATCGATTGGCCGCACGGGCCGTTCCCTTGTCATGGCCGGCACAAGGCCGGCCATGACGAGAGTGCGGCCCGTGCGGCAACTGACGCGGCAATTGGCGGGGGGCGCCTTCGCACAGCGCAGCCGGGATCACCCATTCTTGACACCCAGGTAACCCGCCTGTAGCAAGCGCCGGCTTTCCGGCAAGCCGTTGCCAGGAGCGAATATGAGCGACGATCCGGGCGACAACGGCCCCTCCTTCGAGGAGCGGTTGAAGGCCGCCCGAAGCAGGCAGGGGCTCGATGCTCCGCCGAGATCTCCGGGAATGGACCCCGGCGGCCTCGGCCAATCCCCCTGGGGGATCGGCCTGCGGGTAGGCATCGAACTGGTTTCCGCCCTGGTGGTGGCAGTCGCCATCGGCTATGGGCTGAGCCTGCTGTTCGGTGGCCGAGCCATCTTCCTCGCAGTATTCGTCTTGCTTGGCGGCGCGGCCGGAGTGCTGAACGTCTGGCGCAGCTTTGCGTCAAAGGACCACTAGAGACGACGACCAGGCTTACGACACGGCTACGGCGGCAGAGCAGTATAGGGACGCGACGAGGGTGGCAGCGCAGGAATCCGGAATCGACGCGCTGAGCCAGTTCCAGCTCCATACCGCGCTGGGACCGCTCGGCGCCTCGGTGAATTTCACCCAGGCCAATCTGTTCATGATCGTCGCCGGCGTGCTGACGCTCGGGTTGTTGTGGCTGGGCATGCGGCCGCGCGCCATGGTGCCGGGGCGGATGCAGTCCGCCGCCGAGATGGCCTACGAGATTGTCTACTCGATGTGCGTGGACACCATCGGGCCGGAAGGACGCAGTTTCTTCCCCTTCGTCTTCACGCTCTTCTTCTTCATCCTCTTCGGCAATTTGCTCGGCGTGTGGCCGTACGACTTCACCTTCACCAGCCATATCGTGGTGACGCTGGCGCTCGCCGCCGTGGTGTTCATCATGGGTACGGTGGTCGGCCTGAAAATCCACGGCCTGCACTGGTTCAGCTATTTCGTGCCCCAGGGCGTGCCCAAGGTGCTGCTGGTGCTGCTGGTGCCGATCGAAATCCTGTCCTACGTGTCGCGCCTCATCTCGCTCTCGGTACGGTTGTTCGCCAACATGATGGCGGGCCACGTGATGCTGGAGGTGTTCGGCGCTTTCGTGGTCATGCTAGGGACCGCCGGAGTGATCTTCTGGGTTCCGGCCGGGCTGTCGCTGGCGGTGAACGTCGCGCTGATCGGCTTCGAGCTTCTCGTCGCGACGCTGCAGGCCTACGTGTTCGCCATCCTCACCTGCATCTATCTGCACGACGCGGTGCATCTCCACTGACGCACGTCAACCCCTCGGCACCGGCGGCATTCCCTGTCCCGGCGCTACCGACGCAATGAAAGGAACTGACTGATGGATCTGCATTCCGCCAGAGAAATTGGCGCCGGCCTCGCCATGATCGCGCTGTCCGGCGTGGGCGTGGGCATCGGCTATATCTTCGCCGCGCTGGTCAACAGCGTGGCGCGCAACCCCGCCGCCCGCGATCGCGTGTTCGGCCTGGCGATCCTGGGCTTCGCCCTGACCGAGGCCGTGGCGCTATACGCGCTGGTCATCGCCTTCATGATCCTGTTCGTCTGATCGCCATGCGGCTGTTGCTTGCCGCGCTGCTGCTGCTGCCGACCGCCGCGATGGCGGAGGGGCTGCCGCAGCTCGACTTCACCACCCCGCTGACCATCTGGCAGGTGGTGTGGGGCGCGATCATCTTCATCGTGCTCTACTTCCTGGCGTCGCGATTCGCGCTGCCGCAGGTGGCGTCGGTGCTCCAGGAACGGGCGAACCACATCGCCCGCGACCTGGAAAACGCGCAGCAAGCCAAGATGAAGTCGGATGCGGCGGCAGAGGAGGTCGCGCAGGCTATCGCCAAGGCGCGGGCCGAGTCCCAGGCGGCGATCAACGCCGCGCTGGACGAGGCCAAGGCGGCCGCGGCGACGCAGGCCGCGACGCTGAACGAGCGGCTGGAGCAGCAGCTCGCGGCGGCGGAAACGCGCATTGCGGCAGCGCGGGCGGCGGCAATGGGCGCGCTGCGCCAGGTTGCCACCGAGACGGCGGGGACGGTGATCGCCCGGCTGACCGGCGCAACGCCGGAGCCAGCGCGGTTGGACGGCGCGATTACCCACGCGCTGTCGGCGCGCGGCGTCGGCTGAAAGGGGCGCGATCGCCATGCAGGAAGAGAGCTTTTTCGCCGAGCCTCGCGTTTGGGTGGCGATATCCTTCATTGTGTTTTTCGTGCTATTCGGCCGCAAGCTGTGGGCGGCATTGGCCGGCATGCTGGACGATCGCGCGACAAAGGTCCGCACCGAGCTGGAGGAGGCCGCACGCCTGCGTCGCGAGGCGGAGGCTATGCTGCGCGATGCCGAGCAACGCCGGGCCGAAGCACTGACCGAGGCGAAGGCGCTGATCGAGGGCGCCAAGGCTGAGGCAGCCCGCGTTTCGGCGGCCGCGATGGCGGAGGCGGAAGCCTCGGCGAAACGCCGCGAGCAAATGGCGGTGGATCGCATTGCCGCGGCAGAAAAAGCCGCGGTGGATGACGTGCGGCTGACCGCCGTGGAGATCGCGACTATCGCGGCACGGCAGGTGATCGCGGAAGGGCTGTCGGTCGACGCGGACGCGCGGCTGATCGACCACGCCATTACCCAACTGCCCAGCGCCCTGGCCCAGCGGCGGGTCGCTTGAGTTAACCTCTCCCGCGGGAGCGGGAGAGGTCGAGACGCGTAGCGTCGAGGGTGAGGGTGATCGGGTCGCCTCGCTATTAGCTTTGCCGCGTGAGGCAAGGAAGTCGGCAGTGTGCCGACCCGATCACCCTCACCCGCCGCTTCGCGGCGACCTCTCCCGCGCAGCGGGAGAGGTTATTTGTGTCACTCCTGCAACTCCGGGATCACCCATAGCGCCTTCTCGCCCCTGGCCACCCGCTGCACGTTGTCGAACGCGTTGCGGAAGCGGGCGTACTGATTGTCCCAGGTCGGTCCGGCGAAATGCGCCGTCAGCACCACGTTGGGCAGCCCGAACAGCTTGTTGTCCGGCGGCGGCGGCTCCTGATCGAACACGTCCAGTCCGGCGCCGGCGATGGTGTTGTTGGCCAGGGCCTCATACAGCGCCGGCTCGTCCACCACCGGACCGCGGCACGTATTGATCAGATAAGCCGTCGGCTTCATCAGCTTGAGCTGCGCTGCGCCGATCATGTGCCGGGTCAACGGCGATAGCGGCACGTGCAGCGATACGATGTCGGAGGTGCGCAGGATCTCGTCCAGCAGCCGGAAGCGTACGTGCAGGGCGTCCGCCTGGTCCTCGGTCAGCCGCGCGATATCGAAATACTGCACGTCCATGTTGAAGGCCTGCGCCATCCGCGCAACCTTCTTGCCGATGCGGCCGAGGCCGATGATACCGAGCTTGCGGCCGTCCAGTTCATACAGCTTCACCTCGGCCCAGTTGTTGCCACGCCAGCGGCCGGCGGCGACGTTGTCATGCTGCCAGATCAGCCGGCGCGACACCGCCAGCATCAGCAGCATCGCATGCTCTGCCACCGCGATGGCGTTGGCGCCGCCGTTGTTGCAGATCGGCACGCCGGCGCGGCGCGCGGCCTCGATATCGCAGCGGTCGTAGCCGGCGGACAGGAGTTGCACGAGCTTCAGCTTCGACGCGGTCTTGTAGAAGCCGTCGTTCATCGAGGGTATGCCGAAGCCGACCATGTATTCGGCGTCCGGCAATGCGGCGTTGAATTCGGGGGTATCGGGGCGGGTCATGGCCAGCTCGAAGCCGGGCGGCGCCAGTTCGCGTGCGATGTCGTTATCGTTCATCGGGTTGTCGGCGACGATGATCTTGGGCGCCATAATGGGTTCCCCTCCTGCGGTGTGGTTGGCGCCAGGATAGCGGGCGTGTGGCGATCGGCCCAGAGGGGGCACGCGCGGGTCGACGCGCGTGGCGACATCGATGCGGCGCTGCACGGTGGCGAGATCGCGCTCGATGTCGCGCACGATCCGGACCGGCACCGCCTCGGCGCGTCCGCGTAACGAAGCCAGGTGAAATTCCAGTCCGACGTAGTCCGCATGAAGCTCTTCGTGACGCAGCACATCGTCCGACACGACCGCCTGGCAGCCCAACTCCTTGGTCAGCGCTTCCAAGCGTGACGCGACGTTCGGTGCGTCGCCCAACGCGGTAAATCCCACGTGGTCGCGAAAGCCGATCTCGCCGACCACTGTTGTCCGCAGTGCACGCCAATGCCGAAGTCGATCGGCGCCGGCAATTCATGCACCAGCGCGGCACTGAGCAGACAAATGTTGCGGGCCACCAGCCCGACTGCCTGCACCGCCTCGCGGCACGCGGTGGGCGCATCCGATTGCAAGCCGAAGATCGCCAGCACGCCGTCGCCAAGGAATTGGTGGGAGACCTCCAGCCTCTACCACGGCCGACGATACGCCGCGACGAAACGACCGAGGATGAACACGTTGTCGTATGGCAGCCGTGCCGAGCGAGTTGCGTCGAACCGCGCATGTCCACGAACATGACCGCAATGAAATGCTCACGCGGCATGGCGCGTTGCTGACGGCGATGCAGGAACGCTGCCTGCGCATCCGCGGCACCGGCGGCAATATCGAGATGTCGTGTGGCGGACGAAGCTGACAGGCCAGCCGGACATGCGTGGCATCCGCTTGGAGCCGCGCAAGCACGCGTCGTTCCGGCTCGTCCGGCGGCGGCAGCGCTGGCGCACCCCGCACACGCACCCGGCACAGCGAGCAACGCGCACGGCCGCCGCAAAGGCCTGCATGCGGAATACCAGCCAGCAGGCTGGCCTCCATACGCTGAAACCGAGCGGCGCGTGCTGCCGGCGTCCGTCGGGATATGACACGCACACGCGGCCGCGGCATTGCTCCACAATGCCGCGCGTCAGCCGCGCCACAACAACCAGCAAGAGCGCAACGCCATCAAACAGCAGAAAGTCGTTGCGCAGGCTGGCGAGCCAAAGGTTCTGGCGTGGCGTGCCGAAGTGCGAACTCGCGGTAGTCTCCGCTAGCGACGCTGGGTCTTGCGCGAGCGTCATCACCGCGCGTCCCGCTTCAGGTATCCAAGTAACGCCAGCACCGGCAGCAGCACCGCGACGACCAGCAGTGGCGCGCGCCATCGGACGAACCAAGGCTGCAACCGCATCCGATAGGCGATGCCCATGCAGCCGTGCAGCCATGCCACCGAGAGCAAGGTGAGCTGGATAGCGCCCAGCGCCGGGGATGCGATCCAGAATTGTAGAGCATCTGCGCGTAACCCTTGTTCAGGTCGAACGCGCTGAACGCGATGCGGGTCGCCGCGAGGTGATTGGCCAGCAGCGGCGGCACGGCAAGTCCGAGCAGTAGTTGCGTCAATTCCGCCGGGGTCCAGTGCAGCCGCCGCCGCTCGTCCAGTGCATAAAGGCCCAGCAGAAAATGCACGGTCAGCGCCAGATACAACGCGGTCGTGCCGATCCAACCTTGCCAGATGAACTTCTGCACCAGGAGGCCGCGCTCCATAATCGGCAGCGACAGGTTACCGAGTGCGTGGTTGGTCAGGTGAAGGCAGATGTAGCAAAACAGCACCAGGCCGCTGCACAGGCGAACCTGACGCAAGCCCGATGGCCGGAAACGCGCAACGATGGCGGCGAGTGGAGGCATGGCATTCACTCTTGGCTCTCCATTGCCCCGATCACCGGTCGGCTGTTGCCCCCGTCATGCCGGCGGAGGCCGGCATCCACACGTGATGCTGGCAGAAAGGCAGGCCGTGGATACCGGCCTCCGCCGGCAGACGTGGGGCGCCGTCCGTGGGTCGCATGAACGGCCGTCGCTATGGTGAATACGATGACCGATTTGGCCTTTGGGATATTCCCCCCGCTGCGTCAGCGCCGGGCGGTTCATCGTCGCCACCAACCGATACGGCGTCAGCCTGCCAGCCCCATCGCCCGCCGCATGAACAGCCGCTTGAGCGGCGGTGTGCGGTCCACCGCGGCGATGCCGAGATCGCGCGCCAGCCGAGCAGGCGGTTATCGTTGCTGAACAGCCGGTCAGCCCATCGGTCATTGCCAGCATCACCATGTTGTCCGGCCGGCGCATCCGCTGATAGCGCGCGAGCAGTGCGGGAGCGCCGGTGTCTTCGCCGCGGCCTGCCGCCTCGGTCACCAGGTCCGCCAGTGCGATGGCGTCGCGGAAGCCCAGGTTCAGGCCCTGGCCGGCGATCGGGTGGATGCCGTGCGCTGCGTCTCCCGCCAGCGCCAGCCGCGTATCGACGTAGCGGTGCGCCAGCATGGCCGACAGCGGATACGACCAGCGCCGGCCGACCGTTCGCACCGCGCCCAAGTGTCCGCCGAGTCGCCGCGCGACCTGTGCACCGAACCGCGTGTCGTCCAGCCGCAGCATCTGTTCCGCGATCGGCGTGCGCTCGGTCCACACGATGGCAGAGACGTTCGGCGCGCCGCCTAGCTCGGCATCGGCGCTCGGGCCCATCGGCAGCGCGGCGAACGGACCCGATGGCAGGAAGTGTTCCAGCGCCAGGTTGTGATGGGGGTGTTCGTGGCTGATGGCGCAGACGATGCCGGTCTGCTCGTAGGGCAGGCGGGTAACCGGAATACCCGCCGCCTCGCGCAACGGCGACTGGCGTCCCTCGGCGGCGACCACCAACTGGCAATGCAGGTCCGGCCCGCCGGCGATGTGCACCGTGGCGCGATCGTCGCGCCGCTCCACCGTAGCGGTTGCGGGAGCGAACACGCGCAGTGCCGGCAGCGTCGGGAAGAAGCTGTTCAGCGCCATGCGCAGGCTGCGCGCTTCCACCATCCAGCCGAACGGACCGGCATCCTCGCCGGCGTCGTGGTGGTCGAAATGCAAGTGGAGGCGCGAGGCGCGGCCGGCCCAACCGCCCATCGCTGACGCGAATGTCCAGGATCGGGTTGGGCGGCACCGGCAGCCGGTCCCACAGCCCGGCCGCCACCAGCAGGTCACGCGAGCCGGCGGCGATGGCATAGGCGCGGCCGTCGAACGCCGGGTTCTCCATCGGCGGCAAGGCGGCACGATCCACCACCACGGTGGAGATACCGGCGGCGGCAAGCCGGCAGGCCAGCGTGCCGCCCACCGGCCCGGCGCCCATCACGCAAACGTCCGCCGTGATCGTCTCGCTCATGGCTGCCTCTTTACGGTCCGCATCACACTGGCCTGCACCGCCGGCAACGACAAGCCGAGCCTGCATGGCGGTGGCCGGCCGACGTCACGGGCGCACCGCCGGGGTTTCTACCTTCAGGCCGTTGGCGCGCCAGCCCAGATAGAACTCCAGTGCGGCGAGTTCCGGCGCATCCGGAATCCAGAGACCTCGGCGCGGATGCCGACCAGGTAGTTGCGGATGCGGCGATAAAGCGAGCCCATGCTCTGCCACTCCAGCCGGTATTCAGGATAGCCGTTCGCCTGGCCTTGCGGGATCACACTGCCGCCGAGACGCTGTCGCGCCAGCCCGTCATGGCATTGGCTGCATGACAGGTCGAGCTCGCCCTGACGCTCGGTGAACAGGGCCTCTCCGGCCGCGAAGAATGGACGAGAGGGCCCGTCGATCGGGACCGTACCAGCAGGCCGCGCCGATTGCAGTCCGACGATGCGTCGACGCCAGCATGGCGTCGCTGTCTCGTGCGAATTTCGTGGTTTGCTGGCGCTGGGTCCGGCATTGGTTCGATGCGCTGCTCCAGCGTGATCGGGCGCCCCAGCTTCGCGTGGAACATCGGGTAGCGCGCTGCCACGCCACGTCGAGTGCAAGGCGTCGCCGTCGCAATCGGCGCAACTGCGCGTGCTCTCGGAGGCGCGTTCCGACCGAGCGATTCGCCCTGTTCCACCCAGAGGAAGGCGGGATTGCTCGATCGTCATTGTGCATCGCGCGCGTCGCCGGGCTGGCGTCGTCATAGCCAGAACGCTTTTCCGCAGCATAGGCGCGGGCGGGAAAAATAATGATCGCTCCGACGAGTGCCACGATTAAGAAACCTCTCCCGCTTCGCGGAGAGGTCGCCGCGCCTTGGCCGGCGGGTAAGGGATTCGGCACGCACATTACCAATGACCCCACGGCACGATAGAGGCGGACAGGGCCCCGGCACCTCACCCTCCGCGCTCCCGCGCCACGACCTCTCCCGCTTCGCGGGAAAGATTTTGTTGCGGCCGGCGGGGTTTCGTAACACCCGCCCGTCATTCCACCGCGATCTCCACTGTCTCCGTTTGCTCTCGCCCTTCGTCATCCACGAACCACATGACAAGTGCGCTCGCCTCCGCCACTGCGGAGAACGCCAGGAAGCGGTTGGCGGCGATGGCCGGGAACAGTCGGCACGCAGGACCTCCTCGCCGTCCAGCGTGCAGACGAAGCTGTTGGTCATGTCGCGCGGGATCCGCTGCCCCATCGCGTCGTGCCGCTGCCCGCTTTCCATCGGGTCCGATCAGCCGCTTGATCTCGAACGGTTCGCCCCGTTTGACCTCCTCGGCACGTTAATCAGCACCCGCACCATGGCGTCAGGTCCCGTCGATGCAAGCTCCGAGCGTCACGATAAGGTCCACGTGGTCGCGCCAGAACTGCCATCGGCAGCTTCGCCACCGCGATCACGGTCTGCAACATGGCCAACCGGTACGAGTACCAGCGCGGCGCACCGGCACGCGGACCGAACATGAAGCGCACGACATGCCGCAGCGGATCCCCTCAGCAAGACGTCAATGCTCTTCACGACTCCGGCCCGGCGCGAGGCGCATCGACGCTGACCGCCATCGACACGGTGTTGCCATTCTCGACCATGACCGGCAGCCAGCTCCACGCGTCCTCGCGCAACTCCGCATCGCCGATCAGGTCGCGGATAGCCCCGCGACCTCGGCCGGGGTCGCACGCCGGAACCACGGCGCGCGAGCGGAAATGACGCGGCGCTCGCCATCACCAAAAAGCGGCGACGAGCGATCATCGTGAATGCGAGGTCGTCAGGAACGCCACCACGTCCTCGATCTGTTCGGCCGTCGGTATCGGCCATCCCTGCCACACAAGTCCAACCCGATGCAGCCCATCCACTGCGTAATAGGCGGGCATGATGGTGTTGGGATTCAGTTTCCTCGGATCGACAGCCGCAGCGGATGTGGCCGGACGCGGCGCGTGCCAACGCCATTCAACAGGGCACAACGCTGCCCTGTAGATGCGGGTCGGGGAAGGGCCGAAATGACACATCCGGCACGCGCTGACTGTCGATGAAGACGATCTGCTGGCTGCAGGCATCGCCCTGCTCGCCGGTCAACGCGGCGTCGATGCTGTCGCCATGGACGTGATACGTCACTAAGTGGGGCGCGGCGCCGCAGAGCAATACGACGCATACCGCCACTACCGCGGCTGCTTCAACCGAACGTCTCATGCGTGATCGTCTTGAACCAGGCGTCCGCATAGGTTGCTTCCTGCGCACGCAA
>CAVXNH010000029.1:0-93511 GCA_963762885.1 uncultured Alphaproteobacteria bacterium
AGTTCGTCGGCGGCGGTGGTAACCCGCTGATAGTCGGCGTCGCGCGCCGCGAACAGCCGCACGATTTCGGTTTCGTCCAGGCGGCGGCCGGCGGCCGCCTTGGCAATCGCTGCCTCGATGAGCGGATCGACGCTGTCCAGCAATGCGGGTCTCGGCGCCGGCGCCACGGTGACGCCGGGCGCCCATTCGTCGTCGCGCGCCCAGCCTTCGCTGTCCGCCATCTGCCGCACACGCGTGGCGATTTTTGGTGCAAACCATCGCTCCGGCTGGGCGACCGTGGACGGATAGGCCGGCAATCGTGCGACAAGGATTTTGCCTTGCTCCGCGGTGCGCCGCGCCAACGCATCGAGCTGCGGCCACGGCGCTTCGGGGTTCACGTGGTCGGGCGTCACCGGCGACACGCCGCCCCAATCGTCGATGCCGGCGCCGATCAGTTTCTCATAGACACCTGGTGAAAGGTTCGGCGGCGCCTGGACGTGCACGTCGGGCTGGAGAATGAGCCGCGCGGCAGCGATGCTCCAGAGCAAGTCGTCGAGATCGGGATCCGGCGCGTCGGCCCGCTTGGTATTCGGCTTGGCGCGGAAGTTCTGCACGATGACTTCGCCAATATGGCCGTAGCGTGCGTGCAGGTCGCGTATGGCGATCAGCGATTCCAGACGTTCGATGCGGGTTTCGCCGATGCCGATCAGGATGCCGGTGGTGAACGGAACGTTGAGTTCACCGGCCAGCGCAATGGTTTCCAGCCGCGCCGCCGGATGCTTGTCGGGCGAGCCGTAATGCACCTGCCCTGGTTCGGTGAGCCGCTCGCTGGAGGATTCCAGCATCACCCCCTGGCTGGCGGACACCTCGCGCAAGGACGCGATCTCGTCGCGCGTCATGACGCCCGGATTGACGTGCGGCAGCAGCGACGTTTCCTTCAGCACCAGCGCACACATTTCGTGCAGGTAGCCGATGGTGGTGGTGTGCCCGAGCGCGGCAAGCGCCTCGGACGCCGCGCGGTAGCGCAATTCCGGCTTGTCGCCGAGTGTGAACAGCGCCTCGGTGCAGCCTGCCGCCGCGCCGGCGCGGGCGATCGCCAGCACGTCCTCGGCCGACAGATAGGCCGGCCGATCGCGGCGCGGGCGCTCGGCGAAGGTGCAGTAGTGGCAGACGTCGCGACACAGTTTGGTCAGCGGAATGAACACCTTGCGCGAGTACGACACCAGTCGCCCGAACGCGGCATCGCGTTTTGCCGCCGCCGCCGCGGTCAGTTCGGCCAGCGGTGCGTTTTCGATCCAGGCGAAGTCCGATGCGGTGTTCATGCCTTGTGTATAACCTCTTCAGCGAAGCGCTGCATGACGTCGAGCGTTTGCTCGATCGTCGGATGCTGCGGATAAACGATAATGTGCCGCGCCCCGGCTTTTTCCAGCGCCGCGACGTCGGCCAGCATGTCGGCAGCGTTGCCGGTGAACAACCGCCTGCTGCCATCGGCTTCACGCTGCACGGACTCCGACGGCGACGCGAACCAGAGGTAGCCGATGTCGATGGATGCCGGATCGCGTTGCGCCTTTTCGGCCGCGCGATGCAGGCTGGCAATGCCGGCCCGCAGCCCCGCCGTGGTGTGCATGTTCATTTTCTGGTTGCCGGAGCCGGGATACCAGGCGTCGCCGAACCGCACGGTGCGCCGCATCGCCGCTTGACTCTCGCCGCCGACCCAAATCGGCGGATGCGGTTGTGTGACCGGCTTCGGCTGGAACACGACATTGTCAAACCGCGCATATTTCCCTGTTACTGCCGGGTGATCCTGGGTCCATAATGCCTGCCACGCGTGCAGGTATTCATCCGTGACGGCACCTCGCTCTTCGAACGGCGGCGTGCCGAGCGCGGCGAATTCCTCCGGCATCCAACCGGTGCCGACACCGACGACGGCGCGTCCGCCGGACAGTACATCGACGGTGAGAAACAGCTTCGCTGCGAGCACCGCGGGGCGGTAGGGCACGACGACGACCGAGGTCAGCAGTTTGATGCGTTGCGTGCAGCCGGCGAGGAAGGCCAGCGTGGCAATCGCATCGAGGCATTCGCCGGTGCGCGAGCCAGGCCATACGCCATCCGTCGTGTAGGCATAGCGGACGCCATGTTGCGGCGGCACGATCAGGTGGTCGGCGACACCGAGATACGCATAGCCCAACGCTTCGGCGCGCTGTGCGAACGTCATCACCGTGTCGCGCGACACCAGGCAGCCGCGTGTGCCGAAATGTATGCCGAAGTCCATCCTTGCCCCCGGTTGCCTCAGGCCGCCGCATCGTGTGCTATCCGCCCCGACAGCGCAATTCAAGCGGGAGGAACAGATGCAGATCGGATGCAGCGCGCCCACCAGTGGACCCCTGATCGGTCCGGACAGCCTGACGCGCATTGCCACCGAGGCGGAGCAATTGGGCTTCGATTACGTGACGGTCAGCGATCACGTGATGATCCCGACCACCATCGCCTCGCGTTACCCGTATTCCGACTCGGGCGAGTTTCCGTCCGGTGCGGCGGCGCCTCGGCTGGAACAACTGACCGCGGCGACGTTCATCGCGGCGGCGACGTCGAAATTGCGCATCGTCACCTCCGTGATGGTGGTGCCGCATCGGCCGGCGGTGCTGACGGCGAAGATCCTGGCGACGCTGGACTATCTGTCGAAGGGGCGGCTGACGCTGGGGATCGGCGCCGGCTGGTGCAAGGAGGAGTTCGAGGCGATCGGCGCGCCGCCGTTCGAGGACCGCGGCAACGTGACCGACGAATGGATGATGGTCTGCAAGCAGCTGTGGACCAGCGACGCGCCGAAGTTCGATGGCAAATACGTGAAGTTTGCCGACGTGCTGTTTCCGCCGAAGCCGGTGCAGAACCCGATCCCGATCTGGGTCGGCGGCGAGAGCAATCCGGCGCTGCGCCGCACTGCGAAGTATGGCGACGCGTGGTATCCGATCGGCACCAATCCGCAATTCCCGCTGGACACGCTGGGACGTTTCAAGGCCGGGGTAGCGAAGCTGCGCGGCATGACCGAGAAGGCCGGGCGCAATCCGGCGGACGTGGGGCTGACCTATCGCGTGTCGTCGAATGCCGAGGCGCAGCCGAAGGGAACCGTGGATGGCGAGCGCAAGCTATTCACTGGTGGCGCGGTCGATTTCGTCGGGGACATTCGGGCGTTGTCGGAAGTGGGGGTGAACGCGTTCGATTTCGGTATGTTCGGCCCGACGCTGGCGGCAACGCTCGACAACATGCGCCGCTTCCGCGACGAGGTGATGACGAAGGTGCGGTAGCCAGCGCACCTTTCATTGCGAGTAGCGTAGCGACGGAGCAATCTCCCGCCTGATGAGCTTCCAACGGTCCGTCAGGCCGGGGAGTGCGTCGGCCTTACGGCCTCGCAATGACATATCGCCGGGAAACGGGAGGGCAACCATGCAGATCGGTTTCAACGCGCCAACCTCCGGACCGCTGATCGAACCCGACAGCGTGGTGCGGATCATCACCGAAGGCGAGGCGCTGGGCTTCGATTACGTGACGGTCAGCGACCACATCATGGTACCGCGTAATCTTGAATCGAAATACCCCTATACCAATACGGGCGAATTTCCCGCCGGGACGGAAGCCGCCTGGCTGGAGCAATTGGCGACGACGTCATTCATAGCCGGCATCACCGCGAAAATGCGGTTCGTGCTGTCGGTCATGGTGGTGCCGCACCGGCCGGCGGTGCTGACGGCGAAGATCCTCTCCACCATCGATCATCTGTCGAAGGGGCGGTTGACCTTGGGCATCGGCGTCGGCTGGTGCCGCGAGGAATTCGAAGCAATCGCCGCCGCGCCGTTCGATGACCGGGGCCACGTCACCGATGAATGGATGGCGGTTTGCAAGGAACTATGGACCCAGGACGCTCCACGCTTCGACGGCAAATACGTGAAGTTCGACGACGTGACGTTTGCCCCCAAGCCGCCGCAGCAGCCAATTCCGATCTGGGTGGGTGGTGAGAGCAGTCCCGCGCTGCGCCGCACCGCACGCTATGCCGATTGCTGGTATCCGGTCGGCACCAATCCGCAACTGCCGATGAACACGGTGGAGCGCTTCAAATCCGGCATCGCGAAGCTGCGTAGCGCGGCAGAGAAGGCTGGGCGCGACCCGGCTACGATCGCGATCGCATTGCGCGTATTGGCCGGGCCGAGCGCGCGACCTCGGCGGACAATCGACGGTGCGGGTGAGATGTTCACCGGCGGCACGGCGGATTATGCTGGCGACATTCGAGCGCTGGAGGATCTGGGAGTCAGCGCCGTGGATGTCCGGCTGTTTGCGACTACGACCGAAGCGACGATCGACAACATGCGCCGTTTTCGTAGCGACGTAATGGACAAGCTCTGAGGGAGACGCACCATGCAACTCGGCATCACTCTGCGGATCAATGGCGCCACGCCGAAGCTCAGCATGGACGAGGTGCTGGAGGCGGAACGGCTGGGCTATGTGTCGGTCTGGGGTGGCGAGGCCTGGGGCACCGATGCCGTGTCGCCGGCGGCGTGGGTGCTGGCGCGCACCACACGGATCAAGGCCGGCACGTCGATCATGCAGATGCAGGCTCGCACGCCGGCCTGCGCTGCAATGACCGCCATGACCCTGCAAGCCTTATCGGGCAACCGGTTCTTGCTCGGCGTCGGCGCATCCGGGCCGCAGGTGATCGAGGGCTGGCACGGCGTGCCCTATGGCAAGCCGCTCGGCCGTACCAAGGAATACATCGAGATCGTCCGCAAGATTCTCGCGCGCGACGCGCCACTGACCCATCAAGGTGAGCATTATCAGATTCCGTGACACGGGACCCGGCGCGACCGGGCTGGGCAAGCCGTTGCGCAGTATCGTGCACGGCGATCCGGCGCTGCCGATTTACACGGCGTCGATCACGCCGGCCGGGTTACGAACCGCTGGCGAAGTATCGGATGGCACGCTCCCGATCTGGTTCTCGCCGGAGCAAGCCGAGCTTGTCGTGCAGCCGATCTTCGATGGCATGAAAAAGGCAGGAAAGCCGGCGAATTTGGCGAAGTTCGATTTGGCGCCGTACGTGAAGGTCAGCATGGGGCCGGATCTGCAGGCGTGCCGCGACGCGGTGCGGCCGAACCTGGCGCTGTATATCGGCGGGATGGGGGCGCGGTCGAAGAATTTCTACAACGACTTCGCAGTACGGCTTGGCTATGCCGAAGCGGCGGCTAAGATTTAGGACCTGTATCTCGACGGTCATAAGAAGGATGCCGAGGCGCTGGTGCCCGACGCGCTGATCGATGAGATCGCGCTGGTCGGCACCGCGGACCGCATCAGGGATCGGTTGCAAGTGTGGAAGCAGGCCGCCAGGGATGGAAAATTGACCACGATGGTGCTGACCAGCGCAAGTATCGAGGCGATGCGCGTGGTGGCGGAGGCGGTGCTGTAAGCCGGCGCTGTGATCGGGCTCGATCTGCCGGATGTTGCTCTTGCGCAATGGCCATTCCAGCCGAGATTTGCGCGCGTCAACGGCTGGCGGATGCACTATGTCGATGAAGGCGCGGGCGATCCCGTGGTGCTGCTGCACGGCAATCCGACCTGGGGATTCCTGTATCGAGAGTTCGTGGCGCCACTGACCCAGGCCGGTTACCGCGTCATCATTCCGGATATGATCGGCTTCGGGTTGTCGGAAAAACCCACGCGGGAACAGCACCATTCGCTGGACGGACATATCGCCAACCTGACGGCGCTGCTGGGTGGTCTCGAGCTGGAACGCATCACTTTGGTCTGCCACGATTGGGGCGGGCCAACCGGGATGGGCTTTGCGTTCAATCATATCGCCCGTGTTCGCGCGCTGGTGCTGATGAGCACCTGGGGGTGGCCGCTGCCTCCGGCCAAGTTCCATACTCGCATTTTTCCCTGGCGCCTGATGCACGCCCCGTTGGTCGGCCCATATCTGCTCGGGCGGCATGGCGCGCTGGCGGGGCGGGGCATCTATCTGTCCGTGGTGGATCGCCAGCGTTTCGCTTCGCGCGCGATGGCGGCCTATGAAGCCGTGCTGCCCGATCCGGCCAGCCGCTTGCTGACCTGGGTGTGGCCGCGCTGGATTCCGCTGGACGATACGGCGCGTGCCTTGCGCCGATTTGTCTGGCTGGAGCACGGATTGCGCGCATTCAGGTTGCCGGCTCTGCTGGTCTGGGGACGCGAAGACGACGTGTTCGATCCGGCGGTGTTCGCTGCACGATTCAAGAACTTGCTGCCGCAGGCGGAGGGACCTCACCTGGTGACCGGCCGACACTTCCTGCAAGAGGACTCCGGTCCGGAAATCGCCGAGCGCATCGTTGACTTTCTGGGGCGGTTGTCATGAGCGACGTTGGCATCGTTCCGGCACCGTCGCTGGACGACATGCGCCTTGCGTTTGTTCTGGCGGAAGACCGGCTGGGCCATTATCCGGAATTTCGTGACTTCTTCGTCCGTAGCTTCGATCTTGACCGCATCGGCCTGGCGCGGCCGGGTTTCGTGCGCGCGCCCTCGGGCAGTGAATACGCGCTGATCTTCATCGGACGCAGTGGCGAGGCGTTTCCGTCCGGCGTGGAAATCCATGCGGTCGTGCCGGCGCTGGAACCGCTGGATGAGGCACAGACCGATCGCGATCTGTGGGCGATCCTGCAATGGATGATTGCGGGGATCGGCGGTGCATGGACCATCGAGGCTCTGCAAGCGACCGGGCGGCTGTTTCGCATTCCGGCCGCCGCCGATCAGCCTTGAGGATCGCGCCGGGGCCGATCACCGGTTTACCGCCGCGCGCCGCTTGCCTACGATCCGGTCAACCCACAGAGGAAACATCATGAGCCAGGCAGCGGTGGTACGGCTGGAGAAGGACGGCGATATCGGCGTGATCGTGGTGGATTATCCGCCGGTGAATGCGCTCGGTCCGGGTGTGGCGGACGGCATCATCGATGCGCTGAATCGAGGCAATGCCGATCCGGAGATTCGCGCGATGGTGCTGATCGGTGCCGGCCGCAGCTTCATCGCCGGCGCCGATATTCGTGGCTTCGGCACCGGCCGCAAGCGCGCACCGCTGGGCAGCCGGACGTATGACGTGATGGACCGGAGTGAAAAACCGGTGGTGGCCGCGATCCATGGTTATGCGCTTGGCGGCGGGTTAGAGAACGCGCTGGGTTGTCATTATCGGATCGCGGTGCCGTCGGCGAAGGTCGGGCTGCCGGAAGTGCAGATCGGGATTTTGCCGGGTGGGGGCGGGACGCAGCGACTGCCTCGGCTGGTGGGGCCGAAGGTGGCGTTGGAGATGATCACCAGCGGCCGGCATGTTCCGGCACCTGAAGCGCTTGCCTTGGGGATTCTCGACGAGGTGCTGCCGGAAGGGGCCGATCTTCGCAGCAGCGCGGTTGCGTATGCTCGACGGATTGCGGACGTGCGGCCGCTGCCTCGGGTGCGCGATCGGGCAGTGCAGGTGGATGATTTTGGCGTGTTCGATGCCGTGCGCAAGTCGATTGCCCGCCGCGCGCGCAACCAGAAGGCGCCGTATCGCTGCATCGAGGCGGTGGAAGCGGCGTGCACGCTGCCGTTTGACGAGGGCATTGCGCGCGAGGCGGAATTCTTTGCGGAACTGGAGAACGCCGACGAAGCGCGCGCGCTGCGCTACGCGTTCTTTGCCGAGCGCGAGGTGGCGAAGCTACCGGACATGCCGGCGGGCGTGCAGCCTCGGGATTTCCACGATCCGGCGGTGATCGGCGCGGGAACGATGGGCGGCGGCATCGCCATGTCGTTCGCCGATTTCGGCTACGACGTGAAGATCATGGATGCGACTGAGGAAGCGCTGAACCGCGGCATGGAGCGTATTCGCAACAACTACGCCACGTCAGTGAAACGCGGCAGCCTGGCGCAGGAGGAGATGGAGCGGCGCCTGGCGCGCATCCACCCGGTGGCTGCGTACGACGACATCAAGGACTGCGACATCGTCGTGGAGGCGGTGTTCGAACGGATGGACGTGAAGAAGCCGGTGTTCGCCAGGCTGGATGAGGTGATGAACTCGGACGCGATGTTGTTTTCCAATACGTCGGCGTTGGACATGGATGAACTGGCGGCGGAGACCAGGCGACCGGACAAGATCGCCGGGACTCACTTTTTCTCGCCGGCGAATGTGATGAAATTGCTGGAGGTGGTGCGGCCGTCGAAGGCATCTCCCGAGACGCTGGTGACGGCGATGGCGATGGGGCGGCGGATCGGCAAGATCTCGGCGATGGCTGGAAATACCGACGGGTTTGTCGCCAACCGTTCGCGTGCGCCGTTCAACAGCGAGATGGTCATTCTGTTGGAGGAAGGCTGTCTGCCGGAACAGGTGGACAAGGTGATGGTGGATTTCGGGTATCCGATGGGGCCGTTTGCGGTCGGCGATTTGGCGGGGTTGGATATCGGGGCCGAGGGCCGCAAACGGCGCGCCGCGGCCAATCCGAACTATCGCAAGCTGCCGATTGCCGATCGGTTGGTCGAGCTTGGGCGCTATGGCCAGAAGACCAGCGCCGGTTGGTATCGTTATGAAAAGGGCGACCGCACGCCGCATCCCGATCCCGCGGTGGCTGATATCATCAAGCAGGTGGCGGCGGAACTCGGGGTGGCGCAGCACGAGTTTACCGATCAGGAGATTTTGTATCGGCTGCTGTTCGCGTCGGTGAACGAGGCTTGTCGTATCCTGGAAGAGGGCAAGGCATACCGCGCATCGGACGTGGACGTGATGTGGTTGCACGGGTTCGGCTTTCCGCGTTATCGCGGCGGTCTGATGTATTGGGCCGACGGCATCGGCGTGAAGAACGTTTACGACCAGATCGAGCGCTGGCACCAGCAATACGGCGAGCGCTGGGCTCCGTCGCGCTTGTTGCGGAACCTGGCCGAAAGCGGCACGCCGTTCCGCGAAGCCAAGCCTGCGCCATTCCGTTGAGGGGGGAAATGCCATGAGTGAAGCCGCCGAAATGGAAGACCTCGACCAGCTTTCCGACCACGAGTTTCGCATGCTGGTGCGGGACTTCATCGAGAAGCACTATCCGCCGGAGTTGCGGAACTCGCCGCGGCGGCTGCATTTCAAGGATACCAAGGGCTGGTACCGCACGCTCGCGCGGAAGGGGTGGCTGTGCCCGAACTGGCCGAGGCAATTCGGCGGCATGGGGATTTCCGCCAGCAAACAGCTCATCTTTCTGGAAGAGAAGGAGCGGCACGGGTGCTCGCGGCTGAACGAGATGGGCATGACGATGCTGGGTCCGTTGTTGATCAAGCACGGCACGAAGGAACAGCAGGACTACTTCCTCCCGAAGATCCTGACGGGAGAACACATTTGGTGCCAGGGGTATAGCGAACCCAATGCCGGGTCCGATCTTGCGTCGCTGCGCACCGAGGCGGTGCTGGATGGCGACGAATGGGTGGTCAACGGGCAGAAGATCTGGACGTCCCTGGCGATGGACGCGAACTGGATTTTCCTCCTGGTGCGCACCGACAAGACGGCGAAACAGCAGGAGGGCATCAGCTTCCTGCTGGTGCCGATGGACAGCCCTGGTATCACGGTGCGGCCGATTCCGAATATCGATATGGGCGAGGAGTTCTGCGAAACCTTCTTCGACAATGTGCGCGTGCCGAAGGGCAACCTGGTCGGGCGGATCAACCAGGGCTGGACGATGGCGAAGAACCTGCTGAGCTTCGAAAGGATCGGGTCGGGTTCGCCTCGGCAGTCCTCGTATGCTCTGGGTCGGCTGAGGTTGCTCGCCGAGCGGATGGGCGTGTGGGACGACGAGGTGTTCCAGGACCGGTATATCCGGCTGCGGCTGGATCTGGAGGATCACAAGGCACTGTATCAGGAGTTTGTCGATCAGGTGCGGCGGGGGGAAGCGCTCGGGCCGGATGTGTCGATGCTGAAGATCCACCAGACCGAACTGTTCCAGCGGATCACCGAGGCGATGCTGGAGATTGCCGGGGAATTTGGTGGTCAGTTCGGACCGCTGGAGGGGAACCGGGAGCTGAATCCCGCGGGGTTGTTCTTGCAATCGCGTCCGGCGACAATCTACGCGGGGTCGAACGAGATCCAGCGGAATATTTTGGCGAAGAACGTGCTGGAGTTGCCGTCGCGGTAGTGCGGTTCGGCTGGGACTCATCGGATGCGGTTGGCCATGCACTGGCGGTGCGGCGATAGATGGCCGGGTCAAGCCCGGCCATGACGGTTGGGGTGGTCCGTGCGGGCATGGTGTAAGGTAATGGCGCCGCCATGACGGTTGGAGCGATGGTGCGGTCGTGACGCGGAGCGACAGGGCGGCGACTGGGAATGGCGCTGGATTGACGGGGGGCGAAGCTCCAGCGTACCCTTGATACCGGTGAGTAGGGGCCCGCAGACGGCCCATCGTACGGGAGGGCCGCCTGCGTGGAAGATGCTGCGCGACTGTTGCAGCTTGTGGTCAATGGTGCGGCCGCGGGCTGCATCTACGGTCTGATCGCGCTCGGATTCGTGCTGATCTACAAAGCTACCGAGATGGTGAACTTCGCCCAGGGCGACATCATGATGCTGGGCGGCTTCTTCGCCTTTGCACTGATCGCGCATTGGGGGCTGCCATACTGGCTCGGAGCGTTGCTGGCCATCGCGCTGACCGCCGCGTTTGGCTACGCGCTGGATGCGCTGCTGTTGCGGCGTATCATCGGACAGCCGCAGTTCGCCGTGGTGATGCTGACGCTCGGGTTGGGATTCATCTTCCGCGCCGTGGCTGGCATCACCTGGGGCTATGATTTCGTCGGTTTCAACACGCCGTTCACCAATCGCACGGTCAACCTCGGCGGGTTGGTGATCGGCCAGGACAACGTCTCGATCATCGTCGGGACGGTTCTGTTGTGCCTGGTATTGTTCGTGTTTTTCAGCCGCACGCGGCTGGGCGTGGCGATGCAGGCGTCGTCGCAGAACCAGTTGGCGGCGTATTATATGGGTATCCCGGTGCGCCGCGTGTTCAGCCTGATCTGGGCGATCAGCGCCGGAGTCGCGGCATTGGCCGGCATCCTGCTGTCGCCGGTGTCGATGATCGACGTCAACATGGGGTTCCTCGGCATCAAGGCGTTTGCCGCGGCGGTGATCGGCGGGTTCGGCAGTATTCCGGGCGCACTGGTCGGCGGTGTCATCGTCGGCATCGTGGAGCAATTGGCGGGCTACTACCTGCCGGCCGGGTTCCAGGAGGTCAGCGCGAATACCGTGTTGCTGGCGACGCTTTTCCTACGCCCGCAAGGACTGTTCGCCGAGAGCGTTGGGAAGCGGGTGTAAGCGCATGCGCTATTTGTTCCGCACCGACTATCGCCAGGACATCCGGCTGTGGCGCCATGGCGGCGACCTGTTCTGGTATGGACTGCTCTTGCTCGCGCTGCTGGTCATTCCGTGGGTGCTGGGCGAGTTCTATGTCGGCGAACTCGGCGCGGTGTTCATCTTTGCCATCGCCGGCGTCGGGCTGATGCTGCTGGTGGGGTATACTGGGCTGATCAGCCTGGGGCACGCCGCGTTCCTTGGCATCGGCGCGTATACCAACTCCATTCTGCTGTCGCATGGCGTGCCGTTCCTGCTGACGTTGCCGGCGGCGGGACTGTTCACCGCGGTGTTCGGCGCGGCGATCGGCCTGCCGACATTGCGCATGAGCGGGCTGTATCTGGCGATCGCGACGTTGGCGTTCGGCAGCATCGTCGGGACGGTGTTGCAGAAGTGGGATTCGGTGACCGGTGGGTTCGACGGCTTTGCGGTGCCGACGCCCAGCATCTTCGGGGTGCCGATCGATACGGCGACCGGGGTGTATTACGTGTCGCTCGCGGTGCTGGTGTTCGTGCTGTGGCTGTCCGCGAATCTGCTGCGTACGCCGCTCGGACGCGCGATGGTGGCGATCCGGGATTCGGAGATCTCGGCGCAGAGCATGGGGATCAATCTCGCGCGGTACAAGACATTTGCGTTCGCGATCAGCGCGTTCATGACCGGATTGGCGGGGGCGTTGTTCGCGCATTACGTGCGGTTCCTGGCGCCGGATTCGTTCGATATCCTGTTGTCGGTGCAGTTCGTGACCATCGTTTTCGTGGGTGGGCTCGGATCGCTGCAGGGCGCCATCTTCGGCGCGTTGTTCGTGCGCCTGCTGCCGCAGGCTATTGCGATTGCGCGCGACGATCTGCCGTTCGGGATCGGGCGGCTGCCGGGGCTGGAGCCATCGCTGTTCGGGCTGGTGCTGGTGTTGGTGATCGTGTTTTTCCCGGGTGGGATCTATGGCTTGTGGCTGAAACTGAAACACTGGTTCCAGGCCTATCCGTTCAAGCGGCGCACGAGTTTCCGGCGGCAGAAGTCGTACGCTCGGTCGGAGCGACTGCGATGAGGGCGCTCGCGTTACCTCATTGCGGGCTCCGGTCGGCCGCCGACGATTTCGCTGCTAACGGCACCACAAAGACGTGGGTGACCGGGCCAAGCCCGGCCATGACACGGAAGGGTTGGAGCGTGCCGCGATGACTTTCTTTGCCGCGGACGATATCAGCATTCGCTTCGGCGGCATTCGCGCCGTCGACTCCGTCAGCTTCGAGGTGCAGCGGGGCGAGGTGTTTTCCATCATCGGTCCGAACGGCGCCGGCAAGACGACGATCTTCAACCTGATCAGCCGGATCTATCGGCCGACGTCGGGGCGGCTGATTCTCGAGGACCAGGATATTACCGAGGTGCCGGCGTACCGTATCGCGTCGCTCGGCATTGCGCGGACGTTCCAGAACATCGAGCTGTTCCCGCAGGCCACCCTGTTGCAGAACCTGCTGATCGGGCGGCACTGCCACGCGCATACCGGCATCGTGGAGCAATTGCTGTTCTTGCCGAAGGCGCGGCGGGACGAGTTGGCGCACCGGGCAAAGGTCGAGGACGTGATCGCCTTCCTCAATCTGGAGCGCTATCGCGACACGCTGATCGCCAACCTGCCCTATGGCGTGCGCAAGGTTGTCGAACTCGGCCGCGCGCTGTGTATCGAACCGAAGTTGCTGTTGCTGGATGAGCCGTCGTCCGGTCTGAATGTCGAAGAGACCGAAGGCATGGGGTTCTGGATCGAGGACATCAAGAAGGACCTCGGCATCACTGTGATCATGGTGGAGCATGACATGAACCTGGTGCGCCAGGTATCGGACCGGGTGATGGCACTGAACTACGGCAAGGTGATTGCACTCGGATCGCCGGAGGAAGTGCAGACTCATCCTGAAGTGGTGCGGGCTTATATTGGCGGGGAGGTGGCAGCGTGAGTGAACTTGGCCTCCGCCTTGTTGTCTGTATCCGGTATCGAGACTTTTTATGGTCCGATCCAGGCGATTTGCGGCGTGAGCCTGGATGTATCGTCCGGCCAGATCGTTACCGTGCTGGGCGCCAACGGCGCGGGCAAGACCACGGTGCTGCGGACGATTTCCGGTGTGCTGGACCCAGAACGCGGCAAGGTGGTGTTCCAGGGCCGCGACATTGCGCATATGTCGCCCGACCAGGTGATGCGGCTGGGCATCTGCCACGTGCCGGAGGGACGCGAAGTGTTTCCGTTCCTGACGGTGCATGAGAACCTGATGATGGGGGCGTATACACGGCACAACAAGGCGGAGGTCGCGCAGGATCTCGAGCTTTGTTTCGACTATTTTCCCCGCTTGAAGGAACGCCAGCATCAGCGTGCCGGATTGCTCTCGGGGGGCGAGCAGCAGATGCTGGCGATTAGCAGGGCGCTGATGGGGAAGCCGCGATTGCTGTTGCTCGATGAGCCGTCGCTGGGGCTGTCGCCGCTGCTGGTGCAGCAGATATTCGGCATTATTCGCCGCATCAACCAGGAACAGGGGGTGGCCATCCTGCTGGTGGAACAGAACGCTCACATGGCGTTGCAGACCGCGGATTATGGCTATGTGCTGGAGGTTGGACGCATCGTGCTGGCCGACGAATGCGCGAAGCTGATGCAGACCGACGCGATCAAGGAATTCTATCTGGGCCAGAAGGAAGCCGGTGTCCGCGGGCAGCGGCGCTACAAGAGGGCGCGGCTGTGGCACTGAGTTCCGAAGCCAGCATTCCGGCGATGCTGCTGTCGCGTGTCGCGGCGCATGGCGGCGAGGTGATCCTGCGCAAGAAGCACCGCGGGGTGTGGTCTCCGGTCACCTGGGCGGAACTTGGCGCTAGTGTGCGAGACGCCGCCTTGGGCTTGCAGGCCGCCGGCTTCGGCCGTGGCGAGGCCGCTTGCGTGCTGGCGGAAACCCGCCCGGAGTGGGTGGCGATCGATCTGGCAATCCTCGCCACGGGCGGCGTCAGCGTGGGCGTATCGCCGACCGAATCCGCCGACCATCTGGGGCACGTGCTGCGGGACTCCAAAGCGACTTTGTTGTTCGTCGAGAATGAAGAGCAATTGGACAAAGCGTTGCTGGTGCGCGACGCATGCCCCGCGCTACGGCGGATCGTGATCCTGGAGATGAAGGGACTGCGCGATTTCGCCGATTCCACGAGCGAGAGTTGGCTCGACTTTCTGGCCCGTGCCGCAGCGCAGGAGGGTGCGAAGGGCGATGCGTGGCAGGCTGGCGTTGCGGCGATCGATGCAGAGCACCCGGCGCTACTGCTGTTTCCGCAAGGGACCGGCGGCGAGGGCCGCATGCTGACTCATGGCGACGCGTTGCAGCTTGTAGCCGATGCCGTCGCGATGCTTGGGCCTCGGGCCGGCGATGAACGGCTGGCGATCCTGCCGATGTCGCACGTGATGGAGCGCGTGCTCGGCCTGTACTTCGCGTTGCACAGCCGGATCGTCAGCAACTACCTGGAAAGTCCGGCGACGCTGGCGGAGAATTTGCAAGAGCTGCAACCAACGGTGCTGGGCGCCGATCCGCAGACCTGGGAGCGTTTGCATGCGCGCGCCAACCAGGCGGCGGCCAGTGCAACGCGCTTGCAGCGGGCGGCGTATCGCTGGGCTATCGGGGCGGCGGGGCAGGGCAGGGGTCCCTACGCGTCGTTGGCGCGTTGGCTGGTGCTGCGCGCGGTACGGCGCGAACTCGGAATTGCCCGGCTGCGGCTGGCTTATGTCGGGGCTGCGCCGGTGCCGGCAGAGGAGCGCCGCTGGGCCGCGGCGCTCGGCATCGTCATTCAGCAAATCGACGGACAGGCGACGCGCCGAAGTGCGTCGGAAGCGAGTTATCGTGCCTTGAAAGAGGAAGCGTACAGCACATAAAAACGGAGGAAACGATGCGGACCAGGCTTTTCGCGGCGGCGGCCCTGTTGGGCATGCTTGCCGTGTCGGCGACAGCGGCGGACAGTGTTCGCGGCGTGACGGACAACGAACTCGTCATCGGCACCTATACCGATCTGTCCGGCGTCACCGCGATGTGGGGCGTCAATAACTCCAACGCCTGGCGCATGGTGTTCGACGAGGTGAACGCCGAGGGTGGCATCAACGGTCGCAAGATCAAATACATCGTGGAGGACAACCAGTACCAGGTGCCGCGTTCGGTGCAGGCGGCGAACAAGCTGATCAACAAGGACGGCGTGTTCATGATGGTGGCCAATGGCGGCACGCCGATGAACAACGCCACGATGCCGGACCAGCTCGCCAAGGGCGTGCCGAACGTGTTTCCGCTGACCTCGGCGCGCTCGATGTACGAACCGCTGCATCATTTGAAGTTCGGGTTGGCGGCTTCGTATTACGACCAGATCCGCGCCGGGCTGAAAGTGTTCATCGAACAGCGGGGGAAGAAGAAGATCTGCGCGATGGCGCAGGACTCCGATTTTGGGCGCGACATCACGTCGGGGGTGCACGACCAGTTGGCGGCGATGCACCTGACGCTGGCGGGGGAAACGCTGCATAAGCCGACGGATACCGATTTCAGTGCCTCGGTGGCGCGGTTGCGGGATGCGGACTGCGATCTGATCGTGGTGGGCGGCATCGTGCGCGATTCGGTGCAGATCATTTCGGCGGTGCGCAAGACCGGATGGAACGTCGATATGCTGGGCCAGGCGGCGAGCTATGACGAGGCGGTCGCCGAAGCGCCGGGCGGGGTGACGGAAGGGTTCTACTCGATGGCGCCGATCCTGTTCGTTGCCGCCAGCGATCCGCGTCCGGAGGTGAAGGCGTTTGCCGAGAACTACAAGAAGCAGTTCGGCAAGGAGCCGAATTTCGCGGCTCAGATCGGCTATACTGCGGCGCAGCTTGTGGTGCTGGCGGTGCAGCGGGGCGGCAAGAACCTGACGGTCGATAGCTTCGTGGCGGGGATGGAGAGCATCAAGGACTGGCACGACATTTTCGGCTCGCCGCCGATGACGTTCAGTGCGACGAAGCACCAGGGGTCGAACGAATTGTTCCTGTGCGTGGTGAAGGACGGCAAGTGGGTGCCGGTGATCGCGACGCCGGTCGGGTATTGAGGATCGGCTGGCGTCGGGCGTGCGGTGGCCGGCCCTCGGGTCAAGCGCCCGAGGACAGGCTCCGGTCGGTCATTCACGCGTTTCCGTGGGGATTACGGCAAAGGCGTGGATGGCCGGCACAGGGCCGGCCATGACGAAGGGGGGGAGCGCGGCACGTGTCCAGCGCTCAGTGTGCCGCGGTGGTTTCGTGCGTTGCGGTCGTCTCGCGCGCCGGGGTTCGGGGCGCGGCGTCTCCGGCCGGACCGGAAATCGATTCCGCCGGCTTTTCCGCGCCGGCACTCGGCGCGGGATCGGGCTCGTCCGCCATGTTCTTTTTGAAGGCCTTGATGCCTTTGGCGAAGTCGCCCATCAGGCCGCTGACCTTGTTGCCGCCGAATAGCAACATCACGACCAGCAGCACGACCAGCCAGTGCCAGATGCTGAATTCACCCATTCGGCAACACTCGGGCTAGTGGGCGGCGGTGGTCTCGCGGGTCGTGGTGCGGGGCGCCGCTTCGCCGGCCGGGCCGGAGATCGAGCCAGTCGGCTTGTCGGCGCTGGCTTCCATCGAGGCGTCCTCAGGCTCCGCCATGTTTTTCTTGAAGGCCTTGATGCCCTTGGCGAAATCGCCCATCAGGCTGCTGACCTTGCCGCCGCCGAACAGCAGCAACACGACCAGCAGCACGACCATCCAGTGCCAGATGCTGAAGCTACCCATAGAACCCTCTCCGATGCGCGGGACCGGCGTCGCGTCCGCTGCCGGCTCGCCCGAGCCACAGTCTACCCTGTCCCTGCTCAGGCTTCCAGCGACATGGCGCTGATCGGCGGGGGATGCAAGCGGCAGGAGGCCCGGGCGGCGCCTGGGCTTTGCCGCGAACACCGGCTTGTCGTGGAGCCTGGCCCCGACTTCACCCGTGCCCCGTCAACAGCTCCTGCTTTAGCGTCGGCGATGCCGGCCTGGGGCCAAGGAACGTGGCCAGCATCGCCGCCGCGAACTCCGGCCGGGAGATGACGCCAATCTGTTGCCCGCTGACCGTGATGATGGCGCCGTGCGACGTGAACAGCAGCGTATAATTGTCACCATCGTGCATGGCAGGCATCTCGGCAAGAAATCGTTCGAGGTCGTCCGCATCCAGTCGGCAGGGGGCCACGCAATTGTTTTCGAGGCCCTCGCGCCAAGCCTTACGGGAAGCGTCCGCACTGATGTTGCGTTCGAAACGGACCACCAGCAGCTTGGTCTCCGGCGAGCGGATGATCACCTCGGCGTCGGTGCTCGGGTGTTCCAGGTAAAGCGCGGCGACGTAGATATGGATTCCCAGCAGCGAGTAGGTACGCAGCCCGTAACCGTTCAGTTGCAACGTTCTTCCGTCCGCTTCCAGCGTCTCAGGGAGTTGAATGCCGTCGAGCACCGCCGCGTGCGCCACGCAGCAGACCGACAGAACGATGGCGAACAGGGTCAGGCCGCGCCGAACCGGCATGGCGACAAACGACAGTAATGGTGCGATCAGACCCTCCCCCGGAGCGTTGCCCGATCATGTTGGCCGCAGATCGACGGAGATGTAAATTGTCCCGCTGTCTCGCAGCGCCAGGCAGCAGATCCGTTTGTTCCCGGACGGTCCCTTACTTCCACGCAGAGCCTCAGTGTGTTGGATACGCCCGCGGCCAGGTGATCTCGTTCGGTGGCCCAGGTGGATCCGGCGCACCTTTTTTGCCACACGCCGCCAGCGCCAGCACGCCGGCCAGCACGCAGGCCAGCAGCCACGCGCGCGTCATGCTGCCCTCAGCGCGGCCAGCCAACGCGCCGCCTCGCGCGCGACGTTCTCGCCCGCGGTCCCGCCATAGCTTGTGCGCGAGGCCACGGACGCGTCCACCGTCAACACACCGAACACGTCCGCCGTTATCCGCGGCTCCAAGGCCTGCATCTCCGCCAGGGACAGCCCGGCCAGATCGACGCCGCGAGCCTCGGCCCGCGCCACCAGCGCCCCGGTTGCGTGGTGCGCATCGCGGAACGGCAGGTGCAACGCGCGCACCAGCCAGTCCGCAAGGTCGGTGGCCGTGGCGAACCCCGCGCCGGCGAACGCGCGCATGCGGACAAGATCAGGTGTCATGTCGCGCACCATGCCCGCCATCGCTGCCAGCGACAACGCCCACGCCTCCGCCGCATCGAACACCTGCGCTTTGTCTTCCTGCATGTCCTTGGCATAGGCCAAAGGCAGCCCCTTCATGACAGTCAGCAACCCCACCAGGGCACCTGTCACCCGCCCGGTCTTCGCCCGCACCAGTTCCGCTGCGTCGGGGTTGCGCTTCTGCGGCATGATCGACGAACCGGTGGTGAACGCATCCGACAACCGGATGAACCCGAACGGCGCCGAGCTCCAGATCACGATCTCCTCGGCGAAGCGCGACAGGTGCATCGCGCAGATCGCCGCCGCGCCCAGGAACTCCAGCGCGAAATCCCGGTCCGACACGGCGTCCAGCGAGTTCGCCGCAGGCCGATCGAACCCCAGCGCCGCCGCGGTCATCTGCCGGTCGATCGGAAACGACGTGCCGGCCAGCGCCGCGGCACCCAGCGGGCACTCGTTCAGCCGCCGCCGCGCGTCCACCAGCCTGCCCCGATCGCGAGAAAGCATCTCGACATAGGCCAGCAGGTGGTGGCCGAGGGTCACGGGCTGGGCGGTTTGCAGGTGGGTGAAGCCCGGCAGTGGATCGGCCGCGTAGGCCGCGGCGCGTTCCGCCAGCGCGAGCATCAGGTCGGCGAGCTGCGCGTCCAGCCCGTCGATCGCGTCGCGCACCCACAGCCGGAAATCCGTCGCCACCTGGTCGTTGCGGCTGCGTGCGGTGTGCAGCCGGCGGCCGGCCTCGCCGATGCGCTCGGTCAGCCGCGCCTCGATGTTCATGTGGATGTCTTCGAGCGCCGTGTCGAACGGGAACGTCCCGCTCTCGATCTCGTGCGCGATCGCCTCCAGCCCGCCGCGGATCGCCTCTTCATCAGTGGCGTCGAGAACCCCTATCTTCGCCAGCATGGCAGCGTGCGCCAACGACCCCCTGATATCCTGCCGCCAGAGCTTGCGGTCCACGTCGATCGAGGCGTTTATCTCTTGCATGATCAGCGACGGGCCGGCGGCGAAGCGCCCGCCCCACTGGACGTTTGCGGCGGCGTTGCGGCGTTGCGGATCGTCGGTCAACGAAGGAGGTCCATCATGGCTTTGATCACCCGCCGGGCAGTCGTGGCGGCGGCGGGCGGGACCCTAGCGGCGGCGGCATTGCCGCGCAAACCGCGCGCGCAGGATCTGAAAGACCTCAGCCAGGCCCTGAAACCCTCCAATCCCCCGGTCGCTGCTCCAGACGTCGTCTTCGTCGATGCCGATGGCAATCAGCACCATTTGTCCGAGTTCCGTGGCCACGGGATGGTTATTAACCTTTGGGCCACCTGGTGCGTCCCCTGCGTCGCCGAGATGCCCTCCCTGGCGGCGTTGTCCCGAACGCTAGCCCCGTCCGACATCGCCGTACTGCCGCTGTCCTCCGACCGAGGCGGCGCCACAGTGGTGGAGGCATTCTTCCGCAAGCACGCTATCGGCAGTCTGCCAGTATTGCTCGATCCGCAAGGCGCCGCCGCCCGCGCCTTCGGCGCCGAGGGCATCCCCACCAGCGTGGTCATCGACAAAGCAGGACGGGAACGAGCGCGGCTGGAGGGTTCTGCCGATTGGTCCACCCCGGACGCCGTCGCCGCGGTACGAAAACTGGTCGGCTGACGGGCTATTTCAACACCGCCAGCGCCGCGAGCCCGCACGCGTAGGCCGTCAGCAGTGCCGCCAGAACGCCCCACATGTAGGTCTTGCCGGGCTTGTCCGCGAGCTTGACCTCGAGCAGTACAAGATCGGCCTTGGTCGCCAGATGCGGCAACGTCGCATCCAACCGCGCATCCATGGTGCCTTGTTTCACATCCATTGCGCCCAGCTTGGCATCCATCGCGCCTAGTTTGACCTCCGTGGCGCCCAGTTTGACATCCATAGCGCCGAGCCGCTCTTCCGTGCGTGCGGCAATTGTCTTCAGCTCAGCCAGCATTTCCTTGAGATCGCGCACATCATGCTCCACGCGGGAGAGCCGCGGTTCCATGCTCGGATCATAATGACCGCCGTCGTTTGGTTCAACAGGTCCGTCCACGATTCGCGCTCCTTTGTGGGACCTGGACCATAATCTCTAGTAAACCAAGCAAGTGTTAACGTGCGCCTGTGCTTGAAACATTCAATCGTATGCAGAAGTCATCCCAACACGGCCCGAACGCAGTCACGCGCAGCAACCGCTATCCAGGATTCAACTGCGCCAAAACCGCGTTCTCGGTAAGGATTTGCGGCAGTACCACCGGCTGCCCGTCATGCGGCGGATAATATACATACAGTGGCACACCATCGCGCCCATACTCGCGCAGGAAATTAGAAATCGACGGATCCTGCCGCGTCCAATCGCCCTTCAAATACGCCACGCGTCGCTTTTCAAACGCATGCTGCACCTCGGCGCTCGAAATCGCTACGCGTTCGTTCACCAGGCAGGTGACGCACCACGCCGCCGTCATGTTTACGAACACCGGCCGGCCCTCGGCCCGCAATGTCGCCAGGCGGGTGGGAGAAAAAACCTCGGCGCCCTCGCTCGTGGCGGCGGCAGCGGGCGTTCCGGGGGCCACCGCGATGCCGCTCAGCACCGCCGCGGCCAGCAATACCGCGGCCACCGCGGCCGATTGGCCGAACCGGCGGCTGCGGCTGCTGGCCTGCTGGCTGACCCCCAGCACCCAGGCCGCGAACCCCAGCAGCACGAACCCCGCCGCGGTACCCAGCACGCCGGCCGACCCTGCCTCCTGGCTGACCACCCACACCAACCACGCTGCGGCGCCATACATCGGGAACGCCAGGCCCTGCTTCAGCACCTCCATCCAGCGCCCCGGCCGCGGCGCGAGCCGGGCGAGCGACGGCACGGCCGAGAATGCCGCATAGGGCGCCGCCATTCCCAGCCCCATCACCAGGAACACCAGCAGTGTGACCGCAGGCGGCGCGGCGAGCCCGGCAGCGATCGCCACGCCCATGAACGGAGCGGTGCACGGCGTTGCCACCAGCACCGCGAGGAGCCCGGTGCAGAAGCTGCCCAGATGCCCACCCCGCGCCGCCAGAGCGCTGCCGGCACCGCTCATTCCGCCGCCGAGCACGAACACGCCCGACAGGTTCAGCCCCACCCCGAACAGCAGCCACGCCATAGCCGCGACGAACACCGGCGAGGCAAACTGGAACCCCCACCCGGCCGCCGTCCCCGCCGCCCGCGCAGCCAACAGACCGCCCGCCAGTGCGGCAAACGTCACCAGCACGCCGGCGGTATAGAACAACCCGTGCGTCCGGGCCTCGCCGCGCGCCGCACCCTGGGCGAGCGCCACCGCCTTCATCGCCAGCACCGGGAAAACGCAGGGCATCAGGTTCAGGATCAGCCCTCCCAGGAAGGCGAACGCCAGCACTCGCCGCAGCGGTGGGAAGGCGGGTGCCGGTGCGGCGCCGGGTAAGGCATGCAACTCCACGTCGGTTTGCAGCCCGGCGCGGTCGCGCACCGTCAGGATGCCCGACAGGCCCGAGTCCGGCTTGGCGTCCTTCGCCAGCTTCAATGCCAGCACGAAACCGCCTTGCCGCACCGACAGCGGTTGCGCGGCGTCGTCCTGTATCAGGCCCTCATGGTCCGGGATGAACCAGGCGTCGGTAACGGTGGATGCGTTCAGTTCGGGCCCCTGGACCCACAGCGAACCGTCCGGTGCGAGCTGCGCCTGCCACGGCGACGGCCGCGGCACCATCCGGTCATGCGCGGCGAAGAGCGGTGCCTCGGCCGACGGGGCCGGGGTCCCGGCGGGCAGGTCGAGGCGAAAATCCGCCTCCTCTGGCACGCAGATCTGCTTGCAAACCAGCCAGCGGGCATGCGCCTGGATGGCGCTCGATCCGGCAACCCCAGCCGGAGTCACCGTCACCGGCAGCACCAGATCGCCGGTATAGGCATAGGTCATCACCGGACCCTCGGCGACCCTGCTCGGGGTCGGCCACGCGATCGGACCGGATTTGTCGCCCGACGGCAGGACCAGAGCGAAGTCGGGGGCAATGCCGGCGTCGCCCGGATTGCGCCAGTAGGTGTGCCAGCCGGGCGCCAGGCGGAAGCGTAGCCCGACGCGGAATGGCGTGCCCGGCGCGACCGCGTCCGTATCCGACACCAGCGTGACCGTGTCGCGGCTGCTGCTGGCCGGCGCGCTCTCCAACGCTGCGGTTGGACCGGCCGCAAGCCACACGAACAGCAGAGCCAAAGTTGTAAGCCGCAGCATCGGATCTCCGAAGGTGGGCGGTTCCTGCGCGACGATATGCCGCATTCCGGGGGCGCGGACCAGCGCTCTCCTCCCAACCGTCCAAAGCGCTGTCAGGCAGTTCGGGCGTCCGCCTGCGCGAGCGTCACGTCAAGAGTGACCAGTTCCGCGCCAAGCGAGCGCGCGAGCCAGAGATAGCTCGCGTCGTACACTGTCAGACCAGTTTGGCCCGCGAGTGCCAGCACTGCCGCATAATCGACGTCCAAAGTCTCAACTGGGAGATGGTGGCGCCGCTGATAGGCGGACAACAATGCTTCTCGTTCAGCCGGAAACCGCCGCAGCTTCTTCAGGCAAACGCTGGCAATTTCGTAGTGTAGCAAAGCAGGCGCCAGCAGCGTCGCGCCGCCCAGCCGCACTGCAACCGCGGGGCCCGTCTCTTCATCGAACAGCATGGCCACAAAGGCCGAGCAATCGACGACCTTAGCGCGGGTGTCCGCCATCACGATCCTCACGCACAAGCTCAGCCGCCTCGTTGCGCCGCGTCAGCCCAAGCTTGCGGATTTCTGCCAGGAACTCATCGGCGCTGAGCTTCGGTTCGGGCGGAGGCACTGCCGCCTCGACGATTGCCAGCAACTCGCCCTGCAACGAACGGTGGTTGCGCTTGGCGCGCTCGCGCAGCCGTTGCACAAGATCGTCCGGTGCATTCTTGATCGACAAATTAATCGGCATAACTGCTCCAAAGCTGCTCCAATCCGGAGCAACGTAGCATCCGACGCCCATATGCGCCAAATGCCACCCGCATGATGCCGCTCCCCGATCTCCCTGTCATCGGCGCACTTCCTGCGCTGACCGAGCACCTTGCGGTGGGGCGCAACGCTGTGCTGGTCGCTCCGCCGGGCGCGGGGAAAACGACGCTGGTGCCGCTGGTACTGCTGGACGCGCCGTGGCGCGACGGCGGAAAAATCCTGGTGCTGGAGCCGCGCCGGCTTGCCACGCGGGCCGCAGCCGCGCGCATGGCCTCGCTGATGGGCGAGCCGGTCGGCCGCACCGTGGGGTTCCGCACCCGGCTCGATTCCGCCGTCTCCCTAGACACGCGCATCGAGGTCGTCACCGAGGGCCTGCTCGTCCGCCGCATGCAGTCCGATCCCGGCCTGGACGGCGTCGCCGCGGTCATCCTCGACGAAATCCACGAACGTTCGCTGGAATCCGACCTCGCTTTGGCCTTCTGTCTCGACCTGCAAGCGGTACTGCGCCCCGAATTGCGCCTGCTGGCGATGTCGGCCACCGCCGACGGCGCCCGTCTGTCCGCGCTGATGCGCGCCGAGGTGGTGGAAAGCGCTGGCCGCATGTTCCCGGTGACGATCCGCGACGCCCCCCGCGACATCCCCCACCCGCGCGACCTGCCCGACGCAATGGCCCGCGCGGTCCGCACAGCACTGGCAGAGCATGACGGCGACATCCTCGCCTTCCTGCCCGGCATGGCCGAAATCCGCCGCGCCGAGGCCGCGCTGCGAGGTTGCGGCGCCATGGTGCTGCCGCTGCACGGCGAGCTCCCGCCCGACGCACAGGACCGAGCGCTGCGCCCCGCCGAGACCCGGCGCGTCGTGCTGGCGACCTCGATCGCCGAAACCTCGCTGACCGTTCCCGGCGTGCGCATCGTGGTGGATGGCGGCTGGCGGCGGGCGCCCCGGCTGGACCCCAGCACCGGCCTCACCCGGCTCACCACGCTGCGCATCTCGCGCGCCGCGGCGGAGCAACGCGCCGGCCGTGCAGGGCGGGAGGGGCCCGGGGTGGCGATCCGGCTGTGGTCCGCGGCGCTGCATCGCGGCTTGCCGCCCTACGACCGCCCGGAAATGCTCGAGGCCGAGCTATCGTCGCTGGTGCTGGATTGTGCCGCCTGGGGCACGCCGCCTGCGGATCTGCCGTTTCAGGACCGGCCGCCAGCCGGGGCGCTGGCCGCCGCCCGGGCGCTGCTGGTCGAGCTCGGCGCCTTGGACGCGGACGGACGCATCACCGGGCAAGGCCGCCACATGGCATTGCTCGGCGCGCATCCGCGGCTGGCCGCCATGCTGCTGGCGGCGGAGTCTCCGGCGGAGGCGGCGCTGGCGGCCGATCTCGCGGCCTTGCTGGAGGAGCGCGACCCGCTGCGGTCGCCCGACGCACCGGCTGATATTGGGCTGCGCATTCAGGCGATCGCGGTCGGTGATGCCGCCGCCGACCGAGGCGCCCTGTCGCGCATCCGCCGCGCCGCCACGCAGTATCGCCGCCGGCTGCGCCTGCCAGCGAACACGCAACCCGATGGCGACCCCGGAAAACTGCTTGCCGCTGCCTTTCCGGACCGGATAGCCCAGCGGCGTGGCGAGCCGGGTTCGTTCCGCCTGTCGGGCGGCGGCGGGGCGAGGCTGCCGCGCACCGATGTGCTCTCCAATGCCGGACTGTTGGTGGTGGCGGCGCTGGAGATGAAGGCATCGGCACGGATCCGGTTGGCTGCGGCGCTGGACCCCGATGCCTTGCCGCCGATGTTGGCTGCGCGGGTAACGGAGGCGGTGGAGAGCAGTTTTGATGGGGTTTCCGGGATTGTGCTGTCGCGGCGGCGGCGAAGGTTGGGCGCACTGGTGCTGAGCGACCGCACCGAACCGGCAGACCCCGCGGCGATGGCCGAGGCGCTGGCTCGCGCCGTCGCGGCGGATGGTCTGAAGGCGCTGCCGTGGAACGACGCCGCGCGGCAGTTTCAGGCTCGGGTCGGCCTGATGCGGGGCGTCGAGCCGGATGCCGGCTGGCTGGACCTGTCCGACTCGGCGCTGGCGGCGAGCGCGCCGGAGTGGTTGGCGCCGCAACTCGCGGGGATGACGCGCACAGCCGAGCTGGCGCGGCTGGACCTGATCACGCTCCTGCGCAACCTGCTGCCTTGGGCGTTGGCCGCGCGGTTGGACCGCGACCTGCCGCGCGACCTGGCGTTGCCGGGCGGGCGTGCGCCGGTGGATTACGCCGCGCCGGTACCGGTGGCATCGGCCCGCGCTCAGGAGTTCTACGGACTGCGGGAAACGCCGCTTCTGGCTGGAGGGCGAGTGCCGCTGCGGCTGGCGCTGCTGTCGCCGGCCGGGCGGCCGGTCGCGGTGACGGGCGACCTCGGCGGGTTCTGGCGCGGTGCCTGGGCCGACGTGCGGCGGGACATGCGCGGGCGGTATCCGAAGCACGACTGGCCGGAGGTGCCGGGGTAACCTCTCCCGCGCTACGCGCCACATTACCTCTCCCGCGCGCTAGGCGCGGGAGAGGTCGCCACGCAGTGGCGGGTGAGGGTGATCGGGTCGGCACGCTCTACCTGCTACCTGCCGACCCGATCACCCTCACCCTCGGTGCTTCGCACCTCGACCTCTCCCGCTCCCGCGGGAGAGGTTATCGCGCGCGCAGCGCGGGAGAGGTTATGGTGGGCGATGTCCTCCCTGCTCTCCCCACTCGCCCGCGCCATCGGCCAACTCGACGACGGCGCGTTCCTTGGCGTGATGGCACGCTGCCTCGCCTGGTCCGCCGTTTGCTTCGTTGCCCTGCACATCGCTGCCGTCTGGGCCGTAGAGCATGTCCTGCATTGGCACGGTCTGCTGGGCTGGGCTGTCGGGCTGCTGGCCTCGATCGGCGCCTCGCTACTGACGGGCTGGCTGTTCTTGCCGCTCGCAGCCGTCATCGGCACGATGTACATCGACCGCATCGCCGCGGCGGTGGAGCGTCGCTACTACCCGGTGCTGCCGCCCGCGCCGGGTGCGGCGTTCGTGCCGCTGCTGTGGGAGGGCATCACGCTCGGCCTGCGCATTCTCGCACTGAACCTGCTGGCGCTCGTGCTGGTGCTGTTCCTGCCCGGCATCGGCCTTGTGCTTGCATGGGCGATCGCTGCCTACGCCATCGGCCGAGGCCTGTTCGTCGTCGTGGCGATGCGCCGCATGCCGCGCCCCGCCGCCGAACGGATCTACCGCGGCGTGCGCGGCATTGTTTGGGGCTACGGCGGAATAATGGCGCTGGCAGCATATGTGCCATTGCTCAACCTGTTCATCCCATTGCTGGGCACCGCCGCGATGGTGCACGTGCTCGATCTCGCATTGACACGGACACGCTAAAGCGCTTGTTCGCATGTGGATGTTTGTGGATAACTGCAGCAAGACGGTTGTTCGCTGACAGGTCGCGTGTTAGGCCAGCTACGTCTTCAGGACTCGTCGAGTCCGACAACCACATTTGGGGGCGCCTTGTTCAAACGCCGCAAGCCTGACGAGGTACCGATCGGTTCGGGGGCTATCCTGCCCGCCGGAATTTCGGCAAACTCGAATTCCGCGGATGACGGCGCGATGCAAACCGTCGTTCATCCGGCCTCCACATTCGGATCGTCGTCCGGATCCGGGGATACCGGCCTTGGTGTCCCCCCCTTCCGCCCCGCCCCACCGAAGGAGGCGCCATCCATGTCCCGTCCACCGCTTTCCAATGCTCCCACCGGCCTGGCCACCCCGCCCGCCAGCGGCATACGGCCCGGCCTGCCGCCTGTCCGCACGCCCGCCCGCGAGCCCGGTGAGCGCCGTACCCTGGTCGTCGGGCGCGGCATCAGCGTGCAGGGTACTGTGCAGGATGCCGAGCGCCTGGTGGTCGAGGGAACCGTCGAGGCCAGCATGATCCACGCCACCGAACTGGCGATCTCGCCTGGCGGCGTGTTCAAGGGCGAAGTGGAAGTCGAGGAAGCCGAGGTCGCCGGCACCATCGACGGCACGCTGACCGCGCGCGGCGCCCTGGTGGTGCGCAGCACGGGTCGTGTGCTGGGCACGGCGCGCTGCCGGCGGCTCCAGGTCGAGGATGGCGGCCAGATCACCGGCCGCATCGAGATGATGACCGACCAAGCCAAGAGCGATCTGCCGCGCCCGATGGCTGCCGAGCCCGCGGAGTAACGACAACGGAGTCTCCCCCTCCCTCAACGGGAGGGGGAGACACTCCTGTCCGACGCGCAGGCGCTTTTTCGTCCCGCCTGATGCAAACTCCCGTGGCGCAACGCACGCGGGGGAAACATGACCAGATACGTCGGCGCCATCGATCAGGGCACCACCAGCAGCCGCTTCATTGTGTTCGACCGCGGCGGCAATGCCGTCGTGTCCGCCCAGCGTGAGCACCGCCAGATTTTTCCGCAGCCTGGCTGGGTAGAACACGACCCGATCGAATTGCTCGACAACACGCTCGCTGCCATCACGCATGCGCTGCACGAGGCGGACCTGACCCCGCGCGACCTTGCCGCGGTCGGCATCACCAACCAGCGCGAGACCACGTTGCTGTGGGATCGCGCCACCGGCCGTCCCGTGCACAACGCCCTGGTCTGGCAGGACACGCGCACCGACGCGCTGGTCGCCGAATACGCCGGCGACGGCGGCCAGGACCGCTTCCGCGCCCAGACCGGCCTGCCGCTCGCCAGCTATTTCTCTGCGCTGAAGCTGCGCTGGCTGCTGGACAATGTGCCGGAGGCGCGCCATCGCGCGGAAGCCGGCGACCTCGCATTCGGCACGGTCGATGCCTGGTTGCTTTGGCATCTCACGGGTGAGCATATCACCGACGTTACCAACGCCAGCCGCACGCAATTGATGGATCTGGCGACGCTGCAATGGGATGACGCGTTGCTTGCTGCGTTCGGAATTCCGCGCGCAGTGCTGCCGCGCATCGTGGCGTCTTCCATGGTGTATGCCGAGGCGCGCGCGCCGCTGGCGGGTGTGCCAGTGGCAGGCATTCTCGGCGATCAGCAGGCGGCCCTGCTGGGGCAGGCGTGCTGCGAACCGGGCGAGGCGAAGAACACCTACGGCACCGGATGTTTCCTGCTGATGCACACGGGCACCACGCCGCGTCCATCGCAGCACGGGCTGATCACCACGGTGGCGGGGAAGTTCGGCGATGCACCCGCGTGCTATGCGCTGGAGGGCTCGATCGCGGTGACCGGCTCGCTGGTGCAGTGGCTGCGCGACAATCTTGGCATCATTCGCGCATCGGCTGATGTCGAGGCGCTGGCTGCGTCGGTGCCGGACAACGGCGACGTATATTTCGTGCCGGCGTTCTCCGGGTTGTATGCGCCGTATTGGCGCAGCGATGCCCGCGGCGTGTTGGCCGGCCTGACGCGCTATGCCTCTGCAGGGCATATCGCGCGCGCCGCGCTGGAGGCGAGCGCCTACCAGACGCTCGATGTCGTTCGGGCGATGGAGCAGGATTCGGGGATTGGGATAAGGACGCTGCGGGTGGATGGGGGGATGGTGGCGAACGAATTGCTGATGCAGTTCCAGGCCGACATGCTGAACGTTCCGGTGGCGCGGCCTCGAACGTTGGAAACGACGGCGCTGGGGGCGGCGTATGCGGCGGGGTTGGCAGTGGGTTATTGGCAGGGATTCGACGATCTGCGTGCCAACTGGGCGGTGACGCGGACATGGACCCCGTCGATGCCGGAGGAGCGTCGTACCGCGCTCACCGCAGCGTGGCACAAGGCGGTGGAGCGATCTTTTGGGTGGGCGGGCTAATAACCTCTCCCGCGCTGCGCGCGGGAGAGGTCGATGGTGCGTAGCACCGAGGGTGAGGGGGATCGGGTCGGCACGTAGCAGGTGGAGCGTTCCGACCCGATCACCCTCACCCTCGACGCTTCGCGTCTCGACCTCTCCCGCGTAGCGGGAGAGGTTTTTTAAGCGCTACATCCCGACCGAATAGCCTCCGTCCACCGGGATCGCGGTGCCGCTGACGAAATCCGACGCCGGACTGGCAAGGAACGCCGCGATGCCGGCCATGTCCATCGGCGTGCCCCAGCGCCCCGCCGGTGTGCGGTTCTCCACGCGCTCGTGCAATCCGGACACCTGCTGCCGCGCCCGCTTCGTCAGGTCCGTATCGATCCAGCCCGGCAGCACCGCGTTCACCTGGATGTTGTCCTTCGCCCAGGCGGTCGCCATCGAGCGCGTCATCTGCACGATGCCGCCTTTGCTCGACCCGTACGGTGTCGCGTAGGGCGCGCCGAACAGCGACATCATCGAGCCGATGTTGATCATTTTGCCACCGCCGGCTCGCTTCATTGCGTGGTATGCCGCCTGCGACAGCAGGAACGCGCTGGTCAGATTGGTGTCCAGCACGGTGTGCCACTCTTCTTCCGAATAGTCCTCCGGCATCTTGCGGATCGCCGTGCCGGCGTTGTTCACCAGGATATCGAGCCGGCCGAATTTTTCCTCTGTTTCCGCGACGAGTTTCACGCACTCCGCCTTCTTCGTAACGTCGGCGGCGATGAACGCGGTCTTCACGCCGAAGGGCCGCAGCGATTCAAGTGCGGCTTGTGCCTTCTCCGCATTACGGCCGGAGATCACGATTGATGCGCCGCATGATGCCATACCCTGCGCCATGCCAAGCCCGATGCCGCCATTGCCGCCGGTGACCAGCGCCACCTTGCCGGTAAGGTCGAATAGTTTCATCAAGGTGTGCGCTCCTGATTATGCATTTGGTTGTAGCAGAAAGACTCCCCCTCCCCTTGAGGGAGGGGGAGTGTTACTTCTGCCGGTCGCTCCGCCGTTACGCCGCGCCGCGGCGCAGCTCGCCGCCGCGCGTTTCCGCCAGATGATCGAACTCTTTGCGATACGTGCCCAGCCCCAGCGTCTGCGACCGCAACTCAATGATCAGATCGTGCAGCTCGGCCTCCGGCACCAGCGCCTCCACATCGTCCCAGCCGGGCCAGCCTTCGCGTTCCGCGAACCCCAGGATCTGCCCGCGCCGCCCGGTGATCAGCCGCTGCGCACGTGCGGTGTAATCGTTTGGCACGCTGATGCTGACGCGATAGATCGGCTCCAACAGTACAGGATCGGCTTTTGCCAGCCCCTCCTTCATCGCCAGGCTGGTGGCCGTCTTGAACGCCATGTCGGAGCTGTCCACGCTGTGGAACTGGCCATCCACCAGCGTTACCGAGATATCAACCACAGGATAGCCGAACGGCCCCTTCTTCGCCGCTTCTTCCGCCGCCTCCCCCACCGCCGGAATGAAGTTGCGCGGCACCGCGCCGCCCACCACCTTGTCGATGAATTCGAACCCGGACCCGCGTTCGCGCGGGGTGATATCGATCTTCACATCGGCGAATTGACCGTGTCCGCCGCTCTGCTTCTTCAACCGGCCATGCTCGTGCACCGCCTTGCGAATCGTCTCCTTGAAAGCGACCTGCGGCTTATGAGTCGTCACTTTCAGGGCATAATTGTTCGACAGCTTGGCAACCGTCGCATTCAGATGCATCTCGCCCTGGCCGTGCAGCACGGTTTCGCTGGTGTCCTGCGCCTGTGTCATCGACAGGGTCGGGTCTTCCTCGCGCAGCTTCGTCAAGGCGCCGTTCAGCTTCACGTCGTCCTTGTGGTCGGAGGTGACGATCGCCAGCGAGTAGACCGGCGGCGGCGGATCGGGGAACGGCAATTGCTCCGGCGTCGCGCCGGGCGACACCGTGGCGCCGGTCGCCACGCTTTCCAGCCGGCTGAACGCGACGATATCGCCTGCCACCGCCTCGGCGCTTTTCGTCAGCTCGCCGCCCTGGAAACGATAGATGCCGCCGAGCCGCGAACTGCCCAACGTCGCGCCATCCTTGATCGTCCCGCGCCAGACGCGCGCGTACGACAGCTTGCCGGTATGGCCGGCATGCACCGTCTTGAAGATCTGCGCCAAGGGCGGACCGTCGGCGGTAACGTGCTTGCGCTCGTCGGTTTCGGCAACGAACGGCGAGTCATGCCGCAGCGCCTTCCACAAGCGGCGCACGCCGTTGGCATTTTCGGCCGAGCCCAGCAGCACCTCGATCACAGCGCCGGCCGCCAGGTCCTTGCGCAGGTCGCGATAGATTTCGTCGGGGCTGGGCTTGATGTCTTCCAACACCTTTTCCATCAGCTCGTCGTCGTGGTCGGCCAGCGTCTCGAGCAGTTTCCCCAGCGCCTCCTGCTCTTCGTCCTGCATCTCGGAGGGAATCTGCATCAACTCGGAAGGCTGGCCCTTGCGGTAGCGATACGCCCGCTCGCTGACCACATCGACGTAGCCGTTGACCACCTGGCCATCGATGATCGGCACCTGGCGCAACACCAGCGGCGACTTCGCATAGGCTTGCAACGCCGCCAGCGTGTCGCGCACGCTGCCTTCCAGGGTGTCGATCTTGTTGATGAACAGCACATGCGGCACGCCGAGATCCGCCAGCAATTTCAGCGCCGGTGCGACCGTCAGCGCGCGTGCCGGCACCGGCTCGCAGACCACGACGGCGACGTCCACCATGGCCAGCGCGGCGCACATTTCATGGGCGAACTCGATCGAGCCGGGGCAATCCAGCACCGCCCACGGATCGCCGAGATAGCTGCCGTGGCCGATGCGGATCTCGGTGGTCATCGGGCGGTTGCGTGGATCGGCCGGCCGCTTCACCGGTGCTCCCGCCGCATCCATCATGGCCTCGAACAGCGTCGATTTGCCGCTGCTGTAGGGGCCCACCAGCGCCACCGAGCGGGGACTTCTGCCGTTCTGGTTTCCTGACATGGCCGCGCCTCCTTAGGTTTCTTGCATGGGGCGCCGGCCACGGTGTGGTTCCACACGAGGGCCCGGACGACCCTGACCGCGATCCTAGCGAAGTTTTTGTGACATGCGAGTCCGCCAGCCTCGCCCGTTGCGCGGTAGAGACCGGCGCGAAACGCCGGGCGAAGATGATCGGGTCGGTACGAACACCCTTTCAGTCCACCGCCTCACCGGGGTCCGGCCCCTCGATGCTCTGCACATGAGCGTTGAGGCGCATCAGGCCCTTGCTCAGGGCACCCCACTGCGCGCGCCCCAGACCCTCGGCCAGCGACGCCTCCAGCCCGCGTGCCAGCACCACGACGCCCTGGTGCACGGTCGCCCCCTTGCGTGTCATCCGCAACAGGCGGCCGCGGCCATCGTTCGGGTCGAGCGATTGGCGGATCAGCGCGCGTGCGACCAACGCTGCCGTGGCGCGGCTGACCTTGACCTTGTCCATTGCCGTCCATTCGCCCACCGCCGTCGGCGACACGGTGCCGAAACGGGCAACCGTCGCCAGCACACGCCATTCCGGAATCGTCAGGCCATAGGTGTCGGAATAACGCCGGGCGAACAGGCGCGACACGCGATTGGCAGCTACCGACAACTGGTACGGCAAAAAATCTTCCAGCCGGAAATCGCTGACGGCTGCCTCTGCGGCCACGCCCGGCGCCGGCACGGCTCTGGATCGAGTTTTCATTTAGGTTTCTTGCCTCCCCGGCGACGTCATAACGCGAATATCGCTGCCTGGGCACGTCGGTTCCAAACCCGGTCCATCCACAGGAGTGGCAGAGCGACGGCGCAGCGCTACACAAAGTCTCGTCAGTGTGCGGCCTGGTGGGTGCGCATCGCGCTGGCTTTGAATGGCCTGTCGCCGTCGCACCGGATCATCCACCCGCTGAAGGCCGATGCGCGGCACTACAAATGTCCGCTGGAGGCCTATCCCATATTGCAACGCGCCGAAGCCACGGCACTTGCGCTGCCGGCGGACACCGCGCAGGAACGCCAGCCGGACGGATTCTGAGCCGCGCGCAGTTTCGGACCTCGCGGGTAGCACCTGTGATCATGGATGTTGTGACGTAGCTCACATGATTGTACCGTCAGCCAGTGTAAGCTGGCGGCCGATTGCAACGGAAAGTCGTTTCTTACACGACGCTTGGCATTCCGCTCCACCCTGATCCGAGGATAGATTGCGATGCCGGTACGCTTCCTCGACCGACCCGCCCAGCACGTCCGTGGCCACCTACACGCTGCGGGACGTGCCGGCATCGCGCCGCTTCGCGGTGATGCGCGATATGATGGGCGACGGACATAAGCCATTCATGCGTGCCTTGCTGACGGTCACGCGCGAGGATGGCGAGGCGCCATACGACGGCAGCTTCGAAGTACGCACGACAGGCGAACTGGTGTGCGTCGAGAATTTCAGCGAGGCGGCAATCTACACTCGGACGCCGCACGGCGCTGCCACCACGCCGATCGACGTCTATGGCCTCCAGCTTCAGGTCGAGGGTGTTTCGCACTTTACGCAGGGAGGCCAAACCCGAACGCACGAGCCGGGCTCGTTGATGCTGATGGATTCCAATGTACCGTTTCGCACCTTCAAGGCCGGGCGGTCGCGACACCGCGCGTTTCGCATCCCCCGCCGGCAGCTCGATGCCATGATCGCTCCCGGCTGGCAGAGCCAAGGCATTGTCTATAACCAACCTGGGCTAGGCCGCCTGCTGACGCAGTATACACGCACGCTTATGGAAGAGATGGACCGGCTCAGTGCGGCCGAGGCTGGCCTTGCGTTAGACAATTTGTGCCGTCTGCTGGCGCTGCATGCCGGTGCGCAGACCAGGCACATCGGTCCGGCGGATCGCGCGCTGAACGCCGCCAGGTTGGTTCAGGTCCGGCGCCATATCGACCAGCACCTGGACGATCCCGCGTTGACCCCGGCATCGGTCGCTGCGGCGCACCGCATGTCCCTGCGCAGCCTGCACCTGCTGTTCGAGCCGACCGGCGTGAGCTTCGCCAGGCATGTGCTGCATCGAAGGTTGCAGGAGTGCCATGCGACCTTGACGAGCTCGGCGAACGCCCGTCGTTCCGTCACAGACATTGCCTTCGGCTGGGGATTTAACAACCTGGCAACGTTCTACAGTGCGTTCCAACGCCAGTTCGGCATGGCGCCAGGTGAACTGCGCCGCGCGGCGGGGATTGCCAAGGAAGCGCCACCCGATGGCGGGGCCGCACACAGTTAGGATTCGCCGGGAAATAAGCGCTTCAATCAGTCGCGCTGCAATGTTCCGTGTCATGCCCGGCCCTCGGGCGCTCGACCCGAGGGCCGGGCATGACAACGGGGGTCGTAATCCGTCTGCGATTTGATTCGGTTTTCAGGTTCGTCGTCTGCCAGGCAACCGTCATGAATGAGTGCATGGGCCTGGTGCACGGCGCCTACGACGCCAAGGCGGGCGGGTTCGGTCCGCGCGGCCTGTCGCTGCATTCCTGCATGAGCGCACACGGGCCCGACGCCGGGACCACGGAACCCGCGATGGCATTTTCGGGCATAGGGGTATCGCTGCTCCCCCAACTGTCATTGCGAGTTGGCCACCGTCCGGCGGCGGCCGACCCGTCCTGAATGAGACTGCGATGGTGCCCGCCCCCCACGTCATGCCGACGTAGGTCGGCATCCACGACTATTCTCGCGGGACGCAGCATAGTCGTGGATGGCGGGCCTTCGCCCGCCATGACGTGGGAGCCGGGCAACACGGGTTGTTTCTTGCTAGGCCCGGACGGCCGAAGCAATCTCCTGCCTGACGAGCCGCCGGCAATTCGTCACGCAGGAGATCGCTTCCCCGGGTGAAGCCCAGGGACCGCTTCGCTTCTCGCAATGACAATGGGGAGCGCATGTGCATTGGAGGAAAAAATGATCGACGCCACGCACGACCCGGCACGCAAGAGCTGGGTGGAATCTGCCAACGGCCACGCTGAGTTCCCCATCCAGAACCTGCCGCTCGGTGTGTTCAGTCCGCCGGGCGGTGGCGCGCGCGGCGGCGTGGCGATCGGCGGTGCCATCTTCGACATCGCGGCAGCATTGCAGGCCGGACTGTTCACCGGTCCCGCGCGCGAAGCCGCGGAAGCCGCCGCGGGTGCGACGCTCAATCCATTGCTCGCTCTTGGCGCCGGCGCACGGCGCGCATTGAGGCAACGGGTGTCGGACTTGCTGGACGCCAGCGGCGCAGAGCATGCGCGCATCGCGCCTTTGGCGCCGCGCCTGCTGCACGGCGCGGTGGAGTGTACAATGCACCTGCCGGTGGCGATCGGCGCCTATACTGACTTCTTCGCCGGCATTCACCACGCGACCGCCGGCGGCCGCATCAACCGGCCGGAAAATCCGCTGCTGCCGAACTATAAATACGTGCCGGTCGCGTATCATAGCCGCGCGTCGTCGGTGCGGACCTCGGGCGCCGCAGTGCCGCGGCCGAGCGGCCAGCGCAGGCTGCCCGATGAGGCAGCGCCGACCTACGGCCCGTGCCGCAATCTCGACTACGAACTCGAATTGGGCGTCTGGATCGGGCCCGGCAACGAACTCGGTACGCCAATTCCGATCGGCGAGGCATCACAGCACATCGCCGGCTTTTGCCTGCTGAACGACTGGTCGGCGCGCGACATCCAGACCTGGGAGTCGCAGCCTCTCGGCCCGTTCCTGGCAAAGAGTTTCCGCACCAGCATTTCGCCCTGGATCGTCACCGTGGAAGCGCTGGCGCCGTTCCGCGTCCCGCAGCCGCCACGTCCCGCCGGCGATCCCGCGCCACTGCCGCATCTGTTCGACACGAACGACCAGGCGCACGGAGCGCTCGATATCGCGTTCGAGGTATCGCTGCTGACGACCGCGATGCGCGAGGCCGGCGCGGCGCCGTTCCGGCTGTCGCAGGCCGGCGGCGACGTGCTGTACTGGACCGTGGCGCAGATGGTCGCGCACCACGCCTCGAACGGCTGCAACCTCCAGCCTGGCGATCTGTTCGGCAGCGGCACGTTGTCGGGGATCGAGCCCGGCGGTGCCGGCTGCCTGCTGGAGATGACAACCGGAGGCCGCACCCAGTTCACGCTGCCAAACGGCGAGACGCGACGTTATCTGGAGGACGGTGACGAGGTGATCTTCCAGGCGCATTGCCGCCGCACCGGCCGCGTCACGATCGGCTTCGGCGAGTGCCGCGGGCGGGTCGGGTGAGAGGTAACCACTCCCGCTCCCGCGAGAGAGCTGTTTTTCACGCGGTCTCGTACCGCACCGCCACCCCCAGGTTCGGCGACACCGCCTCGCCCAGCCCCAGCATGCCGGAGCCGTCCAGCACGTGGCTGTCGCGCAGCACGTAGCTGTCGCCGCCGCCGTCCGGCACGATATAAGTGCCATTGGCACTGACATCCGTCAGCACGAAACGCCCATTCCGAGCTTCGATGCGCGCGTGTAGTCGCGACACCATCGGATGTTGCACCACGAGGTCGGTTCGGTCGGACCGGCCCATGGTCAACGGCGGATTGCCCTCGCCGAGTTCCATCCGTGTGCCGCCAAGCGTGAGCACCAGTCGGCCGCCGGAGCGATGCTTCGGCGTCCAGGGCAACCGCATGTCCGTGGCATCCTCGGGCTGCCAGAGCACCTCGAAGATCGCGACATCTTCCCGCTTGCCTCGCACCTGCGTGAGGTCGATCTGCCGGCACGACCTGCGCCGCGCGCCTTCCAGTTGTTCGACCGTAGGACCGGTGGTGAGGATTTCGCCAGACTTCGCATGGTGTGCAATACGCGCGGCCACGTTGACCGCGTCGCCGAACACGTCGGCATTCTCCAGCAGCAGCGACCCAAAATGAAATCCCACGCGAATGGAGAGCGGACTTCCGTCCACCACCATCTGGCCGGTGATCCCTTCCTGCATCTCGCAGGCGGCTTCAGCGGCCTCGGTGGCGCCGGGAAAGATCGTCATCACCTCGTCGCCGATCGTCTTCACCAGCGTGCCGCCGTGCCGCTGCATCGCTTCCGTCATGACCGAGATGCAGCGAGAGACGATGGTGCGGGCCCGGACATCGCCCAGCAGGTCGTAAAGCCGCACCGATCCGGAGATATCGGCAAACAGGACGGCCAGTTGCGCTTGTCGCGGCACGGGCGCCTCGCTTCTGTCGATGACAATGGAAGATGATAACGCATCGTCAGCAATCCGTGAACCCTGTAAAAATCATGTCGACCAGAGATATCGCATTTTTACCTGTTGGATCGCCGTCGGGATACTGGCTGTCGTCGATCGTCGCAGTTTGGGCGCCAACGAAAGAAAAAGCAGGACCGAGCATACAGACAAAGTATTGAGCGAAATGAATACATAGCAACAACGTACTGTTATGTGTGCGGAGTATTGCCGAACAAAATGGAATTGGCATCATCATTATACTGGAATATCCTGCAACACATATGAAGAATACAAGATTCTGAAAGACGTTTACTGGATAACACCAAAGTTGTCATGTCTATTACAAGATTGCGCCCCAGTTACAGGTTCCGCTCAGCATCGACAAATTTCCCTGCTACATACGTGAAATCGCGAATCTCGATTTTTGACCTGCCTCGTTGCGCGGGGATCGTATCGGTTTGGCGGTCATTCCGGCGTTCAGTATAAATTATGTTATTCCGGGCTGGCTTTCTTGCTGGTGTTCCCGGGATGATACGGGCGGCCGCCGCCGGCTTCTGCGTCCGCATTCGCCACGCAACCGACGGCGGCCGGATCAACCGGGCTCGTAGCGCACCGTCACCGGCGACTCCGGCGACACCGTTTCCCCCAGGCCCAACCGGCCGGCACCGGCCAGCACGGTGCTGTCGCGATGCACGTAGCTGCTGCCGTCGTCATCGGCCTCGACATAGGTTCCGTTGGCGCTGAGATCGGTCAGCACGAACCGCCCGTTGCGAAATTCGATCCGGGCATGCAGCCGCGACACCGTCGGTTGGTGCACCACAAGGTCGTTTTGCTCCGCGCGGCCGATGGTCAGCGACGGGTGGCCCTCGCCAATCTCCAGCCGCGTGCCGCCGGCGGTCAGCACCAGACGCTCGCCGCCGCGGTGCTGCGTCGCCCACGGGGCACGCATGATGGTGGCATCCTCGGCCTGCCACAGCACCTCGTAGATCGCGATCTCCTCCCGCTTGCCCCGGACCTGCGCCAGGTCGATCTGGCGGCACAGCTTGCGCCGTGTCGCGTCCATTTGCTCCACCGTGGCGCCGGTGGTGAGGGTCTGGCCGGACTTGGCCTGGCTCGCCATCCGCGCCGCCAGGTTGACCGCGTCGCCGAACACGTCGGCCTCCTCCAGCAGGGTGGGACCGCAATGGAAACCCACCCGGATCGCCAGCGGGCGTCCCTCCACCACCATCTGGCCGGTGATCGCCTCCTGCATGACAGAGGCTGCCTCGGCCGCGGCGGTGGCATTGGGAAACGTCGTCATCACCTCGTCGCCGATCGTCTTGATCAGGGTGCCACCGTGGCGGTGCGTGGCTTCGGTCATGATGGCGATGCAGCGAGCAACGATGCTGCGCGCCCGCACGTCGCCCAGGGTGTCGTACAGCGCGGTCGAACCGGACACGTCGGCGAACAGGACCGCCAGTTGCGCTTCCCGCGGCACGGGCGCCCTCGCTTTCATCGGTCGTTATGGGGTATAATATCGCATTGGGAGCAGTCCGTGAACCTTGCAACGCCTCTGGGATGGGGCATGGCGGAAGGCGCGGAAAATGTTCGAATTGGCAGAACTCGGTCACCACATCGCGAAGGCCGACTACGACCGGGAGGAGCCGTTGCTCCGCTCCCGCTTGCTGACCCTGCAATACGACATGCTGGCCAAGGCCGACTTCCCGGTGGTGATCATAATCGGCGGCGTGGACGGGGCAGGGAAGAGCGAGACCCTGAACATCCTGCACGAATGGATGGACCCGCGGCATATCGTGACCAACGCGTTCGGTGAAATGTCGGACGAGGAACGCGAGCGTCCCCGGATGTGGCGCTACTGGCGGGCGCTGCCGCCCAAGGGGCGCATCGGTATCCTGTTCGGCGCCTGGCACTCCAACCCCGTGCTGGACCGGGTTGCCGGCCGGATTACCGAGGACGAGCTGGTGCGGGCGGCCGAGCGTATCGTCCGATTCGAGCGGATGCTGGTTGACGAAGGCACGCTGCTGCTGAAGTTCTGGTTCCATCTGTCGAAGCAGGCGCAGAAGGCGCGGCTGAAGGCGCTGGAAGCCGATCCGAAGAGCCGGTGGCGCATCAGCGACACCGACTGGGAGCGCTTCAAGATCTACGACAGGTTCCGCAAGGTGTCGGAGCTGGCGCTGCGCCGCACCAGCACCGGCCACGCGCCATGGACGGTGGTGGAAGGCAGCGATCCGAACTACCGCTATCTGACGGTTGGGCGCGCCATCGCCGACGCGGTGGAGCGCCGGTTGACCGGGGACAAGCCGGTCTCGGCGACGCAGGCGGCCCTCCCGGCGCCGCCCGCGGATGGCCGCACCGTGCTGACCACGCTCGACTACCGCCAGACGCTGCCGCGTAAGGACTACCGGGTTGCGCTGGAGAAATACCAGGGCACGCTGAACCTGCTGACGCGGCATCGGAAGTTCAGCCAGCGCTCGGTTGTTGCGGTGTTCGAGGGGATGGATGCGGCGGGTAAGGGCAGCGCCATCCGCCGCGTGGTTTGGGCGCTGGACGCGCGGAACTACCGCATCATCCCGATCGCCGCACCGACCGAGGAGGAGCGCGCGCAGCCCTATCTCTGGCGTTTCTGGCGGCATTTGCCGCGGCTCGGCCGGGTGACCATCTTTGACCGGTCGTGGTACGGCCGCGTGCTGGTGGAGCGGGTCGAGGGATTTTGCTCCGAGGCCGACTGGATGCGTGCCTACGGCGAGATCAACGATTTCGAGGAGCAGCTAGCCGAGGCCGGCGGCATCGTTGTGAAGTTCTGGCTGACCATCACGCCGGAAGAGCAATTGGCGAGGTTCAAGGCGCGCGAGACCTCGCCGTTCAAGAGCTTCAAGCTGACGCCGGAGGACTGGCGCAACCGCGAGAAGGCGCCGCTGTATGACCGGGCGGTGTGCGACATGATCGACCGCACCAACAACGCGTTCGCGCCCTGGGTGCTGGTGCCGGCGAACGACAAGTACTTTGCCCGGGTCATGGTCTTGCGCACGCTGTGCGAGTGCGTCGAAGCGCGGTTGTGAGGTGCATCTGGTAACCTCTCCGCAGTCGGCAAGTAAGGCGACATGCTATAATGCGCTATGTAATAATGTGTCATGGCCGGCCTTCGCCGGCCATGACACGGGGGCCATCATCCGCCGGCGGTCATCCGATTATTCCCCGCGGGCCGGTATTACGCCACGCGCAATCGCTCGCCCTCATCGAGGTAGTGCGTGGTGCTCGCCACCGTCAGCACGACCTCCATCGGTGCGCCAAGTCCGGCGAACATCTCGATCGGCAGCACCGCATCCCCGCAGGTCCAACGAAACCCATTATCCTGCTCGAATGCATGAAAGCCTGCGTGTAGCAACGCATCGTCCGCTTCCGTTATCCGCAGCCGCATCCCGCGCCGGATCGAGATACGCCGCAGCGCCACACCCAGACTGCGTGAGTCGCGCGCCATGCCCAGTTCCTGCGGTATCGCGGCACGGGAGACAATGCGTACGCATTCCGGCACACAGCGCAGGTTGAACACGTGCCCGCCGTCGATCGGATGCGCCGCATCCAGCCGTTCGCCGTTCACCAACAGATGCAGATCGGGATCGTCGGTCAGCGGCAGCCGGCTGCGCCGACCGGAGCGATCGAGCAAGCGCCGCCAGACCGCATCCACCACCGAACCGCCGGTCAGCACCGGTGCACAGGCAGGTTTCGGCGGCAGATGCCAGCCGCTGTTGGCGTTACGGAACAGCCAGCGATTGCCGTCATCGCGATAGCTCTCGGCCGGCGCGCCGTTGGCCACCAGCACCCCATGCGTCTCCAACTCGATATGGTAGAGCGGGACCTCCTGCGCGCGGTCGTCCCACACGATGGAGCGATGGTTGACCAGGAACTCCACCGGGATCAGCACACCGTCGATACAAAGCGAATGGGCCTTGGTGACATGCAGGTCCCGGTTGGGCACGTTGTCCGCCAGGGCGCCGCGACGCACGATCACCGGCGTCGCGGCCGAGCGCAGGCCGCGGGTGGCCAGCACGCGTCCCTCGCCGATCCACACGATCGGCACGCTGCGGCCGTCGAACAGCCTGACGCAGTCGCCGGCCTTCAACGTTTCGATCGCCACCTCGCCGCGATCCGTCAAAATCCGCGTGCCGCGGCAGAAACAGATAGGCTCCACATCCGTGCCGGTACCGGCGGCATCGGGTACGGCCCTGAACAGCGGATAGACCTCGTTGGTCGCCAGTTGCAGCACGGTCGATCCGTTGTCGCCGGTAACCAGCAACTGGTCGTTCAACGGATTGAGGACAGCCGTGGCGTCATCCAGCGTGTCGCTGATGAACCCCAGATCAACCACGTCATGCAGTGCCGTGAAGCCCGAAATCGTTCCGGGTATGTCAGCCGAAGCGGCGAGCGCGAGGGTGCCGTAATTGCTGCTGCCTGGCGAGAATCCGACTGTGCCGAAATTAGTGAAGCTGCCCGGGTTGAAATTCACCGTCACCGGCGCCGCGGCGGATCCGAGCAATTCGATCGTGTGGGTGTAGGTGCCGCCGGCCTTCACCACGCCGCTGAACGCATAACCGTGTTCCAGCACCAGCAGGGCATTGGTTCCGCCGAAATAGATGGCGAACGGCTCGCTGGAATCGCCGCTGATGGTTCCGGAGTCGAAGACGGTGCCGGTTCCGATGTATTCTATCGTGGTGCCGGCATTGTTCGAATTCGGTACAAGGCCGCCCTTGATGGTGCCGGCGTTCACCACCGTGCCGTCGGCGCCCACGCCGTCATTGGCGACGTTCAAGAACACGCCGTTGTTGACATAGCCCGCCGGCGCATTGGTGAAGCTGCCCCCGCCGGGCATGATGACATTTGCCTGGCCTTCGAAAAAGCCTGGCTCCAGACCTCGGATGACTCCCGAATTCACGACAACTCCGGCGCCCGCCAACTCCAGACCAGTGACGTATCCTTGAATGAAATCCCGAGTTGACGACGGTATCTCCGGCCCCGGTGATTTCGACGCCGGACTGCGCGAACAGGCTGCCGATGATCGATCCAGAGTTGATCAACGTCACGCCGCCGGCCAGTTCGAGCGCAGCGTTGCCGTTCCCGCCGGTTGACAGGATCCTGCCGGAGTTGGTGACGTATCCGGCGGCTTCCATGTTTATGCCGGCATCGTACGCCTGGATCAGTCCGGAGTTGGCAATCGTGCCGCCGGCATAGTCGAGCAATACGCCGGTGCCGCCGGCGGTATTGGTAATGATGGTGCCCTCGTTGGTCAGTGTTCCGCCGCCGCGGCCCTGAAATACCGCATCGCCGTTGAGGCCGGTGGACCGGATGGTGCCGATGTTATAGACGACCCCGGCCTGCTCCATGCCGACGCTCTCGGCATACCCCACAATTACTCCGGTGTTGCTGACAGTGCCGCCGGTTGCGTTGAACTGCACGCCGTCGCCGGTGGTCGCGCTGTTGATGATCGATCCGCTGTTTGTCAGGGTTCCACTGCCGTTGATTTGGACGGCCGCCTCGGAATCGCCCCCGGTGGATCGAATGGTGCCTGAATTGGTGACGTATCCGGCCCCGTCGAGATAGAGGCCTCGGACGTAGCCCTGGATAAATCCGGAGTTGTTGACCGTGCCGCCAGGGGAGGCGATGTGCACGCCGGTGCTTCCAACGCCGCTGGCCGAGATCGTGCCGTCGTTGATCAGTGTTCCGCCGCCCGAGCCCGCGACGGCCGACTTGCCGGCGGCGGTGGACAGGACCGCGCCGGTATTGGTGATCGTCAGCGGCGACAGATACGCCTGGCCCGGCCCGTAATAGATGTTATTCGTGATCGTCGTGCTGATCGTGCTCACAGGCTGTCTCCCGTCACAATGCGATCAAGGGCTACAAAACGCCGAAACCCCGCGATGTCATCACGTTTCAGAACCGCATCTCACCGTCGAACGGCTTGGGTGCCGGTGCGCATTGGCACTAAACCATAGTCCTGGGGTCGGAAGGGTTCGCCGAATCACATTCCGGAGATCGCAGATTAAACATTTGCGTGAACGAGAAAGGTGGATGCAGCTTGACCTTGGCGACACCAATTTATTGCTTGCGGCGTCACGCCGAGATCACGACGGTGCATGGTCGGTTACATTTGTAACCGATCTGCTGATGCCTGGCGCACCCGCTCGGCTGGTTAGCTTGTAACTGGTTCATAACAGGGCGGGGTTGGGACTTGACGCAGCGGCGGAGTGACGCTTCATTCCGTTAGCGGGTCATACGAGTCCCGGCCCGCAACCCAGACAGAGGGATGGCCGCGTTGGGTGTGCGCGGTTTGCCGAGAGCCGCCGGTTCATGAACTGGGATGCCTGGACTGTTCTCGTCCTGGGTTTGGCTGGCCTGTCGGTTCTCCGGCCCGCCTGGGCAGTGCTGACACAGCAGCGGGTGCGTCCAACCCTGTGGCGCAGGAAAAATTTCGAGCGGGCCGGCGGCGGCGCAACGATGCTGACCGTGGCAATCTATCTGGTAGTCGAGGCGCGGCCGGTGATCGGCCGAGGCTTTTGGGATCTCGTGGTTATGGCCGTACATGCACCGTTCATGCGCCTGTTCCCGGCCGTCTGGGTGCCTGCACTGTGCTGGGTGCTGCTGGTCGTGCTGGGCCTATGCCTCGTGTTCCAGGGTGCCAAGGGATCGCGTGGCCCTCGCGACACGATGGCTGCCGTCTGGGCCGTGAACGAAATCGCGATCTTCGCCGCCATGATGTGGTGGCACGTCTATGTGCCCGACACCTGGAGCCAGGCGACATTGCTCAACTTTGGCATCAGGGGGCTCTATGTCGGCTTCCTCGCCGGAGCCATCATGCGGTTTGTGGTGGTGATGCTCAGCCCGAGTTTTGGCGCGGGGAGTGACGACGACAACCAGATCGAGTTGCGTCACTGGCTCGGTCGCTTCCGCCGGTATTAGGCGGATGCTGATGACCCCGGGTTAGGCCGGAATGCGTCGCGGCGCGAGGTTCGGCGGCAATGAATGAGGCAACCGCAGCGTGTCATCTTACGACGACACGCTGCCACCAGTTGCGGGTTGCGGCTGTGCTACTTCACCGCCATCACTTGGCCGCGAATCTCGCCGCCCGGGTTGGCTGCGGTGTGAACGTTCACGTACCATTTGCCGGCTTCCAGGTCCTTCATCTGTGCGTCGGTCAGCGTCGCGGTGCCGTGCACCGGGCTGGTCGGGCCCTTGTCGCCGACCGGTACGGCGACGCCGGCGTTTGCGCCGGGTGCTGCCGGGCCATGGAAATGCGCCGCCGTCGCCGGGCCAGTGAGGTTCTCGAACGTGACCGTGTAGGTCAGCACCTTGGTCTTGGTGTCAAGCGAGGCCAGGGCCTCGCCGGTGCCGGCTGTGGTGTTCGGCGGTACCTCGGACTTGCCATTCATTAAGGCGTGGAACTCGAGCGTGGCGGCCGAGGCCGCGGTGACGAAGCCGGCGGCGAAGACCGCGGCAAGCAAGGCTGAACGCAGCATGGAAACCTCCCGTTGTGACGTATGGCCCGAATGTCCGGCGCGCCTCCCGATGGCAGACGCCGTTGATGTTACGATATTCCATCGTGAGGCAAATGGACAGTGGGTCCGCGCGTCGAGCGGTCCAAGCCACTGGCCGCCCCGGCGGCTATGGGAAGGGCACCCGCAGCAGGGAATGCACCATGCCGCCACCGGTCGGTCCCGAGATCGATGCTACGCCACGCCCGTTGCCGGCGCGGGTGCCTCTGCGGGGGCAATACGCCGTGCTGGAGCCGCTGCACCGGCGCCATGCGGCCGAGTTGTGGGACGCAGCGCAAGGTGCGGACGATAGTTGGGCCTATCTGGGTTGTGGGCCGTTTGCATCGGCCGATGCCATGGCACGCTACGTGGCGGATTTTGCCGTGGAGCAAGACCGCGTGGTGTGGGCGGTCCGACCCATCGCAACAGGCGCCGTGTCCGGTTGGCTGTCATTGATGGACATCCAGCCGAAGCATGCCTCGATCGAGCTGGGCAGCATCTGGTTTGCTCCGCGCATGCAGCGTACCCGCGCGGCGACCGAGGCGATGTTTCTGCCGTTGCGGCTCGCGGCGGACGACCTGGGATATCGGCGGCTGGTGTGGAAGTGCAACGCGCTGAATGCTCCGTCGAAGCGGGCCGCCGAGCGGCTGGGCTTCTCTTACGAAGGCCGCCACCGGATGCACATGGTGATCAAGGGGCGGCAACGCGACACGGACTGGTACAGCATCACCGCCGACGAATGGCCGCGCTGCCGAGACGCTCTGGCGGCGTGGCTGGACCCGGGGAATTTTGCGGCAGATGGGACGGCGTTGCGCGGTGTGGCGGCATTGCGGCAAGCGGAGCGTTAGAGCGTCGCCACGTGACTGTCATCGGCAGGCCACCGGCCGGCCGCAATGTCACCCGCAGCAATGGCCATACCGCGTGCCCTGGCGCCGGCTGCAAGACGCAATTCCGCATGATCGTCGCCAGCACCAGCGTCGCTTCCTGCAAGGCGAAGGCGGACCCGATACAGGTGCGCACGCCGGCACCGAACGGCAGATAGGCGAAGCGATCGATCTGCGAGCGTGCCTCGCCGAGGAAGCGGTGCGGATCGAAACAATCGGGCGCATGCCACAGGCGGCGATGACGGTGCAGCACGTAGGGGGCGATGACCACCATCGAGCCTCGTTTAACGGCCGAGCCCGCGAGGTCGTCAGGCCCTTTCGCCACCCGGCTGATCGCGGCGATCGGCGGATACAGGCGGAGCGCTTCGTCTATCACCGCCCGGGTCAGCACCAGGCGTTCGGGCAGCCCGTCGATTGGTCCGCCAAGTTCGCGCCGTGCTTCCGCCGCCACCTTTTCGCGCCACTCCGCCGACTGCGAGAGCAGAAACAATGACCAGCTCAGGCAATTGGCGGTTGTTTCGTGTCCGGCGGCGATGAAGGTCAGGATGTTCGACCGCACCTCGGCTTCCGTCATCGCATGACCGGTAGCGGGATCGAGCGCGCGGAGCAGTAGGGTCAGGATGTCGTCTGGGGCGTGGTAGGACGGTTGTGACAGAAGCCGGCGGCGCGTGGCGATGATCTCGTCGATCGCGGCGTCGAAGAAACGCAGCGTCGAGTGGACGCGCCAGCGGCCCATGCGTGGCACGAAATCCGGGACGCCGAACAGATCGAGCGGGTCGATCCGGCCGATGGTCTCGAAATAGGTTGTCATGGCTGCGCGCAATTCATCGGCATCGCATCCGAGCCCATCCGAAAAGATCGTCCGCACCAGCACGTCGAGCGTGAGGCGCGTCATTTCCGCGGCGACATCGATTTGGGTGCTGTCGCCGAGCGCATGCCAGCGTGTCACGAGTTCATCGGCCGCCTCCAGCATCGCCGGCGCGAACGAGGTGACGGTCTTGCGCGAAAAGATCGGTGCGAGGGTGCGGCGCTGCATGCGCCATTGTCCATCCTCGGCGCTGAGCAAGCCGTTGGCCAGGCCGGCCGACAGGACGCGCTGCTGCAACGCATCCTTGCGATAGTTGGCGGCATTCTCCAGCAGCACGCGACGGATCGCGCGCGGATCGTTGATGATGACCACATGGCCCAGCGCCCGGCTGGCGGTCACTGCCGGCGCCTCGAAGTGCTCTTTGGCCCAGCATTCGATCGGGTTGTGCTTCAGGACGCGCAATAGTTTGAACAGGCCCAGCGGTCTGGGGCTGGGCACCGGCGCAGGTGGACGCAACAGGGGTGCGGGCGGCAGCACAAGGTCGACCGCGGTGTCCATGACACCTCCTTGCAGCCCCTGATTGCGATGGTGCATCGTCGGCGTGGGGCTGCGCGGCGATGAACGCCGTTCGGCCGGTTTCGTTCCCTGCGGCGGCGGGTCAGGCGTTCACCAGGCCGGCAACTAATTCGCGCCCGGGTATTAGCCGCCTTTTACGCAAGGCGGGGTGCAGGGCCGAAGTTCAATGCGGGTGCCGGTGCGCCGGGGCCTCAAAATGCGTGTTCACGTGACGATGACAGCGTGGTACGGGCTGCAACGGGGGGAGGCACAAGTGAGACCGATCGCGTGGTTCGTGCAGGCGTTATTGGTCATCGGATCGCTCGGCGCGACGTCGGGTGAGGCGGTGGAACCCTGGCAGCAGGCTGTGTTGACGGCGCCTGCCTACGCCTACGAGACGCAGGATTTCGGCATTCCCCCGACCAGCACGATCCGCACCTCCAAGCTCGACGCGCCGACGCCAACGCAGATCCCCGGAGCGTCCCCGATCACCACCCCGCAGCTTCGAGACCTGCTGGTGTCGCAGAAAGCCGCTGTGCTGATCGATGTGTTGGGCGGCAACCAGACGGTGAGTTTGCCCGGCGCGGTGTGGCTGAGCGGCGCCGGTCTGGGGACGTCGTTCGATGATCCCGTCCAACAACGCCTGGCGGTGCGGCTGGCGGAACTCACAGGTGGGGACAAGACAAAGCCGGTGGTGTTTTTCTGTCTCTCGCAAACGTGCTGGCTGTCGTATAACGCCGCGCTGCGTGCGGTCGCGTTGAGTTACAGCAATGTCCGCTGGTACCGCGGCGGCCGGCGAGCGTGGGAGGCAGCGGGTCTGGCGATGGCACCGGTCGGTCCGTCCAGCTTTTAGGCCGAGCTTCCTACTTCGAATTACTTCAAGCGCCTGATACTACGAGACTTTCTAATAAAATTGGTCGAAAATGTGCCCATGTAAATCACGCGTTCGTGAGACTTATGAAGAACGAAAAAATGCTATGATTTGCTCTCCGTGATCCGGAAATGCGCGCTCCAAACCCTGCTGCGCCGAGTGTAGCCAGTGGCAGCCCCCTCCAACCGACAAATATCGTGTTGGGCCAGTGGGTTGCAGTATTTGAAAGTAGGAAGCTCGGTTTAGGGCCCGAGGGGGAATAACCGAAGCAAATTGCCGACGTATCACGACCCCCATGTCATGGCCGGCGGAGGCCGGCCACCCACGACTTTGCTGCACGCATCAGTGAATTCGTTCCACTGCGATTTTAGCCGTTATATTGCCCAAACATGTCAGAAAACTTATGAAACGCAGTACTTATACCAATCCGCCGAACGATTGACTCTCGACCGCTTCGCACGGACCGCCCTAACCGTCATGGCCGGCCCATGGCCCCGGGCGCTTGTCCCGAGGCTTGTGCCGGCCATCCACGCCTTGCCTTCGTGCACGCGACAAAAGGCGTTGATGGCCGGCACAAGGCCGGCCATGACGGTTAGGGACGGCCGTTGTCGTACGGCAATCGTTTTGCGGGCTGGTATTAGTTTACAGCATCCGAGTTTGCCGCGTTCACTCGTTTCAGTGTTAATCTTTCTCAGAGAATCTCTGTGTCTCATCTGCCTTCTAAATAAATTTTCCAGCCGCGTGCCGCACCTGCGTCAGGGATCGTGGTCCCTCAATCTCCGCGCCGTGCAAGCGCGACCAGGCAACCAAACTGCTGCCAACCGTTCGAGCCACTCAAACTCCCACCGCCTCACTCCACCCGCAGCGCCGCCCGCAGATCGGCGACCCCGCCGGGATCCTCCAGCGCCGCCAACCGCCCGGCGGCCAGCCAGGCGAACCGCTGCATCAGCGCCCGCCGCCGCGCGCCCGCCAGCGGGTGCGACGGCGCCTCGCGCAACAGGTCCGCTTCCAGCCCCGCGACAACGATTAGCCCGGTTTCCGCCGGCAGCAGCTCCTGCGGGAAATCGACATCCACCGCGAAGAACAGCGCATCGGAAAACTCCCGGTAGTCCGGCCATTTCAGGTCGGTCAGGAAATCCCGAGGCCCCGACTTCACCTCGATGCAGGCGAAGCACCCGTCCGGGCGCAGCGCCAGAATATCGGCGCGACGGCCGTTCGGCAGCGGCACCTCGTGCAGCGGCGCCCAGCCCAGCCGGCCGCACAGCCGGGCAGTGGCGCGGCGGATCGCCCAGGCACGTTCCGGAAAGCTGACCTCGCTCACGCCAGCAAGGCGTCGATCGCGGTTGCCAACGCGACGTCCTTCGCCGTCAGCCCGCCGGCGTCGTGGGTGGACAGCTCGATCCGCACCGTCGCCCACACGTTGAACCACTCCGGATGGTGGTTGTGCTGTTCCGCCAGCAGAGCGACGCGGGCCATGAAGCCCCAGGCCTGGCTGAAATCCTTGAACCGGAACTCGCGGCGGATCGCGTCGCGGCCTTCCACCATGCCCCACGCGGGCAGGCCGGTGTGCAAGGCGGCCCGTTCCGCCTCGGTCAATCGCTGCGCCATGCTGTCGCCTCCTGCTGCCACGCCCGGCTTGACGGCGTGCCGGACGGGCCTCACCAGACACCGCCATGAGCAATCCGCGCAAGTCCACATTCGGGCTGCCGCCGAGCCTCGACGATATCGCTGATATGGCGGAACACGCGCTGGCCGCGATCCCGCCCCGGCTGGCGCGCCATATCGCCGGCACCGGCATCACCGTCGAGGAGATGCCCGACGATGAAACGCTGGACGAGATGGGGATCGAGTCGGCCTGGGACCTGACGGGCCTGTATCGCGGCACGCCGCTAACCCAGCGCAGCGTGGCCGACGTCGCGCGCCAGCCCGACCTGATCTTTCTCTATCGCCAGCCGATCCTGCTGGAGTGGGTCGAGACCGGCGAGGACCTGTTCCGCCTGGTCCGCAACGTGGTGGTGCATGAAATCGCCCATCATTTCGGCTTCAGCGACGATGATATCGCCGCGCTCGAGCAGGAGATGGAGTGTTAAGAAGAGGGCTCCCTCCCCCTCAAGGGGAGGCGGGAGGCTCTTTGTTTCTTGCGAGGCGCAGAGCGCCGCGGCAATCCCTCGCCTGACGAGCGTTCCTCGGCTCGTCAGGCGGGGGATTGCCGCGGCGCTCTGCGCCTCGCAATGACACCGGGGCGGCCGTCTCCAGCCACGGTAGAACCGCTCCAACCCTCCCAGCCCCCGTGAAATGGGTTTTCCCCCGCCCTCCACTCGCGTAAAGCTGCCGCATGGATGATCCGCGGACGGGCGAGGAGAACACGGCGGCGGCTGAGTCGGCCATGCTGCGCTCGATTCTCGAGACCGTTCCGGACGCCATGGTTGTCATCGACCAGCACGGCGCGATCCAGCAATTCAGCAAGGCGGCCGAACGCCTGTTCGGCTGGCGCGCCGAGGAAGCCTGCGGGAAGAACGTCCGGGTCCTGATGCCCACGCCATATCAGGAGCAGCATGACGAGTTCCTCGCGCGCTACATGCGGACGGGGGAGCGGCGGATCATCGGCATCGGCCGCGTCGTCGTCGGCCAGCGCAAGAACGGCAGCACCTTCCCGATGGAACTATCGGTGGGCGAGGTCAACCAGGATGGGCGACGCCTGTTCACCGGCTTCGTCCGCGACTTGACCGAACGCCAGCAGACCAGGGCGCGGATGCAGGAGTTGCAGGACGAACTGCTGCACGTGTCGCGGCTGCGCTCGATGGGAGAGATGGCGGCGGCGATCGCGCATGAGTTGAACCAGCCGCTCACCGCCTCCGCCAACTACGTTGCCGCAGCGATTCGGCTGCTCGACGCGCCGCAACCGGAGCTGGCGCATATTCGCCAGGCGCTGACGCTGGCCTCGACCCAGACATTGCGCAGCGGCGAGATCATCCGCCGGCTGCGCGCCTTCGTGGAACGCGGCGAAACGGCGCGGCGCCCGGAGCAAGTGGACGCTCTTGTGGAGGAGGCGAGCGCGCTGGCCCTGGTCGGGCTGGGCGACCGCGGCGTGACCGTGAAGTTCGACCGCGACCCCAACCTGCCGCCGGTGGTCGCCGACCGTGTGCAGGTGCAGCAGGTATTGCTCAATCTCCTGCGCAACGCCGTCGAGGCAATGGAGCAGTGCCCGGTGCGCGAGCTGACGCTCGGCACGGCACGCTGGGCCAGCATGGTAGCAGTGAGCGTCGCCGATACCGGCAGCGGCATTTCCGCCGCGATCGAGGCGCAGTTGTTCCAACCGTTCGTCACCACCAAGAGCGCCGGGATGGGCATCGGGCTATCGGTCTGTCGCGCGATCGTGGAAGCCCATGGCGGCCGTCTGTGGGTCGAGCCCAACCCCGGCGGCGGCAGCATCTTCCGCTTCACCTTGCCTGTGGCAGTGGAAGCCGCGGACAAGGGGTGACGCTGGATAAGCGCATGCCGAGGAATAACCGAATCATCGATGGGCGGACTGTTGCGCCCGGTGTCATGGCCGGCCCTCGGGTCAAGCGCCCGAGGACGGCCATGACACAGGGCTTTGCGGCGCGATCAGTTGAAGCAGTTATTCCCTCGCGAGTCCCAAGGAGCCTCCCCCTCCCTGATGGGCAGGGGGGAGGATCTCGCTTCTCGCTGGTACAGCGTTTCCAAAGTTCGAACTCGTATGGGGCAGGTCTGGCCCCGGCCACCGGACTCGCGGCGAAAGCCGCCGATAGGTGCGGAATCGACGAATTGCTGGACTGGTGCAGCGTTTCTTTGGAACGACTCCGATGGGGAGAAATCCGCACCCGGCGCGGCGGATCTCGGTGACACCCCATCGATGGGAGTGGTTTCGCGGGACCGATACGCTAGTCCGCGGGGTCACCTCGTTCCTCCCGCTCCCGCCGATCGGCCAGGTCGTCCAGCCGTTCGGCGATCTTCCGCAGGCTGTCCTGCACTGTCTGCGTTCTGGCGGTCTCGGCCATACGGCGAAAGTCTTCTGCTCGCGCACGAATTTCAACCACGGAGCGTTGCGAAAGAGGCCGCCAACTGAAGCCGCAGGGCAGGTCGGGCAGCTCCTCGTCCTTCGCCGCGAGTACCAGCCTTCCGGTAGGCGCGTCTAAAGCGCCCAATTCTTCGTAGATGTCCGGGCTTGCCGCGCGTTCGTTGCGTCGTTGGTCTCTAGGTGCCATTCGTCCCGCCTACCATAAAACGCCAGTCGATGCTACCAGTTGGGGATCGGCCTCAGGCGTGCTCAACGGATGCTGGGCCCGAACGTTTGACGCCAGTCAATGCCCCGAAAGGCGGATACCGATGATCCTGTCGGACAGGTGATCGTGCAATGACCGTCATGGCCGACAAGATCGACGTCGCGGAACTGGCGCGCGAGATAGCGAAGATCGCCAGCACAACCAGCGACCCGGAAACCGGGCGCCGACTGATGGAGATTGTTGAGATTCTCATGCGGGCGGTCGGGCTGCCGCCGGGAACCGCCTGAGTTCCGAAACCGACACTCCCAGCGGCGCAGCCGGAAATCAATCCAGACCGTCCCGACTGCGCTCCCGCTGATAGGCGAGGTTGTCAAGCCGCTCGGCCAGTTTTCGCAGACTGTCCCGGACCCCCGCTGTTCGGGCCGTTTCCGCCATGCGACGGGTACTCGGTCGCGCTTGCGCGGATTTCGGCAACCGGGCGGTCGCGGAGGTGGCGCCAACTGAACCCTCGTGCTGAGGCGGGGAGTTGTTCGTCCTTCTCCACGGCCGCGATCCTTCCCGTCGGCGTGCCGAACACATTCAGTTCCTCATATTCGCCGGTGTCTGGCGCGCATCCACCGGGCTGATATTCGGATAATGTCATTTCGCCGATTTTGCCCGGGTGGGAGAGGCATGCTTTGATCTAAATCAATGAAATCGGCCCCGCTGGCGCAGCGTTTGATCTCTGTCAATGCGCTGCCATGGCGGGAGCGCAACAAACTCGCGCGGCCCTGACTGGAGTGGGCCGCCATGACAAACCTGATCGATGTCGCAGAACTGGCGCGCGACCTAGCGAGGATTGCCAGCGCAACCAGTGACCCCGAGGCGGGCCGCCAACTGATGGAGATAGTTGAAAGGATACACCGAGCGCTCGGACTGCCACCCGGTACAGGCTAATTTGTGGGCAATAGCTAAGACGAATTGGGCCGATGCCACTCGCTTGGTCGGCATGTCCAACACGCTTGGACGTTCGTTGTCTGGAGCATGGGCATGGGCAAGATCATCCTTCCATGCCCCTCAAGTTATAATTCCCGGGGGGCTGGTGTCTCAGCTTCATTGGCACGGAGGGCAGGCGCCGACCCTCGGTCGGGCATGATGGCTGCGGTGGCCAGGGCTGTACGCTAAAGTCGGGGAGCAGGCAGATTACCGATCCGCTTTTGCGTGGGGCAACGCACTATGGACCCATCCGGTCAACGCGTTCCATCGCTCGATCTTGTGCATCGCGTGACGGACGTCGCCACGGCCTACACGATTGAGCGGATGCGTATCCTAGAACGGATACAGGGCAACCCGATCGGAATTGCCATTCGGACGACGGACAACGTGGTTGCACTGATGGCGCGGCACCTGCCGTCGCCGGCTTTCAACAGCGTGGTGGGATTGCGGCCAGGACAGGCGGACCGCATCGAGCCTCTGGTTGCGTGGTACCGCGTGCATGGCGTGGCCGGCCGGTTCGAAATCGCCGCGGGAGATGATGACCCCGCGCTGGGGCGCGAACTTGCACGGCTTGCGATTCTTCCAATCGAGCCATCACGCGGCGCTGATCCGCGGACCTGATCCCGATGTGGCAGTGCCCGATGACGTTGCGATTGAAGCGGTGACCTCCGAGGCGCTGATGGAGGAATTCCTCACGGCCTATGTTTCGGGTTGGGGTATCCCGGAAGCTTTTGCCGATCAATTCAAGCAGAATGTACGACCTTGGCGGCGTCAGCCGGGCTGGTCGCTTTATCTCGCCCGGGTCGAAGATCGGCCGGCCGCAGCGGCAACGCTGATCATTCGTGACCGGGTCGGCTATTTCGCTGACAGTACGACGACGCCGTCGTTCCGTGGCCGCGGACTGCATGCGGCGTTGCTGCGCCGCCGCCTGCGGGATGCCAGCCGCGCCGGCGTCGAGTTCGTGTGCAGCGACGCCAATTTTCTTTCGACGAGCCATCGCAACATGGAGCGTGCCGGCATGCGGCTACTGTTCCTGCGATCGATCTGGACGCTGCTCGAATGAGTGCTGCCACGTGCTATGCAGCGTCCAACTGTCATTGCGACACCGGCGAAGGCCGGGGGAAGCAATCTCCCGCGTAAGTTCGTGCGATCTCTCGGGGGAGATTGCTTCGCGACGCTTGCAATGACAAGTTTGGCCATGGGATCGAACCGTCGGGACCGCGACACTGGCTGCTTCTGCACCTGACAATGAGCCGGCTGTCTCCGACTGGGTCAAGCCGGCCAACGTGGCGCTCGACCGTGACGGTCCAACGACCACGCCCTTCGATCCGCCCCAGGCCGACTTTGTGGACCATTCGATCTTTGTGCTGTTCGAGGGCGTTGCCGCGCGTCAGCCGTCCGCCTTGGCGCTCGCGGATGCCAGCGGGACGCTGACCTACGGCGCGCTCCGCATTGTGGTGGCGCAACTGGCCGAACAGATCGCCGTGCAGGTTCCCGGCGGCGGTGCTGTCGCGGTGCTGCTGCCAAACGTGTCCGCGAGTGTCGTTGGCGTGCTGGCCTGCCTCGCCGCCGGCCGTTGCTGCCTTGTATTGAATGCGGATCATCCGGCGGAACGTAATGCCTCGATCCTGCGGGATGCCGATGTGCGCGCGGTCCGCTCGAAGATGGCGCCGATGCCGCGCTGGTGCCCGACGCGGTTGCTCGGATCGTCGTTGCGAGCGATGGCAGCGTCACCGGTGCGACGCCAGCGTCGTCCTGGCGGGCGACGCCGATGGGACCCGATGAGCCGGCGATCGTGCTTTACACCTCGGGCAGCACCGGACAGCCGAAAGGCATAGTGCTGTCCCAGGCGACGGTTCTGGCGCGTGTGCGCAACAACATTCTGTCGATGCACCTGCACAACGGCGATCGCTTCCTGTCGCTCGGCGCTCTCGGCACCACGGCGGGCCTGGTGGCGAGCATGATCGCATTGCTGGGCGGTGCGCTGCAGTTCGTGACATCGGCCTCGGCATCGGGGCTGACGTCGCTGCTGGGGCTGATCCGCGAAGAGCATGTCACGATCCTGTGGGGCGTGCCGGCGCTGCTGCGCCTGCTGTTCGAGGTTGACGGTGCGCGCGAGGCGCTCGGCAGCCTGCGCTTGATCAGGACGTTCGGGGAACGTCTGTTGCGCGCCGACCTCCAGCAATGGCGCTCGGTGCTGCCGGTTTATTGCCATTTCGCCATCACCTACGGCCAGACCGAGGTGACCGCCGCGCAATGGTTTGTCCCGTTCGGGTTTGCCGGCGACGAGGCAGCGTTGCCCACCGGATATCTGCTGCCGGAGCATGAGTTTTCGCTCGTCGATGAAGCCGGCCGCCCCGTGCCCGAGGGCGGGATCGGCGAACTCGTGCTACGCAGCCGCTACGTCGCGTTGGGCACGTGGGAGCACGGAAGATGCTCGATTGGCCGGGCACGGCCCGATCCGTCCGATCCCCAGCTTGCGCATCCTCCCGACCGGGGACCTGGTGCGGCTGCGGCCGGATGGCCTGTTACGAGTGCTCGGCCGGCGCGACCGCCAGGTGAAGATACGCGGCCAGCGGGTTGAACCGGCGGAGATCGAGGACGCCATACGGCGCGTGCCTGGCGTCGCCGACGTCGCGATTGTGGCGCGGCACAGTGGTGAGGAGACCAGCCTGTTCGCCTTCGTCGTCAACGGCGTACCTGATGATACCGCGATGCTGGACCGGGTGCGCCGGTCGATCAGGTTGGAATTACCAAATTATATGCAGCCTGCTCGCACCCTGGTTGCTGATCGGCTTCCGCTGTTACCCGGCGGCAAGGTGGACGACCGGGCACTGTTGTTGCTGGAAGCGGCGACTCCCGAAGTGTCCTTGCGAGCGTACCGCGTGATGCAACGCACGTGGATACGAATTGTTACCGGCGTTCGCGGTTTGACGGGTCACTGAACGGTGGCATCCGCAAATCGCCAGATGGCAAGCCATCGGCGCGCGGGCGTTACAAAATCACGCAGCGAGTAAATCCATACAAATCGGTATAGCGCGTGCGATGGGCCGGCAACGCTACGGTTCCCAATTAGGTGCCCTGCCGGTCGACCGTGCCGGCAAACGTCACTGAACAATCGGAATAGTTGCAGGCGACGCAGTCATAACGTGGCGATGTCGCTCTGGATTAACCACAGGACACGAAAGTCAAAAGTCTGCCGCTGACGAAAAGGTAGCAACACCTGTCAGATGCAATGTCTATGTTCCTCGAACGGCGCGCGAAACCGCCAGCTTCGAGTGAAGCGAGTGGGGACGATGATCATGACGCGGTCGGCGCCTTGGATTAATTGGAGTGGTCGCGATCGCCGGCGGGTTTGCCGGATGGCACCTGCATGCGCGGCACCGGTCGCGCCCATGCCGCCGATCCCGCCCGCCGCCGCCACAGGTGCCGGTGACCACCGCGACGACAAGATCCAGGACGTGCCGGTCTATCTTGACGGCCTCGGCACCGTGCAGGCCTTCAACGTCGTGCAGATCAAGGCGCAGGTGAACGGCACGCTGATCGCTTGCCGGCGCGTGAGGGGCAGGAGGTCCACAAGGGCGACATCATCGCCGAGATCGATCCGACGCCATACAAGGCCGCGCTCGACCAGGCGGTGGCGCAGCGCGGCGAGGACACCGGCGCAATTGCAAAGTGCGCAGCTCGACCTCAAGCGTTACCAATCGCTTGCCACCCATGATTTCGCGCCGATCCAGCAGGTGGACGACCAGCAGGCGACGGTCAACAAGGACATCGCCGCTGTCGCGCTAGACAATGCCGCGATCGAGACGGCGCAGTTCAATCTGAACAACTGCGTGATACGCGCGCCGATCGACGGACGGGTCAGCCTGTATCAGGTCAATGTCGGCAATCTGATCGAGGTCGCCGGCCAGACTGGCACGGGCATCGTATCGATCACCCAGGACAAGCCGATTTCCGTGGTTTTCACCCTGCCGGAAGCCGATCTGGCGCAGGTGCAGGCGGCGCGGGCGAAGGGTGCTGTCCCGGTCGAGGCGTCCAACAGCCAGGATGTGAAACAGGTGCTTGCCACCGGCACCCTGGTGACGCCGAACAACACGATCGACGCCACCACGGGCACTATCTCGATGAAGGCAACGTTTCAGAACCAGGACGACCATCTTTGGCCCGGTGAGTTCGTCAACACGCGGGTCCAGGTCGATGTCCTGCAGAATGCGGTCACGCTTCCCGCCCTGGCGGTGCAGCACGGGCCGGACGGTTTGTTCGTCTATGCCGTCAAGCCGGGACAGACCGTCGCGCAGGCGAACATCCAGGTCGGCTATGAGGATAACGGCATGGCGGTGGTGACAAAGGGGCTTGCGGGCAACCAGACCGTCGTCCTGTCGGGCCAGTCCCGGCTGTCGCCGGGGACGCATGTCAAGGCGGACAACGCAGCGCAGCCCGTCCAGCCGCCATCGACCGCCACCAGCGGCAGCGCCTCTCCCAGCTAGTAGCAACCGGACCTTTTGTCAGGACGCCAGCCGCCATGAGCATCTCGACGCCTTTCATCCGGCGGCCGATCGCCACGTCCCTGTTGACGACCGCGATCTTCCTCGCCGGTCTGGTCGCCTACCCGCTGCTGCCGGTGGCGCCGTTGCCAAACGTGCAGTTCCCGACTCTGACGGTCACCGCGCAGTATCCCGGGGCCAGCCCGGAAACCATGGCGTCCACTGTGGCGACGCCACTGGAAACCGAGTTCGGTCAGATGCTGCCGGGTCTGGCGCAGATGACCTCGTCGAGCGTGCTCGGCACCACGCAGATCACCTTGCAATTCAGCCTCAGCACCGACCTCGGCAATGCCGAGACGCTCGTGCTGGAGGCGATGAACGCGGCGCAAGGCTCGCTGCCGAAGAACATGCCGACCCCGCCGACGTTCCGCGCGATCAATCCGGCCGACAGCCCGATCATGATCCTGGCGATGCAGTCCGACCAGGCGCCGATCACCGAAGTGGACAGCTATGCCGAGAACCTGGTGGAGCAGCAAATATCGCAGCTTCCGGGGGTGGGACAGGTGCTGGTGGGGGGGCAGCAGACGCCGGCGATCCGGGTTCAGGTCGATCCCGCAAAGCTGGCTTCGATGGGCCTGACGCTTGAGGACGTGCGCAATGTGCTGACCAACGTCACGGTTGACGATCCGAAGGGGAGCATCGACGGATCGCACCAGTCGTTTACCATTTACGCCAACGACCAGCTCACGACGGCGCCACCGTACAACAACGTCGTCATCGGCTATCGCAACGGCGGGCCGATCCGCGTCCGCGATATCGGCCGCGCCATTGCCGGACCACAGAACCGCGAATTGGGTGCGTGGACCAACGGCAAACCGTCGATCCTGCTGCTGGTGTTCAAGCAGCCCAACGCCAACGTCATCTCGACCGCCGACGGCGTGCGGAATGCGTTGCAGACGTTGCGCGCCGATATTCCGCCCAACATTCACCTCAACGTGGTCTCCGACCGCACGCTGACCATCCGCGCGTCCGTGAGCGACGTGGAATTCACGCTGATGCTGTCGATCTGCCTGGTGGTGATGGTGATCTTCCTGTTCCTGCGCAACGTGTGGGCAACGCTGATCCCCAGCATCACCATCCCGGTCGCGTTGGTCGCCACTCTGGGCATGATGTATGTCTGCAACTTCAGTCTGGACAACCTGTCACTGATGGGGCTGACGATCGCGGTGGGCTTCGTGGTCGATGACGCGATCGTCATGCTGGAGAACATCTTCCGCCACATCGAGGACGGCATGAAACCGATGGAGGCTGCGCTCCAGGGCGCCGGGGAAATCGGCTTCACCATCGTGTCGATCAGCTTCTCGTTGATCGCAGTGTTCATCCCGCTGCTGCTGATGGGCGGCATCGTTGGACGGCTGTTCCGCGAGTTTGCGATCTGTGTGTCGATCACTATCGTGATCTCCGCGATGGTGTCGCTGACGCTGACGCCGATGATGTGCTCGCGGTTTCTTAGTTCGGACGCGCATGACCACAGTCGCTTCTACAATCTGATCGAGCGCATGTTCGAGGGCATGGTCGGGTTCTACGAGCGGACGCTGGATATCGCGCTGCGCTTCCAGTTCATCACTCTGCTGGTGTTCATCGCTACCGTATCGCTGACGGTCATGCTCTATGTGTTTATCCCGAAGGGCTTCTTCCCGACCCAGGACACCGGCATCATCATCGGCATCACCGACGCGGCGCAAGACAGTTCGTTCGATCAGATGGCCGTGTTGCAGCAAGCAGCGAACAAAGTCGTGCAGCAGGACCCGGCGGTAGCTTCCGTCGTGTCCGCGATCGGCGCGGGCACGGCCGGTCAGACAGCAAATAACGGGCGGATGTACATCTCGCTGAAGCCGTGGAGCCAGCGTGCGGACACCGCAACGCAGGTCATCGCCCGGCTCGACCAGAAACTGCAATCGGTCGGCGGCATCAAGCTGTACATGCAGCCGGCGCAAGATGTGAGCGTCGGCGCCCGGCTCGGCCGCACGCTGTACCAGTACACGCTGCAGGATCCGAACTCGGACGAACTGAACGCGTGGGCGCCGAAGATCCTGGCGAAGATGCAGCAGATTCCTCTGCTGGCGGATGTCACGTCCGACCAGGAGAACGCCGGCACGACCGAGACTCTGACCTATGATCGCGACCAGGCCGCACGCTTCGGCATCCAGCCGGCGACGATCGACGCCATCCTGTACGATGCCTTCGGCCAGCGCGAGGTGTCGCAATATTTCACCGGCAACAAGGCGTATTACGTCATCCTCGAGGCGTTGCCTGATGAGTTCGGCAGTGTTGCAACGCTGAACAAGCTGTACGTCGACTCCTCGAGTGGCACGCCGGTGCCGCTGTCGACGATCGTGCACCAGACAACCGTCCCGGTGCAGCCGCTGGCGATCAACCACCAGAGTCAGTTCCCGTCGGTGACGATCTCGTTCAACCTGAATGGCAAGGCCTCGCTGGGCGACGCGGTGACCCAGGTGCAGCGGGTGGAGGCGTCGATGGGTGTGCCGCCGACCGTGCAGGGCAGCTTCCAGGGCACCGCGCAAGCGTTCCAGGAGTCGCTGAGCACTGAGCCGTACCTGGTCGCCGCGGCGCTGGTCACCGTCTACATCATCCTGGGCGTGCTGTATGAAAGCTACATCCTGCCGCTGACAATTCTGTCCACTTTGCCGTCGGCCGGCGTGGGGGCGCTGCTGATGCTGCTGCTGTTCGGTTACCAACTCACCGTCATCGCGCTGATCGGCATCATCCTGCTGATCGGCATCGTCAAGAAGAACGGCATCATGATGGTGGACTTCGCCATCACCGCCGAGCGGCGCGACGGGATGACGCCGCATGACGCAATTCGCCAGGCCTGTCTGCTGCGGTTCCGGCCGATCCTGATGACCACCATGGCCGCGTTGCTGAGCGGGCTGCCGCTGATGCTGGAGAATGGTGCGGGGTCGGAACTGCGCAAGCCGCTGGGCTGTGCGATGGTCGGCGGACTGCTGCTGAGCCAGGTGCTGACGCTTTACACCACGCCGGTGATCTATCTCTACCTGGATCGGCTGCAACACTGGCTGACGCCTGGCCACCGCTCGGCCCTGCCGCGGCTGGCGGAGAAGATGGGGGCCCTGGCTGGGAGCGGCGATTGATGCAGGAGGTTTCGCCAGTCCGGCGCACGCTCGGGTTCCTGCTGCGGGATACGTCGCGGTTGATGCGGCGGCGGTTCGTGCAGCGTTCGCGGGCGTTGGGACTGCCGCTCAACCGATCGGAAGCCGCGGTGCTGATCCATGTCGATCGGGAGCCGGGGATGAGCCAGGCCCAGCTTGCCGAGCGGTTGGATATGGAGGCGATCTCGCTGGTGCGGCTGATCGACAGCTTGCAGGAGACGGGACTGATCGAGCGCCGGCCACACGCGAATGACCGGCGTATCCGCACGCTGTGGTTGACCGAGGCGGCGCGGCCGATCCTGGCGCAAGTGCGGGCGGTTGCCGAGGAAGTGCGCGCGCAGGCGTTCAAGGGGATTCCGGAGGCGGAGCGGGAGGCGCTGCTGGATCTGCTGGTGCGTGTGCGGCGGAACCTGGCGGCGCAGGGCTGCGGATGGCTGGCCTCGGAAGTCCGGGACGGGGACGCAGAGACGCTGCCGGCGGTGGCGGTGCGGAGGAAGGCTGTTCGGGTGGAATGACGTGTGACGCGGGGCGGCCTGGAGGCTGGCATTCCGTAGGTGCTGAATGTGCTGACTGCCCCCCGTCATTGCTGGCCGCCCCCCCCGTCATGGCCGGCACAAGGCCGGCCACGACGGGGGGCGGCGGCCAGCCTTGACGGGGGACGGTCGGGCGAGGTGACGCGAATCGGGCATGGGAAGTCATGCTGTCTGTTGTCGGACGCATTGCTCAACCAACCCAGCCGAGGCTCGCCATGGCGACGATCGACATCGATACCCTGACCGAACACGAATTGCTCGAACTCAACCATCGCATCATCGCGCGGCTACGCGTGCTGCGGGACATGCGTGCCCATGTCGGAATGCTGGAATTCCATGTCGGCGAGCGCGTGGCATTCCAGCCGCCGGGACATCGGATGCTGCAGGGCGTGCTGACGCGCTATAATCGGAAAACCGTGACAGTCATCACCGATGATCACGGGCAATGGAACGTAGCGCCAAGTTTCCTGCGCAAGGTCGGGATGGCAACGGGTGGCGACGCCAGCGGAACGAACGTGGTGCTAATGGCGAAGCGTTGACGGCCTGCCACGCGTCTTGCGGCGAGACCGCATGGCGGACGACGCAGCGTGAGCATTCGTCGTGGGCCTCGCTCGGTAGCGCTGGAACCTGACGAAGCTACGCAACGGGCGGATAAATGTCCGTGAGGTCGATGGTTATTCCTGGCGGATCGAGCGCGATGCTGCCCAGGTTGATCACGCGGCTGACGATATCGGCACCGGAGCGGCGATGATGAATGACCTCGCGCCGCCGGGTACGCACAATGAGATAGTGCTGGATGGACGCGACCCGAAAGTAGTCGGCCAGCTTGTCCGAGACATCAATCGATTGCGTGGCGGGCGATAGGACTTCGACGACAATAACTGGATTTGTCGCGGCGAGCGCATCGCCAGGAAGCGGTGGCCCACAATTTACCACCGCGTCAGGTTCGTAATCGGTGTCCTCGTCGATTTCGATCGTCACGCCGTCACCAAGAGCCTCGCATGGCAGGTTCGCTATCCGGACTGCACGGTCGAGTGCAGCCCAAACCCGGGTCTTTAGACGGACGTGTTGTGCGCGCTCCGGCGACATCGCCACGGGCTCGCCGGCGATGCGTTCATAACGCCCGCGCTGTCGTTCCGCCCACCTGCGGAATTCTTCGCGACTGAGATGCTGCCCCATCGGTTTCTCCTGACGAAGCCGAGGCTAGCGCAAGTCACGCCAGCGCGTCAGCCTCGCAGCACCTTCACCATCGTCGAGCCCAACGCCGCGGGGCTTTCCGTGACATGCACGCCGGCGGCGCGTAGCGCTTCCATCTTCGCCGCGGCGGTATCGCGCCCGCCGCTGATCACCGCGCCGGCATGGCCCATGCGGCGGCCGGGCGGCGCGGTGGCGCCGGCGATGAAACCCACCGTCGGCTTCTTCACCGGCGAACTCGCGAGGAACTCGGCCGCGCGGATTTCGCTCTCGCCGCCGATCTCGCCGATCATGACGATCTGGTGCGTCTCCGGATCGGCGAGGAACATCTCCAGCACTTCGATGAAGTCCGTCCCCTTGACAGGGTCGCCGCCGATGCCAACGCAGGTGCTCTGGCCGAGGCCCGCGGCGGTGGTCTGTGCCACCGCCTCATAGGTCAGCGTGCCGGAGCGCGACACGATGCCGACCGTGCCACGGCGATGGATGTGGCCTGGCATGATGCCGATCTTGCACGCATCCGGCGTGATGACGCCCGGGCAGTTCGGGCCGATCAGCCGCGACTTCGACCCCGACAGCGCACGCTTCACCTTCACCATGTCGAGCACCGGAATGCCCTCGGTGATGCAGACGATCAGCGGGATTTCCAAGTCGATCGCTTCCAGGATCGCGTCCGCGGCATAGGGCGGCGGCACATAGATCGCGGTGGCGGTGGCGCCGGTGGCGGCAACTGCCTCGGCGACCGTATCGAACACCGGCAGTCCGAGATGCGTCGTCCCGCCCTTCCCCGGCGTCACGCCCCCGCCGACCTTGGTGCCGTAGGCAATCGCTTGCTCCGTATGGAAGGTGCCCTGCGCTCCGGTAAAGCCCTGGGTGATGACGATCGTGTTGGCGTCGACGAGGATCGACATGTCAGGCACCCTCCTGCACGGCCTTGACGATCTTCTCTGCCGCGTCGGCCAGGTTGTCCGCGGCAATGATCGGCAGGTTGGACTTGGCCAGGATCGCCTTGCCGAGATCGACATTGGTGCCTTCGAGCCGCACCACCAGCGGCACCGACAACTGCACCTCGCGCGCTGCCGACACCACGCCATCGGCGATCACGTCGCAGCGCATGATGCCGCCGAAGATGTTGACCAGGATGCCCTCGACGTTTGGATCCGACAGGATGATCTTGAACGCCGCGGTGACGCGTTCCTTGGTCGCTCCGCCGCCGACATCAAGGAAGTTCGCGGGCGAGCTGCCATACAGCTTGATGATATCCATCGTCGCCATGGCGAGCCCGGCGCCGTTCACCATGCAGCCGATACTGCCGTCCAGCGCTATATAGTTGAGGTTGTACTTCGCCGCTTCGAGTTCCTTGGGATCCTCTTCCGCCTCGTCGCGCAGCTTTTCCACGTCGGGATGGCGGAACAGCGCGCTGTCGTCGAAGCTGACCTTGGCGTCCAGCGCCATCACCGCACCCGCGCCGGTAACCACCAGCGGGTTGATCTCCACCACCGTGCAATCGAGGCCGGTGAAGGCGGCATACAGCGCCGGCAGCAATTTCCCGAACGACGCCACCTGTGCGCCGGACAGGCCAAGGCCGAAAGCCAGCCGCCGCGCGTGGAAGGAGGAAAGACCGGAGGCCGGATCGATGGTGACGCGCTGGATCTTTTCCGGGTGGTGCGCCGCGACCTCCTCGATCTCCATGCCGCCCTCGGCGGAGGCGATCACGGTGATGCGGCCGGTCACGCGATCGACCAGCAGGGAGAGATAGAGTTCGCGGGCAATGTCGCAGCCGGCCTCGACGTAGACGCGATGCACCGGGCGGCCGGCGGGCCCGGTCTGCTTGGTGATCAGCGTATGACCGAGCATGGCCTCGGCGTGCGCGCGCACTTCGTCGAGGGAGTGCGCAAGCCGGACGCCGCCCTTGCCGTTCGGGTCGTCAGCGAAACGGCCTGCGCCGCGGCCGCCGGCGTGCAACTGCGATTTCACGACATAGACGGGGCCGGGCAGCTTGCGCGCCGCTTCCACCGCTTCGTCGGGGGTCCAGGCGACATGCCCGTCGGGCACCGCCACGCCGTAGCGCTTCAGCAGTTCCTTGGCCTGGTATTCATGAATGTTCATGGGGGGCTCGCTGAAGCGGACCATCCGCCCGTCGTCATGGCCGGGCCTGTCCCGGCCATCCACGACTTTGTTGCGGAGATCACGGAAAGGCGTGGATGGCCGGGACAGGCCCGGCCATGACGAAGGGGGCAACGGCCATGACGAAGGGGGCAACGGCCATGACGATGGGGGCAACGGCCATGACGAATGGAGTCGCTCCGCACGGCGGGGTCAGCCGAGCAATTTTTTGGCTGCCTCGATAAGTTCGCGAACAGTGCCGCAGGATTTTTCGAATGCGGCTTTCTCGGTGTCGTTCAGCTCGATCTCGACGATCCGCTCGACGCCGCCGGCGCCGATCACCACGGGGACGCCGACATACATGTCCTTGATGCCGTACTGGCCGGTGAGATACGCGGCTGCCGGCAGCACGCGCTTCTTGTCCTTCAGGAAGCTCTCCGCCATGGCGATCGCCGAGGCGGCCGGCGCATAGAACGCACTGCCGCGCTCCAGCAGCTTGACGATTTCTCCCCCGCCGTCGGCGGTGCGCTTGACGATCGCATCTATCTTCGCCTGCGTGGTCCAGCCCATCTTCACCAGGTCGGGCACCGGGATGCCGGCGACAGTGGAGTAGCGGGTCAGTGGCACCATCAAGTCGCCATGGCCGCCCAGCACGAAGGCGGTGACGTCTTCCACCGAGACGCCGAACTCGTGCGCCAGGAACAGGCGGAAGCGCGAGCTGTCGAGCACACCGGCCATGCCGACCACCCGGTTGGCGGGCAGCCCGGACTTTTCCTTCATCACCCAGACCATGGCGTCGAGCGGGTTGGTGATGCAGATGACGAAAGCGTCGGGGCAGTTGGCGCGGATGCCCGCGGCGACCTCGGCGACCACGGCGGCGTTCTTGCCGATCAGGTCGTCGCGCGACATGCCGGGGGTGCGCGGGAAACCGGCGGTGACGATCACCACGTCGGCGCCCTTGATGGCGGCATAGTCGGAACCGCCGCTCATCACGGCATCGAAGCCGTCCACCGGGCCGGACTGCATGATGTCGAGCGCCTTGCCGGCCGCCACGCCGCCGTAAACGTCGAACAGGACGACGTCGCCGAGTTCCTTCAGGCCGATCATGTGGGCGAGCGTGCCGCCGATGTTGCCGGCGCCGATGAGGGCGATCTTGTTGCGGGCCATGCTGGGTGTCCTTGCGGGTGGCTTAGAGCCGAATGTCCTTGGAAAGACGCGAGGCCCGCCGGACGCTGCCCGGGAAAGCTCGGGGCGGCCCGGAAGGCGAGGTGTCCTAGCCCATCCCGCCGGGGGGCGGCAAGGTGGTGCGCCGCAGCAAGCAGGCCGACCGGATCACCATCGCCGGCATCCACCTGCCGAACGGCAACGGGGGCTGCGCGTCGACCGCGCCCAGCTTTTGCCGACCCCGGCTGCGCTCCTGGTCGCCGCCGCACCCGGCCGCGTGGAGCGCGCCCGGCCGCAGCCGTCCGGCCACGTGTTTGTTGTGCTGGAACTGCATTAACCGGCCCCACCGGTCACCGCGAGCCGGACGCTGTCCCACGCTCGTCTCATATCCCTACGCATGAGACTGTCCCGCTGGGCATGGGGTGTTACCAAGCGGCACGCCACCGCTGGGCATGGGGTGTTGCCGATCGGAGTAAAGCAACGGCGTGACCTGCACAGGCGAGTGGTTGACCTGGCGGTGAATCATGTCCGATCGCCAGCGGCCGGACGCACCGCCGCCGCGACGGCCCGCGTGCGGCGGCTTTCCGCCATGACCTGCTTCGTCTCGGCGATGAAGGCGTCCATCCGGCGAAACCAGGCCAGCAAGTCCCGGCCGTAGCCGCCATGCCTGGTGTGGATGCTGCGGAGGCGTTCGCGGCCGGCCTCGGTGCGAGCACCGGTGCTCTTGCCGCCGTGCAGCCGGCAGCGTCCGTTGGGCATGGCCGGCTGCCGGCAGCTTCCGGCGGCGCGGGTGCGGGCGCCGCAGCGGGGCGCCGCGAGGTAGTCGCCGCCCGCCGCCCCGTTCTTCAGGCACCCCCTTCCACCGCTGGGCATGGGGTGTTGCCGTGCAAGAGAATACTCCCTCTCGCCTTGAGCGCTTGGGCCGCGAAATGGACCAAGGCCGGGGGACGGGGCTGGCCGGGGGTTCGCATTGATCAACTCGCCCTCGGGCTGCTGCCGCTGGACATAGGGTATTGCCACCGTTTCCGGCAGCGGACCGGCCGGGGGCGATTTTGCGGCGGCGGGGCGATCGCGAGTCGCGCTCCGCTGGGCATGGGGTGTTGCCGCCACGCGCGCCGCGCCGGCGCCGGCCAATCCCGCTTGCGCCACGGCGATGGCGGGAGGCTGCCGCAGGGAGTGCGGTATTGCCGCCGCTTCTCGCTGCGCGCCCGTCGGCCCGGCTTCCGCACCACCGCCGCCAACATCGGCAGGGCTCCGCTGGGCATGGGGTGTCGCCGCAAGCGGCGCTGTACGGGAGACGGTCGGTGGCGTCCGGGCGGCGGCAATGCCGGCCGCGCTCCGCTGGGCATGGGGTGTTGCCTCGCCGCACTGCGCCGGGTCCGCCGTGGCGCCGGAGGCCAAGGACCAGCGGCGGCCGGGCGCCAGCACCGCCTCGGGGAACGCCGCCCGCGAGAAGACGCCCGTCGCGAGGCTGGCGAGCATTGCCGCCAGCAGGGACAGCGACGGCGAAAGTGCGGTGGCGCCGCGCAGGCAGACGGCGAGGCGTTGCCTCCGCTGAGCCGCGAGCAAGGCCGAAAACCGCGCGAGGTCAGGTGGCGGCTTATGCGTCATGGCGGGGCTCCGTCCTCTTCGCGATGGTTCCTGTTATGTTCTATCATTCCAGGACGCGAACGGCAAGGCAAGGTTGCGTGGCGCGGGTTGGCGACGGCATCGCCACCACGTGCCATATCGTCGCTTCCCTTGTGCCGCCGACCACAGCCGCCACCGTACGCACACGTAGCGTACGCGCAGCAGGGATCGTAGCAGGAGGGTGCTGCGCGCACGCAATCGCGTCACATTGCCAGGCATCTTCGCGGGAACAGAAAGCCCAGCACGCGCCGGATACCCTCCTTGGTTTCCTCCGGCAGTGCCAGGTTCGGGTGCTTCCAATGTTCGTCGTCGAACCGCTTCTCCCGCCGCCGCATTTCCACGACCATGTTGCCGAGATTGCCGCGATACCAGTGGATTGCCAGGAACAGCTTGTCCCAGAACACGCCCTCGCACGGGCCGGGGAAGACGCCGAGGTCGCGACAGATATCGACGATGCTCTGGCCGATGGCGCGGCGGCGCACCTCGGCCTCGAGTTGCGCCATGCTGGGCAGGGTGTCGAGCGAGAGCACCTCCTCCATGAGGCTCCGACGGAAAGGGGCCGGCGCGGGTTGTTGCGCCGGCGGCGCCTCGGCCGGTTGCGGTCCGGTGGCCTCTTCCGCGGCGGGTTCCGCTTGCGGGGCGGCGGGTTCCGCGGCGCGCCGGTCACGCATGCGCCGCGGCAGGATCGCCAGGTCCCGGCCGCGCGCGGCGCGCCGCAGCAGCATGCGCTCCAGCGCGGCGGCCCGCATGAGGCCGCGCTGGATGTGCGCCAGCATGACCGGCAGAGTGGCGGTGCCGAAGAACTGCGCGATGGTGGCGAAGCCGCGCCAGATGGCGCGATGCTCGATGGTCTCGGCAAGGTGTCGGCCGTATGCGGCAAGAATGGCGACAGCTTATGCGTGTCACGCATTATAATGACGTCATGCGTGAGATTGGACGCCGGAGGCCCGGCCCAACAGCCGGTTTGGGTGGAATGCAGACCTACGTCCGGCGTTCCTGATCAACTTCCGACGGGCGCCGTCTCGTTCGCCCGCCTGGGCCGGGTTGGAGAACCCGCGCACGGCGGCTAGCCTTCCGATTGGCTGGCATTCGAGGCGTAATGGCCCTCGCCAGCCGGGGGTGGGACATGGCTTCGACGCAAGACGACATGATCGCGGAACTGCAACGCGCCAAAGTGGAACTGCGGCGGCAACTCAGCGAACGCGACGTTGCGTTGGCTCAGCGCGACAGCGACTACGACGAACGGATCGCGCATCAGGCGGCGACGGTCGACGTATTGAAGGCGATGTCGGCCTCACCTGGCGACGCCCTGCCCGCGTTGGAGACGATCGCCCACCGTGCCAGGGCATTGTGCGGTGCGCTTGGCGCCGTCGTGTACCGCGTCGACGGCCCAATGATGGATCAGGTCGTATACCACCGGCCCGATTTGCCCGCCGAACAGCTCCGCGAGTTGCGAGGCCGCTTTCCCCGGCCCGTTGCCGGGGCCACGATGGCGCCCGCCGTTACGGAACGGCGGATCCTCCACATCCGGGATATGGACGCCTGGCCGGGGGCATCCGAGGGAGCCCGGCGTTTCTCGAAATCGGCCCTCTGGGTGCCGCTGTTGCGCGATGACACGGTGATCGGGCTCATCGGTATCGACAACCTTGAAATCGGCGGCTTCTCCGACACCCAGATCGAACTGCTGAAGACCTTCGCCGAGCAAGCGGTGATCGCGATCACGTCAGCCGAAACGTATCTCGCATTGCAAACCCGCACGGCGGATTTGCAGGAGTCGCTGGAATACCAGACTGCGACGTCCGACGTGCTGAAGGTCATCAGCCGTTCGACGTTCGATCTGGACCCCGTGCTCGACGCCGTGGCGGAAACCGCCGCGCGTCTTTGCGACTCCGATCAGGCGATGATCAGCCGCCACGAGGGTGGGATGATGTGGCTCGGGGCGAACTTTGGCTTCCCCCCGGAGTATGAGGCCCAGGTCCGGTCGAACGGACGCATGCCGGTCTCGGATGACAACCCGTCGGTCAGCGCGCGTGCGCACCGTGAGGGCCGAGTGGTGCATATCGAGGACGTGGCCGCGGTTCCTGGCTATTCCCGGATCGCCATCGAACTGGGCAAGCAACGTACGTCGCTTGGCGTGCCTTTGCTGCGCGATGGACAGGTGATCGGATGCATCGTGCTGGCGCGTCAGCGGGTCGAGCCGTTCACCGAACGGCAGATCGAACTGGTCCGCACCTTCGCCGATCAGGCGGTGATCGCGATCGAGAACACGCGTCTGTTGAACGAGCAGCGGGAAGCGCTGGAACGGCAGACCGCGACGGCCGAGGTGTTGCAGGTGATCAACGCCTCGCCCGGCGATCTGATGCCGGTGTTTCAGACGCTGCTTGATCGCGCTTTGCACCTTTGCGGCGCGGCGTTTGGCGAACTCGTCACGGACGACGGGGATGTCTTGACGACCGTCGCGGTGTCCGGCATGCCCGCCGCGTTTGCCCAGGTTCGCGTGGGTCTTCAGGCTCGGCAGGGGCCTGGTACCACCCCGTGGCGGCTCCGGCACGGCGAAAATCTCGTCCACATCGCCGACCTGGTGGACACCGACTTATACCGCGATGGCGATCCCGCGCGGCGCGCGCTGGTCGACGACGGCGGTGCGCGCGCGTTGCTCGCGGTACCGCTGCGCAAGGATGACGCGCTGATTGGCGTGATCGTCATTTTCCGTCTGGAACCGGGGGCGTTCACTGACAAGCAAATCGCCCTGCTGGAAAATTTCGCCGCGCAGGCCGTGATCGCGATGGAAACCGCGCGGTTGCTGACGGAGACGCGAGAGGCGTTGGAGCAACAGACCGCGACCGCCGAAGTCCTGGGTGTCATAAATGCCAACCCCGGCGATCTGACGCCTGTGTTCGATACGATCCTGGAAAAAGCTCACACGTTGTGCGGCGCCACCATCGGATCACTTTTCACCTTTGAGGGCGCGCAGCAGCGCGCGGTCGCCACGCGTGGGCTCCCGGAGGAATACGCGGCGCGGCTCCGTCGTGCATCCCCACTCAATGACACGGTTCGTCGATTGACCGATGGTGGGACGCGGCCCGGTCATGTCCCGGATCTCAGGACAATCCAGGGACCGGTGACGGAGTTCGGACGGTTTCTCATCGAACAAACAGATGTCCGATCTTCCCTCCTGGTCCCGCTTCGTAAAGAGGGGGCTTTCCTGGGCTACATCAGCGCTTACCGCAACGAAGTGCGACCGTTCACGGAGAAAGACATCGCCCTGCTGGAAAACTTCGCGGCCCAGGCGGTGATCGCGATGGAGAACGCGCGGTTGCTAAACGAGCTGCGCGCCCGCACTGACGAACTCGCGCGACGGCAGAACGAACTCCGTATCACCTTTGAAAACATGGGCGACGGCGTGGCGATGTTCGACGATACGCAGCGCCTCGTCGCCTGGAACCGCAAGTTTCAGGATATCCTCGAAGTGCCCGATGACATCATCGCGCAGCGGGTGACCTTCCCCGAATACGTCCGGTATCTGGCCGATCGGGGCGAGTATGGCACGGGAGCCGATGCGGGCGAGCACGTGCGCCGGCTCATCGGGCAGGCCGGTCAGGCCCGGGCCTATGAGCGTACGCGTCCTGACGGCCGGGTGATCGAGGTGCGCAGTAATCCTGTTCCCGGCGGCGGTTTCGTATTGATCTACGCCGACATCACCGAACGGAAACGCAACGAGGAAGCCGTGCGTGCGGCGCGCGACGCCGCCGAGGCCGCGCTGCGCGAACTGAAAGTCGCCCAGGCCAACCTGATCCAGGCGGAGAAGATGGCCTCGCTCGGCCAACTCACCGCCGGCATCGCGCACGAGATCAAGAACCCACTTAACTTCGTCAACAACTTCGCCGCGCTGTCGGTCGATTTGCTGGCCGAATTGAAAGAGGCTGCCGCGCCGGGTTTCGCCGCGCTGACCGACGATCAGCGCGCGGAGATCGAGGATGTTTCCGGCATGCTCACCAGCAACCTTCAGAAGATCACCGAGCATGGCAAGCGTGCCGACGGCATCGTGAAGGCCATGCTGGAACATTCGCGCGGCGCATCTGGCGAACGGCGTTTGGTGGACATCAACACGCTGGCGGACGAGGCGTTGAATTTGGCGTATCACGGCGCCCGCGCCCAGGATCAGAGTTTCAACATCACGCTGGAACGCGACTTCGGCGACGGGATCGCACCGATCGAGGTCAACCCGCAAGATATGACACGGGTGTTGCTGAACCTGTTCAGCAACGGCTTCTATGCCGCAAACAAGCCAGCGAGAGATGCCGCGGCCTTCGACTTCAACCCCACTCTGAAGATCACCACGCGCGAGGCCGGCGACGCGGTGGAAATCCGCGTGCGTGACAACGGCACCGGCATCACGGCCGACATCAGGGACAAGCTGTTCCAACCATTCTTCACCACCAAACCGACCGGCGAGGGCACCGGCCTTGGGCTGTCGATCACCTACGACATCGTCACCAAGGCGCATGGCGGCACGATCGCGGTCGAAAGCGAGGTGGGCGACCACACCGAGTTCACCGTCACACTTCCGCGCACGATGTTCGCACGCGACGGAGGCCGGGCATGACAGTCCGGGTTTTGATCGTCGACGACGAGCAGGACGTGGAGACGCTGTTCCGCCAGCAGTTCCGCCGCGAGGTGCGACAGGGGTTGTACGTCCTCGATTTCGCACTGTCGGGAAAGGCGGCGCTTGAAACGCTCGAAGGGCATGTCGGAGAGCAAATCATCCTGCTGGTGTCGGACATCAACATGCCCGGTATGACCGGACTGGAACTGTTGCCCCAGGTAAAACAGCGGCGGCCGGATCTGCCGGTCTTCATGATCTCCGCCTATGGCGACAAAGACACCGTGGCGATGGCACTACTCCGGGGCGCGATCCAGTTCATGACCAAGCCGGTGGATTTTCCCCAGTTGAAGAGGGACATTACGGCGGTGATTGCGCAGGCCCAGGGCACACCGTGACCTGACCGACCGTGCCAATCGGCCGTTCAGGTAGCGTCGGCTGTAGGTCCGCTTTGGGTCGATCCCCCGCGGTTCCCGCCCGAGAGGCCCAACTGCCGCATAAGGCCCCAATATGATAAGTCGCGGCGGTAAGCCCTACGTCGGTTCGCCCAACTCCTCCCCCGCCTCGGCCATCACCCGTCGCGCCCGGCTGTAATCCTCCTCCGCTATAAGCAGCCGCCGCGGGATCGCGCCGATGCTGCCCTCCACCGCACTCATGTGCTGGTCGAGCAGGAAGCAAACGGGACGTCCGCCCGTGGCAGCTCAACGCACAGGCATTGTTCGTGAACCCCTTCAAGCAAGCCAGGCCCCCGTGTGCCGGTGTACCTCGACTTCCAATCCAATAACCCGTTCGGCCAATGCTTCCGCCAGAAGCATGCCGCACCCCTCCGTGATCCCAGTGGTCTTCCGCACTTTCTCCGTGCGAATCAAAAAATGCAACGCCATCGCACGGACCATGCGAGGAAGCGCACGAAACACCGCTCCTCGCCCCGTGGCTCCCCCCGATCCGATCGTGCCAACCGTTGCGCTTTTGATTCGTATGGAGCAAACGGAGGACCACGGGAATCACGGGGGGAGAGGTTCGCACGGCCGGCGACTCGATATCGGCAAATAGCACCCTCTGCCGCCAACATCCCCACCCCCGCGCCTGGCCGCAGGACCGTGGAACAACAGGACAGATTTATTACGCTTCCCGCGCCCCCATCCGACAATCTCCCCCCAACACCCGCACCACCCCCCGGAAACCGCTTGCCCCCCGCCCAACCTGCAAGGCAATTATGCCCCCATGAGCGCCACCATCACCACCATCGACCCACAGACGGCTCCGGCCGTTGCCCCCCCTGCCGCGCCACCCGCGCCGCCGCCTCCCACTCTGACCCCCGGCGGCGAGACGCTCGACGCGGCGCTGACCCGAGCCCAGGCCGCCGCCCAGGCCAAGCGCCTGAACGAGGCCGCTGGCATATGCAGCGACGTGCTCTCCGTCTCGCCCGAGTATCCCTCCGCCCTCGCCCTGCTCGGCATCGTCAGCGCCTTGCAGAACGACCCGGAGAAGGGCATCGGCTTGCTCGACCGGGCCATCAAGATCAGGCCCGGCAATGCGAGCTGGTACGCCCACCTGGCGTCACTCTGCCGCGCCACCTACCGCATGGAGCAGGCGCTGGCGGCGGGGCAGGAGTCGGTGCGGCTGGACCCGACGAACGCCGACAACCTGGTCAACCTGTCGCTCATCTTCGTCGATGTGGACGACCGGGAGCGGGCGATCGCCTGCTTGCTGCGGGCTCTGGGCCAGAAGCACGAGCATGCGGACGGGCACCTGGCGCTGGCGCAGAACCTGCTGGCGATGGGGCAGTTCGCCCCCGGCTGGCTGGAATACGAGTGGCGCAACGAAACCGAGGCCGGCAAGAACACCATGCCGAAGATGACCTCGGCGCACTGGAACGGCATGCCGATCCCGAAGGGCCGCATCCTGCTGGTCGGCGACCAGGGTTATGGCGATACCATCCAGTTCGCCCGCTACATCCCCAAGGTGGCCTCGATGTGCGACGAGGTCGTGCTGGGGTGCTCTGCCGAGATGGGCCCGATCCTGCAAAACATCCCCGGCGTGAAGCAGGTCCTGCCACCGCTGGAACGACGTTCCCGGGCATGCGGCGCATTGCCGGCTGTCCACTCTGCCCTACCTGTTCCAGACTAACCTGGAAACGATCCCGTCCGAGGTGCCCTACCTGAAGGCCGATCCGGCCCGTATCGCGGCATGGCGGGAGCGGTTCGCCGCCCAGCTTCCTCCGGGGCGGCGCATCGGTTTGGCGTGGACCGGGCGCCCGACGCATCCCAACGACCGTCGCCGCTCGCTGCCGTTGTCGCGGCTGCGGCCGATCGCCGAGGCGGCCCGTGGCGCGGTGTTCGTGTCGTTGCAGAAGCCGATGCCCGCCTCCGACATGCCGGTGATGGCGAATTTCCGCGGGATGATGGACCTGTCCGAGGACCTCAAGGATTTCGGCGAGACCGCGGCGGTGATCGAGAACCTCGACATGGTGGTCACCGTGGACACGTCCATGGGGCATCTGGCCGGGGCACTGGGCAAGCCGGCCTGGATCATGCTGCCGAAGGCGGCGGACTGGCGCTGGATGCTCGATCGCAGCGACAGCCCCTGGTACCCGACGGTGCGTTTGTTCCGGCAGGGTTACCCCGGCGCCTGGGAGTATGTGCTGGCCGAGGTCGCCGCCGCCCTGACCAAGGAGCTCAAGGAGATGCGCGCGGCCCCCGAGGGCGTCGCAGCCAACTGAAGCGCTGTTTCGGCGCGGACTCGCAAGCACAGGACGTTACCGGCGAGATCGCGGAACTCCGCTTCTGTGGCCTGTTCGATCCGGCCTGGTACCTGCGGGTCAACCAGGATGTTGCGGAGGCGGGGTTCGAGCCGCTGGAGCATTACGTGCGGCATGGCTCGCAGGAGGGCCGGCTGCCGAACCCATATTTCGACCCTGCGTGGTACGTGGCAGGCAATCCCGATGTGGTCGAGGCCGGGATAAGCCCGCTGTTGCACTTCGTGCGGCATGGCGACCTGGAAGGCCGGCGGCCGATCGCGTGCTTCGACCCGCATTGGTATCGGGCGGCACATGATCTGGCCCCGGACCGCCCGGCGCTGCGCCACTTCCTGCCGCGGCGCACCACAGGCCGGTTCGTGCCCTGCGCTGCGTTGTATGCGGTGCCTCACCTGGCGCGCTGGCGCGACTGCCCCGCGCGGAACGAGGACCCGTTTCGTGCGTTCGTCGACCACATGGCGGGCGGCGGGCAGGATCCGTTGAAGGACGCCGCGGCGGACGTGGCGTTGCTTGCGGACTCCGGGCTGGTGGACGCCGGCGCCTCTCCGGTCAGGGGGCGGAACGCAGAGGGCGCGGCGCTCGACCCGGTGCAGCGTTTCTGCCGGTTCGGCTGGCAGGCGATGCGCAAGCCGAACCTCTATTTCGACACGGCGTGGTATCTGGCGACCAACCCCGGCGTCGTGCGGCTGGGGTTGAACCCGCTGGTGCATTACGTGTGCGAAGGCGAAGCGGCAAACCGGCGGCCGGCCCCGTATTTCGATCCGGCCTGGTATCGCGCGACCTACGGCATTCCGCCGGAGCAAAATGCACTGGCACACTACCTGGCGCATCGGCACAGTCGCACATTCAGCCCGACGCCGCTGTTCGACGTGGCGTGGTACGTGGGACAGCGCGAAACGGCATTGGACCCGCAGGAGGATCCGTTCACGCATTTCCTGCGGGTCGGGGCGCGGGAGGACGTCGATCCCTCGCCGGGGTTCGACGCAGCGGCGTATCGCCAGCGGCACATGCGACCAACGCGGCGCACGTCTCCCAAGCGTCGGTATTCGGAGAATGACAACCCGCTGATCCACCATTTGCGGGCTGAGTATCACTGACGGGGGGAAAGAAACTCCCGCGTGCTAGCGGACAGGGCCCGCAGGACCGCCGCACACCGCCTTCCGCAACTCACCGCAAGCTTCGGAGTGCGCGGCGGCGCCGGCGGACTATGTTGGAGCGATGCACATTCCCCTGCCACCCTCGCTCTCGCAGGACCGGCTTGCAGCCGACCTGGCCGAGCATGGCTACGCCACCCTTCCCCTGCTCGATGCGGCAACCTGCCGCGCGCTGGAGGCGCTGTACGACGATGGCGCGCGGTTCCGCAGCCGCGTGGTGATGCAGCGGCACAATTTCGGGCGCGGGGAATACAAGTACCTCGCCTATCCTCTGCCCGAGCCGGTGGCCGAGCTACGCGCGGCGCTGTATCCGCCGCTGGCCGCCATCGCCAACACCTGGCGTGCGGCGCTGGGCGAGGCGGGCCGGTTCCCTCCGGCGCTGGAGGCCTTCCTGGCGGAGTGCCACGCCGCCGGCCAGACCCGCCCGACGCCCCTGCTGCTGCGCTACGGCGAGGGCGACTACAACTGCCTGCACCAGGACCTGTATGGCGCGCTGGTGTTCCCCTTGCAGCTCACGGTGTTGCTCAGCGAGCCGGGGCGCGACTTCACGGGGGGCGAATTCGTGCTGGTGGAGCAACGGCCGCGCGCGCAGTCGAGGCCGGTGGTGGTGCCGCTGGCGCAGGGCGAGGCAGTGATCTTCCCGGTGCACCATCGCCCGGTGCAGGGGACGCGCGGTCCGCACCGGGTGACGATGCGGCACGGCGTGAGCCGCGTGCGCAGCGGTCAGCGGCACACGCTGGGGGTTATCTTCCACGATGCGGCGTAGGCCTTCCCCTCTCCCGCGCTTTGCGCGGGAGAGGGGAAGGGTGAGGGTGATGCGTGCCGCACGTTGCGCCCTCACCTGACCTCTCCCGCTTCGCGGGAGAGGGATTTGTTTGACAGCCCGTGCGATTGTCAAAAATTGCGAGATAGAACTAAGGCTCTGGCCGTGGTCTGGTGCAGAATCGGACGATCAAAAATGCCGCTGGCGCGCTATGCACGTTGCCTTTGCAATGTGGCGGAAGGCGATTCTCCGAATAGAGATTTGTAATTGACCGCGAACCGTCCAAACTCCCAGAAGCCATATTGCGTAGCTACGTCGGTGACCCGCGTCTTGCCTGGTTCGGCAATGAGCAATGCGCGCCTTGCCTGATGCATGCGCCGCAGCAGAAGGTAACGCTTCGCTCCCATGCCGAGATGCTCCCGGCAGCACACCGAGAGACATCGCACCGACACGCCGATCTCTTGCGCTATTTCCAAGAAATAGAGAGGGCGGCTCGGATCGCGCTCCAGCGCTGTGAAAAAGCGCCGCATGATAGCCGCATGCTGCCGCTGCGTCCGCGTATTCTTGTGGTTATCGCTCGCGTCAAGGCACGCGACCATGGCCTGAATCAGCGCCTGTTCCAGGCCGCGGGCTACTTCCGGATGGGCAAGCACATCGGGCGATTCTGCGGCCAGCAACCCCACCGCGCGATGCAACTCCCGCAATTTCGCTATCGCGCCGGGTCGAGGCGTGATGATCGTGTGCGTGCGTGGCGGCGTGATCTCGGTTTCCGCAGCAGTGAGTCCGGCCGACTCCATAACTCCGGAAGGCAAATGCAGAGAACCATGATTGGTCGACTTATCGGTTCGCTGAATGAAGGGTTGGTCCATCGCAATTTGTGTGATGCTGTCTTGAGGCCTCTGCACGCCCGACTCGTAAACCGTTGCGTCGGACTCTATCTGAAACGAGATGAGAAACCCTGGCGAAAAGCACGGCGTGAGATGCGCGATACGTGGCTGATTTTCCTTGGTTCTCAGCAGACTCAGGGAATTAAACCGAACACGCGTGAAGCCCGCGGCGAAGGGGCCGCGGGCGGACGGGCTCAGCTCCGCGGCGACACCTTGAATTGCTGCCGCATATTCCGCCGGTTCAGTGAACGACCGCACTTCGCTCGATGCCATTTGTGCCCCCGCATTGGAGGCGAAGCTAGTGCAATGGCTCAGCCCTTGCAATTGCCTCAAAATGGTGAAGCTGTATAAACGATAGTGTTGCGATATCATAATGAAATGCAATAACCATCTGCGGTTAATGGATATTCCATGAATGGTCTGCAGCAGGAATTTCTGTAGCTGAAATTGCTGCAAGCCGGTCCTGGGCCTCCCCTTCGCTAAAAATTCACGGCTCCCCAGGCAAGGACCTTGGGCGCCGCGGGATCGGGGTCCCGCCGCGCTCGGGATTTTCGAGAATCAGGCCGTATGCGTCGGCCCGTTGCCGGGCACAGCGACATCAACCAGCTCGCGAAAGTGGCTCACAAACCGCTTGGCCGTTGCAACAGCATCGGCGGCTTACGCGGCGGATGTCAGCGCCTCCGGGCCGGTGCCATAGGCGGCGACTGATTTGGATTCATACGACTGCGAGAGAAACCGCCGCAACTCATGTTCGACGCGCGCATCTTCTTTGGAAAGCCGGAAAAATTCAGCCTGCATGCCGTTGTGCGATTTCGAGGTTTTCCCCGTACGTTCGAAGTTGTAAGCCTGCGCCACGTGAAAGCAGGCAAGACAGGCAGCCCGCGCCGTATCTTCGTTAAGGCCGACCGACAGCATGCGATCGGCGCGGACAAGCACAATGCCGGCCTGATCCAGGAAAGCCGCGGACTCGGCTTTCACAAGTCCAGACCATCCCGTCTGATCTCGTGCATAAGCGGCGTGCGGTCCCGATAGGCAGCTGTCGGGTAAGGTTTTGCATCGATGAAAGCGCCGGTCGCATCGAAAAAATCGACCCGGAGGCCGGCAAGACGAAACCGCTCCTTCCACGCGTCGGGAAGTTGCTTGAGAAAGACGGCAATGTCGTAATCGGAATCGGGGCGGGCTTCGCCGCGCGCGCGAGCCGAACAGTACCACGCGATCGATCTGCTCCCCATAGATTTCACCCAGCGCGCCGATATCCGCGTCAGTAAAGTCAGCCAGACCGAGCACCTGGAGGTCCCGGCGCTTGAGGCGGTGATATTCGTCGATGGAGATCAGCACCATGCGCTCCCGCCCGTTGTGAGTGACCGCAACCGGCTGCGTGGGGGCGAGGTTCTGGTATCGGCCTATGTTCCGTTGAAATTCGGCGGCGGAGACCTTGATCATTGCCATATGTCTGTCGCTGACCTTCCGCATTACGCAGGAACTGCACAAGATTCCCAGCCGACGTTGCGGCATAATACAAGGCGAAACAAACATGTTCGACGGCGGTCGATAGGACGAGCTCTGGGCGGATCAGCGATAGGCTTCCCTCCTGTGCGCGACCCGCACCACAAGCACCGTCACCACGTCGTCGTGCAGCGTATAGATCACCCGCCAATCGCCAACGCGCAGGCGATAGTTGTCGTTACCCTTCAGAGTCTTCACGTTCGGCGTCGTCCGCGGGTCGCGTGCCAGGTTCCCGATGGCCAGCAGGATGCGGCGACGAACCGGTGGATCGAGCGCGTCAATCGCGCGCTCGGCCTCCCGTTCGTAACGAATGGCTCAGGTCACTCGGTGTCCGGCGCGATCCCGTACCGGGCGAGCAGTTCTTTATGCGCAACGCCAGCCGGTCGCCCCTGCGCCTCCCACTGGGCGACCGCCTCGTCGGCGACGCGAGACCAGTGCTCATCCTCTGCGTCGTCTTCTTCAAGGACCCGGAGGTCGGCGATCGGCACGACAGCCGCAACCGGCTTTCCGTCACGGGTCAGCACAACCCGGCCGTCGCCCCGCTCGACGTAAGCAAGAGCATCGGGCAGCCGGTCAGGGACCGGTTCGAGGGGGAGGTGAATACTGCCAATCACGGACATGACGGTGGCTCCTGCGTCAGGAGATATGCAGCCGCCGGCGCGGCTTTGCGAGGGGAATCGTCTCGGAGCGGGTGAGCACGCGCACGGGCAGCCGGCCACCCCAGCCATAGCCTGCGCGGAATAGCGACAACCACTCCGTCATCACCCGGGCTGCGAAGGGCTGCACCACCGAGGCGGGCCGGAGCCTGATCCCCGCAGCCGACTTGTTGCTTGACATTTGACAATTGATAGAGACCATTTGGTCCGCTTAATAATCACGCCGATGACCGGCCACGTTTCGGGAGGCTCACGCCATGCGGACCAGCCGAGCGCTGTCGCGCCGTGACGCGATCGGCACCATCACCTTCAGCGCGCTCGCGGCTTGCCTGCTGCGCCCACGAGCAGCGGTAGGTCAGCCGCCTCTGGGCGCACCCATCCTGACGGTCGGTGAGGTCGAGATCACCCGCATCGACTTCGCCCAGCTCATGATGGGCACCCCCAACCTCGCCCACGACAAGCAGTTCTGCAAAATGCTGTCGGGCGGCATTCGGTTCCGCGCGGAAGCGGAGATGCGCCCCGTGCCCGGCACGCATCCTACTTGGTTCGGCCGCTTGTGGCTGCTGCAGAACGTGATGTTCGACCACGAGCGGTGGTCATCCAAGACCGGCCTCAAGTGGTGCGCGGGAATGCCGGGTCAATGGCAATTGGATGGACAAGCGCCGTACCAGAACCGCGTGGTGCATTGTCGCCCCGGCGTGAATGCGATCGACCATGCCGACGACCCGGGCGTCTTCACCGAGGACTCCACCACGCCGTACGAGAAGGTGACGGCCCTTCCGGTGGACCTGTTCCGCACCTTCGTGGTGTGGGAGACGACCGACGACAGTCGGCCGCCGTCACCGACGAACGCGGCTCACAAGCACTATATCGGCCGCGTTGACTGGCAGTGGAAGGGCGTGGCGCTGACCGGCGCCCCAGGCTGTGACTCGATGCCCTACAGTCCGGTGAACTGGGGCTTGCAGGACGCCGCCTCGGACGCCAAGGGTTATGTTGGCCGCCTGGCACTGATCGACCCGACGATCGCGCACAAGGTGATCGTGCCGGCCTATCAGCCAGCCGCCCAACCCGAAGCATGGAAGCGCTGCTGACCGGCGACCGCCCCTGCGCGGGCAACCTCGGCCCCCGCCCGGCACCGTACCCCGATGCCGGCATCTGCGTCCCATCGTGATCCCGCGCCGGGTCAATGCCGCGGCCTCTCTTGTTCCACCCTTGGGCATCAGTGCGCCCGCCGCTTCCCGTCTACGAAGGGTCTTGCAGCCTGCCGCCCGTCATCGCCCGCGGCACCCCTGTCGTCCCGGGAAAGCTGATCGGCAGCCCGGCAGCAACCCGCGCGGCGAGGAACCCGAAGCACTGCGCCTCCAACGCGTCGCCGTCCCAGCCGACCGCCTCCACCGGCTCCACGGGCACCCGCAAAGCCGAGCGCAACGCCGCCATGATCGCCGGATTGTGCCGCCCGCCCCCGGTGACCAGCCAACGCACGGGCGGGGCAGGGAGCAGGGCCAGCGCCACCGCCTCGGCGGTGAACGCCACGAGCGTCGCCGCGCCGTCAGCGGCGGACAGTGCGTCCAGGCTGCTCGCGGCCAACGAGGCGGCAAAGTCCAGCCGGTCCAGCGACTTCGGGGCCGGCCGGGCGAAATACGGATGGCCGAGCAACTGCCCCAGCACCGCCCGGTCCACGCTCCCCGCCCGCGCCAGCGCCCCATCGCGATCGAACGTGGCGCCCGTGTGGCGCGCCACCCAGTCGTCCAGCGGGCCATTCCCCGGCCCGGTGTCGAACGCTACCAGCGCGGCGCCGTCGTCGTCCTCCGGCCCGATCCAGGTCACATTCCCCACGCCCCCCAGGTTCAGCACCGCCAGCGGCTTCGGCAACGCCCGAGCCAGCGCCGCGTGGTAAGCCGGAGCCAGCGGAGCCCCCTGCCCACCCGCCGCCACGTCGGCGGACCGAAAATCCCACGCTACCCGCAGCCCGGTGCGCCAGGCCAGTTCCTCCGCATTGCCGATCTGCCAGGTCCGCCGCTGGTCCGGCTGGTGCAGGATGGTCTGGCCGTGGAAGCCGATCAGGTCCGCCTCCCGCCCCAGCGCCGCCACCGCGCGCACGTGATACTCCGTCAGCCGGGCCTCGACCGTTTTCAGCCGCCGGTCCGCCGGGTCCAGCGTCGGCGCCAGGGTCAGGATGCGGCGCAGGTCGGCGCGCAGCCGGTCGTCGTAGGGCAACGTCAGCGTCGGGCCGAACGCCGCCACCCGCACGCCATCGGTCTCGAGCCACGCCGCATCCACCCCGTCCAGCGACGTCCCGCTCATCAGCCCGATCGTCCGCATTTCCCCCGCCCCGTCTCTGTGCTAGCAGCGCCGCTCTTCCGAACACGGGTCCGCCTGCCATGTCCACCAGCGACTTCCTGGCCGAGGCCGCCGCGCGCGGCTTCGTCCACCAATGCACAGACACCGAGGCGCTCGACGCCGCGCTGAAGGCTGGCGCGGTGTCGGCCTATATCGGCTTCGACTGCACCGCGGACAGCCTGCATGTCGGCAGCCTGGTGCAGATCATGATCCTCCGCCTGCTGCAAAAGCACGGCCACAAGCCGGTGGTGCTGATGGGCGGCGGCACGACCCGGATCGGCGATCCGTCGTTCCGCGACAAGTCCCGTCCTCTGCTGAACGACGCGCAGATCGCCGCGAACATGGCCGGCATCCGCCGCTGCTTCGAGCCCTTCCTGCGGTTCGGCGATGGCCCATCCGACGCCATCATGGTCAACAACGCCGACTGGCTGGACGAGCTGTCCTATATCGGCCTGCTGCGCGACGTGGGCACGCATTTCACCATCAACCGGATGCTGACGTTCGACTCGGTCCGGCTGCGGCTGGATCGCGAGCAACCGATGACGTTCCTCGAATTCAATTATATGATCTTGCAGAGCTACGATTTCCGCGAGCTGTTCCGGCGGCATGGCGTGCTGGTGCAGATCGGCGGCTCGGACCAGTGGGGCAACATCGTCTCCGGCATGGAGCTGACGCGGCGCAGCGACGGTAAGCATGTCTTCGGGCTGACCACGCCGCTGATCGCCACGGCGTCGGGCGCCAAGATGGGCAAGACGGCGGCCGGAGCGGTGTGGTTGACCGACGATCGAGTGTCGCCGTACGACTACTGGCAGTTCTGGCGCAACACGGAAGACGCCGATGTCGGCCGCTTCCTGCGCCTGTTCACCGACCTGCCGCTGCCCGAGATCGCACGCCTGGAAGCCCTGGGCGGCGCCGAGATCAACGAAGCGAAGAAGCTACTGGCGACCGAGGCCACCGCCCTGGCCCACGGCCGGGCAGCGGCGGAAGCTGCGGCGGAAACCGCCCGCCGCGCCTTCGAACAGGGAGAGGCGGCGGCTACGCTGCCGTCGATCGAAGTGAGCCGGGAGGAACTGGCAGCCGGCATCCCCGCCTTCCGCCTGTTCGAGCGCGCCGGCCTGGCGAAGAGCGGGGGCGAAGCGCGGCGGCTGGTGCGCGGCGGCGGCGCCCGGGTCAACGATGCCGCGGTGACGGATGAGGCGCAGGTGGTCTCGCTGGCGGACCTGCGAGAGGGTGCGATCAAGCTCTCCGCCGGCCGCAAGCAGCACAGGCTGGTGCGGGCTGGGTAACCTTCCCCTCTCCCGCGTAAGCCGGAGAGACGCCCCGCATCGCCGGCGATGGGCCACCGGGGATGAAAACGGTGACGCCAGTTGTCATCCCCGCGAAAGCGGGGACCCACGACTTCGCTGCGCGCACCAAGGAAAGTCGTGGATGCCGGCCTTCGTCGGCATTGGTAACACTACGCCCCGCCGTATCCCCCGCCCCCCGGCGTCTCGATCACGAACACATCTCCCACGCCCAGCTCCGCGCTATCTGTGCCGGTGAGGATCTCGTGTCCACCGCTGGCACGTTCCACCCACTGCCGCCCCACCGAGCCGTCATCGCCGCCCTCTAGCCCGAACGGCGCCACGTTGCGCCGCGACGCTACAATCACCGCCGTCATCGGCTCCAGGAACCGGATGCGCCGCACCGCCCCATCGCCGCCGCGCCACTTCCCGTCGCCCCCCGACCCACGCCGGATTTCGAACCGCTCCAGCCGCACCGGATAACGCAGCTCCAGCACCTCCGGATCGGTCATCCGCGTATTGGTCATATGCGAGTGGATCGCCGAGGTCCCATCGAACCCTGGCCCCGCCCCCGTCCCGCCGCAGATCGTTTCATAATACTGTCGCGTCGCATCGCCGAAGATGAAGTTGTTCATCGTCGCCTGCGAACACGCGATCGCCCCCAACGCACCGAACAACGCGTTGCACGTGGCCTGTGACACCTCGGTATTCCCCGCCACCACCGCCGCCCCCGGCCGAGGCGACAAGAACGTATCAACAGGAATCACCAACCGCAGAGGCACCAGGCACCCGTCGTTCAGCGGAATGTCGTCGCCCACCAGGCAGCGGAACACATACAGCACCGCCGCCCGAGTCACCGCCGGCGGCGAATTGAAATTCCCCTCGTGCTGCCGCCCGGTCCCGGTAAAATCCACCACCGCACTGCGACTCTCGCGATCGACACGCACGGACACGCACAGCGGCAACCCGTTATCCATCATGTAGATGAAGCGCCCGTTGCCCAACCGTTCAATCACCCGCCGTACCGACTCTCTGCGTTATTCATCACGTGCCGCATATACGCGCTGACCGTCGCCCAGCCGTATCGCGCAACGACGCGCCGGAGCTCCTGCACGCCCTTCTCGTTCGCCGCCACCTGAGCCTTGATGTCGGCCACGTTCACGTCCGGACTGCGCGCCGGATATTTCGCCCCGCGCAGCAGCCCCCGAAACTCCGTCTCGCGAAAATGTCCCCCATCCACCAGCAGGAAATCGTCGATGACGACGCCTTCCTCCTCCAGCGTGCGCGATCCTGGCGGAGTCGAACCCGGCGTCGTCCCGCCGATATCCGCGTGATGCCCGCGCGAGCCAACGAAGAACAGAATCTCCGCCCCCGCCTCGTCGAACACCGGTGTGATCACGGTCACATCCGGCAGATGCGTGCCGCCGTTGAACGGGTTGTTCAGCGCCGCCACGTCGCCCGTCTTCAACGTCGCGCCACGATTGCGCAGCACCGTGCGCACGCTCTCGCCCATCGCCCCCAGATGCACGGGCACATGCGGCGCATTCGCCACCAGGTAACCGGCCGCATCGAAAATGGCGCAGGAAAAGTCCAGCCGCTCCTTGATGTTCACGCTCATCGAGGTGTTTTGCAGCACCGCCCCCGTCTGCTCTGCGACGTTCATGAACAGGTTGTTGAACAGCTCCAAGAGCACCGGGTCCGGCTTCTCGCTCCCCGCCGCCTCGCGCGTCGCCAGCTTTTCCGTCCGCCGCAGCATCATGTGATCCAGCGGCGTGATCCCGCCGTCCATCCCGGCTCGACGACCGTCGTCGCGTTCGCCTCCCGCACCAACGCCGGCCCCGAAATCCGATCGCCCGCCAACAGCTCGCCGCGATCGAACACCGGAGCATCATGCTCTGCATCCCCGGTGAACATCCGCACGCGATCGATCGGCGCCGGCGCGCCCTCGCCCCGCGCCGCCAACCGCGTTTCCGTCACCGCCTCGCCCGGAGCGATCGCCTCCACCGCGACCGCCTCCACCACCAGTTCTCGTTCCGGCGTGGCAAATCCGAACCGAGCGCGATGCGCCGCGGTAAAGTCCTCGACGATCTGTGCATGTTCGCGCAACGCAACGATCAGCGCCGCCTCTGTCCCCGCATAGCGCAAATGCAGCGACCGGGACGTGGAAATCCGGTCCGCGTCGGCCCCCTGCCCCGCCAACGCCACCTCAGCATCCAGCATCAACCGATCAGCGACTTCCTCCAACTCCCCCATTGTCTCCTTCTCTAACGGCACCTCCACCGCTTGCTCGCGCATCACGGTCTGGTCCGCGAGCCCCATGCCATACGCCGACAACACGCCGGCAAACGGATGGATGAACACCGTCTCCATCCCCAGAGCGTCGGCCACCGCACACGCATGCTGCCCGCCCGCGCCGCCGAAGCACTGCAACGCGAAGCGCGCCGCATCGTGCCCCTTCTGCACCGAGACCTGCTTGATCGCGTTCGCCATGTTGGCAACCGCGATCTGCAGAACCCCTCTGCCACCTGCTTCGGCGTCCGCCGCCGCCCGGTCGCCTGCGCTATCTCCTCCGCCAGTTCGGCAAACTTCTCCCGCACCACATCGCCATCGAGCGGCTGATCGCCGTTCGGCCCGAAGATCGGGGGAAAATGCGCCGGCTGGATCTTGCCCACGCACACATTGGCGTCGGTCACCGTCAGCGGCCCGCCGCGCCGATAACACGCCGGCCCCGGATCGGCGCCCGCGCTGTCCGGACCCACCCGGAACCGAGCGCCATCGAAATGCAAAATAGAACCGCCGCCCGCCGCCACCGTATTGATTGCCATCATCGGCGCCCGGATGCGCACGCCGGCCACCGCGGTTTCAAACGCACGCTCGAACCCGCCATCGTACAACGCGACGTCGGTGGACGTGCCGCCCATGTCGAAGCCAATCACCCGATCGATCCCCGCCATCGCGGCCGTACGCGCCGCGCCGACAATGCCGCCCGCCGGCCCCGACAGGATCGCGTCCTTGCCCTGGAAGCCGTGCGCCTCCGCCAGACCACCATTGCGACTGCATGAAATACAGCCGCACGCCGGTCAGTTCGCTTTCCACTTGCGGCGACATCCGCCGCAGGATCGGCGACGGATACGCATCCACCACCGTCGTATCGCCGCGCGGCACCAACCGCAGCAGCGGACTGACCGCATGGCTGGCCGACACCTGGGTGAACCCCACCTCGCGAGCGATCGCCGCCAGCCGCTGCTCCTGCTCTGGATATTTCCATGCGTGCATCAGCACGATGGCGCAGGCGTTGATGCCCGAGGCGTGCGCCGCCGCCAGCTTCATGCCGCACCGCGGTTTCATCCAGGCGCTCGATCTCCTCGCCATCCGACGCCAACGCGGCCGGTGACCTCCAGCACGGTTTCATAGAGCATCGTCGGGCAGCGTGATGCGCGCAGGTCGAACAGCCTCGGCCGCGCCTGGTTGCCGATCCGCAACGCGTCGGCAAAGCCGCGGTTGACCACCAGCAGCGTGCGCTCGCCCTTGCGCTCGAGCAGGGCGTTGGTGGCGACCGTGGTTCCCATTTTGACGGCGGCGATGCGGCCGGGCGGGATCGGCGCGTCGAGCGGAATCCCGAGCAGCGTCTTGATGCCGGCGATCGCCGCATCGCGATAGCGGCCGGGGTTTTCCGACAGCAGCTTGTCGGTGGTCAGATGCCCGTCGGGGTCGCGCGCGACGATGTCGGTGAACGTGCCGCCGCGGTCGATCCAGAACTGCCATTGCTCGTCTGTCATGCGCGGGGTTTGGCAGCGGCGCGCGAACGGCGCAAGTCCAGGGCGGCAGGGTGCGGCCTGCCACTGTCATTGCGAGGCGCCCGCAGGACGCTTGCGCGGCACGCACTTAGCTTGCACCTCCCGGTCCACGAGCCGAGAACCTGCGGCAAGTTGTCCCCCGGGCTTCCGCGATGCCGCCCGGCATGCCAATCGTTGTCCCAATCGATGCTCTCGCAGCCTTGTCATGTTCCCTGCGGGCCGGGTTAGTTCGGTCCGGGCGCCGAACCGCAATCGCAGAACAGACGATGGACAGCGCTGGTGCTCCAAGCAGGGGAGGGTTGGGCGGAGGGATGCAATTTCCCGCTGGCCAGCGGGGTGCACGCCCCCAGCTGCTCCCGCAATGGAATGGCGAATGGTTTAAAACCGCCCTTTCGCCGCGGCCGCCTCTCGCCATATCCTGCGCAACTTCACAGATCGAGACACGCGCATGCTGCAACCGCCGATCACCTCGCTCGCCGACCTGCGCGCCGCGCGCGCCGACCTCGAACGCCGCGTGGAGGAACGCCAGCGCGCACTCGGACCCGACGATCCGGCGCTGGCCGACGACCTGCGCGACCTCGGGCGCCTGGCGCACGAACTGCGCGACCTGAACGATGCCGCCGCGCTGCTGGAACGGGCGCGCCTGCTGCACAGCGCGGCGTTCGGCGAGAACCACCCGGAAGTCGCGACCGACCTCAACCACCTCGGCCTGGTGTTGCATGACGCCGGCGACGTGGAGGTCGCACACGCCGTGTTGGAACGCGCGCTGGCATTGGACGAGCAAGCCCTGGGGCCGGACCATCCGAATATCGGCCGCGATGCGAACAACCTGGCCGGCGTGTTGCGCGATCTCGGCGACCTGTACGGCGCGCAGGTGGCGCTGCAATACGCGCTCGACATCTACACCCGCACGCTGGGACCGGACCATTCGACGACGCGCGCGGTGGCAAGGAACCTCGCGGGATTATAATACCACCCAACGATGCCTGTGAGCTGCATCACGCCCCGTTCCCGCGAGAACTGCTAAAATCGCAGCACACCACACGGGAGAAACGCCAGTGAGTTGGTTCGATCAGGTCAAGCAGGTGCTGCCGGGCTACTATCCTGCCGACCGCCCGGCCGACATCGTCGGTTACCTGCGAGGCAGTCCCAACGCCATGGTCTGGCGCCAGATGGAAGCGGGACCACAGCCGCGCAACCAGATGCTGATCCTCGGCAACACCGAGCCCACGCGTGAAGAATGGATCGCCGCCGGCGTCGAACAACGCGGCGAGCCGCAACCGATCCAATTCACCATGTTGATCGGCTTCATCGTCCTCTACGCCGGGTTCATGATACGCCCGTGGGGCCGCATCCACACCGCCTCGCAGGACGCCCTGACGCTCGGCTTTCCCGCCAGCCTCAACGACTGGAGGCGCAACTACCGGCCGCCGGCGCGGCGCTGAGCCCTACTGCGCCGTCTGCAACGGCATCCCCTTCGCCACCTTCGTCATATCGTAAGGCTGCTCTTCCAGCGTCTCGGCGTCCCACATGCTACGATGGACGGCAAAGAAATCACCGTCATAGACATGAATGGCGCCGCTGATCTTCGCCAGCGGATTGACCACCGAGTGGATGATGTCGCGCCCCAACACCGTGACATCGCCGCTGCCCAGCGCGGCCCCACCCGCAGCTTCGATCTGGAAGCGTGCCGGGTTCGGAATCCGCCGCCAGAACATGTTGTCCTCGCGGCCGCCGTACATGCCGATGACCGCGGCCAGCAAGTGATTATGCGGCAGCGTCACATAGTGCGGCGACCAGACGACGTTGAGCACCGTCAGGTCGGGCCCATGATGCAGCACCCCAAGCCCGCCCTTGGTCGGCTCGCCGATCTCGCTGATCAGCGCCGCCGGGTCGGACACCGCGCGAGCGACGACCTCCTTCATCGCCTGACGGGACCGCTCGGCCAACGAAGCACGCAGATCGGCGATGAACTGGCCCAGGTCGAACATGATCGCTGCCTCTTGCATCGAGTGAGGTGGTTGATCCGAGTATGCCGTTGCGCGGCCTGTCCTGCAACGATCCCGGTTCCCTGCCCATAGCACCTGTCTACGCCGTTCGAATGCTTATCCTTTTCCGGGTGCAGCCGTTGCCCTACGCTAACCTCGGGACTCGGACGCAGCGCCCATGGTGAGCGTTAAACAACACCAAACCGTCGGCGACACCCGGCTACGAATGATTGGCATAATTCCGGAGGCGTCGATCGAACTCGGTCAGGTCCTGGTGCTTGGCGGCATCGCAATGCTGGCGGCCGGTGCGGTGCGCGCCGCGACATTCGCAGATTGCCCGCTCAGCGGCGCGATGCCCGGTTACACCGCCAAAGGCAAACCCCAATGGGAAAACTGGGGCATTCGGCAGTTCACGTCACGGACGGCGTTAGCACCAAGAACATCGCGCCCGAGGGCGTCGCCTGCACCCGAAGCTACAATGAGAACAAGGGGAAATCCGACGGCAGCGCACTCGAGATCATGGAGAACTACAAGGAGTCGTGGGCGCAACAAGGCGCCGATATCGCGCGCGACCAGAGGGACTATGTCGCTGCCCATCTGACCAAGGACGGCAAGGTATATTGGCTGAATGCGAGCGCCACCCGTGACGACGGCTACACCATCCGCGCGGTCGCGGTGGACCCCTTCGGGCGCACCTTGCTCTCCCCCAGCGGCAGCGACTACCGATTGCTCGGCCCCATGCCTGGCTTCGTCGCCCAGCCACCCACCAAAAAGAAATTCGACGAGCATAGTTTTCCCACCGCGGACGGGCCGGTTTCGGTTCGCGGCGCACTCTATAGCGTCAACTATCAGCCGCCGGCCAAGGCGCCGGAACACGAGATCACGCAGCACGCGATCATGGCGAATTACCGCGCCGCGCTGACCGACCTGCATGCGCAATTCCTGAGCAATCTTGTAGACAATGCGGACATCATCATCGCCCGCCTCGACGACAACGGCAAGTCCGATTGGCTCTTTGTCAACTCGAACCAGGTCATCGCGGTCGAGGAGAAACCCTTCGCCATGACCGTCCAGCCGCCCACCGCGGACGCCATGAAGGACAAGCTGGACATAGACGGGCACATCGCCCTCTACATCAATTTCGACTTCGACAAGGCGACGCTGAAGCCCGATGCGCAGCCGATCGTCACGCTGCCGAAGAACGATCTGGATTTGAAGGTGTCGATCGACGGCAACACCGACAGCATTGGTGGCCACGACTACAACGTGAAGCTGTCGCAGGCGCGCGCGGCGTCAGTGGTTGCCGCGATCACGGCGGCCGGCATCGATGGATCGCGGCTGAGTTCGGCAGGCTATGGTCGGGACAAGCCGATTGCCTCGAACGACACGGACGACGGCCGGGCAAAAAATCGGCGGGTCGAGTTGGTCAAGTCCTGATCGCTTCGATACACTGCCCGCGATCGGAGTTCCGGCGGGACAGGTGCACGTGATGGACAGCAGCTTCGAACTCGTCAGACCATTGCCGGCCGCGTCGTTTGGGGGCCGTATCGGATTCACTGCGGAAGGTGGTGCGCGCGGACTGATCGCCGCGGCGGAGGCTGACCGCGATGCGTTGCCTCGGGCACTGGCCGAAAGCAGCGGTCTCTTGCTGCTACCGGGCATGCAGGCCATAGCCGACGAGCCCGAACTGCTGGTGCGGCTGAGCCGACTTTTCGGTTCCGAGGTCGAGGACTATCGCCAGACGCTCACCGCGCGGAACATGGTGCACGAAAGCGTGCCGGAGATCTTCGTGGTTTCGAACATTTCCGCCGGTGAACCGGGCACCGCCGCGCCGTCCGGATCCGCCGCTGACAGCGGGGGGAAAACTGCCGGTGCAGTTTCCCCATCGCCGCGGCTGGCACACCGATCAGAGCTACCGCCGCCCGCCGCCCGACATTTCGCTGTTCCTCGCAGTGATTCCGGCGCCGCAAGGCCAGGCACAGACGCTGTTTGCCGACACCACCGCGGCCTATGAAGCGCTGCCCCCGGACCTGAAAGCCCACGTCGATCGCCTTGAAGGCATCCACGTCAGCCTGAGCGCCGGACGCGGGCGTAACGATGTGCTGGACGGCAGGACGCCGCGCCCTCTGGCGCCGCACGAACGGCCGCAACGTCAGCCGCTGGTGCGCGAGCACCCCGTGACCGGCAAGCGCGCGCTTTACATGTGCGAATACGGGCAGATGGATTGGGTGGACGGCCCGATCGCCGGCATGGAACCGGGACCGCATGGAGAAGGGGGTCGCTTGTTGAACGCTGGTGACGCATGCCACGCAACCTCGGTTCGTCTACGTGCATGAATGGACGGAGGGCGACCTGATCGTATGGGATAATCGCTGCCTGATCCACGCGGCGACGTGGTTCGACGCCGACAACATCAAGCGGCTGATGTGGCGCACGACGGTCAGCGGCAATCCCGGCGCGCTCTACCGTGGCGAGAAGAAAAGCTGGATTCCGGAACAACAGGCAGCGGAGTGACCCCGGGTCATGACCGGCGAAGGCCGGTCACCCATGACTCAAAACCTCTCCCGCAGGAGCGGGAGAGGTCGAGACGCGAAGCGGCGAGGGTGAGGCGATCGGGTCGCCCCGCAGCCCACTTCGACACCGGAACGAAGAAAAAATGTGCCGACCCGATCACCCTCACCCTCGGCGCTTGCGCGCCTTCGACCTCTCCCGCTTCCGCGGGAGAGGTTTTCTTGTTGATGGGCCTTCGCCGGTCATGACACGGCGGCCGGCCGATGCAGCTCCGTCCGTTGCCGCGTGACCGTGCGGCGGCCAGCTTTGAACACCGCCAGAGGCGGGCAGATCTCCGCCACCGCTTGCTCCGGCGTCGTCGCATCCAGCACCACGATGTCGGCAGGATTGCCCACGCGAATTCCATAATCCGCCAGGTTCATCAACCGAGCAGACCGGTCGGTGAGCATGAAGAAGCACTCCCGCAGCCGCGCCGCCTCACCGATCTGGCACACATTGGCCTGGAGATTGGCCATGCGCAGCAGGCTGCAATCGCCCAGCGGCGTGAACGGGTTGAGCACATTGTTGCTGGAGATGGAGCAATTCACCCCATGCTCCGCCAGCACATTCACGTCCGCCACGCCGCGCCGGATGTTATAAGTCTGATCGCGTCCCATCATGAAGAGGTCGGTGGCCGGCAGCACCGTCACCGCGACACCCGCACCCGCAATGCGTCTCGCCAGTGCGGCAAGATCGTCAGGCGGCAGCGAGGCATATTTGCAGCCGTGCCCGATCGCCACACGGCCGCCAAGCCCGTAGCGTTCGGTCAACTCGCAGACGAGATGGATATCCATATGCTCCGGCGAGTTGCCGGAATCCAGATGCATATCGATTTCCGCATCGAACTCGCGCGCCAGAGCGAAGATGCGATTGATCTGGCCGGCGGGATCGGGATCGTAATTCGGCGCCGCCCCCACGGCGCGGGCGCCGCGACGCAGCGCCTCGGTCACCAATTGCTCCGAGCGCGGGTTATTGGTCAGCCCTTCCTGCGGGAAAGCGCATATCTCGATGTCGATCGCCCAGGCATAATCGCGCCGCAGCGCCTCGATCGCTTCGAAGCTGCGCAGTTCCACGCCGGCATCCAACTCGAGATGGGTGCGCATCCGTGTCGTGCCGTGCTTGATGCATTTCTCCAGCGTGCGCGCGGCCCGGGCGTAAACGTCCTCGACGGTAAAGCTGGATTTTACCGCGGCAACACGCGGCACCGCATTGGCCTGGCGGCCGTCCACCGGTGCGCACCGATCGATGATGCAGGATTTGTCGAGATGGATATGGGTTTCGACCAAGCCAGGACAGACGATGCAGCCGTCCGCATCGAATATTCCGCCTCCGCGGTCAGACGCGGTTCGATTGCGACAATCCGGCCGCCTTCGACGCCGATATCGACCAAGGGACTTTCCGGTGACACTCGACAGACGGGCGTTGCGAACAATCAGGTCCATGTCCCTCGCTTTCAGGCCGATCGTATCATCGGCGGATGCAGGCGATCAACGCGTCACTTCGACCGTGCTACCGGACAACCGCATTTGGCATTTGCCTGACGAAAGCAAGCAAGTAAGCTTTCAACACGGAGCGAACGAGAACCACGGGGCGCCACGGAGGCCATATGCTCGCACCAGCAGCGCGGAACGCACACTGGCTCCGTGGTTCTCCGTGGCTCTCGATCTTCCTCCGTGTTAAAAGCTTTGCGGTGCTG